>NZ_JBKEGY010000016.1:0-94842 GCF_046710285.1 Reinekea sp.
GGTATGAACTTATTGAGCTATCTGCCCTTGTGTCACATTGCAGAGCAGGCTATGTCTACGTTGAACCTAATGATTAATCGGGTCGTTATTAACTTCGGCGAAAGCCTACGAACTATCCGCACCGACCTGCAGGAAATTTCACCCGATGTATTTTTTGGTGTGCCACGTATTTGGGAAAAGATGCAGGCTGAAATCAGTGTTCTGGCTTCACGCAGCGGTCGCTTGCGCGGTTGGTTAATTCTGCGCGCCATGGCGAGCGCTCAAGACCTTGGCGAAGTGCTGCCGATTAATTGGTCGGTGTCGCAAAAGCTCACTTACGCGTTCTGGAATGCACTGGTCTACAAACACCTTCGCGCCTATCTTGGCTTGGCGCGTTGTCGCTTTGCTATGACGGCCGCCGCGCCCATTTCTCCAGCATTACTGTCACAGATGCGTGGCATGGGCATTCGTATTTGCGAGATTTTCGGGATGACAGAAACCACCGGAGCCGCCACCATTCAACCTTGGCATATGAACTCCGAAGGTCGGGTTGGCCGGCCCTGTACCGGCGTTGAATGCAAGGTCGCTGAAGACGGTGAACTACTGGTGAAAGGCGGCATTATCTTTAAAGGGTATTATAAAAACGATGAGGCCACCGCCGAGACCATCAAAGCTGATTGGCTATATACCGGCGACATCGGCCAAGCACATGCCGACGGTTCATTCAGCATTGTCGACCGTAAAAAAGACATTATGATCAACGCCGCCGGTAAGAACTTGTCGCCCAGTTTGATTGAAAACACCCTGAAAGCCTCAGCGTTTATAAAAGAATGCATCGTCATTGCCGATCAACGCCCTTATGTGTCGGCTTTGTTGCAGATAGATCCAGATGCCGTGCCAACCTGGGCCGAGCAAAATAATATCAGTTACACCACGTTCAAATCTTTAACGCAATCAGCCGAAGTTCGAGAGATGATCGCCGACGAAGTGGATAAAGCCAATACGCAACTGGCGCGGGTTGAACAGATCAAAACCTTTTATCTTTTACCGAAAGAGTTAGACCATGACGATGGTGAAGTGACCGCTACGATGAAAGTTCGTCGTAAAAATATTGCCGAGCAATATCAGCAGGAAATCGAAGGCTTGTATCAAAGCGTCTTATAGCTGAATGGTCTCACTCGATATAACTTTAGCTTTGACTCTAATAATTATTACACTGGCAACAGTAGTGGCGCAAAATCGTACCTTCGATACCAAAAACCTTACTGCTCCGGTTGCCAAAACTTCCCTTTATGCTAAAAGTCTTTGAATTATCATCATATCTACATGCTCTCAGTTTAGGTTAGACAGCGACATTAATTTTTGCGTTTTGTATTCGAACATGCAAGAGTTATAGGCTGTATCTCTTTTTTAGCTGTATCAAAACCCAATAATATCTTCGGAGCATTTATGAGTAGTTCAAGTCCATCCTGGGACAAAAACAGATTCAAATTAGATAAATCACAGGTGTCGATGAAAGCGGTGGTCACATTGGCTAATGGCGGCTATGACATGCTTAGCTACCAAGATGTGCCAATCCCTACCCTTAGCGCTGATGAAGTACTGGTTCAGGTGTTGGCGGCCGGTGTTAACAATACTGAAATTAACACTCGTTTAGGTTGGTATTCATCAAAGGTAACGCAAGGTACAGAAGCGCTTAGTGAAAACGAAAGCGAAAAAGAAAGCGCAGCAGATGAGTCTGATGGTGGTTGGAATGAAGTGACGCCGTTTCCTTTTATACAAGGCACAGACTGTTGTGGGCGTATCGTTGCTGTAGGTGAAAATGTTGATACTAAGCGTATTAATGAGCGAATATTAATTCGCAGCTGTATTCGTAATCAAGGCTGGGATTCACCAGAAAATATTTGGATGGCTTCTGATTTTGATGGGGCTTTTGCCCAATTTGTTAAGGTTCCAGCTTCTGAAGTTTTTGCGGTAGATTGTAATTGGACCGATGCCGAGTTGGGTACCATTCCTTGCGCCTATGGCACGGCAGAAAACATGATTCACCGTGCTAATGTAAAAGCGGGTGATCATGTCTTGGTGGCAGGTGCTTCTGGCGGAGTTGGTTCGGCCGTAGTTCAATTAGCCAAGTGTCGAGGGGCTGTGGTTACAGCTATTGTTGGTAAAGATAAGAAAGTGGAAGCACAAGCGATCGGTGCCGATCGTATTGTTGAGCGCGGGCTAAATTTGGTAGCTGAATTAGGCGAAAAATCAATCGATGTCGTTATTGATAATGTAGCGGGTGAAAGTTTTGGTCAAATGACCGAGGTGTTAAAGCGTGGCGGTCGTTATGCTTCATCTGGTGCAATAGCGGGGCCACTTGTCACACTTGATATGCGTAACCTATACCTAAAAGATTTGACCTTAATTGGTTGCACTGGTTGGGATGAACCCATATTTCCAAATTTAATTCGCTACATTGAACGCGGAGAAATTAGACCATTATTAGCAAAAACTTTTCCGTTAGAAAATATAGTTGAGGCCCAAAAAGAATTTACCGAGAAAAAACATGTAGGCAAGTTCGTGTTGATACCGCCTGCGTTGACGAATGAGCAAGATAAATTCTTAGGTCTAAAAAAATCACAATGATGCATTCTCAATCTAAGTCATCGGTTTCTGTTTGGAAGCGTTTACACTCAATTAAGCATGACGATGCCAGCTTGAATAACGAAACTTGGTTCACCGCACAGCCTTGTAAAACGTATCAGTTTTTTGGCAATAGCATACTGATAACGCAACCCAGCTCTACATTTTGGGTCTATTTATTGGGTGTATTAACCACGCTACTTGGCCTGTATTTTTGCGTTACCCATGATAATCAGGTATCTCGGATAATGTGGGGCATATCGTTAATTTTATGGGGTGTAGGTGCGTTGTTGGCAGGCACAAGTTATCAAGCCTTTGGTTATCAGCTTAAATGTGCAGGTAGGCCAGAAGTCGTGTGGACCAGCTGGTGGGAAGTGGTCTACCTGATTTTTCAGCAAGTCAGCGTATCGGTTATGTTAATAGCAGTGGTTTATTCATGCTTGCCGGTACTGGGACAATCGCTCTCAATGTATCTAGCTGTTTTGGTTTCTGTTGTTTATACCTTGGTGGTTGGCTGGGGGGCATTCAAACCGGTGAAATCATTCATAACGTTTGAGCTCATGGTACTGTTTTGCTCACCCTTTATTTTTTTCTTTATCGGTTTAAATGGTAGCCGCTTCTGGCTAACGGGTAACGCTTTAGATTTGGCACTTCTCGGTACTTGGTTTGGATTAATACTAACCATGTGGCTGTTCCATCAGTACTTGCGTTTAGGCTGGACACAAAAACTATGGCAACGAGGTATCTGGTTTTCAGAGAATGATGTATTGCATGTGGCCTTGGTTATTTGGATATTTTACATTGCTTTGGTGTTAGAACCTCTGGTGGTTGATTATACGATCTAATCGTTGACCTACCTTATACAATAGCAATGATAACTATTTATATTTGCGAATGATTATCATTTGGGGTATCTTGCTTGGAAATTCTAGTCCAGTGATATTCCAATGCAAAGAAAAAATGCAATCTATTTCGCGTCCATATTAGCTAGTGCTTTCTTGCTACAAGCCTGTGGTCCTTCAGAAAACTCATCAAATAGTACGACTCTAAACGAGATCGCGCCCGATACAATTTCACCTAAAATTAGCCAGGTATTCCCACGAAACGGTATGGGTATTCAATCAATGTTGGTTGTTGTACGTGGTGAGGTCGTTGATGATTCTCCGCTTAAATCGGTTGTGGTTTCTAATGAAACAGAATCGGTGGTTGCACAGTTAGATGGAGAGCAGTTTAGTGCCGAAATGAATGCGCTACCGGGCGGAAATAGGTATACGATTACCGCTATCGATGAAGCAAATAATGAAACGATATTCTCTGATTCGTTTTATTTTGGCGCTCGCTTAAGTGCTGGCGGAGCGCATTCAGGCATATTGAAAGATCAAGCCATTTATGCATGGGGCCGTAACAATAAAGGTCAAGCCGGAATTGGATTTATTACCAGCATTAGAGATGATCCTGCAAGTGCAGAAGCGCCACATCCTATGGCACCTATCCTTATTTCAGCACCCTCTTTAAGCGGAGAAGAAACTAAGTTTGTATCCCTTGCTTTTAATCAAAACGCGTCCAGTGCATTAGATGTTGATGGCAATGTTTGGAGCTGGGGCGTTGGTGATGATGGCCAGCTTGGTTTAGGTGTCGCGAATGATGGGCTCATCGATGAAATTGATGGTACCAGTCCGCAACAAATTATCGGCGTAACCAATATAGTTGCGATTAGCAGAGGACTGGATCATGCCTTATTGCTAAAAGGGGACGGAACTGTACTTGCCTTTGGTGATAATAATGCAGGACAGCTTGGTGATGGTTCAACGGACAGTAGCGATAGCCCTATTATTGTTAATGGCTTGAGTAATATTGTCCAAATATCTGCTTCTATTGGTTCGTTCGCACTCGATAGAGATGGTCGTGTTTGGGCATGGGGCAGCAACAAATACGGACAATTGGCGAATGGCGTTAAAGACACGGATGCTCACTCTATACCGACACAAATCCCGATAAATGAGCCCGTTCTTAGTCTTGCCAGCGGTAAAGGCCATGTTCTTGCTTTAACTCACTCGGGTACCGTTTATGCCTGGGGTTTAAATGCCAGTAGTCAAGTGGGTATGAATGAAACTGGAGACTGGGGAGGTTATGTATACGAACCTAAGTTGTTGCCATGGTTTGACGATGCCATTGCGGTTTGGGCAAAGGGCAATCAAAGTTTTGTACAGCGTAGCGATGGCAAAGTTTACCCTTGGGGGCAAAATATGCTGGGTACACTGGGAATTGAACAGGATGGCAATGTCGAAACACCAAACAGCGCCGTTTTTGGATTAGAAAACGTAATTGATTTGGGTAATGGAGCGCTTCATACGTTAGCGCTAAACGCGGATAATCAATTCTTTTCATGGGGTTGGAGTTTTGAAGGCTCACTTGGTGGTGGCGAGAGTACGATCAACGCATGGACTTACCGGTTGCCGTTATTTTTATCGATAGCTGATTAATATTGCACTCTTTTAAACCCTTAGTTTGTAGTTATTTGGCTATGAAGTAAGGGTACTATTTTTTTCGAATCAAAAATACTAGAACTTAAATATGTTAAGAACAAGTTTATTATTATCCATTCCACTTTCTGTTTTATTCTCAGGTTGCACAGCCGATCTCGACACGACAAATCTGACCGAACAAGAAAGTTTGGTTTGGCATCCTGTTGCGGGCTCTGCAACGGCAGATTTTGATCCCAACTATCCTTTTCTACAATTTATTCCAACCTTGGATTTAGCAAATCTTACTATTGCCTCGCAAGGACGTGAATTGTTTATAGCAGATTGGGATGCAGCGCCAGGTACAAGACCTTTGTTAGATGGTCTGGGGCCATTAGCGATTGCGTCATCTTGCGATGCCTGCCATTTACCAACGGGAAGAGCCGCCAGTTTGAATCCTAACGGTGAGGTTGGTGTTGGTTTGTTATTTAGATTAGCAGACTCTAAGGGTAAGGTAGACCCGTACTACGGCGGTCAGTTGCAGACGGCTGCAACAGCAGGTAATAGTGAAGGCCGTGTCAGTTGGCAATTGGATAGCTCTGGTCGACCAGCCTTTACATTGGTTACGAATCAACTTGCTTTAGCAGAGGGGATTCATTTAGGGCCGCGATTGTCTCCGCAATTAACGGGAATCGGATTGCTAGATCTAGTCACTGAACACGACATTCTGAGCCGAGAAGACGAATTTGATCTCAATGGCGATGGAATTTCTGGTCGTGCACATTGGCACGAAGTGGATGGTGAAAGAGTGCTTGGGCGATTTGGTTGGAAGGCGATGCAACCTTCGTTAAGACATCAAAGTGCAGGCGCTATGCAACAAGATATGGGGCTGACTACAAACTTAAACCCAGATGAACCTTGTACGCTTCAACAAACCATTTGTTCCCAGCAACCCAGTGGTGGAAGTCCTGAAGTATCAGATAATTCACTGGATGCAATTAACGATTTTTTATCGCTGTTAGCGGTACCAGAACGCAGAATTGAAGATCAAGAAACTTTTGATCAAGGCGCCAAGTTGTTTGATGAGCTAGGTTGTGCAGATTGTCATTATCCAACACTGACTACCGGACAATCTGACAAATATCCGTTGTTATCAAACCAACTCATTTATGCTTATACCGACTTACTATTACATGATTTAGGTTCTGATTTAAGTGATCAGGTAAAGGAAGGTCATGCAGAGCCGTCAGAATGGCGAACACCCCCACTGTGGAGTTTAGGGTTAGTTGAAGCCTCACCCCATGCTCGTTTTCTCCATGATGGTCGAGCGAAAACTATTGAACAAGCTGTCATTTGGCATGGCGGAGAAGCGCTTGAGTCAAGGCGGGCGTTTGAAGTATTAGATGAAAACTCAAAGCAAAACTTATTGATTTTTTTACGAGGTATCTGATGACGATTAAGGTTTAGCGCCTGTAACCAAGCAAGGTGTTAACTTGTAGGTATGTGCTGTTATCTTCTTTAATTTCGAATTATTGGGCGTTTAATTTTTAGTAGATGAGTATTTTGCTTTGTCTGTATGGTAGTGTTCTCAAGCTGACACCACATTATCACTTTACTCACACTTTGGAATAGAAACTATGGCCCACAGTACAGCGATACAACTTGGAATTATATTATCCATTACCTTGATATTGCTGGGTTGCAGTTCATCACAGGTGCTCAGAAGTGATACGCAATTTGAGGTTTTACCTTCTGATCACTTTGCAGGCACGTTACTGGCCCGAACGATGCCTTCAATAAGGGGCGATGACTTTTCCGGGAACTTATTGCTACGTGATGGCCATCAAGCGTTGATAGAGAGACTTTATTTAATTGATGCGGCTGAAAAAAGAATCGATGCTCAGTACTTTTTGTGGAATGACGACAAGACAGGGAAGCTGTTGTTACAGCGATTAGTGAAAGCGGCAAATCGTGGTGTACAGGTCAGAGTGTTACTCGATGGCTTGAGTATTACAGAACATCATAAACAGTTGGCTTATTTATCGGATCACCCAAATATAGATATCCGAGTGTATAACCCTATAGAGGGTTCACAAATGTTAGCGCGAGTGGTTAATTTTGCTAAAGATTTTGATCGATTAAATCAACGTATGCATAATAAATCATTCGTGTTCGATGGCAGTGTTGCCATTACCGGTGGTCGAAATATTGGTGATGCTTACTTCTTTTTTGATGAGCACTATAATTTCTATGATATGGATGTGCTCAGTGTGGGTCCCGTCGTACGGCAAGTTTCAAACGGCTTCAATTATTATTGGAATAGCCCTTGGTCAACACCTGTCGCCAAACTCTATGAAACGGATAACGATGTTGAGAGTGCAGAGTTTATCAATGCACTCGTGGAGAGTGATTTTAACTACATTTTGAGTTTTGGTGATGCAAGAGAGGTAGCGAATAGTGTCTTCTTAACAAAATACTATCGGAAGCTGTATAACCAACTCATTTGGGCACCGACCTATTTTATTTATGATAAGCCCGGTGGCTTTGAGCCATTAGCAGATGATAAACCCAAAGAGGTTGCAGTAGAAATTGCTGAATTGGTTATGAATAGTCGTGAAGAGGTTCTTATAGAATCAGCCTACTTAGTCCTTGATGATAGGTCTATTGATATTTTCCAGCAGCTATATCATAGCGGCGTAAAAGTTAAAGTTTTAACGAACTCGATGGCGTCGAATAATTTACTGATGAATCATGCGGGTTATGCCATGGTTCGTGAAAATACACTGGCGGCGGGCGCGGAACTTTATGAACTGAAGCCTAGCTTTAAATCTTGCCCTAAGATGGTAGTGATTGAAGCAAATTGTGAGCACCACCTCATTGGACTTCATGCAAAAACGGCGGTGTTTGATCGTAAATCTGTCTACATCGGCTCGCTTAACTTTAACATTCGTTCCGCATTTATTAATACCGAGACGGCTTTGGTGATCGAAAGCCCTGAGATCGCCACTCAATTGGCGGAGACTATTTTAAATAATATGGCTTTAAGTAATAGTTGGCAGGCAATATTGCATGAAGGTGAAGTAGCTTGGCGAGTTGAGCAGGAAAACGAGATAGTGTTGCTGATGGAAGAGCCGTTGACTACTTGGTTGGAACGTTTTGGTGCCGATTTTCTAACCTGGATTCCAGGGGCTGAATACTATTAATTTAAAACGAATGGGCAAAAAAAAAGCAGATGCCATTAAAGAGTACCTGCTTTTATTTAACAGTTAAGAATCCACTATTTTTGCGGTGTAATTAAGTACTTTTCACCTGTAGCTTGCTTCGAGTAGGCGGCTACTGATTGTAGCTTTAACGCTTCTGCTAATGACACTTCATGTGTGTAATGGCTCGCAAAGGTTGTGGTGATTTCATCGGCCACACGCTTACGCATTTTCATGGCCGTTTCAGGCCCTAATTTACCAAGCATGTTAAATAACAAGAAGCCATTGACTGCCCAGGCAAAACCAAAGTTTCGGTTTAACGTAATAGGGCCGCGGTTGAGTGCGCCATAGATATAAACCTGTTTGAACGTGTCTGAGCCGTATACGCTATATTCTTTCATGTTAAGAGCAGCGGCTGCTTCCATGCAATTAAGAATATCACTGGTTAATTGGCCACCACCAATTGGGTCGAACGCAATGGTCGCACCGGTTTCAACAATCGCAGCCGTTAAGTCAGCGATGAACGACTCGCTGCTTGAATTAACAACATATTTTGCGCCCATATCACGTAACAAGGTTTCTTGTTCTGGTTTACGAACAATGTTGATTAAATCTACGCCATCGGCAATACAAATGCGGTTTAACATTTGCCCAAGGTTAGACGCTGCGGCCGCATGAATGATGGCTTTATGACCTTCAGCTCGCATGGTTTCAACCATCGCTAATGCAGTGAGCGGGTTCACAAAAGAAGAAGCGCCTTCTTTAGCCGTTGTGCCTTCTTTTAATACTAGGCAGCTTTGCACGTTTGCACGCAAGAATTGACGGAAAGTTCCACCGCCAATGACAGCAACAGTCTTGCCCATGAGCGCTTGTGCCGCGGGTGATGACCCTGCCGCAATCACGGTGCCGGCACCTTCGTTACCCACAGGCGTTGCTTTGCCCATACGAGCTTTAAGCGATGGCATTACTTTAGCTGGAACATTCGCGGTAATAGAGGGGCTGTGCTCAGTGCCGGTTTGTGTCGCTGTTGACATATCTGCCACGCCAAACATGACGCCTAAGTCAGAAGGGTTTAGCGGCGCGGCTTCGATGCGAATAACTACTTCATCGGCACCGGGTTGAGGCACTTCTACATCTTGTAGGGATAGGACTAATTTGCTGTCTTCACTGACGGTTGAAATCAGTTGAATATTTGAATCTGTCATCGGTTTATTGCTCCTGCAAAGAATTCAATTTGATGAGTGACATATTACCTAGTTTAATAGGGTTATATACCGGAGCGATTGCGAATGACTATTGTTTTTAAGACAACAATAGGGCGGCTACTCTGCTTCAGTATTCGTTTGTGCTCGCTTTACCCGAATAGACTCAGAGCCCACTTTCTTATAGTTTAAATTCTGAATGGCGGCTTTTGCTTCGCCTGCTTTAGGCATTTCAACAAAGGCAAAGCCTTTTGATTCGCCAGTCTCTTTATCTACAACGATGTTGCAAGACTGAACCTTGCCATGTTCTCTGAACAAAACTTCTAATTCGTCTTTGGTTGTCTTGCGGTCTAAGTTGCGTACAAGTATTTTCATGGTATTCCTAATTCGCTATCAATATGGATAGTGTTTAAGTGTAGTTGATTAAAGGCTAACGGCTTCGGTTGCGTTTGCAAAGGCAATCATGGAGTCCGTTATCGTAGATAAATCTGTTTGGCTCATGACATAAGCGGGCATTATATAGATTAATTTGCCGAACGGCCTGATCCAAACGCCACGTTCTATAAAGAAGTTTTGTGTTAAGGCGACATCGACAGGGTTGTTCATGACCATAACCCCTATGGCGCCCATTACGCGAATGTCTTCGACGCATGTTAACCTTTTTAAAGGTGTTAGGGCTTTTAATAATTGGCTTTCTATACTGTTGATGCGTTTTTGCCAATCTGACTCTATCAATAAACTTAGAGACGCATTGGCGGTGGCACAGGCGAGGGGGTTGCCCATAAAGGTTGGCCCATGCATAAAGACGCCTGCTTCTGAGGCACAGACGCCTTCAGCGACATCATCTGTTGCTAAGGTGGCGGCTAAGGTCATGTAACCACCTGAAATAGCCTTACCTAAGCAAAGAATATCAGGGTTTATGTTGGCGTGTTCGCAGGCAAACATTTTCCCGGTACGGCCAAAGCCCGTGGCTATTTCATCGGCAATGAGCAGTAAGTTGTATTTATCACACCATTGGCGAATAAGCTTGAGCCATTGCGGGTTATAAATACGCATACCGCCAGCGCCTTGAATAATAGGCTCAATGATAAAGGCGGCTAGTTGATCGGCATGCTGTGCTATCTGTTGCTCAAAATTAGCCGCGAGCTCAACATCAATTGGTGTATCAAAACCGAGCGGAATAGCGCCTAAAAAAAGATTATCAGCTAATGCATTTTCAAATAAAGAGTGCATACCATTTACTGGGTCGCACACGCTCATCGCGCCGAAGGTATCACCATGATAACCGTGATTTACGGTAACCATTTTTGTTTTGCTGGTTTGGTCTTTACCTGCCCAATATTGCATGGCCATTTTTAAAGCGACTTCTACGGCGATAGAACCAGAATCGGCTAGGAACACTTTCTGAAGTTTTTCAGGCGTAAGCGCAACCAGCTTTTTGCCTAATTCAATGGCGGGTTCGTGGGTTAAGCCACCAAACATGACATGTGCCATCGTTTGGGTTTGTTCAATAATAGCTTGGTTTATTTCAGGTACGTTATAGCCATGAATGGCCGACCACCAAGAGGCCATACCATCGATAACTTGCGTACCATCTTCGAACTCAATTCTGACACCTTGAGTGCTTTTTACTGGGTAACAAGGCAGTGGGTGCGTGGTTGAAGTATAGGGGTGCCAAAGATGCTTTTTATCAAAGTCGAGATCGATGGTCATAGAGGGCCTTTTACGCTAAGAATTAAGAAAGGCATGGTGTTTATAGTGACTGAGTAAACTCAATTCTGACTACAAACAACATGCCCTTTAATGGACTGCTTTTAAGTAAACCTAAGCGAGGGCTTTAAGTTGTTCTGCCTGTGCGTTTAAGTCTGTTAGTTTATCTTGCAGTGCGGCGGCTTTGGCTTTTTCTTTGTCGACTACGTCTTGAGGTGCTTTGCCAATGAACTTTTCATTGTTAAGTTTGCCTTCAATGCGCGCCAACTCTTTATTCACCTTGTCGACTTCTTTGGCGACACGGGTCAGCTCTGCTTCAACGTTAATTAAGCCAGCCATCGGTACTAATACTTTCAGTTTATCGACTAAGGCCGTTGCACTGTGTGGAACTTCGTCACCTTCATTAACCCAGGTTATGCTTTCTAACTTGGCTAATTGAGTTAAGAATTTTGCGTTTTCTTCATAACGACGTTTGTCTTCTGCCGTACCGTTTTGCAATAAAATTGGAATGGCTTTACTAGGTGCAATATCCATTTCACCGCGAATGTTACGCACGCCCATAATAACGCCTTTCACCCATTCTAAATCGGCTTCAGCGGCGGTATCTATTTTGCTTTCATCCACGATAGGGAATGATTGAATCATGAGCGAGTCACCGGTTGCACCGGAAACAGCTTTAATGTTCTGCCAAATTTCTTCGCTGATGAACGGCATAATAGGGTGTAGCAAACGCATGAGTGTTTCTAAAACTTGCACCAGTGTTTGGCGTGTACCGCGCAATTGTGCTTCGGTGCTGTTTTCATTCCACAATACCGGCTTAGAAAGCTCTAAGTACCAAGAGCAGTATTCATTCCAGATAAAGTCGTATAAACCTTGGCTCATTAAATCGAAACGATATTGTACGTAGTGCTTATGCACATCGGCTGTTAAGGTTTGTAGTCGTGAACGAATCCAGCGATCAGCCAAAGTCAGTTCAACTTCACCACCGTTTTGGCCGCAATCTAAAGGCGCGCCAAAGTCGTCGCTGTCTTCAATACGCTCAAAGGTGTTTTGCATCACCATACGTGAGGCATTCCAGATTTTATTGCAGAAGTTACGGTAACCTTCTAAGCGTTTCACATCGAAATTAATATCGCGTGATAAAGACGCCAGTGAAGTTAAGGTAAAGCGCAGGGCATCACTGCCGCTTTCAGCAAAGCCTTCAGGGAATGACTTACGCGTGCCTTTGGCCACTTTTTCAGCCAGTTTAGGTTGCATCATGCCGCTGGTACGTTTGTTGACAAGCGAATCAATGTCGATACCGTCGATTAAGTCAATTGGGTCTAATACATTGCCTTTTGATTTAGACATTTTTTGACCGTTTTCATCACGAATCAAACCCGTGACATATACAGTTTTAAATGGAACCTGCGGTTTGCCGTTTTCATCTTTAATGAAATGCATGGTCATCATGATCATGCGCGCAACCCAGAAGAAAATAATGTCGAAACCCGTGACCAACGCGTTTGTTGGGTGGTATTTCATCACTTCTTCCATGTTGTTCGGCCAACCTAAGGTTGAGAATGTCCATAGAGCAGAGCTGAACCAAGTATCGAGTACGTCTTCGTCGCGGCGTAGGTTTACGTTGGCAGCTATATTGTATTTGCTACGAACTTCTTCTTCATTACGACCAACGAACACCTCACCTTCGTCGTTATACCAGGCGGGAATTTGATGCCCCCACCAAAGTTGACGAGAAATGCACCAATCTTGAATGTTATCCATCCAACGGAAGTATTCGTTTTCGAACATTTTAGGTACAAACTCAATTTCACCTGAACGTACGGCTTCAGCCGCAGGACCCGCTAATTTGGTTGCAGATACATACCATTGATCGGTTAACCAAGGTTCAACTACGGCACCTGAACGGTCACCGCGAGGCACCATCAAGGTGTGGTCTTTAATGGAATCTAGCAGGCCTAGCTGTTCAAATTCTGCAATGATCTTTTTACGCGCATCGTAACGATCTAAGCCGGCATAGCCTTCAGGTAAGCTGCCATCAAAACCTTCATCGGCTTTGCCACTGTAATCAAAGGCTTGAGCGGTTTTTAAAACAGCAGCGCTTTGATCAAAAATGTTAATTACTTGCGCTTGATGGCGTTTACCCACTTCGTAGTCGTTAAAATCGTGCGCCGGAGTGATTTTTACACAACCGGTTCCGAAGTCCATTTCTACATAGTCATCGGCAACAATCGGAATACGACGACCCACCAAAGGTAAATCAACAAACTTACCTACTAGGCTCTCGTAACGCGCATCTTCGGGGTGAACTGCAACGGCAGAGTCACCGAGGATGGTTTCAGGGCGAGTGGTGGCCACCACTAAATAGTTTTTACCGTCGGCTGTTTTAGCGCCATCGGCCAGCGGGTAACGGAACTGCCACATGTGGCCTTGTTCTTCTTTGTTTTCTACTTCTAAGTCAGAAATAGCAGTATGGAATTTAGGGTCCCAATTAACTAGGCGTTTACCGCGGTACAAAAGGCCGTCATCGTGCAGACGAACAAATACTTCGCGAACGGCTTCACTCATGCCATCGTCCATGGTGAAACGTTCACGTGACCAGTCAACCGAGTCACCTAGACGGCGCATCTGTGAGCCAATGGTGCCACCAGATTGTTCTTGCCATTCCCAAACACGGTCAATAAAGGTTTCACGGCCTAAGTCGTGACGTGTTTTGCCTTCTGCGGCTAATAAACGCTCAACCACCATTTGCGTTGCAATGCCAGCGTGATCTGTACCCGGCTGCCAAAGCGTGTCTTTACCCATCATGCGGTTAAAGCGGATGAGTGCGTCCATAATGGTTTGCTGGAAGGCGTGACCCATGTGCAAGACACCGGTGACATTTGGCGGTGGAATCATGATGCTGTAAGTTTCATCACTTTGGCCATTGGGCTTGAAGTAACCTTTCTTCTCCCAAATGTCGTAATGTTTGCTTTCTATATTCTGTGGTTGATACGTCTTTTCCATGGGAATGGGGTACTCTCTGTCTCGCTAGCGAATAAGTGGCTTTGTTATATGTTTGGGGTATAACGTTGATAAGCTTGATTATACATAAGTCTCAGGCCTAGGTAAGGCTCATTGAGCATCTTTCTCTGGTGGTTCTTCGGTACGTTCAAAACCTTGCGGCATAGGGAGGTTGTTATCTTTGTACCATTGGCTCACCAGTGTGCGAAAGTCTTGCTGTAAGCGGTTGCGCAACTCACTTTCGAAGACGGTCATGTAGTCACTGACGGCGTTTTCAATCCAGCTTTCGAACCGATGCTCCATTTGCTCGATTATCACAGCAGGATCGGGTGCAGTTGGCTTGGGTTTTTCAGGGGTTAATATTTCTTCAATTGGGCGTATGGGCCTTATTCGAGCTAATTCTTCAGCGGAATGGGTTTCGGCTTCATTACGAATATTGATCAATTCAGACAAAGATTTACTCGATAAAAATGGATTAGCAGGGTTTACCGTTGTTGGGGCGCGGTGACCGACAATTTCTTCCAAGGTTGGAATAGTTGGCTGAGATTTGGAAATGGTATCCAAACTCTTTTGAATTGCTTCTAAATCTTCTAGAAGCGTGTGGTTCGCCGGCTGCTTTGACACGGTTAAACTCTATCCCTTAAATCATGTTTGGCTAAAGCATAGCCTCTATCTTTATAAAATCTATAACGGGCGCGCGAAGCGTTTAAAATTTCAGTCTCTTGACTGACCACCTCAAAAACACGTTCAAAGCGTGAAAAAAAGCTTGGCGTTTCTTTGCGAAGGTTTATTAATACCTGATGATGCTCGCCGCAGTCTTCATCAATGCTGATTTGCACTGGATGAAAATTGCTGCCGATAGTCTCATGCGCAATAAAAGAATCGGGAGATGCCGCCCAGATGGCTTCACTGGTCATTTGGCGATGCTCATCGTCTTCAACGCTGATGAGTATGTCGAGCGACTGAGATTGTGCCTTGCGAATTAAACGAGTGACGTAATTGAGTCGGTCTCGCTCGTGAAACGCCGGCAATATATGAAAATCTACCTTGGTCATGGGTGGAATCGAGTCTTTTATGAGTTTGAATGAATTTTACACAAAATACTAAAGATAGCTGCTACTAATTTTAGCCAATGTTACCCATGGGCGCATACATTGGAAACTAGTAAGGTATTATGCAGTTAACCCATTCAAAACCTGCCATACCTTTAAGTTAGGGTAGGGAGGTTAAACCAAATTACTGTTATAAGGGCTTCAATGTTAACCATTCATCACTTAAATCGGTCGCGATCAAAGCGAGTTCTTTGGCTGCTTGAAGAGCTAGGTACGCCATACACTAGAGTCGATCATCAGCGCGACTCTCTAACTTATTTAGCGCCCAATAGCCTAAAAGCCGTCCACCCACTCGGAAAAGCGCCGGTGATGATTGACGGACCAATCACCTTATGTGAATCGAGCACTATCGTTGAGTATATTATTGATCAAGATTCCGAGCATAGATTGCGGCCACCGCTCGGTTCTGCAGAATATTATGACTATATGTCTTGGTGCCATTTTGCAGAAGGCTCTTTGGCGTTACCGATTATTATGAGTGGCCTGATGAGAGCAGAAACACGCGATGGCAAGCAACCCATGGATGGATATATAGCCAAAGAAGCGCATGTAGATTTTTCATATATCGAAACAACATTGAGCAAGCAAGCTTACTTTGCAGGCAGTGAATTCACGGCCGCCGATATTATGATGACGATTAGCTTAGAAATGGCAAAGCGCGCAAAATTGCTTGAAGGTAAAACGCATACCCTAGCTTATCTTGAAAAAGTCCAACAACGACCCGCTTATATTAAAGCCATTAGTTTTGGTTAAAAATATTTAAGCCGCAAATGAAAAAAGCACTCATTTGAGTGCTTTTTTGTGTAATACCGGTTTATTGGCTCAAAAGATATTGAGTCAACATCGCCACTGGGCGACCTGATGCGCCTTCTTTAGCAGATGACCAGCCCGTACCTGCAATATCTAAGTGTGCCCATTTGTAGTTTTTGGCGTATTCACTTAAAAATACCGCTGCGGTAATTGAACCGCCTGCACGAGTACCGACGTTACGCATATCGGCGTAAGGTGATTTCAGCTGATCTTTATAGTCGTCCCAAAGCGGCATTGGCCAGCCACGGTCCCAGCTAGCTTGGCCAGCACTAATAAGTTTTTGCTGCAGAACTTCATCATTTGAATAAACACCAGTTGCGTGGTGACCTAGGCCAATAACAATGGCACCCGTTAAGGTTGCAATATCGACAACCGTTTTCGGCTCAAAGCGCTCAACATAGGTTAATGTGTCGCATAAAACCAAACGGCCTTCGGCGTCGGTGTTAATAATTTCAACGGTTTTACCGTTCAAGCAAGTCACAACATCGCCAGGGCGAGTCGCGCCGCCACTGATCATGTTTTCTGCAGTGGCAACAACGCCAATGACGTTGATTTTAGGCTTTAACTCAGCAATGGTGTTCATGGTACCAATGACTGACGCAGCGCCCAGCATGTCCCATTTCATTTCTTCCATACCTGCTGGTGGCTTTAAGCTGTAGCCGCCGGTGTCAAAGGTTAAGCCTTTACCGACTAAGACGTGAGGCTTTTCATCTGCCGCGCCACCGTTGTATTTCATGACAAGAATTTTGCCTGCTTTTTCGCTACCGCGAGATACCGCCATAAAAGCACCCATGCCCATTGCTTCTAACTCAGCTTCTTCAAGTACATCTACTTCTACTTCATCATAAGCATCGGCTAAGTTAACCGCCTGTTCTGCTAGGTAAGCCGGATCACAAATATTAGCCGGTAAGTTGCCGAGTTCACGAGCAATATTGGTACCGTGGGCAACAGCTTTGCCGGTTAAAATAACCTGGTCTAGGTCACTTTCTTCAGTGATAAAGTGAATTTCTTGCAAAGTAGAAGGGTCTGCCTTGACGCTTTTCGTTGTGTCGTATTCATACAGCCCAGTAAGGATTGTCTCGGTGCATTTTCCAGCACACCAACGTGCATCACGGTTAGATGTGGTTAAATCGTCAAGGCAGAGTGCGAGAGACTCAGCTGAGCTGCTTTTAATCGCGGCCGTAACGGATGCCATTGTTTTGATGAGTTCTGCTTCTTTAAAACCTTCTACCTTGCCACAACCAATGACCACCACGTGACTACAAGGTAAGCCTTCATGACCAATTAAGGGGGTAACGGTGCCAAAATCAGATTTAATGGTTTTGTTGTCTACTAGAGTATCTATCAAATTCGATTGGCTTTCTTTTAGCGCTGAAAAGCTAAGGGTGTCAGCGTCTTCAAAATGGAATGCCACCATTAGGTGCTGAGGGATTTTTTTTAAAGAGGCATTTGAATAGGTGATTTTCATTATAATATTCCAAATGTTAAGCGGGTACTTATGCCCGTCTTGTGTGTGGAGTAACGTTATTAAATTTAATACTACTTTTTAGGTATGTAAATAAGTTGCGTACCACTGGCTATACCTTGCCATGTTCGCGCAGTAGGGGTGTAAACCCATAATATACCCAGTAAACCAAGTAAGTAAGCTGGCATCGCGACAATTAAACGGATACAAGTTTGTTTGAAGTTAATGGGTTGTTGATCAATAGATTGCAGCTTTAACTTCCAAGCTTTCATGCCCACTGTTTGGCCTGAGCGCTGCCAAAAATAGGTATAGTAACAAACAACAACGGCAAGAATATAAAGCTGAAACAAATGGTTGTTTGGCTTGATAGACTCCTCGCCTGTTAGGCTGTGGTTAACCGCAACACCAATAAATCCGAAAATCATTAAGAGGCCAAGTAGCACCAGCCAATCGTAAATAACACTCCCTATTATTCGATGTAAGTGCGCTCGTTCATCGCTTCGGGTCACCGTAGCTGCCTTAATTTTTACAATTTGCGGGCAGGATAGGGGATTAAATAAACAAAGCCAAGTTTCTAGTGATACTTATCATAGTGTTAATCTGTAAATTCTTGTAAAATGGCAACTTTAAATCAGGATGAGTATTATGGACACGCAAAATCTACCCATAGAGATGCTCGAAGCTAATGCTTCAGATGCTGCTGCGTTGCTTAAATCTCTAAGTAATGAAAGTCGTTTATTGATTTTATGTAATCTCATTTCGGGTGAAAAATGCGTCGGAGAGTTGAACGAGCGCATCCCGTTGAGCCAGTCTGCTTTATCTCAGCATCTAGCTCGTTTACGCAAAGATGATATGGTCAAAATTCGTAAAGAAGCTCAAACAGTTTATTACTCAATCGCCAGCCCCCAAGCTGAAGCGATAATATCGGTGCTTTATAATTTATATTGTGCACCTTAAGCTAAAACTCCTTTCTTTCAGCACGAACCCTACTCACTGCATATAAACCTACTATTTTTGGCGGTTTGTAAGGTTCTTGGCTGCTTTTCTTGCTCATTTTTAGACCTATATCACGGATTCGTCAGTTGAATGCAAAGTAAACGCTGTTTAGTTTGACAAATAGCCTGTGTTTCAGTAATTGTAGTACATTATTTATTCAATACAGGGATGGACACCTATTTTCAGTATCGAGGCCAATTAAATGACTGAAGCCAAAGTCAGCAGAATTCGTACGCCATCCTATTCACCAAAGGCTTATCCTCCAATGCCGCCACGAATTCGTTTAGCGGCTAATTGTTGGGAGCGAGTTTGGTGGCTTACCCTATCTAAAGATGTCCAACATCCTGAAAAGCTAAAAGGATATGTCGATCAATTCGCCTCAGAAAATGTAAGTATTCGTGCTCAAATGCGTACTCGTCGCCGATTATGTTTCGCAATTAATACTAAAGGGTTGAATGAAACCAGCGAATTTGAGATAGCCATGACAATTATGGCGTATTTAGAGCAGAACCTAGGTGAAATAGAACGAGTTGAAGATCGTCCTTCGACTATGTGGCCTTATTTAGAGTTTGCCACTTATCCTAATAGCTAACGTTGTTAGCTATAGTTAGTGATGTAAAAACCACTGAATAACTGAAACCGACCAAACCATCCCCGCGAGCGTGATACTTAAAAAAACAGCAGCAGAGCCCATGTCTTTTGCTCGCCCAGACAGCTCATGAAATTCTAACCCCACTCTATCCACAATGGCTTCAATAGCGCTGTTGAGCAATTCCACGATTAAAATCATGATGACCGAGCCTATTAAAGCAACCGCATGGAACCAGCTGGTAGCGAAAAGTGGCATTAATAAAAATGCGCCGAGCAATAATAACAGTTCTTGGCGAAAGGCTTCTTCGTGTTGCGCGGTCGCAATTAGGCCGCGATAACTGTATTGAGTTGCTCTAACTAGGCGTTTTAGCCCAATTGGTTTTTTCTCAGGAATCGTTTCGTCGGTTTTGCTTTGAACGTCTTCATTCATATTAAGTAGCAGTTAAGGGCTTTGGTTTGTTTGCGCGTATCTTATAGATTCTCACTGCGCTGGCAAGGTAAGTTTTTAGGTAGCTCTAAGTTGTCGATTAGTTTTTGCTGTGGCTTTGAAGTTTAGCGGGTCTTCTGGCCATGGATGTTTGGCGTATCGGCCTCGCAATTCTTTCCTCACTTGTGGGTATATTTCGTGCCAAAAGTACTTAATATCACTCACGCTGGCGACAGGTCGACCATTGGGTGCGGTTAAATCTAAGGTGACGAATTGCGTATTGGCTACCAGTGGTTGGTTCGCCAAGCCAAATGCTTCTTGAAGCTTTAGGCTTGCCGTTACTTTGTGTTGCGCGGGCTGATAGTCAAGTTCAACAGCGCGCCCACTTGGGCAAGTCCAGTTTTTTGGGCACAGCTGATCAAGTAAACTTAATTGGCTATAGCCGAGCCAATTCTTCAATGCCGTGTAGCTATCTAATTGAGCGAGCTTAGTTAGACTATCAAGAAAAGGGCTGGCAATATCGAGCCAGTCATCCTTTGCAGGCCATTGAGGCCAATCGGTATGCTGTTGCTTGGCAATGCGCCAGCGATTTTCTAGCGCTTTAATATCCGGGTTATTCGGAATGGCCGCTGAACCAACTTGTTGAATGTAACCTAGCCAAGCTTGCTTCTTTTGTTGATGATCAGGCTGAATGGGCTTTTCGGAAAGAACGAGAGTGCCTAACTCTTCAACCAACCAGAACTCTTGCTTTTGTTCAGGCTTAAAGGTGACTTTTTGCTCAACCTCGAGGGCGTTTAAAACGCTAGCTTGGTTAAGTGCCAGCGCATTAAAAACGCGGATGCCTTGTTCATTGCGATGGCCATCGAGCATGAGTGACCACTCACTTGAGCTGGGTTGGGCAAGCGTAACAGCGGCACCGTCGAGCATTTTGGCTGTTTGTTGTTTGGGCGCATAAATAAGTCGGTGGCGAAAAGCTTGTATGAGCGTGCCTGCTCGGATGGGTGTAAATTGCTTCGCTAAAGCTACTTCTAGTCGTTTTGCTAACCGCTTGGCTTCCTTTTGAATTTCGGGGTGGTTTGGTAGTGTGGTTCGAGTGAATGCATCTTCGAGTAATTCTGGTGCAATAGACAAGGTCGCGGCAAAGCAAATTGCGGCCTCTAAACACTTGTGTTGTTTAGATAAAACAACAAAATGCGCTAAGCCTGGTTCCAAACCCGTCTTGAGCATTTCTGCACCATGTATGGATAACTGACCCTTAATAATCGCACCCCATTGCTCACATTTTACCTGCGCTGCTGCCACTCGGTTCGCATCGGGCTTGGTAAGCCAAACGGCCTGATCAAAGCTCGTACCCCAGAGCGTGAGCTGCAACAATGCGAGCGTTAAATCTGTTTGTGTTATTTCAGCCGGTTGATAAGGGATAAGTGATTTGTGCTCTTCTTCACTCCAAAGGCGAATGGCGGTGCCCGGCGCTAATCGACCGGCACGGCCTGCCCGCTGAGTGGCACTTGCTTGACTAATACGGCGTGACTTCAATGTTTGCAAACCGCTTATTGGGTGAGTACTGGCGTAGCGTTCCATTCCACTGTCAATCACGGTGTGAACGTTGGCTAGGGTAATGCTGCTCTCGGCAATGTTGGTGGCTAAAATAACCGTAGCGGGGGCATGCTCTAAAACAGTCAGATTTGGTGTATCGCGTTGCTGTCCATGTAGTACTAAAACCGGGATGGTGCTGTTTAGGTTTCGCTCTAAGGCTCTTATTTCTTTAAGGCCAGGTAAGAAAACTAATATGTGCGAATTGGAACCTTGCCATTGTTTTTTGATTTCTTCAGCAAACAAATCAGAGCGTTGAATGGCTAGTTTTTTATACTGAATATCAATAGGGTGGCTAAACCCTGGCGAAGAAATCAGTGGCAGCTTTGTGAGTGCAAGGAGCTGATTTATTTCTAACGTCGCGGACATAATAATTTGTGTCACTGACTCATCCAGTAATTCAATTGCTTCTTGAATCAGTGCAAAGCTTATGTCTTGATCTAATCCACGCTCATGGAATTCGTCCATAATCACGGTGCTGTTGGTAATTGAGTCAGGATTATTAAGTAGCATTTGTAAGAAACTACCGTATGTCGTCACAATTATTCGACTTTGTTGGCTGGTCTTGCGATCGTGCCGCAGTTGGTAACCTACCGTTTGACCAACGGGCTCACCTAAGTTGCTAGCAAGGCGCTGAGCGGCTAACTTGACCGCAATACGCTTGGGAATAAGTAGGTAAATTTTTTCATTCGCCAGTGATAAGCCCCAAAGCGGCAGTTGAGTCGATTTGCCAGAGCCCGGAGGCGCAGCAACGATACAACCACCTCGTTGCCAAGCAGTTAAGACATCGGTTTTAATTGAATCAATGGGTAGTGAAGCGGGCATTAACCTAAAACATTACCATAAGGGATAAAGCGGTTGTCTGTGTTTGCCCGTATCCATTCTATGAATGCTTTGTCGGGGAAAGCTTGTTGTTTTTTAAGCTCTTTGCTGGCCCAAATGGCTGGGTTTTTATCACCGCCAAACCAGTCTGACCAAGTAGCTTCTGCTAGTGTAAAAAAACGTACTAGATAATTGAGTTGTTCAATATCAAAGCTACTCAAGGCATCACCCCAAAGTGAATAAGGCCGGCTCATCCAAGACTGAAGAACTTTGACTTCTGCAGGTGGTTTTTTTGGAAAGGTCTCAGCTTGAATAATTTCAAGGGCCGACTTTAAGGCATTGGCTGGTACGCTTTCATCATTCGATGCAGGGCTCCAAATTTCGGTCGTCATGGTATCTCTCTTTTTAAGTTGTCTGTTGGATTGGCTTGAGTATTTTACTATTGCCACTCTCGACTAAACGGATGTTTGAATAAAGTAACCAGTTGATCTGAATTTGTAATGGTGGAGCCGAGTAGCTGTAATTTAGTGATAACCGCTTCAAAGCTCATGTGCCCACATTCTACGGCTCCGCAGTCTTGAAACATAGCGCCTGCGGCATATTTACCAAAACTGACATGGCCTTCAAGGCATTGGCTGCGAATAAACACAGGGATTTTCTTCTCCGCAGCTCGATTTAATATGCGTCTAAAGGCATCACTGTCATGGGCATTACCGTTACCAAATGCATTGATGATAATCGCCCGATAAAAGCGATCAACCATGGTCATTAGGCCATCAAGGGGGCATCCAGGAAATAGGGTGAAAACACCAATAGCAGTGGGCCGCCATTGGTGTATATCTGCAAAAGGGTTGGGTGAAGGCAGAGGACGCGACAATGGTTTTTGCCAATCTGATTCTTGCCATTGGCTGGCAATAAACGCCTGGTGCTTAAAAGTTGTCGCTTTAGTGGTTTTTGCGCCAGGTAATAACGACGTGCCGACGGCAACCATTACTTCAGGTCGCTTTGCTTCTAACCCAGTTAACGCCAATTGTAAATTTGAAATAGCGTCAGTCTGAACAGCACCAATAGGCAACATAGAGCCGGTAATCACAATGGGAATGGCAGTGTCGGCTAATAAGTAACTTAATGCGGCGGCACTGTAAGACAGGGTGTCTGTTCCGTGAATAACCAATACCCCATCGACATTCGCTGTCGCTTCAATTGAGGCTTTAATGTCTAGCCAGTGTTGCGGCGATAAATCGGACGAATCAAGCAGTGGTTGCCATTGAATCCAACTGAGTTGATGCTTACGCCAATTTTGTAGGTCAGCAGCATTACTCATTGTTTGTTCAATGACCCCAGAGCAGGGTGCTAAACCACGAGGGCCTTCAACCATTCCAATGGTTCCGCCCGTGTTAATGATTAAAAAGTGCGCCATCGTGATCCAATTTCAAAAAATAATTGGAAATGGTAACGAAGTTGGCCGTAATTACAATGTTAGTTCTTGAGCGGCGACAAAATTGGGGTACTTTTGCTGCAGCAGCTTGAGTTGTTCTACGGCTAATTCTGTTTTGTCTGTGGCATCTAAGGCTTTTATTCGCCACAGCAGGGCATCTTCATAGCCCCAAGCTTCCTGTTGTTGATAACGCGCCAGTGCTTGCTCAAAATAGATTAAGGCTTGGTCTTTATCGCCGCCAGCAAAAGCAGGGCGGTTTAATAAACCGACGGCATTCGCGACTAGGGTTGGAGCATGATTCGGGGTAAGGGCTTCACTGTATTCAAGCGCTTGGGTTGCTTTTTTAATGGCAAAAGCGGCAGTCCAAGGTTTCAGTGCAATGGTAAGCCCGACACTATTGTAATAAAGCGCGGCTTCATCAGCATTTTGGTAGTTGTCTTCTAATTGATCCGTAATAATATCGAGTGATTTTTTGGCGAGTTTCTTATCGCCTTGTTCTTGTGCAATTAAGGCAATGCGGTAATGGCTATATAAAGCCGAAAAACCTTCTCCTTGGGCTAAAGCCCGCAGGCTATCAAGGTCATTTGCGCGCCAAGCTGCATCAATATCATCGTTATCCCAAGCCAAGGCTGGGGTAGCGAGAAAAGTGAGCATAGATGATGCTAAAACAATATAGAGTGCTTTCATAGTCGGCTTCGTGCAAAAAGTTTACAGCAATTGAATACGATTACCCTCTCGAAGTAGATCACTACTGCCCGTTCATTTAGCAGCGGCAGCAGTGATTTTGCTTATAGAGAATCTAAAACAGCTAGCACATCATCATGATGCGACTTAGTTTTTACCTTTTCCATAATATGCACCAACTTGCCCTTTTCATCGATAATAAAGGTAAGCCGGTGGATACCCACATACTCTTTACCCATGAATTGCTTCAGCGCCCACACACCGTACTTTTGCGCAATGCTGTTGTCTTCATCGCTCAAAAGGTCAAAATTAAGCTCATGTTTGTCTATGAATTTGACCAATCTAGCCGGGGCATCTGGGCTAATGCCTAACACTAGGGCGTTGCGCTTCTCAAAGTCTTTCTGGGTATCACGGATACCGCAGGCTTGCGTGGTACAACCGGGTGTCATGGCTTTTGGGTAGAAATAGAGCACTACTTTTTGGCCTTTAAGCCCTGACAAAGAAACTTTCTCTCCCGCTTGGTTCACAGTAGTAAAAGCTGGCGCGGCCTTGCCAACAGTCGGTAATTGCAATGGAGGTAATGCCATGAGTGGAGTCCTTTTAATAAAGTGTTGCGCATAGACTAACGTGAGAAGACCTAATGCTCAATCACCAGTACCTTATGAGTCTCCAATTCTAAAAGTGCCACGGAATGAGGGTTGGCCAAAGGGCTAATTTTAACAAGCCTCAGCGAGAGGGATCTCGCTGTGGAGTGTCACATGGACGTGCTTGAACGACTTGTAAAAAATAGCCCTTTAGTCAATCCGTAACAAACCACAGTACCTAAAGGACGATTCGCTACAAAGTAGGGTAAAAAGGGTTCGAATAATTCTACGCTGAGCGCCGTTCGAATCTCGTCTTAGCGCTTTTATTGCTGTATGCTGGGGCGTTTGGCGATTTCCGCTAAGTGATTGATATTGCAGAGAGCTTGAATGTTTTTTGACCAAATGCGTGAGCAGTTTTTTAGACCGCTGACCAGCAAATACCGTGAGCAAATTGTTGAGGCATTAAAAGAGCTGTATCGGCGGCTGTATGCAAGCTCCAGTGCCGATTATGGCCATGCCTTAAACCGTGACGATGTTATAGATACCTTCAGTGCCGCATTAGAGCGATCGCCTGTGCTTGCCAGTGAAGATGACGAATTTGAAGGCCGTTTTCGTACAAATCGTGAAAAAGCTAATTGGATGTTATCCCAGTTGCTAGACCATGGCTGGCTTGAGAAACAGGTCGATGAAGCCAACTTACAAAGCTCGTTTAATTTTAGCCGTATGGGCCGAACCTTTACCGAGCCTTTTGTACAAACCGATACATCTTCAGTGCGTACTCGCCACAGAAATACGCGTAATGTACGTAATGCCATGAATTCATTTTTTGAAAATGGCGAAGCCTACGATTTACTCGATGCTTGGGAATATTCAGAAAGCATCATTAGTGATTTCACAGACATTATTGCTGAGTTAGATGAGCGAAAGCGCTCGTTAGTTCGGCAGATGGAAACTCACGCCATGGTGCAACAGGCAACCGAAGATTTTTTCGATTTTATGGAGCGCCGTTTTCAGCCCGACTTAGCGATTCGTTTGTCGGCCGATAACGTTGAAAAATATCGTGACCATATTGTTGAGATTATTCATCAGATACGTAAAAAAGATACAGCCTTTAAGCAGCGAGCCGAACGCCGACTCCGCGAGTTATTGCCAGAATTAGTACAAGAGAATCAATCCGTTTTATGGATAATATTGGAGAGTATTGAAACTCGCTTGCAGGCCGCCAGTGACATCATGTTGCCTGCATTACGCCGCGCCTTACAAGGTTTTACCAAACGAGCCGATCTGATTATTCGGCAAATGAACTACCTTTCAAGTTCAAGCCATAACGATATGGTTCAGGTGTGTCAGCAATTTGTTGAAAAGCCGTTAGACGAGCAAAGTAGATTACTTGAGTTGGCCAGCGAGCGAATGTCTGTGCCGCAATTGGGTTATTTAGATCCTTCGATGATTCGGCTACACAATCGACGCGTGCGACGAGAGTATCAGCTCGATGTCATAGAAGATCGACTTGAAGACTTTGATCAAGGCGCCCGTAAAGAATTAATGGTTCAGCAATGGTTAGACCAAGCTTTTTTAATTAATGATAATCAAGTTCGACAGTATTTGGTGTCTCACCTTACACGCGGTGAAACAGTTAAAACCTCGTCATTACCGGTTAAAACAGCCAGTGAATTACTGTCGCTGTCGCATGCCATTGAAGTCGGTAGTGCGAATTCATTAAGCAGTGAATTTAAGTTTGTTGTTAAGTACATCAATGAAGACCCAGTGCGCAGTGAGTTTTTTGATCAACACGATTTATTCGAAATTAGTTTAACTCACGACGCAGAACATATATTAGAGGAAGCCCCAATTGTTTCAGGAAATTGAACAGCAACTGGAAAAAGCCGGAATCAGTCAGAGTGAGTACTCTGAACTTTTGATTCGCTTAATGGACTACGGCGTGTTGTGTCGTGATGAGAGCCAAACGGAACAAGTACTCTACGATCGCTTTGTGCGACTTAAGGGCTTAGTTGAAGACTATTTATCTATTGTTGGGATTCGTTTAGCCCATGATCAGCGTTTCAACTTTGTACGTTTGTTTCCGCCCGGAGCGGAAGTACCTGGCTTATCAGATCACTTAGATCAGCCGTTTAATGGCGGTTTTAGAGTTCGATTGTCGCAAAATGAAGTGGCCGTGGTTCTGATTCTACGCAGTTTATATGACCGAGCTTTAAGAGAAGGGCAGCTAGACGATCAAGGCTGTGTCTCTGTTTCAATAGAAAACGTTACGCTATCGTTGCGTAACCTATTAAAGCGCACTCTGCCTGAACAATTAACCGACCGCCGTGCTATTTTTAGACGTCTAAAGCAACTGCGTTTAATTCAGTTAAACCAAGATTTAACCGAAGACAGCACCGACCTATGGATCCGTATTAGACCCATGATTATCAGCTATGTGTCTGACGATGTTTTGTCTGCTTTATTAGGTGAAACCAGCGAGCACGCAGTCGGTAACGACGAAGAAAACAATGAAGCTACAGTTGAGCCGATGAATGACGAACTACCCGATACTGAAAAGGAATAACCCATGCATTTAAAGAAGTTTATCTATGTGAATTGGGGCAATATTCCGGTCATGGAATTTGACTTCGGGCCAATCAATTTATTCAGTGGTGGTAACGGTTCTGGAAAAACGACCGCAGCCGATGCCTTGCAAACTATTATGACGGCCGCCCACGATACCTTGTTTCAATACAACCCAGGCCAAGATGAATCAACACAGCGTGGCCGTGGTAAGCAAGTTCGTACCTTAGCCTCTTATGTGCTCGGGTGTGATGATGGCTCATTCGCTCGACTAGACCCAACCGTGGGTTATTTGGCTGCGGTATTTCACCCAACACAGGGAGAATCAGCAGAGCCATTTACGGCCATTATCGGTGTCTCGGCATTTTTAGATAAAGCCGGCGCCACGGCCATTGCTCGTCAATCGGACATTTCGTACTTCATCAGCCCAGGAGAATCTTTAACGAAAGCAGATTTTTTACAAGACATCGATGGCCGTTCACAGGTGGTTCCGCTTGACAAAATAGTTAACCGACTGAGCACTAAGAAAATTGCTGTCGAAAAGTACGACACCAAAAAGCAATATCTACGCCGGCTCTATGCGGTACTTAAAGGCCGTAATGATGCCATAAGCGAACGTGAAGCCATGAATGCCGCGCGCGCTTTTTCTCGCTTTATGGCTTACAAGCCTGTTAAGAGTATTGACGGCTTTGTCGCCCAAGAAATTCTTGAACGTAAAGATTTGGGCGAAGCCATTCGTACCGTTTCCGATTTAATGAAAACGATTAACGGCATGGAAACCGAAGCCAACCGGTTAAAAGCTATAATTGATCGGCTAGGGCGTGCTCGAACTCAAGGCGAAGGCTATGTTGATCGCTGGATTGATTACAATGTTACAGATTATGTAGCGGCTAAATCACGTTACTTAGCCGATCAACAGCGTTACTTATTGGTAAAATCAGAACAGCAAAAAGTTATAAATAATCACGAGTCGCTGATCAATGATATTGAAGTAGCTTCCGAGCGTCGTCGACAAACACACGACCAGTTAGTTTCCATAGAAGCACAGCGCCGTGGAGTTGATGCCCTGCAAGATAAAGACCGCTTTGAAACCAAGGTCAATGAAGCAACTGCGCAGTTGCAAAAGCAAGCGGAACCTTTGTTGCGTCAAAACCACGCCTTAGAACAAACCTTAGCCGCCAGTACAACTTTGCATCAGTTATTACTGAAATCATCTTTAGCCACAGAGATTGAAGGTTTAAATGATAAAGGCTTGCACCAAATGGCCAAAAAGGTGGTGCAGCAAGCAAAAATTGAAGTTGATTTCCAAAGTTTATTGAATCAAGATTGGATCGATATCAGCCCGCTCGAAGCACATCTTGATAGTGCGATGGCACAGCAGGCGTTGTTAAATGAATGGCGTCAACAGTGGTTTGACGAGCAAGTTCAGGCCAGTGGTGTTTCACTGCGTGACCAATCACATCGGTTGGTCGATCGGCGTGAACAGCGCTTGATGCAAGTGCGACAAAATATATCAAGAAAGCAACAAGACATTGACAGTCTAGCGTCAGCGCAAGTTAATTATCCGCATCATGTGCGTATCGCCATAGAGGCAATAAAGCGCGAATGCCCAGAGGCCGATCCCCGAGTCCTATGTGATTACGTTGAAATTTTAGATGAGAAATGGCAGTCGGCTTTAGAAGGCTACATGGCCGGTGCACGTTTTGCGATTTTGGTAGAACCCGATTACGAAGCCGAAGCTATCAGCATTGTACGAGCACTACCGCGTGACAACCGTGCTCGGGTCATTCAGGGTAGTAAAGCAAAGCAAGACGCACAGCGAATAAAGTTACCGGCTAACTCAATAGTCCATTTATTAAAGTTTGATCATGCCATTGCCAAGTCTTATTTGACCGCAAGTTACGGCATGGTAGAGCAATGCAAAGACGCGCAAGAACTACGCGGTACTCGACGTGGTGTCACCTCAGCGGGCCTAGGCAGTGGTGCTTATGCTATGTATCGCTGTGATGTACCTATTGCAGATTTAGTATTTGGCCAAGGCGCACGAGAGCGTGCCCTTGCTGCGAAAAAGTCTGAGTTAAACGATTTAGCTAAGCAAGCAAACGACTTACAAGCTGGCGTTGAAGAAATTCGTCAGCTCTATAATGCGGTTAATAAGCTGGCACACATGCAACATGGCCAACAGATGCGTGAAATGCTTGAAACGCATCGCGAGCTTCGAACCGCTGAACAAGCGTTAAAGTCTCTCGATTTAAGCGATGTTCAAGGCATTGAAGAAGAGTATAAACAGGTTTCGAGTGCGTTGATTGATCTTGATAAAAAGCTTAACGATAACAACGAGCAAAAAGGCAAGCTTCAAGAACGCATAGCTGGCCTCACTAAACAATGTGCCGACCTATCGGAGCGTCAAGAAGAAACTCAGCTGCGCTCAGAAGAAAAAGAAGAGTACTTACGTAAAATTGTCGAGTATTGGCCAAACTTTGATGCCGATGCACGCCTATTGGCCGCCGATGAGCAGGCCGCCGATACCGATGCCGAACGTGAAGAAAACTTACGCAAGTCATTAGAAAGTGAGCTAAATACCAAAGCGCACGAATTGGAAATGTTACTCAAAGAACATAACCAAGAATGTCAGCAGCAAGATGCCATTGAAATTGAAATGAACTATGGCCAGCTTCATAGCTTAGATTTCTTCCGAGGTATGGTGAACTTGCGTCGAGCCATTGACAACGGCTTAAACCGATTGCGTAACAATGTACTGGTCGAAAAGGTTGATCAGCTTGCGAATTTGCGTGAAAGCTTTAATAGCGCCTTTGTGACGAACCTGTGCCACGCCATTTATCACTCGATCAGTGAAGGTAAGCGGGTACTGCAAAACCTAAACAAAGAGCTTGAGCATCACCGTTTTGGTGCAGATCGGGAAAAATATTGGTTCGATTATCAATGGGTACCCGAATTCAAAGAGTATTGGCATTTCTTTGATGAGGTATTCAAAAGTCCGTCTATTGGCGAAGGCAAGACGCTATTTGATACTCAACTTACTGAGCGTTCGAGTAAAATTCGTGATCAGCTAATGGCCATGTTACTCGATGTCGATGAGCAGAAGGCATTACGTGAGTTAGAGCGAATATCCGATTACCGTAACTATCGCAGTTATGAAATTTATAAGCAGCCTGAAGGCAAGCAACCTATTGCCTTATCTCAATATGGCACAGGCTCTGGTGGCCAGCTCGAAACGCCCGCTTATATTATTCGCTCAGCAGCGATAACGTCGGCATTCCGATTCAACGAAGGAGACAGCCACCTACGCATGGTGTTGGTAGACGAGGCCTTCTCAAAAATGGATGAGACGCGATCCAAAGAAGTCATTCGTTATTTGACTGAAAGTCTTGGACTACAATTGTTATTTATAATGCCGACCAGTAAATCAGGTCCTTTTATGGATATGATTTCTAACCAGTTCGTATTTTCTAAAGTACCGCTTAGCGGTGCCAAAGCGCGAGGCGAATTGCAAACGCGGGTACTTGTTGACCGTCAACAATGTAATCGCGAAAAAATTCAAGAATTATGGGCAAATCATCGTAAAGTGATTCGCAAACAAGCAGAATTAGACTTTCTAGAAGGGATATAACTATGGCGATTATTGAAATTAAACACCCATTGTTGGCACATAAAGTCGGCATCATGCGTGAGGAAGGCATTAGTACCAAGCAGTTTCGTGAATTAGCATCGGAAATTGGTAACTTACTTACCTACGAAGCGACCCGAAACCTTGAGACAGATATTGTCGATATTACCGGTTGGGATGGCAGTACCATGCAAGTAGACCGTATTGCCGGTAAAAAGATTACGGTTGTGCCAATTCTACGAGCAGGGTTAGGGATGATGGATGGTGTCTTACAATTGATTCCATCTGCACGCGTCAGTGTTGTTGGCTTATATCGTGATGAAGAATCATTGGAGCCGGTTTATTACTTCGATAAAGTCGTCGAAGATGTTGCAGAACGAACAGCACTCATTGTTGATCCAATGCTAGCCACCGGTGGTTCAATGATCGCCACCATTGATCTGTTAAAGGCTAAAGGCTGTACTTCAATTATGGGTCTGTGTTTGCTTGCGGTTCCTGAAGGTGCTAAAGCTATCGAAGAAAAGCACCCAGACGTTGATATCTATGTTGCCACCATTGATGACCATTTAAACCGTCAAGGTTTCATTGTGCCGGGCTTAGGTGATGCCGGTGATAAGTTGTTTGGTACTCGATAATTAGGTGTTACCCTGCAATACCAATTGCAGGGTGCTTCACATTTATTAACAAATCTTCACGAAATCCTAGCAATTTAAGAAATACCGACTAGATTAACAAGTCAGGTTTGTGCGGTCCGAACTCTTTAAATAAGGTCGCACAGCGTTTTTTTTGTTACATTGAAACAGTAGGTTACTTCGTGGGATTCAAATCTGACAGCATTGCACAAAAACGCATTTTAATTGTCGATGACAATGCTAGTTTTGCGCAGAAATTGGGTGAATATTTAACTCGCAGTGAGTATCAGGTCGAGATTGAAACCGATTCACAGGCTGCCTTAGCTAGAATTAGAGAAGATTCGCCAGACCTTGTCCTTATCGAAGTCGATTTACGCGGCGAGTCAGGCTTAACAATTTGCAAACTGAGCCGTAAGTTTTTTAACGGTGGCATCATTTTAATGAGCCATCGCTTAGATGAACTTGATCAAGTCTTAGGCTTAGATATGGGCGCTGATGATTATATACAGCGCTCAACTCAACAACGCTTAATTTTAGCGCGCTGCCAATCTCTCTTGCGACGCATAGACCGAGTTAATGCCGAAATAGAGAAGGCTAATTCAGGTGAGCGATTGGAGTTTGGCAATTTGTCGATAGATAACGCAATGCGTGAAGCTTGGCTGAATAAAGAAACAATTGAGCTGACCAGCGCCGAGTTTGATTTACTCTGGTTGTTGGCCAGTCATGCAGGTGAAGTGTTAACCCGCGAAGAGATTTTTAGTCAGCTACGCGGAATCGAATATGACGGTCAAGACCGCTCTGTTGATGTTCGTGTTTCGAGAATCCGTCCGAAAGTTGGCGATGACCCTATTCACCCGCGCCGAATCAAAACGGTTCGCTCTAAAGGTTATCTTTTTGTGAGTGATGTTAGCTATTGAGTTTAGTTACTTAATAGCTTCGTATACTTTAAAACCTTTTGTTTGTGCGATGACAGTGACAGACTTGAATTGCGCTTTAATAATGGTCTGATAATTCAAAAAGTCATTCGCGACCCAAACTAACTTGCCACCACGGACAAGCCGATCACTTGCCTGACTAAAAAAAGTCTCAGTCGGGCCATACTCTGTGCGGATACCTTTATGAAAAGGTGGATTAGTGACAATAGCCTGATATGTTTTTGGAGGCAGGGCGGTTGCGTCAGCCGACCAATAAACATTTGCGCGTTGAGCTAGCTTGTTGGCATTTAACGTTGCTTGCGCAGACTCTACCGCTAGTAAATCAACATCATAGGTGTCTAGGTGTGCTTGTGGGTATCTCGTTAATAATTCTGCTGCCAAAACACCAGAGCCACAGCCCATTTCTAAAAAATCACCAGATTTCAGATCAGGTAAATGCTCCAAGAGTACCGATGTGCCGGTATCTAGTTTTTTTGCACTAAATACACCGGGTAATGCCGAAATAGAAAGCTCGTTATGTTGATAATGCGTCCAGAAATCCTCGATTGTCACACCTGGCTTAGGTGTGAGCACAAAGAGTGCACAATGTCTGGCAGTGTCTATTTTTTCGCATTCGAACATACCTTTTAGTCGCTTCGCTAAGCTTTTGATACCACCATCATTCTCACCGACGACCCAAAGCTGCTGCGTACCGCTTAATGACTGTTGAATTTGGTACAGCCACCAAAGTAGCCGTTCCTTTGCTTTCGGGTAAAAGAGAACATTTAATTCAGCGGTGGGCCACGTGGCTTGCTTGGGTTTTAACGGCGACGTGCTAATTGCATTAAGCGAGAAGCTCTTTGAATTATTGCTTAACCAAGGAATTGAATCAGGAGCGTCGAAATAATGACAAGAAACCGCTTCTAGCTCGGGTCGATGGCGTTCGAGCATTTGTAGTGTTGGGTGCATGTGAATATCTTAATAAGAAAAAGATAAGTGTAACAAAGCTCTTGCAATGAATCAGCGTTTAAACTGATCGTTTATGGCCTTATAACGCTCGAGTGCCGCTTTGTCGATTAACGGTTGACCGTTTTGTTTAGACGAAGGTATTAAATTTTCACGTAAGTATCGTTTAAGCGTAATGTTCGACACATTCAAGAAAGTTGCGGCTTGCTCAATGGTTAAGAATTCACTTGGCATTTAATTATCTCCGGGCAAAAAAAACGGACACTGAAACCAGTGTCCGAAATCATGGGGCAGAGCCCACATGGGAGTAGTCACCATACTGCTGCTGCTACGATCAACAGTAATAATGAATATAGTCGATATATTTCATTTCGCATTTAGAATTCTAAAGATTGGAAGACTGCAGAGTCTAAAAAACTGACTATTTTTCAAGCAGCCTCCATTTTGCTCGCTTTCCGAACAGTCATTGGTTGGGAAATAACTATTAGATTAATTGGTTATAATAAATAGAGTTGATATTCGAAAGGCAGGAGAACGTGATAGTTGCTTGATTGCGCTGAGTTTCGACTTATTTGGATCCCTCACAATTACATGGTTTGTACGTAAGATTCTGGATGTTATTCGGGCGATTGTCGTTTTTAGTGACGAGGCTGGTCGATTTTAAGGAAACATTTCTCGTTTCTCGTTTCTCGTTTCTTGAATCGTGAATGCCCTTGGGCGCAATAAAGATACAACTCAAAAAAAACATACTCGTAATAACATACAAATATCGAGGCAGACTTCACCTTAGATACCAATAAAGATTTAGAATTATCTGAGTTAAGTAGATTCAAAACATAACCTAGTTACAACACCCAAATTTGATTGCAATCAAGATCGTTGAATTCTACCAAAATTTAGCGAATTTCCTTCTTTTGTATAGCGCTGAAACTGCTAATTATTTAGTGGATTAATATGTCTATAATCTGGGCCGAAAACTGCGAACACTTCACAAATAATTAAAGCTCAAAGTTTGAAATAGTTAACCATTTTTTAAACTTTTAAATTAGAACGCGATTGCTACTTTGACAGCGACACATTTCAAAAATATTATCAATTATTTTGAAATTAGTAAGATATGCCTTTTAAATGAAGAAAATTTGTACTTTTTTAACATTAATTGCTCATTTTGTGCTCATTTTGTTTGCAATTTGATTTAAGGAAGCTAAATTAGGTTTCCATCGATGACTTATTTTTATTCGATCATTTCAGTGCGTGAACAAACGAGGGAAATTTTATGGCAGCTGCCAAGAAGAAAGCCGCAAAGCGCGGACCAAAGACAACAACTAAACCCGCTACAAAGAAGAAAGTTGTAGCGAAAAAATCTAAGCCTAAAGCGGCTAAGAAACCAGTTAAAAAAGCGGCGGCTACGAAGCCAGTTGCAGCAACAAATAAAGCAGTAACTACTGCAGCGAAAGCTGTTGAAAAAGCGACAGCTGGCGTTAAGAAAGCTGAAACAGCTCTTAGCAGTGCAATGACTAAAAAAGCCGCTGTTGCTAAGAAAAAGAAAACTGCCGCTGTGAAGCGTCAAGCTGAAGCTGCAAAAACTGCTGTTGATAAAGCACGTGCAGCATTGACGGCAGCAAAAGGTGTTGCTAAGACTGCAGCATTCAACTTAAAAGTTGCTGAAGTTGAAGCAACAGTTGAAGCAGCAAAAGCAAAAGCGGGTGAGCGTGCCGTTGAATTCGCGTCAAATCTTGAGTCTAAGAAGTCAGCTGAACTTGAAAAAGCCGCTGCTGCTTTTGAAGCAAAGTGGCTTGCAGCTCGTGCTAAAGCCGATGCGAAGAAAGTAAAAGCTTTCGAAAAGAAAGAAGATAGCAAAGTTAGCGCAACCGCTAAAAAGGTTAAAGCTAAAGTTTCAGCGTTAAAGAAAGCTAATAGCGCGAAGCCTGCTAAAAAGAAAGCAACAAAGAAAGTAGCTAAGAAGAAGTAATTTCACTTCTCACTTATAAAAAGGCTGCGAATGCAGCCTTTTTTGTTTATAGGTACCTCGAATCCCGCCATTGTTCATGTATTTTTATCATTTTGTGATAATATCCTCAGCGATTTACGTCTAATGCAGTCATATCATGAAAAACATTCTGTCTATTGATACCTCAGGTGAATATTGCTCTATTGCATTGCTGACACCAGAGCAAAATTATACCTTTCATCAGCACCGCCCAAGGGAGCATGCCAATATACTTTTGACTGAGGTTGAGAAGTTGTTAACTCAGGCAGAAATGAGCATTCAACAACTGGATGCAGTGGTATATGGTCGGGGTCCAGGTTCTTTCACGGGAATTCGAATAGCCGCTGGCGTTGCGCAAGGAATAGCCATGGCCGTCAAATGCCCAATTATTCCTGTTAGTACCTTACAATCGTTGGCGTGGTCTGCGGCACAACAGAATATAGCTTCTAGTTGGGTAGCATTAGATGCGCGAATGTCAGAAGTTTATTTTGCAGTTTATAAGTTAAACAACGAACGCGTACCAGAACTTGATACTGCTGAAAGGGTATTACCTCCAAAACATATTACTGAAACGTTATCGGATGGCAGCTCCCTAATAGGCAATGGCTGGAAAGCAGGTTATGAACTCTCCCCAAAAATTGCCGAAGCAGTGGAAACATCCGACATTCACATCTTGGTCCCTAACGCACTCGATTCCGCGCAACTCGCTTTAGCGCTGTATCAGCAAGATAAGTCAGTTGCAGTGAGTCCGGAGTTGGCTTTACCAACCTATTTGCGCGATAACGTTACTTGGGATAATAAGCCCAAAGTAGGCAGTTAATACTCATTGATGACTTATCAATGAAACTTTATTTAAAGAGGAAGCTATGTCTGAAGTTCAATGGATAGTCCTGGCGTTAATTCAAGGGTTCACCGAGTTTTTGCCTATCTCAAGTTCAGGTCATTTAATATTGCCTGAGCAGTTACTGCACTGGCCTCGCCAAGGGCTGGCGTTTGATGTTGCCGTTCATTTAGGTTCTTTACTGGCTGTCGTGATTTACTTTCGCAAAGATATTGTTGCCATGACCATGAATTGGTCTCTGAGTTTGATGAAAAAACCTCACGATGTACACTTAGCTCGCTTAAGTTGGTTTATTGTACTGGGCACTGTTCCTGCTGTGATTTTCGGTGCGCTGCTCAAAGACGTCATTGAAACTGTTGTCCGTGATAATAGTGTCTTAATTATTGCCTGTACCACGGTTATTTTTGGATTGCTGTTGTGGTATGCCGATCATAAAGCAAAGCAACAACACACCCTGAGCGACCTAACTCTTAAGAGTGTGGTTTGGATTGGCTTCGCACAGGCTGTTGCACTCATACCGGGTACGTCGCGCTCAGGGATAACCATGACGGCAGGGTTAATGGTCGGCTTGAAAAAAGCAGATGCAGCACGTTTTAGTTTTTTATTGTCGATCCCAATTATCCTAGCTGCTGGCTTGTTAATTAGTCTAGATATCGTGCAATCAACTGAACAATTTGACTTCTCTGCTTTGATCTATGGCAGTGTCATCTCATTTTTCAGTGCATTGGCGTGTATCGTTTTATTCCTAAAGTGGATTGAACGAGCTGGTTTTTTACCCTTTGTCATTTATCGGCTTATTTTGGGCGCTATTTTGTTTTTTGTTTACTTTTCGTAACCAGTACTGGCGAAAAAGTAAAACGGCGCTAGAGTAGAGTCATTACAGTTTCGGGCTTGAGTTTATTATGCAAATACAAAGCGCATCTATTCCTACGTTGGCCGCGCAGGCTAAGCCAGCTGCATCCAATAGGCAGCAACCACAAGCGGAAACTGCTCAAGCAAGGCCTAGCCCGGCTGCTGATAACAAACCTGACGCACGGGCCGTAAGTCAAGATAGAACAGAAACTGCCAGTAACACGCAATTCGCGCCTGTGAGTGCACCCACTTCTAGTAGCGCATCAAACGGCTCCTATGCGACCAACCGTGACGGTGCTAGTGCTAGTGCTAATAAACCCATTAATCAATATCAGCAAATGGCACAGCAGGGCGTGAGCAATGCTAAAAATGCTCAATCTGATCTTTTTGGTGTCGATGTCTACGTTTAGTCGCTGTATTGCCCTACAATATCGGGGAAATTAATTTACAGCGCATTAAATAAATGACCATCAAGTTACTCAACCTAAATTCAAATCAAAGCGAGCTGCGCGAACGATTTGATTGCCTAACTAAACTACCTTGGATTTCAGCCTCCGAAACGCCTGATGATCAGCCATTTTTACTTTTTGATCATAACCACTTAGCTATTGCAGATGTCGATTGGCCAAAAATTAAGCCGGTCAGTGTCGATTTTTTATCAAACGCCGCATCACATCGTCGGCTTCATGGTGGCGGTGCAGGGCAAGCCGTGGCTAAAGCCATAGGTCTCAATAAAAACAGATCACTGAGAGTATTAGATGCAACGGCAGGCTTAGGTCGAGATTCCTTTGTCATGGCCTCACTGGGTGCCCAGGTGCTTATGTATGAGCGACACCCGGTCGTCTTTCAGTTACTCAATGATGGACTGATGCGATTCAAAGCCAATCGTAGTGAAGAACTAGCAGACCTTTCCCTGAGGTTGGAACAAGGTATTTTTTTTGATTCATCAGAAGCCGAGGCTTTTGCCCCTCAGGTTATTTACTTGGACCCTATGTTTCCAAGCCGTGAAAAATCTGCCAAGGTCAAAAAAGATATGGCTTTGTTTCATGATTTAGTCGGAATCGATGCAGATGCCGACAAACTGTTAGAGCCTGCAATTGCATTAGCAGAGTTTCGTGTCGTGGTAAAGCGGCCTAAACAGGCACCTTATTTGGCAGGGAAAGTGCCGACTACCTCGCTCGTTGGCAAGAGCAGTCGGTTTGATCTCTATACTAAGAAGTCGATCGTTTCGTAACTTGCAGAATGTTATACCAAATATCATCTGGCATAACGGAACCGGCTTTATTAATGACCATGGTGATATTGTCACTGTAGGTTAGGTTGCCGGTCTCATTGGTGGAGATAGCGCCTCGCTTTTTCATCGTCATGATAAAGTTCTTAAATAGGGCTTTGTCAAAAAACTCTGGCGCATCTAAGCCATTAAGTAATGAAAGCCTTTGAGCCATTTGCTGCGATTGATTCTCCAAAACAGTTTGACTGCATTCACCTTTACCGAAACGAACTAAAACAGATAAGGTTAATAAGTAGCGCTCCAATGTTGGCAAAATGATATTTGCTAGATACTGTAACTGTAAGCTCTTATCAAAGGTCTTTTCAGGCGGGCAAAATAGACCATCAACATTGCGACTAATTAAATTCAGGCTGAGTAATCGTTCAATAACTTCACTGGCTTGGCTGATCGTGTCTTCATCGCTGCTATCAATGAACAGCTCACTGCGAATATAAGGATGTATTAGCATAATTAGTTCAACCATATCTTCTTTGCTGATGCCTTCACTGCGCACCACTAATGCTGCAACCAATGAAGGCAGAGCGAAGAGATGTTGGATGTTGTTTCGATAGTAAGACATTAGAATGGTGTTGTGACTGTCAAGGCCATAAATATCGCCAAACTTTTGTGGAATAAGTCTGAGGGTATTCATCTTTACGGCATAGTCGACCCATTCTTTTGGCGTACCTGTTGGCAAGGTGACTAGAGAGCCATTGAGGTTGTCTTTGTTTAGCTCGACCAGAATTTCCAGTTGCTGATGTAACAGAGTCGACTCAATGGCTTGCTTTGGCGTAGAGAGCAACGCCGTAGCAACTAAGTTGATTGGGTTTAAAGCGGCCGCCGCATTGATTTTGGTGACTACTTTCTTTGCTAGCAAGTCTACAAATTGGAACATCCAATCTGGCTTGTCTTCTGGCCCATATGCTTTATCTCGCCATTGCGGGACCTCTTGGTCTAGCTCATCGTTTAAACGAATAGCTTCGCCAAAGTTTAAGTAAACATTGCCATAGTTCTTTAGATGTTTAACGGTTTTAACAAGGTCAAATAGATTCTCTTTTTTCTTCACCTTGCCTTTTAACTCGCCTAGATACGAATTACTTTCAAACACTTTTTCATAGCCAATATAAACCGGAATAAAGACGATAGGGCGGCTATTGTCGCGTAAGTGACTCTTCACTGTCATTGCCAAGGTGCCGGTTGCAGGGTTACGCATGCGGCCCGTTCGGGACCGACCCCCTTCGACAAAGTATTCGACTGGGTAGCCGCGCTTAAACACCGTATGGATATACTCGTTAAAAACGGTGCTATAAAGTTTATCACCGCCAAATTTACGGCGAATAAAAAATGCCCCGCCGCGTCTTAAAATATTGCCGACAATGGGCATATTTAGGTTTTCACCTGCAGCAATATGAGGCACGTTTAAGCCATTACGGTGCAATGAATAACTTAATAGCAGGTAATCTATGTGGCTGCGGTGGCAAGGTACGTAAACTATTTCATTATCTTTCGCTAACTCACGGACGGGTTCAATTCCGTTTAAAATGATGCCGTTATAAATTTTATTCCACAGCCGAGTCAAAATAATATCCAACACTCTAATCGTGTTATATGACACGTTCGCAGCAATCGTCAACGCATGTTTACGCGCGACAGAACGAGAACGCTCGGGACTAACAGACTTACCTGAAGAGTGAGCAGCGATGGCTTTACGTACCGGCTCTGAATTTAAAACTTGGTCAATGATGACGCGTTTATGCGATAAATCAGGACCAATCACGGCAGTGCGTACATGGCGGAAATGCACTCGAAGTACTCGAGCAACTTTGCGTGTGATTTTTGAAGTATCTTCGCTTTCATCGAGTAGCTGTCGAAGTGATATGGGCGAGTTAATTTCTAAGTAGGTATCACGACCGTTAAAAAGCACCGTTAATAGCTTTCTAAATCGGCCAACAACGGTCCAGTTAGAGCTCAATAGCGCCGATAAAATAGTACTCTTAGTATCTGCTGCGCGGCCCCAGTACAAGGCAATAGGAACGAGTAGTATATCTTCTTCTGGGTTAACGGCTAAGTAGTCAATGAAGGCTTGAATACGAGGAGTAATGCTTTGATGACTACGACGTAGAACTGACTTTCTCGGGTGAACCGTTAACAAAGCCTTCTCATCTTCAGTGGCGGTTATTGCCATGCGTTCATGTAGGCCAGCAAGACCAAGTTGTTGCAGCTGATAGTCAACGACAAGGGCATCGGCTGTAGATTGATGTTCAAGCACATAAACGCAATGCTTTGCCTTTTTAATGCGCTCAAGGTCAGTGTGGTGAGGGTTCTCACCAATTCTCACCCACCAAAATAATACTTTTTGAACTAACTGACGAAATTTAGCTTTAATGGATAACATGAAACCACAGTACCTTAACAAAAGAGGAGGCTATTTTACGGGTTTTTAGCAACTGACACTACTTTAATAGTGAGGCGGTGGAGTATCGGTGATCTCCGGCGATATCTGATCTTTTAGCTCAAGGTGCTCGTTGAGTAAATTTTGCACAACTCGTTCAAGCTTATCTATTTGCATCTGTTGGCGGCTAATTACGTCATTTAGCTGATCAATTGTGTCATCCATGTGGGTAATACGGGTTTCGAGCTCCACTAACTGGTTTGAGTTGTTCATTTACAATATCTTTCCTAATAAATGTGATACGTTGCAAAGTAGGTGGGAATTTTGGCATTATGCGAAGGATTTCGCCAATTTTAGGTGTAAATAGATATAACAAAACACAAATGGCTGATATTTAGCCTAAATAAGTATTCTAATAAAGTAAGACATCTGTCATTAAATAGTGAGTAAAAACATGAAGTTGAAATTATGGTTAGTTAAAATCGCGGTGAGTTTATTGGTGGCTCTGGTTGCCCCGATCATTATTGCGGCCGCAATATCATTGATTCCGGAATTGAAGTTGTTAACGATTGCAGAGCTTGTCTCTACGTCAATGTCCGGTGCAAAATGGGCGGCATACATCAGCGTCGTCATTGCTGCATTTATTTTGGTGCTATTAGCACAAGTCATTGCCGGACCTTTGGTCGCTCAATTTGAAGAAGATGATCGCGAAGAAGGTGCGGTTAAGTGGTTTAACGTCAGTAAGGGTTTTGGTTTTGTCACTCGTGAGAACGGCGAAGATGTGTTTGTTCACTTCCGCTCTATTCGTGGGCGTGGCCACCGTTCATTGCAAGAAGGTCAGCGTGTTCGCTTTGGCGTTGTCGAAAGTTCCAAAGGTTTGCAAGCTGAAGATGTAACTATTTTACGTCAAAAATAAGCTAGCTTTTGTAAAATAAGCGAGTTATTTAAAAAAGCCAAGTCATCGCGATTTGGCTTTTTTATATTAGGTCTTCCAGATTATTTGAGTGATAGAGGCATCGGGGGCAATACTAACCCAGGCATCCGCATCTTGGCTTTGATCCCACCCGCCAGCCGTTACTCGAACCTCTTTGCTCAGTGTTTGAGCGGCAACCTTGCCCCAGGTAAGGTCATCTTGCCAAGGTAACTCATGGCTGTTGAGCCAAATGCTGGTAAAACCATCGGCAACACGGTCATAGATAATGCCTTCGTAGCGTTTATTTTCATGTTCAAAATTAAAAGGAAAGGCTTGTTTTGGCATACCTTTAACTTTTTTTGTTTTGGTCACTTGTGTGAATAATTGGCTGAGCCACTCCAGTGATTGCTCAACATTGATGTCTGCGATATAAATTTCTAAATCGGGTGGCTTATTCATGTTGCAGGTCTGACCTTAATAATCGATTTGACCATTGTATCACTTGTCTGAAGCCGAATTCGAGGAAAGCAGGTAATATAGAACTTTAAATACACTTAAGGCTAAGTAACCGCGTAGGGCAATTAGGCCGCCAAGGCAAATCAGCGCCATTGAAAAAAGTGCGGCAATTTCTTTTCCGAGGCTATCGGGGAAACGCTGGTCAGCAAGAATCAAAAGCATAAAACCACCGGAAAATATAAAGCCGCCGGTGGTGAATCGCTGCAGTGCCAACCGAGGTGCCTTGATTTGCCTTTCAAGCCACGCAGTAAGCTTTTCCTTATTCGTCACTATTAGAGCCTTAAATCATGAAAGGTTTGTGCGTATGATAGCTGCCCAAACGTTAATTTTATAGAAAAAGACAATTATGAGTTCAGCTACCTTCGATTTAACCTGTGAATTAATTTCACGCGACTCCGTAACGCCAGAAGATAAAGGCTGCCAGCAGTTAATGGCAGACCGTTTAGCGGCAGTTGGCTTTACCAATGAACACATGCGTATCGAAGATGTCGACAATCTTTGGTCGACTCATGGCGAGGGTGGCCCGCTGCTGGTCTTTGCAGGGCATACCGATGTCGTGCCAACAGGAGACCTTAGCCACTGGACACATCCGCCTTTTGAGCCGACAGTCGTTGATGGCTTGGTGTATGGCCGTGGAGCCGCAGATATGAAAGGCTCATTAGCAGCTATGGTAGTTGCGACTGAACGCTTTGTGACCGATTACCCTAAGCATAACGGCCGAATTGGTTACTTAATTACCTCTGATGAAGAAGGCGATGCCTATCATGGTACGGTTGCTGTTATTGAACGGCTAATGGCTCGCGGAGAAAAAATTGATTGGGCGCTGGTAGGGGAGCCTTCTAGTACGGCTAAAGTTGGCGATACCATTAAAAATGGTCGCCGTGGTTCAATGCTCGGTTACTTAACGATTAAAGGTAAACAAGGTCATGTGGCTTATCCACATTTAGCGAAAAACCCTGTGCATTTGGTTGCGCCGGCTATTGCGGCTTTATCAACTGAAGTTTGGGATCACGGTAATGATTACTTTCCGGCCACTTCATTCCAAGTGTCAAATATAAACTCTGGAACAGGTGCCACTAATGTAATTCCTGGTACCGCTGAACTCATGTTCAGTTTTCGTTTCAGTACAGAAGCTACCGCTGAATCTTTACAGGAACGGACTCGAAAATTGCTCGACGGTTTTGATTTTGATTACGATCTTCGTTTTGAAGTCAAAGGTCAGCCATTCTTGACTGAGCAGGGCGCATTGGTCCAAGCTGCGATTCAAGCCGTAACTGATACCGTAGGCTATGAACCAGAGCTATCAACGGCCGGTGGAACCTCTGATGGTCGTTTTATTGCGCCAACGGGTGCACAAGTACTCGAGTTAGGGCCTTTAAATAAGACGATACATCAGGTAGATGAGTGTGTCAGTGTCGACGATCTCGACAAGCTCACCGAAATTTACTATCAAATAATGGTTAATTTATTGGCTTAACTTTTTAATTAACGTTGATTTTCGGGGGTGTTGAAACTGAAGATCGACGTCTATCAACGTGATGTTGTTTATTCGTTAAATAGGTCGAAATATGATCAAACAGATATTGGCGTTTTTTGAGTCGGCTCAAGAAGAAGCGGGCAATGACTTAACCGTTGACGATGCCGCAGCGGTATTGTTAATTGAAATTATGATGGCTGACCATGAAATGGAACAGCGTGAGCGGCAAAGCATTGCAACCATATTAGCAAGGCGCTTAGCTGTGCCCGAAAGCGAAATTAATCAATGCATAGAGGCGGCGATTGACAGAAGGCAGTCGAGCTATGATTTGTATCAATTCACCAAGGTGATCAACGATAATTGGCAAGAACCAGAGCGATATGAACTTATTGTAGATTTGTGGCGTGTTGCCTTCGCAGATGGCGATTTAGATAAATATGAAGATCAACGGATTCGGCGTGTCAACGAAGCGCTGCATTTGCATCATTCCCATTTCATCAAAGCCAAAGCAGAAGCCCAAAATAACCTTTAAGTTATAGTAAATTTAGTCGATATCTCTGGCAAGATTGCGATATTCTAGCAAAAGTAAGAGATATCCCATTGCTATTGGCTTACAACATATTAGAATTGATTGATAAAGTATTGGCACTTTTTGAAAAACCGACAATACTTAAGCTGTGATTCATTGTTTTTTATACCGGAGAATTTGAGTGAAGCGTCGTGAATTTTTAATACAGTCTATTTCTGCATCTGCAGTGATAGCTGGTGCTGGATACGCTTCGTTAGATATGTTGTCCCGCAGACATTTGAGATTTGAGCGTACCGTAGAGCAGCGAGCCACACGCGCAGCTGCAAAAGTGATGGTCGAAAATAACCCGACTATGGATGAAGGTATTGCGTCTGTTTTAACGCCAGATACTTCATCGGTCATGCCGTTAGGGGAAAAAACACAGGCGCGACCAGCCTTATCTTATCTTCAGCAGCAACAGGCTGAGCAGCTTATGGCTGACCTAACTATTCCAGACGATGAATTGAACATTGTTGAAGAAGTCGCCTTACCAGATACCAGTATCGAAAACATTGCCTTAGCAACGCCACAAGAGTCAGCTATAAACGTGCAGCAAAAGGTATCTAATTTCGAGACCAACTATACAGATGACGTTGTACTTTCCGAAGCCGATTATAAGCTATTGGTACAGTCGTTAGAGCGAATTAACCGTGTTCAAGATTACGTCGGTTTTGGTAATTTTAACGTATTGTCGTTAGATGAAACCCTCAAATATGCAAAGTACTCACCTCGAATCGGAGAGTTTACTAAAGAAGAACTCGATTTCTTAGAGAAAATGTTCAACTACAACTCTAGTCGGCTTGGTTTTTTTGGAGAAAAGGTAATTGCAAATATTACCAACGTAGTCGCTACAAACGACGTCGTGAAAATGCCGGGCACTGGTCATTACGTGTTCCGTGGGCATTCTGAAACCTTCTATAACAACTTAACATCAGAAGTAGGCGATACCCTTATTCTTACCAGTGGTGTGCGTAACATCGTCAAGCAATATCAGTTGTTTATGGCAAAAACAGTTCAAGCTAGCGGTAACCTATCTCGAGCATCTCGTTCTCTTGCGCCTCCAGGGCATTCTTATCATGCAATTGGTGATTTTGATGTTGGCCGTGTGGGTGGGGGTTTAGCTAACTTTACTGCAGAGTTTGCCAGTACCGATGAATTTAAAAAGTTGCAAGACCTCGGCTATGTTCAAATTCGTTATACAGCGGACAACAAGCTAGGGGTGCGCTACGAACCTTGGCATATTCGAGTGGTCTAGAACTAAACCAATCTCGTGTTACTATTTCATTCAATTCAGATGCCTAGTGCTTGTATAAACTCGAAAGCCTAGGTTTGATATCGCTCAAAAACCCCTGTGAACAGATCGCCCTGAATTTATCAAATTCAGCACGGTTGCCGCCAACTATTTAGGATCGTTAAGTAATGACAACTTGGACCCCGTCTTCATGGAGACAGCATACCATTCGACAAATGCCTGACTATCAGGACAAGGACGCCCTCACCCGCGTTGAAAAAAAACTCGCCAACATGCCTCCTTTGGTATTTGCCGGTGAAGCCCGTCAGCTAAAATCACAGCTTGCTAAAGTTTCTAAAGGCGAAGCCTTTTTATTACAAGGCGGCGATTGCGCTGAGAGTTTCCAAGAGTTTCAAACTAATCATATCCGCGATACTTTTATGTCGTTGCTGCAAATGGCCATTGTTTTAACCTTTGGCGGTCAAAGCCCAGTTGTTAAAGTTGGTCGTATGGCTGGTCAGTTTGCTAAACCACGTTCGGCTGGCGATGAAACCATAGATGGTGTGACACTGCCGTCTTATCGTGGTGATATTATTAATGGTATAGATTTTACCAATGCAGCACGCCAACCAGATCCAGAGCGTATGGTTCAGGCCTACCACCAGTCATCTTCGACGTTGAACTTATTGCGTGCGTTTGCACAAGGTGGTTTAGCCGATATTCACCAAGTTCATAAATGGAATCAGAACTTTGTCGAGAAAAGTCCTCAAAGTGAACGATACCAGGCAATGGCCGATCAAATTGATGATTCATTAGCCTTTATGAGTGCTATTGGTATTTCACCTCGTAATACGCCTCACATAAGAGAGACCCAGTTTTTTACCTCACATGAAGCCCTATTGCTGCCATATGAAGAGGCGTTAACGCGACAAGATAGCTTGACTGGCGATTGGTATGATTGTTCAGCGCACATGCTTTGGATAGGCGATCGAACCCGCCAGCTCGATAGCGCACATCTTGAATTTTGTCGTGGAATACATAACCCATTGGGCTTAAAAGCAGGGCCATCGACGGACCCTGATGACTTAATTCGATTAATAGATATTTTAAACCCAGATAACGAAGCCGGTCGTTTAAACCTAATCGTGCGTATGGGTGCTGATAACATTGGTGACTATTTCCCTGCTTTGTTGCAAAAAGTTAAAGCAGAAGGGCGCAATGTCGTTTGGAGCAGTGACCCAATGCATGGCAACACAATAAAAGCCGGCAACGGTTATAAGACTCGCAAGGTGGAATCGATATTATCTGAAGTTAAGGACTTTTTTGCCATTCATAAAGCTGAAGGCACTTACGCCGGCGGTATTCACTTTGAAATGACCGGGAAAAATGTAACAGAATGCATGGGTGGGGCATTTGAAATCACTGAAGCAGACCTAGCTGAACGCTACCATACCCAATGTGACCCTCGTTTGAATGCTGATCAAGCTCTAGAGCTGGCCTTTTTGATTGCAGATGCTCTAAAAGAAGGGCGTGCTAAGCCAGCATAACGCAGTGTTTAGCGCATTAATTGTAAGAGTTGTTCAATTAATACCCGACTATTTTGGTCGGGTATTTTTGTTTTGAGTTTTTTACGGTAGAATAACCGCATAAGATTTTTTCCATATATGAGGTAGTGAATGGATATTCAATTGAATATTACTGAATCGGCTGAAGCTTATTTAGCGGGTTTGTTGTCAAAGCAGACAACACCAGGTATGTCAGTTCGTATGTTTGTAACCCAACCGGGTACTAAATATGCTGAAACGTGCTTAGCGTACTGTAAGCCAGGCGAAGAAAAAGAAGACGATGAAGTCGTGCAAATGAGCCAGTTGTTAGTGCATCTCGAGAAAAACAGCCTGCCTTATTTAGATGAAGCCGAAGTTGATTACGCCCAAGATCGTATGGGTGGCCAATTAACCATCAAAGCACCAAACGCGAAAATGCCTAAGGTTAATAACGATAGCCCTCTATCTGAGCAGTTGAACTACATTTTGTTTACTGAAATTAACCCTGGCTTAGCATCACACGGTGGTGAGGTTTCTTTAGAGCAATTGACCGAAGATAACGTTGCGGTATTAAAGTTTGGTGGTGGTTGCCAAGGTTGTTCAGCCGTTGATTTAACGTTAAAAGATGGTGTTGAAAAAACACTGTTAGAGCGCCTGCCTCAGCTAAAAGGTGTGCGTGACGTAACAGACCATACAGTGACAGACAACGCCTACTACCAATAGTTAGACTCGATTAATGAGTCCGTCTTTTTCGAGTATGCAAATGATGACATCTATCGTCATTTGCGCTTTTCCTGCGCTAACCCCTTCTAAAAAAGCTTTCTCAATTGCAGGGTTGCCTGTATCTACAGAGATATCGTGAGTCAATGTGGCTGCTTCATTCAATACAGGGAACAAAGCTTTAAACCCAGCTAAACGATGATCTGTTAAGCTTATATTGACACCAAAGCGTTGATTGATTTGCTCTATTACGGCAGCTAAATCAGGGTCTGTACCAGTCGCTTTTGCTTTCGCTTCGTAAAAGGGAATGATTTTGTCGTCTGGCATAGTTGGACCCTAGAGTTATGATTTTAATTAATCAGGAAGCTGCCATATTTCATGCGTTTTCTTAAATGGCTCGCAGTGTCGGCTGCTGAGGCATTCGTGGTCATAAAGGTATGTATGATCTCAAGTACCTCATCGCCAATCTGCACTGGCAGGTTCATACCCATGGCCGTTGAGCCTACAATTTGTTTTGTCGCGGTTGCTTCGGTAAGGCGGTTGTTTGCTGCGGCATTGCATTCATTTAGTTTTTCTAAGCCGGTATCCGGGACGACTGCATGTGCACCAGAGTAGTTGTTCATTAGGAACTGATTGTTTTTGTCGAGAACTTTATTGGCAAAAATAGCCTGCTTTTGTTGAGCTGCAATATCAGATGTAGATAGAGCGGCAAAAGTATCAAGCATAAAAATAACACCTTCGTGCTGGCCAGGTACTTGTGCGCAATAGTATTGCTGATTTGCGAGTAAACCCTTGAATGTAAACTCTCCTTGAATCCACGAACCTTGTAAGGTGATCGCAGCTTGGCCACTCACTATGGCTTCAACGACGGTAACTATATTGGTGTCTTCGGGTAATCGACTAATAAACGGCTTGAGCGCGTCAAGTTTTTGGAAAACACGTTCGAAGGCAGGTTCAATGGCGCGCAAGGCTGTGCTATCTAAGTCAAGCATTGAAGCGTTGTATGCTTCAGCGCCTACTTCAGAGAGTAACAATGATTCAAAGAGTAGGGTGTCAAACTGTACATTGTCGATCATGACGATTGGCGTAATACCTGTTTCTTCTATTTTAGCTAATAAGTTCAAGAAGTTATCCCATGAGCTGTCTAAGGATAAGCCAGTATTATCAATGATTTTTTTGTTAGCCCAAAGGGTATTGGTAATATGTAAGCCGCTTGGCACCGCAATAATTTGACCCCGATGTTGGATTTTTTTGTATATGAACTCAGGCAGTAGATCTCGCCATCTATTTGACTCAGCTACAGTAGTTAAATGGCGAACGACGCCTAAGTCGTACCAACGTTCGAGCTCTTTACCGTGTATTTGTGCCATGCTAGCTTGGCTTGGGTTTTGTTCAACGATGCTTTTTACTTGATCGGCACTTGGAAAACCTTGGTTTACAGGTAATTGATCTACCCAGATTAAATTATCTTCAGCGAGGGAGTTTTGCAAAATACTGTATGCTTTTGCTTCACTTTGGCTATAGTTTGAATGAACAACCGATATTGTGTTGGCAATGCCCATCGTAGGTATCAGTAGTAAAGCTAGTAGCAGAATTCTCATGATTATCTCTTTTTTATTGTTTGCGTAAATATCGATATACGCCTTATAAGGTGAAGTGTATCACGGTTTTTACTGGTCGAAAATGCTCTAAAGAGTGGTCCTAAGGGGTGGCTAAGGTTTACGAATGCTCTTCCAAGCTTGCTGAATTCTATCAAATTCCTGTGCATTACCACCTTTGTCTGGGTGGTGTTTCTGAGCTAGTTTTCTGTAGCGTTGTTGCTTTTCTTGATGGCTTTCATTTCCAGTTAGACCTAGGGTCTTATGTGCTTCTGGCGCAGCATTAAAGTGGCTAAGGCGAGTCCAAAATGAATTTAATAGGCTTTCAATGCTAGATTCACTTTCTTTGTTCATATTACTAAGGTTTAAGTAATATTCGCGTAGAGGGTCGTGCCGTTCTAGGTCTTGTTTGGGGCTAGTGACCGGATGTTTAACTAGCCTACTTAAGCCAATTTCTAATCTAAAATCGCCTAGGTGTGCATATTCATTCTGCAAACGGTATAGACAGTGCCGTAACATAAAATGATGTTGAAATAATAAGACCTTTTCTGAAAAATTGGGCTTTGGGAAAAGGTCAGAGTGCTGTTTATCTAGGGCTGCCATTAGCTCGTATTCAGATAACCCCGCAGGATTTATGCTGAGCAGTTGATCTATGGCTTGTAAAAGCGCAGGGCTGTGGTTGACCTGTTTCACTGGCTGACCAACCTAGTTAGCTCCATCACCATTGAGTGGCCTTGCTTGGGTTTGAGTAAGCGAGCATCGTCTGCGGCATTCGTAGTTTCAACACAAAACATTTTTCTAAATTCACTTGGATGAAAATTACTCAGCGTTTTGGCTTTTTCTTGCCATGGGTTCCAAACGACAACCGAGCGGCTACCTAATCGTGTGAGTTGAATAGCGTCTTTGCCTGTGCCAGTTATAAGCAATGGCTGGCCATCATCTAATACAACCCAATCTACTTCTTGGTTAAAGCTAAAGTCTTTCGGGAAGCTGATACTGGTGTTGGTAAGTTTATTAAGGGTTTGGCGGCCAGTTAAACCAGTCAACCTAACTTGCTCAACATCGTCGCAGGCGAAATAGGTATGCATAGCCTGACTAAGTGGTATGGCATCTTCGCCTAGGTTTTTAGTTGTCATAGACATGACTAGCGTATCACCAATGCTAATCAGGAGCTCTGCCCGGGCTCTAAAAGGAAAACCGAGATCATCACCAGTGGTTTCAAAGCTAAATTGGATGTCAGTTCGGTCCGGACTTTCTTTTACTATTTCGTACTGCCATTCGCGTGTACGTACAAAGCCATGGGCCGGGGCATTTGTTTCATTAGCGTGAGGCCCAAACCAAGGCCAGCATATTGGAACGCCGCCTCGAATAGCTTCGTTTTCACTGTAGGTTTCTTGTGCAGACACAAAAAGTAAGTTTGTTGAGCCGGTTGGGGAGTACTCAGTTAAATGCGCGCCCTGTAAAAATATAGTTGCGCAGGCTGAGTTGTTTTGAATACGTAAACATCTCAAATTCTGATACTGATCAAGGCTAACGTTTGGGCTTAGTGCAGTTAAGTTCATAGTTTAATTGTTTGTTTTCGATGGTGGCTTTGGCATCATTTTGCCAGTTTCCCGGTAAAATAAACACTGGAGAGTTTTCTTTGCCTGCAAACTGCATCGGCAATTGATAGCGTTTCATGGCTGCCTCTGGTCGACTAGCATAGCCAGTAAGCCAATCCCCTTTTACTAGGGCGTTATTTTCATGCTTTTTTAAGTCATGATCTATCTGCCAATGTGACGTTAACGCCGATGGATTGAGCCGCCAAGGGGAATCACTAAATTCACAAATGGTATCTCTCAGTGCCATGCCTTCAGGTAAAAATAAACGCCCCGGAATCCATAGCATTGAGCGATCTGGTTTGGGCAAATCTGGCCAGCATTGTTGTTTGATAGCTATTTGCGATATTTTTAATTGGTGACTGGCAAGTCGGGCGAGTTTTAACGCAAAAAAGTCTGTGAGACCCGCACCAACCCAGTTAAACTGACTGACGAGTTCACTTTCGGCCCAAAGGTAAAACTTCAATGCCAGCTCTAAGTGGATTACCTCACCCGATTTATGCTTTATGAGTAAATCGAGTTCCCCCAGTGTACGTTGAGAATTATTAAATACCTGATTAAAGGCCAATACCTGATAATCGTCGCTGAGCGTAAACAGCGAGAAGACTAATTGTTCGAAATAACCGCCGAGCTTCTTCGTGCGGGCTAAGGCGAGGCTATTGAGGTGGTTTGAATCAATTTTGGCCGTTATTTGATCATAATCTAACAGACCAGGTTGCCAAATTTGCGAATGGGCCTCAAGCAGTGAGGGGGCAGAGCATACCCAGCGTAAATCATTTAAAATGATCTGATCATCAAATGGTTCGTTCAACTTGCCACCTCTGGTATGCTAGTCACAATATATAAAATCTGAATTTGAGCCTATGTCAGCTAAAAATCTAGCAAAACACTTTCAAAGAATCGGTATTTTCGGCCGCTTAGACAGTAAAAGCGTCGAAAACTCGATCACTAAACTTATGCACCTGTTGCTAGAGCTAGAAAAAGAGTGCCATCTTGAGCAGTCTATCGCAGACGTTTTGCCAACGATAAACTGCATATCAGCTAGCCGATCAGCGATAGGCGAATGGGCCGATCTTATCATTGTCGTCGGCGGTGATGGCACTTTTTTATCTGCCGCCCGCGATGTCGCACAATTTGAAGTCCCCATGTTAGGTGTCAACCGTGGTCGCCTCGGTTTTTTAACGGACATAATGCCCTCCCAAATGGAGCGTCAAGTACGTGAAGTGTTTAATGGTGAGTTCGTTATTGAAAATCGCTTTTTATTGCTGGCTAAAATCATCCGCGATGGTCATGTTGTCGCGCAAAGCTGCGCACTAAATGATGTTGTCTTGCACCCAGGGGTCTCTGTGCGCATGATCGAGTTCGATTTAGAAATTGACAATCAGTTTGTTTATAACCAACGTTCAGATGGCCTAATTGTCTCAACGCCCACTGGCTCAACAGCCTATGCGTTAAGTGCCGGTGGTCCGTTGATGCACCCAAATATGAACGCCCTTATTTTGGTACCTATGTTTCCACACAGCTTAAATAATCGACCGCTGGTGGTTGGCTCTGAATCTAACTTGTGTATAAAAGTAGATCATTATAACGATTTACCGCCCCACGTCAGTCTTGATGCTCAAACGCATCTTACAATGGAGCAAGGTGATGAATTACATATTGTTAAGTACCCTCAAACATTAAAATTACTGCACCCGAAAGGCCACAATTATTACGATATTTGCCGTAATAAGTTGGGCTGGAGTCGCAAAGTAGAAAACGAAGAACAGGAACCCGATTTATGAATTTTGACCAACTAGCTCAAAACATGACACCTGATATTTACAGTCGCATTCGCGAATCTGTCGAATTAGGTAAATGGCCCACTGGTGTATTGTTGACGAAAGAGCAAAAAGGTTTGTGCATCGAAGCTATGTTGAAATATGAAATAACGAACAAGGTTCCTGAGCATAAGCGTACAGGTTATTTAGAAAGTGCGTGTAAGTCCTCTACCGAGAGTATTCCTAGCGTCGACATAACAGACTCACAGGGTTCTCACTAATGACTATGGATATGTTTGCCTCACACGATAGTACCGATGCCCTAGCATCAGGGCTATTGAGAAAAATGCCAGTGAGCTGGGTTGAGTCCAAGCCTGTACAGTACACTTTGTTAGTGGGTGAAAACCGAATTTCGTTAAACGAAAAAATTGGTCAGAAAATTCGCTTAGAATTTACCGGCGAAATTAGATGCTTGCATTGCAATGAAATTACCAAAAAAAGTTTTGGACAAGGTTACTGCTATAAACATTTTATGGCCCTAGCACAAACCGATAGCTGTATTATGTCACCAGAAAAATGCCACTACCATGAGGGAACTTGCCGAGAACCTGAATGGGGTGAAAGAAATTGCATGCAAGCGCATTACGTATATTTGTCTAACGCCAGCGGCCTAAAGGTTGGGATTACGCGCGGAGGTCAAATACCTACGCGTTGGATCGATCAAGGAGCGACACAAGCACTGGTTTTGGCTCGGGTGTCGACTCGACTCATGGCCGGCTTGGTCGAAGTTATCTTTAAAAACCATGTAGCTGATAAAACCAATTGGCGAACCATGCTAAAGGGCACTGCCGATAAGTTAAACCTTGCGCAAGAGCGGGACCGGCTTTTAGCCTTAGCTAAAACAGATCTAGATGCCTTAATTGAAGCTCAAGGTATAATCGCCGTTCAATTGTTAGGTCATGGCGATGAGTTTAGCTTTGATTTCCCAGTTAATGAGTATCCAGAGAAAGTGACCAGCTTTAATTTCGATAAAGATTCTAATGTAGAAGGGACTTTGATGGGCGTTAAGGGTCAGTACCTGATACTCGATACTGGCGTTATTAACATTAGGCGATTCGGCGGCTACAACGTCAATCTCTATTAGTAGAAAGTCATGTTAAAAAAGTAACTAAAAATTTATTAAAGTGGGCCTCATGAAAACAGATAACGCAAACATTATCCGTCTAAAAGATTATAAAAAACCTGATTACACCATTACTCAGACTGACTTAACGATCAAAATATTTGATCAATATACTCAGGTTGAATCAACCCTTTATTTTACTAAAAATAATGAAGTGTCAGGTTTGCCCGAGCTTAGCTTGAATGGTATTGATCAAGCAATTCAATCAATACATTTAGATGAACGTGAATTATTTGAGCCAAGCTATCGGTATGAAAATGAAGTGCTGACTTTACAGCCAACCGCTGAAAACTTCATATTAAAAAGCATTACGCATATTCATCCGAACAAGAACACCTCTTTAGAAGGGTTGTATCAATCAGGTACGATGATTTGTTCGCAGTGCGAAGCCGAAGGCTTCCGTAAAATCACGTTCTACTTAGATCGACCCGATGTTATGGCAGTCTTTACAACCCATATTGAAGCCAATAGAAAGCAATACCCTGTCTTGCTTTCAAATGGAAACCCAATTGACCAAGGTGAATTGGCTGATGAACGTCATTTTGCAACTTGGCACGATCCGTTTCCAAAGCCCTCTTATTTATTTGCTGCTGTCGCCGGCGACTTAGTACGCCATGATGATGTTTTTGTAACGCAATCAGGCCGAGAGGTATCGCTGCGTATTTTTGCTGAAGCACATAATGCTCATAAAACCGACTTCGCCATTGATTCACTTAAACGCTCTATGAGCTGGGACGAAAAACGTTACGGACGTGAGTATGACCTGGATATTTTCATGATTGTGGCCAGTGACTACTTCAATATGGGCGCAATGGAAAATAAAGGGTTAAATATTTTTAACTCTGCAGCAGTGCTGGCCTCACCAGAAACATCTAATGATGCTCGTTTTGATCGCATCGAGGCAATCGTCGCTCATGAATACTTCCATAACTGGAGCGGTAACCGAGTTACTTGCCGTGATTGGTTTCAGTTAACCCTAAAAGAAGGTTTAACGGTTTACCGAGATTCGCAATTTACCGCCGATACTCACAATGCTGCGGTTAAGCGAATAAGCGATGTTGAAGATTTAAAATCTGCACAGTTTTCCGAAGATGCAGGGCCTAACGCCCACCCAATACAACCGCAAGAATACGTGGAAATAAACAACTTCTACACGGCAACGGTTTATGAAAAAGGTGCTGAGATTATCCGTATGATCAACACCATTATTGGAGATGAAAATTTTCGTAAAGGTACCGATTTATACTTTGATACCTTTGATGGCCAGGCAGTTACCACAGAAGACTTTGTCGGTTGTATGGAAAAAGTGAGCTCAGTCGATTTCACTCAATTTAAACGCTGGTACGTTCAAGCAGGCACTCCAACTGTTGATGTGTCTGAATCATATGATGCCGGCACTCAAACTTACCAGTTAAGCTTCAAACAGCATTGTAAACCGACGCCAAATCAACCTAAAAAACTGCCGTTTGTTATTCCTGTGAAGATGGCATTGCTTGAAAGTAACGGCAATGAAATTGCTATTCAGTGTGATGGTAACTTTAATGCAAGCACTTCAGTGCTTTTGCTCACTGAGGAATCCACCATTGTTTCATTCACAGGCATTTCGCAGAAGCCCGTTGCTAGCCTATTTAGAGATTTTTCAGCGCCAGTTAATGTGAATATGAACTACTCCGATGAAGATCAGATATTATTGGCAACGAAAGATGGTAACGCCTTTAATCGCTACAATGCCATGCAATCTTTATACATCGATGTATTGAGTGTGTTGGTTAAAAATATCCAAAGTGATATTCCCAAGTCAGTCGATACCTTAGTGTTAGCCACTTTAGAAGATAGCGGGTTATCAAATGCGATAACCTCTTACATGGTGTCGCTACCGAGTTTTGCGGTACTGCGATCTATGTTTGCCCCAGTGGACGCTCGTGCGCTAACAGCAGCGAGAGAGAAGCTCCAAACGCACATCGCGAAGCAGTTTGAGAGTCATTGGCAAGGCTTGGCGCACAGTTTGGCCTCTGCTCAACCGTACGAGTTTAATGCTGAAGAAGCAGGTCGACGATCTCTACATGGCAAGGCATTGAATTACTGGGTAAAGGCAGGAAGCTTAGAGGCGATTACTTATGCAGAAGCTTTATACCGTGCAGCAGATAATCAATCCGATCGGCTTAATGGTATTGGTGCTGTTTTGAATTCAGAAGATTCCGAACGCGCCGAAAAACTACTCGCCCATTTCTACCGCCAATGGCACCAAGATACGCAAATGGTTGAAACTTGGTTAACCTTAAACGCGAGCCAAGATCGCTTTGATCATAAGCAAGCCGCCGAACTAATGACGCATGAGGCTTTTGATTTCACCAACCCAAATAAGGTTCGGTCAGTATTAGGGGTATTCGCATCAAATTTTGAAGCGTTCCATGCCGGCAGTGACGAAAACTATCAGTTTATTGCAGAGCAGATAGTGAAGCTTGATAAAATAAACCCGCAAATAGCAGCAAGATTCACCAAAATTCTCGAAAGTTGGCGCTCCTTTACTGATGATCGCGGTATTCCTATGAAGAAAGCACTTGAGTATATTATTTCAACCGAGTCACTTTCCTCTGATGTTACTGAATTAGTCCAGAATGCTTTGAGTTAAAAGTTAAAAGGTAAAAGTTAAAAAAGCACGTAAAAACAAACGGTTAAGTGACAGAGAATGTCATTTAACCGTTTTTTATTTTTAATCTGAAAAAGTTATGACCATCTTCACTTTTATGCCGATTAGGATTAGTTGATACTAGGCAACTAAAGCTCATCTTAAGGAGAATAAAATGAGTCAGAATGTCGTGAATAGTCTATTAGATATATTTGCAGCGCCCTTTGCTGTTTTCAGTCGAATTAAGGACAAAAGCCTATCTGCTTGGGTACCGTTATTGATCATGGTGAGTTTGTCTGCCGCTGTGACGACTTGGTACTTCTTAACGATTGATCTATACCAGTTTATGGAAGTGTCCATGTTAATGTCTGGGCAGGAAGCTAGCCCTGAAGAATTAAATCAAATACTAAAAGCAGAATCGGTGATCAGAGTATCCTCTGCCGCTATCGGTTCGCTTTCATCTCTAGTCATTTATATTATTTTAGCACTCTACTTCTTTCTAATTTCATTACTGGTTGCGGAAAATAAAACCAGCTATGGTCAGTGGCTGTCTGTCATTTCATGGGCCAGCTTACCAAGTTTGTTGTCTCTTTTAAGTATTGGGGTGTCGTACGCTTTGATCGTGCCAGAGTTCTCGCTAATTCAGGCGCTAGATAAAACGTCGATTTCCGCTCTATTAGGGCTTACTTGGGAAGATAAATACTTCAACGTGCTTTCTACGGCGACAATTGGCGCTTTATGGTCCTATGCGCTCTATGGCATAGGTTTTAAAGTGTTAACACAGTGTAAACCTGTTACAGCGGTTATCGTTGCGCTGGTGCCGGTAACAATACAATTTGGATTGATGTCACTGTAGCCCATTAGGGGAGAAGATAATGAAAAAACTACTTTTGGTTATACTCGTCATCGCCGGTGTTATTGGCTTGAGCGTGATGGGACGATCAACGAAATCTTCAGAGCCTGAAGCAGTACAATCTTTTACTGTAATTGAGCAGCCAATAGAATCTACTGTGTTAGCCAGCGGGCGTTTGCGTTATGGCGATGAGTTTCAAGTACGCTCAGAAGTGAATGCTCGGGTTATTGAATTAGCTGTAGATGAAGGGGATGTCGTTAAACAAGGGCAGTTACTGATTCGATTAGATCAAGAGAACTTTGAAATAGAGGTGAGTAACCAAAAAACCAATGTCGCGTTGCGCCGTAATGATATAGAGCGAGCCCAGCTACGAATAGAGAGCTTGCAGATTCAACTCGAACGGCAGAATAAACTTTTTGAACAGGGCGCCGCACAAGCAACAACCTTAGAAGATATGAAAAACCAGATTGCTCAGGCGCAAGTCGATTTTACTATGCAAAAGCTGCTACTAGAGCAAAGCGCCGATGCACTCAATCAAGCGCAAAAAAGGTTAGCGAAAACAATCATTAAAGCGCCAGTCGATGGCTTAGTCAGCGCATTAGATATTAAACGTGGTGAGTTGGCGGTATCTGGCGGCGCAGATATCTCACTTATGACGTTGGTAGACCCGAGCGTTATTTTTTCTGAAATAGATGTGGATGAGGCCGACATTGGTAACGTGACTTTAGGGTTACCGGTACGCGTATTTGCCGTTGCTTACTTAGACCAGCAGCTTGAAGGCACAGTTTCTAAGATAGCGACCAGTGCACGCAATGTTCCTGGTAAAAATTCCCTGGTTTTTCCCGTTGAGGTTGTCGTTACCGATTCAGATAAGGTTATTCTACGCCCCGGAATGAGTACTCGAGCTGAAATTATAAATCGGTCAGAAAACAGTTGGCCACTCGTCCCGATTGAAGCTATTCAAGAGCAGACCGAGGGCAATGATGTGTCATTCCAAGTGTTTGTGGTTAACGGCGGAGTTGTGAGTTCTAGAACCGTCGAGTTAGGTGTACAAGATGATCGTTATCAGGCTATCAAAAAAGGCATAACGGCAGGCGAGCAAGTAGTCACGGGTCCTTATCGAATACTTCGTGGTTTGACTGACGGTGATATAGTCACCACGGTAGAACTTAGCGATGAGTAATAACGCATTAATCTCTCTAAGAGATATACGTCGAACTTACCAAATGGGCGGTGAGACCCTGCACGCACTTGACGGTGTTGATATCGACATTATGGCGAATGACTATGTCGCTATTATTGGTTCAAGTGGTTCCGGTAAGTCAACCTTAATGAATATTATTGGCGCCTTAGATACGCCCTCGCAAGGACAATATTTGTTAGAGGGTGACTCCGTTGGGGAAATGACCGGCACTGAGCTTGCCCGAGTCAGAAATCACAAAATTGGTTTTATTTTTCAAAGCTTTAATCTTTTGCCTAGAGTTGATGCGTTGCATAACGTTATGCAACCGCTGGTTTATCAGCGCGTTAGTTATAAAAAGCGTAAGCTCCGTGCGCAAGCCATGCTTGAGAGGGTAGGGTTAGGTAAACGAATGGGGCATCAACCCAATGAACTTTCAGGTGGGCAACGTCAGCGTGTCGCCATTGCTAGAGCGTTAGTAACTAACCCTTCCATTTTGTTAGCCGATGAACCTACGGGGAACTTAGACAGTGCAACCAGCCATGACATTTTGAACTTATTCGATGAGCTTCAGCGTGAAGGCCAGACCATTATTATGGTGACACATGAGCCTGATATTGCGGATCGCTGTCATCGTCAAATTAGGTTAACCGATGGCAAGGTTGTGTCTGATATTCGCACAGCCGTTGAAGCAGGTGCGGAGGGTGTCGTATGTTAATTCTGTTTGAAGCGTTTCGTTCGGCTATGCGAGCAATTGTTGCCAGTAAAATGCGCAGCTTTTTAACCTCGCTGGGTATTATCATTGGTGTTGCTAGTATTATTGCGGTGGTTTCATTGGTTAAAGGCCTTGAACAGTCAATTACGAATCAGTTTGAAGGCTACGGTTCTAACTCGCTATTTATTCAACAAAAACGGGACAACTATGGTCGCTTAGAAGGTGACTTAACTGAAGATGATTTAATTAAATTGCGTGGTATAGAAGGCATTGACGTTGTTTCACCGCAAACTTTTGTTTTTGAATACAACGGCGTTCAATATAAAGGGCGTGATCACCGGGCTGATGTCGTTGGTGTGTTACCTGACTACGCCGAAATGGACAGCTCATATCCTGAAATAGGGCGGTTTATTACCACAGCCGATGCTAATGCGCGTAAAAAAGTAGCCGTTATTGGGGTTAAAGTTAGAGATGAATTAAAGCTACCGGAAAACCCCATTGGCGAGTTTATCCAGTACGGGCCACATTGGTTAAAAGTGATTGGTGTATTGGAAAGCAAGGGCCAGATGCTGGGTCAAGATCTTGATAACTACGTTTATATACCGTACCCGACGGCAATTTCTATAATGGGTTTTCAAAACCAGCCGTTTGTTATTTTTGTCGCCCGTGTCAGCGATGTGGATCGAATGGATAGTATTACAGAACGAGTTGAGCGTACGCTTCGGCGTCAGCACGGTATTGCCGCGGATGAGCCGTCTGACTTTATGATTCAAAGTTCTGATCAAGTCTTAAGCTCAATTGGCCAGGTGACGCAGGTGATAACCCTAGTTTTTGGCGGTATTGTCGGTATTAGTCTATTAGTCGGTGGGATCGGGATTATGAACATAATGCTCGTCTCGGTAACCGAACGTACCCGAGAGGTGGGTATCTGCAAGGCATTGGGTGCCACGCGTGCCGATATTTTACTGCAGTTTTTACTCGAAGCCGTGATTATTAGTTTGATCGGTGGTCTTGTTGGGTTAGCCATAGGTTTTGGCTTAGGCGCTGGGATTGCAAGTTCTATCCCGAATTTCCCTCCTTCAGATGTGCCTCTATGGTCTATTGTGCTCGCATTGGGCTTCTCTACAGGTGTCGGAGTGGTCTTTGGTATTTTACCCGCAGCGAAAGCCGCGCGTTTAGATCCAATCGATGCATTAAGATATGAATAAATAGACGTTAGTGTGCCGCTTCTAATCTATGGGGCAGCAGTGGTTAGTATGTTTTTTTATGGCGGAATGAGCTGATTCAACTACTATTAGTACCAATCCGTTCATTCACCCATAAAAGTGACTAAAGTCTGGTTTTTAATTATAACAAAGTCGTTGTATTGAATATCTGGCAACTGTGCATTTTAGGTAGTTTCCGATGTTGAAGTCGTGCCTTGCATTTATACTATTGAATTTATTGATGGTGAGTGCCTTTAGTGCTCCTCAGCGAATTGAAGGTCAGTGGTTAGATGCTGAATTAAGCCCAATAGCGAAACCGTTGAAAACCGGTGGTCAATATAGTTTTTCGGGCGATATTACAATTACCCAGTCGGGTGTCTATGTCTTTGATTTCGCTCAAGGTAGTCTCTATGAGGCATTTTCTTGGAATATAGTGGATGCATCGGGTGCAGTTGTCGCATCTGCAGCGGGAGGCGTAGGCGATCCGACACCTAATGAGTTCCCGTTGCGACACGGACGCAAAGCTCAGTTATCAGAAGGTCACTATCGCTATAATCTAGACTTCTACAGTACCCACTTTATCATTGAGCCGGTACCTTATTTCCAAGAAGTTAATCTATATCACCACGCAATTAGTAGCGGAAATATCCTCACTATATTTTGTTTAGGCGTATTTTTTGCGCTTATTTTTTACTATCTGTTTATGTACTTTTTTAGACGATCGAAGTCAGATTTATATTATACGTTGTTCATAGTAGGCAACTTTTTATTGCAGGGTACCGCGTTATTATTCTTCAAAGATGTTTTTGGCATGAGTTGGTTCTTACTCAGTGCAATGCCTATTTTGTTTTCAAATATTGCCTATGTTTTATTTTCAACAGAATTGTTGTCCTTAAAAACCAACGCCCCTAGGCTTTTTATTACCAGTCGTTGGTTAGTGGGTCTGTTAAGTGTTTTGGCTGTCATTGGACTATTTAAACCACATTACATGATGGAGATAGACCGGTTTGGGGTGGGCGTATTTAGCTTATTTGGTCTGTTTTCTGCCATCGTGTTGGCGCTAAGAAAAAACAAAGTTGCCTATTGGTACTTAGTCGCAAATGTTACTTTCACAATACTAGCGCTAATCTCAATTATCGTGACAGATTTAGGTGAGACATATAATTACTATACAGAGCACATTGGGTTACTAGCTGTGGCCACAGAAGTTTTACTGCTATCGCTGGTAATGTCTTATCAAGTTGGAGAGCTTCAGAAAAAAGAGCGTAAGAATTTTATTCAAATGAAAAGAGCACTAAAATTAGCGACGTCAGATGCATTAACCGGCGTTTTGAACCGACGGGCATTTAATCGTGATTATGAAAGTTTTAGTGGCAACGACCATCTTTATATCATTGATATTGATGGTCTTAAACTTCTAAATGACCAGTTAGGGCATTATCGAGGGGACGAGCTACTGTTACGATTTTGTGAAATAGCGAGCGCCAATCTTTCTTTATATTGTTCTTTTTATCGTATTGGTGGTGATGAGTTTGCAGTAATTGCTCACAGTAACCCCAATAATCAAGTACTTGAAGCGATCAGTCGAACCGTAGGGCAGTTACATAAAGAAGGTTTTAAAAGTATTGATGCCAGCATTGGTTCTGCTTGTGCTAATGAGCATGAAAATATCCAGGAGGTTTTTAAATTGGCCGATGCGCGAATGTATGAGAATAAGCAAAATAATTACGGTCGTTCTGTCACGATGCCAACCGTATTATCTTGACAGCCTAACCCAAATCACTATTATATTAGTTTAGTCTAATTTAAGGGGTTTGGTCGTGTTTGCAAAAAAATATGCTCGATTTGTGCAGTCTGTTCTAATGACAACGTTGATGGTAACTATTATGACGGCCGTCATTACTTGGGTTAATACAGGCATTTCTGCAGGGTTTCTTGGTCGTTGGCTTGATGCGTGGCTGGTAGCTTGGCCTGTAGCCTTTGCCGTTATTTTTATAGCAGGACAAAAAGTACAAAAACTAACCTTTTTCTTGTGTTCAAAAGCCTAGCAAATCTATGCTGTCTCATAGTTGAGAAGCGGCCCATTGCTTGAAATTCGGATGTTTGAAACATGGATGTTTCAATCAAGCCCCCATGGATGGGTTTATGGCGACCGAAATTTCAAGCAATGGGCCGCTGAACTGGGCCTAATCTCAAAATCATTTCTGGGACATCAGTATAGTAAGTCTAAGCTTTCCCAACCTTGCTGACGAAACTAGATGACCGGCTGAGCCCACATGTCATATTCGTCTGCATCTTCAACTTTCACGGTTAGTATATCACCGGGTTTTAAGTGAGTTTGGTTATCTAAGAATACTTGGCCGTCTATGTCTGGCGCGTCGGCTTTCGAGCGCGCAACAGCACCTTCAGCAACGACTTCATCAACGATAACCTCGATTTCTTTGCCGATCTTAGCTTGTAAACGAGCAGCACTGATGCGTTGCTGAACTTCCATGAAACGATTATAACGTTCTTGCTTTACGGCTTCGTCAACGTGATTAGGTAATGCAGCCGCGCTGGCACCATCAACGTTTGAGTATTGGAAAGCACCGACACGATCTAGCTGTGCTTCTTCTAGAAAATCGAGCAAAATTTGAAAGTCTTCTTCTGTTTCACCAGGGAAGCCAACAATAAAGGTTGAGCGTAGGGTGATATCGGGGCAGATTTCACGCCATTTTTTGATGCGATGCAGTACTTTTTCAGCGTGAGCAGGGCGCTTCATTGCTTTAAGTATTCGCGGGCTGGCATGCTGAAATGGAATATCCAAATAGGGCAGTATTTTGTTTTCTGCCATTATAGGAATAATGTCATCTACATGTGGGTATGGGTAAACGTAGTGCATGCGTACCCAGGCATCAAGCTGACCCAGCTCCTCACATAAGGCTTTCATACGAGTCTGAATGGTTTTACCTTTCCAGTTGGCTTCGCGATACTTTGTATCAATGCCGTAAGCGCTGGTATCTTGAGAGATAACCAATAATTCTTTGGTGCCACTTTTAACTAAGCTTTCTGCTTCTGTTAATACTTCAGTAATAGAACGGCTGACTAAATCACCCCGAAAGGAAGGAATAATACAGAAACTACAGCGATGGTTGCAGCCTTCAGATATTTTTAAATAAGCGTAATGCTTTGGGGTAAGCTTAATGCCCGTATCAGGGACTAGCGAGGTAAACGGGTCATGACGAGGAGGAATCACATCATGCACTTGTTTAACCACCGCTTCATAAGAATGTGGGCCTGTTACAGAAAGCACATTAGGGTGCACTTCGCGAATATCATCTTCTTTCGCCCCTAAACAACCCGTGACCAATACTTTGCCGTTTTTGTTTAATGCTTCACCAATGGTGTCTAGTGATTCTTTAACCGCAGAATCAATAAAGCCACAGGTATTGACGATGACCACATCGGCATTCTCGTAACTAGGAATGATGTTATAGCCTTCACTGCGTAGTTGGGTAATGATGCGTTCAGAGTCTACAGTGTTCTTCGGGCAGCCAAGACTGACAAAACCGACGTTTCCTGGCGCATCAAGGGTGTGGCCTTCAGAAACATTGAAAGTATTAATGATATTGTCGTGGCTCATGCAAACCTCAGTTTAGAGAAAAGGGGCGTATTGTAATGGTTGTTCAGTATAGCTCAAGCTATGAAGGTTGTTTCTTCTAAACTATGGGGCAGCAGTGTGTTTTCGGCGCAGTTTTGTATTGACCCGTATTGATCGGAAACGGCTATATATAGGGGCTGGTGCTAGGAATCCGTACAAAATATGTTAATCTGATCTGAATAAAAATTAAAACCACCTATGGGGAATGGGAATGAATATTGACACCGTCCTTCAAAAAACAGAAACCGGAAGAGCTGCCATCGCTGATCGTTCACAGAACTTGTCTATGAAACAGCGTCAGTTGTTAATTATGATAGATGGCAAAAAACGGTTAAAAGACATTGTTCCAAATATAAGTGACGAGGTTTTGGCACGCGTTAGAGTGCTAGCGGAAGAAGGCTTAGTCAGTGGTGATTTTGATGCAGAGCAGATCGCTGCACCCATTTTAACAGGTGAGGTAGAAATAGACACATTGACTGATGACGTTGCAAGCCACGCCGCTCTAGCTGGGTTGTGGGTAACTAAAATGCCCGCAGCTCAACAATTGACACATATTCGTCGAGTATTGGCCATGTGTAGTCAGCAATACCTTGATGATGAGTTAGATACCATGCTAATTGATATGTTTGATTCTCTCAGTACCACTGATCAGCTTCAGTTCTGTTTAGATCAGTGGTTGAAGCGTATGCAAAGCAAGCAGCCAGAGAGCATTGTAAATATGTACATAAATCAACTGAAAGTGTTTGTTGCTTAGGGTAAGAAGTAGGTTGGTTTTATAGTAGTTGCAATCAAAAAGGTGAAAAGTAAAAGAGCAGTCTATTTCGGCTACTCTTTTACTTTACTGGGTCAAACTAGTCAGCCATGTTAATTCGTAACACGGCACGAACATCATTGGTGTAGTTATCTTGATGAATAAAACCAATCATCGCAGGGTTGTTCATCACTAGAGACATCATTTCAGATTCGCTGGTGATTTCTTGTGGCGGAGAGCCATTACCTGTAAAGAGTGATTTTGACCATAAGCGCTTAAACTGTACTGGCTTTTGCTTAACAACTTCCTTTAAAAACAACAGTGTTAATTCATTGTCTTCTGCAAGTAACAATGGTACCGCATCCGTGCCATCATTAAATTCAGACGTTTGACCAAGGTACAAGTTTTTAACCCATTTTGCGTCAATTTTATTGGCGTTTTCTGGGTGAACAATTACTAAAAGATCGGCCATTGCGCCAGCGGTTAAACCAACAGTTAGGGCGATCATGGACAGCATTTTTAACATCTTTTTATCTATTCTCATATTCGTCACCCTTAAAATACTACGTCGACAGCGACTGAAATGGCTTGTGCATCACCGTATGGCGAATCAAGTGCATCAATAGGCGCATCTACAGTGTTGTCTTTACGTGAGGTGTATTCAATTTTTGCAGAAGCTGCGATGTCGAAATCCCAACGAACCCCGATGGTATAGGCTGATATATCGTGAGGATAGTCACTTACAGCGAATGGACCTGCCATGAAAGTAGAGTTTTGACTTTGTTTAAATGATGACAAAGTAAAATGAGGGGTGAAGCTACCAACTCTCATACCTGTCGTCGCAAACCAAGCCGTCTCATTGTTATTCAAATCGTTTCGGAAGTCGGTAAAGGTATACTCTGAATTCACCAAGAACGTACCGTTGTCATATAAGGCTGATGCGGAATAAAAGCCAAGTGGGAGGTCAATAGGGGTTGTTGTACCTGTTCTTAATGCAGTTACATCATCATCCACACTCGCTGAGCCACGCAATGTCAAGTTGCCATTGTTCAGCGTTAAACTACCACCAAGTATACTCTCAAATTCAACTAATGACTGAGTTTCAGGGTCGGTGCCACTGGTTTCACCATAGTATACTGAAGCTGTGGTATACCAATCTCCAAGCAGTAGGTTGTAATCAACACTGATCCCTTCCAAACTGGTTAAAAATACATTGTAGACTTCGACGGGTGGACGAATCCATGTGTACGAATAACCTAAATCGAGAGAGCTTGAATAGCTAAACACCGGCATACGAATACGACCCGCTTTAACGCTGATGTCATTGGTTAATTCATAATTCATGTAGGCCCATTCAAAATTCACATCGAAGTCGGTCCCCGCAAAACCCACTAGCTGAGCCGTTGCTGAGAGGCGGTCATTAACTTGTGAAAGCGTCTGAAGCGCAACCATAGTATCGGGTTTGATACTCAGTTCGTTGGTGTATTTGCCGGCGTTTACAGGGTCAGTTGTAAACTCTTGGCCATCTTTTAACGTCATCCCTGCACCAACGGAAATAAATCCATTAAGCCGAGTCTCGAACGCGTTAGCGGTAAAAGGGACTATGGCTAAACTAGCCAATGCCCAATGCGATAGTTTCATACGTCACTCCAAGGAGGTAAGGTTTTATAATTTAAACTCGTGTTCAATGCTAACCGTGACCGATTGCTCATTGATCCACTGTGGAAATGCTGAGAAACCTCCAATACGATCAGAAGCATCGAGCAGTTCCTGATTCAATATCGCGTGTCTCGTCTTTTTAGTCAGTTTGGTGTTGGTAATGACCCCTTGTCTATTTACCGTGACTTCCATTTTAACAACGCCTTGCTGTTTTAAATCTTGAGCCCAAAATGGGTACTCAATACTGGCAGAGATGTCCGATTTAATTTGCTGCTTGTATGCTTGCCAAGCCTGCGCTTGTTGCGTTAGTGATAATTCTTTATCTACTTCGAGCGCAGCCGGAGGCACAGGCATGACGGGTAACTCAGCAACACGTTCTTCTAAGCTAAATTCATACTCAATAACCATTTTTAGTTGCGCACTGTTTAGTTCTACAGGGAACGCTTTAAAGGGTGCAGCACGAGAGACCGCATCTTTAAGCTCTTGACCGAGCAAACCGCTGTCGGCTGGTGATAACGAGGTAATCCCCACCATTTGGCCAGCTGAATTTATAATGAACTCTATGCGTATAGTGCCTTCTTGGTTGAACTGTCTTGCCCATTCTGGGTATGAGATGCGTTTATAAACATCACGCTGCACTTCCCACTTATAAAGGTTTTCTGCGTATTCTCTAGCCAGAGTTTCTTGGTTTTTACCGGCTTGCTGTTGTTCTAGCTCAGCTGCACGTGCTTCGGCTGCCTGTTGTGCCGCGACTGCTGCTGCAAGCTTCGCTTCTTCTTCAGCAATCTTGGCTTTATCAGCTTCGCTATTACCACTATTGTTTTGCTGTTGTTTCTTCTTAGCTTCTTCGGCTTCTTTTTTACGTTTCGCGGCCAATGCTACGGCAGCTTTTCGTTCATCATCTAAACGCTTTTTCTCAGCAGCGGCTTGCTTTTTCTGGTCGGCTTCTTTTTGTTGCTGTTCTAGTAACTCTTGTTCTGCTTTGGCCAGCGCTCGTTCTGCTGCTTGCTGAGCTTCTTGCCAAGTGCCGACTAAATCTAGACGCTGTGGATTAATACTAAGATTATCAAAACGCTCTATGAATAAATCTTTCTTAGAGGTGATAATTGATTCATTACCGAGCATGTCAGATTGAAACAGGCGGCTAGGGGGGACATCACCAATCCAGGTGCTGACAATTGCGTTAAACAAGCCCTTGTCGGGGTAGGTTAAAACAGCCTCGCCGTTGAGATTTATTTGAGTACCTGACTTGCTTGTATAACTAATTTCAATTTCATCGCCTACGGTTAAGTTTTCTTTAGGGAAGCTAGTAAAGGCAATGGCAGCTTCGGTAAGCTTTAGATTATCCGAAAAGGAATTATTAAGTGCTAAGTCTTGACGCCATAACTGGTTAAACTTATGTGGAGACCAGCGTTTAGCGGTTACGCGTACGACCATCTTTTGAGGACGCTTGTCGGCAAGTATCGTTGCTGCGTCGTGCATTGGATCGGCGGTATAGAGCGCGGCGAGGTAATACTCTTTATTTAGCTGCTCATAGGCGGATACGCCATTTAAATAAGTTTGTGCATGAACTACATTTAGTAATACGGCACTTAATACGACCAATAAAAATTTATACATTTTTTACCAATGAGTGTTTACAACTTTGATGAGCCGTGGATTCTAATGAATATAAAAACCTAAGAGAAATAGAATAAAGATTGATCTATCCATTAATGATGAAATATCACAGGTGTATGTATAAATTATTGATTGAGGTCGATTTTGAAGGTAATGAGCGAGATTGTTATCAATAAGACGTATATTGCAGTGGTACTTAAAAAATAATAAAAACTTGTAAGTTTGTTGGGAGGTAATGAAATGGGAAGATCAATTTCTCAATGGTTGGATAGCTATGGAGAGTCTCATCAAAACAAGACAAATAAGATTATTCATTGGCTTTGTGTTCCGACCATTACTTGGACTGTGTTAGCGCTATTTTGGTCCGTGCATTGGCCAGGGTTTGAGTGGCTAAACTTAGCCGTTGGTTTCAGCTTGTTTGCATTGGTTTTCTATAGCCGTATCTCTTGGAGTATCACTGTTGGAATGGTGCTGTTTTCTTTGTTATGTTTTGCTTTGATTCTTTGGCATCAAGCGACTTTCAGTACCGAGCTTTGGAAGACCGCCTTGGTGGTCTTTGTGATTGCTTGGATTGGGCAGTTTGTCGGCCACAAAATTGAAGGTAAAAAACCAAGTTTTTTTGAAGATATACAATTCTTGTTAATTGGCCCGGCTTGGTTGTTGGGTTTTATATATAAAAAAGTCGGCATTTCTTTGTAGTGAAATGCCTTATGGCTAATTTTTTTGCGCGGCATTGAGAAAACCACGCAGAATGCTCAGTTCTTTTTTCGTAGGGCGAGCGCGGCGGTAAAGTGCTTTAAGGTGGTCAAATGCTAACCCTGGGTGCTTTTCGTTAGTGAACCCTATATCGGTCATGGTTTGTTGAAGGTGTTCTTGAAATAGCGTTAATTCGCTATTTAGTGGGTATGGGCTGTTATTTGTTGGTTTGTTTTGTGCAAACTTCGATGCCTTAAATATTTCATAGCTGACGATTTGTACCGCTTGGCTTAAGTTGAGCACGGGATAGTCGGGGTTAGCATCAATATTCAACTGGAAATGACATTGTTGTATTTCATCGTTATGTAATCCCATCCTCTCACGGCCGAATACGATAGCGACTTGGCCTGCCTCTTGCTCCTCTACGACTTGTTCAGCGCATGTCTGTGCGGTCAGTGAGGGTAGCTTTAGTGTTCTGTCGCGTGCGCTGGTGCCTACGACCATTGTGCAGTCTGCAATTGCCTCGGCAAGGGTGCTAAATACTTCGACGTTCTCAAGCAAATCAGTTGCCTGTCCGGCACGATTAGTCGCCTCTTCGCTAGGAAAGTCGACAGGGTCTACTAGGGCTAATTGGTGCAAACCCATGTTTTTCATGGCACGTGCAACGGCACCAATGTTGCCAGGGTGCCAAGTTTTAATCAGTACTATTTTAATATTGAGGGGCATAAAAAAGGCCAATTATTTAATTGGCCGCATTGTATCAAGAAAATGAGATTTGGCGAGTTCAGCGCCTGTTTTCTAATGGGTAATATAGATAGGGCCTACGCCGACAGCCCAAATAATGACGGTTAGAGCAAGCAAGCCAACAAACATCACCATGGCGACAGTAATAATGGCGCTGGCGAAGACAAAACCACGTTCTTTAGGGATATCCATTAAAATAGGAACGCCCTCATAGAGTAAATATACTGCGTAAGCGATTGCGGCTAAAACTAGAATTAAATCTAACCATAAAATGGGGTAGAGCGCGGCAAAACCACATAAAAATAAAGGTGTGCTGGTGTAGGTTGCTAAGGCGATACCTCGCAGTGGCGTACCTTCTTTTTTATCTTGGTAGGTGACTGAGATAAAGTCGATAAATTTACCAAGCACAACCACGCCAGTGACCATAGCGCCATAAAATAGCACACAAAGAAAAAATGCACTTTGAGCTGTTAATGTATAAATAGTGTCGGATGCGCCGACGGTCCAGCCCATTTTAGTGGTGCCAATATAGCCGCAAATTGCTGGAATGAGCGCTAAAATGAGCGTGTGAGTCATATAGTGCTGGCTAATCGTTGCTTTTTCATCACGAATGCGTACCCATTCGCTGTCTGGGTTGGTGAAAATACCCATAATATGGTTGATAAACATGGTGTCCCCTAAAAAGTTTTTATTGTTATTGAAGCATGAATTGCTTGGTGTTAGTGCAAGTATAGGCAGGTAAATAATGAAATGACAATCACTAGGATTGCCATTTCTTGATTTATTTTCAAATTGAAAGGCTTGTGCCTTTGCTGTTTTAGGTTATATCTAAAGAGGTAATGCGAGCTGCGATGACAGCGTTGTCATTAATTTGCAGGATTTCTATTAAATAGGCACCTATTTTTAAGCTTAAATTAGCATCTGGAATGGCTTCTACTTGTTCTAGAATTAGGCCGTTTAAGGTTTTGGGGCCGTCAGTGGGTAGGTTCCAGTTTAGAAGCTTGTTGATATCGCGAATAGAGGCGGTGCCATCGACAACGAAGCTACCGTCACGCTGTGGATGAACTTCTTTATTGCTATTGGCTTGATCTGTTGTGAATTCACCCACAATTTCTTCTAATAAGTCTTCTAGGGTAACTAGGCCCTGAATATCGCCATACTCATCAACAACTAAGGCCATTCTCAGCTGTTGAGATTGAAAGTTCATTAGCTGAGTATGCAGTCGAGTGCCTTCAGGAACAAAATAAGGGTCTTTTGCCGCTTTCGTTAGCATGACTTTTGAGGGGTTGTCGGCGTATAAAAATTCTGCAGCATCACGTATGTGTAAAATGCCAATGACTTTATCAACGTCGCCTTTATAAAGCGGAAAGCGGGTGTATTCAGTTTGCCGGATACTGTCTGCAATTTCCTCAACGGTAGCTTCCATATCAATGCCGGCAACTTCGTTTCTCGGCACCATGATGTCGTCTACGGTGACATTCTCTAACTCTAAAATACCTAATAGCATAGATTGCTTGTCTTGCGGCAAAGTGGCGCTAGATTCAAATACGATAGTTTTAAGTTCTTCAGAAGAAATAGACTCAACAGCATCTTTACGGTGACCAACCCGCATGATCCAGAAAATGCCCTTAACAATGTGATTTACAAACCAAACGGCAGGGGCTAATAGAGTAGAAAATACCCTAAGCGGGTAGGCGGCAACAAAGGCAATGCGCTCTGGATGTCGTTGCGCCAATGTCTTTGGGGTCACTTCTGCAAAAATAAGTACAATTAGAGTTAACACAACGGTTGATACCGCCAAAGCAAGGTCTTCATTGCCCGGCATTAGACGTAAAAATATAATTGTTGATAATGATGCCGCTGCAATGTTGACTAAATTGTTGCCAATTAAGATAACACTGATTAAGTTTTCTGGGTGTTTCAGCAGGCGCTGCGCTAAGCGTGCTCCACGATGTCCCTCGTTAGAGAGGTGCTTTAAACGATAGCGGTTTAGAGACAGCATTCCGGTTTCTGAACTAGAAAAAAATGCAGAAAATAATATCAGTAGGCCTAGGATCGTAAACAGTAGGCCTAGAGGTAATTCATTCAAGAGAGGTGAACCTTGTCACAATTAAAAGGGGATTTTCATCGTTAAATGATGTTCGAGTCAAGTTTTTAGAGAAAACTCATTGTAAAAGATACTCTAATACGAACTTTGAGCCGACAAAAGCAACAATTAGGAAGCTAAATCCGACGTAAATAAGGCGACTAGCCCTAGTTCCGCGCACACCAAGGAAATAGTGTGCCACAAGGACATAAAGGAAGAAGCCCCAAGAAACGATAGTTAAAACAGTTTTATGCAACAAATGCTGAGCGAAAAAATTCTCAACGTACAGAGCGCCGGTTAAAATAGCTAAGGTTAATAGTAAGAAACCTACTAACACCCATTCAAATAATAACCGCTCCATGGTTTGTAGTGGCGGTAATAGTTCAGAAAGGCGGTTTTTTAGTTGATGATTATGCAGGCGACGGTTTTGAAAGCTTACCAGTAGTGCCTGAACCGTAGCAATCACCATGACGCTGTAGGCGAGCAGGGCGAGAAATATATGGATGACCATGCCAGAAGAATAACTTTTAAGAAGCAAGGGCTGAGGCGTAAACAGTCCTATCAGCAACAGAACGGCACCAAATGGCATGAAGAAAGGAAATAAGTTTTGTAATGGTTTTGAGCTGCTAGAGACTACAACAACTGCAATGATCATCCAGACACATATTGATAAAGCGTTGAGTAAGCTGAAACTCAGCATGCCCTCAAAGTACATTTCAGATAATAATGCCGCCGAATGCGCGCTCAAACCAATGATTGCAGGCGTATAGAGATACCAATTGTTCACTTCAATACGCTTTAATATTGCGTGTACCGCCACTGAGCCACTGAGCGAGTAGGTTATTATGGCAATCCATAACAGCATGTTTTTGAACCTTTTATATAAAGTTTAACCGTAGATGCGTGAGTCGTTAGCCAAATTAATGTTAAGACTGATATACTCTAATCTTTGATTGTAACTGTGAAGTGACCATGTTTAATAGCCTTTCAGAGCGTTTAAGCCAAACATTAAAGCAAATTACCGGTCAGTCAAAGCTGACTGAAGACAATATTAAGACATCCTTGCGTGAAGTTCGTATGGCTTTGCTCGAAGCTGACGTCGCACTACCGGTGGTTAAAGCCTTTGTCGACGCCGTTAAAGAGCGGGCCGTTGGGCAAGAAGTCTCGCAAGCGCTTAATCCTGGCCAGCAGTTCCTTAAGATTGTTCAAAGTGAACTTGAGCACGTCATGGGCGATGTTAACGAAGCCCTAGACTTAAAAGCACAGCCACCCGCTATTGTATTAATGGCCGGTTTGCAGGGTGCGGGTAAAACCACCACTACGGCCAAGTTAGCTAAGTTTTTAAAAGAGCGTGAAAAGAAAAAAGTTATGGTGGTCTCGGCCGACGTATATCGTCCAGCGGCTATCAAGCAGTTAGAAACATTGGCGGGCGAAGTAGGTGCGCTGTTTTTCCCTAGCGATATTAGTCAAAAGCCGGAAGCGATTGTAAAAGACGCTGTGGTAGCCGCTAAAAAGCAAGCTGTAGATGTGCTCTTAGTCGATACCGCTGGTCGTTTAGCAATAGATGAAGCCATGATGGCTGAAATATCTATGCTACATAAAGCCGTTAACCCAGTAGAAACCTTGTTCGTGGTCGATGCCATGACCGGTCAGGATGCTGCGAATACCGCGAAGGCCTTTAATGAAGCCTTGCCGCTTACCGGTGTTGTGTTAACGAAGGCAGACGGTGATGCTCGTGGCGGTGCGGCTTTATCAGTACGTCATATTACCGGCAAGCCGATCAAATTTATGGGCATGGGTGAAAAAACCGATGCACTAGAGCCGTTCCACCCAGATCGTATTGCCTCTCGTATTCTTGATATGGGTGATGTTCTGTCACTTATCGAAGAAGTTGAGCGTAAGGTCGATAAGCAAAAAGCGGAAAAGCTCGCGACCAAAATCAAAAAAGGTAAATCATTCGATTTAGAAGATTTCCGCGATCAAATCAAGCAAATGGATAACATGGGCGGTTTGATGGGCATGATGGATAAAATGCCTGGTATGGGTCAAATGGCCCAAGCAGCGAATCAAATTCAAGGCGCGGAGAAGCAATTTGGTCAAATGGGTGCCATTATCGATTCAATGACCCCGCTTGAACGTCGTATGCCCGATAAAATCAACGGCTCACGTAAGAAGCGTATCGCCAAAGGTTCTGGAACGCAGATTCAAGACATCAATCGCCTATTAAAGCAGCATAAACAAATGGCGAAAATGATGAAAAAAGTCGGTAAAAAAGGTGGCATGCAAAAAATGATGCGTGGCATGGGCGGAATGATGGGTGGCCAAGGTGGCATGCCCCCTGGTGGTGGCTTACCGCCTGGGCTGGGTGGCGGCAAAATGCCGTTCTAGGCGCACTAGCTCGGAACTTTAAAGTAAGATCTTTCAAAGGCACTCTTAATCGAGTGCTTTTTTTATGAAAGCGATTCCAAGCAATGATTCGAATTTATGGGTTGAACATGGTTCCATGATCTATGTATATTAGTCAGGCTCTATGAAATCGTTTTCAAATTGATTGGAAAATAATAATGAAAAACTATCTATTGATCGTACTGCTCCTTTTCTCTAACGTCTGCTTTGCTGCGGATGCCGTCGAATTAAATATTTGGTATAACGTAAATTCAGAAGCTGAACAGGCTTTGTTCGAAGCTCAAGTTCAACGCTTTAATGAAAAAACATCCAGCATCCAAATAAATACATTGGTTTTACCCCAGTCTGCTTTTGCTGAATTTGTTGTCAAAGAAGCAGATGCGGGCCGGTTACCCGATATTTTATATTTTCAATCCGGCAGTCTATCTCGCTATGTTTGGTCGGGCTTGCTTATGCCGATTAATCAGTTGCTTGGTGAAGAGCTGCTCACCAATGTCACAGCCACTATTCGTCAGCAAGGCACTTACCCAATAGATGGTCGGATGTATGCTTTGAGCCCAACTAGTGATGCTCTTGCATTATATGCAAATAAGAGTCTGTTGTTTGAGGCGGGCATCACTGTTCCGATGCAGTTAGATCAAGCTTGGAATACTGAGCAGTTTCACGAAGTGCTTGCGGTCTTAGCTAAAAAGTATGGCAAATGGCCATTGGATATGCAGCTGCATTATGCCGATGATGATTGGTATGTAACTGCATTTTCACCATTTATCCAAGCTACCGGTGGCGATATCATTTCTAAATCTAAGTGGGATGCGCATATCGCACTTCAATCACTGTTCATGGAAGACTTCGAAGATATATTGGCACCGATGATTAAGCAGGAGTGGATCGTCCCTAGCCATAAATCGACGAAGCGGTTCGAGAAAGGCAGGGCGTCGTTAGCAATCGCAACGACGAGCCAATGGCCGGAGTTTAAAGATGAGTTGGGCACAGATTTGATCGCGATTCCTTTTCCTGTTTTAGGGCCATACCATGTCACCAGTAATGACAACTGGAGTTATGGGATCACATCTCAGACTCAATACCCCCAGCAAGCAGCGGAATTTATGAAGTTTATTTTATCCGATGAAGAAGTATTGACGACTTCTGCGGAGATGTTTAGTGTGCCTGCGACTTACAGTGCGTTACAAAAATCGCTCGTTTTTGGTGAAAGTGGTCCTTTAACTATTCCTGCTCAGCAATTCGCAACCATCGCTAGAGCAAAGCCTTTACACCCAGCTTACCCAACTATCAGGGCTGCCATGGCGGATGCCATCGATGGTATCTTGGCAGGTACTGAGTTTAGTGAGGCTCTTACCTTAGCGGCAGAAGAAATTGATTTCGATATTGAAGCGAATAAGGGTTATCCGCCTTTTAATGATATGTAAATCTCGTATACTCAGCGGAATCATACAGGGTCCGCTGAGGTATATATGTCTTTAGGTTTGCAGGTATTTCTGATTACTGTGGCAGTAGTGGTGGTCATTGCGATTAAGGCTTATTTATTAATACGTTATTTTAGGAATAAAGGATAACGCTCTGAGAGTTCTTGCTTCATGGCTTTAAGCCTAGGCGGGACTCTATATCTCGGGCTAGAAACTAGCCAAATTCTCAGTTGTATACTCCTTACTGATGTTCTCTTGCTTAACTAGGCAAAATACGTATAATTGCGCGGCCGTAATTTCTGGGTTTTCCCCAGGTTATTTAAACGTTGGATTTTAGTCTACGGGTAACCCCCGATAGCTTTCCGCAATGGCAGGTGATTTTAAAGCTTGCCCACAAACAGGAGAACGCGATGGTAGTCATTAGACTCGCACGTGGTGGTTCTAAGAAGCGCCCGTTTTATCATCTTACAGTGGCTGACAGCCGAAATGCCCGCGATGGTCGTTTCATTGAGCGTGTTGGTTTCTTTAACCCAATAGCCCGTGGTCAGGAAGAACGTTTACGCGTCGACCTGGATCGCGTTGACTATTGGGCAAGCAAGGGAGCACAGACTTCTGATCGCGTCGCTCAATTGCTTAAAGAGTTTAAGAAAGCCGAAGCCTAATTAACTAAGAGGCTATAGGTCGTCATGAGTACAGAAAGTTCTAAAGATTTCATTGTTTTAGGTAAGATTTCGTCGGTTTACGGCGTCAAAGGTTGGGTGAAAGTTTTTTCTTTTACTGAGCCAATGGATCGAATCCTAGAATACGGAGATTGGACATTACGCCAAGGTCAAACAACGACATTGGTCGAAGTGGACAAAGGACGTAGTCATGGCAAGGGAATGGTTGCGCATTTGAAAGGGGTCGATGACCGCGAGATTGCGAAAAAATATTCAGGCGCAGAAATTTGCGTTCCGAAAGACCGTTTACCTGAGTTGGACGAAGGTGAGTACTATTGGTACGAACTGGAAGGCCTAGCCGTAATCACCACCGAAGGTGTTGTGCTCGGCGAAGTGGATCATTTAATGGCAGCAGGACCCGGCAACGATGTCGTCGTTGTAAAGGGCAATGTGAATAGCATTGATAGGCGCGAGCGCTTAATTCCGCATGTAGACCAATTTATTCTTGAAATTGACCTTGCGAAAGGCCAAATGACGGTAGATTGGGATCCAGAGTTTTGAATGAAGAAGGTGTAGATCAACCTGCACTTACGTTTGGTTTGGTCACGTTGTTTCCTGAAATGTTTGATACATTTACAGAATATGGCGTAACCGGTCGGGCGGTAAAACAAGGGCTCATTTCAACCCAGTGTTGGAATCCTCGTGATTTTACCCAAGACAAACACCGAACCGTGGATGACCGACCTTTTGGTGGTGGTCCCGGTATGTTGATGAAGGTTCAGCCATTGCGCGATGCCATCACTGCCGCGAAAGCGAACAGTCAAGGCAAAGCAAAGGTGATTTATATGTCACCACAAGGGCGAAAACTAGATCAACAAGGCGTAGTTGAGTTATCTCAGAACGAACATTTGATATTTGTCTGTGGTCGGTATGAGGGAATTGACGAACGGTTGATTGAAGCAGATATTGATGAAGAATGGTCACTTGGAGATTTTGTCCTCAGTGGCGGTGAGTTGGGTGCATTAGCTTTTATGGATGCAATCAGCCGCATGGTGCCAGGCGTGCTTGGTCATGATTTATCATCAGTCGAAGATTCTTTTTTTGATGGCTTGTTGGATTGTCCACACTATACTCGGCCAGAAGTACTCGATGATAAAGGTGTGCCGGAAGTACTGTTAAGTGGTCATCACGAAAATATTCGTCGATGGCGTGCCAAGCAAGCACTAGGCCGGACAAGGCAAAGACGACCCGACTTATTGGAAGGTCGCCAGCTTTCGAAAGAACAGCTGACTCTTTTAGATGAATTTGAAAGTGAGCAACAACGCTCACGCGACTGATCAGGAGCTGAATCATGAGCAACAAAAATTTGATAATTCAGCAGATAGAAGCTGAACAGATTACAAAAGAAATACCAGCCTTTGGCCCGGGTGATACCGTGGTTGTACAGGTTAAAGTAAAAGAAGGTGACCGTGAGCGTCTACAGGCCTTTGAAGGCGTTGTAATTGCTCGACGTAACCGTGGCGTTAACTCTGCTTTCACCGTTCGTAAAATTTCGAATGGCGTTGGTGTTGAGCGTTCTTTCCAAACTTACTCTGCAATAGTAGATAGCATTGAAGTCAAGCGCCGTGGTGCTGTACGTCAAGCTAAACTTTACTACTTGCGTGAGCGTTCTGGTCGTTCTGCTCGTATTAAAGAGAAGATCCCAGGTAAGAAAACAAGCGCTTAATTGCTGCTTGTGTTCTGAAATAAAGAGGCTGCCTTCGGGTGGCCTTTTTTGTTTTCAGACGGTTGATTATTCGATGCTTTATCACTGTATCTATATCTGAGAGCCTGAATCGAGGTGCTGTAAAAATAGGGCGTTCATTGGCATGGATGCCAATGACGAGCCCCCATGGATGGGTATACGGCGTCCCTGTTTTTACAGCACCTCGGTTCAGGCGGGGTACTCCGAGTGTCGACCTAGGAATGGCGGATTACTACGGATTAACCAAAGGGTTTATTTAATCAGTCGTTCAAGCACATCCATGTGACACTCCTCAGTGAGATCCCTCTCACTGAGGCCGATAAAACAAACCCTTTGGTTAACCCTCATTCCGTGGCAGCTTCTGGTTCAATCGCGTCAATTTTGCCTCTTTTACCAAGCAAAATTACTCTGGAATGGGTTATTGCAAAATCGTCACCAGCTAATCATCAAAAAAGCGGTCATTTCACTGTGAAGCTCGTTGACCTTGGCGGTGGCGTTCAGTACTGTTCGCAATCGTAATTGTCATCATCTGCGCTAAGAGGCGAGCTTTGAAACAGGTTAATGTTGGTATATGTGGTTTAGGCACTGTGGGTGCAGGTACATTTAATGTCCTACAGCGTAATTTAGATGAAATTGCACGTCGAGCAGGGCGCTCCGTTCAAATTACCCATGTCGGTGCTCGTCGAGATAACCCAAGTTGTGATTTAGCACAGGTTGAAGTATCACGCGATATTTTTGATGTCGTTAACGACCCAGATGTTCATATAATTGTTGAAACCATTGGTGGCACCACCGTCGCCAAAGACCTGGTATTAATGGCAATCGCTAACGGTAAAGATGTCGTCACAGCCAATAAAGCTCTGATTGCTATTTATGGTAATGAGATATTTGCGGCCGCTGAAGCCAAAGGTGTTGTGGTTGCCTATGAAGCGGCTGTTGCTGGCGGTATTCCAATTATTAAAGCCATTCGAGAAGGCTTAGTGGCCAATCAAATAGAATCGCTTGCTGGCATCATTAACGGTACAGGCAACTTTATCTTGTCTGAAATGTCAGAAAAAGGTCGAGCCTTCGAAGACGTCCTACAAGAAGCCCAAGCCTTAGGCTATGCTGAAGCCGACCCAACTTTTGATGTTGAAGGCATAGATGCTGCACATAAGTTGGCAATTTTAGCCGCAAACGCGTTTGGCGTTTCTCTTCAGTTCGATAAGGTCTACACCGAGGGTATTACGAAAATTACCCGTGAAGATGTGCAATTTGCCGATGAACTGGGCTACAAAATTAAACACCTCGGTATTGCTAGACGTACAGAAGAAGGTCTAGAAATGCGAGTCCATCCGACATTGATCCCAAGCAAACGCTTGATCGCCAATGTCGATGGTGTGCTAAACGCAGTACTTGTATTCGGTGACGCGGTTGGTCCAACTATGTATTACGGTGCGGGTGCCGGCGCAGAAGCAACTGCATCGGCCGTTATTGCCGATATCGTTGATATCGCACGCGACATTGACAGCCCCGGGTTAGTGCCACATTTAGGCTTTAGCTCCGTCACCAAAGATTTACCAGTACTGGCGCCAGATGAATTCACAACATCCTATTACTTGCATATTTCAGTAAAGGACGAAGTAGGGCAGATGGCCAAAATTGCAGAAACATTAAGCCTACATGGTATTAATATGGAAGCAATCATCCAAAAAGAAGCTCCAGATGATGCAGAGCTAGTGCCATTGGTATTATTAACACAACCGGTCAAAGAACGTCAGATGAACAGTGCTATTTCTGCCATTGAAGCCTTGTCTTCAGTGCCAGCAAAAGTTGTTCGTATTCGTGTTGAACGTTTAGACTCATAACAGTGAGAGCAGAATTTTGAAATATATCAGTACGCGTGGCCAAGCTCCGGCATTAGAATTTGAAGATGTATTGCTAACAGGTCTAGCCAGTGATGGTGGTTTATATGTGCCTGAAACCTTACCGCATTATTCGCTAGACACCATTCGCAGCTGGCGTGAATTACCCTATGCCGAACTGGCGTTCAAAATTATTCAGCCATTTATTGGCGGCGCCATTGATGATGCTACGTTACAAACGATGATCAATGAAACTTACGCGGGTTTTGGTCATAAAGCGGTAGCGCCCTTAGCGCAGATTGATCACAACGAATACGTACTCGAATTGTTTCAAGGCCCAACCTTAGCCTTTAAAGACTTTGCATTGCAGCTATTGGGTCGCTTATTAGATCATGTGTTAACTAAGCGCAACGAGAAAGCCGTTATTATTGGCGCCACCTCCGGAGATACCGGTTCAGCCGCCATTGAAGGTTGTAAGCACAGTGAGCACGTTGATATTTTTATCATGCACCCGAACAATCGGGTGTCAGAAGTTCAACGCAAGCAGATGACCACCATTAAAGGCGACAACGTTTATAACTTGGCGGTTGAAGGTAACTTTGATGATTGCCAGAGCATGGTTAAAGCCTGTTTTGCTGATCAAAGTTTTTTAAACGGAGAGCGCCGATTGGTGGCCGTAAATTCAATAAACTGGGCGCGTATTATGGCGCAGGTAGTTTATTATTTTTACGCCAGTTTGAATTTAGGCGGACCAGATCGTGAAATGGCGTTCTCGGTTCCAACCGGAAACTTTGGTGATATTTTTGCCGGTTATTTGGCGAAAAAAATGGGCCTACCAGTTAAACAATTGATAGTAGCGACCAACCAAAACGATATTTTGCACCGCACCATTAGCCAAAACAAATATGAAAAACTACCGTTGGCCCATACCTTATCGCCGTCTATGGATATTGTTGTGTCATCTAACTTTGAACGTTTATTGTTTGATGTTTATGGCCGTGATGGTTCCGTACTTGCGAACCTGATGAACAAAATGAATGTCGAAACGGTTGAATTAGATTTAGAAAAAATGGCCAGCTTACGTGAAACGTTCGACAGTCACGCAGTAAACGATGACGTTACCTGTGAAACCATTAAACAGGTTTATGACGAAACCGGTTATCTACTAGACCCGCATACGGCCATTGGTGTGAAAGCGGCACGTGAATGTCGTCGTGACATGAATATCCCTTTGATCACTTTAGGAACTGCACACCCCGTTAAGTTTACCGAGGCGATTGAAAAGGCAGGCTTAGAAACACCGGAGCTGCCACACCATTTAGCTGATTTGTTCGACCGAGAAGAGCGTTATGATGTTATTGCAAATGAACTAAACGTTTTGCAAGCTTATGTTGTAAAGCACGTATTTGGTGAATAAAATAGAAAACGTTTCAATTGGCGGGTTTGATGTTCGAACCCGGCCAATTTTAAATGAGCACCTAAGTGTTCACAGTAATCCCTTATTAAACCGACTCTACCTTTCTCGCGGTGTTGACTCTGCCGACCAACTTGATGCTTCGTTAGCAACGCTACTGCCTTGGCAAACCTTAAAAGATATTGATAAAGCCGTTGATCTACTCGTGCAGGCGCGAGCACGGGCTTGGCACGTGTTGATCATTGGTGACTACGATACCGATGGCGCGACATCAACTGCATTAGCCATGTTAGGGCTGACCGAGATGGGTTTGAACATACACTACTTACTGCCCAACCGCTTTGAATATGGTTATGGTTTATCGCCTGAAATAGTCGACTTAGCATTACAGCAAAACCCCGACCTAATAGTAACCGTTGATAACGGCATCGCCAGTTTAGAAGGTGTGGCTAAAGCTAAAGCCGCCAACGTAAAAGTACTGGTCACCGATCACCACTTGGCCGCCGACACCTTGCCCAACGCCGATGCCATCGTGAACCCAAATCAACCCGGATGTTTATTTGCAAGTAAAGCCGCTTGCGGGTGTACTGTTTTATTTTATGTGTTGATAGCACTGCGCGCGAAATTGCGTGAGCAAGGCGTAATTAATTTGCCCAATTTGGGTAAATGGCTCGACCTAGTTGCTTTGGCATCGGTAGCCGATGTGGTGCCATTGGATGCCAATAATAGAAAGCTGGTGCAACAAGGTATAAATCGCATAAGACAAGGGCAATGCCGACCTGGAATTCGAGCTTTGTTTGACGTAGCCGGTAAAGAGTGGCGACAAGCAAAAAGTTTAGACATGGGTTTTGTTATTGGACCGCGATTAAACGCCGCAGGACGATTAGACGATATGACCATCGGCGTACAAATACTGCTAACCGAAAACGATCATGAGGCCAAAGAAATTGCTCAGCAATTACAAGACTTCAACGTAGAGCGTCGGCAAATAGAGCAGACCATGGTAGTCGATGCTCAACGCTACTTAGACAAACTTGATTTAACCGCACCGCCATCAGGGTTAGTCCTCAGCCATACCGATTGGCATGAAGGCGTCATTGGCATACTCGCCTCGCGCGTGAAAGAAAAAATACACCGCCCGGTCATAGCCATGGCCCCATCCGATTCAGGCACCTTAAAAGGCTCAGCCCGTTCCATACCCGGCGTTCACCTGCGCGACGCCCTAGATTGGGTAAGCAAACAAAACGCAAACATACTCATTAAATTTGGTGGCCACGCCATGGCTGCCGGTTTAACCATACGGCAAGAATCACTCGAAGAGTTTAGAGTGTTATTCGAACAGTCAATAAACGCATTGGCCGATCCAGAAGTCTTACAGGCACACCTATGGACAGACGGAAATTTGCAAGAATCCGAGCTCAACTTGCACCAAGCATTGCTTCTTGAGCAAGCTGGGCCTTGGGGACAAGCTTTTCCTGAACCGCAATTTTTTGGCGATTTCACTATAGTTTCGCAACGCATAGTGGGTGAGCGGCATTTAAAGTTAGTGTTGAAAACCGGACAGCAAGAAATTGATGCTATTGCGTTTAATGTCGATACAACCATATGGCCGACACAGGGCAAGCGTCTAAAAGGCGTTTATCAACTAAGCTGTAACCGATTTCGTGGCCAAGAAACCCTGCAATTAATGTTTTCGAAAATAGAAGCCAGATGAAATAAAATTGGATTCACAGGCGTAATTTGAGAAACAGAAAGATAAGTACATATTTTAAATAACAAATAATTTCAAAATCGCACCTGTTTAGGGGTTAATTCATTGAATCAGTTGTCACTTGACTACGAAGAGAACTTTAATTTCGCTTCTTTATTTCAGCCATGCCTACTTATTTGGATAGCCTAGAATCCAATTAATGGGCTTGCCGTATAGAAACCATGCAGAGCGATTAAAAGTAAGCTAGCAATAATAGTAATCACAATAAATTTAATCTCAGCTTTAATCGGCTTTAGTGTAGGAGCTACATAGGTGCCATCACGTTGATTAATAAAAGGTATGGTGATCAGTGCCCAAATTGCGAACCCAGCAAACAGGATAATTGAACGAACCTCGCCGTTGGTTAATAGATGTCCACCCGATAATATTATGAGGCCAAGAAGTTGTGGGTGACGAATCCATTGACGATACCGAAGCCCGGCTGTACTGCTGATAAATAAATAAATCGAGATAAAGATTAATACTAAACTTGGAATAAATAGCCATTTCGGTGCGGTATACACTAAGAGAGAGGGGTCTGCGTGCCGCCAACCGTAGATGATAAAAATAATTGAAACTAGTACCAATGAAGAAAAAAGACCTTTGCTTTTATCTAAACCCAGCGAGTCTGTAATCTTTTGTCTAAATTTTGGAAAAATGGGTTTAATTGAATGTGAAACAGACCAAAGAACTAAGCCGACAATGAGCCAAATCATATATCCTCCTTAAGACGAGGTTATCTATAGCACCTGAATACATCATTCACTTTCGCTCAAGTAGTCCTCCAAGAGTAGCCGAAGCTTTAACTGTGCGGGTTGATTTGAATCAGTGTTGGTGGATTATGAAAAGGCTTAATCAGCTCTACCTTAGGCTATTGATTTCCTGTAAAATGCGCACCTTTAATTTTTTTGCTAAACAGCGCTTAATTGGCCTGTTTTAGCCAACAGGCGGTACAAACGTGGAAGTTAATCCAATTAGAGAGTTAATCAAAGGCCTAGGTGCGCGAACCGACGTGCTTCGGGGGTATCTTTGACTATGACATTAAGAAAGAACGCTTAGACGAAGTTGAACGTGAACTTGCCCAACCTGAGGTCTGGAATAAGCCTGAACGCGCACAAGCCTTAGGCCAAGAACGCTCAGCATTAGAGCACGTCGTTCAAACCATTGATAACCTAGATTCAGGCTTAGCTGATTCAATTGACTTACTCGACATGGCGGTGGAAGAAGAAGACACCGATGCCGTTGCTGAAGTTGAAGCTGAACTTAGTGATCTAAAAAGTCAGCTAGAAGTTCTTGAATTTCGTCGTATGTTTAGTGGTGAAATGGACCCAAACAATGCCTATTTAGATATACAGGCAGGTTCTGGCGGTACTGAAGCTCAAGACTGGGCTGAAATGCTTTTGCGCATGTACTTACGCTGGGGTGAAGAAAAGGGCTTTAAAACTGAGCTCATGGAAGCTTCCGCGGGCGATGTCGCTGGTATTAAGTCGGCTACCGTTCGTTTTGAAGGCGAGTATGCCTTTGGTTGGTTACGTACTGAAACGGGCGTACACCGTTTAGTACGTAAATCCCCTTTTGACTCGGGTAGCCGTAGACACACTTCTTTTAGTTCTGTTTTTGTTTCACCTGAAGTTGACGACAACATTGAAATTGAGATCAACCCGGCTGATTTACGCATTGACGTTTACCGTGCATCAGGTGCTGGTGGTCAGCACGTTAACCGAACCGAATCTGCGGTACGTATAACGCATAACCCAACGGGTATCGTTACACAGTGTCAAAATGATCGCTCTCAGCACAAAAACAAAGACCAAGCAATGAAGCAAATGAAAGCTAAGTTGTATGAACACGAAATGAGCATCCGAAACGAAGCGGCTCAGATGGTCGAAGACAATAAGTCTGACATTGGTTGGGGCAGCCAAATTCGTTCTTACGTGTTAGATGACTCGCGCATCAAAGACTTACGAACGGGCGTTGAAACCCGCAACACGCAAAGCGTGTTAGACGGTAATCTTGACCAATTTATCGAAGCTTCTTTGAAAAAAGGTCTTTAAGCTTTAAGGCTTGGTGGCTTCGTTCAACGAATTGGGTACTTGAGTAAGAAGTGCGCTGTGAACCTGTCCATGGGCGCTTAAAGACGACATCCATGTCGTCTCATACCTTCATACTCTAGTACCCAATTCGTTTCTGAGTGTGGCACAATTGACTTTGTGAGAGTAAAAAAGCATGAAGCAGTTAAAATTTAAAAAGTGATACCAAATAAAGAAGGGTGGTGGGTTGCTTTAAAAAGACGTGAGATCACATGGATGTGATCTTCGAGCGCCCATGGATGGGTTTACAGCGTTCTTTTTAAAGCAACCCACCACCCTTCGAACCGAAACAACCGAAACAACCGAAACAAACAAACCAACAACGTGGAAATGAAAAATGAGTGATAACCCAGTAGAAAACAATTTGCCGAATCCTTCAGAAGATAACCATATTATTGCTGAGCGAAAACAGAAATTGGCTGAATTGCAGGATAAACGGGGTATTGCCTTTCCGAATGACTTTCGCGTTGAGCATAAAGCAGGTGATTTACAAGTCGCTTATGGCGAGTTAGAAAAAGAAGAGATTGAAAGCCAAGGCATCATGATTGCTATTGCTGGTCGTGTTATGCGTCGCGGTGGTCCATTTGTGGGTATTCGTGATGTAACCGGTTCTATCCAGTTTTATTTGGGTAGGCCGCTGCAAAAAGAAAGCGATGATTGGAAGTTACTCGATATCGGCGATGTTGTTGGTGTTAAAGGTTTGTTGTGTAAATCGGGTAAGGGTGAGCTTTACGTTAATGTTGAAAGCTTAGAAAACGTACGTATTTTAACCAAGTCTTTGCGTCCATTACCTGACAAGTTCCATGGCTTGGCTGATCAAGAAGCTAAGTACCGTCAGCGTTATGTTGATCTGATCGTTAACCAAGAAACACGTAAAGTATTTGAAGTTCGTTCAAAAGTGATCAGTGGTATTCGTAATTATTTGACCGAGCGTTCGTTCATGGAAGTTGAAACACCCATGTTGCAGGTGATACCGGGCGGCGCTACTGCACGACCATTTATCACTCATCACAATGCAATGGACCGTGATTTATATCTGCGTATTGCGCCAGAGCTCTACTTGAAGCGTTTGGTTGTGGGTGGTTTTGAGCGTGTCTTCGAAATAAACCGTTCTTACCGTAACGAAGGTGTTTCTACCCGTCACAACCCAGAATTCACCATGTTAGAGTGGTATCAAGCCTACGCGAACTATAACGATTTAATGGATACTACCGAAGAAATGCTGCGGGAAGTGGCGAATTCGGTATTGGGTTCAACCGATATTCATTATCAGGGCCGCGATTATGATTTTGCTAAGCCATTCGAACGTTTGTCCATGTTTGACTCTATCTTGAAGTACAATAGCGATTTAACGGCCGATAACATCAGTACCTTAGAAGCAGCAACCGCCGTTGCTCAAAAGCTAGGTGTACATGTTAAAGAGAACTGGGGCTTAGGTAAGGTTCAAACTGAAATCTTTGAAGCCACCGTTGAAGAGAAGTTGTTTGATCCAGTCTTTATTACCGCCTATCCAGCTGAGGTTTCTCCGTTGGCGCGTCGTAATGATGAAAACCCAGACGTTACCGACCGTTTTGAGTTTTTCTTAGGCGGGCGTGAAATTGCCAATGGCTTCTCAGAGCTTAATGACCCTATCGATCAAGCAGAACGATTCCAGTCGCAAGTGTCTGAAAAAGAATCGGGTGACGATGAAGCGATGTTCTACGATGCTGATTACATTAATGCATTGGAATACGGTTTGCCGCCAACGGCAGGTGAAGGTATTGGCATTGACCGCCTGGTTATGTTCTTGACCGATTCACCTTCTATTAAAGACGTTATCTTATTTCCGCATATGAAGCCGAAGGCGGAATAAGAAATAAGCCAAAATTGTGAATTTAGAGCCAGATTTTTAATCTGGCTTTTTTATGCCTAAAAACAGTTGGATTGATGTGTTTTTACTCAAAATAGGGTGTCGGTCACATTTTGGCGCATTGCATAAATATTAACTGTTTTTAAGCCGTCAAAAAGGCCTAAAACGGTGCAATTATTTTCAAATGTGGTCAAGATTTTACATTCCGTAACAATATAGTTTCACTAACTTATTGCCTAGTAAAAATAAACCCTGTAAGCAAAATATCCCCAGATCAATTATTAGGGTAATTTAACTCGTAATATTGGCTAAAAAATGTACCGTCAGCTAAAAAACACTTTTAAAATACTATAACTAATTGATTTATAAGGATTTTATTTCATTGGTTAAAAAATGAGCAATTTCAGCTTGTGTGGCAGTTATGCAGCTTAGATGACACTTTCAATTGCTTGTGCACAGACTTATCCACAGAAATTGTGGACACCGTTGGCAAAGCTAAGCACCGTGCGGTTTGCATTGATTTCCGGTAAAAACGTCATTTTCCTGCCGGAGATATTTTGTAAAACACAAGCCCTTGGCAGGTTTTATTTTTGCTCATTTTTATCAACATTTGCTTGTTTTTACATTATTAACCTGAATGCATTTCGACCTTAGTCTTAAAGACTAAAAGGTCATAGTTTTTAGCCCAATTACATTCTTTAATTATGTTCGAAGCAATCGACTGCTAAAAACAAATAAAAGGAGCGATAGTATGAGCTATAAAGTAGAGCACTCTGCTGCTGCATCAGAAAAAAATGCATTTTGGCTTGAACAAGCCCAAAAACTGACATGGTATAAACAGCCTACAGTTGGATACAGTCAAAACCTGCAAGGTAATGATGTTTGGTTTGCCGACGGAGAGTTAAATACAGCCTATTTAGCACTAGATGTGCATGTTGAAGCTGGGCGGGGTGAGCAAACCGCCTTGATTTACGATTCACCTGTTACCAATACCATGCAGCATTACAGTTACAAAGAACTATTAGACGAAGTGGCCCTATGTGCGGGTATGCTAAAAGCCATGGACGTGACAAAGGGTGATCGAGTTGTGCTGTATACGCCAATGATTCCGCAAGCGGTTATTGCTATGCTTGCTTGCGCGCGATTAGGTGCTATTCATTCGGTCGTGTTTGGCGGTTTTGCCCCTAATGAACTCGCCGTTAGGCTAAATGATGCAACACCCAAGGTATTGCTCACAGCAACGGGTGGTATAGAACCTAATAAAATTATCGACTATCAGCCAATGGTGATCGATGCACTCGCCCAAGCAGATCATGAACCGAACCATATTGTGATTTGGGAACGTCCAGAAATTAAACAAACTGCGCCATTCAATAACTGGCAAGACCTATTATTAGAGGCTGAACTAGCCGATTGTGAAGCAGTTCAAGCAACGGACCCGCTTTATATCTTGTATACCTCCGGCACAACAGGCACACCCAAAGGTGTCGTTCGTGATAACGGTGGCCATGCGGTAGCCATGAACTATTCCATGGCTGCACTTTACAACGTTAAGCAAGGTGATGTGTTTTGGGCTGCCTCCGATGTGGGTTGGGTGGTCGGTCACTCTTATATCGTTTATGCGCCGCTGATTGCTGGCTGTACGACTGTTTTGTACGAAGGTAAGCCAATTGGGACACCAGATGCGGGCTCCTTTTGGCGAGTGTGTGAGGAGCATAAGGTTAATTTGTTATTTGCAGCGCCTACGGCTTTTCGCGCGATCAAAAAATCGGACCCTGAGGGTAAATTGATTGATCACTATGATTTATCGACTCTAAAAACCATTTTCATGGCAGGAGAGCGGTTAGATCCAGCAACCCTGGTATGGACTGAATCCCATTTATCCAAACCAGTGATCGATCATTGGTGGCAAACTGAAACTGGTTGGGCCATTGCCGGAAATCCACTCGGTATTGAAACCTTTGCCGTCAAACCTGGCAGTGCAGGCCGGCCCTTACCCGGTTTCAATGTTGAAATTGTCGATCACGCAGGGCAAAGCTGTGTACCCATGCAGCAAGGTTTCATTGCGTTGAAACGACCGTTACCACCAGGTTGCTTGCAAACTATTTGGCAAAACCCAAAACGTTATGAGTCAGCTTATTTAACCCAGTTCCCCGGCTATTATGCTTCCGGCGACGGGGGTTACTTAGACGAAGAAGGCTATTTATTCGTCATGGGTCGCATAGACGATGTAATCAACGTAGCAGGGCATCGTCTCTCCACTGGCGAAATGGAAGCGATCATCAGCGAGCATCCATCGGTAGCGGAGTGTGCCGTCATTGGCATACAGGATGAGCTTAAAGGCCAGTTACCTTTAGGGTTAGTGGTACTTAAAGATGGCGACTACATCGACCCAGAAACACTAGAAGAACAACTAGTGGCCAGCGTCAGAGCAAAAATTGGGGCGATTGCGTGTTTTAAACAGGCGCATGTTGTTGAACGCTTGCCAAAAACCCGCTCAGGCAAAATATTACGTGCAACGTTACGTAAAATGGCCGACGGCGAAGAATACACTGTACCGTCAACCATTGACGACCCCGCTATTTTAGATGAAATACAAGCACAACTCAGCGCCACTAATTTATAAAACCTAATATTAGCGATGGCATACAAGTTTGAGCAGAGGTGCTGTAAAAAAAGGGCGTTCATTGGCATGGATGCCAATGACGAGCCACCATGGATGGTTTCACGGCGCGCCTATTTTTACAGCACCTCAGCTCAGGCAAGCCACATACTCTAGAGCGCTTTTTAAGTTATTTCGTTAAAGGGCTACTAATGACGTTTCTCAGTTGAAGATTATTCAGCTTGAGTTCATGCTCACAGGGTTAATCTTTCTGTAATGCTACGAAGGAGACCCATTATGAATTCTAAACTATCAATTGCTGCAGTGGCTTTCACTACCTTGTCAGCCATGTCTTTTGCTGATTCTGATCGTTACGACGATGACTATTACTCGCAAGAAAGTCGTCGTGCTCAAAACTCGCATGTGTTTTATGTCGAAGGCAGAGTCATTAGTGCCGCGCCGATTTACGATACCTACTGGTATTACCGCTCACGTGGGGACAGTAATCGATCTGATCGCTATGACGAAGTATGTCGAATTCGTGATGTTGAAATCTATCGAGAATCTAGCGGCTCTCGTGGCAACCCAGCGGCAGGCGCTATCATCGGCGGTGCCATTGGTGCCCATGTTGGTTCATCTTCGGGTGGTAGTCGAGACTCGGCGGTCATCGGTGCCATAGCCGGTGGTGTTATCGGCAGCGTGATCGGCAACGAAGTCAGCCGCAGCAACGACACTACCGTACATTACCGAGTTGAGCGTGACTGTGATACTCGCTATCGACAAGAGTACCGCGAACTAATAGGCTATGACGTTCGCTACCGATACAATGGTCGTGAATTTTCCATGCAAACGCAGCAGCATCCTGGCCGATACGTTCAATTGAAAGTGGAGGTGCAGCCTACTGCGCGTTAGTTTTCGTACTTAGGGGCTGCAATGAAAAGAATGATTCTAGGGGCAATGTTGTCTGTCATGGTAACTTGGGTGTTTGCTGCCAACGATTGGCCAGATACCCACCCTTGTACACACGAGGCGATACCACTGACCTCTGAAAACCAAGTGGTTGCAGCGGTAGAGTGCATCTACCAAGGGCGTGTTGCTAAGGTTGAAAAGCAAAATGGCACCAACCCGCCCTGGTTTTATCGACTCAGAGTGTTAGATTCCAGTGGGCGTATCAAGGAAGTTGATATTCATCCGCAAACTGGTTTACCTATAAATAAAGCAGAAAGGGAGGCCGTTTATGAGGCTCTTAATCGTCGAGGATGAAACCGGATTGCGCGAACACCTGCAAACGGGCTTTAAAAAAGAAGGCTTTGCTGTCGATGTCAGTGGAGATGGTCAAGAAGGTTTGTTTTTTGGTTTAGAAACAGATTATGACGCCGCCATTATTGACATTGGTTTGCCGAGTATAGATGGCCTAGAGGTTATCAAACAGCTGCGCGAACAAAATAAAAATTACCCAGTAATTGTTTTAACTGCCCGTGGTCATTGGAAAGACAAAGTTGAAGGCTTAGAAGCCGGTGCCGATGATTACCTAGCCAAGCCTTTTGTCTTTGATGAATTAATGGCGCGGGTAAAGGCCTTGGTGCGACGCAGTGTGGGTATGTCGAGCCCAACGCTTCAGTTGGGTGAATACGAGTTAGACACCGCAGCAAAATCGGTCTCTGTTGCAGGAAGTATCGTTGAACTGACCAGCTATGAATATAACACCCTTGAATATTTGATGACCCACAAAGATAAAGTTGTATCTAAAACCGAACTTACGACGCATTTGTATGAACAAGATTACGACCGTGACAGTAACGTGATCGAAGTGTTTGTGCGCCGGTTACGTAAAAAGCTAGATCCACAAGGCGAACGCAACCCTATTGTTACCCAACGCGGACAAGGCTACCGATTTAATCAAGGTGACAGCGCGTAACGCCTATGCAAGTTAAACAACCTTTGTCGTTAACCAAACGGCTGATCGGTTCAGCCGCTTGCCTTATTCTTTTTTTTCTCGGCATTACTGGCTACGCGTTAGACCGAGCCTTTGTGCAAAGCCAAAACGCAGCTCAAGCTGAACGTCTCTTTATTCGGACCTTTAGTTTATTGTCGTTGGCTGAGCTAGATGATGTCACCCTGACATTGCCGAGAGCCCTGCGTGAAGAGCGTTTTAATACACCAGAATCTGGTTTGATTGGCTTAGTCATCAATGAACAGCGGCAATCGGTTTGGGAAAGTTTATCGAGTGAGTGGTTTACCGAAGGCGAATGGGTACGCAGTCGAGCTAATTTAGCCCCAGGCGGTGAACAGTTTGGTCAGCATAAAGGTTTTGTTTATCAGCGTAATGGCTTTATTTGGGAAGACGCGACTAACCAAGATCGCTACTTTGAATTTTGGGTATTAGAAGATGCCGCACCTTTGAATTCCTCAATTGCAACCTATCGACAGCAGCTTTGGGGCGGCTTAAGCACTGCTTCTGTTGCCTTGTTGTTAGTGCTGGCATTGGTCACTAAATGGGGGTTAACACCGCTGCATTTATTGGCGCTGCAGTTAACTCGTATTCGCCAAGGTGAAGCCGACCAATTACAAGGTAATTACCCAAGCGAACTTAAGCCGCTAACAGACAGTTTGAACCAACTATTGCATGCCGAACAAAGCCAGCGTGAACGCTATCGCAAAGCCATGGGTGATTTAGCGCACAGCTTAAAAACGCCCCTGGCGGTGATGAAAACCTTGCAATGCGATGATCAAAATACCTTAAACGAGCAGGTTGATCGGATGAATCAAATTGTTCGATATCAATTGCAGCGCTCTGTGACCGATGCTCGTCAAGGTCCTGTATTAGGCCAAACTTGTGACCTGATTGCTGCATTAGCGCGATTAGGGCGTGCCCTCGATAAAGCCTTTTTAGAAGAAGATAAGGTGCTCGATTTACCATCGAGCGACGAGGTGGTTTTATTGGCGATGGACAGCAATGATGTGCTCGAAGTGCTCGGCAACTTAATTGAAAATGCATTTAAATATGGCCGCTCAGTAATTTGCGTTGAAGTAGATCAGCACAGTGAAAGCAATAAAGTGGTCGTGCATATCGATGATGACGGTGAAGGCATAGCACCAGAAGCCAGAGAGCGAATTTTACAGCGTGGTAAGCGCTTAGATAGCTTACAACCAGGGCAAGGTATTGGTTTGGCAATGACACAAGATATTTTGATGAGCTACAACGCAACGATTGACGTTTCAACAAGTCCATTTGGTGGCGCTCGGTTCACTGTTAGCCTGCCCAAGGCTCTGGTTTAGCTGGCAAGATTGGTAATGATCTTGGACCAATAAAACCAAAAACCAAATAAAGTAAGTGCCAACAATATCAGCAGGTGCACTCGTTTTGGGTCGTTTTTACGTCTAGAGCGAAACGGTGAGCAAAATAAAGCGGCTAGGGTAAACAAAGTGCAGGCACCAAGCGCCCAAGGTAACCATTCGGCCCAGTCTTCAAGCCAGAAGCTTCTGACCTCTAACTCATGATACCGATTGATAATGGAGTTTTGTTCAGGCGCAGCGAGCCAGACAATCACTTGCCAGACAATTAGGCTTAACCAGGCCAGCGAGGCTAAGACCCTGATTGTTATAACGAGCTTGTCTTGATGTTGGCGTCTTTCGTTCAAAATATACTCACTTAAAGTACTAGGGTGTGACCGTTATCTTTTAACCATTTTCGATCAAGTTGATAGCTCGGGTGAATGGCTTGAACCTGTTGCCAAAACTGCTCTGAGTGGTTCAAATGTTTTAAATGGCTCACTTCATGCGCTATAAGATAATCTATCACAGACTCAGGTGCCATTAGAATCAACCAGTTGTATTGAATGCGACCTGTCGCGGTGCAGTGACCCCATTTGGTTTTTGTGCGTCTGAAGCGAATATCTGTCAGCTTGTGTTGCCAGTTTAATGTGCTCACTAGGTCGAGAGTTTTATTGTGCAGTACATACTTTGCTTTGGTCAGGTAAAAATCAGCGAGCAGATGGTGAATATGGTTTTTTTCTTGGTTTTTTGCATACAAAATAAGTCGCTCATCTTCATCACGCCAGCCCAGCTTATTACCTTGAACTATCTGAACTTTTAACTGCTTACCTATAAAAGGTATATGGCGACGAACGCTAAAATCTGGTTTCTCGGTTATCTGCTGGGCTTGCTCGGCCAACACCTTAATGAGCCATTGTTGTTTGGAATGAATAAAATCAGTTAACTCGCTGACGGCAACGTGATGAGGGGCGCGAACTTCTATTTGTCGCTCTTTAACATAAAGCCCAATGGTTTTACGTTTGTTTGAACGTACCAGTTTAATGGGCTGTTGCTGCCAGTTTAACTGAGTCATTGTACGGTAGAGCTCGCTGGCATCATTTGTTTGGTTATCGGGTCTAAAAGGTGCTCTAATCCTTCGCTGCGTAATAACAAAGCTAAGGCCAATAATTGGCCCAATCTGCCATTCGGGAAACCCTTGTTTTGGAACCACAGCAAATACTCTTCAGGCAGTTTTATTAACTTGCGGCCTTGATACTTTCCGAAGGGCATGGTGGTATGGGCTAACTCGATTAAATCACTGGGTTCAAGATTCATTAATGGCCACTGTATGTCAAAAATTGAAGATTTACCGCCGCTGGTTAAAAAGCAGGCAGAACACTCGATCGCGAAGCTATTGCAATACCCGCCAAAGGGTAAGCGATTATTTGTGTCTTTTAAAGGGCGTCGAGTATTAATTCAAGAAGAAGTGCCACACCCTACAAAGTCAATTAACGTTAGATTACCGTTCGCATTGCTAGATTTTACGGACTCTGGCTGGCTTCTGTTGTTCCGAGGCTCAGAGGGCGGCTGGCAAAGCGTTCCAGAAGATAAACCCAACGCTAATTTAGACGATAAAATCGCGTTAATTCGGGTCGATCCGCATGGTGTTTTTTGGCGTTAAACTTGTCTTTCTAGGTGCCGTGGCTATAGATATGACACCGTATGAGGGTTGGCCAAAGGTCTTATTTTAACAAGCCTCAGCGAGAGGGATCTCGCTGTGGAGTGACACAAGGATGTGCTCGAACGACTTGTTAAAATAAGACCTTTGGTTAGCCCGTAGTAATCCACAGAACCTAGACGGGCACTAACGAGTTGCTTTCCAGTAGTCCTCAATCATCGCTAAACCATGGTTAAGCGATTCTGTATCGGTTCCGAAATTCAGTCGGACATTGTGCTTTTGACCAAAAAATACGCCTTCACTGGGCATAACACCGGCTTTAATAAAGTGAGGTGTAAGGTCAATATGGCTGTCAGTGCTTTCTATCCATGCTAAGAAAGTCGCCGATTGAGGCTTAAACGACATGCCTTCTAGGTTATTGATGACCTGAGCGACGCGTTGTTGGTTGCTGGCTAAATGTTTTAGCAGTTCTGCGTGCCAATCGT
>NZ_JBKEGY010000017.1:0-83561 GCF_046710285.1 Reinekea sp.
CCATGGCGAAATGCACGCCTTTCGCATTACGCCCCAGCACAGGTAAGTCACGCGGAACGGTAGCGCCTGTTGCAATAACCACTGAATCGAATTCATCTGCTAAACGCTGCATCGAAATGTCTTTGCCGACTTCCGTATGGGTGACAAAGTTGATGCCTTCTTCAGCCATAATTTGGACACGGCGCTCAACGACTTCTTTTTGCAATTTCATGTTTGGAATACCGTACATTAACAAGCCGCCAATTCGGTCTGCTCGTTCGTATAGGGTAACCAGATGACCGGCACTGTTTAGCTGAGCAGCGGCGGCTAATCCTGCTGGACCAGAACCGATGACGGCCACGGTTTGTCCTGTCCGTTGTTTCGGTGGGTTTGCAACGACCCAGCCTTCTGCAAAACCACGTTCAATAATAGAAACTTCATGGTGCTTAATAGTCACGGGATCTGCGTTAATGCCGAGCACACAGGAACCTTCACATGGCGCGGGACATACACGGCCGGTGAACTCTGGAAAATTATTGGTTTTGTGTAAACGCAGCAAGGCTTCTTTCCAGCGACCACGGTAAATTAAATCATTCCATTCTGGAATCAGGTTATTCACAGGGCAACCTGCAACCGCAGGCGCGTATTGTGATTTACCTGACATACAAAAAGGCACACCGCAGTCCATACAACGCGATGCTTGTTCTTTAATGTCTGCTTCAGACATGTGCTCATGCACTTCTTGCCAATCAATTAACCGCTCTTTTGCGTCACGATCTTCAGGTAGCTGACGTGCAACATCGATAAAACCTGTTGGATTTCCCATCGTTTCTCCCCTTATGCTGTCGCTTTCGCTGTTGGTTTAGGTGCCTTTAAATGCTCGATGTGCATATCGAACGCCGCTGACGAGACTTCGTCTTCGGTTTGGTATTTACCTGACTCACGTGCGGTTTGCATGAACTGCTGAATACGTTTGTAATCCACCGGCATCACTTTCACAAATTGCGTCAGCGCGGTTTGCCAATCGGCTAGTAATGTTTCGGCAACATCGGAACCCGTTGCGGCCAAATGTGCCGCCACTAGAGTTTTAAGTTTTGCGGCATCTTCTGTTTCAACGGTTTCTATTTCGACCATTTCCATATTGCACTTGCCGGCAAATATATTATCCGGGTCGAGTACATAAGCCTCACCACCGGACATTCCCGCGGCGAAGTTCCGGCCCGTGGGTCCGAGGATAACCGCACAACCGCCTGTCATGTATTCACAACCGTGATCACCAACACCTTCAACAATCGCCGTTACACCTGAATTTCGCACACAGAATCGTTCACCCGCTCGACCACGAATAAAGGCCGAACCACTGGTTCCCCCAAAGAATGCGACGTTACCAATGAGAATATTTTCACTCGGCTTAAAAGGCGCTTTTTTATCTGGATAAACCACTAACTTACCGCCCGATAATCCCTTTCCGAAGTAATCGTTGGCATCGCCTTCTAATTCAAAACTAACGCCCTTTGCCGTAAAGGCAGCAAAGCTTTGCCCGGCAGAGCCATGAAACTTCACGTTAATCGTATCTTCAGGTAAGCCCTCAGCGTGATAGCGTTTGGAGATTTCATTTGAAATCATGGCACCGACAGAACGATCCACGTTACGTATGTCATAAGCAAGCGAAACTGGCGTGGCGTGTTCAAGTGCATCGGCCGCGTCTTTAATCATTTGGCGATCAATAATGTCGTCAATTAAATGCTTCTGACCTACAGACTGATACAGAGTATCTTCTTCGTTTAGCTGTTCCGCTTTAAATAAAACCGGGGCCAAGTCTACTGTCTTGAATTTCCAATGATCAACATCACTACGCGGCGTTAGGCATTGCGATTGGCCGACCATTTCATTGATCGATTTAAATCCGAGCTCGGCCATTATTTGACGTAAGCCTTCAGCCATCATGGTGAAGAAGTTAACAACATTTTCAACTTTGCCTTGGTAGCGATCACGTAAGCGTTTATCTTGAGTTGCAATACCCGCAGGGCAGGTATTCAAATGACACTTGCGCATCATGATGCAACCTTCAACAATTAATGCCGCGGTGGCTACGCCCCACTCTTCAGCACCTAACAAGGTAGCGATGGCAATATCGCGTGGGGTTTTCATTTGGCCATCGGCTTGAACGGTAATGCGCGAACGTAACCCATTTTGCACTAAGGTTTGATGCGTTTCAGATAAACCCAATTCCCATGGTAAGCCTGCGTGTTTAATTGAGCTGATCGGTGATGCACCCGTACCGCCGTCGTGTCCGGCGATCAACACCACATCGGCATAGGCTTTACAGACACCAGAGGCGATGGTACCGACACCGGCTTCTGAGACGAGTTTCACATTGACTCGTGCATCTCGGTTGGCGTTTTTTAAATCAAAGATGAGCTGCGCTAAATCTTCAATAGAATAAATATCGTGATGCGGTGGTGGCGAAATTAAACCCACGCCGGGTGTTGAACCACGCGTACGTCCAATCCAACCATCCACTTTATGACCCGGTAACTGCCCGCCTTCACCCGGCTTTGCGCCCTGCGCCATTTTAATTTGCAATTCTTCAGCGTTGGTTAAGTAGTGACTGGTCACACCAAAACGACCAGAAGCTACCTGTTTAATTTTAGACAGCATATTGTCGCCGTTTTCTAGCGGCGTGAAACGAATCGGGTCTTCGCCGCCTTCGCCAGAATTAGACTTCCCACCAATGCGATTCATAGCGATGGCTAAGGTGGTGTGCGCTTCCCATGAAATTGAACCAAATGACATAGCCCCAGTGGCGAAACGTTTGAAAATGTCCTCCACTGGCTCAACCTCTTCGAGCGGTACCGAAGGTCGATCAGACTTAAACTTCAATAACCCTCGTAGGGTGTACAATTCTTTCGACTGATCATCCACATTTCGGCAATATTCTTTAAACTGCTCGGTGCTGTTTTGCTCAGTAGCGTGCTGCAACAAGCGAATCGTCGTCGGGTTAAATAAATGGCGCTCTCCATCATGCCGCCAAGCGTATTCACCACTCGATTGCATCGCAGGCTCCATGAAAATACGATCTTCTAACGGATAACCCTCTTGATGTTTCTTTAATGCTTCCGTGGCAATTTCGTCTAAACCAATACCACCTATACGCGTCACCGTTCCGGTAAAGTATTTATCGACGACGTCTTGCGCAATTCCTAAAGCTTCAAATATTTGCGCACCTTGATACGACTGTAGGGTTGAAATACCCATCTTTGAAAATATTTTTAGTAGGCCAGAGTTCACTGCTTTTGCGAAACGATAAAATACCTCGGCGTTCGTTAAGCTTTCATCAATAGCGCCTTCATTACGTAACTCCATTAATGTTTCTATCGCGAGGTAAGGGTTAACCGCAGAAGCGCCATACCCCAATACCGTTGCAAAATGGTGTGTTTCGCGAACATCGCCAAACTCACCCACAATGTCGCAATCGGCTCGCATACCCATTCGAATTAAGTGGTGATGTACGGCTGCTGTAGCAAGCACAGAAGGAATAGCTGCATGATCGGAGTCGACGTCGCGGTCACTGAGTAACAGAATTTGATAACCACTTTCAACAGCGTCTACGGCATAGCGACAAATTCGCTCAACCGCTCGCTCTAGCTCTCCTGGTTTACCTGTAGCTCTAAACGTTGTTGGCACTGTCTTAGTTTGGAAATGCGCATGATCAATGTAACGCAGTTTCATTAACTGTTCGTTATCAAGAACGGGATGCTTAATTTCCAATTTATGACAATGTTTAGGTGACTCTTCTAACAGGTTTAAATCACCGCCAATGTAGGTGCGTAGAGACATCACCATTTCTTCACGAATAGGATCAATAGGTGGGTTCGTTACTTGCGCAAACAACTGCTTAAAATAATGCGATAAATGCTGTGAACGATCAGATAATATAGCAAAAGGTGTGTCGGTACCCATCGAACCGAGAGGTTCTTTTGTGGTGCCAACCATATCGGCCAGAATTAAATTTAAATCTTCGGTATTGTATCCAAACGCGCGTTGACGCTTTTTCAAATTATCCAGATACGGGTGCTCAACTTTTACCTCAGGCGTTGGCAATTCATCTAAGACTATTTTCTCTTGATTAACCCATTCCATATAATTCTGACTTGAGCAGATATCGTATTTCACTTCTTCATCAGAAAGAATTCGACCTTGTTTCAAATCACAGATAAATATTTTACCTGGCTGTAAACGGCCTTTTTCAACCACCTTCGCTTGATCAACAATGAGCGCGCCTGTTTCAGAACCCATCACCACCATGCCATCGTCGGTGACTAAATAACGCGATGGGCGTAAGCCATTACGGTCTAAGGTAGCACCGATCATATTGCCATCGGTAAAGGAAATAGACGCTGGGCCATCCCAAGGTTCCATAATGCAGGCATAATATTCATAAAAGGCGCGTTTAACGGCATCCATATCATCTTGTGTTTGCCATGCTTCTGGCACCACCATCATCATCGCTTGCGCTAATGGCCGACCTGACAGGACCAGTAGCTCAACCATCATATCGAGATTGGCTGAGTCAGACATGTCGCGGTCATAAACCGGTAACAACATATCCATTTCTTCACTGGTGAAGTTAATTGATTCAAACAATGACTGCCGTGCTGCTAACCAGTTAATGTTGCCTTTCACCGTATTAATTTCGCCGTTGTGTGATAAGTAACGAAACGGCTGCGCTCGACGCCAATGCGGGAAGGTATTGGTTGCAAAACGACTATGAAACATAGCCAGTGCTGAAACGGTGCGCTCATCTTGCAAATCTAAATAATATTCACGAACTTGCGCGGTGGTTAACTGACCTTTATATACAAGGGTGCGTGAAGACATGGACGCCACATAAAAATCTTCTCCAATTTCAGTGACCGTTTCATAAATAATATGGGTAGTGTAGTTACGTAGAACGTAGAGTTTACGCTCAAACTGTTGCTGTGTTTTACAGCTAGTGTTGGATACAAAGACTTGTTCAATTTGTGGTTCTTGGGCAGCGGCAGCTTTGCCGATCATGCTGTTATCTGTCGGCACCACACGATAGCCCAGCAGCGTTAAGCCTAGTTTACTGATGTTACGTTCTAATATAGCGCGACATTCCTCTCGCTTAGCATCATCGGCAGGGAAGAAAAACATACCGACACCGTACTCACCGTAAGCAGGCAGCATGATGTCTTGTTTGGCCATATCGTCAGATAGAATTTCATGAGGAATTTGTATCAATACTCCCGCGCCATCACCACTGTTTACATCGACCCCGGTACCACCGCGATGCTCCATGGTGGTCAACATGGTCAATGCATTCTGAATGACATCATGCGATTTACGACCTTTTAGATTAGCCACAAATCCGATACCACAGGCATCACTTTCAAATTCAGGGCGATATAAACCCTTATACTGATTTTTCATGTTTTTCTTCCAATCTGATTCTTACCTATCCATATAAAAACTGGATGTCTGGTCTGGGAGATGCGTCGCATTTATGAAAAGACAACGTTATTTCTCGAAACTGAGATATTAAGGATTCATAAGCTCGTGGCAACGTTCTATTTGGGGTTTACCCGACTCATATCACTAAAAAGTGAGCTATTTTTTACGTAAGTGGGCGAAAAAAAACATAACCGTCAAGTCAGCAACAACCCGCTACTGCCCTAACACCCACTAAAAATGGGCGCTTTTTGTTTTTTGAAAATGCCAGTTAAAGGTGTAAGCCCCAAGTAACAATTCAGTAATTTGCTTGGCATTCTTTAAGTGATAATTTTGCTAAACAATATTGCCATATTTGCAGATACCCATAAAAGCGGTTAAATTCGCCCCTGACTAGAAAAATGAACTCTATTTACAGTCGTATGACTTTCAAAACATCACAAAATACATAACCCCTCAATGAGAGAATTCCATGTTTAAAAAAGTACTGCTCACAATAATAGTTGGCTTAATGACAACGACGTTGTCGGCCTTCGAAGCCGACCAACTAAATAGAGTCAATCTTGTTAACAACACAGACTCTGAGCTTTGGTATGTATTTATCTCCCCTGGAGACAGTGAATGGTGGGGCCTTGATGCGCTTATTTCTGAAGGCACGTTCAAAGATGGCGATGTTCTGAGCTTCAACATACTCTACCCGGACGATGAAAATTACTTCGATATTATGGCCATTGATGGAGAAGGTAATGCCTTTGTCCTTTTCGATTTATTGATTAAAGATGGCGAAGAAGCCAATATCACTCTCGACGCAAGTATGCTTGATGAAGATATGGACGAACTTTCATTTACTCAAGTTAACATCGAGAACACCACCGACAACGAGATGCAATATGTCTTCATTTCATCCAATGACTCAGCAATGTGGGGGATTGATTTCCTCGGTGTCGAGCAAAATTTAGGTGCCTATGAAACGCTGAATTTTCTTGCCCCTATAGTAGAAGGCATTGTCACTTATGACATTATGGCTATTTATGAAGATGATAATGAATACACTGAATCATTTGACATAGACTATGACGAATTAGATAACGACAGCGTTTACACTCACGCGATATACATCGATAGTGATTACTATGATGATAGCGATGACTACGACGACTCATACTTTGATACCAGTGAATTAAATAACATCAGTATTGTTAATAACACTGGAACAGAAATTGTTCATGTTTTCGTCTCTCCTGGAGACAGTGGCGTGTGGGGCCTTGATGCCCTCGGTTCAGAAATCACCTTCGCAGACGAAGAAACATTGAGCTTCGACTTACTGTATTCAGACTACGCAAATCACTTTGATATTATGGCCGTTGATGGAGATGGTAATGCCTTCGTTCTTCTCGATAAGCTGATTAGCGATGGCGAAGAAGCGAATGTTATTCTCGACGCCAGCATGCTTGAAGAAGATAAAAATGATATGACATTTGCTGAAATCAAGATTGAAAACCCGACCGTCAATGAAATGCTGTATGTCTTCATATCGCCTAGCGATTCAGAAAGCTGGGGTATTGATTTCATGGGCACCGAGCAAACATTGGGGGCTCATAGTTCGCTGAACTGGGCTGTTCCTCTGTTAGATGATGACTCGATTTATGACGTTATGATCATCGACGACGAACGCAACAGACACATTGGTGAGCTAAAAATAGGCTGGGAATTCGATGAAGACAGTCTTTACACCTACACGATCGGCGAGGAGTTATCAGAAGATGAGTTTGAATATTTTGAAGCACCAAGTAGACCTCGAGGTTCAAGACCTAGAAGAGGAGATTAAAATAACTGTTTAAAATTTAAAGGCTTAATTTAAATAGTTTTAACCAAACTGAAGGCTACTGCTGCTGGGCTTTAAACTGCGTCGGCGAGAGCCCTGTCCAGCGTTTGAAGGCTTTAGAGAATGCACTTTCGTCGCTAAACCCTAAAGTAATAGCGATGGCGTACAAGGGCGAATCTGTTAAGAACATACTCTTTGCAATAATACTGCGCACGTCGTCAGCAACACTGCGATAAGTACAACCTTCATGCGATAAAAGCCGGTTTAAATGCCGACCGCTAACGTGCATAGCATCGGCCACCTGGTCCTTTGACCAATCAGGGTGCTTATTCAATATCATCGAGACTTTTTTGGAGACTTCGTCTAATTTAAATTGTTTCAATTTATCATCGGCTAACTGTCGCATTTGTTGATTAACCAACGTGTTAGCTTGCATCAAGGGTGTTTCAAGATGTTCGCGGCTAAACACGATGGAATCTACTGCTTGGTCAAAATAAACCGGGCAACCTAATTGCTGGTAACGCAAGGCGTCACCTATGACTGGGTGTGCAACATTAACCGCTATCGGGTGCGCATGACCACCGGTTAAATATCGACTGAGAGTAACCAGAGCTGAAAGAACCGTTTCAACTCGCTCCTCCCTAACAGCCTTATAAAATGGCGAGTAAATAAGTTGCACACCCTTAGGCGTTTCTGTCGATAAAAACTCACCGCCCTCACTGACTAGGGGGTTGTATGTAATCAATGCATCTAGAGCATCTTCTAGGGTATCGCAGCTTAATAACAAAAAACCGATCAAATCTAAGCTACCTGGCTGGATAGTCAGGCCAATCTCTAGTCCAAAGCCGGGCTTAGTGTTTTCGGCCACCAGTGATGTCCAGATTTCGTCTTGAACAGCCATAGGAATGCGGTCTTCACCTTGGTAGTGACTTACCCTTTCAAGCACTGCGTTGGGTATGGCAATGCCCTGCACTTCCATTGCTCGTATGACCGCGCGGGTGAAGTGTTGTGTGATGGTTGGCTTATTGCCATTACTCTCTTGTCGAATCATCTGTCTCTTAATAACCAATCATGGTCTCAAATAACCAATTAGTAATAGGATAGTATAGGTATAGTGGCTGGACACAAGAATAACAATAATCATTTCTATTATGAGCACCACGCCGTGCCCATGATGTTTAGGAGAGAGTATGTCAATACAACACTCAATAGAACGACCCTATGCCGTTATTGGTGCGGGGCCAATGGGCTTATGTACTGCAAAACAACTGTCACAACTAGGCTTGCCTTGGATTGGCTTTGAGCTCAATAAAGGCGTAGGCGGGCTCTGGGACATAGAGAACCCTCACAGCACCATGTATAAATCGGCTCATTTGATCTCATCAAAGCGTAAAACAGAGTTTGCAGACTTCCCAATGGCTGAAGATGTGCCAACTTACCCAAGCCACCACCACTTAAAAGCCTATTTTAATGATTATGCCGATCATTTTAACCTAAAGGCAAACTACCGCTTTAACACCAAGGTATTGGAAATAACCAAACAAGCTGACGATCATTGGATAATTAAAACCTGTGACGCCAATGATGCGAATAGCATTCAAAGTTTTGATTGCGCAGGTGTACTTATTGCCAATGGTACCTTACACCAGCCAAGACGCATTGAATCACCCGGTGAATTTGCGGGCGAACGCATTCACAGTGCTCATTACAAATCGGCTGATATTTTTGCAGACAAACGCGTGCTGATTGTTGGGTGCGGCAACAGCGGTTGTGACATTGCTGTTGACGCTGTGCATCGAGCTAAATCGGTTGCGATGTCAGTGCGCAGAGGTTATTACTTTTTACCTAAGTTTGTTTTGGGGCGGGCGATTGATACGCTCGGTGGCGCTGTTAAGTTACCGATGAAGTTAAAACAAATAGTCGATGGCTTAATCATCAAAGCCTTAATTGGTAAACCATCGGATTACGGGCTGCCTAACCCAGATTACAAGCTGTATGAAAGCCACCCTGTTGTGAACTCAATCTTTTTGCATCACATTGGGCATGGTGATATTGCCCCAGTCGGCGATATTAAAACTGTGAGTGGCAACACCGTAACGTTCAAAGATGGCAACGAAGCTGAGTTTGATCTCATTGTGGAAGCCACCGGCTATGATTTGCATTATCCCTTTATAGACCCAGCCTATATTAATTGGCAAGGCGCTGCACCGTCATTGTTTTTAAATGCCTTTAGCCCTGTTGAATCAAATATCTTCGTGATGGGCATGGTCGAAGCTGCAGGCCTTGGCTGGCAAGGTCGGGATGAGCAAGCTAAGTTAGTCGCCCAATACCTTTTTCATAAAAAAGCACAGAACAAAATTGCCGACACCTTTGATCAGGAAATCAAAGAGCATTACCAAGAACGCTTCTCAGGCGGCCTACGGTATCTACAACTCGACAGAATGGCCTACTATGTACATAAAGAAACCTATTTAGCGCAGTTAAGTAAGTATCAAAAGCTGCTAGAAGTAGACGACATTCAATTAAATAATGTGGAAGTAGCCAAGGTATGATTGATTCAATAGAGAATGTACAAATCGCCTTTAACCCCGCCAGCCTAATTGCGTTAAACGGTATACTTGCATTAATGATGTTTGGTGTTTCTTTGTCACTCACCACCAATGACTTTGTGCGCATAGCAAAGAACCCTATTGCACCTATTGTTGGTTTGGTCGCTCAATTTATTTTACTGCCTGCACTGACTACACTGCTAGTTTGGTGGTGGGATATTCATCCGCAACTTGCCTTGGGGATGATTTTAGTAGCTTCTTGCCCAGGGGGAACATTTTCAAATTTAATGACCTACTTGGCAAAAGGAAATGTTGCGGTTTCGGTTTCTATGACCGCGGTATCCAGTTTAGCTGCTACCGTTATGACGCCTTTTAACTTTTTCTTTTATGGAAACCTCAACCCACATACTTCTGACTTGATAACGGAAATAGCCATTTCACCAATGAGTGTGTTTTTATTGACCTTTTTAGTATTAGGCGTACCGCTAATTTTAGGTATGCTTGTTGGCAGTAAGTTCCCTAACTTCAAGACCAAAAGTGAACGGCCGTTTAGAATATTATCATTAGTCGTATTACTGGCTTTCTCTGCCATTGCTTTTGGCAGCAATATGGAGGTTTTCTTAACCTATATGGCGAGCTTTGCCGGTTTAGTCATGTTGCACAATGCATTGGCTTTGTTGATAGGCGGCGGTGCTGCACGGCTTGTTAGGTTAAACCGACCTGACCGTAAAGCCGTTACCTTAGAAGTCGGCATTCAAAACTCGGCAATGGGTTTATCTATTTTATTTACCTTCTTTCCAGAATATGGCGGCATGCTAGTCATTACCGCCTTCTGGGGCGTTTGGCACTTGATAAGTGGCTTAGCCTTATCTTTTTATTGGTCCAAAACCTCTCACCGAGATTTTCCTTCTGCGAAGGAAAAAACACTATGAAAGTACTAATAACAGGCGCTTCTGGCTACATTGGTCAACTAGCGGGTGCTCAACTTACGAAACAAAATATCAAAACGATAGGGCTCGACATTCATGTGCGTGAAGACAGTCCATTCCCTATTTTTAAAATGGACATTTTAAACCCTGAACTAAGTACCTGGCTGAAAGAAAACCAAATTAGCCATGTTGTCCACTTAGCTTCGCTATTGCAGACAACAGGTGATAGACAACGCGACTTTGAAATAGATGTCGGTGGCACACAAAATGTTTTAGATGCTTGCATTGCAGCTAACGTTAAACACATAACTGTTACTAGCAGTGGCGCTGCCTACGGGTATTACAAAGATAACCCAGAGTGGTTAACTGAGAGTGATACGATTCGCGGCAACTATGAATTTCCATACTCTTGGAATAAGCGCAAAGTAGAAGAGATGCTGGCGGAGTACGGCAACAAGCACCCAGAATTAAAACAACTGATACTTCGCCCCGGCACAGTACTGGGAGCAAAAACACGCAACCTAATCACCAATTTATTTATGAAAAAACGCATCATGGCGATTCAGGGCTCAGACTCACCCTTTGTGTTTATTTGGGATCAAGACGTCGCCGCTATTGTCACCAAAGGTGTCATGGAAACAAAAGTCGGTAAATTTAATTTAGCAGGTACCGGTGCCTTAACCATTGGAGCTATTGCTAAAAAATTAAATAAACCACTATTAATGCTTCCTGCTTGGCTGATAAAAACAGCTTTGTTTTTCGGTCACAAAGTTGGGGCGACACAGTACGGTCCTGAACAAATTGATTTTCTACGCTATCGCCCTGTGCTTGATAACTCCGCTCTGATTAATGAGTTTGGTTACCTGCCTGAGAAAACCAGCGAAGAAGTGTTTGACTTGTTTGTCGATAACCTAAAGTGAAACCAATGCCAAGCGTAAATAAAAATACAGATAACCATGTAGCCGTCGTGACGGGCGCAGCAGCGGGGTTAGGCTGGGCTTTGGTTCAGCGGTTGCTTCAAGATAGCTGGCAGGTCTTGCTGATTGATAGGGATGAGCAGTTGTTGCACTCTCGGTTAGAAGAATGCGAGCAGAGCAGAGCAAATATTCATATTCTTGCCGTTGACCTATTAGAGCCCGATGCAATCTTTAAAGTAAAATCAGCCGTAGCAAATACCTTCGGAACCATAAACTTACTCATAAACAACGCCGGTATTACCCACCGATCTCTGATAGACATTACTGACACTGAAGTGTTCAAGCGCGTAATGGATCTAGATTACCGAGTGCCCGTTGAACTAACGCTGGCATTAAAGCCATTGATCTGCGAAAAACAACCAGGACAACAATCGGGTGTTATCAATATTGGTTCTATGGCCGGGTGGATGCCCGTCGTAGGTCGGGCAGGATATTGTGCTGCAAAATCTGCATTGAGCCAGTTTTTTGAAACATACCGAGCCGAACAGCTGTCAACCGACCCGCATATTTTAATGGTCTACCCGAGCTTTCTAGCGACAGACATTGAAAAGAATGCACTTGGCCATGATGGCAAACAAGCGCAACACCAACGAACGTCCGTCGGTCATATTACCAGTGCAGAATCGATGGCGGACCTAATTATTATAGCGTTCACCTTACAAAAACCTAGGTTATTCCCAGATAAGTTTACCGCAGCATCGGCAATGCTTTATCGGCTTAGTCCAAGCTTTTTTATGAAGCTAATGAAAAATAAATTTTCGGATGAATTATCAAATGGTAGAGCACAGATAACTTTAATGAATGGAGCAAAGCATGATTGAGTCGATCTATTGGCTAGCCCTTGCCATCGCTCTAGCATGGACCATTGAAGCAGCGACCGGCTTTGGAAGTATTGTTATTGCCCTTTCAATAGCAGCCTTATTTTTACCCATTGAGCAAGTAGTCCCAATTTTGGTGGTGTTGAATATCACAATGACAATCCCGATGGTCATTAAATATCGCGATCAGATAGATTGGCCTATTTTGCTTAAATCTATTTTACCCTTGATGAGTGCGGGTGCCATTACTGCTTTGTTGCTGGCACCCTATGTTGATGGCCGTTGGTTGCCTATTGGCTTTGCTTTGTTGGTACTGTGGTTCTCTTCTCGTTCATTGCTTATGCTATTAAAAACGTCTACCTCTCCTAAGCCGAATCGACCCTGGCAAACTAAAAGCTTGATTTTTTTAGCCGGTATTACACATGGTCTGTATGCCTCAGGTGGTCCTTTGCTGGTTTATAGCTTGAGCGGTAGTCGTTTAAGTAAGAGCCAATTTAGGACCACATTGATAACCGTTTGGGCAAGCTTAAACACCCTAATGGCCATCTGGTTTATAGCAACCGATACCATGACCAAATCAACTTGGGTCTCCATTTTGGTATTAATACCTATTGTGTTCATCGGTGCGCGATTAGGGGCTTGGTTGCACCACAAAGTGGATGAGCAGAAATTTAAGTTAATGGTGGCCGTTCTATTGGTGTTGACTTCAATTTTGCTAATCATTAAACAAGTATCGTGATTCGACCTTCGCAATCCACAACCTCTAGCTTGAGTTAAAAAAACCGCAGCCTACCATGGGTACGCACTTGGGCTAAGTTCAATTCAGCAGCGACCAAGCCGATACAACATCAACCAATGTTGAGTCGAGCAGCTTGTCAGCAAATAATAATATAGGCCTGAACGCGGCGGGCAATACTGAAATAATTGGCTCCAACCTATCCGCCGATGCAGATCAAAACTATAGTGGCGATGTAAACATTTCCGCTGGTGAAGATGTTCTCATTGCTGAAAGTTATGAAAGCGTTAACTCCGCAACATCAAACACGGAAGGCACCGCTACTCTTTCTGTGTCAGTGACGAACCAAGTGGTGGAAGTCGCTAAAGCCTATGAAAACTTAGAGGCCGCCGACGAACAGTTTAAAGAGATTAAAGAAGACTACCGTCAAAACCTTTGGCCGTGAAGTCACGCATGCCCAAATTACCCAAGGCACCCTGAATGATCGAGGCGATGACGGGCTGAATGAAGGCTATGCACACCTCGTGGGAGACTCCCCAGAAAGCAATTACGGTTTTAGTTTCAGTAACAATGATTTCGGGTCCTTAAATACAGGTAACACTAATAACCATGTCGGCAACACAAGCTAAGAACTGCTGCAAGCAATACCGCTGACTTTAGAGAAAGTGTGGCCGCCAACCCAGACGCAGTTGATTACTGATAAACCTTTACAATTACACCGAACTAATTACAGGGCCAAACGGGGAGCATTTAGTCGTGTTGTTTCAAGTGGACCTAATGATAAAGGACAGTCAATAGTGATATTTCTAGTGACAATGATTTTAACTATGGCACTATAATTTACTATTTCGGGGAGATGATTCACTCTTCGTAACCAAAATCTACTAAAAATGGACATTACATTGACAAAATTAGCATTAGCAACAATTTTTCTAACTCTTTTGGCGGCTTCCACTTATGGTTTCAACCTAGCTTCGGACAACCCTGATACTCTGATCGGTAGCAATTCTAAAAGCTATGTCTTGAATGGAATTAGTCTCGATCTAACTCTAAAGCAAGTAAAGAAACTAGTTAAAAAAAATGACTCAATGAGGCTAGTCAAAGACAAGTACAACAAGAATTTGTATCACATTTATAGTGACATTGACGAAGGGAGTAAGAACATTGCGGCCATTTCTTTGCTTTGGGAAAATACCCGAGAAGAGATGATTAATATTTCAATTTTTCCAGAATATAAAGGAAAGTTAAATTATAACTTTGAACGATCTCTTACTTTAGATGCCGTTAATAATCGATCCTTTATAACAAAATTCTTTGGTAATGAAAGTAGACGGGAAGTAACTTTAGACTTGCCAGAGTTAGAGATGAAACACACATCAATTTATTATGATGACATTGGGGTTAAGGTTGTATTTAGACAAACATCAAAGGGTAATTCGGTAGTTTTGGGTCTTTATCGCACTAAATAAATAGCAAGGTGAGCGACTATGACATAAGGGTTGAATCTGGAGCTGATAACGACCAAAGCAACAGCGCTAACAACTTTGTGACAAATGGAAGCTTGCGTGTCAACATCGATCACCTTAATGCCTCTTCTGAGCAAAATACCTGCCGCTTCATCGCCCAATCCCTACAAATAGGTTTTGTCACTTCTTTAAGCTTCACTTGGGGCAGCGCTACAAGGCAATGGCGTTAGTTCCCTAACGCTAAATGACCCGAATTCCCCAGCTGAACAAAAAACAGTTGGCTGTTGAAGCTTGCATAAGGACTTATGCCTAAGTTTGCTACTTAAACATAGCCACCAGCGAAAACCTAAGCGGCAGTGCACAAGACAATGTCGGCACCACAGGCGTAAAGTTCGTCATAAGCACTGCAAACGATCAAAGCGCTACCCTCGGCTCCCTTGGTAGTGGTTCAGTTTCTGACCTATCAAATGCCACCAATGAAACCGACAGTACTAGCGATTTAAACCGCGATGCTGAAAACACCAACCTTGATTTATACAGCACGGAAACGGGGACTAGCGTGTCGGGTACCTTGAAGTGATTGCAAGTACGTTGAATTAGCGGAGTCGTTACAAAAATCAGATTTAACACCTGAGCAGAAAGAGACCATACTCAACCAAATTACCGATGCGGTCTTGGCCAACAATGCCCAGTTTGCAAACCTAGACAAATCAAAAGGGGATCCGCTCTTAGTAGCAGACCAAATGGAGCCTTAGCACTTGAATTTGCCAAGTGTCAAACAGACGACTGCCGGGTTCAAGTAGATAAAAAATATAAAGAAAAAAAGCGACGCCAATGTCGCCTTCATTCTCGAACAATGCGCCTATGCAGGCGCATCCACAGGCAATTGTTCGAGTGTTGTTAACGAACAAAACAATGCCATCGTCGATCTGCAAACGGGCGAGACTTATGAGCAAATCGCCGCACAAAGTGCTGAAGAACTCACGGATGCAGAATGGGATGCAGTAAGCGACGTTCTCAATAAATACCACGAAATTGACGTAGGAGACGCAACACTTAGGGGGCAACTGGCCTCAGGTGCGCTTGTAGAAGAAATAGCCGCCAGCTACAATATATCGCCACCGCTCAAGCAAACACTATTAAATAGAGATAAAAATGAAACCTTTTGCTGTCACCCTACTAATTTCAATACTATCAAGTGCAGTCGCTTATGCTGACGAATCACCAAAAGAAGCAATACAAAACTCGAGCCAAAATTCAACTGTTGAACAGGGTAAATGGTCGAGGCCGATCAGAGTTCAAAGTGAATGGGAGCAATACCAGACATACGCTTTACCAGCAGGATTCCTAAGCAATATGGGGTTTGGGCAGAAAGCTACCTGTGCGATAGCTCTTATGAAGAGCATGTCGATTCGAGACCAAAGTTATCAAGACTTCGTCGATAATAAAGAATTAGTAGAGAAGCATAACGCCGTTTTAAGGGCTGTTATTGACGATGGTTTATCCATTCTCAGGAACTCACATTCCTATTTGACTGATCAAGAGTTAAAAGAAATGGTCTACCAAAATCTAATGCAAACTGAAGCTAGCTTAAATGCAACACTGTCTTTTTTAACGTTGGCAGCCAAGGGTCAAGTAGAGAATAAAAATAAGCAGCCAGCAATCGGGATTGCTACTGCTGAAGATTATAAAAAACTTTATGTGAATATTAATTGCGCGGACATTCTTCAATATGACTTAGCTAAGTAAATAGGTTCGTTGCATTGAATATCTCGTTGAAACTAATACTATTTCGCATAGTTGTAATAATAAAGGATCACTCCATCCACTTAGAAACCCGAATTAATGAGTCCGAAAGAAACTGGAGTGGGTTAAGCACCTGTGTCCAATTCGGCACTAGACCAAAACAATGATATATTTCAAAAAAAACGTACTCTGCTGGCCAAGTGATCTACACCAAATTAAGGACATAAAATGAAAGAAGATCCACAAGAAATTAGCGGTGAACTCTACTCTGAATGCTATGAAGTTTCTAAAGTCGCAACGCGTGAAGCATTAAAGGGTTATGATTTGTCCGGTGTTAATCGAGATGAATTAGTTCTTGAAACCAAGAAGAATAAGAAGTCCCTGACCTATAAGCTTTTTGCGACAGACGTCTTTAGTAAAACACTGATTGCGACAATCAAAGTGAACATTGAGACCAAGGCGTCATCGGTTAAGGTAACCAATCTGAATAAAATTTAGCCTCATTTTCGGATGTAGATAGAAAGGCCTATGTCGCTATAAAAGGGCCTGCGTTGTCTTACTAACTCACAACAATCAAACTCCTGACTTTAAATACTTAAGCGCGTTCAGCCATGCCATTGGCGCTACTCATTTTATTAACAATACCCATAACTGGAGCAGCCAAGATATTTCTCTTCGTCGGTTTTATGATCTGGGTTTCGTTCTCGGTCATAACCAAGGTAACTATTATCAAATAGCCTAACAAAAATTACTAAGTGAATTCCGCTGCAAATAATGAAGCTATATTTTTCAGCAACCCACAGCACGAATACACCCAACAACTCGTCACTACGGCTTTTGCTTATTAATCCATTGAAAGATTACAACCTACCCCTTAAACCCAAATTAGATCTCCATCTTGCTTGCAAATGATAATCATTGTCATTACTATTCGCATCAAATTTAGTTTTGAGTGATGCAGCATGAGCAAGGCATATGACACCCAAAGCCCCTCTAAACGGTTAACGGCGCAACACTTAACTGTGGGCTATAACGAAGCCGCCATCCTAAACGATGTTGATTTCCAAGTCCCCGATGGGCAAGTTACCGTTTTGGTTGGCCCCAATGGCAGTGGAAAATCGACACTGCTCAAAGCATTAGCTCGTATTCTTACACCTCGCCAAGGCCAAGTATTGTTAGATGGTCAAGATATTCATCATAGCAAAACTCGCGAAGTCGCCCAAAAACTAGGCTTATTACCGCAAGGGCCAATCGCACCTGAAGGCTTAACGGTTCGAGAATTAGTTGCGCAGGGTCGCTTTCCGCATCAAAACATTTTTAGGCAATGGTCGGGCGAAGACGAACGAGCGATTAACGATGCTATGGCTGTCGCGAATGTTACCGAGTTTGCTGATCGTCCCGTTGATGACTTATCTGGAGGCCAGCGCCAACGTTGCTGGATTGCTATGGTCTTAGCCCAGGAAACCGATCTTATTCTGCTTGATGAGCCGACAACCTTTTTAGATTTAAAGGTGCAAGTCGACCTTATGAATCTTTTGGTTCGGCTGGCACATCAAACCGATAGAACGCTGGTAGTGGTCCTGCATGAGTTAAATCTCGCAGCGGCCTATGCCGATCACCTTGTCATGATGCGCGACGGAGCCATTGTGCAAAAAGGCTCACCTGATGACATATTCTCCAGTGCAAATTTAAAAGCGGTGTTCGATCTTGATGCTCATGTTATTCGAGATCCACATTCCCACCGACTCATTTGCGTACCTGCGTTAATGTCAGTTGTTAACCAAGACGTTGAGGTGGGTGTCAGCATCGCATGAGCACTCAAACTAACCTTGCGCCTAAAAACACGTCGGTACCGTCAAATAGTGCATGGCTAAGACTCAGTGCTGCAATACCCATTGTTATTGCCGTTCTCGCCCTGGCTTTTGGTTGGCACATTGCGGTGGGCGCGAAATCACTTCCACTCAGTACCGTTGTTGATGCACTCATGCATTACGATAACACTCTATTTGATCACATGATCGTACGTGACCTACGTTTACCGCGCGCAATCATTGCCGTGCTGGTTGGTGCAGCGTTGGGCGTTTCGGGCGCATTAATGCAAGGGGTGACGCGTAACCCTTTAGCCGACCCTTCCATTTTAGGTTTAATGACAGGCGCCTCCTTTGCGGTGGTCATGGCCATCGGTATTTTTGGCTTGGTTAGCCCATTGTTATTACCTTGGGTTGCTGCAATAGGTGCATTGATCACTGCGTTAATTGTTTGGCTCATTGCGCAATGGGTGCCCGGCGGAGCTACGCCACTGACCTTAACACTCGCTGGTGCAGCCATCACCGCTTTCTTAGGAGCGCTGATTTCAATTGCACACTTAATGGATCAAGAATCTTTCGAGCAGCTGCGGGTTTGGTTAGTGGGTTCTTTGGCAGGCGGTCGACTTGACGTATTAAAGGTAACGGCCCCCATCATTATCGCTTCGCTTATGTTGGCCTTAGCTCTGTCACGCAAGGTCACTGTTTTAGCAATGGGCGATGACGTAGCACGTGGTTTAGGTGTGCAAACCGGTTGGTTAAAAGTACAGGTGCTCATCTGCGTTGTCATGCTCACGGCCAGTACCGTTGCACTCGCCGGCCCTTTAGGTTTTGTTGGCTTGGTTATTCCACATGCGGTTAGATTATTTGTCGGTTCAGACTACCGCTGGATTGTGCCCTATTCGGCTTTAGTCGGCGCAAGTTACCTTCTCGGCGTGGATATTATTGCCCGCATTGCGCTTCGCCCACAAGAAATCGCCACGGGTATTTTGACGGCCATGGTAGGCGCTCCTTTGTTTATTCATTTAGTTAGAAAGAAGGCGAATTAAGATGATGTTTCTCGATTCTGCTCGCCCAACTGGCTTGGTCATTCGCTTCTTTAATGAGCGCTTCTCATTACGCTTGCCCATTGCTGCGTTACTTATATTTGTCGCTTTAACATGTTCCACTGTTTTATTAATGGCGATCAGTTTAACGCTGGGCAGTTACGACATCAGTTTAACTCAGGTTTGGAACACACTACTCGATCGCTCAGTAGATGATCAAATAACTATTGTCGTTTGGGAATTTCGCTTTCCTCGCACCTTGGTGTCGGCGCTGGTCGGTGCCATGCTGGCACTCTCTGGTGCGTCGCTACAAAACGTCACTCGCAATGGCTTAGCCGATCCATCCTTAGTCGGCATCTCACAAGGTGCTGGGTTGGCCGTTATTTCACTAACAGTTCTTTGGTCAGAATACAGCGATCAATGGCGATCATGGGCTGCCTTTGGGGGGTCGCTCGGTATCGCAGGTTTGATCATGATGCTTAGCTGGAATAACCGTAACGGCAGCTCTATTCGTTTTATCTTAATGGGCATTGGTGTGGCTGCCTTTATCAGTTCAATCACATCAGCATTAATGACTTACGGGCAAATTGAGCGGGCTATGTCAGCGTTGGCTTGGTTAAGCGGCAGTATCAACTCTGCAGGCTGGGATGAAGTTCAAATGCTGGCTATTTGGTTCATCGCTTTGCTGCCATTGCTATTAGGCTTAAGCCGCTCCATGGCCGCATTACAAATGGGTGAAGCAACCGCAATCGGGCTCGGCGCATCCACTAAATGGTTACGTATTGCATTGATCAGCGTCTCGGTAGGTTTTGCCGCCATCGCAACGGCTGCGGTTGGGCCCTTAGGTTTTGTCGGCCTTATTGCACCGCATGCCGCGCGTCGCATCTCACGTAGCGGTGTAGGGTTGCATCTAATGATCAGTGCGGCCATCGGTGCCTTCACGGTTACGCTAGCGGATTTATTAGGTCGCGTGCTCTTTGCTCCGGTGCAAATTCCCGCAGGTTTAGTCACTGCCATTATTGGTGTTCCCGTATTCGTCTTTTTACTTAGCCGATCACAAGCAAAAAGCACAATTTAGTGTTGAGGTATTTATATGACTGATTTTTGTGCTCAATATAGTCGGCAGGTTAATGAACCTTTAGCCGGCACCGGCGGCCACCCACAAAGCAATTTATTATTGAGCTGGCCAATTGGCGATTGGACTCGAACATTCCATCAAGCCAAAAGTATGACGAATGTTGTTTCAAAATATATATCTGATCTAGTGGGCAGTGGCCGTAGAGTGAACCTAATTGACCACCCAGATCAGCCGAAACATTGGCATCGCGCTTACCTTATGCCAGAACAGCGCGCGTTTAAAATTCCAACTTTTGAACTGGAAGACTTTTTAGCTGCGTTTCAATCGGCACAGTCTTTAGAGGCATGGGAGACCGAGCCCGTAGAACACAAAATTGTCCTCTGCTGTACCCACGGCATAAAAGATAAGTGCTGCGCAAAGTTCGGTAACGCCAGCTTTAAAGCACTGGATTTTGCCGTGAAAAAAAACTGGCTTGGGCATTTTGAAGTCTGGAAAAGTAGCCACTTAGGTGGCTGTCGACTTGCCTCTGCAGCGGTCGTGTTTCCCGCTGTGCGCAAATATGGACGTATCGAAGCGAATCATACCGTTGCACTTTTAGAATGTGAATATCAAGACTTACCTTATCTACCCTGCTATCGAGGCAACGGTGACTTAACACCTCGCCAACAAATTGCAGATATTGAAGCTCGAAAGACACTTGCTTCACAAGGCATTCAACCTTTCTCTATGCAGGTAACTTCAGAGCACGAACAAGAAGACCAAACCACGGTTGAGTTTCAATGGCAAAGTGACGGCAACCAAGGCCAAGTAAGTATCAAATTGCAACCGTTAACAATAAGTCGATATGGCACTTGCTCAGATATCACAAGCCAATACGAACCGGTAACCATTAGGACGTGGCAAGCCGCTAACTGAAATTCAAATTGAGAGCACTTAACAGGCTCGACAATAAATTTTTTTCACAGAGACAACTCATGACAATCTTTACCGAATCAAAAAACTCACTCATTGATAATGCTTTAATTCGAAATGTCATGGAAGAGATTAACTTGTCGGTAACTAAAAATGGTCAGCAGTTCTCAACATTAAATCAACTCGCACAACCGAGTGACATCACTCGCCAACTGGCCAATCAAGCGATAGTAGAGCCGAGTGCGGATGCTCGAACCCAAGGGGCTTATTTAATTAATCAATTAAGTTGGCGATTAGTCAGCATTGTGTGCTTTTTAGATTTAAGCCAGCTCAGCCTTAATGCGCTTTGGAACGGCCGCATTGGTGTTTTAGATGCATGGCGCTTTAGTGATCTGGACGGCGAAACACAACCCTACGCCACTTATGAGTGGCACTTAGACGAACTAGAACCTTGCACCCAACCATTAGCAGCGGAACAACTCGGTAAACAGCTCATTGAAATTATGACGCCCTTTATAGCTGAAGTTCATCATCAAACACGATTCAGTAAAGCCGCTCAATGGCGACTATTAACGGACTCTATAACTGCTGTTTATCTACATGCGGGAAAGCAATTCAACACCGTTGAAGAGGCCAAGGCCAGGGCCTCTGACATTATTGAAAGCACAGGAAAACCGTTAGCCAATGCCCAATGGCACTTTAAGGAGTTTAACGTCTCAGCTCAGAGCAGCCCAACAGGTGAAACACTAAAGGAATGGTTTCGAATTCGCGGCGGTTGTTGCCGCTATTACACAACAGAAGCAGGAAGATACTGTAGCACTTGCGTGCATTTAGATGAAAACGAACAGCAGCAACGTTTTGAAAACTACTTATTTACTCTTGCAGTTAACGCTGCCCCAAATTAACCGGAAAATAAAATGAATAAGAAATTAGTAATACTATGTATAGCACTTGCAATCGCAATGCCACTACAAGCAGCAAGCACGAAATCTATCGTAGATGATACCGGCACAAATGTTGAGATTCCAGAGGAACCGATGCGAATCGTAGCGTTACATGACAAAGTTCTAACAGTTCCTTTGCTTGAGCTAGGTGTTAAGTTGGTGGGTAGCCATGGTCGTGGTGAAACAGAAGACAGTGCCTTTATTCGATCTAGTCGCTCTATTACCGGTATAGATTTTGATAATTCTGATATCAAATGGGTTGGCAACTTTCCAATCGATATTGAACGAGTGGCAGCGCTTAAGCCAGATCTGATTCTCGTTACTGACTGGCAACCTTTAGATATTGATCAACTTCGAAAAATTGCGCCAACGGTCTTAATAGATCAATCGAAGCACGATGCGTGGCAGATTTATGACATCCTTGCAGAAATTACAGGTACGGTTGATAAACTAACGTTGATGAAGCGTCGTTATGCAGACCAAATTAAATTAATAAAAACAGTCATCGACACTGAAAACACAATGGTATCCACCATTCATGCAAACAAAAAAAATCTATTCGCTTACAACCTTTATGGAAATATTGGCAAAGTACTGATTGACGCCGGTTTTCAACGTCCGAAAATTATCACTGACATTCCGATGCTGGAAAGTAGAAAGTTTTCGGCTGAATCGCTCCAGGCATTTGACGCTGATTTTATCATCACCACCTATGCTTCCACAAACAATGACTATCCGGCCGATGTACAGCGTTACTTCGAAAATATAATGCCGAATTATTGTCAGGTATTACATGCCTGCCGCGAAGGGCAAATGCTTTTGGTTAGCCGCTCCCTTGGAGGAACAACTTCCTACTACGCACTCGGTGCAGTCACTTATATGATCCTCTCAGAGATCGGAGGCAAGGATTTTATCCCTATGGTTCGCTAAAACTTATCAAAGCATACAAATTTAATTTTAAGTTGGAAAACTTTAAGGTCATTGGATAGATAGATATGAAAAAAATTATAACCCTAACACTAATCTCTGTTGCAGTTGCAACTACTGCCACGGAATACCCATTTAGTTTTGAGCATCAATACGGTACCTCCGTAATCGAAGATCAACCACAACGTATTGCAACAATTGATTACGCAGGCACAGACAATATTCTTGCTCTTGGTTTTCAACCGCTAACCTCACGCTACTGGTTTGGTGATGACCCAAATGGAATTTGGCCCTGGGCACAACCATTACTCACTGAAGAACCAGGAATACTACTGGGTGATTTGAATTTTGAACAAATCGCAAGTACCAATCCAGATGTTATATTCGCGATTAGATCTGGTATTACCGATAAAGATTATCAACAACTAAGCCGCATAGCCCCCGTTATTGCAGTTCCAAAAGGCTACGGTGATTATGAGCTTAAATGGGATGAACGTGCGCGCATCATTGGCCAAGTATTAAACAAAGAAGCCGAAACAGAACAAAAAATATCGGGCATAAAAAATAAAATTTCATCGGTGGCTAAAGCTCACCCTGAATGGGCTGAGCATGATTTCTCAATGGCCACTTATTGGAATGGCAGTATTGGGGTTTATTCTGACAGTGACAGCAGTGTCGCATTAATTAACCAGCTCGGGCTTTCAATTGCACCTGAAGTCACGGCGATATCCAAGCCAGGTGAGTTTTACATAAGCATCTCTGCGGAACATCTTGCCGATCTCGATAGCGATGTTTTGTTCTGGTTTGCAGATGCTGAACCATTAGCTAGTATCCGTGCACTCGGTGTTTACGATTTAATGCGCGCACCTAAAGAAGGTCGAGAAATCATTTTGAAAACTACGGATCGGTTAAATGGTGCAATGTCCTATGGAACCTTACTTAGCCTTCCCGAAGCAATTGACCGGCTCGTACCCGCTATCGAGGCGGCTATTGATGGCGACCCAACAACTCTAGCAAACAGCGTTGAAAACTAATACCGAACATTTTACGCGCCCAGAAAACAAAAGGAATTCGGCTTTATTTCCTGAGCCGATAACCCCGTGATTAAATTAGGAGCAAACATGAAACACCTACTCATAATGTTAGGCATTATATGTTCGACAACGATGTCACTTCATGCTGATGAGTTCCCGCTAACCATCAAGCATAAATTTGGAACGACGGTTATTGAAGAACAGCCAACTCGAATAGCATCGGTTGACTTTACGGGCGCGGACGACCTCCTGGCACTTGATGTTCAACCCGTCACAATACGATATTGGTACGGTGATTACAAACGCGCAGTTTGGCCTTGGGCGGAGCCATTGTTAAAAGACACACCTGAGATATTGCGTGGTGACTTAAACATTGAACAAATCGCATCAACAAATCCAGATGTGATAATCGCGCTATGGTCAGGTATTGATCAAGCGATGTATGACCAATTATCGTTGATTGCACCCGTTGTTGCAGTACCCAAAAACGTCGGCGACTACGCCATGTCATGGGATGATCGAGCACTATTAACGGGTATCGCAATCGGTAAACAAAACCTAGCGATCAGCCTAATTGAAGGTATCAATAACCAATTGGCCGACATTGCGAAAAAGAATCCAGAATGGGTAGGAAAGACAGCCACCATGAGCAACGTTCGTTCTGATAATATTGGCATTTATTCTCGTCATGACATTCGCGCACAGCTTCTATCAAAGATCGGTTTCTCAGTTCCCAAAGAAATTGATTCGTTAACGGAAGGCGAAAACTTTGTTGTAAATATCAGCTTTGAAGCAATTGAACTTCTTGATGCTGACTTAGTTGTTTGGATGGCTTATTCAGGGTTTGACGATATTTATAAGCTGACGGGTCGCCCTTTTCTAAATGCGGCAAAAGAAGGTCGAGAGATTTTCATGGGCGACCAACTAGCCAGCGCCCTCTCTCATGCCTCTCTCTTATCTTTGCCATTCGCCATTGAGCAATTGGAACCAATGATCAAAGCAGCTTTAGATGGCGACCCTAACACCCATAAAGACAATCGAAATGATTAGTCCCTTAAAATGTTTTAACTTTTTACCTTACGCTCTTGTTGAGATTTTAACTTAACGAAAGTTCACCTTCTTATTAGGAGTCAGCATGAAACAACTGATAATATTTTTAAGTGTCATTTTTACAACAGCCATGTCGCTGCAGGCAGCAGAAACCCGAACGATTATTGACGATACCGGGGCATCAGTTGAAATACCGGTGAAACCGCTGCGCATCGTTTCGCTACACGATAGTGTTTTGACGGTACCATTACTAGAACTGGGCGCTGAAATTGTTGGCAGCCATGGCCGAGTCGATACGGAAGGTAATCCGTTCATTCGCTCTAGCCGATCGATTACAGGTCTAGATTTTGACAACTCAGCTATTGAGTGGGTCGGAAACTACCCTGCGGATATTGAACGTATTGCTGCTTTAAAACCTGACTTAATTTTAACCACGGCTTGGCAATCTTTAGAGGCAGAGCCGCTACGAAAAATCGCACCAACTATTTTAGTTGATTACACGAAACGAAATGATGAAGAGATATTTGACCTATTAGCCGACTTAACCGGCACGACAGAAAAACTGGCACTCATGAAGCGTCGCTATGCCGACCAAATTGCGTTGATCAAAGAAGTCATCGATACCGAAAATATTATGGTATCAACGATTCATGCAAATGAAGGGCAGTTATTTGCTTTCAACCCTTATGGCAATATTGGTAAGGTTCTAATTGACGCAGGCTTCCAACGTCCTGAAATTATTAAGGCCATCCCAGAGGGTGGCAACCAAAACTTTACTGCTGAAGCGTTACAAGAGTTTGATGCAGACTTTATTATCACGACCTACCGTTCAACAGCCGGTGATGGCCCTCAAGATATTCGCGATTACTTTAAGAGTGTCGTGCCGCAATATTGCCAAGCATTGCATGCGTGTCGTGAAAAGCAAATGTTATTAGTTAGCCGATCGCTCGGATCAACAAACTCTTATTACGCCCTTGGCGCAGTCACTTATATGATACTTTCTGAAATTGGTGGCAGGGAATACGTACCGCTGCCACGATAGTTCAACACAAGCAAAAGTCGGATCAGTAACCTAAAGCGGTTGCGCACTGTTAATCATTGCATCACCAATCGCCAACACGGCATCGACTAACGCGCGCCCATGCTCAGCTTCGGTTCTCGCACCAATAAAGCAGGGCCGAATTGCAAGGGCTCCGTTTACACGTGTTGTACTGGGTAGATGTATGTTGCCGCGGATGAGCTGGCGATGAAGTTTTTGATTAAAGGCATCTAAGTCCTTTATTTTTGATGATGTGTATCGGAAGCAACAGATTGATAATTCTGGCTCACCAAGAAGCTCTAGGTTTTGGTGGGCCGTTACTCTTTGCGCAAGCTCGGTTGCCATATCATTATGCCGCTTAATGCGTTCGCGCATGCCTTCTACACCAATCTCTTTTAACATGGCCCAAACTACGACGCCACGACTCGGTGAACTCAGCTCAACTCCATAGTCAAAGTAAGGCGTACCGAAGTGATCCATGGAGTGCTCCGACGTGACAGTAGCAACGTTACTTGCTTCAACGGATTGATCGACGGTGCCTTCCAAATAGTCCGCGGGCTCTTGGGTGAAAGCGCGGGCCAAAAAGCTTCGATCTTTTACGAAGGTAGCACCCACACCAATGGCGGCACCCAACCACTTATGAGGGTCAACTATGATTGAATCAGCGTATTCCAAGCCTTCATATTTTTTCGCTAAACGTTCATCTAACACGCCGGGCAACCCATAGGCTCCATCAATGTGAAACCAAATATTATGCGCTTTGGCAAGCTGACCCATTTGCTTGATTGGATCTATTGCGCCTCGATTTGTGGTGCCTGCATTAGCGACTATGGCTATCGGCAATTTGCCTTCGGCTAAATCTTGTTCCAGCGCTTTTTTTAACGAATCAAAATTGAGCCGCCCTGCATAATCAATATCTATACTTCGAACACAGCGACGCCCGAGCCCCAAAACCCCTGCGGCTCGTTGAATGGTGTGATGGCATTCAGAGCTTGCGTAGATCACCACGGATTTACTGACACCCTCTGCGGCAGGGTCTATTCCAATCTGCTCAAAGGCATGTTGTCTAGCGCCTCCTAGGGCGACCAAGTTTGCAACAGAGCCACCACTAGAAAAAAGACCTTGCATACCTTTTAAGCCAAACATTTGAGCCAACCACTCTAACGCAAGCCCTTCTAAAAAGTTAAAAGCGGTTTGCATATATCGTTGTGGGGAGGCGATGTTTGCTGAGGTGGCGGCTAAGGTCGCCGCGGTGGTTCCGCCGGTCGTGATATATGAAGTAAAGGTCGGCTTTGATACCGCAGAGCCATTAGGGATTATTTGTTCTGTGAGTAATGACACCACCTGTTCTAAACCAGCACCTTTGAATGGCACGGGTTCGTTTAAAATTGATCGCCAATTCGCACTCGGGTGGAGTGCATCTGGGTGCTCATATTTAAGATACTGGTCTAATGCCTTACCAATTTGCTGGAGGTTCTCGGTTAACTGCCTAGTTTCGGCCTTATCCTTCATGCTCATCCTCTATTAATCTAGTTGAAAAAGATCGCGCAATATTAGGCTCTTCCTCTCATATTGGGAATGCTCTTAACTTAAGAGCGCCATCTAAAGCTAAGATTTATTGATTTGACCCCTTGTCACGGCATCTCTCTATCCGTATTGTAACCGGTTACAGGAAAGTCAATTAACAACCTTTCAATTCTAGCAACCCTGGAGCGCAGAGTCGCTAAACCAGAACTTTCGGAGAAATTATGGACAACTACGGCTATTTTGATGACAAAAATAAAGAATATGTGGTGACTGACCCTAAAACTCCGATTAAATGGACCAACTATGTGGGTACGCTTAACTTTGGCGGTCTAATGGATTGCACCGGTGGGGCATTAATTTGCAAGCAAGACCCTGCGTTAAACCGTATGACCAAGTACATCGCGCAAATGCCGCAGTCTGACTTTAAAGGCTCAACCATTTACTTGCGTGTTAAAAGCGCGGCCGGTACGACTGTGTTTTCACCATTTTTAACACCAACACTTAAACCTCTAGATTCCTTCGAGTGCCGTGTAGGGCTTAGTTATTCGCGCTGGGTGGTTGAAGCCTATGGTATTCGTGCAAAAATAACGGCATTTGTGCCGCAAAGCGCAGAAGTATTGTTACAAGATATACAAATCACCAACATCAGTGGCGAGCCGCTTTCTGTTGATGTTATTCCGGTTTATGAGTTCTCACACTTTGATGCTCTTAAGCAGCTGGTCAATGCCGACTGGGTACCACAAACCATGACAGTGAAGGCCCATAAAGAAACAACTGGCCATGTCATTTTAGAGCAATATGCTTTTATGAAGCGAGATGTGGCGGTTAACTATGTCACCTGTGATCGTGCGGTTGATTCTTTTGATGGAGATCGTCGGCAGTTTTTAGGAGACAATGAATTCGGTTCTTGGGCGAATCCTCTAAGTTTAGCAAACGAACACCTCAGCAACTCTGAATGCGATCGCGGCGATAACATTGCGGCATTGATGATCAAACTAGGCAACTTACAAGCCAATGAAACACAAAGAACAATTACCCAGTTAGGCCAAAGTACTACAGTGACTAGCGCAAGACCGAGTATCGATAAATACCGTGATCACAAAGCCGTTGATGCTGCGTTAACAGAGCTAGCCGATTTCTGGTCTAACTATTTAGAAACAATGGTTGTCGATACACCCGATGAAGCAATGAATTCAATGCTGAATATTCATAACCCTCGTCAATGTCATACGACAAAAAACTGGTCGCGTTATTTATCGTTGTACCAATTAGGCTATGGTGCGCGAGGCATCGGTTTCAGAGACTCCTCTCAAGATTTGATCGGCGTGATGTCTCACATGCCGGAAGAAGCGCGCGAGTTTTTAGAGCGTTTATTATCTGTGCAAAACCCAGATGGCTCTGCGATGCACCAATATTTCCCGTTGACGATGGAGGCCAATGAAGGTGACAGCCGAGAAGAAGAACATATGCCAAAATACTACGGCGATGACCATCTTTGGGCTGTACTTGCTTGTGCTCAATACATTAAAGAAACAGGCAATGTTGACTTTTTGGATAAAGAGATTCCTTTTTATAGCAAAACGTTACCGCCAAAAGAACGGGAGCTAGGGACAGTATACGAGCATTTAAAGCGTGCACTCGCGTTCACTTTTAATAATGTCGGCCAGCATAAACTGCCGCTGCTAGGTTTCGCAGATTGGAATGACACAGTAAATCTTCCGGCTGGGGCCGAGAGTTTATTTGTCGCAAACTTATTTGGCACTGCAATCAAAGAGCTAGTTAACATTACTGAATTTATTAACGACAATGCCACCACAGATCTTCTAAACCATTATCACCAGACAATGAAACAACGTGTTAATGATACTGCATGGGATGGCGATTGGTGGGTTCGTTATTATACTGCTGAGGGTGAACCTATCGGCTCTCATAAAAATACCTATGGCAGTATCTATACCAACGGGCAGAGTTGGCCTGTTATGTCTGGGTTTAGTGAAGGTGAACGTCGCACGCAAAGCTTGCAATCGGTTTATGACAAACTAAACACCCAGTACGGCATTAAACTCTCCGGCCCTGGCTATAACGGTTACGATGATAACTTAGGGGGTGTATCCACTTATCCTCCTGGCGCGAAAGAAAACGGTGGTATCTTTTTGCACTCAAACCCTTGGGTGATGATAGCAGAAACCATCGAAGGCAATGGCGATAGAGCATTTGAATACTACAATCAAATAAACCCTGCTTTTCATAACGACAACATGAAGGTATTTGAATCTGAACCCTACTGTTATCCGCAAAACATCTTAGGTGATGAGCATAAACAATTTGGTATGGGTCGCAACGCATGGTTATCAGGTACCGCCTCTTGGACCTATGTCGCGGGCACTCAATACATCCTTGGTATTCGCCCTACTATTAATGGCTTAATTGTTGACCCCTGCATTCCAAAAGACTGGCCTAGTTTTTCCGTCACACGAAAATTCAGAGGTGCAACTTATGAAATTCACGTCAAGAACCCCAATAAACGCAACAAAGGCGTGACAGTGCTGAGCTTAAATGGTGAGAGAATCGAAGGCACACTCATACCGATTCAGCCAAGCGGAACTCATACAATTACGGTAACACTTTAACCAACCACTGTTACATTTTCGGGCGCTTCGGCGCCTTTTTTTTGATCTAACGCTATAGAACCCCAAATAGTTGCACTTAACGAACCTGTAACCGTTTACAATTGAATCATTTTCCGGTTAAATCAGCACTCAAGCGTTTACCAATATAACTACTGAAAACGGTCTATAAGGGTTAAATGAGTTCAAATTATTCCGAAATACCCTGTTTTTTAGCCAAATTCGCTGAAAAACAGGTCATAAATAATGTCTTACCCTTTTGGCAAGCTAGAGCGCTTAGCCCAAATGGGGGGCTTTATGGGGCCGTTTCAGAACATGGCGTTGCTGATAAATCAGCACCCGTAGGAGCTATTTTATTTGCCCGCACCCTTTGGTCTTTCTCACACGCCTATGAAAACACCGGAAATGTAGAGTACTTGACCACAGCCAAAGGTCTTTTCTCGACATTTAAAAATAACTTTGTTGATGAGCAATATGGCGGAGTGTATTGGTCCACGGATGCTGATGGTTCACCCTTGGAAACCCACAAACACTCGGTTGCACAGGCATATGCCCTATTCGCGGCATCACTTTTTTATCAAATCAGCGAAGACTCTGACGCGTTAAAACTTGCTCAGCATCTAACTTCGTTCACGCAAACGTATTTTTTACGGCTCGATGGAACTTATTTATCCCAGCTCAGTAGAGACTTAGAAGGTCATTACCATGAGCAAAACGCACTCATCGAAACCTGTAACCAGTTACATATGCTCGAAGCCGTCACGCAATACATCAAAAGCACTCAAGACATGGCGCTAAAGGCCCATTTAGAAGAGTTGGTGGACATGTTCTTGCTCCGAATATTTCCCGCCCAAGACCATTTAGCTTTACGCTTCACGCAAAACTGGAAACCGAGTGGAAATGAGACATCGTACGGTCATAATTTTGAGGCGGGCTACCTAGTTTACCTAGCGTGCGAAACATTAGGTGACGATATCCGGTTAGCAAAAGTTCAAAACCAATTATTACGGTTAGTTGATTTCACCGTTGAACATTGCAAGCATGCCAGTGGTAGCTATAAATACGGTATAGATATTAAAGGCAGAGCACTCAAGACACTTTTGTGGTGGCCACAAACAGAGGCATCAAATGCCTTATTGTTAGCTGCTAAGCTTACCCATAAGCAAACTTACATCGACGAATTAAAAGCTCTTTGGGTCGCCATAGAAAAGCACTGGATAGACCATCAGCATGGTGAGTGGTTCAGTGTATTAAACTTCAAGCTCGAACCCGCTGGCAATAAGAACAAAGTCGACTTTTGGCGCTGTAGTTATCATACAACTCGCGCCTGCTTTCACTTTGCCCGCGAAAATCAAAAAGAAAACATACAATCAACCACCCGCCTCATTACGCCGAGTATTGGTTGATATTACCGATTGACAATTTCAAGATAAATTAGAGACTTAATTATGACTAACCAAATACAAGACAATTCATATGGTTATTTCGATGACAACAATAAAGAGTATGTCATCACGACGCCAAAAACACCTTACCCATGGATTAACTACCTAGGTGATACCGATTATTTCTCGCTCCTGTCTAATACCGGCGGCGGTTACAGCTTCTATAAAGATGCAAAATTTCGTCGCCTCACACGATACCGTTATAACAATGTACCGGTTGATACAGGCGGCAAGTACTTCTATATAAAAGATGGTGAGGAAGCATGGTCTCCAAGCTGGAAGCCACTTAAAACTGATCTAGATGAATACGAATGTCGTCATGGTATGGGTTATACCCGCATACGCGGCCAGAAGAACTCAATCAGCAGTTCGGTTTTGTTTTTCGTCCCACAAGGCGAGCAACTTGAAGTTCAACAAATGACGCTGACCAACCACGGCGACACAACAAAAACGATCAAAGTGTTTTCGTTTGTCGAATGGTGTTTATGGAACGCTGAAGATGACATGACAAACTTCCAACGAAACTTCTCCACCGGTCAAGTTGAAGTTAAAGACTCGGTAATTTATCACAAAACAGAATATCGCGAACGTCGTGACCATTTTGCTTTCTATGCAGTGAATGCGCCCATTCAAGGTTTCGATACTTCGCGTGATGAATTTTTAGGTGATTACAACGGTTTCGAGGCTCCACAAGTTGTCAGTAACGGCCAACCAAACAACTCTATTGCTCATGGTTGGTCGCCTATTGGCTCTCACTATATTGAAGTGACGCTGGAGCCAGGCGAAACAAAAGACTACGTTTTCACCCTAGGCTACGTTGAAATGCCACAGGATGATAAGTGGGAAGCTCCTGCTGTCATCAACAAAACAAAAGCGTTAGCAGCTATTGCACGCTTCGATACAGTTGACAAAGTCCAAACGGCCTTCAATTCACTTAATCAGTATTGGGAAGAATTGCTAAGCAAGTTTATTGTTGACTCTGATGATGAACGCTTAAACCGAGGTGTCAACATTTGGAATCAATACCAAAACATGGTGACCTTTAACATGTCACGCTCAGCATCGTTCTTTGAGTCAGGCATTGGCCGTGGTATGGGCTTCCGAGATTCAAACCAAGACTTAATCGGCTTTGTACACTTGGTTCCAGATCGCGCTCGGCAACGAATTTTAGATATTGCTGCCACTCAGTTTGAAGATGGCTCTGCATATCACCAATACCAGCCTTTAACCAAACGCGGTAACGCTGCCGTTGGTGGTAACTTCAATGATGACCCAATGTGGTTAGTACAATCGGTCACGGTTTACGTGAAAGAAACGGGTGACTTTTCAATTCTCGATGAGCAGGTGCCTTACGACAATGATGAAACCAAGTCGACCAGCCTGTTCGAGCACTTAACTCGCTCATTTAACTTTATTACTCGCAACCTTGGTGAGCATGGTTTGCCACTCATTGGTCGTGCTGATTGGAACGATTGCCTTAATTTAAATTGTTTCTCTACGGATCCAAACGAAAGTTTCCAAACAACAGAAAACAAAGAAGGTGGTCGAGCAGAATCTGTCATGATTGCTGGGCAATTTGTACTGTTTGGCAATGACTACGTTGAACTCTGCAAGCAGCTGGACAAAAAAGAGGAAGCCTCACGAGCTCAAATGTATATTGATTCAATGGTTGGCTCAATCAAAGAAAACGCTTGGGATGGTGAATGGTTCTTGCGTGCTTATGATGCATTCGGTAAAAAAGTTGGTACTCATGAAGCCAAAGAATCGAAAATATTTATTGAGTCTCAGGGCTTTTGTACAATGGCCGGTATCGGCTTAGAAGAAGGTTTAGTTGATAAATCCCTAAATTCAGTCAACGAACACCTCTCATGTGATTTCGGTATTGTTTTGAACTACCCAGCCTTTACCGAGTATCGAATCGAATACGGTGAAATTTCAACCTACCCACAAGGGTATAAAGAAAATGGCGGCATTTTTTGTCATAACAACCCATGGATTATGATTGGTGAAACAGTACGAGGCAATGGCGATTTAGCATTTGAGTACTACACTAAAATAGCGCCAGCGTATCAAGACGATAAAGTTAAGCTACACAAAACAGAGCCTTACGTTTATGCACAGATGATTGCAGGCAAAGAAGCCGCTACGCCAGGTCAAGCGAAGAACTCTTGGCTTACGGGTACAGCTGCCTGGAACTACGTTGCTATTACGCAAAGTATTCTAGGAATAAAACCTCATTACAATGGTTTACAAATAGATCCATGTATTCCTAAAGTTTGGCAAGGGTATGCCGTTAAAAGAGTTTATAGAGGTGTGACTTATAACATCCAAATTAACAACCCAAAAAATGTGAGCAAGGGTATCGCATCTATTACTGTTGATGGGAAATCAGTAGAAGGCAATATTTTGCCACTGTTTGATCAAGGTTCAAGTCATGAGGTAATTGTTACTATGGGTTAAGATAGCCATACCCCTCTAAGGAATGGAGCCTAAGAAATAAGGGAGTAGCCACCTAGCGGCGACTCCCTTTTAATGTTTTATTCTTTACACTTTTGAGGGTCAAAAGATACTTATGTCCATCATAGATAAATCAAAAAAATATTTTACAATTCCGACCAGCTTAGTTGCAAAAATCTCGCTAGGCTTTGGCCTCATTGGCATGCTCTTTCTAGTTAACCTCATAAATACAATGGTCGATGCGAACAAAACCGAAGAGGGCTTAACTCGAATGGCTGACGAGTCCATCCCAGTTTTTACACAAATGTCTGATATTTCAAGCACGGCTTCACAGTTAGAGCCACTTATCTTAGAGTTGTTAGAATCTACTTCTTTAAATCAGCTTTCTACCTTTAACGAAAAGATTAACGCTGAAACGAAAGCACTCAAGACAACTTTAGCAACGGCGAACACCCGCACCTTAAGCGCTACGCTTGAGGCTGCAATAAAAAATGATCTAGATGAAATAGAAACGCTTGCAAATGACATTGTATCTGCAATAGGCGGTATAGCCGCCCAACAAAAAAACGTCATCAATATCCAAGACTTAATCAAGCAAGATATTGAACAACTTGATGAACAAAGAAGTACTTTAGATTCTCTTTTGTCAGATATTTTATACGAACTCGATGACGACTATGTTATTAGTTTAATACAGGAGTTTCGTGCCTCGATGAACGAGGGAATGCTATACATTGAAAAGCTTAAAGCCTCGTCAAGTCTAGATGAGCTTGAAATATTTAATGTTACGATTGAGCGGTGGGCAAGAGACCATAAAACCGTTTTACAGGCGTTGCCCCTACGTGCCGGAGAAGACCCTGATGTCTATATCAACCTCATAAGGGCTCTAAACCAAACCACAGACAGTATTATGCTGTTGGTACAAGGTGAGTATATTAATAATGATTATCAAAATGGCTTACAAGAATTCAAAACACAACAGGTGTCACTCGCCCAACATCAACGTCAGTTGTTAGCGAATTTTCGTCAAACATTAGACAATCTTTTAAATCACGCATCACTGCTTATTGATATTGGCTTTAATGATTTAACAGATTCATCCAATCAAATACAACGCAGCTTAGATACCCAGCGCACAATGGGGTACTTTTTAGGTGGCACCGCTCTCTTGCTGATCATGCTCATTTCAATTTATTTAACCCGGTATTTCAAGAAAGCTATTTCTATCGTACAGAATGACTTAATGAGTTTGGCTAAAGGTGAGCTTTCAAAACCTAAGCCTATTCAAGGCACAGATGAATTCAGTAAAATTAATGAATCTGTTGGCCAGCTATCAAACAGCCTTAGGGATATTGTCGGTGGTATAGGCGATGCAAATACGAACATCAATAAGAGTGTTGAATTGGTCTCTTCACAAGCCTCTGACACTTTAGAGTTTGTTGCGGGCCAAAAACAAGAACTCGACATGGTCGCCACCGCCCTAACTGAGATGGCCGCGACGGCTAGTGAAGTCGCCAGCCATGCCAGCTCAACACATGAAAAAATAACCACTGCTGGAGAGCTCTCTAAGACTGGACGTGAAAATGTCACCAGCAGCAAAAATATGATTGATCAAGTCAGCTTACAATCAACAGAAGCGAAAGCTGTCATTGACTCGCTCAACGTTGGGGTGCAAAGCATTGCCACCATACTAACAACCATTGGTAGCATATCCGAACAAACAAACTTACTTGCACTTAACGCTGCCATTGAAGCGGCACGCGCTGGTGAGCAAGGCCGTGGCTTCGCCGTTGTAGCCGATGAGGTTAGGGCATTAGCGGGACGCACTCAAGCGTCTACTCATGAGATTCAAGCGATGACTGAAGGCATGCTAAAGGAGTCTGCCCGAGCGGTCACAGTTATGGAGCAAAGCGGTGAACTGGTCAATCGCAGTGTGTCCAGCGCTCAACTTGCTGACGATACCATAGCTCAGTTTTCAATTATCATGGAAGAGGTACTCGATCTAAGCCGACTTATTGCAACGGCCTCAGAAGAGCAAGCCTCGACGGTAAATGAGCTGAACAATAACGTTCACCAAGTTTCTGACTTAGCCGAACGAACACATCATTCGGCAGAATCGTCTCAAGCAACCAGCCATCAATTAAGATCACTTGCGTCTGACCTGCAATTAAAGGTATCACGCTTCCGCATAATACCTTGATGCGATTCGGCAGCCTTGTTGCTGACAACATAGGGCTGCCGCTGTAACGACTCATCCTTCATAATCATTTGTATTCAGTCTATAACCTCGATAAAATCCCCGGCTCCCCCAAATTTGACTGGAAATACACCATGTAACCGGTTACAGTCTATTCTTCGGTACAAGGTAAAGTATTTATGGCCACCATTCGCGAAGTATCCAAACTAGCTAACGTTTCTGTCGCAACCGTTAGTCGAGTAGTCAATGGCAATAAATGGGTGTCCGACACCACTCGCGAGAAAGTTCTCGCCGCCATGGGGGAACTGGGCTACCAACCCAACTCATTCGCTCGTTCTCTAGCAACCAACAAATCTGAAACAATTGGTATGGTTATTGGCGATCTAAGCGGCCCATTCTTTGGTGGCATGATGAACTCTGCTGAAAACGCCGTCCGCAAAGCCGGAAAACATCTTATTGTTACCAGCGGTCACGATACGATCGAAAGCGAACTAGGCGCTATCGATTTCTTATTACAAAGACGGGTCGACGGCTTAATTTTGCACTTAGATGTGCTGCCAGATGAAGACATTATTCGCTTAAGTGATAATAGTCACGTACCTATTGTCTTAGTAAATAGGCATATTTCCGAACTAAGCGATCATTGCATTTCTGTAGATAACGACACAGGTGGGTACTTAGCAACTCAACATCTTATTGATTTAGGCCATACTTCTATTGCCTGTATTACAGGGCCCCTTTATAAAAAAGACGCTAGAAATAGGCTGGCGGGTTATCGGCGAGCAATTGAACAAGCCAACCTAACTTATGACGATAATTTAGTTGTTGAGTCTGACTATACGGAACAAGGAGGCAAAACCTCTATTGAACGTTTAGCCCGGCGTAAACTGAATTATAGTGCAGTTTTTGCTCACAATGACCATATGGCCATTGGCGCCATGAACATGCTTAAAAAGCAGGGTAAAAGTCTTCCTGATGAATGCAGTATTGTTGGCTACGATGATATGGTGATGGCACGGTACGTAGAGCCTGCGTTAACGACTATCACCATCCCGGTCAACGAATTTGGGACTCAATCTGCACACCTAGCCTTAAAACTTGGCGGTGAAGAAATGGATGACATTACCTATAAGTTTGAACCTAAGTTAACCATCCGCCGATCGACTTGCCGACGAACCTAGCTGACTATTCAAAACAGTTGATCGAGGATCAACTGTTTTATTGAAGATTTATCTAGTCAACTGGCCGTAAGTTCAACACATGAATAAGCCTCTCAGGCGTGCCCTTATGTACTTGCGGCCGAACATAGGGGTTTGACTCAGTGACCCAACCGGTAAATTTCTTATCGCTGTATTGATACCATATTGGATTTGCAAATAACCCCACGACAGGAACGTTTTCGGCAACTTCCATTTGTATATTTGAGATAAGCTCATGTTGCATCTGTGTATCAGGCGTTAGAGTATACTCTTTTAGCCACCGCTCAATTTTAGTCGATTTAAACTGGTGCATCGCCTGACCATCAATTGCCCCTGGAACCATTAGTTCTGAATTGAATATTTCAGAATAAATTTTCCATGGGGTAATGCCCGGGTTGGTCCACATAATGTAAATGTCAAAGTCACCGGTAGGTATTCGCTCAAACCACTTTTGTTCGTCCATTGAAGCCACATAAGCGTCTATGCCAATCGCTTTATAGTTATCCACGATGGTGAACACAGAGTTTAGCCAATCTGTCCAGCCACTTGGAACCGCGATACCAATACGAAACGGCTCTCCGTTGGGTAAGTCTCTAACTCCGTCATTATTGGCGTCTACGTAGCCTGCTTCATCTAAAGCTTTCTTAGCAGCCTCTGGGTTATATTCCATCAAATATTTATAAGGTGCCAATTTAGTTTCATCATACCACGCCTCATATAAAGGGCCTGTACCTACTGGCCAATGTGTTGGGCTAGTTAGGCCGAATGTATCAACATTTCTCAATTTGGCGCGATTGATTGCCATGCTCAAAACACGACGAAATTTAACATCATTCATGGGTGCTTTTTGAGTATTAATTTGCAAGTTAGTATTGGCACCTGGTGCAAGCCAATACTTATTAGTCTCAAGGTATTTAGAGAAGTTATTAACGGGATCTTGAATACCCTCTCCCAACCAATCAATTTTACCTCGACGAGCCGCGGCCCAAAGTTGTTCATTGCCTGAATAATGTGGAAATTTCAAACAATCCACTTTAAGCTGATCTGCTTGGTAGTAATTTGGATTACGACATATTTTAAAATAGGTGGTCTTAAAATGTGTCACCTCAGTAAATGGGCCAGTACCAACAGGCTCTGCATTTGCAAAGTTAACAGGGTCATCTACATTTTCAAAAATGTGTTTTGGCAATGGGTAAAGTCGGCCTATAATTTCATGTGCTAGGGCGTCCTTCCTAGTTAAATAAAACTTCACAGTGGTTGCGTTAATTTTTTCCGCGCGATCAACCAAGCTAGTAATATTAATTCCGTAGTTCGGATGTAGTTTCGCGTAATCCACAGTAAAAACAACATCATCCGCACTAAAGCTATTTCCATCTGACCACTTTACTCCTTCCCTTAAAGTGTATGTTATAGACTCTAAGTCTTCACTGATCTCTACACTCTTAGCTAAGCGAGGAAAATTTTTATCTGGGTGCCAAACATTAAAAATCCATAGAGGCTCATAAACGAAATCCGTCGCATAAAAAGAACCAATTGTCGATTCAAATGGGTTAAAATTTCTTACAAACCCATTAGTATGGGTTGGAATCAATGTTAAGTCATTAGATGCAAATGAAACATTACACAACAGTAAAACGGCTATAAAAAAACGATTCAGCATTTCTATACTTCCTCAAACTAAGAATAAATTAGATTTCAAATGTCCATTTTATCTTTGCATTCCTAAATGTTACTTGGCCACCAACAGGCTCATATACGAAGCCCACGCTGCTTGCCAATTAATGGCAACCTCGTTTGTAGCCCAAGAGTCTTGGTGATCAATGTAAACTTGCATCGGTGCTTTCTTAAACAGCGGAGCGGCAGCGACATCACCCTTTAGCTCGACTGAGTTAGGCCCGCCTACCAACAAGCCATATGGTTTTGGTGTCGCCTGAGATAAGAGAGGCCTAAAGTGTGGTCGCTGTGCATTAAAGCGACTGCTTCCGGTTGTAAAAATTATGCCGTGCGGGTTTAGACCAAAGAACCAATGGCTCATCTTATAGGCTGCATCCCAATAGATGCCCTCATTGGTTAAAGATTCCAACCAAAGTAGCTCACTGCCTAAGGTCGCAATCGTGCCATTACTACCCCAATCAAACCCATTACCACTGCCGGCAAATATCAAACCATAAGGGTTGTCTTTTTGCTCAGCCACTAGTCCACTGAATTGTTCAATGACTAGCGCTTTTAATTCTTCATGAAACGGCTCATCTAAGTCCTGGCTAATAAACAATGCGCTAAACACGGAAAGAAAATTAACATTCATCCAATCAGGCGTGGGGTCAGAAAATCGCGGTAATTTCGCCAAGACACGTAGCTCGTCTTTTATTTCCTTAGGTAATTTACCATCCAACCACGCATTAGACACACTCATTAAAAGTCGTTCATCTCGGTCAATTTGATCACTGTAAGGTCCACCATATTCATCCCCATCATATCTATCATCAATCATGATTAGCATCGGGTTTTGCTGCAAAAACTCACTCGCCGACGTTGCGACTTGTTTGAAGCGGGAGGCTAAGGCTTGATCTTCAGGTAACGTACTCAAACTATAAACATGAGCCGCCAAATTCATAACCGCAGCGACATCAGCCGTGGCAGTTGTACTGATCGGCATAACATATTTCGGTTCTTTATCTTCGGATGGTTTAACGTTATTACCTGGCCAATTTTGACTGGAAACTTTATGGTAAACCGCACCATCGTCACGCTGCATTTTCTCAAGAAACAACAGCTCAGGTAGCACGAGTTCGAGCAAAGCATTACGCTCATCTATTCGTCGATTTAACGGCGAAATTTCTAGTTCAAAGGCTGCATCATTAGCAATGTAAGAAAGCAATAACAAATATACTGAAAAGGCACCATTAACAGAGTAGCGACCATAGTCACCGGCATCGTACCAACCACCATAGACATCTATCGTTTCTTGACTACCAAATACCATCGCAGCTCTGTCTTGCTCATGCGCACCCTTGTAGGTCTCCATATCAAACCAATGGAAGGCGCCTAAGGCTGCATCCCGGTGCTTCTTATACTCTGATAGCGAGTTACGAATTTGAAATAAAGCTGTCGTATGTTGGGTTCGTTTAACCGTTTCAGGAATGATCAATGTCGTAAAATCTGGATTTTCAATGGCTAATTCAAATGCATTGATGTCTAAGCCACTGTCTTTACTTTTTTCACCACGAATTAATGTTGTTGTGGTTTTAGAACCATTATTGATTGCAGTGGTAAACGGGAGTTCGTCGGCTTGCAAATCATCTTGCCATTCAAGCACAACCGGCTGAGGTTTGTCATTAAGGTACCCGAGCCTATTGAATCGAATCAAATATGGTCTGGGCCGAACGTCTTCTTCTGGTAGAACTTCTATAACAACATTACTAACAGTCATTGCAAAATTATCTGCACCGGCCGTCATAAAGGAAATAAATTGCACGTCAGTAATCGATTTGTCAATTTCAAAAACATAGGTGCCAGTTTGGGCAGGAACGAAGCCTTTACCATCGTCGCCATAGAGCTTGGTAAATTGAAACTCTCCATTTTCTAACGTCGCGGCCGGTAGCTCTGTACCATTTACCTGGAACTGCATGAGCCGGTGCTCCCAAAGCGGAGAGGTACCTTCACCAACGGTTACATCAATACTGATTGTTTTATCGCCATAAGGCAGTGTTATTGCAGAATCAACTTTAAAGGTTTCAGCGTCATCAAATGGTCCTGCATCAGGTGATTTATCAAAAATCCTAAAACCTTTATTACCTTTTATAAGCTCGCCGACTAATCGGTCTTTACTCCAACCAGGAACGGGCGCACTTAAAAACTCGACAGAATATGCTTCCGAGGCTGCAACAGCGATACACGGCAGCAACATAACTAGAAAAAATGCACTTAGACGCTTCATGAGGTCACCTTATTATTATATTTACCCCCTCCATTGTAACCGTTTACAGTGTAATTATGTCAACGCTTATATTTTCTAAATTTTAATACATGCTTAGTTGTTGATTATTAACGAAAAATGGCCTGTTTAGCCTATTTAGATGATTTAGAGCATGTTTCACCACCGAAAATTAGTTGACAGAACAAGTCCAGACTCATAATCTTACCTGTAAGCGGTTACAGCAGTTGATTTGCAGTAACGTTTGACCAAACTAATGAGTTTCACAAAAGCAAAAAAACAACAATTAGCGGAGAAACAGCTATGAAAATGCAATTAAAAGCAGGCGTTGCAGCACTAACACTGGCAGCAGCGACTTCATTTGCAGCGGACATTCGTATCGACGGATTCCCTGACTACGACTCTCAACTTAACCTAATCACACCGAGCTTGACTCAACATAATGTTGAAATGCTGATGAACAACCACGGTGACCATCACAATAAATTGAAAACTAACTTAGCAACGGGTAGTGGTGCAGGTGACGTTGTATTGATTGATGTGGGCTTTATTGGGTCATTCGTTAATGCTGGCGGGTTTGTCGATTTGACTGACTTCTACAAAGACATCGCGGGCAACTACGCTGACTATGCAGTGCAAGCAGGTAAAGGCAATGACGGTAAGCAGTATGCGGTACCTGTCGATTTAGGTCCTGGTGTTATGTACTTCCGTCGCGACTATATGGAAGATATGGGCTTCGATTTAGACGAAGTTATGACTGACTGGGACACCTACCTAGCTTACGGTGAAGAACTTAAGAAGAAAGATATTCTATTAATTGGTAACGCAAGCGCCATCGCTGTTGCCTACTACCGTTTTAACGTTGGTAAAGGCGAAGGCTTATACTTCGATGTCGACGGTAACTCGTTAGTGACCTCTGACCGATTTGTACGCGCTTTTGAGCTGGCTAAAGCAGTTCGTGATGGCGGTATGGACGGTAATATATCTGAGTGGACTGAAGATTGGTATGCAGGTTTCCGCGAAGGTAAATTTGCAACACAGATGTCTGGTGCTTGGCTATTAGGTCACTTACAAAACTGGATGGCACCTGAAACTTCAGGTAACTGGGGCGTAAGCCACTTACCAGATGGAACCTATGGTACTTGGGGTGGTTCTTACCTAGCAATACCTCAGCAAGCTAAAAATGTTTCAGCGGCATGGGACTTAATTGAGCACATGATTTCTGCTGAAAACCAATTGGCTGGTTTCAAAAATATTGCTGCATTCCCTGCGCACACTGGTACTTATTCAGACGCATCATTTGATGAGCCAATTGAATTTCTACGCGGTCAGAAAGCACGAGCTTTATGGGCTGACGTAGCGGCAAACATCAACCCGGTTACGCCAATGAACGGTGACCTTATCGCTGAATCTTTAGTTAACGTTGCTCTAGATAAAGTACTTAATGATGGCGTAGATATTGAGAAAGCATTAAGCGATGCAGAGAAACAAATTAAGCGTCGCGTTCGTTAATCTAACTACCTTCGGGTAAAGATATAACTATAACTATGCTTAACTGGCCGCCGTATAAGCGGTGGCCATACCTCTCTTAACAACCACCAGCTCAAAATTCGTTTTTACTGTTACTGAATTAGCAACATGTTTAAATGCATCTAAAATATTTAACCAATGACATAGCCGAGATCTGTTATGAACAGTGAAATAGCAACAGCAACAACTTCGATAGAAACTAGCCGTCAGGACAAGTGGCGAAAGTTTTCTGAAAAAGTCACGCCTTATGGCTTTTTATCTCCTTATATTCTGATCTACGGTGTATTTGGTGTTTTTCCTGTATTTTTTATGATTTACCTTTCTTTCCATATGTGGAATCCCGTTGAAGGCTTAGGCTCTATGGAGTTCGTTGGATTGGAAAACTATGTATTGTCTTTAACAGACCCTACACTATGGCAGTCTTTATGGAACACTCTGGTGATGGCGGTTCTTTCTGGTACGCCACAACATTTAGTTGCTCTACCATTGGCCTACTTTCTTGTGATGATGGGCCCAAAAGTTCGACACTGGTTAACAACGGCTTACTTTTTACCCTACATTACTTCAACCGTTGCCGTTTCCATGATCTTCTACGTTATGTACTCGAAAGATTCCGGCATTATTAACCAAGTCCTTATCTATTTGGCAGATGCCTCTTGGAGTTCATGGCTCTTTGGCGGATTAAAAGACTCCTTGCCTTTAGGTTGGGTACAAGAGAACAGTCTTATTCGCTATTCAACCTCTTTTGTTGTTTTTTGGAAATATGTCGGCTTCAACACGGTTATCTACACCGCAGGCTTAGCCACTATTTCAAATGATCTATACGAAGCTGCAGAAATAGACGGTGCAAACTCTTGGCAGCGCTTCCGCCATGTTTCTTTACCACTGCTGCAGCCTTTTATATTCTTCGGTGTAACACTCACCATTATCGGCAACATGAACCTATTTGATGAACCTTATGTATTAACGCGCGGTGGTCAATTTGCGCAAACAGCGGGTAAAACCATTTCAAACTATTTATACCAAATTGCATGGGAATGGTTAGACATGGGCTCAGCTGCGGCAATTTCATGGATTCTCTTTCTTATCATTGGCATTTTCACTGGTGCATATTTCTATTTATTTGGGCGCAAAGGATTAGGGGGCGAATAACATGACTAACTCTCAAGCAACGTTTATCGTAAATTTATATCGTGGTGCTGGAAAGATTGCTGTAAGGGTCTTCCTTGGCTTATTCGCCTTTATCACTATTTTCCCTTTTATTTGGTCTGCTATTTTGGCGACACATGATCGTACCACCATGTTCACAGGTGGTATTAATTTCAGTCTTGGCGACAAAGTTATTTCGAATTATGAAAACTTACTTAAAATTATGGATTTCTGGACGGGAATGCTAAACAGCATATCTATCTCGGTAATTGGAACCGTCGTTTCGTTGGTGTTTTGTTCGATGGCCGGTTATTCGCTCGCGGTCTTTAAATTCAAAGGTAAAAATGCAATCTTTGCTATCATGATCGGTTCAATGATGATCCCTCCGGTATTAACATTGATTCCATATTACATGGTAATTTCCACGATGGGCTTAGCGAACACACACGTTGCCGTTTGGCTTCCGTTCACCATTAATCCATTCGGTATTTTCTTAATTCGTCAGTATGTTGTAGCTTCAGTTCCAAAAGATCTGCTTGAAGCGGCTAAACTTGATGGTGCCAGCGCCCTAAGAACTTATTGGAGCATTGTTGTGCCATTACTTCGCCCAGGCTTAGCGACTTTGGCTATTGTACAATTCGTATTCTTATGGAATAACTTTTTACAACCACTCGTCGTCTTAAACAGCCCAGATAAAATGGTAATTACTCAAATGTTACGCAGCGTTCAAGGGGTTCCTAATACACCTTGGGGTGCCGTGATGTTAGGCACCACAATTTCCATCTTACCGTTGCTGACTATCTATATGGCCGCCAGCAAGCAAATGATTGCCGGTTTAACCAGCGGTGCAGTTAAGTAATAATTCAAAAAATATAAAGAGAGTTTTAACGTGGCATTTATTGTACCTAACAACAGCCGTTTACATACACCAGAATTCACCTTTGGTGTTGCTACGGCTGCATTTCAAATTGAAGGCAGTAACCGAGCTGATGGTCGGACTGAATGCATCTGGGATCGCTTTTGCGCGACCCCAGGTAAAGTTCTAAATGGCGACGACGGGTCAGTTGCCTGTGATCATTATCAGCGCCTTGAAGAAGATTTAGATTTAATACAATCTTTAGGTGTTGACGCTTACCGTTTCTCTATTGCTTGGCCACGCATTGAGCCTAAACCAGGAGAATGGAATAAAGCCGGCTTCGAATTCTATGAGCGCGTAGTCGATGGTTTAGTCGCCCGAGGCATTAAGCCCTATGCAACACTGTACCATTGGGATTTACCACAATACTTACAAGACAAAGGCGGCTGGATAAACCGAGAAACCGCTTATTCTTTTGCACGATACGCGCAAGAAGTCGTTAAATGCTTGGGTGATAGAGTTGTTTCTTATGCAACCTTTAATGAACCATTCTGCTCAGCTTATTTAGGCTATCGGTGGGGAGTACACGCACCGGGCCTTAAAGATGATCGCTTAGGGTTTCAGGCTGCTCATCATTTATTACTTGCCCATGGTTTAGCAATTCCGTTGATGCGGCCGTTTGCTCCAAACGCTCAGCACGGAATCGTATTGAATATCTCACCTTCTTTTCCAGCTACTGATAGCCCTGCTGACATCGAAGTAGCAACGTTAGCTAACGATGATAGCAACCATACTTTTTTACGGCCGTTACTTGAGGGTGACTACCCTGTATCGGTTTTTAAGAAGCACCCCCAGTGGATGCCGACTCAGCTAGACGGTGACATGGATATTATCAGTGCGCCGCTAGACTTTCTTGGCATCAACTATTACAGCAGTAATATTGTTAGGTGTAACGAACAGGGTGAAAAGGAAATCGTTGAACAAAAGGTTCCAAAAACTGATATTGGTTGGTCGATTGTACCGGATGGCCTGACAAGGGCTTTGGTGGAATATAAGCAAACTTACGCTAACTTACCGCCCATTTTTATTACTGAAAATGGCGCTGCGGATAATACAGGTTGTGTCGATGGTGTAATAAAGGACACGATGCGAACAGATTATTATCAACAACATTTATTGGCAGTGAATAACTGTATTGAGCAAGGGGTAGATATTCGAGGTTACTTTGCTTGGAGTCTTATGGATAATTTTGAATGGGCTTACGGCTATTCGCAGCGCTTTGGCATTGTTCACGTGAATTACGAAACTCAGGTTAGAACACTCAAAGACTCAGGTAAAACTTGGCAGGATTTTCTGTTAAATAGATTGGGGTAGTTAGTGTACGTTTTGCCGGGCAGTTGTATCAAGCCCGGCTTTTTTCACCTTTTAATCTTCATCATCACCCAATAAACGCTGCAAACGTGCGCGCTCTTCTTCTGCCTCTTCTAGCACTGCTTTAATTTCATCAAGAACAGAATCTACGTCAGGGTCTTCAGTTGGACCGTCAAACAAACCACTCAGAGGTGTGTCAGGTTTGAGCTCGCCTTCACTAAAAAGTGCCCACATCTCTTCGCCATAACGAGTGTCTAGAATTTCTGCTGCGAATTGCCCATAAAAACGGCTAATGTTAGTCACATCGCGCATAAACATAGCTTGCGCATTGTTGTTCGCGGCAGCGTCTACCGCTTGAGGTAAGTCGATAATGACTGGACCATAATCATCGAGCAAGACATTAAACTCTGAGAGATCTCCGTGTACCAGACCTTCACATAACATCAACTTGATGTAATGCATCATGACCTCATGGTCTTCTAAAGCTTGCTCTTCGGTCAAAATAACATCATCAAGACGCGGAGCAACGTCTCCGGCATCATCGCAAACCAGCTCCATGATGAGCACACCATCGACACAGCCAAAGGTCTCAGGCACACGAACACCTGCTTGAGCTAAACGAGATAAGGCGTCTACTTCAGCGTTTTGCCAAACTTCTTCTTGCTGTTTGCGGCCATAATTAGAACGTTTTTCCATGGCACGGGCGCGACGACCGCTACGCACTTTGCGACCTTCTTGATATTGGGCCGCTTTTTTAAAGCTTCGTTTGACCGCATCTTTGTATATTTTGGCGCACCGAATGACACCACTGCAACGGACAATATAAATATCAGCTTCTTTTCCACTCATCAAGCGGCTAACTACTTCGCTGATCAGACCATCATCTACAAGGGGTTGTAACCGTGCTGGTACCTTCATGTTTGCCTTTTCATAGGATATTAGGTTAAACGTTAACTGCAGTAAAAATGCGCCTAACTGAGCATTCTAGCATTGTTTTCTATGGTTGATCACCGTTTAGCGGTTTTCTCACTTGTTTGAGGTTTACTCTGCCTACTCTCCAATAGGAATCAGGGGCGATTTAGTATCTGATTGAACCGATCCACTATGGCTTGCGCTGAGTCGTCACCTTCTATTCTATCAACTAACTTAAACTTTTCACCCTGCTTATTTTTGGCTTCGATAGCGAAAAAGTAACGCTTGGAGCCATGGCTGCTTTCCCAACGAGTGGCCTTGCCAATAGAAATGCTGTCAAGATCGGCCACCGCAAAGTGCTTTAGCTTTTTAATGAGCCCCATAAAAGAACTGCGCCGAAAAACACCATCAGAACGTACCATAACTCGATGCGCCGTTAGCATGGCAACAACACTGTGCAGCATGACAGCCAAGCCAATCGGCGCAAAAACAATGGGGAAAATGATCGGTGCTCCCGCTATGTAGACACCAATGCCCGACCCTAGAAATATACTGCCAAATAATATTGATGCCAAACGGTCGCCTAAATAGGAAAAACGTGGAAACCGTAATTCAAATTCATTGCCACGATCATCAGCATTTAACTGATCAATACGATCTATGGTCAGCTCGATTATACCAGGGTGGTTAATTGCCAGGTATTGGTGAGTGTGCGCTGGGTTTTCAATGACGACAACGGGTACAGTAAATGAACGCTTAAACGTCGAACGGGATATCTCTCCTTCTACAGCAACTCGCCAAATGTAACGATGACTGCCTTCCGTCGATTCAGGTAAACCTTCTGGTATATTAAAGTTAAATCGAAGCAGCGTTTTGTTATTTTTCGCCCGCTCTAGGTAGGCAATGCCTTCCTCGTGCCAACGAGTTTGTTCAACGGTTGTTGATTTACCATCAGATGAGCGTCTGGTATAGCGGTGAATACAACTCAACGACACTTTAAAACGCTGGTGACTATCGTATTCTGTATTGATACGAACCGTTGCCCCTAAGTAGCCACCAATGGCAGGCGGAAATGGCGCCAGCACCAGTGGGCTTCGACCCAGCTTTTTGAGCCGATAGCCCTCCCTAACAGTCGTCAACAACAAGCCAAAACCAACGATAGGGAAAATGAGCGCAAGGAGGATAAGCTTATTGCCATTTCGTAACTCATCGCCCAGTGCAAAAATAACCGGGGCACTCATTAAATTTACAACGAGTGTTATACCCACTAACACCCATACCGTCGTGCGAGCTGATGAATAAATGTGATCTGATTGTGCCTCTTGATGCACTCTTTTTCCGTTTCTTTTTAACCGTTTGAGTGCGCTAGGTTTTTCTATCATTGAACCAACAAACAGTAATCCACCGGCACCGCCAAAAATTATAACAAAGATCATTTTAAAGCCAATTAGGCTCCAACGAATGTCTGGATAAAGAAGCGCTGATTCTGGGTTTTTGGGGTTCACAAAGGCAATCGTTGTGCCATTTGCCGACTTATGTCGCTTTAGCTCGGCTGCGACCCTTGATTGCCAGCTGCCTATGTTGTCATAACCGCCATTAATACCTACTCGATTAGCACTATAAGTATAGCCCTGAAACTCATATTGATAACTCGCTCTAGCTTGATAAGTTGTACTATCGCCCGTACTGATATCTAATGAAGCGGTTAGCAACGTGGCAGGTACTTGCGTCCAGTTAGCGGCAGAAACGCCAAGGTATAAAGTTGGAATGACACTCATCAATAGGAAGCCCAACCCTACCAATAAAAACGGCAATGAAAATAATGTCAGCGCCCAGGTGGGTTTTCGAAACTTTAAAGCCATGCAAATCATCCCTGTATATAGAACTATCCATTCTATTGTGCAATGCATCTATCGCCAAGGAAAACTCTCGCTCGGAATCAGACGCATTCTGTAAATTGACAAAGCCTTTTCTAGGATTGATGATACCTGTGTCTGCCAAACGCATTCGTAACGAGCTAAGGAATCATGTGATTACAAAATTACCCCGATGGGTAGAATACGGTTCTTTCATACTCGCCATGGTGGCAGGCCTTATTAACTCTGTCGGGTTATTGGGTTTTAAGCATCAATCAATCTCGCATTTATCCGGCACTGCTACTCTACTTGGCACTGGGATCGTCAACTCTTCCGTAAACGATGGAGTTCATTTAGTGTTCATTCTGCTCAGCTTCGTTGTGGGTGCGGCTATCTCGGGGTATTTTGTCCGCGGCGGCGCATTACAACTTGGCCGTAATTACAGCGGCTTACTCTATTTAGAAGCTCTGTTTCTTTTTAGCGCTGTTTACTTTCTTACCAAAGGTTCTATTAATGGGCATTATTTAGCCTCAGCAGCATGCGGCCTCCAAAACGCCTTGGCGACAACCTACAGCGGCGCCGTTGTCAGAACAACACATCTTACGGGTATTTTTACGGACCTAGGAATAATGCTCGGCGCTCAAATTAGAGGCGAAGAATTTGATCGCCGTAAAGCCTTGTTGTTTATCCTAATTATTACTGGGTTTATTTTTGGCGCGGCTGTAGGAGCCTATTTATTTAATACGTTAAGCTTCCAAGCGCTGTTCGTACCAGCCAGCATCTGCTTACTACTCGCCTTGTCTTATTCTGCGTATAAAGCAAAAGTAAGGCATTCAAACGCGCACTAAAGAATAAAAAAGCCCAAAACCTTTTGATAGAATTTCGGGCTTTTTGAAATACAGTTTAGTTTTGAGATTAGCTTAACTTACCCATAATATAAGTATCGGCAACTGCGCGATCATCACCTAACATCATTAGCGCAAACAATTTATCGTGAAGCGTATTGGCTTGCTCTAGCCGACAGGCCATAAGTGGAGTGGCGTTATAATCGAGTACGGCAATATCTGCTTCACAGCCAACATTAAAGTTACCAATCGTCCCTTCTAAGTCTAAAGCACGCGCTCCACCTAGCGTGGCCATATATAAGCCTTCAAAAGCAGAAAGCTTATTGGCGTTTAGCTGCTGAACTTTATACGCTTCATTATAGGTTTGAAGTAACGAGAAGCTTGTTCCTGCGCCAATATCGGTTCCCAAGCCCACTTCAACATTATGCGCTTGAACCTGCTTAAGATTAAACAAGCCAGAGCCAATAAATAAATTTGATGTTGGGCAATGCGCAATGGACGAACCATGATCATGCATGCAGGCCAGCTCACGATCACTTAAGTGAATTGCGTGAGCCAAGACACTGCGACGAGTCAGCAAACCAGCATCCTCATAAACACCGACATAATCTTTTGCATCGGGGTATAGCTCAGCAACCCATTTACATTCATCCGTATTTTCAGAAGCATGGGTATGCATGTATACCGTAGGGAATTCTTTTAACAGAGCACTCGCCGCCGCTAACTGCTCAACACTCGACGTGGGCGCAAAGCGAGGTGTTACCGCGTATTGCAAGCGATCGACACCGTGCCATTTTTCAATCAAGGCTTTACTGTCTAAGTAACTTGTTTCAGGTGTATCTTGTAACGAGTCAGGACAGTTACGATCCATCATCACCTTGCCGGCGATCATCCGCAAGTTCTTGGCTTGTGCAGCCTTAAAGAAAGCATCAACGGACTCAGGATGCACGGTACCAAAAACTAAGGCCGTGGTAGTTCCGTTTTTAAGGAGCTCATCTAAAAAGAAATTAGCCATTTTATGGGCATATTGATAGTCGGCAAATTTTTCTTCAGCTGGGAATGCATGTTCAGTTAGCCACTCTAAGAGCTGCTCACCATAAGAGGCGATCATCTCCGTTTGCGCAAAATGCACATGGGTATCGATCATCCCAGGGATAATGAGGTGATGCGTGTAACGCTTGACCTCGGCATCTGGGTATTTCGGCAGAATAGTAGACTCTTCACCCAAATCTACCACCTTGCCTTGCTCAACAACCAAAGCACCTTGCGCAAAATAGCGAATAGCCTGATCCCCTGCCTTGGCAGGGTTATCTATGAAATCCAGTACGTTGCCACACAGTATTAACGGTTTAGCCACAAAAAATGCCTCTTTCTCAAATACAAATAAACGCGATCATAGCATTACCTGACTTATAGGTCAGGTAATATTTGGAGTATATATGCACTTCTGCCTCAGGCTACGCTATTTCTAAAACCCTATCATCACCCTTTTCATTGCATGGGTCTAACTATCGTAATTTGAACACCTGAACTGGGATACTAACTTAAAGTCAAATTTGAACAGTGCTAGAGCAAAACCAATTATTACAACTTCTAATTATCCGCTTAGAAATTATTCATAACCAAACCAACCATTCAAGAAAAATATCAGCCTTAAGTTTCATACTTCAATTTAAAAAATTTAAATTTGGCGCAATTCAAACGCCATGTTTAGTTGACCAGTTAGACATGAAAACCAACAGAAAATCTAAAGTTTTTATCTTCATGTAAAACGCAATTCATAAATCTAAAGTTCGGCAACCTATTTAGGCAAAAAACGAAACAAATTAATTTATTTTAAGCTTTAAGGGTGCGTAGCAAGTGCAAAACACTTAAACTTGCCACGATTTTTTATCAAACTGGCGATTGGGTGTATTCAGAATACTGTTTAGTCGCAACGACTCATGCCAAAAATAAATCTAAGCTTTAATCAAAATAAGCTTCGAAATTAATTTATAAAGTAGAATGTGAATCGACTTTGTATCTACCCCACAACAAGCTGACTCCTTGGTCAGCTTGATAATTAAAATCCGAAACCGTAGCTTATTTTTTATGGTGGAACAAAATACATGTCACTGGCAAAAAATACTGAACGATTGAAAATGGTCGGCGTAACGAAATGTTATCCGGGTTGCATTGCAAATGATGCGATCGATTTAGTCATCGAACACGGAGAAATTCACGCCCTACTTGGAGAAAATGGCGCAGGTAAAAGCACCTTAATGAAAATCTTATACGGTGTAACTAAGCCAGATTCAGGGCAAGTATTTTGGAACGGTAAAGAAGCAAAAGTTACTTCGCCAAAAGTTGCACGATCACTCGGTATAGGAATGGTCTTCCAACATTTTTCTTTGTTTGAAACGCTCACCGTTAAAGAAAATATTGAACTAGCATTGGGTGACCAGTCAGGCCCTAGCAACACTCTTGGCCAACGCATCAAAGATACCTCTGAAAAGTACGGCATGCCACTAGACCCTAATCGTCGTATTGCAACTTTATCGACCGGTGAAAAACAACGGGTAGAAATTGTTCGCTGTTTACTGCTTGATATTCAGCTGCTTATTTTAGATGAACCTACCTCTGTATTAACGCCACAAGAAGCAGACCGATTATTCGAAACGTTAAGATTACTCAGCAAAGAAGGCTGCTCCATTTTATTTATTAGCCACAAGCTCCATGAAGTGACCAGCTTGTGTGAACAGGCGACTATATTGCGGCACGGCAAAGTTACCGGAGACTGTAAACCAAAAGATGAAACGCCAGCCAGCATCGCCCGTATGATGGTTGGAGAAGACACCCCCATCAGCAATGACACCCATCGAGCCGAAGGTAAGGCTGTTTTTCTAGATGTAACAGACTTATCAATCCGTGCGAAAGACACCTTTGATGTCTCGCTTAAAAACATTTACTTTCACGTTAAGGCTGGCGAAATTGTAGGTATTGCAGGTGTTGCAGGTAATGGACAGGAAGAACTACTAAGAGCATTGTCAGGTGAAGAACGATACCCATCAAAAAGCATTTGGTTCGGTGGTGTATCTGTAGATAAGCGCTCTCCATTATTTCGCCGCCGACAAGGTATGAGCTTTGTACCTGAAGATCGCCTTGGGCGAGGAGCTGTTCCTGATATGGACCTTTGTAATAACGCGCTACTTACCAGTTACGATTCAAATTTAACCGCTAACGGCTTTGTCAAAAAAGGTGCCGTCGCTAGCCTAGCGAAAAAAATCATCGAAAAGTATAACGTGAAAGCATCATCCGTACACTCGACAGCCGCTAGCCTTTCAGGCGGAAACTTACAAAAATTTATTATTGGCCGTGAAGTTGAGCAACAACCAAAACTGCTAATTATGGCTCACCCCACCTGGGGCGTTGATGTTGGTGCGCAAGTCGCCATTCACAATACTATTTTTGCCCTACGTGAACAGGGCTGTGCTGTCTTGGTAGTCTCTGAAGATTTAGATGAGCTTTATAAGATCAGTGATCGTTTAGGTGCCATTTGTGATGGCGAAGTTTCACCTTTTTTACCGACCGATGAACTTCCTTTAGCTCAGCTCGGACAATGGATGGCTGGCGACTTTGAGCAGCAAAGCACCGCTCTAGAGGAAACCGCATGATCAAATTAACTCCGCGCCCTACTGTTTCAAATTTTTGGCGCTACGCTTCTCCTATCTCCGCGGTCATTTTTACGCTATTAACAGGGTCTATACTGTTTGCTGCTCTTGGCGAATCTCCTGTTGAGGCGTTATTCGTTTATTTCATCAGCCCAATATCAGACTGGTATGGTGTGAGTGAGCTGTTTGTCAAAGCCATTCCTATTTTACTCTGTGCCTATGGCTTAGCACTGTGCTTCAAGGCATCCGTTTGGAACATAGGTGCTGAAGGGCAATTGTTGGTTGGCGGCATCACGGCTTCTGTTGTTGCCGTGCAGTTTGTTAATTCTGATTCAAATCTGGCAATGCCATTAGCAATCATCGCGGGAATTCTAGGCGGGTTACTTTGGGCGGGGATCGTCGCATTCTTAAAACTTAAAATGAACACCAATGAAACCTTGACCACCATCATGATGAACTACATTGCGTTGAACATCTTGCTGTGGTCTGTACATGGGCCTTTAAAAGACCCAGATGGCTTTAACTTTCCTGAGAGTGCTTTGTTTGGTGACAGTACTTTATTGCCCATTTTATTCGATGGCACTCGTCTACACCTAGGGCTCTTGTTTGTGTTATTTGCACTCGTTGCTACTTGGGTTTTTATCAGCAAAACCTTTATTGGGTTCCAAATCCAAGTCATTGGCCAAGACAAACCTGCCGCAAAAATGGCAGGTTTTAGTCATAAAAAATTAACTTGGTTAGTCTTAGTCATTAGTGGCGCCTTAGCAGGCTTAGCAGGTGCCAGTGAAGTCATTGGACCAATAGGTCAGCTCGTGCCTCACATATCTCCAGGTTATGGCTATTCAGCCATTATCGTTGCTTTTCTAGGTAGACTTCATCCGGTCGGCATTACTTTAGCGGGTCTTTTAATGGCGCTTATTTATATGGGTGGTGAAATGGCTCAAATAAGTTTGGGCTTACCCAATGCTATTACGGGCGTATTCCAAGGCCTAATTTTATTTTTCTTGCTGTCGAGCGATGTGTTTATTCGCTACAAAGTAAAATGGCAACTGCCTTATCGCGCCCAACCAAGTGCTGCCATAGTAGGAGAGAAGTAATGGATATTGAACTCATCAGTAATATCTTATATTTAACCATTCGTACTGGGACCCCTCTCTTGCTTGTTGCCTTAGGTGAATTGGTCGTTGAAAAAAGTGGCGTGCTCAACCTCGGTCAGGAAGGCATGATGTTAATGGGCGCCGTGCTCGGGTTCTTAACAACTTTTATCACCGGCAGTCTATTTTTAGGCTTCGTTGTCGCTGCAGGTGCAGGTGTTTTTATCTCTGTTGTCTTTGCCTTTGTCGCGGTCACTTTAAATGCGAACCAGGTGGCGACCGGGCTCGCACTGACTATTTTCGGTACTGGTCTATCTGCATTTATCGGCTCTTCGTATGAAGGAAAAATCATCGAGGCATTACCTACTCTTTCAATTAACTTTGCTGCAACTATTCCTATAATCGGTAAGGCCTTATTTGCCCAAGACTTAATGGTTTATTTCAGCTGGTTCATGTTTTTGGCGGTTTACCTATTTTTCCGTAAAGGCCGTGCAGGACTCAACGTACGCGCCGCAGGCGAAAACCCAACAGTTGGTAGCCATTTGGGTTTACCGGTGCTTAGAATACGCTATTGCTCAATTATGTTTGGTGGCGCAATGGCCGGTCTAGCTGGCGGTTATTTATCATTAGCTTATACACCAATGTGGACCGAAAACATGACCGCAGGCCGGGGTTGGATTGCATTGGCTTTGGTTGTCTTTGCTAGCTGGCGTGTTGGCCGACTTATGCTTGGCGCCTACCTTTTTGGCTTCGCTAGTATTATGCATCTTATTATTCAAGGATTTGGCTTATCCATTTCCTCCAACCTTTTGGCAACCCTACCTTATGTTGCCACTATCGTTGTTCTGGTTTTTTTAAGTAAAAACATTGAGCGACTAAAACAGTTCGAACCGATGGCACTCGGCAAACCTTGGCACAAATCACACTAATATTTATTTGGAGATAGACGATGAAGAAAATGTTAAAAACTCTCGGATTGGCATTTGCGCTGACAACTGCAGCCTTAAGTAACGCTGAGCCGCTTAAGGTTGGCTTTGTTTATGTTAGTCCAACAGGTGAAGCAGGCTGGACTCTCACCCATGATATTGGTCGACTTCATTTAGAAGAAACCTTCGGTGATAAAATAGAAACGACTTTTGTTGAAAATGTTCCGGAAGGCGCAGACGCAGAGCGTGTCATTACGCAGTTAGCAAAAAGTGGCCACGATATTATCTTCACTACGTCATTTGGCTACATGAATGCCACGTTAAAAGTCGCAAAAAGATACCCAAACATCAAATTCGAACACGCAACCGGGTATAAGCGCGCCGATAACGTTGCAACTTATTTCGACCGTATTTATGAGGCTCGCTATTTAACGGGTATGATTGCCGGTCACATGTCTGAAACAGATGTTATTGGCTATATTGGTGCTTTCCCAATCCCTGAAGTTATTCGAGGCATCAATGCATTTACTCTAGGCGCACAATCAGTCAACCCAGACATCAAAGTTAAGGTTGTTTGGATCAACACTTGGTTCGATCCAGCTAAAGAGCGCGAAGCTGCAGATAGCTTAATTAATCAAAAAGCGGATGTTGTAACGTTCCATACTGATTCACCAGCTGCAGTTCAAGCAGCGCAGACGGCTGGCGTTTATTCAATCGGTTACCACTCAGATATGACTGCTTATGGAGAGAAGTCTCATTTATCGTCGTCAGTACACAACTGGAATGAATACTATGTAGAGCGCATTCAAGCCGTCATGGACGGTACTTGGACCTCTACTGATACTTGGAAAGGTATAAGTGCAAACATGACTGACATCGCACCTATCAGTGCGGATGTACCTGAAGAAGTTGTGGCTCAAGTTCTGGAAGCGAAGGCTATGATTGCTTCTGGTGAGTTGCACCCATTTAAGGGACCTATTATTAATCAAGCGGGTGACATCGTTATCCCTGCGGGCCAATCGCTAGATGATGGCGCTCTTTTGACCATGGATTACTATGTTTCAGGTGTTGAAGGTAAGTTAAAGTAGTTTGACTGCAGCGCCTTTTAGGCGCTGTTTTAACCCACTTAGCCGATGTGTTAAATAAAATCGGCTAAGTACGGTTTATGCTCAATAATTTCTTCGCGAGTAAGCCCCTTCATTTCATACGGAAATACCAACCAATCATCCGTACTGTGCAAGCAGTAGTCGGGTCTTAATTCAGTACGCTGAAAATCATTACGCTGGAACAGTGTTGCCACCTTAATTTCATTTGGCATATTGCGCTTCAGTTGGTATTGGAGGCGCTTTATCGTTGCATTGATACTTTGACCTGTGCTGAATACATCATCCACAATTAGCAAACGATCTTCAGCGTTTAAGTTTTCAATTAGGTATTGGGTACCATGAATTCTAATGGTATCTGGCTTTTCAACCATCGATTGATAACTCGGTAAACCTCTGTAAGAGGTTCGGATAGAGATATGGTCGGTATTTACACCTAAGGTTTGCAGACATTCTTGTACATAGATACCGACCGCGCTGCCGCCACGCCATAAGCCAACAATAAAGGTCGGCCTAAAACCACTTTCATATATTTGCACACCTAAACGAAAGGAATCTTCTATCAGTGTATCTTCATCTAAAAAGTGTTTTTTCATAAGGTTCTCTTTTACTGAATCTAACATTGGCAGTATGATGAGTATGGAATTGACAAGAACTTATTAAGCCACATTCACTAGTCAGTCTCAAGACGAGGACAAAATGAAAAAAACTTATTTGTCGGGCGAATCCCTTTTGAGAGATTCTTTTGCACTTGGCCAACAGATACTAGACAGTGGCTTTAGACCCACCTTTATCATCGCAGTTTGGCGTGGTGGTGCACCAATCGGCATTGCGGTGCAAGAATACCTGAGCTTCCATGGGATCGAATCCGATAACATTGCAATTCGAACTTCCTCCTATGGCGCTGGTATTGATCAACAAGCACGCATCGTTAAAGTTCATGATCTAAATTACCTAGTAAAGCATGTGCAACAGCATGACTCCCTTCTTATTGTAGACGATGTTTTCGATACAGGTCGCTCTATTGATGCGATAAAAACCGAGCTTAAACAAAAAACACGTTTAAACCTGCCAGATGATATTCGTGTTGCGGTACCCTATTATAAACCCTCTCGAAATGAAGTAGGCTTTCAACCCGATTACTACATTCATGAAACATCTGCTTGGCTTAAATACCCTCACTCTATGGAAGGTTTAACAGAAGCTGAAATGGCTGAAAAACGTCCGAAACTCTACCAAATTATTAAAGCATCTCTAGCTGCACAAAAAACAGATAAGGATTAACCATTGACTGATTTACTCACCTGGCAGTATGTGGTCATTGCCATAATTTTTATTTGGAGTGGATTTGTACGTAGTGGCTTAGGTTTTGGTGGCGCTGCGCTTGCATTGCCTCTTTTACTGCTCGTCATTAACAAGCCGCTGGTATTTTTACCCATAATATCGATTCAATTATTGATATTTTCAAGCTGGATAGCCTGGACCGGTTACAAGCAAAGTAAGCGAATTGCTACCCATGATGGCGCGCCATCTGACGGGAATATTGATTGGGCCTATTTGAAAAAGTCTCTTAAAATAATCATCATTCCAAAAATGCTTGGTGTATTGGGCCTATTAACGCTGCCAGCTCAATGGGTAACTATTATTATTTTTACCATGATTAGCTTTTTCGCCATTTCTTATATCATAAATAAACCGTTCAAAAGTAAAAATAAAGGCTGGGATATTTTCTTTTTAGGCTTAGGAGGTTACTTCAGCGGCACCTCACTAATTGGTGCACCGTTAATCGTATCGGTTTACGCAACCCATGTTGCCCGTCATCAGATAAGAGATACCCTATTTGTTTTATGGTTTATCTTAGTCATTATAAAGATGTCTTCATTTATTTTTGCTGGCATTGACCTCCAACTTATTCATCAAATATGGTTACTTCCTTGCGCTTTCATTGGCCACATTCTCGGACAAAAGTTCCATGAATATATTCAAACTCAAAACAATGAAAAGTTTTTTCGCGTTATCGGAATAGCTTTATTGTTTGTATGTGTAATTGGTATTGCTAGCAACTTATAAATAGCGCATCTTTGCTTCTGTGCTAAAACTTGAATCGCGCCTGAGAGATTTAAATATAATCTGCCCCATAGGTTAGAAGCGGTCCATTGCGTGGCATTCGGGTGTTTGAAACAAGCCCCCATGGAAGGGTTTATGGCGACTGAAATTTCAAACAAGGGGTTGCTGCAACCAGCGTAATCTGTGGGATAGCTCTAATATCAGGTACAAAAAAAGGCGCCTAAGCGCCTTTCTATATAGTGACTTGTTATCACTCGATAATTTTAGCTACAACGCCAGCACCAACAGTACGACCACCTTCGCGAATTGCGAAGCGCAGACCGTCATCCATTGCGATCGGAGCGATCAAAGTAACTTCCATCTTGATGTTATCGCCTGGCATAACCATTTCAACACCTTCAGGTAGCTCACACGCGCCAGTTACGTCAGTTGTACGGAAGTAGAATTGTGGACGGTAACCTTTAAAGAATGGCGTGTGACGGCCACCTTCGTCTTTGCTTAATACATAGACTTCTGCTTCGAACTTCGTGTGAGGACTGATAGAACCAGGCTTAGCCAGTACTTGGCCACGCTCAATTTCTTCACGCTTAGTACCACGAAGTAGTGCGCCAATGTTCTCTCCTGCGCGACCTTCGTCAAGCAACTTACGGAACATTTCAACACCGGTTACTACAGATTTAGTTGTTTCTTTAATGCCTATAATTTCAACTTCGTCGCCAGAGTTAACGATGCCGCGTTCTACACGACCCGTTACAACGGTACCACGACCAGAAATTGAGAAAACATCTTCGATCGGTAGTAGGAATGGCTTATCAATCGCGCGCTCAGGCATTGGGATGTATGAATCTAGAGTTTCAACTAGCTTTTTAACAGCTGTTGTACCCATTTCATTATCGTCTTTACCTTCTAGGGCCATTAGTGCTGAACCAACGACGATAGGTGTATCGTCGCCAGGAAATTCGTATTGTGATAATAGATCACGAACTTCCATTTCAACAAGCTCTAACAACTCTTCGTCATCAACCATATCGGCTTTGTTCAAGAACACAACGATATAAGGAACACCAACCTGACGAGACAATAAGATGTGCTCGCGAGTTTGAGGCATTGGGCCGTCAGCAGCGGAACAAACAAGGATTGCGCCGTCCATTTGAGCAGCACCTGTGATCATGTTTTTAACATAATCGGCGTGACCTGGGCAGTCTACGTGTGCGTAATGACGCTCAGGTGAATCGTATTCAACGTGTGACGTTGAAATAGTAATACCACGCTCACGCTCTTCTGGTGCGTTATCGATACCATCGAATGCAACGGCAGCACCGCCCCATACTTCAGCACAAACACGCGTCAGCGCAGCTGTTAGTGTAGTTTTACCATGGTCAACGTGACCAATTGTACCCACGTTTACGTGTGGTTTAGTACGTTCAAAAGTAGCCTTACCCATTTTGCATTCCTCTATTGTTAGCCTTAGCTAATTAAGATTTTTTAATGATTTCTTCTACAACGTTAGCTGGCGCTTCTTTGTACTCAGAAAACTCCATTGTATAAGAAGCTCGCCCTTGTGACAAAGAACGCAAAGAAGTCGAATATCCAAACATTTCCGATAACGGAACTTCTGCATTGATAATCTTACCCATTGGGCTATCTTCCATGCCTTGAACGGTACCACGGCGCCGGTTAAGGTCTCCCATGACATCGCCCATGTAGTCTTCAGGCGTTACTACTTCTACTTTCATGACTGGCTCTAAAAGCGCAGGATTCGCTTGATCCTTTAACTTTCGAACAGCCAATGAAGCCGCCACTTTAAAGGCCATTTCGTTGGAGTCGACATCATGGTAAGAACCATCATACAACGTTGCCTTAAGACCTAATAACGGATAACCCGCCAAAATGCCGTTTTTCATTTGCTCTGCGATGCCTTTCTCTACCGCAGGAATATATTCCTTCGGTACAGAACCACCCACTGTATTGTTAATAAATTCGAGTTTCTCAGCGTTTAAGTCGTCTGCCAGTTCAAATTTAACAACAACATGGCCATATTGGCCGCGACCGCCTGACTGTCGAGCAAATTTTGAATCTATATCGCAAGCTTTACGAATACGCTCACGGTAGGCAACTTGAGGTGCACCGACGTTTGCTTCAACACTAAATTCGCGACGCATACGCTCAACGATAATGTCAAGGTGAAGCTCACCTTGACCACCAATAATGGTCTGGCCGGTCTCTTCGTCGGTGTAAACTTTAAAAGAAGGGTCTTCTTGGGCTAATTTACCTAAGGCTACACCCATTTTCTCTTGGTCTGCCTTAGTTCTTGGCTCAACTGCAACCGAAATAACCGGCTCAGGGAAGTCCATTCTCTCTAGCGTTACAATATGATTAGGGTCACAGAAAGTATCACCGGTCGTTACATCTTTCATACCAATTAAGGCACCGATGTCACCGGCCATAATTTCTTTAATTTCTTCGCGGTTGTTGGCATGCATTTGAACCATACGGCCGACGCGATCTTTTTTCGAGCGTACTGAATTGTAAACAGCATCGCCTGACTTTAGAACACCACCGTATACACGGATAAAGGTCAGCGTGCCTACAAATGGATCAGTAGCGATTTTAAATGCAAGCGCTGCAAAAGGAGCCGTATCGTCAACAGATACTGTTGTTGGGGTATCGTCTTCTAAAATACCTTCAATTGCTTTTACTTCAGTTGGTGACGGCATATATTCAATAACACTGTCTAATACAGCTTGAACACCTTTATTTTTGAATGCAGAACCACAATGAGTGAGGACGATTTCCCCCGCTAAAGTTCGAGCACGTAAGCCAGCCTTAATGTCTTCTTCGACTAAGGTTTCTGACTCCATGTATTTTTCCATCAAGTCATCGTTCGCCTCGGCCGCAGCCTCGACCATTTTAACTCGATATTCTTCAGCTTGCTCACGAAGATCTGCAGGAATTTCTTCGTAAGTGAAAGTCATGCCGTTGTCTTCTTCATTCCAACGAATCGCTTTCATCTTAACTAGGTCAATAACACCTTTAAAATTTTCTTCAGCACCAATCGGGAGCTGTAAAGCAACAGGGTTAGCACCTAATCGGTCTTTAAGCTGTTTTAAAACACGCACAAAATCTGCGCCGGTACGGTCCATCTTATTAACAAAGACCATGCGCGGAACATGATATTTATTGGCTTGACGCCAGACGGTTTCTGTTTGAGGTTGTACACCAGAGGACGCACAAAGCACCACAACAGCACCATCGAGCACACGTAAAGACCGTTCAACTTCAATCGTGAAGTCTACGTGCCCTGGCGTATCAATGATGTTGATGCGGTGACTATCGAACTGCTTGGCCATTCCAGACCAAAAGCAAGTAGTAGCCGCAGAGGTGATAGTGATACCACGCTCCTGCTCCTGCTCCATCCAGTCCATAGTTGCTGCACCATCGTGTACTTCTCCGAGCTTATGAGATAAGCCTGTGTAAAAAAGTACGCGTTCTGTAGTTGTGGTTTTACCCGCATCTACGTGCGCAACAATACCAATATTACGGTATCGTGCTAGGGGAGTTTTACGAGCCACGGCTACGTCTCCAGTTATATTAGAAGCGGTAGTGAGAGAATGCTTTGTTAGCGTCAGCCATACGATGCACGTCTTCACGTTTCTTAACTGCTGAGCCTTTGCCTTCAGCTGAGTCTAATAACTCACCTGCTAGACGCTGACGCATGCTTTTTTCGCCACGTTTACGTGCAGCATCAACTAACCAACGCATGGCTAGAGCTTCACGACGAGAAGGGCGAACTTCTACAGGAACCTGGTAAGTAGCACCACCAACACGACGAGACTTAACCTCGACTAATGGAGCAATACTTTCTAATGATTTCTCGAAAATCTCGAGAGGGTTTTCGTTACCCTTATCCTTTACGATGTCTAATGCACCATAAACGATTTTTTCAGCGATAGATTTCTTGCCATCAACCATGATGTGGTTCATGAACTTCGCTAAAGTTTGGTTACCAAATTTTGGATCTGGTAATATTTCACGCTTTGCAGCGACGCGTCTTCTTGGCATTGATAAGCCCCTTATATTAGGTCTTCAGGCAGATCTGAGGTATGCGCACTCCCATAACGAGATAGTGCAGAACCCAGCCTTACTGCTTATTCTGAGACTAAAAAATTAATTTACAGGTGTTTAGCCTTTAGGTCGTTTAGTACCGTACTTAGAACGAGCCTGTTTACGATCGCTTACACCAGAAGTATCTAGTGCACCACGAACTGTGTGGTAACGCACACCCGGTAAATCTTTAACACGACCACCACGGATAAGAACAACACTGTGTTCTTGAAGGTTGTGACCTTCACCGCCGATATACGAAGAAACTTCGTAACCGTTTGTTAAACGAACACGACATACTTTACGTAATGCTGAGTTCGGTTTCTTAGGTGTAGTTGTGTATACACGAGTACATACACCACGGCGTTGTGGACATGCTTCTAACGCCCTTACTGCACTTGCGGCTGTAACACGCTTACGCGGTTTACGAACCAATTGGTTAATTGTAGCCATTTAAGCCTCTTCTCTGTTTCACTTTCCGTGACATAACAATACCTGAGAGGACAATCCACTCAGGTATTGAAAGGTGCGCGATTCTACGTTATCGCGCATTTCTTAGTCAATAGCTAGCTGAAAAGGATTATTAAACTCCGCTCCAGCTCGCGTACTCACTACTTGTTTAACGCCTGACTTAAAGCTGCTTCGACTTCAGATGCACTGATTGTCGGCTTTTCGCCAGTACGTTCTAGTCGTTTACGCTTACGTTCAGCGTGATAGGCTAAGCCTGTACCCGCTGGAATTAAGCGGCCAACGACCACGTTCTCTTTCAATCCGCGTAAGTAATCGCGCTTGCCAGTTACAGCACCTTCGGTCAATACACGAGTCGTTTCCTGGAACGACGCGGCAGAGATGAAGGATTCTGTCGCCAACGATGCTTTGGTAATACCCAAAAGCACGCGCTCGAACTTAGCTTCTTGCTGATTTGCAGTAACCGCTACATCGTTACCTTCCAGTAGATGCATATACTCTACTTGGTCGCCTTTGATGAAGTTGGTATCACCGCTGTCTGTAATCAACGCTTTACGCAACATCTGACGGGTAATAACCTCGATGTGCTTATCGTTAATGACAACGCCCTGCAAACGGTAAACTTCTTGAACTTCATTCACGATATATTTGGCCAAAGCCTCAACACCCAAGACTCTTAGGATATCGTGTGGGTTCATTGGTCCGTCAGATAAAACCTCACCCTTTTCAACATGCTCGCCTTCGAATACGTTCATTTGACGCCATTTTGGAATCAACTCTTCGTATCCATCAGATCCGTCTGTTGGGGTAATAACGATACGTTTTTTGCCTTTAGTTTCTTTACCGAAACTAAATGTGCCAGAGATTTCCGCTAAAATGGCAGATTCTTTAGGCTTACGCGCTTCAAATAAGTCGGCTACGCGTGGCAAACCACCTGTAATATCTTTGTTGCCACTGCTTTCCTGAGGAATACGGGCAAGTACATCACCAATCTTCACTTCAGCACTGTCAGTTAAGCTCAACAAAGCACCGTCTGGTAAGAAGTACTGAACTGGCTGATTGGTGTTACCAATCATCATTTCGTTTCCATCAGAATCTAGCATTTTGATCAATGGGCGAATTTCTTTACCCGCTGCATTACGCTGTGCCTGAGGAATGACTTCCGTCGAGGTAACACCCGTTAGTTCATCGACTTTACGGTTGATGGTGACACCATCGTCCATACCGATAAACTGAAGCTTACCTTTGTTTTCTGCAACAATTGGGTGCGTGTGCGGATCCCAGCGAACAATTACTTCACCAGCGTCTACCTTCGCTCCGTGCTGTACGCTCACAACCGACCCGTAAGGCAGCTTATAGCGCTCACGCTCGCGTCCATTCTCATCAGCAACAGCTAACAAGCCTGAGCGGCTTACAACCACTAGGTGACCGTCTTCGCGTGTTACTGTCTTCACGTTATGAAGGTTTACAGAGCCACCATGGCTTACTTGAATGTTGTCGATCGCAGAAGAACTCGATGCAGCTCCACCAATGTGGAATGTACGCATCGTTAACTGAGTACCAGGCTCACCAATTGACTGAGCAGCGATAATACCGACTGCCTCACCAATATTGATACGGTGACCACGTGCTAAGTCACGACCATAACACTGAGCACAAATACCGAAACGCGTATCACAAGTAATAGGCGAACGAACTTTGATGATGTCAATATTGTAATCGTTTAGCAGTTCAACTGATTTCTCGTCAAACATGGTTCCTGCGGGTACGACTGTTTCATTCGTTGTTGGATCTAGTACATCGACTGCCGCAACTCGTCCTAAAACCAACTCAGTTAATGGCACAACAATGTCGCCGCCATCAATAATAGGTTCTAGAGTTACACCTGCTTCTGTACCACAATCTTCTTCGGTTACAACGACATCTTGCGCAACGTCAACTAGACGACGCGTCAGGTAACCTGATGATGCTGTTTTCAATGCCGTATCGGCCAAGCCTTTACGAGCACCGTGAGTAGAAATAAAGTACTCACCTACCGACAAACCTTCACGGAAGTTAGCTTTAATTGGGTTCTCAATGATCGAGCCATCTGGCTTAGCCATCAAACCACGCATACCCGCTAACTGTCGAATCTGAGTCGCACTACCACGTGCGCCTGAGTCGGCCATCATAAATACTGCGTTAAAAGAATCTTGCTCTACGGAGTTGCCATCACGATCGATAACCATCTCTTTAGAAATACCTTCCATCATCGCTTTAGCAATTTGGTCGTTAGCACGTGACCATAAATCGACAACTTTGTTGTACTTCTCGCCCTGGGTAATCAAACCCTGAGCAAACTGTTCTTCAACTTCCTGCACTTCCGCTTCAGACGCCGCTAAGATGTCATACTTCGCTTGTGGAATAACAAAATCATTCACACCAATTGAAGCACCTGACTTAGTTGCATAACTAAAACCCATGTACATGATTTGGTCAGCAAAAATAACCGTTTCTTTCAATCCAACCGAGCGGTAGCACTCGTTCAATAAACCAGAAATTGCTTTCTTTTTCATGGGTTGGTTGAACATTTCAAATGGCATGCCTTCAGGAGCAATTGAGTAAAGGATAGAACGACCTACAGTCGTATCTTTAATTGCAATTGTCTCAACACGCTCACCATCATCGGTGTAATTCACTTCGTTAATACGAACTTTAACCATGGCTTGCAGAGCGACTTGTCCCGCACCATAAGCACGTTCAACCTCAGCAATGTTTGAAAACACCATGTTTTCGCCCTTCGCGTTTAAGCGTGCACGAGTCATGTAATAAAGACCCAGTACAACGTCCTGCGAAGGTACGATAATAGGCTGACCAGAAGCTGGTGATAAAATGTTGTTGGTAGACATCATCAACGCTCGCGCTTCTAGCTGCGCTTCTAGCGTTAGGGGAATGTGCACCGCCATTTGGTCACCATCGAAGTCGGCGTTATATGCCGCACACACGAGTGGGTGCAAGTTAATCGCTTTGCCTTCGATCAATACAGGCTCAAACGCTTGAATACCTAAACGGTGAAGTGTCGGTGCACGGTTAAGCATTACCGGGTGTTCACGAATTACTTCGTCTAAAATATCCCAAACAATAGGCTCTTCGCGTTCAACCATTTTCTTAGCAGCTTTGATCGTAGTCGCTAAACCACGGTGCTCAAGCTTGCTAAAGATAAACGGTTTAAATAATTCCAATGCCATCTTCTTAGGAAGACCACACTGATGTAAACGCAAGGTTGGGCCTACCACGATCACTGAACGACCAGAGTAGTCAACACGCTTACCAAGTAAGTTTTGACGGAAACGACCTTGCTTACCTTTAATCATGTCGGCCAAAGATTTAAGTGGACGACGGTTAGAGCCAGTAATAGCTCGACCACGACGACCGTTGTCTAACAGAGCATCAACAGATTCTTGCAGCATGCGCTTTTCGTTTCGAACAATAATGTCAGGTGCAGCCAACTCTAACAAGCGCTTCAAGCGGTTGTTACGGTTGATAACCCGACGATATAAATCGTTCAAATCAGAGGTAGCAAAACGGCCACCATCTAACGGTACTAATGGGCGTAAATCTGGTGGTAGCACAGGAAGAACTTGCATAACCATCCACGTCGGCAAGTTGCCAGACTTATGGAACGCTTCAAGTAACTTCAAACGCTTAGATAGCTTCTTGATTTTAGTTTCAGAGTTAGTTGCTGGGATTGCTTCGCGCAATTCCGCAATATCTGCTTCTAAGTCAATTGCTTCTAACAATTTCTGAACAGCTTCCGCACCCATGCGGGCATCGAAATCATCACCAAATTCTTCAATCGCTTCGTAGTATTCTTCATCGGTTAATAACTGAGCTTTTTCTAAGCTCGTCAAACCTGGATCGATAACAACGAATGATTCGTAATACAAGATTCGTTCAATATCACGCAATGTCATATCTAGCATTAAGCCGATACGGGATGGCAATGATTTTAGGAACCAAATGTGTGCAACCGGCGCAGCCAATTCAATGTGACCCATACGCTCGCGGCGTACTTTAGATTGGGTTACTTCAACACCACATTTTTCACATATAACACCGCGATGCTTTAAACGCTTATATTTACCGCATAGGCATTCGTAGTCTTTAATTGGACCAAAAATACGAGCACAGAACAGACCATCGCGCTCTGGCTTAAATGTACGATAGTTAATCGTTTCTGGCTTTTTAACTTCACCAAAAGACCACGAACGAATCATGTCCGGTGAGGCCAAGCCAATGCGAATAGAGTCGAACTCTTCCGCTTGACCCTGTGTTTTCAACAGGTTTAATAAATCTTTCATGTTTCAGCTCCGCAGGGAGTTGGCAACTGGGTGGCGAATAATCACCACCCGCCCGTTCACTTAGTCTTCGTTTTCCAGTTCCATATCGATACCTAGAGAGCGAATTTCTTTCACTAATACGTTGAAAGATTCCGGCATTCCAGGCTCCATACGGTGATCGCCATCGACGATGTTTTTATACATCTTCGTACGGCCATTCACGTCATCTGACTTCACTGTCAACATTTCTTGCAAGGTATAAGCGGCACCGTATGCTTCTAGTGCCCATACTTCCATCTCACCGAATCGCTGACCACCAAATTGAGCTTTACCACCCAATGGCTGCTGAGTAACCAGACTATAAGAACCGGTTGAACGGGCATGCATCTTGTCGTCAACCAAATGGTTCAACTTCAACATGTACATGTAACCGACTGTTGTTTTGTTTTCAAAAGCGTTACCAGTACGACCATCCCATAATTGGATTTGACCGCTCTCGTCCATGCCAGCTAAACGCAACAGACCCTTAACTTCTTTCTCTTCTGCACCATCAAAGACTGGCGTCGCAATCGGTACACCACCGATTAGATTCTTCGCCAACTCATTAATTTCACCATCAGAGAAGTCGCCTAGCGCTTCTGTTCGATAACCCTTACCAGAATCATTATAAATCTGACTTAAGAAGTCGCGAAGTTCCGCAGCTGAACGCTGCTCTTCAATCATCTCGTTGATTCGATCACCCAAGCCTTTAGCCGCCGCACCTAAGTGGGTTTCTAAAACCTGACCAACGTTCATACGAGACGGTACACCCAATGGGTTTAACACCACATCGACTGGATTACCCTTTTCATCATAAGGCATATCTTCAACCGGCATAATGACCGAGATAACACCTTTGTTACCATGACGACCGGCCATCTTATCACCAGGCTGAATACGACGTTTAACGGCTAGGTAAACTTTTACAACCTTTAATACGCCTGGTTGTAAATCATCACCTGATTGAAGCTTACGTTTCTTATCGTCGAATCGAGCTTCCTGCTCAGCTTTACGTTCTTTAAGCTGATTTTCAGAAGACTCAAGAGTCGCAGCTACAGCTTCGTCTTGTAGACGTAACTTAAACCAATCAGCGCGCGGCAATTGCCCGAGGAAAGCTTCAGTTAATACATCACCTTTGCTTAGGTTTGGACCGCCAGCAACGCTCTGCCCAACTAGACTTCCAGTAAGTCGCTCATAAACCGCATTTTCAATAATACGGAATTCGGCGTTTAAGTCCTTACGGAACTCTTCGAGAGCTTGACGTTCGATATCTTTAGAACGCTGATCACGCTCTACGCCATCACGTGTAAAGGTTTGAACATCGATAACGGTACCGCGCATGCCGCCTTTAACACGCAGCGAGGTATCTTTAACATCCGATGCTTTTTCACCAAAGATGGCACGTAAAAGCTTTTCTTCTGGGGTTAATTGCGTTTCGCTCTTAGGCGTCACTTTACCCACTAGAATATCGCCAGGACCCACTTCGGCACCGATATAAACAATGCCAGATTCATCCAACTTCCCAAGTGCAGCTTCACCAACGTTAGGTATATCAGCAGAAATTTCTTCTGCGCCTAATTTGGTATCACGTGCGATACAGGTAAGCTCTTGAATGTGAATCGAAGTGAATCGATCTTCTTGTACAACACGCTCAGAAACCAAGATGGAGTCTTCGTAGTTGTAACCGTTCCAAGGCATAAATGCGATACGCATGTTCTGACCTAAAGCCAGCTCACCTAAATCAACCGATGGGCCATCGGCCAATACATCACCACGAGCAATTGTGTCGCCTTGACGAACAATTGTGCGTTGGTTGATACAGGTGTTCTGGTTAGAACGTGTATATTTCGTTAGGTTGTAGATATCAACACCGGCATCGTCTTCACCGATCTCTTCTGACTGAACCTTAACAACGATTCGAGAAGCGTCTACAAACTCAACAATACCGCCACGATCGGCAACAACACAAACACCAGAGTCTGTTGCTACGGTTCGCTCAATGCCTGTACCAACAAGTGGCTTATCAGATTTTAGCGTAGGCACCGCTTGACGCTGCATGTTCGATCCCATTAAGGCTCGGTTAGCATCATCGTGCTCTAAAAATGGAATCAATGCAGCCGCAACAGAAACAACCTGCCGAGGAGATACATCCATCATGTCGACCTTATCTAAAGGCGCCAATGTAAATTCATTCTGGTGTCTAACCTGAACAAACTCACCTTCAATCATGCCATCATCACTTACTGGTACGTTCGCCTGAGCAATGGTGTGCTTAGCTTCATCAATGGCTGATAAGTAAACGATATCGCTGGTTACTTTACCATTCTCTACTTTCCGATACGGTGTTTCTAGGAAGCCGTAATGGTTAGTACGAGCATAGGTTGACAAGGTATTGATCAAACCAATATTTGGACCTTCTGGTGTTTCAATTGGACATACACGACCATAATGCGTTGGGTGTACGTCACGAACTTCGAAACCAGCACGTTCACGCGTTAAGCCACCAGGGCCTAATGCAGAAACACGACGCTTGTTGGTAATACCAGAAAGCGGGTTGTTTTGATCCATAAACTGGGACAGCTGAGACGAGCCAAAGAATTCTTTTATCGCCGCTGCAACTGGTTTAGCGTTGACTAAATCTTGTGGCATTAAGCCTTCACTTTCAGCCATAGATAAACGTTCACGAACTGCTCGCTCAACTCGAACAAGACCAACACGGAATTGGTTTTCTGCCATTTCGCCAACAGAACGAATACGACGGTTGCCAAGGTGGTCAATGTCATCGACTCCGCCTTTACCGTTACGGATATCGACCAATGTTTTTAACACATCGACAATATCTTCGCGGCTAAGCGTGCCTTCACCTGTATCTTCTTCACGACCTAAACGTCGGTTGAACTTCATTCGACCAACCGTTGATAAATCATAGCGGTCTGCGGAGAAGAAAAGGTTTTGGAATAGTGTTTCCGCTGATTCTTTCGTAGGTGGCTCACCAGGGCGCATCATTCGATAAATTTCGACTAATGCTTCTAGTGGTGTGCTAGTTGGATCGTTTCGTAACGTATCAGAAACGAACGCACCTGTATCAAGGTCATTGGTATAAAGTGTTTCAAAAGTTTTAATCTTTTGAGCACGGAGCTGTTCTAAAACCTCAAGCGTAATTTCGTCGTTACAGTTTGCTAGGATTTCTCCAGAACTTGCATCGATGATATCAGTTGCCAAAGCTTTGCCTAATAAGAACGTATCCGGCACTTCAACTGAAGTTAGTTTCGCAGCTTTAAAGTCACGAATATGACGAGCAGTGATCCGCCGTCCTTCTTCGACCAAAACATTACCTTTTGAATCTTTAATTTCAAAAGCAGCAGTTTCGCCTTTTAAGTGCTCAGCAACGACTTCCATCTCAAAGATATCATCTTTGAGTTTAAAGCCGACACGCTCAAAAAACATATCCAAGATTTCTTGGTTAGTATATTCAAGCGCACGCAACAAAATAGTTGCAGGTAATTTTCGACGGCGGTCAATACGAACGAAAACCTGATCTTTAGGATCAAATTCGAAATCTAGCCAAGAACCACGATAAGGAATCACTCGCGCAGAGTGCAATAACTTCCCAGAACTATGGGTCTTACCTTTATCGTGATCGTAGAACACACCTGGAGAACGATGAAGCTGAGAAACAACTACTCGCTCTGTACCATTAATGATAAAGGTACCATTGTCAGTCATTAATGGGATTTCGCCCATATAGACTTCTTGTTCCTTAATATCCTTAATTGCTTTGCTCGATGATTCTTTGTCATAAATGATCAAACGAACTTTTACGCGCAGAGGAGCAGAATAGGTAACACCGCGCAACTGACATTCTTTCACGTCAAACGCTGGTTTACCCAATTTATAGCTGACGTATTCAAGCGCAGCATTTCCAGAATAACTAACAATTGGAAATACAGACTTAAATGCAGCGTGTAAGCCGCTATCCTGACGCTCAGCAGCGTCTAGATCTGCTTGTAGAAAACTCCGGTAGGAGTCCAACTGTATAGCCAGCAAATATGGAATGTCCATAACCGGCTCTAGTTTACCGAAATTCTTACGAATTCGTTTCTTTTCGGTATAAGAATATGCCATCAGCAATCCCCAGCTTGTTCACCAACGGTGTGTCTGGTGGTTTACCGCATAATATGCGGTGAATCGGATTCCAGTTATCAGCAGACAGGTCTAATAACTCCGACTTTCACTTCCTGTGCGCCCCATTATCGAGAGGCCCCAAGCGCTAAATCACACGCTTTGTTCCAAACTAAAAGATAAATATCTTCTAGCTTAAATATTGCTTCCCTGTAAGACAGGAAAAGGCCGGTAGCCTAACAGACTACCAGCCAATCAAATTGAACAGCTAAGGCCGCTCAATTTTAATTGAATTACTTCAATTCTACAGAAGCGCCAGCTTCTTCAAGCTTAGCTTTGATTTCTTCTGCTTCAGCTTTCTCAACGCCTTCTTTAATTGCAGAAGGAGCAGCATCAACTAGACCTTTAGCTTCTTTCAAGCCTAAGCCAGTTACTTCACGAACTGCTTTAATAACGTTTACTTTCTTATCGCCAGCAGAAGTCAACATTACGTCGAATTCGCTCTGCTCAGCAGCAGCGCCAGCATCGCCAGCAGGACCCGCAGCTACAGCAGCTGCTGCAGATACGCCAAATTTTTCTTCCATTGCTTCGATCAATTCAACAACGTCTTTTACAGACATCTCAGCAACTGCATTAATGATATCGTCTTTAGTCAGAGACATGACTTAATTCCTAATCTGTTTGGGAGTTTCCCAATAAACCGTTAATAAGCAAAGTATTCCCTATTGGAAATTACGCTGCTTCCTGTTCTTTTTGGTCGCGTAAAGCAGCCAAAGTACGTACCAACTTGCCAGCAGACGCTTCTTTCATCACGCTCATTAACTGCGCGATAGCTTCGTCGTATGTTGGTAATTTCGCCAATTGCTCAACAGGAGTTAACTCCCCTTCGAACATTGCAGCTTTCATTTCCAACTTGTCGTTAGTTTTCGCAAAATCGACCAAGATACGGGCGCCCGCTCCTGGATGATCCATTGAAAATGCGATCAATGTTGGGCCGACAAATGAGTCAGCAAGCCCTTCATAAGAAGAACCCTGAACTGCACGGCGAGCAAGCGTATTACGTACAACTTTAAGCCATACGCCATTGTCACGAGCGATTGCACGCAAAGAAGTCATGTCATTCACTTCAACACCGCGAGAATCGGCGATGACGCATGATTGAGCTTCTAATGCTTTTGCAGCGACTTCCGCAACAATTGCTTTTTTGCCTTCGAGATTCAGTGCCACTGAAAAATCTCCTGATTAACAACCCTCGAAAGGGTCAGCCTATTTTCAACCTTTAAAGGTTGACCTGTTTTAACGGCAACAGAGTAAGCTCATATAAAATGCGCTCGGGTTACCGTCTGCGTAGGAAATTAAGAGTTTGCACTCACCTACGGTCTTTGACTGTGCAGCCCTTTCAGGCTACACCCCAAAGTTTGGTTAGACGCTTAATGTACTAATATCTACAGTAACACCTGGACCCATAGTGGTCGAAAGTGATACTTTTTTGAGATATACGCCTTTAGCAGAAGCTGGCTTCAGCTTCTTAAGGTCTGCAATCAATGCTTCCGCATTTTCTTTAATTGCATTTGCGTCGAAATCTATTTTGCCAACACAAGCATGGATAATTCCGTTTTTATCGGTACGGAAACGAGCTTGACCTGACTTTGCGTTCTTAACAGCTTGAGCAACATCAGTTGTTACTGTGCCAACTTTAGGGTTAGGCATTAGACCACGTGGACCTAACAACTGACCTAACTGACCAACTACTCGCATAGCATCTGGAGAGGCAATAACAACACCAAAGTCCAAATCGCCGCCTTTCATTATTTCAGCTAAATCATCCATACCTACAACGTCTGCACCAGCAGCTTTAGCTGCTTCAGCGTTATCGCCTTGAGTAAATACAGCAACACGAACCTCTTTACCGGTACCGTTAGGTAACACAGTAGAGCCACGAACGTTTTGGTCTGATTTACGAGCGTCAATACCTAGGTTTACAGAGATATCAACAGACTCTACGAATTTAACAGTAGACAACTCTTTTAATGCCGCATAGGCATCTTCAAAGCTATATGCTTTTACTGGGTCTACTTTTTCTTTTGCTAAACGAGCACGCTTAGTTAACTTAGCCATTATTCTACACCCTCAACATCCAAACCCATGCTTCGAGCTGTACCAGCAATGGTACGAACCGCAGCGTCCATATCGCCTGCCGTTAGGTCAGGATCTTTAGCCGTCGCAATCTCTTCCAACTGCGCACGAGAGACCTTGCCAACTTTTTCAGTGTTCGGGCGACCAGAGCCACTTGCAACACCGGCAGCTTTCTTCAAAAGAACCGCAGCAGGAGGGGTTTTAGTGATAAAGGTAAAACTGCGATCTGCATAAACAGTGATAACCACTGGCACTGGCAAACCTGGCTCAAGCTTTTGAGTCTCAGCATTGAACGCTTTACAGAATTCCATGATATTCACACCGTGCTGACCTAATGCAGGACCAACCGGTGGGCTTGGGTTTGCTTGACCCGCTTTCACTTGTAGCTTGATATAAGCTTGTACTTTCTTAGCCATTATAGCTTCCTCGTTTTGGGTGCTAGCGCCTTACGGCTCCCCAGTTCAACAGACAGAGACCAAAAAACCCGGCACACGCCAGGCTTTATAAACTCTGTTTCTTTTAACTTTTCTCAACCTGAGAAAACTCCAACTCTACAGGTGTAGCTCGGCCAAAAATAGAAACCGATACCTGCAAACGACTCTTCTCATAATTAACTTTCTCGACCGTACCATTGAAATCTGCAAATGGACCATCGACAACACGAACCAACTCGCCTGGCTCGTAAATAGTTTTCTGTGTAGGCTTTTCAGAACCATCCTGAACACGCTGCAATATGCCTTCAGCTTCTTTACTGGTTAGTGGTGCTGGTTTTTCTTTAGTACCACCAATAAAGCCCATTACACGCGGTGTATCTTTAACCAAATGCCATGACGCATCGTTCATGTCCATTTCTACCAACACATAACCTGGATAAAACTTACGTTCACTCTTGCGCTTCTTTCCGTCACGCATTTCAACAACTGATTCAGTTGGAACAAGAATTTCACCAAAGCTATCCTGCATGCCCTGTAACTCAACCTGCTCACTCAGAGAGGCCGCAACACGCTTCTCATAACCTGAATACGCGTGAACAACATACCATCGCATTGACATAACTCTATTCCCTACTATCGCTCAACAATGGCCTTGACGCCCAGACCCAGAAGAGTATCAACACCCCAAAGGATCAGTGCAACTATAAGAACGAAACCAATAACAACCATCGTTGTCTGAACAGTCTCTTGGCGAGTAGGCCAAACAACTTTACGAACTTCAACCCATGCATCTTTACGCAAGCGATTAACAGAACGTCCTTTAACAGTTGTTGCTGCAACACCAAGGGCAATCGCCAATACGATCAACACCACAACGACTCGAACAATCAACGACTGATCGGCGAAATAAAAATTACCGTAAACCGTACCCGCAACCAGTGCGATTACAACAATCCACTTAAACCAATCAAACGCACTGTTTGACGAACTCACTTGAGCATTCATGCAGCAATTACCTGTGCTGTTGACTTTAAAATATGGCAGGCCAGGGGGGACTCGAACCCGCAACTTTCGGTTTTGGAGACCGACGCTCTACCAATTGAACTACTGGCCTATAACTTAATTGGGCGGCGGATTCTAAGCCAGCCCAGCGTGCTTTTCAAGCACTATGTGGTACTTTTTTAAAAAAAATCAAAAAAGATTCGGTTGAACAAAAATCAGGAGCGCATGTTATTGAATTTTAAGAAGATTTTCCAGTCTTTTCATAAAATACTTTAACCTACCCACCAAAGACCACAAAAAAGGGTGCCGAAGCACCCCTTTCAAGCCAATCTTAGACAGAAATTAGTCTAGGATTTTAGCTACAACACCAGCACCAACAGTACGACCACCTTCGCGAATTGCGAAGCGTAGACCGTCATCCATTGCGATCGGAGCGATCAAAGTAACTTCCATCTTGATGTTGTCGCCTGGCATAACCATTTCAACACCTTCAGGTAGCTCACACGCGCCAGTTACGTCAGTTGTACGGAAGTAGAACTGTGGACGGTAACCCTTAAAGAATGGCGTGTGACGTCCGCCTTCATCTTTGCTCAAAACATAAACTTCAGCTTCGAACTTAGTGTGCGGCGTAATAGAGCCAGGCTTCGCAAGTACTTGGCCACGCTCAATTTCTTCACGTTTAGTACCACGAAGAAGCGCACCAATGTTCTCACCTGCACGACCTTCGTCAAGCAACTTACGGAACATTTCAACACCAGTAACAACTGTCTTAGTTGTTTCTTTAATGCCAACAACTTCAACTTCGTCACCAGAGTTAACGATACCGCGCTCTACACGACCCGTTACAACAGTACCACGACCAGAAATTGAGAATACATCTTCAATTGGTAGCAAGAACGGACGGTCAATCGCACGCTCAGGCTCAGGGATGTATGAATCTAACGCTTCAACCAATGCCTTAACAGCAGTTGTTCCTAAACCGTCTTCATCACGACCTTCAAGGGCCATCAATGCAGAACCAGCAATAATAGGAGCATCATCACCTGGGAAATCGTATTGAGTTAACAAATCACGAATTTCCATTTCAACCAACTCTAACATTTCAGCGTATTCTTCAGAACCAACGCCACCACAATCTTCAGCAAGAAGATCGGCCTTGTTCAAGAAAACAACGATAAAAGGTACACCTACCTGACCAGACAATAGGATGTGCTCACGAGTCTGTGGCATAGGGCCATCAGTCGCGCCACAAACTAAGATCGCACCGTCCATCTGAGCAGCACCAGTGATCATGTTTTTAACATAATCGGCGTGACCCGGGCAGTCTACGTGCGCATAGTGACGAGTAGGAGAATCATATTCAACGTGTGACGTTGAAATAGTGATACCGCGCTCACGCTCTTCTGGTGCGTTATCGATACCATCGAATGCAACGGCATTGCCGCCCCAAACTTCAGCACAAACACGCGTTAGCGCAGCTGTTAAAGTTGTTTTACCATGGTCAACGTGACCAATTGTGCCCACGTTAACGTGGGGCTTAGTACGTTCAAAAGTAGCCTTACCCATAAACAACGCCTCTAGTATGTATTACATGCAAAAAAGGCAGTCACTCATAACTTGTGCTGCCTCAAGAAATTTAATGGTGCTCACGACGAGATTTGAACTCGTGACCTCTCCATTACCAATGGAGTGCTCTACCACTGAGCTACGCGAGCCTAACAAGTCATGGAGCGGGTAGCGAGAATCGAACTCGCATCATCAGCTTGGAAGGCTGAGGTTCTACCATTGTACCATACCCGCATAACGCAAAGATAAATGGTGGAGGGGGACGGATTCGAACCATCGAAGCTTTCGCGGCAGATTTACAGTCTGCTCCCTTTGGCCACTCGGGAACCCCTCCAAACGGGCGCAAAGTTTGCCGTAAGGCAACTTTGCTGTCAACTAGGTATTTAAACTTTTTCTAATTAGAACAAGTACTTAGCCAACATTTCGCGTGACAACCTTCCCTCGCGTAACGAGGAGGTGCGCATAATAGTGACCAAAAACTAAGATTGCAAGGCTTAATTGCAATTAAATCGAGTAAAATCAACACCTTCGAACTGATCAATTAGGGTACGAAGCGTAGGATCTGCGATTAACAACGAAGATTTTTTATCGACAACCAGCTGTATAGCCTCATTGTAGCGCTCTAGCTGGATAGACTTGGCAGTGATCTCAACCGTAGCAAGCTCGGCTATACGGCGATTAGCATTTTCTAAATTTGAAAACAAACCAAGTGATAAGCTGTTCGCTAAATCACCCTTTGAAATAACAAAACTCTCAAAACCTTTTGCATTAACAGCAACCATTTCAGAGCGAGCCAGATCAATACTGTCAAACGGACCTAAAACAACTTGGTATTCACGTTTTAGTAGCTCTTTCACTCGCTCTTGGCGGACATTAAGCTCTAAGGCCTTCAAGCGAGACTCTACAACCGGCAAACTATCGCTTTCTTTTAACCCAAATATTCTCACACACTGATCGTTAGCCGGCTTTGTTGACACAACTACTGGAGCTGAATCCGCTGCTTTTTGTAAACGAGCCTGCTGGCTCTCAGACAGCTGTAAATTATTAAATTGAACAGCCATGCTTGTTTGCGCAACTTCTTGAGGTTGCTGAGTCAGCCAAGCCTGATAGCCACCCAAGACTATATTGATCACCAGCAACGCCATTAATATCCACTTCATACTTTAACATTATCCCTACGTATTCAGATGAGCCAACCAATAAGCTCGCATACCTTCAAAAATTAGATTAGCACGATAGTCATGCTGAACATCAAGCGATTCTGACAGAAGCAACCCGTCTCCACCAGTCACCGTCACTACAGCATGCTCAGCTCGCCACTCTTTGGCCAGCACCTCGACTAAAGAACTGGCAGATTTAAGAACGCCATTACCGATACATTCCAAGGTATTTACACCAAGCGCCGTAGACCCTATCACCTCTACTACCGGTAGTGCAGAAGCCCGCTCACTTAACGAGAGAATCTGGGTTGTTAAGCCAGGCACTATATATCCACCGACATGCCTAGTTTTTTGATTAATGACATCGACGGTCATAGCAGTCCCCATACTGACGACGATTTTGGCACATCGTGTCGACTCTCCAATAACCGCTAGCATATTAAGCCAACGATCTACGCCTAGCTTGGTAACATCTTCATAAGCCAACTCCAAACCAAGGTAATGATTCAGAACGCTAACTTCATGTACTGCTATAGATGGAAGAAGTGCTTTAAGGGTATTAGAAGTATAACGAGCTGTCACAGTAGAGAGCACTATTTGCTTTATCTGGTGACTCACAGCAAAAGTACAAAGCTCAATGTCATCTTTAAAAACGCCTGCTTCAGTCTCATAACTCCACTTTAGACGACTATTACCACTATCTAGATAAAGCGGCTCTACGCTCGCTACCATCGAACAGACACCTCCCCTCCATTTAACAACTCTACCTTACCACTTTCGCCCAAAACCAATAACTGACCCTTGCTATCAACGCCCTGAGCTTTACCAAAGGATACGTGCTGCCCCCTTGTAACAGTGACATCTCGATTTTTTAAAATATCGTACTCTTGCCATTGCGCCAATGCAGCAGCAACTTGATCTTCAGAATCTTGCATAAAAATCTTAACGAGTTGATCGACAATACACGCTAGCAGCGTCGTCCTATCGCGACGATGAACACCTAAAGACTTGAGTGAACATGTAGCATAATCTAATCCAGTTGGCGAACTGTTAATGTTAAGCCCTATACCAATAACCAACAATGGCTCATCTTGCGGATTACCCTGCATTTCACAAAGAATTCCGCCTAATTTCTGATTATCCATATAAATATCGTTAGGCCATTTCAAGCCCACCTGAAGTCCACAGTGCATGTTCAACGCATTTGCGACAGCAACGCCTGCTAATAGGCTCGCACTGTAAAGAGCCTCAGTAGAGATATGCGCTTTTCGCGCCATAGAAAACATTAAATTCTGGGCAAAAGGACTACTCCACGCTTTCCCGCGGCGGCCCTTGCCACTGCTTTGTAGTTCTGTCACATAAACATGCCAGGCTGACGTATTGTATAAGCTGGCAAGTGCATCATCGTTAGTCGAGGTAGTTTCACCCTTCACATCAATATGCGATACCTGCACTCTTGTTTGGACTTCAAGGGAGCTTACTACTCGAGCTTGGTCAATTAGGTCCACTGAACCAACCAAGCGATAGCCACGCCCCTTTATAATATTAATATCAACGCCTAGAGCCTGTAGCTTAGAGACCCAGGTTGAAACTGATGCCCTAGAAACGCCTAGTTTTCTGGCCAAATATTGGCCAGATTGAAAGCTCTCTGCAGATAATAGGTCTAATAGCTTCAATAATTGGTCCAAGAAAGATCACTCCAGTATAGTGAATTTCATATTAAAGCATGCTTTGCGATAGGCGCGAAGCGATCTCACTACAAAACAATGCTATAGTCCAAAATGCGATCATACTGCGATAATGCGGGAAACCGTGGCATCTTTAATGCCATTTCGAGCATTGCTACTTATCTCGCACAGCTAATTTTCTAGAATTGCGTTATAAATATCAAAAATAATGCTCAATTTTTCAACTTTTTCCTGTACACTATCGCGCCAATTTAACCCATTATATTAGAAGCAGCTATGTCAGAATTATCACACTACAGAAACATTGGTATCTTCGCGCACGTTGATGCGGGTAAGACCACAACCACCGAGCGTATCCTCAAGCTTACTGGTAAAATCCATAAGTCGGGCGAGACGCATGATGGCGAATCTACAACTGACTTTATGGAACAAGAAGCTGAGCGCGGAATTACCATTCAGTCTGCAGCGACTACCTGCTTCTGGAAAGATCACCGTCTAAACGTTATTGATACACCAGGGCACGTTGACTTTACTGTTGAAGTTTACCGTTCTCTCAAAGTACTCGATGGCGGTGTCGGTGTGTTCTGTGGCTCTGGCGGCGTTGAGCCTCAATCAGAAACTAACTGGCGTTACGCTAACGATTCAGAAGTTGCCCGTATCATCATGGTGAATAAGCTTGACCGTATGGGTGCGGACTTCTATCGCGTTGTCGATCAGGTTAAAAGAGTATTAGGGGCTAAGCCTTTAGTTATGACTTTACCTATCGGCATAGAAGATGAGTTCATTGGCGTTGTCGATCTACTCACTGAAAAAGCTTACATCTGGGACGAAACTGGTTTACCAGAAAACTATGAAATTACTGATATCCCTGAAGATATGCTTGAAAAAGCTGCTCAGTATCGTGAAGAACTAGTAGAAACTGCCGTCGAACAAGATGACGATTTACTAGAAGCTTATATGGAAGGTGAAATTCCGACTGTTGATCAGTTGAAAAAGTGCATCCGTAACGGTACTCGCACAATGTCATTCTTCCCTACTTATGGTGCGTCTGCATTTAAAAACAAAGGCATGCAGTTAATTCTTGACGCCATTGTTGATTACCTACCGTCACCAACAGAAGTTGATCCTCAGCCTTTAACTGACGAAGAAGGCACGCCAAACGGTGAGGTTGCGACGGTTACTAACGAAGGACCTTTGCGTGCATTAGCATTCAAAATTATGGATGACCGTTTTGGCGCCCTAACCTTCGTACGTATTTATTCGGGTACTTTGAATAAAGGCGACACTATCCTTAACTCGTTTACGGGCAAAACTGAGCGTGTGGGCCGAATGGTTGAAATGCACGCGGATGACCGAACTGAAATTTCTACTGCGCACGCCGGTGACATCATCGCGATCGTTGGTATGAAAAACGTTCAAACGGGTCATACGTTATGTGATCCGAAACATCCTTGTACATTAGAGCCAATGGTTTTCCCTGCGCCAGTAATCTCAATATCTGTCACACCTAAAGATAAGAGCTCTACTGAGAAGATGGGTATCGCAATTGGTAAAATGGTTGCAGAAGACCCAACTTTCCAAGTCGAAACAGACCAAGACAGTGGCGAGACAATTTTACGCGGCATGGGTGAACTTCACTTAGATATTAAAGTCGACATCTTGAAGCGTACTTATGACGTTGATCTAGAAGTTGGTAAGCCGCAGGTTGCTTACCGTGAAACCATTACAACTGAAGTTGAAGATTCTTATACTCATAAGAAGCAATCTGGTGGTTCTGGTCAGTACGGTAAGATCGACTACCGTATCAAGCCTGGCGCACCTGGCTCTGGTTTCGTATTCAGCTCTGTTGTTGTGGGCGGTAACGTTCCTAAGGAATTCTTCCCAGCGGTAGAGAAAGGCTTTAAGTCTATGATGGATCAAGGTGTTCTTGCCGGATTCCCAGTATTAGACGTAGAAGTTGAATTGTATGACGGTGGCTATCACGCAGTTGACTCATCTGCAGTTGCGTTTGAAATTGCAGCAAAAGGCGCTTTCCGTCAGTCAATTCCTAAAGCAGGCGCTCAGCTAATTGAACCAATTATGGCGGTTGACGTATTTACACCAGAAGATCACGTTGGTGATGTTATTGGCGACTTAAACCGTCGACGTGGCATGATTAAAGATCAGGAGCCTGGTGCAACTGGCGTTCGTATTAAGGCAGACGTTCCATTGTCAGAAATGTTCGGCTATATCGGTTCATTGCGTACAATGACATCGGGTCGTGGTCAATTCTCAATGGAATTCAGCCACTACATGCCTTGTCCTGCAAACGTTGCAGAAACGGTAATTGCTGAAGAAAAAGAAAGAAAAGCAGCCAAGAAGTAAGCTTCTCTTTTGAAAAAAAACCCGAACGCTTAGGCCTCGGGTTTTTTTCTGTCCAACGCTTTTGCTTTACCTATGGTTAATTAAACTTAAAGGACGGCCAAGAAAGCACTTGATGCAGGCTAGTTTTAAAAAGGACACGATGGTTCGCAGAGTCGCCTCATTGTTGGGGTTGCTTGGGCGGTCGCTGTTCGCGCATCCTGCGCCGCTTAGCTTCGGCATCCATGCCTCAGATATCCGATCAACCCAACCCCACCAACAAGGCTATTACGTAGCCACCCTCAATAACCTGTTCACGTAGGAGCGTTCGGAGACGCGAGTTTTTAGGGTGCTTCTCGTTGACCGTTTCAGCACTTTATGTCGGCAACCGCTTTACAACTTATCCTGTCGCAGACCCTCAGCAAAACAGGCTTCGCCAAATCATGTTCAATGTTAATGCTTTTTAAACGGGCTTTTGGCTTCGAGTCACAGCTATCGCGTCTTCGCTTTGCTACGATCGCTCCTACAGGTTGCCTTGTCTAGCGGGGGTGGCTGTGTGGCTGGCCACGGGCATGTGAACCATGGATGTCGATCTTAAGCGTACAGGGACGTATTCACCGCGACCGAGGCCGGTCCCGCAGCCACCTCGGCGTAGAGTGACGTCGCACCCAATCTCTTGACCCTACCCGCAGCTCGAAGCCCGTAGCCATCTGTTAAAAACCCCAGACAGCAAAAAGCCCGCTAGGATAACCTAACGGGCTTTTCTTTTTTTAGACGGGCTGCGATCAGACTTGACGATGGCCCGGCCCTGAGCACAGCTCAGCGTTCTTCACTAGCGGCCTACCGTTAAGGTAGCCCGTTTTGGCGAGGCCAACCGATCATCACCCTACTCGAGAGTCGGTCTCTATTTACAAACCCCATAAACCAAAAAACCCAGCACGAGGCTGGGTTGTTTGGTTTATTAGGAGCTTGACGATGACCTACTCTCATATGGGGCGGTCCGGCGTTCCGGGACCCCAATAAACAGTGGGTCTTCCCATGTGAGCCCACATAGTAAAACGCCCCGACCGTTTACCGATCAGGGCGTTTTTATTTAAGAGCTTGAC
>NZ_JBKEGY010000018.1:0-75393 GCF_046710285.1 Reinekea sp.
CAGGCGGCTATTGATGAATACGGCGCAGATACAGTTCGGTTGTTCTCTATGTTTGCTGCACCTCCAGAGCAAACCTTAGAATGGACCGAATCTGGTGTTCAAGGCTCGAAAAAGTTCCTAGAACGACTATGGCGTGCTGTACACCAGTATGTCGAGCAATCTGATGGCAGCGAACTCAATGTTGCTTCATTGAATGATGCTGAAAAAGCGTTGCGTCGTAAAACCCATGAAACAATTGATGGTGTTACCGCCGACTTTGGCGAGCGTAAAACTTTTAATACCGCTATCGCTAAAGTGATGGAATTAATTAATACAGTGAATCGCTTCGAAGGTAGTTCCGCCGTTGTTCGTGAAGCGCTAGAAACCGCAGTGCTGGTGTTGTCTCCTATTGCCCCGCATATTTGTCAGGAGCTTTGGTTGCAGCTCGGTCATGATGATTTGGTGATTGACGCCCAGTGGCCTGTGCTCGATAAATCGGCATTAGTTAAAGATACACTTTTGTACGTTGTACAAGTGAACGGTAAAGTTCGAGCTAAGCTTGAAGTGAGCGCGTCAATTGCAAAAGAAGATCTAGAAGCTATGGCCTTAGCCGATGAGCGAGTGCTGTCATTTACTGAAGGTAAAACAATCCGAAAGGTTATTGTTGTACCGAATAAGTTGGTGAGCATCGTTGCGAATTAATAGACACTATTCAACGGTTATAATCTGTGGGTTGGCAATGTTTTTGTCAGCCTGCGGCTTTCAGTTAAGGCAAGAAACGGTACTAGTTGACACACTGTCACCTATGGTTTGGCAAACCGAAGTGGAGGCCTCTGATTTTTATCAGAGCTTTCGCACTGAGTTAGCCGATTTCCAAGTGCAATTGGTGCAAAAGCCTGCTGATGTTCTATTTTCACTGCACACGCTAGAGGTGAACGACACCCTATTAGGTAAAGTGAGAACACTCAGGGCAACAGCGGTTTGGAGTTTGACTAATCAATGGGGGGACACCGTAATTTATCGGCGAATATCCAGTGAACAAGTGAGCGACACGCTTGTCGAAACTGATAGCGACCTTGCTCAATTAACTGCAGAGCTGCACCAAGCTTTGTCGCAAAACCTTATCGCGCAGTTGAGTCAAGTTACTCTTGATCAACTAGATTCTAAACCTACAGAGTTACCTTAATGAAACTCACCAGCGCACAACTTAATGCTCAGCTTGGCAAGTCAGCGCTGCCGACCGTGATTTGGATTAGCGGCGATGAGCCTTTGCTGGTCATTGAAGCCAGTGACCAAATTCGGCGAGCAGCAAAACAAGCGGGTGTTTCTGAGCGTAAAATAATTGATGTTGACGCTAAATTTGATGGCGCAGAATTAATTGCCTCGAATCAATCGATGTCATTGTTCGGTGATCGTGAGCTGATAGAGTTAAGACTGCAAAATAAGTTCAATGATAAAGGCCGTAAGGCCCTGTTAGAGTATATCGAAACGGCAAACCCAGATAATTGCCTATTGATAATTTCTGACCGAATTGAAGCAGCTCAAACCAAAGCCAAATGGTTTAATAAAGTGGTTGATGCAGGCTGGTGGTTGCCTATATGGCCAATTGAGCACAACCAATTGGCGGGTTGGCTTAGCCAGCGATTTGCGCTGCATAATTTACAAGCCGATCAAGACGCCATTGCATTAATGGTAGAACGCATCGATGGTAATTTGTTGGCGGCAAAGCAAGAAATTGAAAAGCTAGCGTTAATCGCAGAAGATAATCGAGTCACTGCAGAAACGGTTTTGGCCAGTGTTTCAGACAGCTCACGCTATACTGTTTTTGATTTAGCCAGCGCCATGTTGGTGGGTGACCTAACTCGGTCACTGAAAATATTGTCCGGCTTGCGCGGCGAAGGTGTCGAACCGCCGATTGTTTTGTGGTTACTATCGAGGGAATTACGCTTGCTTATTGAGCTGGCCGAAGCAGGGCCGCAAGGTCTTCAAGGTGCGTTTAAACGGCTACGTGTTTTTGATAAGCGACAAAATGATTATAAGCGTGCCCTTTCCCGAGCGAATTTGCAGCACTACCAGCAATGTTTGCTAAGTTGTACCGACGTTGACGCCATGATCAAGGGCCAAGTTAAAGCCGATCCATGGCATAAGCTCAGCGAGCTAATTGTCGCCATCAGTGCACCACAGGTAATGGCTTATTCGCTATAAGTCAGCTTGCGTGAGTTGTCATCCGCTAAGATTAACGATCTTGTTCTAACCATCGGTGTGCCGACTTAATGACCGATGCTCTCAATCGCTTCATTGCAGAACCTCCTGAGCGCCAGGTATGCCAATATAAGGGAATATCAATGGCGTTATTCGGGGCGATGTCTATCAGGTTACCGCTGGCAATACCAATGGCCGCCTGCATTTCTGGAATCATGCCAAAGCCACAACCGTTGGCTGCCATTTGTAGGAAACCCTCAGATGAAGGGCAGCGAATCGGGTTCATAGGGGCTGGTTGCGACATGGAGGCTAATAGTTGGTGTTGTAATGTATCGTCTTCATTAAATTGCAGGCAAGGGGCTTGATATAGGTTTTCTGGCGTCTCGAGGAGTTTGTGTCTAAGAATAAAGTCAGGGCTGGCATAAGCTCGATAACGAACAATGCCCAACCTATCTACCCGAGCGCCATTGACCGCGCTACCGTCGGCGCATAAACAGGCAAGTACTTCACCTCGGCGCATCAACTCAATACCTTTGTCCTGATCAGCAATGACAATATCTACATCCATTTCATCAGTGATTTTCCCGATAGCTTCTGGAAACCAAGTGGCTATGGAATCTGCATTGATCGCTATGCGTGCATGAACGCGGTCAACTTGTGGGTTTACCAAGGTCAAATCTTTCTCGAGATGTTGCACCATGTGTAAATGGCTAATGAGCCGTTGCCCTAACTCAGTAGCGATAGGGGGTGTTTGGCGCACCAAAACCGGTTGCCCTAAACGATTCTCTAGCCCCTTGATTCGCTGACTGACAGCTGATTGGGTAATACAGAGCTCTTGGGCGGCTGGTTCAAACCCACCACTGCGAACCACTGCGGCTAACGCTGTTAAAGCTCTATAATCTATCATAAATTAAATTAATAACCCTTTAACTATATTAATTGGATTGTTTAACTATAGACTATTAAACTGCATGTTGTCTTGATATTGGAAATATTTATGTTCTCGCATTACTTATCTGGTTTCGTTGTCGCCATTGGTCTAATTGTTGCGATTGGTGCTCAAAATGCTTGGGTGCTGGGTATGAGTATTCGTCGTCAATACCCTTATACTATCGCCAGCGTTTGTTTCACTATAGACGCTTTATTGATGGCCGTCGGCGTGGTTGCCTTGGGTCATATTCAACGCCTGTTACCCGCGGCTATTCCTTGGCTAACCTACATTGGTGTTGCTATGTTAGTTGGCTTGGGTGTTCAAGCGTTTTATCGGGTATTCACAACTCATCAAGGGTTAAAGGTAGAGGACGCTGCGCCGCCGATTCAAAGCCGCTCTAAAGTGGTTATTTTAGCCATGACACTATCGCTTCTTAATCCGCATGTTTATCTAGATACCGTCGTCTTGATTGGTAATATTGCTGCTATTCAAGAGTACCCTTGGGTATTCTGGATGGGCTCGGCCAGTGCCTCTGTGGTCTGGTTTTTATCTCTTGCAGCCTTAGGTAAACCCCTGAGTGTTTGGTTGATTTCACCAAGACGCTGGCAGATTTTTGATGCTGTCATCGGTATTATTATGTTTTGGGTGGCTTGGTCATTGTTAAATTCAACCGGGCACTAGATTAAATCTAGTCTTTATTAGCTGCGTCTTCTAATCTGGTGGCATCAATTACATTTTGGAGCGCAGTATGTCTTGGTGGAAAGAAGGTGTTGTTTATCAAATTTACCCACGCAGTTTTGCCGATAGTACAGGCAATGGCATCGGTGATATTCAAGGCATAATCAGTAAGCTCGATTATCTACAAGAACTAGGCGTTAATATTGTTTGGTTGAACCCTATTTACGCCTCACCAAATGATGATAATGGCTATGATATCTCCGATTATGAAGACATTATGGCTGAGTTTGGCACCATGGCTGACTTTGAAGCTCTGCTTGATGGGTTGCATCAACGCGGTATAAAACTGATCATGGATCTAGTGGTCAACCACTGCTCAGATGAACATCGTTGGTTTGTTGAAAGCAAAGAAAACCCCGAAAGCCCCTATCGAGATTATTTTTTCTGGCGTGATGGCAAAGCTGATCATCAGCCACCCAACAATTGGGTCAGTGTATTCTCTGGTCCTGCTTGGGACTATGACGAAAAAAGTGACCAATATTACCTACACCTCTTTTCTAAGAAACAACCCGACCTAAACTGGGAAAACGAATCATTGCGCAACGATATCTATGCCATGATGCGAGGATGGTTTGACAAAGGCGTAGATGGTTTCCGAATGGATGTCATTAATATGATTTCCAAAAACCCTGCTTTGCCCTCTGTCGGCGATGAAAGCCAATTAGAATGGGGTGGTAAACATTTTATGAATGGGCCTCGCCAGCATGAATTTATGCGTGAAATGCATGATCAAGTGCTGCAGCATTACGACTGCATGACAGTAGGTGAGTGTTTCGATGTTGATGTTGAAGAAGGTCGGAGATTGGTCGGAACCGATCGTAAAGAGTTGCACATGATCTTCCAAATGGAACACATGTCATTAGATCATGGTAATGGCAAATGGGATGTACAGCCTAGTTGGTCGCGCGTTGAATTAAAGTCGATATTAAACCGATGGATAGAAGGTTTAGATGGGAATGGCTGGAACAGTCAGTTCTGGATGAACCATGATCAACCTCGTGCCGTCAGCCGGTTTGGTAACGCACAGCAATATCGAATCGAAAGTGCGCAAGCTTTAGCAGCTGTGACGCTCACTTTGCCAGGTACGCCATACATTTATATGGGCGAAGAAATTGGCATGACCAATGTTAAATACCCGATTGAAGAGTACCGAGATTTAGAAATTCTCAATTGGTACAATGAGCAGTTGGCGGCAGGGGCAAACCCAGAAGACTTAATGCACAGCATTCATCACATAGGACGAGACAACGCTCGCACGCCAATGCAGTGGAACAGTGGCCCCAACGCTGGCTTTAGTCAGGGGCAGCCTTGGCTAAAAGTGAACCCCAATTACACCGAAATTAATGTAGCAGCCGCGCAACAAAGCCGTGAAGGTATTTTCCCTTGGTACCAACAGCTTATTGCTTTACGTAAGCAACATAAAACCCTTGTTTACGGGCGTTATACTCCCTTCATGCTAGAAAGTGAGCAGGTTTTTGCTTTTCGTCGTACAGATGATGCGGGTGACTTTTTAGTGTTAGTAAATTTGTCTGATAACCCAGCAAGCCTTTCGCTGCCTAACGAAGTTGTTTCGTTATCATGGGAAGTTGTCATGGATAACCAAGCTAATAAATCACTAGCATCCCTTTTGCCATGGCAGGCTCTGATAATGAGAACTGTATGAGTCAAACAATGAGTAGTGAAACATGGCTGAAGATGCGTGTGGGAGAGAAGTTTAATCCATTTGATTCAGAGCTGGTTGCTCAAAGAGCATTAATTCGTCAACGTACCGCACAGTTTAATAGATCGCCGAGCAAAGGTAACTTGAAGTTGGTTTTCGAGCAATTTGGATCCGTGGGCGAGCAGTGCTTTATAGAAGCGGGCGTCCATATCGACTATGGCGTGCATATACATTTTGGCAAGCATGTTTATGTCAATGCTCATTGTATATTTCTCGATGCTGCGACCATTACACTTGGCAATAATGTGTTGCTTGGGCCTGGAGTTCAGCTTGTGACCGTTCAGCACCCGCTAGATTCACAAGAGCGCCTAAAAGGTATTGAATGGGCTGAACCTATAGTGATTGGTGATAACGCTTGGCTTGGCGCAGGAGCAATAATCTTACCCGGGGTGACCGTGGGTGAAAATGCCGTTGTTGGCGCGGGCAGTGTGGTAACAAAAGATGTACCCGACAATAAAATTGTAAAAGGTAATCCCGCTAGATAATGAAATCGGAATTATAATAATAAGTGTGCCTAACGACAAAAACCTCTAGGGGTAACCCTAGAGGTTAGAATTAAACCGTATTCTTAGGCGCGTTGATCCAACAAGTTTTTACTGTTGATAGAAATTTTCTTCGGCTTCATTGCCTCAGGAATTTCTTTTAATAAATCAATGCGCAAGAGTCCATTTTCCAAGTTTGCGCCTGTTACTTTTACGTGATCAGCAAGCTGGAACTTTCGCTCAAATGATCGGAACGCAATGCCTTGATAAAGATACTTTCGTTCTTCGTTGGTTTTTTCTTTCTTACCCTTAACAACTAACATGCCGCTTTCGCTCGTAATGTCGAGCTCACTTTCCGCAAACCCTGCGGCGGCAATAGTAATGGCGTACGTATTTTCGCCTGTTGTTTCAATATCGTATGGAGGGTAATTGTTCGTGTTGTTTGACGACTGCGCTGCGTTGTCTAATAGCGCTGCGAAACGGTCAAAACCAACGGTGTTACGGTATAGGGGTGAAAAATCAAATGCAGTTCTCATAGCTAATCTCCTATTGAGCATTAGTGCTGAATGTTCAGCGATTTTGCTGTTGCTAACAAAGTTACACAACAGACTGGTTAAAGTTAACAACCCGGTATCGGCGTCGTTAATTCAGATATGAGATCGAATTGTTTTTCTTCAAGGGGTATTACGCAATACTTTTCAAAATTACTTGATATTGACACAGCAAACTTTTTGCATAAGGCTTCGTTACGTTGATCGTTTGCCCTTGGTAGTAACCAATCAGTTTATTAAGGTGTTGAATATGGTCAGTAGTGGGTTGCCAACATTGGCCAATATCATCACCGTTATCATCGCTCATTTTGGTCCCTCCAAAACGGGCACTAGTCGACACCGTTAAAACCTCATAAGTGCGTTTGTTTTCTGTGACAACAGACTCTTCTAAAAGAAAGTAGCCGGCGTCTATTAAATAGCGCCTAACCAGTGCAACTTTTGTTGTGGGAGAAATAATGAATCGGCAATTAGTGGCATATTTTTGCTGGCTAAGCGCTTGCATAATTGTAATGCATTGTTCGTCACCCACCCCGGCTAAGACAACCGTTTGGTTTTCGATGTTTTTTAATTCTATGGTTTCAGCAGGCGCAATAACTATTTCATAGTTCTTGGCTTGCAAACGAATAAGCTGTTCAGATAAACGAGCCATGATGTCGGGGTGGATATCATTAAAAACAACACCCGTCTCGGTTCGTGATTCAATGATGGCTCGACCTAAGGCGCCATGATCACAGCAAAGATCCCAAACAATTTGTGAGTTTTGCGGTATGGCGGCCAAAAGATGTTTAAGGCGTTTGCCGAGCTTTGTTTTTAATGGTGTTTGAGTCATTGGGCCGTGCCGAAAGTAGAAAATTAGGGTAAAGTGTGAAAAAACAGATGTAAGGTATTATTTAGATGGATCATAGCGATAAATTCCCACAGCAGGAAGCACCCACAGCAACAAAACCGAAGCAGGGTGGTTTTTTTAGTAACTTAATTTTCAATATCGTTTTGCCCGTACTAATTATGTCTAAGCTTAGCGGCGAGGACATGCTCGGTCCGCTCTATAGTATTGCCGTCGCTCTGGCTTTCCCCGTGGGTTATGGTTTATGGGAAATGCGCCAATTCAAAAAGCTAAATGCGTTTTCGGTTTTGGGTGTGGTGAGTGTGTTGTTGACAGGGGGAATTAGCTTGTTGCAATTGGACCCAAAATATATCGCGATAAAAGAGGCGGCTATTCCTGGGCTCATCGGCTTGGCGGTAATTATCTCTCAAAAGTCGCACAAATCCGTGGTTAAGCTCATTTTGTTCAACGATCAAATATTTATGTTAGATCGCGTGCACAACTCTCTGGCTGAGCACAATAATGAAGCCGCATTTGAGCAAAAAATGAAGGTGGTTACCTATTTGGTGGCGAGCTCATTCTTTGTTTCCTCGGGTCTGAACTATGTATTAGCCAAGCTAATACTAAAGAGCCCTGCGGGAACGACTGAATTTGCCGAAGAATTGGGCCGAATGACGGCGCTTAGTTACCCTGTCATCGTTATTCCGAGCATGATCGTACTGGGTTTTGCCATGTGGTTCTTGTTTTCACAGCTTAAAAAACTAACTCATTTGCCACTCGATGATTTAATGGTCGACCCCTCTCAGAAGTAGTTTCTATTTAGTGCGGCGTTAAAATAGTAGGTAGCGCCGTCTATTTGTTGATCGTTTATTAGCTGTAAAACTTCATTATCTATATCTTTATAGCAAAATCTGCTAATTAGTCTGTTTTTGCCTCGCTAATAGTCCTGTATTGACTTTGGTTTTGTCGCATACTGAGTAACCCCTTCCACTTTGGTGAGCGCAATGAAAAAAATAATAAACGCGAAAAAGTATATCGGTGAGCATCAGCTGCACCCTGAATCCATGATGATGTCATACGGTTACGACTCGTCACTTTCTGAGGGCTCGGTGAAACCACCGGTGTTTTTAACCTCAACGTTCAATTACCCAACAGCCGAGGCAGGCGAAGAGTTTTTCCACGTGGCTTCAGGGCGTAAGCCAGTGCCAGAAGGAGAGTCAGCAGGTCTTATTTACTCTCGTTTTAACCACCCTAATGTTGAAATAATAGAAGATCGCTTAGCGTTATTGGAGGGTTCTGAAGAAGCCGTCGTATGCTCAAGTGGTATGGGGGCAATCACGGCGACCTTGTTGTCTGTTTTACGTCCAGGGGACGTTTTGATGCACAGCTCGCCGCTCTACGGCGGTACTGAGGTGTTATTTCGAAATATTATGACTGAGTTTGGTATTCATCTTGTTGAATTCCACGATGGTTGCAGTGAACAATCAATGAATGAAGCGGTCAGCCAAGCTAAAGCGCTTGGGCCTATAGCCATGATCTTTGCCGAATCACCTGGTAATCCTACTAATGCACTGGTGGATATTGAATTAATGGTTAGGGCAGCCAGTGCAATTGAAACTAACTCGGGTCGGCGACCGGTTACCGCAATCGACAACACCTTAATGGGTCCAATATTTTCTCAAGTTGTCCCCAAAGGGATCGATTTAGCGGTTTACTCTTTAACAAAATATGTCGGTGGTCATAGTGACTTAATTGCAGGGGGTGTCTGTGGTAATGCCGATATAATTAAAGCGGTTCGTACAATACGTAACTGCATGGGCATTAATTCAGACCCACATACTTGCTGGATGATCTCGCGATCATTAGAGACTCTTACTATTCGCATGCAAAGAGAAGCCGAATCGGGATTGAAGGTGGCTCAATGGTTAGCTAGTAATCCATATATGAGCGTTAAGGTATTACACCCTAACTTGATCGAAGATGAAGGTTATCAGAGTGTCTATGCCAAGCAATGCAGCGGGCCCGGCTCAACATTTTCATTTGTACTGGATGCCCCCAGAGCCGATGCCTTCAAATTTATTAATGCGTTGATTTTGTTTAAGTCAGCAGTGAGCTTGGGCGGCACAGAATCTTTAGTAAGCCACCCAGCGTCGACAACTCACTCTGGCGTGCCAGAGGAGGTAAGACGTGATGTTGGTATTGAAGAAGGGCTAATTCGGTTGTCGATTGGTTTAGAACACCCAGATGATCTGATCGTAGACCTATCGAATGGTTTTAAAGCGTTGAGTTAATTTCATTGGTCATTTTAAATAAGTCAGACACAAAAAAGCCCAGATAAATATCTGGGCTTTAAAGGCGCCTTCAGCTAAGCAGTTGACTATTCGTCGATGAAACTGCGTAGATGATCTGAACGAGACGGGTGACGCAACTTGCGAAGTGCTTTAGCTTCGATCTGACGAATACGCTCACGCGTAACATCAAACTGCTTACCGACTTCTTCTAAGGTGTGATCAGTGTTCATTTCAATGCCGAAACGCATTCTTAGTACTTTTGCTTCACGAGCCGTTAACCCAGCTAATACTTCTTTGGTTGCTTCACGTAGGCCAGTTGAAGTGGCTGAGTGAATAGGGGCATCCATTGTTGTATCTTCGATGAAATCGCCTAATGAGCTGTCTTCATCATCACCAATGGGTGTTTCTAATGAAATAGGCTCTTTAGAGATTTTTAACACCTTACGAATTTTGTCTTCTGGCATGTCCATGCGTTCAGCCAATTCTTCCGGTGTCGCTTCGCGGCCCATTTCTTGTAACATCTGACGAGAAATACGGTTCAACTTGTTGATCGTTTCGATCATGTGAACGGGGATACGAATGGTACGGGCTTGGTCGGCAATCGAACGAGTAATCGCCTGGCGAATCCACCAAGTTGCATAGGTTGAGAATTTGTAACCACGGCGATATTCAAATTTATCGACCGCCTTCATCAAACCAATGTTACCTTCTTGGATTAAATCTAAGAACTGTAAGCCACGGTTGGTGTATTTCTTAGCAATCGAAATAACCAAGCGAAGGTTAGCTTCTACCATTTCTTTTTTCGCACGGCGAGCACGGGCTTCGCCAATAGAAATACGACGGTGAATGTCTTTGATTTCGCCTAAGGTGATACCCGTTGCCTTCTGGATATTTCTCATTTTACGCTGAGCACGTCGTAATTCGACTTCAAAGCGGAAGGCATCTTCTGCAAACTGCGGATCTTCTAAAACAGTGGTTAACCATTCATCTTCGGTTTCGCGGCCGACAAACAATTCAATGAATTGCTTGCGTGGCATTTTAAGTGTGCGAACACAGATTTGAATGATCCGACGTTCTTGATCTCGAATTTCCGTCACAGCTGATTTAATTGGTGATATTGATTCTTCAAATGCTTTAGGCGTTAGTTTAAAGCATGAGAAGTTTTCACCCATAGCGATAAGGAATTCGTTGGCTTCTTTACAGTAACGACCTTTGTCTTCGATAATGCTTTCTAGCGAGGCAAGCTGTTCAGCTAACAAAGTAAAGCGTTCACGAGCCAATTCAGGATCGGGACCGTTATCGACTTCTTCTTCCTCTTCGTCGTCATCTTCGGCAGTTTCTTCCGCTGCTGCGGGTTCTACTGGTTTAACGGCATCAGGAGAATCGGCTGCGGGCAATGGGTCTTCATCGTCAGGGTCTTGGAAACTCGTCAGAATATCTGATAAGCGCCCTGTGCCTTCTTCTTCACTTTGCGTTGTTTCATACGCAACAATGATGTCCTTGATGACGCCAGGATAATAAGCCATTGCTTGCATTACTTCGCGGGTACCTTCTTCGATACGCTTAGCAATAACAATTTCACCTTCACGGGTGAGTAGTTCAACGGTGCCCATTTCACGCATATACATGCGCACAGGGTCAGTGGTACGGCCAGTATCTGTTTCTACAGCGGCTAACGCTGCTGCAGCTTCTTCGGTCGCATCATCATCTGTATCTTTACTGTCGGCTAGTGCGAGTTGATCAGCATCGGGAGCGGTTTCAAACACTTCGATACCAATATCATTGATCATCGCAATGATGTCTTCAACCTGATCAGGAGAATTAATTTCTTCTGGCAGGTGATCGTTTACTTCGGCAAAAGTAAGGAAGCCCTGTTCTTTACCTTTGGCGATCAGTTCTTTTAAACGAGACTGTCGCTGAGATTTTTCAGCCATAGGTTACCTGTAAGCATTTAAGTGGTTGTGACGCAAGCAAATAGCCGGGTAGTGTATATTAAATCAACAGGTTAGCCAACGAGTAGGACTCATGCTAAAACGTGATTTAAGGCTTTGCTAACCTATTTACTGCTTTTTTTGTTTAAGCAGCTCGCGGTATCGCTGCTTTTCTTCATCCGTTAGGGATGGATCTGACGCGATAACGCGTTTTTTTAAACTGTCATATTCATCATCAGGGGCCTTATTGGTGAGGGCATTGATGATTTTTTCAAGCTCTTGGCGTGCAAAAACCACTTCATCGGCGTGGTTTTCATTGGACGCTTCCAACCAAAGATAGTCAGAAGAAGCAATTGGCGCCAATATTTCACGTAAACCATGCTGACATAAATAGTCGAAGGCAAAATAGACATCGTGTTTTGGCGCCTGCTGTAATAATTCGATTACCTGCGCTAACAAGGCTCCACCATCTCGCTCAGGGAGCTTGCTTACCTGCTTCATGTTAACTTCCACAGCGAGTTGTGGAAAACGAATCAGCCAAGCCAAAGCACGATGCACAAAGCCAATTCTGACCGTAAGCGCCGTTTTACGCGTTACACCAGGGTTGGGTCGATGTTGGTAGTTATTTGCAGGGATGTCATAACGGTCGTTGGGGTCATTATAACCGTAATCGCCATAAGGTTCTGGGGCATAGTTCTCAGGTTCAGCTATGACGGGGGCTTCTGGTTCAAAGGATTGCTGAATTTGCTCAAGTTCGAGCCCAACGATAGTCGAAAGCTGTTTGAGTAATAACTGCTTTAAAATGCCGTCAGGAGCGGTATTTATCCAGCCTTTGGCAATACTAACCAGTTTTGCTTTGCCGTCTAGGCGAGAAATATCCGCTTGGCTCTGTAAATGCTGAAATAAGAAGTCGGGCAGGGTGAGTGATCGCTTCACGCGGCGCATAAAACCTTCAAAGCCTTCCTCGCGCACAATGGTATCTGGGTCTTCACCATCGGGTAGAAATAAGAATCTAGCTTGTTGGCCGTCAGCCAGCTCGGGCAGGGTATTCGCGAGCGCCCGTTCAGCAGCTCTTTTGCCCGCAGCATCACCATCAAAGCAAAAAACGATTTCAGGCGTGAGCTTAAAAAGCCGTTTTACATGGTCGCTGCTGGTGGCTGTGCCTAGTGTGGCAACGCAGTTACGAACACCGTGTTGGGCTAGGGCGACGACATCCATATAGCCTTCAACAATGATGATGTTTTCGAAGTCTTTGAGTGCTTTGCGGGCTTCGTACAGGCCATACAATTCTTGGCCTTTATGGAATATCGGTGTTTCAGGGCTGTTTAAATATTTAGGCTTTTCATCCGGTGACATAACACGGCCACCAAATGCGATGGTACGGCCACGTATATCTCGAATTGGGAACATAAGCCGGTTACGAAAACGATCGTAGATTCGGCCTTTTTCGTTTTGCGTGAGCATGCCCGCGGTTAGCAGCATTTGTGTGGAGTCATCGCTGCGGAAATGATTGATCAAATTGCTCCAGCCTTCTGGGGCAAAGCCAATTTGATAGGTCTGGATGATCTCTTCGCTTAAACCTCTGCTAAGCGCATATTGCTGCACGGGCAGAGCATCTTGGTGGTTATAAAGCTGATGCACAAAATAATCAGAGCAGCTGCCCATTAAGTCATGCAGGGTTTTGCGTTGTTTCTGTTTTTGCTTGGCCCGCTCACTCACTTCTTCACGAGGTACTTCGACGCCGACTTGACGTGCGAGCTCTTCAACGGCTTCAACAAAACCTAGGTTTTCATATTCTTGAAGAAATTTAAGCGAGGTGCCAGATGCGCCGCAACCAAAGCAGTAATAGAAACCTTTTGCTTGGTTTACTGAGAATGAGGGGGAGTTTTCGTTATGGAAAGGGCAGCAGGCCCAGTGGTCTTTGCCTTTTTTCTTTAGGTCAATTCGGTTTCCAATAATTTCAATTATATCGGAGCGTTCTTGTAGCTCTTCAATGAAGTCATTGGGAATCAAACCAGCCATGGCATTTCTCGATTGAAAAAGGTGACTATTGCGTTAATTTACGCGGCTTTGGTGGTTGCGAAAGCGTTTAAGCTAATGCTTGCTTTATTAGTTTGCTGACTTCGCCTATATCAGCTCGACCTTGGGCTTTCGGTTTAATATAGCCCATTACTTTGCCCATATCTGCCATAGAGGCTGCGCCTGTTGCGCTTATGGCTTCTTGTATTAGGGCAGAAATTTCTTCTGCTGTCATCGCCGCCGGGAGAAAACTAGTTATCACCTCCTGTTCATTTTGTTCGATCGCGGCAAGATCATCGCGGCCCGCAGCGTCATATTGCGCTTTGGAGTCCCGTCGTTGTTTGTTCATTTTGTCGAGTACGGCAAGCACTCGGTTATCATCTAGTTCTATGCGTTCGTCAACTTCTATGCGTTTGAGCTCGGCTAAAATTAAGCGGATCGTACCTAAACGAGGCTTATCTTTAGCGCGCATGGCGTCTTTCATTGCTGCTGTTAGACGTTGCTTGAGCTCAGACATAGATTGTTAACCCACGAACAAAGAATTAGTACTGACGAACTAAACGCTTGTTTTCGCGCTGTAGTTTCTTCAGGTGACGCTTAACAGCAGATGCTTTAGCGCGCTGACGAACCCAAGTTGGCTTCTCGTAGTGCTCACGACGACGTACTTCAGAAAGTACACCTGCTTTTTCGCAAGAACGCTTGAAACGACGTAGTGCTACGTCAAATGGCTCGTTATCTTTAACTTTAACGTGTGGCATTCAATATTTCCTAAGTGAACCAAAATTTGTGGGTATACTTAAAAACCGTGGTTCAACCGATTTTCAAGGCGCGTAATTGTACTTATCACAGTCCAGAGAGGCAAGGCTTTTGTACTTGTAGAACCGAAAACCATATTTAATCTTAATTGAAAGCTTGGAGATAGCAGCTTTATCCTACTGTGGCACGATGCTGGCTTCTGGCTTCCGGTGTAAATTTAAGCCGTTCATAACAACTCGCTGCGCTCAAACAGTCATTCACTTTTAAATTTACCCCCTCACCCACGCCAGCATCTGAACGGAAGGGATGGTTATTGGTTGCGGGGTGCGAGTAAGGTCAAAACCGCTGAAGCTGTCAGTTTATAGCTTTCAGCTGCCAGCTGCCTTTCAAAAACCTACCGCTCTTTCGGCCGCTCCACTACTTTTCGTTTACCTGCTGCACCGTTTGCTAATTCTTTTAAACCGTCTGCGTCGAAGGCGTCGACTCTAAGCACATCATAAAGTGCTGTTAGTGCTTCTAGCAGTTTTTCAGATTCATCTTTGGTGATGATCTTCTCTTTGTAAGCCCAATCGACTAACTCTTTGCGTTCATGTCCCATGAGTAGCGTGATTTCGTCAATGTCATCTGCGTCTCGTTTGCGCAGTGCTTTGTGAAGAAGTTCGCGCAGGTCTTTTGTTTCATTTGCCAGTTGATAGGCGTTTAACACTCGGCCTAATGAATCGTCTGCTTTCGAATTGACATAGCAGCCTTGGGTTATTCGGTCGCGAACAGGTGAGTCTTTTACGATGCTCATGGCAACCTGAGTCCCTAGTTTATCATTTGGGCCATTTAAGCCAGTTGCGCCTAATGGAAATATAAGTATTCGCAGTGGCCAACGCAGTGCAGCTATTGGGAAGTTAATAATGAGTTCACGTAGTTCTTTTTGCAGGTCACGAAGGCAGGTTTGTAGGCTCCATTCTACGATAGAACGCTGTTCTTCGGGGTAGCCTTGTTCATACCAAAATTTAATGACTGCCGAGGCGTAATAAAGTTGTGTTAAACAATCGGCCATGCGTCCGGATAGGCGTTGGCGTGCTTTAAGTTCACCGCCTAGCGACAATAATGATACGTCGGTCATGAGCGCAAACGCAGCAGAAAAACGCCCGAGTTGACGATAGTATTGCTTGATGTCGCCTTCTTTCGGAGTTGGTTCTAGCCAGCCTTTGGATGCGCCTAATAGCAGAGCCCTTAAGGCGTTGCGGGTGGTGTGGGCTATATGCTTATAAAACAGTCCATCAAACTTTTTAATCGCTTGTTTTGGGTCTTCTAAACCTGCGGCGGCAATTTCATCTGCGATATAGGGGTGGCAGCGAATGGCGCCTTGGCCGAAGATCATTAGGCTGCGGGTCAGTATATTTGCGCCTTCAACGGTAATGGCAATGGGCACGGCTTGATAGGCGCGTGCTAAAAAGTTACGCGGTCCAGTAATAACCCCTCGGCCGGCAACGACATCCATCGCGTGATTTATAACGGTACGCATAAGATCGGTATTGCGATATTTAAGGACAGCGGATAACACCGACGGTCGAACGCCTCGATCGAGCATGCCTGAGGTTAAAACGCGCGCAGCGTCCATCATGTAGGTGTAACCTGCCATCGGTTCTAAGGCTTCTTGAACGCCTTCGAATTGGCTGATGGAACGGCCGAATTGCTCTCTGGTGAGTGCGTAAGAGCCGGTTGCTAAACAAGCATATTTACCGGCGCCGGCCCCCAATGCGGGTAATGAGATAGAGCGGCCAATAGACAGGCACTCTAATAGCATTGTCCAGCCTTTGCCGAGCATATCTTGACCGCCTATGACTTGTTCCATGGGAATAAAGACTTCTGTTCCCCAGGTTGGACCATTCATAAAGACGGTATTCATCGGTAGGTGGCGCGGGCCACGGTTAACGCCTTCTGTTTCGGCTGGTATTAACACGCAAGTCACACCTATGTCTGCGTCATCGCCTATCAGTTTATCTGGGTCATAGACTTTTATTGCCAAGCCTATCAAAGTAGCGACCGGTGCTAGCGTGATGTAGCGCTTGTTCCAGGTAACCTTTAAACCAATCGTTTCTTTGCCTTGCCACTGGCCATGACAAACAATGCCTTTATCAGGAATGGCGCCAGCATCGGAGCCTGCAACGGGAGACGTCAGTGCAAAGCAGGGTGTTTCTTCACCATTTGCGAGTCTCGGTAAATAATAATCTTTTTGCTGCTCGGTACCGTATTCCATTAACAGTTCACCCGGGCCGAGTGAGTTTGGCACCATGACCGTGACGGCTGCTGAGACGCTGCGGGTTGATAACTTCATGACTATTTCTGAGTGGGCGGTATGAGAAAACCCTTTGCCGCCTTTTTCAGCGGGTATCATTAGCCCAAAAAAGCCATTCTCTTTAATAAATGCCCAAACGTTTTCCGGAAGGTCGTAATCTTCGTGGGTCATTTTCCAGTCATCTAGCATGGCGCACAATTGCTCTACAGGACCATCGATAAAAGCTTGCTCATTGTCGGTTAATTTTGCTGGTGCTGTTTTGAGTAGAGTGTTCCAGTTTGGTCGGCCAGAAAACAACTCACCATCCCAGTCGACGCTGCCCGATTTGAGTGCCTCAGATTCTGTATCTGATAGCTTGGGTAGGCGTCCTCTTACCCAAGCCAGAAGGGGCGTACTGACTTTGCTTTGACGCAGTGGGTTTGGGAACATCAACAGAAAAGAAATAGCTAAGAGTGCACTGCCAAACAGAACACTCAAAATAGAACCATTATCCAAATACATGCCGAATAGAGTCAAAGCGACTAAGGAAAGTGCTGAGATTATAGCGGTGGTGTTGATATAAAATAGAGCCAGCGCGGCAATTAAAAATAGAAGAACACTCATGATAATTATTCCTTATTGCGTAAAAAATAATACCTATTTAAACAAAAATAGAACTGAGCATACGGCTTAACTACCCGTTTCTACTATCCACCTTCAAGCAAGAGAGTGCAAGTCTGCCAAGCCCACAAAAACTGTTTTCCAACCCATGTTCGATTAATTCAATAAGTTAGAGGATTCAATAAGTTTTATTGGATTTAAATCATGTATCTGGTCTTTTTTGGCACATGAGGATGATCCTTCAAAAGTATTATATCTGGTTAAAAAATAACCACCTAGTCTGGCGGGTGTCGATTGAGATGTGCGACCTGACAAAAACAACAACAAAGGTAAATCACATGGTTAAATCTATAGTACGGTTGTTCAACCCGCAGGTTACAACATTCGAGACTCCCATTTAAGAGCCTTTGGGGAAGTCGCTTTCAATACTCCTGCGGAAACTCTAGCAACAACGCAATCGTGCTCGCCTGTTAATCAAAACAGTTACAACTGCCAACATAAATTTTATACCCAAGACGGCAATTCACAATCTCGGTCCATAGTAGAAACTGTTTTTTATACCGGACCTTTAGCCACACAAAACCCATCTGACACAAATCACGGTCACTATTGGATTGGTGGCGCGAATGGCAATGAAAGTAAATGGGCAGTTAAAAAAGGACCCTCTTACCCTGACATTATCTGGGACTTTTTCAATCGTCATGCTAAAAATGGAGCGCTGCCTTACAATAAACCAGAGATAAGTGTACTTGGGGCTAACCCTATGTCCGTGGATCTTAATAATAATTTTGGTGATCCAGGCGCAACCGCAGTCGATGTTGAAGATGGAAGCGTATCCGTTCAGTCGAACTGTAACGTGAATACTTCAACCGTTGGGGCCTAACAGTGCGAATATTATGCAGTAGATAGCGATGGTTATAGCGATACCAAGTATAGGGTAGTTAATGTAATCGACCCTAATGCGCCAATTGAAAGCTGTGTCGTTGTGTCTGATAGTCCGAGTGGGCACATTAGTAATAATCGAGCAGTGGCCGGTGGCGCATACAATTTGCGTGCGATAAGTACAGGCGACACATTAGATATTGGCTATGCCTATGATAGTTGGGGTTCGGTTTTATTAACGGAAGGGGAAGCAGGTGCCTGGTTTTCAAATGCACCAAGCAATTGTGAAGGTACCGTCCCGCCGCCAGTAGGCAGTTGCGAAGATTGGTATGCGAGCAACCTCAGTCATAATTCAGCCGGTCGAGCCTATTACTCCATGGGTTATTATGCCGTTGGTTCTAATGATACGCTCGGAGCAATTTCCGGCAGCTATAAATGGGTCAGAGAAACCGCGAGTGGTTATTATGAAGTAGGCCAATGTCCTAACTAGTCTGACAATTGTTTGAATTCATTATTTTCATATCGCCTCTATTCCATAGAGGCGTTTTGAGTAGGTTATCTTTCCTTTTCGGTTTTATTCTGATCGTTAATAGCGCAATCGGCTATATAGCAGCACCTCCTTAGGTTAATTTGATCTTTATTACCCTAGAATGAAAAAACTATACTAAAGTACGAACAGTGTTTTCTATATTTCAGGAGTGGCGATAGGTAATGTTAGAGCGTGGCATAGGCCCAGCTAGATGAATGAGTTTGAAAACAATCCCGATGACATTGGGATGTATCTCAGTACGATGTTTAATAATGCTCAAGACTTTATATTTGTTAAAGACGCTGACTGCAGATTGGTTCTGGTCAATGAAGCCTATTGTCGTTTGTTTGGCGTGGCCAAGAGCGAGGTGATCGGCAAAAAACTAGCATGGGATTTAACCCCCGTCGAAATAGAACGGTTTTTAACCACCGACAGGCAAGTACTCGCCGATGGTCAAGAAGTTGTTTTCGAAGAGACGGTGACGTTTTCTGGATCTCAAACAAAGACGATAGCTGTGCGAAAAAATAGATATCTTGATACTCAGGGTAATTATTTTCTTGTCGGAGTCGGTCGTGACATTACTGATCGAAAAGAAACGGAATCACGCGAAAAAGCTCGTAATGCTGTTTTGGAATTAATTGCCAGAGGTGAACGGCTTTCGGTGATTTTGGGCGCCATAGTCAGCGCTGTTGAAAAGCAAAATCCAGGTATGTTATGCAGTATTTTATTATTAGATGACGATGGTAAACATCTATTAGGCGGAACTGCAGCAAGCCTTCCTGATTTCTATAATGAAGCTATTCATGGTATCGAAATTGGCTTAGGTGTCGGTTCATGTGGTACGGCGGCATTTCTCAATGAGCGAGTTATTGTTAAAGATATTCAAACTCACCCTTACTGGGAGCGTTATAAGGAACTGGCAAATAAAGCAGAGCTAGGTGCCTGTTGGTCAGAGCCGATTCGTTCCACCAAAGGAGATGTGCTGGGTACTTTTGCCATTTACCATCACAGTCCAAATGAGCCGAAAGATGTCGATATTGCCGTAATTGAACAGACTGCTTATTTGGCGAGCATCGCTATTGAGCAAGAGCAAAGTCACTTAGCACTTAAAAGTTATGAGTCGCGTTTTCATCAATTGCTCCAGTCCATTCCTTCGGTAGCGGTACAAAGCTACGATGAAAAGGGGATAACACGATATTGGAATAAAGCCTCTGAAAAATTATATGGCTACAGTGCCGAAGAAGCGATAGGTAAGAATTTTTTTAATCTAATTATTCCTAAGGCGTTGCACACAGACGTCCGTGAAGCAATGTTAGAGATGTTCGAAACTAAACGTGTTATTCCATCGAGTGAACTTACTTTGATGGCAAAGGATGGCTCGGACGTTAATGTCTTTTCCAGTCATGCCTTTGTACAAGTTCCAGGACAACCCCCTGAGATGTTTTGCCTCGATGTTGATTTGACCGAGCGCAAACAAGCTGAAGAAAAACTAGAACGAATCGCCCATTTTGATTTACTGACTAACTTACCCAATCGAGTATTGCTGGCCGAACGCCTTAGCTTAGCGATAGAACAGTGCAACCCTAGCGATAGGTTTGTTGCCGTTGCCTTCATGGACATAGATGGATTCAAAACCGTCAACGACTCTTACGGACATGATGTGGGTGATGAAATGCTTGTAATACTTTCAAAGCGAATGAAAGAGGCTTTGCGTGAAGGTGATACTTTAGCCCGCATCGGTGGTGATGAATTTATTGCCATTATGGTCGATATCGAAAAAGAAGAAGATTACATCCCTGTACTTGAGCGTTTACTTAAAGCAACCGAAGATCCCGTTATCTTAAATGGTGTCGTGCTGCAGGTGTCATCAAGTATTGGTGTCACACTTTACCCGCAAGATAAAGCTGATGCTGAGCAGCTTATCCGCCACGCGGACCAAGCGATGTATATTGCAAAGCAAGGAGGGAAGAACCGATACCACCTGTTTGATACCGTACACGACAATGCAATCATGACTCAATGGCAAAGTATTGACGAAATTCGATCTGCTTTAGATAGGCGCGAATTTGTCCTGCATTACCAGCCTAAGGTAAATATGTTCACTGGCGAAGTAATTGGCGTTGAAGCTTTAATTCGCTGGCACCATCGCGAACAGGGTTTATTGCCCCCTTCAGAGTTCTTACCCGTTATAGAAGGGCAAAAGATTAGTCTTGAACTGGGCGAGTGGGTTATAGATACCGCTTTATCTCAAATCGGCCAATGGAAAAATATAGGTGTTCACTTGCCCATCAGTGTGAACATCAGTGCTTATCAACTACAACAAGATGATTTTACTGAGCGCCTAGAGAGTTTGTTGTCAGGGCACCCAAATGTATCGCCTTATTTTTTAGAACTAGAAGTATTGGAAACCAGTGCATTAAATGATATCAATCAAATATCGGCGACCATGAAGGAGTGCCAAGTGCTCGACGTGCGCTTTGCTTTAGATGACTTTGGTACGGGGTACTCTTCACTTACCCATTTAAGGCATCTGCCCGCGCACCTGGTTAAAATAGATCTGTCCTTTGTGCAGGGCATGCTAGTCAATAAAGATGACCTAGCGATAGTTGAAGGTGTTATTGGTTTGGCCAAGGCGTTCCAACGCGAAGTGATTGCTGAAGGCGTAGAGACCACCGCCCATGGCGTTGCACTATTGCAATTGGGCTGTCAGTTAGCGCAAGGCTACGGTATAGCGCGACCCATGCCCGCCGATGAACTCCCGAATTGGGTCTCGACCTGGAAAGCAGACGATGCATGGCAGATAGAAGCAAACACTTGATCAGAACCACTTTACGCTTAGGAGGCAAATCACCTTCGAGTGGTCGCTGTTCGCGCCTCCCTGCGCCGCTAAACATCGGCATCCATGCCTCAGATTCCCACACAAAGCTAATTTCCCACCTAAGCTTACTTGCCAGCCGATTTTGAATTTTACTGATAGCTAAAAACTGACAGCTGGCAGCTTCACTAAACGCTTAGGTGGCAAATCACCTTTGAGTGGTCGCTGTTCGCGCCTCCCTGCGCCGCTAAACTTCGGCATCCATGCCTCAGATTCCCACACAAAGCTAATTTCCCACCTAAGCTTGCCTGCCAGCCGATTTTGAATTTTACTGATAGCTGGCAGCTTCACTAAACGCTTAGGAGGCAAATCATCTTTGAGCGGTCGCTGTTCGCGCCTCCTTACGCCGCTAAATTTCGGCATCCATGCCTCAGATTCCCACACAAAGCTAATTTCCCGCCTAAGCTGCCTGCCAGCCGATTTTGACTTTCACCCACAGCCCGAAGCCCGCAGCCAAAAACCGTTTTTCAAATCTTTTCCTTGCAGCTAAAAACTGTCAGCTGGCAGCTTTTATAAAAAAACTCACCTAGCCACCAAGACTTAGAATCGCTAAACTACGCGCCTTTCTAAAACTCTGTGGAACTCCTTATTTATGCGAGTCTTGGGCATTGAATCTTCTTGCGATGAAACTGGCGTGGCTATTTATGATAGCGAACAAGGCTTGATGGCGCATGTTTTATACAGCCAAGTAAAAATGCACGCTGAATTTGGCGGTGTGGTTCCTGAGTTGGCCTCACGTGATCATATTCGTAAACTGTTGCCTTTAATTCGCGAAGTATTTGCTAAAGTAGGCTTGGCTTTAGGTGAAGTGGATGGGGTTGCTTTTACCGCTGGACCTGGCCTGGTCGGTGCATTGATGGTGGGCGCTGCCACGGCTCGATCATTGGCGTTTGGCTGGGGTGTTCCGGCTTTGGGTGTTCATCATATGGAGGGTCATTTGTTGGCGCCTATGCTTGAAGATGAGCCACCGTCATATCCGTTTGTTACCCTGCTCGTGAGTGGCGGTCATACCATGTTGGTCGATGTCCAAAGCCCGGGTAATTATAAAATTTTAGGTGAAACCCTTGATGATGCCGCCGGTGAGGCATTTGATAAAACCGCTAAAATGATGGGGCTTCCTTATCCGGGTGGTCCTTTGTTAAGTAAAATTGCCGATGACGGTGTGGCAGGGCGGTTTAAGTTTCCACGGCCTATGGTCGATCGGCCCGGGCTTGACTTTAGTTTTTCAGGTTTGAAAACCTCTGTGCGTTTAGTCATTGCTAAGCATGTTGTAGATGAAGTTGTGCCTGATCAAGACATGGCGGATATCGCTTTTGCCTTTCAAGAGGCGGTTGTAGATACACTGGCTATTAAGTGTCGTCGTGCTTTGCAGCAAACAGGGTACAAAAACCTAGTTATTGCCGGTGGCGTAAGTGCTAACACACGCTTACGGGCGCGTTTGGCAGAGCTGGTTAAAAAAGAGCGTTGCCATTTATTTTATCCACGCTCAGAATTTTGTACCGATAATGGTGCCATGATCGCCTATGCTGGCTGGCTGCGTATGCGAGCTGGGCAAAGCTCTGCGCTTGGTCTGGAAATTAGGCCTCGTTGGCCACTAAATACACTTGAACCTATTTTAGAGTAAGGATGTTTATGCAAGATTGGGTCTATATTGAAGCCTTAAACGTTGAGTCTTTAATCGGTGTCTATGAATTCGAACGTGAAGCGAAGCAAACTTTGTTGTTAGATTTGAACTTAGCTTTTGATTGTACCAAGGCAGGCGAAACTGACGATTTGCAATATGCACTCGACTACGATGCTTTGTCGCAGCGAGTTCGGGCTTGGTCCCAAGAGCAAACCTTTGAATTATTAGAGCGCTATGCTCAGCAATTATGTGAACTTATTCACGTAGAGTTCGGCATTAACCTTATTCAACTGAGAATCAATAAACCAGCAGCTGTGGGTGGCTGTGCGGCAGTCGGTTTACGCATTGAGCGGCGGTTTGCTGCCCATGACTAGTCTAATTCAGGTAACGCTAAGCTTAGGTAGTAATATTGATCGTTTTAAGCATATTAATGCAGCTTTGACCGCGTTAGAAAATGAGTTTGGTGAAGTTATCAGTTCGCCAATTTACGAAAGTGAAGCCGTTGGTTTTGATGGCAGTGCTTTTTTGAATTCTATTGCCATTATTTATACGCAAAAGAGTTTAACCAATGTCATTAGTGTATTAAAAAATATAGAAGATCGTCACGGTCGGGACCGGACTGGGCCAAAATTTAGCCCGCGAACATTAGATATTGACGTGGTTACCTATGGTGGTTTTCATGGAAATCATGAAGGCATTGAACTGCCTCGTGCTGAGTTGTTTAAAAATGCCTTTGTACTGCGGCCTATGGCTGACTTGCTGCCTGAAGATAGCGTACCAGGTCTGACCTTGAGTTATGCTCAGTTGTGGCAGCAGTTTGATCAATCGAAGCAAGCACTCGCGCCGGTCAATTTTGTACGACGCTGATTGATATCTGCTATAAGGCTGTCTATTTCGCTTCGATAGCGTCTATCACACGGTTGATCATGACAGCAACGCCATTCTCCTCACAATTAAGTGTCACCTCATTAGCAAGGGCTTTTATGTCATCGGGTGCATTGCCCATGGCAACGCCTAAACCGCAATCACGAATCATGGTTAAATCGTTGTAACTGTCACCTAAAGCCATAACATGAGTTTTTTCTATGTCTAACTTCTTACAAATGACATCGATACCACGACTTTTGTCGACCGCTAAGTTTGTGAACTCTAAGAAAACAGGTTTGGAGATACTGATCATGAATTGATCGCCAAGTTGCTGTGCTAATGTTTCTTTCATTTGCTTTACTTTGTTAGCGGGTCCGGTCAAAAGTACTTTAGGGACCTTTTCGGTGACGAGAGCTTTCATATTACTAACAATACGGACAGGCATTCCTGTCAATTCGGCTTCAAAATCAGTATGGGGGTTTTCAATATTTGTGATGATCTCGCCTTCAACGTAGGTATGTAAGTTGCAACTTTGTTCGCGGGCAATATCAATAAGTAAATCAAGTTCTATTTTGGTTAAGCAGGTGTCGAATAATACCTTTTGGTTTGACCAATCTGTTACGTAGGCGCCGTTGTAAGAAATCACAAAACCATTTTTAGTAAATGCTAACTCATCAGCAAAAGTAGACATGGCGGGTGTTGGGCGACCGGACGCCAACACCAATGTAATTCCGGCCAGTTGTGCACGTTTGAGGGCTGCTCGATTAGCATCACTCACCTGTAATTTTGAGTTTAGTAAAGTATCGTCCATATCCATTACGATCATGCGAATGGCTTGGTAAGGCATATTAGTTCCGTTTTGGGCAGTTTTTAACGGCTAAGATTATCTAGGGTTTTAGAGATAAATCCAGCTTAAAAGCAACCAAGTTGACTTCCATCATTCTTTTCGATGACCTATGCATCAGATCTACCCAACACCTATAGTCTAGGTGAAACGTAGTAGACTCTAAAGCCGATTAGCCTGTTCTTTTTAATTCATTATCGAATCCATACTTCTACACGTAAGTTTCTCAGTGCAAATTTTTCATCAGTATTGTCGGCCACTGGATTCATCTCGCCATAACCCGTCATTGCATTTGTTTGGATACCAATGCTATTCAACTGTTGTTTGACTCTTAAAGCGCGTGCTTCAGATAGCAGTTGTGCTCTAAATTCTGAATTTTGTTTGTTAGCAAAGGCAACTAGCATAATCGAACGGTTTTGGTTTTCGGGTCGAGCCATATACTCTTGAATGCGTAAAAGGTCGTCTTGTGCCTTATTATCTAGTGTTTTTTCCCCTGGAGAAAATCGAAAGTTTGTGGTTAAACGCATGGAGCGTTCGATAATAAAACGATATCCATTCGGTAGGTTATCTGCTGGCTCGATTGACAGCTCGGTTAGATTTTGTGATACAAAGCCAGAGTTTGCTACGGTATTTTGCCCCGTTGGTGATTTCACAAAACTAAGGAAGTCTTTTGCAAAGGCATTACTACTATTCGCCTGATAAAGGTAAAGTCGACGTGATAGAGGGTAATCCTCAATAGCGATTGACGATACCTTAGGTAGCATTGGCTGACTCTCTCCATCAATAATCGCGACGGCCTTTGCATGCCCTATGCTCGCAAAAGCTGTAAACCCTATCGCGCCAAACTGAGATGAAACCTGTTTGGCTAGCTGATCATTCGATTCGTAACGTTTTATATTGCGTTTAAGTTGATAGCCACGACTCAGGACTAGGGCTTTAAAGGTATCAAAAGTGCCTGATTTATCATCACGAGCATGAATAGACACAGTTAAATTTGGACCGCCTAATTGTTGCCAATTGGTTATTTTACCAGAAAATAACTCACCCACTTGGCTAATGGTCAAGGAGGGAATAGATAAATCAGGGTGCGTTATTATGGCTAAACCATCGATCGCCAATACGGTTTCTGTTTCGTATTGAGTCAAATCTATGGTAGGAAATAGCGCGTTTTCACTTGGTTTTATCGGTCGCGATGCTGCAGCAATGTCTGCACGCCCATTTCGAATCTGCTCAAAGCCAGTTCCAGAACCGTGTGCTGCGACCAATATTTTAATGAGTTGCTTTGTTGGGCTTATAGCCCAGACTTCCTTTTCATTCGGTACAGAAGTTACTTTAATCTCTATAGAGTTAAACTTATGTTCTGTTAGCCAAGTAGCAATAAGGTTAGGCGCCAATTCAGCGCCAATCGTATTTGACCCGTGTATTTCAAAAAGGTAGCCATTTTTGTTTGCAACCACCTCCGTTGACTCGAAATTAATCGAGAATGCGGACATGGGATAGGCAATACAAACCAACAGAGCGACAAGCCATTTTCTAGTCATGTGGACTTCCATAAAAATGAGAGGTCAGCATAATAGATAGAATATATGACGTATTTATGACAGTTGCGCCATGTCCTTGTCATATTTTAGTGGCTTCGTTTAGAAAGCTTAGCTTTTCTGCTATCCTAAGCGGTTCAACACAGCCGTAGTAGATTTTCATGCATAAGACCGCCCCACACATATTCAAATACCCTAAATATTGGGCATCTTGCTTCGACCCTGCGCCTTTTTTACCGATGAGTCGGGAGGAAATGGATCAGCTTGGCTGGGACAGTTGTGACGTTATTGTGGTCTCAGGCGATGCTTATGTCGACCACCCCAGTTTTGGCATGGCGGTAATTGGGCGTTTATTGGAGGCTCAAGGCTTTCGAGTTGGCATAATTAGCCAGCCAGACTGGACATCGACAGACCCGTTTAAAGCGCTCGGGAAGCCGAATTTATATTTTGGTGTGACCGCGGGCAACATGGATTCTCTAATTAACCGTTACACTGCCGATTTAAAAGTTCGCAACGACGACGCCTATACGCCAAACAATGAAGGCGGCAAACGACCGGATCGTTCTGTATTGGTTTACAGTCAAAAATGTAAAGAAGCTTATTCTGATGTGCCAGTGGTCATCGGTGGCATTGAAGCCAGCTTGCGTCGAATTGCCCAGTACGATTATTGGAGTAACAAAGTACGCCATTCGGTTTTGTTTGATGCCAATGCCGATATTTTGCTATACGGTAATGCTGAGCGTGCATTAGTGGAAGTGACACATAAGCTTGCCAATAACGTACCGGTAGCAGATATAAAAAACGTTCGCGGCACGACTATTTTGCTTAAAGAAACACCACGAGACTGGGTTGAAATAGATTCAAGCCGAATTGACTGGCCACATAATATCGGTGAAGTGACCGAGTTTAATGAGCCAAATCCGTACGAAGAGAAAAAGCCAATAACAGAGGCGGGCGATAAAGCCAGTTGCGCTGCAAGTGAACAAGTCGACGATGTTCAAACCTTACGTATTGTGCCAATGCCACTGCAACGTAAAGCCGACATTGATCACGAGAAAACCTATATTCGTTTACCGTCTTTTGAAAAAGTTCGTAACGACCCGGCACTCTATGCGCACGCAAGTCGAGTATTACACGTTGAAGCAAACCCTCATAACTCACATGTGTTGGTGCAAAAACATGATAACTTAGAAGTCTGGGTAAACCCGCCACCCATACCATTAACCACAGAAGAAATGGACGGCGTATTCGATTTAACCTATGCGCGTGTTCCACACCCTAGCTACGGTAAAGCAAAAATACCGGCTTACGATATGATCAAAACATCGATTAACATTATGCGCGGTTGTTTTGGTGGCTGTACTTTTTGTTCTATTACTGAGCATGAAGGTCGAATTATTCAAAGTCGATCTCATGAGTCAGTCTTACGTGAAGTTGAAGACATGCGAGATAAAATTCCGAATTTTACCGGAAGTATCTCAGACCTCGGTGGTCCAACAGCAAACATGTATCACCTGAATTGCAAGGATGATGAAATACAGGCCAATTGCCGTCGACTCAGTTGTGTATACCCGTCTATTTGTAAAAATCTAATTACCGACCATTCGATGACAACAGAGCTCTATCGCAAGGTTCGCCGAGTAGAAGGTATTAAAAATGTCGCGATTGCCTCGGGCTTGCGTTACGACCTAGCGGTTGAAGACCCTGAGTATGTTGAAGAGTTAGTAACGCATCACGTCGGAGGCTATTTAAAAATTGCACCAGAACATACTGAAAATAGACCGTTGCAAATGATGATGAAGCCAGGCATGGGCACTTACGACCGCTTTAAGACAATGTTTGAAAAGTTTTCCCGTAAAGCCGGTAAAAAACAGTATTTGATTCCATATTTTATTGCTGCCCACCCAGGCTGTGAAGATGAAGATATGGTGAACTTAGCGCTTTGGTTAAAGCGTAACAATATGAAAGTTGATCAGGTGCAAACCTTTTACCCATCACCCATGAGCTTAGCGACGGCCATGTATTACTCAGGTAAGAACCCGTTAAAGCGAGTGACTTACAAAAGTAATCCAGTCAACATTGTTAAGAAAATCGAACAGCGACAATTGCAAAAAACATTGCTGCGTTATCATGACAAGCAGGGCTGGGATACAATTCGGGAAACCTTAACCAATATGGGCTTGAAGCACTTGATTGGCGATGGTGAGAATCAATTGATTCCTGCCGCTGAAAAGCCTGAGTCACGTAAAAAATATCAGTCGCCAAATAAAGCCAAGCATTTGAATCGCCCCGGTAAACCCGTTCGAAAGCATGTGAAGAAAAAAGTGAAGTCGATTAAAAAAATGTAACAGCGTATTGCTCAATAAGAGCGTCGAGCTAATTTACGTCAAAAAAAAGCCTCACAAATGTGAGGCTTTTCAATTCTAAGAGTTATTGATTAGATAGAGTAGTACATATCAAACTCAACAGGGTGAGTGGTCATGTTCAAACGTGCTACTTCTTCCATTTTCAAACTGATGTATGCATCAATCGTATCATCATCGAATACGCCACCAACTTTCAAGTACTCACGGTCTGCACTTAATGCTTCTAATGCTTGCTCTAAACTAGTCGCAACAGTTGGGTATTCAGCTGCTTCTTCTGGAGGAAGATCGTATAGATCTTTATCAGCTGGGTCACCAGGGTGGATCTTGTTGATAACGCCGTCAAGGCCTGCCATCAAGAATGCTGAGAACATCAAGTATGGGTTCGCAGACGGGTCACCGAAACGTACTTCAACACGTTTGCCTTTAGGCGAATTAACGTATGGGATACGGATAGATGCAGAACGGTTGCGGGCTGAGTAAGCCAAAATAACAGGCGCTTCAAAATCAGGAACCAAACGCTTATAAGAGTTGGTTGAAGCGTTAGCAAAAGCGTTCAATGAACGAGCATGCTTAATGATACCGCCAGTATAAAATAAAGCCGCTTCAGATAATCCAGCATAGTCGTCGCCCGCAAACTGGTTAACACCGTCTTTCATATAAGACATGTGAACGTGCATGCCAGAACCGTTGTCACCAACAATTGGCTTAGGCATAAAAGTGGCTGTTTTACCGTACGCGTGAGCTACGTTGTGTACACAGTATTTTAGAATCTGCACTTCATCGGCTTTCTTAACAAGCGTATTAAGACCGACACCAATTTCACACTGACCTGCGTTCGCAACTTCATGGTGGTGTACTTCAATTACTAGGCCCATTGCTTCCATCGCATCACACATTTGTGTGCGAATTTCATGCAGGCTGTCAACTGGAGGTACTGGAAAGTAACCGCCTTTGACGGTAGGGCGGTGACCTGAGTTACCATCTGCAAACGTTTTTGCTGAAGACCAATGTGCCTCGTCAGAATCAATTTTATAGAAGCAGCCAGACATATCTACTCCCCATTTGACATCATCAAAAACGAAAAACTCTGGCTCTGGACCAAAGAAAGCATCATCGCCTAGCCCAGTAGAACGTAGGTAGTCTTCTGCACGTTTGGCAATTGAACGAGGATCACGGTTGTAGCCTTCACCTGAAGAAGGCTCTACGATGTTACAACGTATAATAACAGTAGCGTCTTCTGTAAATGGGTCAAGAACAGAGGCTTCGTCATCAGGCATCAAAATCATGTCTGATTCATTAATTCCCTTCCAGCCTTGAATGGAAGAACCATCAAACATTTGACCATCTTCAAAGAAACCGTCATCTACTTCAGATGAAGGGATCGTCACGTGATGCTCTTTACCTTTGGTATCGGTAAAGCGTAAATCAGCCCAGCGAGCTTCAGATTCTTTGATAAGCGAAATCGTTTTAGACATTATGCGTCTCCGTTCCATTTTTTATGTGTTAGGTGGCTATAGTAGCCGTTGTTGTACAAATTCTTTTGTCCGTACTTTGCTATGGATTTTCGATCATCATATATAAAGCACTAACAGTGTGCATAGTAAAGCAATCGCTATGCCAGACATTGAAGTTCCATGAATTAGCGGGCTCTAGGCCAATCAAAGGTAATTTACCTTGATTCTAGTGCGTCATTATAGTGCTATTGTTATTAAAGGGCACTGTTTTGGTGCTCTTTAATGTAAAGGATGAATTATTTAATTTTTGTGGTTTAAAACAGAGCTTTTTCATAGCTAGAAGGCTGATTCGGAAGCCAAGGGTGCTATAATCGCCGCCCAAATTCACACGCGCCTGATTATCATGAAATTTGTTGTTAAGTTCTTCCCTGAAATCACCATAAAGACAAAGCCTGTTCGTAAATTGCTCACTAAGCAATTAGGACAAAATATTCGTAATGTACTCGTGAAAGTCACGAGCGAGTCTAAAATGCGCAATTTGTGGGATTCCATTGAAGTCTGGACACCAGATGAAGCCAGTGACGCGGTCAATGATAGTGTCTATGGTGCCTTGGCCTGCATTCCTGGAATTGCACATATCAACAGGGTTATTGAGTTCCCATTGGTCGATTTAGATCAATTGGTTGAAGACACCTTGAGTGTGTGGTCAGAAGCCTTAGCGGGCAAAACCTTCGTCGTTCGAGCTAAGCGAACCGGACAGCATGACTTTACCTCCGTTGAGTTAGAGCGTTACGTAGGCGGTGGTTTAAACCAGCGTTCAGACGCGAAAGGTGTCGATCTGCACAACCCCGAAGTCACCGTCGGGATCGAAGTTCGTGATAAGCGAGTATTTGTTATTGACCAACGTCGTGAGGGTTTAGGTGGGTTTCCATTAGGAACTGCCGGTACAACCGTAACCTTAGTGAGTGGTGGTTTCGATTCAACGGTTGCCACTTATCAAATTATTCGTCGAGGTATTAAAACTCACTTTCTATTTTTTAACTTAGGTGGAGTCGCGCACGAAAATAGTGTTAAGGAAGTTATTTATTATCTATGGAAAAAATACGGCAGTTCTCATCGAGTTAAATTTGTCTCTGTACCGTTTGAAGGGGTTGTCGAGGGTATTCTTGATGAAGTTGAAGATCGGTATATGGGCGTAGTTCTAAAGCGAATGATGATGCGTGCGGCCAATAAAGTGAGCGATAAAATTGGTACCGATGCCTATGTGACTGGCGAGGCCATTGCTCAGGTGTCTAGTCAGACCATGATGAATCAACGTTTAATTGATGATGTAACCGATAGAATGGTCATTCGCCCACTGGCCGTTACCGACAAACAGACCATTGTTGATCTTGCGCGCCATATTGGTGCAGCTAGCTTTGTTGAGAGAATTCCAGAATATTGTGGCGTTATTTCACGTAAACCCAACGCAGCATGTAAAAAAGCCGATGTTGAGCAGGCGGAAACAACCTTTGATTTCAACTTACTCGATCAAGCGTTAGAGGCTGCAAAAGTAGAATCTATTGATACGATGGATTGGCAATCAACTGAAGACATGGATCGTGACATCAATGTCAAAGTTAATCGTGATACGGCGATTATTATTGATGTACGGCACCCGAATGAGGTTGAGCAGGGTGAGTTTACAATTGAAGGCCATGAAGTGATAAACATGCCGTTTTACAGTATTAATAAACGCTTTGTTGAATTAGATCCGAGTAAAGATTATTTATTGTATTGTGATAAAGGTGTCATGAGCAAAATGCACGCCTTGCACTTAAGTGACGCTGGCTTTAAAAATGTAGGTGTTTACCATAACGATTGAAGTTAATCGGCTATGGTAAAGCCATTCTTCTTATGATGTTTGCGCCAGTAAAGTGCTTGATCTGCACGGGTATAGAGGGTGTCGAAATCGTCGCCGTGTTTCGGGTAAAGTGACACGCCCATAGACGCAGTTGAGACAAACTCTTGATCTCGCCACTTAACCGGCTCCCCAAGACTATTTAAAATTTTCTGCGCGAAGGCATTAATGTCTTCTTGGTTATCTAGCCTTGCAATAATAACAAACTCATCACCGCCCAAGCGAGAAACAGTATCGTTAGTCCTAACATTACTGATAAAGCGACATGAGAGCTCTTTTAATAGTGCGTCGCCGGCTGGGTGACCGAACTGGTCGTTAATCTGCTTGAAATTATCTAAATCTACAACGATAAGCGCCACAACTTTGTTATCACGCCTCGCTTGGCTGGTTGTTTGGTGGAATCGGTCAGCCAGTAGAAGTCTGTTGGGTAATTGAGTTAACGGATCGTGAAAGGCAAGCTGTTGATAAATATGTTTATCAGACTCAAGCGACTTTTCTTTTTGTTTGAAATCTGAAATATCCTGAACCGCACCGTAAAGGTACTTTTTACTGCTGCCGGTTTCATAACCTGTTTGCGCGCTCACTCTGATCCAACGTTCGGGAATAAAGCCAGACAGTTTTAACTCCAGTTCTTGATGCGTGTCGGTTTTAAACGCTGTATTTACTTTCTCAAATACTAACGTTTCTGAATCTGGGTCGAGCACTTTTGAAATACTTTTTACAGTCAAATTATAGGAAGTTGGTATAGATAAGATGCGAAACGTTTCATCGGTGAAAATAAACTCTTGTTTTTCAACATTTAGTTCCCAGCCCCCTACGCGTGACATACGGCTGGTTTGACGTAAAAGGTTTTGAGAATGCTCGAGCTTTTTAACCGTTTGCCGAAAGGCAGTGATATCTCGAATAATCACCCAACTGCCGATAAGCTCGCCAGTGGGGCCCTTCATGCCACTGGCACGTATACTAATTCTTATATGTTCTCGATTTTTGTTGATGATTTCTTTTTCAAGAATATCGCTATAACCGCGTTTAACAACCTGTTCAATCATTAAGGCATCGACTTCCTCCCAGCCTGGAGGGGTGAAGTCTCTGAAGTTGAAATTACGCAGCTCTTCATGGCTATAGCCGATTAATTCGAGATAGGCTTTATTTGCATATTGAATTTCATCGTTAGGCGACCATAGGGCAATGGCATCAAAGCTGTTAGAAAATAATGAGCGAAAGCGATGTTCGCTCTCGGCCAGACTATCGACTAAACGGTCGCGCAATTTATTATCGCGCGAGATAGACCATACGCCTTCAGGTTCACCACTTTCAGAACGAATTAGAACAGTTCTGATCGAAACGGGAACCATTTCACCGGCTGATGAAATAAAGTTCTTAGCATAAACATCAGAGTAACCTCTAGTGAGTAGTTGGTCTCGAAAAACAGACTCTTCACGGTGAATATCTTCTTGAGGTGTGAGTTCTTTGTAGTTCATGCCAACTAACTCTTCTGCACTGCGACCTACCATGTCGCAGAAGGCTTTATTGGCTACTTCAAAGGTACCGCTAAAATTTGAATAAGCGATTGCATCAATAGACCGTTCTAATAGCAGGTCGAAGCGCTTTTTTTGCCGGCGATATTGTTTCTCTTGAGCTGAAATAGGATGAACAATACTCCATGCGCCATTATATTCATCTTTCTCTGAATAATGTGGAAATAGTTGAACAGATACACTAATTGTAGTGCCATCTGCACGTTGCAACTTTTTCTCAAAAGGTTCAGCAAAGCCTGTTTCGATGAAATGATTTACCTGCTCGGGAGGGAGTTCGAAGCTGTTTCTGGCGTTGAAATGGGCGAAGTGACGGCCAATAACTTGGTCGCGTTCATAGCCTAATATTTTTGCAAATTGCTCATTGATTTCTATATAAGTACCTTGCAAATTGGCTAAAGCAATGCCGTCTCTATTATTGTCGAAAAGGGCTTTAAAATGCGACAAGGTCGCGTTTAGTTTTTGCTGCAACTGGGTTGCGTGTGTTAAATCTGAAATAAAACACCAAAAAAACAATTGGTTGCCAATATCAAATGGCGTAACGCTAATGGAGACGTTAGTTTGTTCTCCCAACGTGCTTTTCAAAATACCAGTCGTGGTGAGCTTCTTCGTATCAGTCAACCATCTCGAAAACGGTCCACTCACTTGTAAAACTTCATCAATACTTAAAAACCCAGGCTGAAACGTACTTAGCCCCGTCAGCCGATTAAAAGCTTTATTGGTTGAAAGTATATTCATAGATTCATTGAATAAAATAACACCATCACTGGAATCATTAAATAACTGTAACCAGCCTCGCTGAGGCAAGGTTGCCTCTAGAGCATTTTCAGGTGCGAGTTTAAGTTGGTAGCCAACAACTTGGTTATCGTTGAATAATTTCTTAACGTAAAATGACGCGAAATTTTTAAAGCAACTGGTGCAGCCTAATACTGAAATATCACCTTGAACTAACCACTCTTTTTGGTGGTGAGTGGCTGTTGTTAACCAGTCTAAAGAGGGTTCAGTATCATCATTTGCGACTAGAAAGGGTTGCCCGATTAGGCTATTGCTATTGATGGCAATTTGCTGCGCAAGAATATTACTGACGGCCTGAATACTGCCGTCATTTGAACAAAGGATCGCCAAGCTGTCGCTGTTAGCGAAAGCACTTTGGTAGAGTGACTGACCATCATCCTCTGGCATTCGGTGATCCTACTATTTATTTGACCAACTTAGTTAGTCGTTGCATTCTCTGCTTCGGCCTTATTTTGGGCATACAGCGCATCAAAATTTACCGGCGCGAGCATTAATGCGGGGAAACTGCCTTTTACGACTAAAGCGTCGACTGCTTCACGTGCATACGGGAACAAAATATTAGGGCAGTACGCACCTAGCATTTGATCGCGATTCTCATCTGGAAAACCAGCTAGTGTGAAAATACCACCTTGTTGAACTTCACATAAAAAAGCGCTTTCTTCTTCAATTTTTGCAGCCACGGTTAAGGTTAGCACAACCTCATAAACGCCTTCGTCTAGTTGACGAGTTTGCGTATTTAAGTCTAGCTTAACTTGAGGCTTCCATTCTTTGCGAAAAACGCCAGGGGAGTTTGGGCTTTCAAATGAAACATCTTTTAGATATAAGCGCTGAATGCCAAATTGTGGTTGTTGCTGTTCCGTCATGGTGACTTCCTATTTTTATATTGTATTTACTATTGCGTAGCAGGCAATAAGGGTTGTGTTAAATGTAAATAACTAACGCAAGCAAGTATTAGGCGCTGTCGTAGTCAAAGTAATAGAATGATCGATATCTTTTTAGACCTAGATCATGCAAACCCTGAGTTTTGAGCATTGTGCCTGTAATTCGCGGCGTGTTTTGTTAATTATTGTTTAAATTACACGAAATTATGCTTGGGCAAGTAAGGCATCTAGCTTGCCCGCACGTTCTAAGGCATATAATTCATCACAGCCGCCGACATGTTGCGCTCCAATCCAGATTTGCGGCACTGTAAATTGTCCGCTTTCTGTGATCATTTTTTGTCGAATTTCAGGTTCGCCATCGACTAATATTTCATCAAAGGCAACCTGTTTAGAGGCTAGGAGCTGTTTTGCCCGAACACAAAACGGGCACCAGCTAGATGAGTACAACTTAACGGTTGCTGTCATGTGGACACCTTCGACTATTTCTTAATTAAAGGTAGGCTGCTGCTTTGCCATTCTAAAATACCACCGCGCATTTTAAAGAGCGAAGAGAAGCCTTCTTTGGCAAGAACTGCACCGGTTGCGCCAGCCGTTGTGCCGGTTTTACAAATTAGGATAATCGGCTGGTCTTTAAATGGCTCTAACTCACCTATGCGCTTTTGAACATCACGGGCGGGGATGTTAATAGCATTAGGTAAGTGGCCTTTATTGAATTCGTCTTTTGTACGAATATCGATCACTTTCGCATCTTCATTGTTAATTTTTTGCGTAACTTGTTGAGGTGAAAGCGCTTGGCCACCGCGGGCACCCTCGGTTTTCATAAGCAACAATGCTAAGCCAACCCACACTAATGTAAGTATCCAATGGTTCACCACAAATTCCAAAGCTTTTTCTAACATGTGTCAATCTCTAGACGATAAAAAAGATGCCGCAGTATACACAAGCTCGTCCTTTCTAACACCTGTCTTAATGCTTAAAATTCGTTCAAATAGATGTGTTTGAGATCAATAATTAGTGCTTTTACGAAAATTCGACTCGCAGTTTGGCGCCGTATCAGTACACTATTGTGTAATTTTCCTACATTTTTGGTTTAAGGAGCATGGATCATGGCAAAAGGTAAAACAGCTGTATTATTGATACTGGACGGGTTTGGCTACAGTGAAACGTCAAAATCAAACGCAATTGAGCTAGCAAATATGCCAGTTTGGGATCGTTTGTGGTCTCAATACCCGCATAGCCTAATCCAAACCTCCGGCTTGGCGGTTGGCTTACCTGATGGACAGATGGGTAACTCAGAAGTTGGACATATGAACCTCGGCGCAGGTCGTACAGTTTACCAACAATTAACTCGTATCACTAAAGCCATAAAAGATGGTGATTTTTTTGAAAACCCAGTTCTGACTAATGCTGTGGATGCATCTATTAAAACTGGCGGTGCAGTTCATATAATGGGGTTGTTGTCACCCGGTGGCGTTCACTCTCACGAAGACCATCTACACGCTATGGTCGATTTAGCTGTTCAACGTGGTGCGAATAAAATTTACGTTCACGCATTCCTAGATGGTCGCGATACACCACCTCGAAGTGCGATGCCTTCTATTGAGGCGCTTGAAGCTAAATTAGAGAAGTTAGGCGTTGGTGGCGTTGTATCGTTAATTGGTCGTTACTATGCGATGGACCGAGATAACCGTTGGGAGCGAGTGCAAAGTGCATACGACCTTCTTTTTAAGGGTACCGCGGATATTGTTGCCAGCACACCGATGGATGCACTTCATGCTGCATACGAGCAGGATAAAGACGATGAGTTTATGCCGGCGTCTTCAATTCGGGCAGATTCGACAGCACCGATCACCATAAATGATGGCGACTCGGTAGTGTTTATGAACTTCCGACCTGACCGAGCTCGTGAGTTAGCACGAGCTATCATTGATGATGATTTAGTTTCGGAACTTGATCGTTCGGTACGCCCTAAGTTAGCTAGCTTTGTGACCTTAACCGAATACGCTGGCAATATACCTTGTGAAGTCGCTTATCCACCAGAAGACTTGACCAATACCCTTGGTGAGGTGATTGAAAAGCGTGGTGGAAAGCAACTGCGCATCGCAGAAACTGAAAAGTATGCCCACGTGACATTCTTTTTCAGTGGCGGGCAAGAAGAAGAGTTCGAAGGTGAGAAGCGCATCTTGATCCCTTCGCCCAAGGTTGCAACCTATGATTTACAGCCAGAAATGAGTGCACCTGAAGTCACTAAAAACTTAGTTGAAGCAATCGCCTCTAAAGAGTTCGATTTAATCGTTTGTAACTACGCCAATGGCGATATGGTGGGACACACTGGGAACTTAGACGCCGCAATTAAAGCCGTAGAAGCACTGGATGTTGCCATCGGCGCAGTAACCAACGCAGCTCTAGAAGCTGACGCTGAAGTACTTATTACGGCAGACCATGGTAATGTAGAGCTCATGGTCGACCCTAAAACAGGTGGCGCAGTCACCAGCCATACTGTTTGTCCTGTACCTCTGGTCTATGTTTCAAATGGCAACACAGGCGCCACTTTAAGTGAAGGTGCCTTATGCGACATAGCGCCAACGCTGCTGTCCATAATGGGTGATGAAATCCCGGCAGAAATGACCGGTAAAAGCTTAATAAGCTAATTGTCAGTGCTTAATTGAAGTTGAGGTGCTGTTAAAAAGAGATTATTCCTGTTTTTACAGTACCTCAGCATTATCGCCAGCCCCCTAATGCTGCTTATTAAACGGCAATGATATGTGCTCTATCCACACCCTGCCTGTTTCTTGCTACTATGCGTCTTCCATATTTATTTGATGACTTTTGTGACTTACATCTCCCGCTTTATTTTATGTCTTACGCTAGTTTTTTGCGCGGTATACTCGTTTGCTGATGACGTTGCTGATCAAAAAAAGAAGCTCGATGCGTTAAATAAAGAGCTACAGGCGCTGCAAAGTGACTTAAGTAAAAAACAAAAAGACTTATCAGAGCAACAAAAGGCACTCAAAAAAGTTGAGACGGATATTGGCTTCGTGGCTAAAAAAGTAACTCAGCTAGGTAACCAAATAAAGCAACTAAATGTTGATATAAAGACTAACGAAGCGGCAATGGTTGAGTTAAATACCCAGTTGGCTGCTAAAAATGAGACAATATCTGCTATTTTACGCCTTGCTTACACGCAAAATAACCAGCCACTTATTAAACTTCTTTTAACGGGCAGTCGCCCTGAAGACTACGCACGACAGCTGTATTATTTTTCTATTCTAACCGATTACCAACAACAAACCCTAGCAGTTTGGCTTGAGCAAAAGCAAAAACTTGCGGAGTTGAATGAACGGACAGTAAAGCAGCGTGATACCTTAGTTGCACAAAATGAAGCGCTATTAGAGCAGACCAAAACATTGCAGTCGCAAAAGAATAAACGTGCGCAGGTGCTTGCTAATTTGGCCGATGAACTGGTCAGTACAGAAAAGCAAATTGAGCGTAAAGTCACGGAGCGAGCGGAGCTATCGCAATTAATTACCGACTTGCAAGAAAAGCTCGATGCCTTTAGCTTAGAGTTTCCCGATGCTGAGGATATTCGTAAATTAAAAGGCAAATTGGCTTGGCCAGTCAACGGCAAGTTATTAAACGGCTATAATAAGGTTATAGACGATAGTAATTTGAAATGGCAGGGTTTGACCTTAGCTGCTTCGGCCGGAACCCCAGTTCGGGTGGTTCAGAGTGGGCAAGTTGTATTTGCTGATTTCTTTAGAACACACGGGCTGTTGATGATTGTCGATCATGGTAATGGTGTCATGACCTTGTATGGCCGTAATCAGTCCTTATTAAAAGAAGTAGGCAGTTGGGTCGATACAGGTGAGGTGATCGCAGAAGTAGGGCAATCAGGTGGACACAGTCAAACCGGGCTCTATTTTGAAATACGTAATAATGGCCAGCCCGAAAACCCTTCGGTGTGGCTTAAAAAGAGGTAATGCGCCTTGAATGAACAAAACCAAACATCAGATGTTAAAGGAACCGTTATGAGATTAATAAGAAACCCGTGGCTTACCGCAACCACTGCATTGGTCATTGGTATTGCCGTGGGGTTAACCTCACAAGTTCAGGCTGAAAATGAAGCACGTCTGCCTATAGATGAAGTTCGCTTGATGTCACAAATTTTAGAGCGCATCAAACAATCTTACGTTGAAGAAGTAACCGATGAAGAGCTATTTGAATCTGCCATCGAAGGCATGCTGTCTGGTTTAGACCCTCATTCAGATTACTTAACTCCAGATGACTTCAAAGAGCTGCGCGAAAGTACGAGTGGTGAATTCGGTGGCTTAGGGATTGAAATTGTCCTTGATGAAACTGGCTATGTTCGTGTCGTTGCACCTATAGATGATACACCTGCTTATCGTGCTGGCATGCAATCGGGTGACTTAATTACCAAAATTGATGACACTCCAGTAAAAGGCATGACCATTAACGATGCTGTCACCTTGATGCGCGGAAAACCGAAAACCGATATCGTACTAACTATTGCCAGAGACGGCGAAAATGGCCCGATAGAAGTCGAAATTACACGCGACATCATTAAAATTACTTCGGTACGTTCGCGTATGCTTGAAGATGGCTACGGTTATGTTCGTATCTCCCAGTTTCAAGAGCGAACAGGCCCAGATTTTATTACGGCAATAAAGTCTTTGCGTGAAGATGCCGATGGTGACTTGAAAGGCATGGTTCTGGACCTTCGTAATAACCCAGGCGGTGTGTTACAAGCTTCTGTCGATGTAGTCGATGCGTTAATCAGTGAAGGGCTTATTGTTTACACTGAAGGCCGTGCTGCTAACTCAGATAGCCGATTCAATGCACGCAGCAGTGATCCAAGCGAAGGCGTAAATTTGGTTGTTCTTATTAACGGTGGTTCAGCCAGTGCATCTGAAATTGTTGCCGGTGCCGTGCAAGACCATAAGCGTGGCCTAATTATGGGGACACAATCTTTTGGTAAGGGCAGTGTACAAACCATTTTACCTTTAGATAAAGACCATGCCATTAAGCTCACCACTGCTCGCTATTACACGCCAAGTGGCCGTTCAATTCAGGCTCAAGGAATCGTTCCTGATGTGATCGTTAAGCCCGGTAAATTAACTCAGCAAGACGGTGACCCTTATTACAAAGAATCTGATTTAGCCGGCTCGTTGAATAACACTCAAACGACAGACGATGAACAGTCTGAAGCTGAAGCAGATAAAGAAGTTGAAGAAGAAAACCTTGCTGAGCGTGATTACCAGCTTTACCAAGCGCTAACAATGCTTAAGGGTATTGCCTTTTTTAATGCAGCTAAATAAGACAATAACCAAAACAATAGCGGCGTTACTGCTAAGTAGCGCCACTATTGTTTTTGCCAAAGGAAGTATTACCTTAGTTTTGGATGATATTGGCAATCAGTACTCGGCAGGTATTGCCGCTATTGACGCGCCATTTGTGACCACGGTAGCGATTATGCCCGGCCGTCCCTATAGCCAAGAATTAGCTGAATACAGCCATAGCAACGGCATTGAAATTATTGTGCATGCGCCAATGTCGAATACTACCGATTTCCCGCTAGGCGCATTTGGATTAGACAAACGTGACGGTCGCGAGAAACTAGAGCAAAACCTAGTGTCCGCAATTGAGGGTGTACCGTATGCTATCGGCTTGTCGAATCACATGGGCAGTCGCTTAACGCAAGACCGACAAGCCATGCATTGGGTGATGGCTATCTTAAAACCCTATCAATTTTATTTTTTTGATAGCCAAACGGTCTCAAGCACCATTGCATGGCAAGTCGCAGATGCACATGAAATTCCCTGGGCTAGGCGGCAAGTATTTTTGGACCACCAAAAAGACAGCGATTTTCTAAATAGACAATGGCAACAAGCCGTCAAAAAAGCTCGGCAAGGCGAAGATGTTCGGGTCATCTGCCATCCTTACCCTGAAACGGTAGCGTTCCTGAATCAACTCGACCCTTTGGATTACGTTGATATTGCCTTTTTGCCCCTTTCGGGAAAGTTGCATTACCCCATATTTGACCGAATTGATCGAAATATACCCAAAGGCACCTAAATTTAGGCCAATTTTGTTCGAATTGGTCTAAATTAAGTTGTGGTTCAGGTAAAATCTGCGAAACTTTTACAAATGAAAATAATTAAATGAATCGGGAGATCAGAATGAGTCGCATCGCAATTGTGTTTATCGCATCGATGCTCGTATTATCGGGGTGTGCAACCTTAAGTGAAGACGAGTGTTTAACCGCAGATTGGTACCAAATTGGCTATGAAGATGGTGCGCGGGGGTACCCTGATACCAGAATTGGATCTCATCGTGAAGCCTGTGCGAAGCACGGTGTAGCGCCACGCTTCCGAGATTACCAAGACGGTCATGATGAAGGCGTGTTGTCATTCTGTACGCAACGTAATGGTTTCGTGCAAGGCCAAAAAGGCTACCAATATACAGGTATTTGCCCACCATCAATTGAAGGTGATTTCTTAGATGCTTACCAAGCAGGTCGCGAAATATACTCAGTACGCAGTGCAGTGAGTAATTTGCAAAATGAGCAACGCAGTAACGAAAATAAAATTAGTTCGCTTAAACAAGGGTTAATTGATGCAGAAGCGTTAATGTTTGCCGCCACAACGCCAGAAGAAGAGCGCCGAAATATTTATAACAGTATTGGGCAAATGCAAGAAGACTTAGGTGCGACAGAGCAACGCAACAAGCAGCTGATTGTAGAAATAGCACAAGCACAGGCCAAACTTCGTATACTCGAAGAAAAGTATGCCTACTACTGAGGCTAAAAAAGGCAGTGGCTGGATTGATAGCCACTGTCATCTCGACGAAGTTGAGCATTTAACCGAGCGCTTGGCAGAAGCCGCAAAGCAACAAATAAATACTTTTATAATCCCCGGAACAGCGCCAGCGCAATGGCAAAAAGCGTTAGCATTAAATTCGCCTCATATACACCTGACGGCCGGCACACATCCTTGGTATGTCTCTAATCCAACAGAAGAACTAAAAGCCTTAGAGCAATGGCTTGAAGGTCAAACGGTAATTGCTGTGGGAGAAATAGGCTTAGATTACTACCAAGGTAAGCAGCCAAGACCTGAGCAAGCGTTACAGCTCGAAACCTTTGAAGGGCAGCTCGCACTCGCCAAACAATATGATCTTCCGGTAATTTTGCACTGCGTTAAAGCGCACAACGATGTGCTTCGCTTGTTAAAGAAAAATAATGTCACTAAGGGAGTCGTACATGCGTTTTCAGGCAGTATTGAATTAGCGCAAAACTATGTCGATCAAGGTTTCCATATTGGTGTTGGGCCAATGATTTTAAAATCACCCAAAACACTTAATGCCGTGAGCCAGATTCCACTTGAGCGCATATTGCTAGAAACCGACGCACCGTTCATGGCAACCCAGCCATTAAATGCAGCAAACCCATTGTTAGATTTATTACGAGTCGCTGAAAAACTAGCCGAACAAACATCACTGTCAATAGGTGAGATCCAAACGCAAACTCGAATAAACACACAACAGTTGTTTGGTATTTGATGTTAGAAGTTGTCAAATTCCAAATGATCTAAAATGCCATCGAGCATCAACAGTTTGTTATTTTCTTCTGCGGCCAAAATTTCATCAATCAAATCTTGGTGAGCGCTTAAACTTTGCTCAGAATGCTGAGTGTCGACTAGCTCACCTTCACTAAATGTCTTCTCTGTGTGGCTTTTGTGAGCATTCTTAGTAATAGAAGCTTGAGTAAGTTCGCCAAGGCTGTTGGTGCTCAGAGTGCTAAGCCGGCTTTGTTGTTCTGTGCCATTGACACGAATATAATTGCCGTATTCAAAATCAGGGCGTTCCAAATGCGGCAGTGCTTTAAAGTACTCATAGGTTAAATCAAATTCATAATTCTGACGGACGTTAAGCTCTAAGTTTTCTTGGCTAATATAAGTTCTTTGCTGAACTTCTAAATTAACTGAGCTACCATTTTGGTAGTCTATTTTAAAATCAGGTAAACCAGAAGTAACACTCTGGCCCAACCGAGTAGCCGTATCTGTGTTATTAGTTTCCGGTACATTACTAAAAATGGCCTTAGTCGCCTCAATAAGAGCAGCCCCTTTACCGCTATATTGCCGAGCATCGCTTAAGCCATTTTCGAGTGACTTAACAAGTTCTTTAAGTGCTTGAGACTGCCCAGATTTACCCGCAATTAAATCACTGAAATCTAGGCTAATGTTGAGCTTTTGAGTACCGGCTTTAAAATCAATTGACCGTTCAGAGCTGGTGTTAGTCATTTTTAATGAAAACGACTGATTTGAGGAAGGGCCATTTTTAATGCTGAAATCGACTTTAGATATTTGATCACTTGAAAAAATATTGACGTTAGAAAAATCAAACTCGGCATCACCAGACATAAGTTGTTTATCTAGCGCAGCAGAAAACTCGGCAATGGCTTTCTTTTCAGCCCGGTTTAGATCGCCATCAACCGACATATCAATAGTTATATTTTTAGAGCTGTAACTCCCAGCGTTATCACTAAGCTGCCCACGGGTGTAATCTAAGTGGATATTAAAGGTCAGCTTATCGCCTTCTTTGGTTTCAATGGTTAAGGCAGTAGAAACATCCTTGGTTCGCGATTCTTGAATACGCTCCGTATGCTTAGCAGGATTAAAGTCTTTTATCCGAGTTTGAAAAAGCGTCTTTGACGAGGTTTGGCTAATGCTTGACTGGTTTGCATTCAAAGCCTCCGTCATCTGCCCATAAAGCCCTGAAACCGCGGCATAGCCACTTTGAAACCGATTTGAAAGCTTACTAGCCAGTTTAGAGTTAAGGATAGAATCCTCAGGGTGTTCGATAGTAGAGATCGTTTTAAACTCAGTGTAGAGTTCAATATTACTGTAACCTACAGGCGCAGGGGCTTGAACAACCGTGATCGACTGCTGATTGACTGACTTAAGTGGTGACGACATGGCAGGCAGCAACTCAGTCTCAGACCGCAGTGGTGTTACAGCAGCAATGGGCAAATTTGATGGTTGAACTGAAATAGCCACTTTCCAATGCTCCTCTATCAGGAATAGGTTAGTGTCGTTATCGGCTGCTAGGTCACAATCTTTAGCTGAACTGTGTAATTAAAAAAATCCTTAAGGAAAAATATGATCGAACCTTTTAAACCTGAGCATAGGGCTCGTTGCTATGAGATTTTTAATGAGCTTGATGGGTGGTTTGGCAGTGAAGAAATCAATTCAGATTATGCCAAGCAGCTAAGTGAAAAAAGTGCATTTGTTGCTTTAGTAAACGGACGCGTGGAAGGTGTTATATCCATCGAGTGGCACTTTGGAACTACGGCAGAAATATATTCCATGGCCACAAGCCTTGCCCTTCATCGTAAGGGTATAGGCAAGCGACTTATGCTAGCAGCAGAAAAGCTCGCTAGAGATAAAAGCTATGAATTTCTTCATGTTAAAACCTTAGGTGACGAAGTGCCGCATCCAGGCTACAAAAATACAAGAGAGTTCTACGAAAACTACGGATTCAAGAGATTATTTCAAACCAAGGATTTGTGGGACGGTTTGCCAACTATGCTTTATGTAAAAATAATAAAATAATTGTCAAAGTAAGCTCATGCTCACATGCAGGAAGAACTTGGAACATGGATTTAATATTAGTAGCGCATCACAGTTACAAATAAGCTGAGGTACTGTAAAACTAGGACGTTCATTGGCATGGATGCCAATGACGAGCCCCCATGGACGGGTTTACGGCGTTCCTAGTTTTACAGTACCTTAGCGTAGCCACCACCCTGGCAAGAATGAAGAGCTCAACTAGTTGGTTGTTATAGAGCTTAAGTCACTGCAAACTACTCAGGCAACTTTTCTCCACAAAACCGACAATAATCTGATTCAACTTCATGGCCATTTTTACCGCAGCCAATACAACCTCGCACATCGCGTTTGCGAACAATCGCTTTTGAAAGCTCGGCGGTGTAAATGCCGGTGGGTACAGCAATAACGGCATAGCCAATGATCATCATCATAGAGGCAATCATTTGGCCGAAGGCGGTGGTTGGGGTGAGGTCACCATAGCCTACTGTAGTCATGGTAACGATGGCCCAATAGATACTGCGCGGTATGGAGGTAAAGCCATTGTCGGAGCCTTCAATAAGGTACATAAAGCAGCCGAACACCACGACTAGAGTACAAATAAAGTACAAAAAGACGATGATTTTCCGACGGCCAGTGACCATTGCTTCAGCCAGGGTTTCAGCTTCACGAATGTAGTTGAACAGTTTTAAAATTCTGAACACGCGTAAGATTCTGAATATACGGATGACCAGCAAAGAGTTTGCGCCAGGAATAAATAGCGACAAATAGGTCGGGATAATTGATAGCAGGTCAATGAGCCCGTAAAAGCTAAAAATATACTTAAAGGGGTGTCGTACACAAGCAAGTCGTAGACCATACTCAATAGTGAAAGCCAGTGTGAATATCCACTCTATAATGTACAGGCTTCTGCCGAAAGGGGTATCAAGAGAAACAATACTTTCGAGAATAACCGCTAGCACACTGAGTAAAATGGCGATAATTAGAATAATATCAAAGGCTTTACCTAAACGAGATTCTGCGCCAAAAATAATATCGTTTAGGTTTATACGCCATTGGGCCATCGGCTCACTATCAGTTTTTAAAACATGAAACTTATTTGTGCGCGACTGATTCATTAAAAGGCTTCACCGACTGTAATGGCAAAGCTAACAGAATCTAAGTCAACATAGCCAAGGTCAAAGCGAATATTGAAGCGATCAGGGGTCATGGCAAATCTCACACCTGCACCAATACTGTAATGAAATTCAGTGAGCGAGAAGTCACCTATGGCTGGAGAAACTTGAAAGGTATCTAAAAATCCAACAGCTGCCCACTTGCTGGATAGCGTTTTACGATACTCGGTTTGAATGCCAATACTGGTGTTGTCGATCCAACGATTACCATTGGCGCCGCGTAAGGTGCCATCACCCGAAGGGCGAGGTAAATGGGTAAACGGTGTATCATCGCTGGCTAGAGTAAACTGTCCGCTAACAGCAAGCACATCATCTGCAATGGCTAAGTATTGAGCCGCTTCTAAGTTCAATAATGAAAAGTCCTTATCACTTCCCAAGCTTGAGGTATAAATATCCCATTCCAAGCTGGCAAGTTGACCTTGAGTCGGCCAATCAATGTTGTCGCGTTGGTCGAAAATGAATTCCGCTCCGACACCATTGTATAAACCGCCATTTAAACCAATAACCGAGTTGGTTAACAGAGTGCTTTCGGTGCCTTCTGGGTCGGTTATATCTTCAATCTCGTGGTTTTCGGCCCGAGCACTAATGCCAATACGGATGCTAGGAGTGAACAGATAGTTGGCCGTAACAGAGCCTTCTACAGTGGTGTTGGCGTACTGATCAGATTCATCCCCGGTATTATTGCCTTGACCAAAGTAACCACTAGGCCAGTAACGGCCGCCAACCTTACCTTTAATGTTCCAATTACCTTGATCGACAAAAAAGTTTGGCCACAAATAGGCTTGGAATTGCCCTTCGGTGGTTCCTTGCAGCAGTACTTCTAAGCGATTTTGAGGTTGCTCGGGTGCAGATTGAGCAAAAATACGCATGACGTAAGCGCCATACTGAAACCCTGTCTCTGGACTTGACCCTACCGCAGGTAAAGGTACCCATGCCGCTGGTTTCAGTGGTTCTGCAGTGGTGACGGTTGCTGCAAGCAGACATGGGATCAATAAACTGGCTTTCATAGGAAGTCTCTTATATTTGTTTTATTGGGTAACTATCGTAATTGCGCATTCTATTGTCAATGCTGGTGTATTAATGAAGCAATCAAGGCTACAATTTTTCTAATCGACAATTATGTGAATTTTCATGGAAAACGAAACAGAAATAAATATCTGCGCTTTAGGAGATGGTTTTGTAAAAGGGGTTGGTGATGCCCATAACTTAGGGTGGGCCGGTAGACTCATAGCCGAGGTGACCTTAGAGCATGGCTTGGTGAATTATTACAATTTAGGTATTCCTGGTGAAACCTCGTTAGAAGTCAGTAAACGAATTAAAGAATTGGTGCCTAGAATGACCAAAGGAGCAGATAATCGACTCATTCTCTCTTTTGGAGTAGAAGACACCGTACAGGTCGATAATAAAACGGTTGTGTCAAATCAAGAGTCAATCGAGGCGCTCACACAGCTTATATCCCAAACACGGCGACATTTTAAAATCATGGTTGTAGGGTTGGCGCCTGTTTATGATCCTCAGCGTAATAACCGAATTAGACGCCTCAATAGCTTATTCCGTGAGTTGTGCTCTAAAAACAGAATCCCGTTTGTAGATATATATACCTCTTTGTCTGAGAACGTTGAATATAAACGAGCCTTGGCAAAGGGCGACAAGATTCACCCGCAAGACAGCGGTTATGAAAAAATCTACGACTTAATTTCTAACGACCGGGCTTGGTGGTTTAGTTAATGGCATCTACCTTAGCAGCACCGGTCTTTTATGAATTAGAAATAAAAAAGAGCCGGTTTTTGGCTTGGTTAGAGCCCGTGGCTACGCAAGCCCAAGCCAAACAAAGAATCCAAGAGATACGATCCCAATATGCAGACGCTCGACACGTTTGCTTTGCTTATTACGTTCAAGGGTCCAGTGGACTAAGTGACGACGGTGAGCCCTCAGGTACCGCAGCCAAACCCATGTTCAATGTAATTGCCCACAATGATTTAATTAATGTAATTGCTATAGTTGTCCGTTATTTTGGTGGCATTAAATTAGGGGCGGGTGGTTTAGCACGCGCATACGGTGGCGCAGTTTCTCAAGCGATGAGCTTAGCTGAGATTGTAGTGGTAGAGCGTGAACTTTGCTTTGACTTGAGTTTTGATTTTTCTCTAGAAAGCCAAGTTCGGCATGTACTAGCACCCTTTAACATTGAACTAGAAAACATAGAATACACCGACAAAGTCACCGCCAGTTTGACGGTGGTAGAATCAATAGCAGCACAATTAAGCCAAGACATCGCAGCAATAGCCCCCGGTAATCCGCTGTTTGAAATTAAGCTGCGCAAAGAGCCAGAAGTTTAAAAGCTGAATAGATAACACAATTCTAAAACTGAGTTGAGGCACTGTAAAAATCGGGTGTTCATTGGCATGGATGCCAATGACAAGCCCCCATGGATGGGTTCATGGCGTCCCTATTTTTACAGTGCCTCAGCTCTGACCGCCACCGTTCATAAGTGAGCAGCTTCGACCTACTATGTGTTTGACGACAATGCCCGTTCAGGTAAGGAGTCTTTAAAGCCAATGCCTCGATGTGTGTGTGGCAACTCTAATGCATCGGCAATAGAGTGCATGCAGGTATCGGCTAAGGTTTTTCTGTCTAACTCGGCGCTTTGAATGGTCGGTAGCAACTGTACTTTTACATCGGTTCGCCAACGTCCTAATACGCGCCATAGGTTGGCGGGTAAAGATTCATCCCCAAAGCCAATCTCTAGTGATTTTTGATGCTTCAATTTGTACTCAATGGCAACCGGCATAACCGGTACTTTGCCGTCTATGGCGGCGGCAAATAATCTTGGGTGAAATTGACGAACAGAATAGCCATCGCCTGTGGTGGCTTCAGGGAAAAAGTTTAAGCAGTGATTTTTGTCTAAATATTGTTGCATTAATTTTCTAACTTGCTCTATCTGGCCACTGCCTCGCTGAATAAACAAAGTGCCTGCATGTGTAGCGAGCCAACCAAGAATCGGGATTTTTTTGACTTCATCTTTTGATAAAAAATAACAGGGCAGTACACTGCCTAATACAGGAATGTCGAGCCAACTCACATGGTTGCTCGCGATCAACATCCCCGCAGGTTTGTAGTCGCCAACACGCTCCACACGAATATTCATTACCATTAGCATCAGTGAATACCAAAGCTGGGCCACCTTTTGTATCGCTAATGGACGTTTGAATAGAGTGTCTACAATTGTTGCTATTACAATAAATAACACGCCAAGTAACAACAATAAAAAGAGGTTGAAAATTCTGATGATTTTAACGAACAGCATAGGTGACAGGGGTCTCTGATTTGAAGCCGTAATAATGAGCGATCTAATTAAAAATTGATACCTAGGCCGATAGCTAAAGGTAAGCTCCATTTGGCTGAGACTATATCATTGTCGAAACCTACTTCGGTTTCAGCGTTATGCAAAGTTAACGTAGGGGCTAAATGCGACTCTACTGTAACAGTACCTAAGTCTATTTGAATACCGACAGGTACTGCGAGGAAAAATGTACCGATACCGTCACCTCTGACTTCTCTACCCGCTACGTTCAACGGCGAAGCAAAAGCAAATGAAGCCACCCCAGTGCCCATGCGGCCACCCAATTCAAATGCAACGTCATTGAATTGTTTAATGGCGCTGATGTCTCCACTTATTTCAAATATATGCAAATCGCGTAAACCTTCACTGTGTGGAGAGGTAAACACAGCGGGAGAGTAACCAAGGCTGAAACGGTACTGAATTTGGTTGTCTTTCCCGGCAAGGCTTAATTTCATCCCTGGCAACTGTGTATAGCCTTGGCGGTGAAAACTAGTCGTTTGTGTTCGGTATAGCGAAACACGGGAGTCTAAGCTGGTTAGGTTTAGGTCATCATCAAAGTAGAAAGGGTCAGAAACGACGGCAATATTGGCTTGAATATGACTGTTTGAATAAAAGCCGGAATAAGAGGGTGAAGAAATGATTGAGTTATCAGTTTGCGAGGTGCTGGCAGCAGCTTTCGCGGCTTCAGATAATGGCGTACTTATATTGTGCTTTTGCTGTGAGCTACACCCTAAAAGTAGCATTATTATGAATGAGCATAGAAATTGAGCGAATTTAGCCATGACGTCAGCGCTGTTATTAGGTGAATAGAGTGTATAGAAGGTTAGGGTAATTGACTAAAGCCAATAGTCATGACTATTGTTTTCTTTAAATGCGCAGTCTGTTGATTTAAGTCAGTACAGTCTTGTGATAATATAAGATGATGCTAATATATAATATTCTTTCTTTTTGGAGCTTTATTTATGTCTCATAAAATTGTCATTGTTGGTGGTGTTGCCGGTGGGGCCTCTGCAGCAGCTAGAGCCCGTCGCCTAAACGAACAGGCAGAGATTATCGTTTTTGAACGCGATAGTTTTATTTCATTTGCGAACTGTGGATTGCCTTACCATATCGGAGGCGAAATTGAAGAGCGTTCTGCGTTATTGGTGCAAACTCCGGAATCGATGAAAGCACGATTTGACCTTGATATTCGTATTAAAACCGAGGTTATTGGCGTAGATGCCGCAGCGAAAATGGTGACTGTTAAGAATTTAGACACCCAAGAGACTTATAGCGAATCCTATGATGATTTAGTGCTCTCTCCTGGGGCAACTCCAATTATCCCGCCAACGCCGGGTTTTGATCTTCCCTCCGTATTTACTTTGCGTAATATCCCAGATATGGACCGTATTTTACAAAAAATCAATTTAGAAGCCCCGCGCACGGCTGTTGTGATTGGTGGTGGTTACATTGGAATCGAAATGGCAGAAGCGCTTATTCACCGTGGAATTGAAACCACGATGGTCGAATTGGCGAATCAAATTATGCCGCCAATGGATCCGGAAATGGCTGTGCCATTGCATCAAGAAATGCGTCGCAATGGCGTAGATTTGCAGTTGAGTGATGCCGTTGAAAAAGTGACCGAAACGGATGGGCGTCTGACACTAGACATGCGATCAGGTAAGAAATTTGAAACTGATTTAGTCATACTGGCCATCGGTGTTCGTCCAGAGAACTCGCTAGCCAAGCTTGCTGGGCTGGCACTGGGTGAAAAAGGCGGCATTCAAGTTGATAGTCAAATGCGCACCAGTGTGCCAAATATATACGCTGTCGGTGATGCTATCGAAGTTAAAGACTTTGTGACTGGGCTTGCTGCGCAAATACCATTAGCTGGACCAGCGAACCGTCAAGGTCGAATTGCGGCAGATAATATTTTTGGTCGGGCTTCAGAATATAAAGACACGCTGGGTACGGGTATTTGTAAAGTGTTCGATTTATCGGCTGCTTCCACCGGCGCAAGTGAAAAGCTGTTAACGTTTAAAGGGATACCCTACGAAAAGGTATATGTTCATGCGGCCGACCATGCGGGTTATTACCCTGGCGCAACGCAGATTAATTTCAAGTTGATCTTCGACCCAACCAGTGGAAAAATTCTAGGCGCACAAGCAGTTGGTAAAAAAGGCGCTGACAAGCGTATTGATATAATAGCCACAGCTATTCGAGCAGGAATGACCGTGTGGGATTTGGAGGAGTTCGAACTGTGCTACGCACCGCCATTTGGTTCTGCAAAAGATGTAATCAACCAAGCGGGCTTTGTTGCCAGTAACGTAATTCGTGGTGATCACGAAATATGCCATAGCGCTGACATTGATGCGTTTGGAGATGACGTGATGCTTATTGATGTTCGTAACCCAACAGAAATAGGGACTTTAGGGACAATTGATGAAGCGCATAACATACCGGTGAATAACCTACGTGAAAACTTAGGTAGGCTGCCGAAAGACAAAACCTTAGTCGTTTTCTGTGCCGTTGGGTTACGTGGCTATGTCGCTTATCGCATGTTGATCCAGCATGGTTTCAAAGTTAAAAACTTAACCGGTGGTTTTACCACTTATCAAATGGTTAAGCGCATCGGGAAATAGATATTGATATAAAAATTCTAGAATTAAATGAGGACTAAAATGGCTACTGTCACTATTACTAAAGATACATTTGAATCAACATTAAAAGAAAATAATATTGTCATTCTCGATTTTTGGGCCAGTTGGTGTGGTCCATGTAAGACCTTTGGACCGATTTTCGAAAGCGCTAGTGAGAGTCACAGCGACGTTGTTTTTGCAAAAATCGATACTGAAGCAGAGCAAGAGCTTGCCGGATCATTAGGTATTCGCTCAATCCCCACTATCATGATTTTCCGTGAAGGTGTTATGTTGTTTAACCAAGCGGGCGTGCTACCTGAGGCGGGTATTACTGAGGTGTTAGATCAAGCACGTGCGCTTGATATGGACAAAGTGCGTGCCGATATCGCAGCGCAAGCATAGTTCATTTTTAAGTCGGTGACGGGCAATTACCTAGGCCCTTGCCGACTTGCCCGTTGTTGTTTACCTAAAAAGCTTCTAAACTACAGGTTCATTGTTCACCTTTACCTTTAATAAGGTATTCAGAATCATAAGGAGGCTCCATGCAAGCAATTGCAGACACATGTGTATTAGATTACGCATACACTCTTGGAGACCGCACTGCAGCGCTTACGTCGTTTAATTTTTAAACGCACAGATGTGCTGAAAATTCCAAATTACCACCATCAGAATACGTCTGTGCTGAATTCATATTTCAGTATAGGTCATTGCTGCCGTAGAAATTACCCGTTTACTTGGGGACTTGAGCAGAGGTGCTGTAAAACTAGGGACGCCGTGAACCCTTCCATGGGGGCTTGTCATTGGCATCCATGCCAATGAGCACTCTATTTTTACAGCACCTCTGCTCAATTGTAGTTATCGCGCAGCAGTGAAAATAGGTTTATCATGTCTTTAATTTCTGTATTACAAGTTTCCTATCAAGCGGGCAGTAAGCCCTTGTTCTCTGATTTATCATGCCATATTGATGCCGGTGACCGGGTTGGTGTGGTTGGCCACAATGGTTGTGGCAAGTCTACTTTACTAAATTTGATTTTGGGTCGTCACAGTGTTGATGATGGGCGCATTCATATTCAACGTGGATTAAAAATAGGTATCGTTGAGCAATTTTTACCTGAACAGCTTCTTGCATTAGCCGTTGTCGATTGTGTTTCAAATGCGTTGCCGGTGGATGAGCGTTTAGCTCAGCAGTATATTGTTGAAGCACTTTTAGTTCGGCTAGGTTTTGCAGAAAGTCTTTGGCAACGACCGATAAAACAACTCAGTGGCGGGCAAAAAAACCTTATTCTCTTTGCTCGAGCCATTGTCCAGGACCCTGAATTATTGCTGCTGGATGAGCCTGGTAACCACATGGACTCCAGAGCCATGTTTTACCTTAAGCAATATCTATCATCGAGTGACGCACCTGGGTTCCTGATGATCTCGCATGATCGAGATTTATTGGACAGTGTAACAACAAAAACCTTTTGGCTGCGTGATCAACGTTTGTATCAGTTTAATTTGCCCTATACCAAAGCAAAGGTTGCTTTAAGTAAGCATGACGAAGATGCACAAAAACGCAGAGAAGCTGAAGAACGTGAAGTTAATAAACTCAAGAAGAGCGCAAAGCGATTAGCCCAATGGGGCAAAGATTACGACAACGAAGATCTAGCCCGCAAAGCTAAAACCATGGAGCGGCGTGTCGAAAAACTAGAGCAAGATTTTACCTTTGTCTCGCAAGGATCGGGCTTATCTTTGAACGTAGATGCAGATTTACTACGCAGCAAACAAGTTTTGATCATGGAAAGCGAGCTGGTTAGAAACCCAGTGGGTATTGAACTGTTTCAAGTGCAAGAAATGGTCATGCGACCAGGTGATCGAATTGTATTGCTCGGTATTAATGGTGCGGGTAAATCTAGTTGCATTGAACATTTAATGCGAGTGTACCGACAGGATGCCGGCGAACAGCAGCATACACGCTTTAATCCGAACGTCAGTATTGGATATTTTGATCAAGAGTTAGCTCAGTTCGAACAACCAATTGGAATAATGGATTGGTGTCGTGAGCAATGCAAAGCGAGCGAAGAAGACATTAAGCAAACGCTCATTCATTGGGGCTTTCCTTTTGCCGAGCATGATAGGCGAGTTAATGTTCTTAGTGGTGGTGAGCGTGCGCGTCTATTGTTACTTACCTTTCAGCTCGATCAGCCGAATGTATTAGTGATGGATGAGCCGACCAACCATATTGACTTGCAAGGCAAAGAGGAATTGGAGGCGAGTTTAGTTGATCAGTCTATAACGCTACTGTTTACTAGTCATGACCAACGTTTCATTGAAACCGTGGCCACTCGATATTGGTGGATACATCAAGGGAAGTTAATTGAAGTATTTGATCTGCAGGATTATTTTTCAAGCCTAAACCCATGCGATGTTACGCTTGAAAATAAGGGTCCGCAGACTTCAATGGAAAAAAATGATGCAGCAGTGCCATTTGAATTCGATGAAGAGAAAATGCTTGAACGAATTATCGAACTAGAAACCTTGCTCGAAGAAGATTGTAGCCGTAAAGAAAAGTTTCAAAAGCCTAAGTTGCAATTACAATGGCAAGAAGAACTGAATGACTTAACTAAAAGGTTAGATGCTTGAAGTATTTGTTACATTATCCAGATGGTGTCCAAGCTCGCATTCGCGAGCTTTTGGAGCAAGATCAGTTAGCGAGTTATTTACGCAGTAAATACCCAATGGTGCATGATTATCCAACAGATAAAGCACTGCGTGGTTATGTAATGGGGTTAAAAAGTCAGTACCTAAAAAAGTCCGATCCCATCAGTAAAATAATATATGACCCAAAAATTCATGTGGTAAAAAATGCTCTGGGTACGCACAGCTATGTATCTCGAGTTCAAGGCGGGAAACTAAAAGCTAAGAATGAAATCCGTATTAGTACATTGTTCAAAAAGGTACCTGAAGCTTTCTTGGCTATGATTACAGTGCACGAATTAGCTCATGTTCGTGAAAAAGAGCATAACAATGCTTTTTACCAACTCTGTAAACACATGCTGCCTGATTATCATCAATTGGAGTTTGATGTGCGAGTTTATCTGACTCAGGTAGAAGAGTTGGGCGAGATTTATTAATGAGCATCCACCTGAAATAGTGGATTGATACGGATTAACCAACGGTTTTATTTTAATAAGGCGTTCGAGCACATCCATGTGTCACTCCGCAGCGAGATTGCTCTCGCTGAGGCTTATTAAAATAAACCCGTTGGCACTCCTTACTACTTATTTTTTATTTCGTGGCAGGCTGGCCTAGATGATTAACTTTTAGCTGACTCAGCGCCCAGTCTATATGTTCATCGACAAGTTCAGAGACTAGCCCTTTTTGTTTCGTGAGTGCATCGGTGACCTGGGTGGATAATTGACCGTTTCCTAAAGCGATGGCGATATTGCGTTGCCATTGTTCATAGCCAATACGACGTATTGCACTGCCTTCTGTTTTTTTCAAAAATACTTCTTCAGTCCATTGGAAGGCTTCAAGTAAATCTAAATCATCTAAATTATGTCGGCTGCCGTAATCTGGCTCTTGGGTTTCGGGTGCTTTGTTATTGTGCGGGCAAACCAGCTGGCAGTCATCGCAGCCGTATATTCGGTTGCCAATTTTTGCGCGTAAGTCCATTGGAATGCTGCCGGCGTATTCAATGGTTAAATAACTGATGCATTTTCGGGCATCTAAAACACCTTCTGAAACAAAGGCATCGGTTGGGCAGTCAACAAGGCACTGGTTGCATGTGCCGCAGTGGTTTTTTGGTAGGGGCGGGTCAAAGGGTAAATCAAGATCGGTCATTAATTCGCCTAAGAAAAACCAACTACCAACACCGGGTACCAATAAAAGCGTATTTTTACCTATCCAGCCGAGACCTGATTGTTCGGCAAGCTGACGTTCCATAACAGGTGCGCTGTCGACAAAAGCTCGATAACCATGCGTGCCGGCAAGCTCTTCAATGGCTTTGCCCAGCAGGGTTAAGCGTTTGCGCATGACCTTGTGGTAATCGCGGCCTAGTGCATAGCGGGCAATGTAGCCCTTGCTTGGGTTGTTGAGTATATCGAAATCATTTTCACAGTTTGGGTGATAGTCCATTCTAACGGTGATGACTGTTTTAGTACCAGGGTGTAATTCACCTGCATCGAACCGCTTATCGATATTACGTTCCATCCAGGCCATGGTGCCGTTGAAGCCTGCGTCTATCCAGCGCTGATAGTTTTCTAAATGTTGATTAGCTTGTGCTGGGCTGAAACGTATATCGGCAAAACCAAGCTGTTCGGACAGTGCTCGAATCTGTTCAGGCAGGGTTAATGCGGAATCTGTTGCAATCATGGCAGTGTTCAGTGAGTCTGACATCGGTAAATTTACTGTGGTTTTATTAAATTAAGGACCACTAATGATACACTGTTGTGCGTTTGACTAGTGAAAAGAGTTTCGTGTGAAGGTATCTATTGAAGAACAAGCTATGGCTGAGTTTGGGCGTGTTATTGGTCAAGCGTGTCAATCGGGCAGTATCGTGTATTTAAATGGCACCTTGGGCATGGGTAAAACCACCCTTAGCCGCTGTGTTGTGCAAGGTTTGGGCTGGCCTAGTTCAGTAAAAAGCCCAACCTATACTCTGGTTGAACCTTATGAGTTGGTAACGACGTTGGTATACCATTTTGATCTCTATCGACTCGCAGACCCCGAAGAGCTTGAGTTTATTGGGATCAGAGATTACGACACTCAGCATGCTATTTGGTTGGTTGAATGGCCAGAAAAGGGAGCGGGTATGCTACCTTGTCCAGATATAGTTTTAACCTTGACTGACGCCAATAATGGCCGTCAAATAGAATTGCAAGGCCATAGTGAACGTGGCGAAGCGCAAATTAATGCGATAAAAAAAGCCTGGGAGGCTTAATGATTCTACGTTTTACTCTGGTGTGCTTGTTGTGTATTTGCAGTGTGTTTGCACAGGCAACAACACTAGACGGCGCTCGCATTTGGCCATCACCCGATGTGACTCGGCTCGTGTTAGATTTATCAGGGCCAGCAGAACACACAATTCTAGTGTTAAAAAACCCTGATCGAATCGTTCTTGATGTTAAATCAACATCACTCAAGGGCTCTATCGAAAATCTTGATTTAACCGATACCGGTGTGCGACTCATACGCAGTGCAAAGCGCAATAACAATGATCTAAGAATTGTGCTTGATATGACGGAGGCCATGTCACCACGAAGCTTTAATTTGCCGCCTAATGACCAATATGGTCATCGTTTGGTTGTTGATTTAGAGCGACCTGTGCTGTCATCGACAGGTGAAAAAGTAGCTCCAACGCCAACCGTGAACCTATCGGTAGAGAAAATGAGCCAACAGCGCCGCGACATTATCGTGGTAATTGATGCCGGCCATGGCGGTGAAGACCCTGGTGCCATTGGGCCAAAGAAAACCAGAGAAAAAGATATTGTCTTGGCCATTAGTAAAGAGATTGCGCAGCAGTTAGAAGCCAGAAGTGGCTATAAGCCGATGCTCGTGCGTGATGGTGATTTTATTGTTGCGTTAAAAAATCGTCGTGATTACGCCCGTAAAAACAATGCCGATATATTTGTGTCTATTCACGCTGATGCCTTTACCAGTTCCCTAGCACAGGGTGCCTCTGTCTATGCATTATCAAATGGGGGTGCTACTTCATCAATGGCGCAATATTTAGCCGACCAAGAAAACGCTGCTGATGTTATTGGTGGCTTAAATGGCGTAAGCCTGGAAGATAAGGACGATATTTTAAAGCAAGTGTTGGTCGACCTTTCAATGACAGCAACGATGCAAAGCAGTTTGAATGTGGGTACGTTAGTACTCGATGAAATTGGCCGGTTTACCAAGTTACATGGCAATAGACGAGCACCAGGGCAAGCTAACTTTGTGGTGTTGCGTGCACCAGATGTACCGTCGATTTTGGTTGAAACAGGTTATATTAGTAATCCAACGGAAGAGGCTAATTTAGGCTCGCCGGCTTATCGAAAAAAAATGGCAACTGCTATTGCGAATGGCATCGTCCGATACTTTGAATCCCAGCCGCCTGAAGGTTCATGGGTGGCTTGGCAACAACAGCAAAAGCAAGCAGTGCGCAAGTATGTAGTTGCCAAAGGCGATACATTATCGGCTATTGCAGTCCGTAATGGTGTTTCATTGCAAGCACTGAAATCGCTAAATAAAATAAATGGCTCAACCATTAAAATAGGGCAAGTACTCGTCTTGCCGCAAAGCTAACAGGGTTTTCATGTCTCAGCGCAATATACAAGTATTATCACCTCGACTCGCCAACCAAATTGCCGCCGGTGAAGTGGTTGAACGGCCAGCATCTGTTGTTAAAGAGCTGATCGAGAACAGCTTAGATGCGGGTGCAACACGTATTGATATCGAAATTGAACAAGGCGGTATTAAACTGATTCGAGTGCGTGATAACGGTTCTGGTATCGGCAAAGATGATTTGCCGCTTTCTTTAGCTCGCCATGCTACTTCAAAAGTATATTCGCTCGATGAGTTAGAAGCTTTAGGTTCGTTAGGCTTTCGCGGTGAAGCCCTAGCATCGGTCGCCTCAGTGTCACGCTTAACATTAACCAGTAAGCCCGTTGCGCAAGAAACAGCTTGGCAAGTTCAAAGTCATGGTCGTGATATGGACAGTGAGGTGACTCCCGCAGCTCACACCGATGGCACAACAGTTGAAGTACGCGATCTTTTTTTTAACACGCCAGCAAGGCGAAAGTTTCTACGCACCGATAAAACAGAATTCAATCACTTAGAAGAAGTGATAAAGCGCCAGGCTTTGTCTCGTTTTGATGTCGCTTTTTCACTGCGGCACAATAACAAAACCATTCACTCGCTACGCCCCGCGCCATCAACAGCCGAACAGCAACGTAGAATTGCTCAATTGCTGAAGCCTGAGTTTATGCAGAACTCACTTATTATAGATACCGAGCGCGCGGGTTTGAAAATGCAAGGTTGGGTCGGCTTGCCAACATTCTCACGGTCAATGGCTGACATGCAGTATTTCTTTGTTAATGGCCGAGTCGTGCGCGATAAGGTTATTGCTCACGCTGTTAAGCAAGCGTATCGAGATGTGCTTTATCATGGTCGTCAGCCATGCTTTGTCTTGTATTTAGAATTAGATTCCTCAGGTGTCGATGTTAACGTGCACCCAACCAAGCACGAAGTCCGTTTTCGAGACCAACGTCTAGTGCATGATTTCTTGTTTTCTCAATTGCATCATGCTTTAGCGCAAGCTCGCCCAGGAGGCGACCTTAACCCAGAGCAGCCAGCAATCGCTGGGCAGCCGGAGCCGTTCGAAAGAGTAACGGGTCAACAAGTTGGAGAGTTTGCTGGGCAGCACAGTTTAATGATGCCAACCGGACCTTCTCAATATCGAACCGATGCTAACGAAAATACCCCTGTTGGAGATCAAGTCGCCTTCTATCAAACCTTGCAGCAGCCTGCATCTGGTAGCTCTTCAGATTCTTTTCAAGCTCTAAACCAAGGCGGAGGTTCAGCTGCCGCGCTACCAGAGACAGAAAACAAAGACATTCCACCTCTGGGCTTTGCCTTAGCGCAATTGCACGGGGTGTTTATATTATCGCAAAGTGAGCAAGGCTTAATACTGGTTGATATGCACGCAGCCCACGAACGTATTACCTATGAGCGGCTCAAACGCCAATACGATGAACAAGGCGTGCAAACCCAGCCTATGTTGGTACCGTTGAAGGTTTCTGTGAGCGAGCGCGAGGCGGATGCTGCAGAAGAGTTTAACGAACTACTTAAGCAGTTTGGTATTGATGCTGCACGTATTTCTCCCGAAACCTTGATTGTTCGCCAAGTTCCTGTGTATTTACAGCAAGCCGATGTCGATCCCTTGGTTCGAAGTTTATTGGCCGACTTTATTGCACACGAGAGTTCTGACGGTGTCATTGCACATCGCAATGAAATATTATCGAGTATGGCTTGTCACGGTTCAGTGCGAGCAAACAGAAAGCTAACTATTCCTGAAATGAACGGATTGTTGAGAGATATGGAGCGTACCGAGCGCAGCGGTCAATGTAATCATGGCCGACCAACGTGGACGCAGTTGAATATGTCTGAGCTTGATAAGCTGTTTATGAGAGGCCGCTAGATTGACTAAGCCAAGCGCTATTTTTTTGATGGGTCCGACCGCCGCCGGTAAGACAGACCTTGCTTTATCGCTAGTTGAGCAGGGTCAGTGTGAAATTATCTCTGTCGATTCAGCGCAGGTTTTTAAAGGCATGGATATTGGTGCTGCAAAACCTGATGCACAAACGCTTGCTCGCGCCCCGCACCACCTGATTGATATTCGTGACCCTGCAGAAAGCTATTCAGCAGTAGAGTTTCGCAAAGATGCATTAAAAGTCATGGCTGAAATTACCAGTCGAGGCAATACTCCCTTGTTAACTGGCGGCACCATGCTTTACTTCAAAACGCTGGTCGAGCCGATGGCTGACTTACCACCTGGCGATGAAAGTATTCGCAAGCAGCTGCAGACAACTTTTGAAACGAAAGGGTTAATACCCTTGCTCGTTGAATTAGAGCAAAATGATCCAATTGCTTTTGCAAAAATTGACCAAAAGAATCCACAACGTGTGCAGCGCGCGCTCGAAGTGTTCCGCATTACCGGTAAACCTATTTCTAGTTTTTGGGCAAAAGGTGTTCATGACGGCAAAGGATCTTTGGCGCAAGCAGCCGTGACTGACTTTCCTTATCGATTAAAGCAGTTTGCCGTGATACCCAATGACCGAAAAGTGCTACACCAGCGAATTGCTTTGCGCTTTCAGCAAATGATTGACCAAGGTTTCGAACAAGAAGTACGGGCGCTCTATGATCGCGGCGACTTGCACCTCGATTTACCGTCAATGCGTTGTGTAGGCTATCGGCAAATGTGGCAATACTTTGAAGGCGAGTTGAGTTTTGATGAGATGATTGAGCGTGGAGTGATTGCAACCCGGCAGCTAGCAAAGCGGCAGTTAACTTGGTTGCGAGGTTGGCCTAATTTAACCGTTTTCGATACAACAACTGGCTCGTCTGATACGTATGCAGAACAAATTCTCAAAAATGAGCTTTGAAGTCAAGTTTGTCTAAATTAGAACCTAATAAAAGCGAGTTTTGAAGGCGCTAACTGCCATAAGTCATCATCTTTAACTAAAATGGTTAAATAAACTGTATATAACTACCACTCCTTCGTGAAAATCAACTAGAATTCATTTCAGAATATTACGAGTGCGGCTAATCCAGACTTTATGTTGCCTGAAATGGTGTTTTAATCATTCATAGGCACGCTGGAGCATTCAATTGCATAATTATGTTTTAGAAGTAGCCGATAATTACATCCTTCATATTAAAAGGAGCACACCATGTCAAAAGGGCAGTCTCTACAAGACCCTTTCCTAAACGCACTTCGCAAAGAGCGTATTCCTGTTTCCATCTTTTTAGTGAACGGAATCAAATTGCAAGGTCAAATCGAAAGCTTTGACCAATTTGTAATTCTTCTGCGTAATACTGTTAGCCAAATGGTATATAAACATGCGATCTCGACCGTTGTGCCAGCGCGCAATGTCAAAGTATCGCTAGATGGCGAAGAAGCAACCGTCGAATAAAGCAGGCGTTGTTTATTTTTCTCTTAGCCCGGCATGACCGGGCATCGGAGTTTGTGATTGTTTTTTGAACGTGTAGAAGGCGGTAAACGAGCCGTATTAGTTCACGTAGATTTTCCCGAGTCAGAACATCGTGAAGATCCCGTTGAATTTGAAGAATTAGTCGTTTCGGCGGGAGCAGACCCTGTCACTTACATTCGTGGCGTGCGTACTACTCCCGACCCAAAATACTTTGTGGGAACCGGCAAGTTAGAAGAAATTCGAGAGGCCGTAATTGCCCTTGAAGCCGATGTCGTGTTGTTTAACCACGCATTAAGCCCATCGCAAGAGCGAAATATTGAAGAAATCATTGAAGCACGGGTCGTTGATCGTACTGGGCTTATTTTAGATATTTTTGCGCAAAGAGCGCGTACCCATGAAGGTAAGCTGCAAGTTGAGCTTGCCCAAATTCAGCATCAAAGCACCCGCTTGGTTAGAGGCTGGACTCACCTTGACCGACAAAAAGGGGGGATTGGCTTAAAGGGAACGGGTGAAACACAGCTAGAATCAGATAGACGATTGCTGAGTATCCGGGTTTCGACGATCAATAAAAAATTAGAAAAAGTGCAACGCCAGCGAAATCAAAGCCGGCGTGCGCGAGTTCGATCAGATATCGCAACTGTATCGTTAGTTGGCTATACCAACGCGGGCAAATCGACTCTTTTCAATCACTTGACAGATGCCGACGTATACGCCGCAAACCAGCTGTTTGCAACGCTTGACCCAACATTGAGGCGCTTAGATATACCTGATATGGGTGAAATTGTTTTGGCCGATACGGTTGGTTTTATCCGACACCTCCCCCATAAACTAGTAGAAGCTTTTAAATCGACCCTGCAAGAAACAGCAGAAGCCGACTTATTGTTGCATGTTGTTGATTGTGCGGATGAGGATCGACTCGCTAATATTGAGCAAGTTGAGCTTGTTTTGGACGAAATTGGCTCTTCTGATGTTCCGCGCTTGGAAGTTTTCAACAAGATTGATATGTTGGACAACTTTGAGCCTGCCATCGAGCGCAATGATGAAGGTAAGCCAGTCCGTGTCTGGGTATCTGCCAAGACCGGTCAGGGTACGTCATTAGTATTGGGAGCCATAGGTGAGTTATTGGGCGATGATGTTATTGCGCAGTCAATTACCTTGGAGCCACATGAGTTAGCACTGCGAGCGGCGTTGCATGAGTACAACGCAGTTTTAGCCGAAAGCTACGACGATGTCGGAAATGCGGTGATTGATATCCGCATGCAAAAGAAAGATTTTAAGCAATTGCTTAAACGTCATCATTTATCTGAAGAACGTTTTGGTGTTGCACGAGAAAAAGAGTTTTTTGAAAAATAGGGCTGTTCTTCTAATAGGGTGATTTAGATAAACCATCTAAAGCATCGGGGTAGACGTATAATATTAAACTGACTATTAACTAACGGAGTTAACCATGGCGTGGAATGAACCACCAGGTGGCAATAACGATCAGGACCCTTGGGGTAACCGAGATCGTAATAAAAAGAATGACGGCCCACCAGAACTAGACGATATCATCAAAGATATTAACCAAAAGCTAAACAAATGGTTTGGCGGTGGTAGTGGCGGTAAAGGAGGCGATGGTAAAAATACCTCCGGTGGTAGCGGTATGGGACCAGTGCTTGCAATATTGGTTGTCGGCGCCTTAGTGTTTACTGGCTTTAATTCAGTTTACACCGTCGACGAATCTGAGCGTGCTGTTGTATTGCGTTTAGGTGAATTCTCGCGTGTTGAAACACCGGGTTTGCAGTTTAAAATCCCATATGTTGATCAAATAGCGAGCAAAGTGAACGTGACTCAGATTCGAGAGCACAGCTTGCAAAACTCAATGCTAACAGCCGATGAAAACATCGTGACGGTCTCAATGACGGTGGAATATTTAGCCGCAGATGCACAGAGTTATGCATTGAACGTGCGTGATCCTGAGTCTACGATGACTCATGCTGCAGAATCTGCGTTGCGTCACGTAGTCGGTTCGGCACGTTTAGAGCAAATCTTAACGACAGGTCGTGATCAAGTACAAGCGTTAGTTAAGGATCGTTTGCAAGACTATCTCGATGCTTATGATGTTGGTATTACACTCGCAGAATTGAAAATTACCGATGCATCGCCTCCAAGTGCGGTTCAAGATGCGTTCGATGATGTCATTAAAGCGCGAGAAGATCAGCAGCGATTAGTGAACGAAGCTCAAACTTATGCGAACGGTATTGTACCGGTTGCTCAAGGCCAGGCGGCTCGTCAAATTGCGGAAGCCGAAGCATTTCGTCAGGAAGTCATTGCACGTGCAACGGGTGAAGCGGATCGTTTCTCAGCTTTATACGCGGAGTACAACAAAGCACCTGAGATTACTCGTCAGCGTTTGTACTTAGATACACTTGAAGGTATCTACGCCAACAGCAGTAAGGTGTTGATGGATGTAGAAGGTGGTAACAACATGATGTATTTGCCTTTAGATCAGCTACTTAAAGGTCAAACAGCAGCAGCTGCTAACAGTCTTACATCTGGTGGATCAAGCACGAGTAGTGTGAGTAATATGAGTCAGACTGATGTTAGTGATCTAACTGATCAAATTTTGCGCGAAATCAATCGCCGAAATAACCAATAAGGAGTTCAAACATGAATGGTAAAAGTTCTTTAGCAATCATCGTTTTAGCCTTGGTTATTATTGGTGGTTTAAGCAGTTTATATATAGTCGACGAGCGTGAAAGCGCGATTCGTTTACGTTTCAGTGAAGTCGTTGAGTCAGGTATTGAGCCTGGGTTGCATTTTAAAATGCCACTTATTGATGAAATTAAGCGCTTCGATATACGCTTGATCACTCTTGATTCTCAATCAGAGCGCTTCATTACCAGTGAGCAGAAAAGTCTAGAAGTAGACTCTTACGTTCAATGGCGTATCAGTGATACTTCAATGTTCTATACAGCCAACAGTGGTGGTGATTACTTCCGCGCTAACCAAGTGTTAGGTTCTCGTGTCAACGCAGCCCTGCGTGATGCCTTTGGTGATAAGTCACTTCGTGAAGTAGTGACCGGCTTAAGAAATGATGAAGCCTTACCAGATGCCAATAATATCGATTCTGATTACGGTCAACGAGATATATTGATGCAGAACGTGTTAGAGAAAGTTAATACCGTTGCTAAATCTCAATTGGGTATTGAAGTTATTGATATTCGCGTTAAAGCGATTGACTTGCCTCAGGAAGTGTCAGCAGACGTTTTCCGTCGTATGCGTTCGGATCGTGAACAGGAAGCTCGAAAGTTCCGCTCTGAAGGTCAGCGTCAGGCTGAAATTATTCAGGCAACGGCAGATCAGACTCGAACCATTGAGTTGGCTAACGCATTCCGTGAATCTGAGCAAATTAAGGGTTCTGGTGATGCTGAAGCTGCGGCTATTTATGCGAGAGCTTATAGCCAAGACGAGGAATTCTATGCATTTTATCGAAGCTTAAGTGCGTACCGTAATTCCTTTAATGGTGGAAAAGATATCTTGGTTCTTGAGCCAGAGAGCGACTTCTTCCGTTACTTGAACAATCAAAGCGGAAACTAGCTAAAATTCACTGGTTTCAAATGGAACCACGTGTATAATCTTGCAACCGGGCCAGTCGCCCGGTTTTTTTGTGCCTTAATTTTATCAACCATGGGACAATGCGTAGCATGACCATCGCAGAACGCTGGTTACTACCAGACGGTATTGAAGAGATACTACCCCCGGAAGCCGCTCGTATAGAGGCTTTACGCCGAACTCTACTCGATGAATACCGAGTTTGGGGTTACGATTTACTGCAACCACCAATCGCAGAATATTTAGAATCCTTACTTACCGGAGTCGGACACGACCTAGATTTGCTCACCTTTAAAATCACCGATCAGTTAAGCGGTCGTTTAATGGGTATTAGCACGGATCGAACACAACAAGTCGCACGAATGGATGCCCACTCAATACCTAAATTGGGCGTTGCTCGTTATTGTTACTATGGCGAAGTGTTGCACACCAAACCTATCCATCTATTATCTAGCCGCAGCCCACTGCAAATTGGTGCTGAGCTTTATGGTTATTCTGAATTAGACAGCGAAATTGAAATAGCCTCTTTAATGCTAACGTCGTTAGAAAAAGCCGGCTTGAAAGACATTACGCTCGACCTCGGTCATGTTGGCATCTACCAAGCATTGGTTGAAAAAACCGAGCTGAGTAAAGACCTAAAAGCAGAGCTGTTCTCGTTGCTGCGATCGCGAGCCTTACCGGAGTTAACCGCTTGGCTTGAAGCATCTAGTTTGCCAGAGCATCAAAAGCAATGGTTTATTTCGCTGCCCAAAATGGCGGGTAATGTCGCTCAGTTAACGAGCTGGAAGGCGCAGTTCAATCTAGCACCTGAAGAGCTCAATGATGCCTTTGATTCGTTAGTGATGGTCGCGAATGTTCTCAATGAGCGTTTCCCAGAAGTGAATGTGCATGCCGACCTAGCAGAGTTACGTGATTACAACTATCACACTGGCTTAGTGTTCTCTGCCTTTGTTCCTGGTTTTGGTCAACCCATTGCACGTGGCGGTCGCTATGATGATACCGGCAGTGTTTTCGGGCGCTCTCGACCAGCGACTGGCTTTTCAAGTGACTTGAAAGTGTTGGCAAAGTTGACCGCGACAGATTGGTCTGAAAAAGCTGCCATTCTAGCGCCTGTGAGCAATGATGTAGATTTGATAGCCGCAATTACACAATTACGTCAACAAGGTGAGCGCGTGATTCAATTATTTCCAGAACAAACTCAAGTTGAAGAGCTTGGGTGTGATCGAGCGTTGGTCAATGAAAATGGCCAATGGACAGTTCAATTGATTTCTCAAAATGGGCATAACTAAGATGGGTAAAAACGTCGTTGTATTGGGCACCCAATGGGGTGATGAAGGTAAAGGTAAGATTGTCGATTTATTAACCGAGAACGCGGATGCAGTTGTGCGTTTTCAGGGCGGTCACAATGCCGGCCACACTATCGTGATCGACGGTGTTAAAACCGCTTTGCATTTAATCCCTTCCGGTGTCATGCGCGAAGGTGTGAAATGCATAATTGGTAACGGCGTTGTATTGTCCATTACCGCCTTGTTGAAAGAAATGGCAATGCTAGAAGAAAAGGGCGTTCCAGTTCGTGAGCGCCTAAGAGTTTCTAATGGCTGCCCACTTATTTTGCCTATTCATGTTGCGTTAGACCAAGCTCGTGAAACTAAGCGTGGCGAGAATAAAATTGGCACCACGGGTCGAGGAATTGGCCCCGCTTATGAAGATAAAGTAAGCCGTCGAGGCGTGCGTTTAGGTGATGTATTTTCACCTGGTTTCAAAGAAAAAGTGACCGAAATATTGGAATACCACAACTTTATCTTAGAAAATTACTACAATGCGCCAAAAGTGGACATTGATGCATGTATTGCTGAAGTGATCGCTGAAGCAGAGTCAATCAGAGATATTACGATTAACTCAGTGAGCGAAATCCATAAAATCCGCGAAGCCTCTGGGAACATCATGTTTGAAGGCGCTCAAGGCTCCCTGCTTGATATCGATCACGGTACCTACCCATTTGTAACCTCATCGAATACGACCGCAGGTGGTGTAGCCACGGGCTCTGGTGTGGGCCCATTGTATTTAGATCAGATCATGGGTATTACCAAGGCGTACACAACTCGTGTAGGTGCTGGGCCGTTCCCAACAGAATTATTTGACGACACTGGTAAATATCTGGCCGAGAAAGGTGGAGAAGTGGGCACAACCACTGGTCGTGCTCGTCGTTGTGGTTGGTTTGATGCTGTATTGGTTAAGCACAGTATTCGTATCAACTCAATCAACGCAATCTGCCTGACTAAGTTAGACGTCTTAGACGGTTTAGAAGTAGTCAAAGTATGCGTAGGATACGAAGATGCCCAAGGTAAGGCAGTCGAGTGGCCAGAATCTTCGGAAGCGTTTGATGCGGTAACGCCTGTTTATGAAGAATTGCCAGGCTGGTCAGACAGCACCTTCGGTGCAAAATCGTTAGCCGAGCTACCAACCAATGCCCGTGCTTATATCGAATACATTGAAAAGGCAATTGGCGCGCGAATCGACATCGTCTCAACCGGCCCCGACCGTGTTGAAACCATTGTTCTAAAGCACTCTTTCGAAATGTAGAACCTCATTACCCCAGTAACCACTTTTACTGGGGTAAATTCCCTGCTAGAAAACTATTGTTATCGTCATACACCCGCTATACTCAAGGTCATAATGATAATAAAGAACGAAGGAACCCGTGAAAAAACCTCAACCTAATGCTGACCCTCATATTAAAAGGGAAGCTGAAAAATACCAAAACCCCATTCCTAGCCGTGAATTCATCACCACACACCTTGAAAAGCGTAATGGCCCTGCCTCACACGCTGAACTAAGCGACGAATTAAATTTAACCACTGAAGACGATATCGAGGCCTTGCGACGGCGATTGATCGCTATGGTTCGAGATGGGCAGCTACTGTGTTCCCGCCGTGGTGCGTTTGGCTTGATTGATAAAATGGACTTGGTCCGAGGCAAGGTAATAGGTCACGCAGATGGTTTCGGGTTTTTAAAGCCAGATGCAGGCGGTGATGATTTGGTGCTGAATCATCGGCAAATGCGTTGTTGCTTTGATGGTGATGTTGTTCTAGCTCGCAAGGGTCGGAAAGATCATCGTGGCCGTATTGAGGGCACTATTACTGAAGTTTTAGAGCGAAATACGCAAGAGTTGGTGGGGCGTTTTCATTGGGAAGGTGGCTTTGGTGTTGTGCGACCTGAAAACCGTCGTATTTCACAAGATATTTTAATTCCACAAAAAGACTCAGTGGCAGCAAGCGATGGCGATATTGTCGTCGTCGAAATTATCGACCAACCTGAGTTTCGAAAGCAGCCTATAGGACGTGTCACTAAAATACTCGGTGAGCACATGGCTCCGGGTATGGAAATTGATATCGCCATGCAAACCTACGATATTCCGAATGAATGGTCGTATGAAGTGCAAGAACAAATTGTCGACTTTACTGACAAAGTAGATGATGCAGATAAAGCATTCCGTGTTGATCTACGTGAAAAAGCGTTTGTAACCATCGACGGTGAAGACGCACGTGATTTTGACGATGCCGTATTCGCACAAGAAGCAGGCAACGCAAAGACTTATTTATATGTAGCCATTGCCGATGTATCACACTATGTCGGTGTTGATACACCTCTAGATCACGAAGCACGTAGTCGTGGTACATCGGTTTATTTCCCTGAGCGGGTTATACCGATGCTACCGGAAATATTATCAAACGGTCTTTGCTCCTTAATGCCGAAAACAGACCGCCTTTCACTTGTGTGTGAAATGCTAGTCAATGACAAAGGCGTTGTGGAACAATTTCAGTTTATGGAAGCGGTGATCCACTCTCATGCACGTCTCACCTACACCCAAGTGAGCGAAGTTATTGAGAATGAAAGTGGTACGGTTCGAGAAACTTTTTCTGAAGCGCATGGTGCATCCGTGCTCGCAAACATTGATGCAATTTATGGCCTCTATAAAAAGTTCAAACTCGCTCGCCGCGCACGTGGCAGTATTGACTTTGAAACCAAAGAGCCGCGAATTATTTTCAACGAAGAACGCAAAATAGATCGCATTGTTGCCACCGAACGTAACGAAGCACATAAGCTAATCGAAGAGTGTATGTTGGCCGCCAACGTATCAGCCGCCACTTTTTTAGAAACGCTTGAGATTCCGTGTTTATATCGTGTGCACGATGTACCCAGTTTTGAACGGCTCGACAATTTACGCCAATACATGGGTGAGCAGGGCTTAGAAGTGGGTGGCGGTTTAAAGCCGCACGCGAAAGATTACCAACGGTTATTACAGCAAATTAAAGACAGAGATGACTTTTTGCTATTGCAAACGGTTATGTTGCGTTCAATGGCGCAAGCTGTTTATCAACCCGATAACTTAGGCCACTTTGGGCTCGCGTTTGAAAAGTATGCACACTTTACCTCGCCGATTCGACGCTACCCAGACCTTCTCGTGCATCGCGCAATTCGGTCGGTTATTCGTAGCCCTCGCAAAACTAATATAGTGAAGCGAGTGGCTGGTGCAAAAGACATTCCGGCTAAGAAAATTTATCCGTATGACTTGAAAATGATGTTTGAGTTAGGTGAGCATTGTTCAATGACAGAGCGCCGCGCCGATGAAGCAACTTGGGATGTCATTGCCTGGTTGAAGTGTGAATATATGAGCGATCATATTGGCGATGAGTTTGACGGCAATATCTCATCGGTAGCCAACTTTGGTTTATTTGTGCAGCTTGATGATGTGTTTGTTGATGGGCTGGTGCATATTTCTAGTTTGCGTAGTGATTACTACCAGCATCATCCGGCGACTCACCGTTTGGTAGGGGAACGTACGCGTACGGTTTATGGCTTAGGTGATCGAATTAAAATCCGTGTTGCGCGTGTTGACTTAGACGAGCGGAAGATAGATTTTGAACTGGCCGATGGTGATGACAATCATACCAGTCGTAAACCTCGCAGTAAAAACAACCCAGGCAAAGGTAAGGCAGCTGCACCTCGCAAGGCCAAAGCTGCGAAAGGCAAGGCGACTGCTGAGAAATCGAAAAAGCCTAAAAAAGGCAAAGCGAAAAAGACAGGTAAGAAAAAACGTTAACTTGTGCCAATAAAGCGCAAGCTTAAAAAATTAACAGAAGCACGAATGATGGCCGCTTTGAGGGTCGGAGCGGCGTCAATACCTTGAACCTGTATAGTCACAATTTGACCTGCATGAAAAAGATCGCTCATGTGAACTAAGTTCAGCTGTAAAGGTTCAAGGTCAATGCCATCGTCCGAAAACTCAACGCAGTGGCACATAATACCCTTTCCTTGTGTGTCGGTTATGAGAACGTTGGCATTTAAAGAAATACGGTGATACTTACGTTCAATCATGACTGGCTCCATCGGTCATTTTTTGTCATATTTAATTAGTTTAGCAGTGAATTGGAGCATGTCATGTCTGAATCTATGTGGGTGTTTGGTTTACATGCCACGCACAGTGCCTTAGAACAAAATCCGGATCGAATCAAAGAAGTCGTCATCCTTAAAGGTCGACAAGACGCACGTATGGGTAAAATTCTCGATGCCTGTAATGAGCAGGGTGTTAAGTTTCGTCTTGCCAGTAAAGAAGACTTTGATCGGATTATTCAAAAAAACGAATTGCGCGAAGCTCGCCATCAAGGCGTGTTAGTTCAAACATTAGCGGCCCCGGTTCTAAAAGAAAACGATTTAGAAGCCATGCTCGATAACCTCGAAAGCGATGCATTGTTATTGATACTCGATGGTGTCACCGATCCACATAATATTGGCGCCTGCCTTCGAACTTGCGATGCCGCTGGTGCACAAGGCCTAATTGTCCCTAAAGATAAATCAGCAACCTTAACACCAACAGCCGTTAATATTGCCAGTGGCGCTGCAGATACAGTTCCTTTTTATGCTGTCACCAACCTAGCCCGAACCATAGAGCAACTAAAAGCACGAGGCATTTGGGTTTACGGCACCGCTGGCGAAGCAACGGGCTCAATTTATCAAACCAAACTAACCGGACCGGTTGCCTTAGTTATGGGCGCAGAAGGTAAAGGCATGCGTCGATTAACAAGAGACTTGTGCGATGGTCTAGTTAATATTCCCATGGCAGGTGATGTCAGTAGTTTAAACGTATCGGTTGCCGCTGGGGTTTGTTTATTTGAAATTGGACGACAGCGCCGGTTAGGCTAGGAACGAATAAAATGGAACAAATTGCAGAGCTTGCATTAGAACTGGATAAACTCAAATCGGTTTATCGAAAATCATATATTTCTGATACGTCGAGAAGAGAGAATTCAGCTGAGCATAGCTGGCATTTAGCGCTCACGATAATGGGCTTCGCTAAGTTTTTGCCAAAAACGGTGGATATAAATAAAATTATTAGAATGGCACTGTGCCATGATATTTGTGAAATTGGAGCAGGTGACGTAAGCGCTTACTTCGTGACCGATGCACAGTATGAAAAAGAACTGCAGTATATGTCTGAGTTTGAATCTCGCTTTCCTGGTATAGGCACTGAAGCAAAAGCCTTATGGCAGGAATATGAAGATGGCGAAACCGAAGAGAGCCGATGGCTTAAGGTATTCGATAAACTACTACCTTTTATTCTGAATATTCAAAGCCGTGGCCTGACTTGGCAAGAGCAGGGCGTAACTAAAACGATGGTGCTGAATCACAATGAGTTTATAGCTGAGCTAGCACCGGAAATACACGTGTGGATGTTAACTCAGATTGATTTAGCCGTTAAAAATGGCTGGTTAAAAGACAATATAGCCCCATAAGTATTTTACACTTTACTCTCGGTTCAGCGGCCCAGTGCTTGAAATTTCGGTCGCCATAAACCCATCCATGGGGGCTTGATTGAAACATCTATGTTTCAAATATCCGAATTTCAAGCAATGGGCCGCTTCTAACTATAGGACAGCAGTCGGTTAAAAGACGACTTTAACGATAATGAAAAATGGGAATATGATTCAGCGAATTATAGAGGTAGTTGATTACCAAACTGAGTGGGTAACCAGCTATGAGCGGGAAAGACAGCGAATAGAATCTCTTCTTGATACCAATAATATAACCGCTATTCATCACATTGGTAGCACTTCAGTGGTGGGCTTATGCGCTAAGCCGATTATTGACATGTTAATTGAAGTACAAGATTTGTCGGTTTTAGATTCCGAGTCGCACCAGATGGCAGCCTTAGGTTACTTGGTGAAAGGAGAGTTCGGTATCCCTGGCCGGCGCTATTTTCAAAAAGGTGGCATACAACGTAGCCACCAAGTTCATGCTTTTACAAAAGGCACAGAGAGTGCGATAAGGCATTTAGCGTTTCGAGATTATTTAAGAGCGTTTCCCGAAATAGCCGCTGAGTATGGACGAATAAAGCAAGAAGCCGCCTCTTTATGCAATAACGATATTACTGCCTATGGCAACCATAAAAACTCATTCATCAAAGAACACGAAGCCAAAGCAGTACTCTGGAAAAACTCGCAATTAACTATTAACTGATTTGAAAATTAAATGGTCAACTCTAAGGGAATTAGATGCAGTGGACTGAAATAGCACTCAATATTTTATTTACCATGGTATTTATGTGGCTCATAGCATGGACACTCTTTGCTTGGGGCTTTGGCGTTACAAACTTTAAGCAGAAACATGGACGTTTTTTAGGTTTTATAGGCTTTAGTTTTTGGTACTTTTTACTAGCTGCCCATGTTGTTGCCATAGTGGTCTTATGGGTATCGGTTGTTTCTATTTATTGGCCCATCGCGATGCTGATTGTTTCCCATGTTTCGTTTGGATTGGTATTTGGGCGGAATGTGAGTACGCGTTAAACTGCAAGATTGCTAAACTCGTAAAAATAAGGAGCATTGAAGACCTTTATGAATCTTAAATCTAAAATAATTGATTTAGAGAAATCACTACTTACCTTTGAAGTTCGACATTCAAAACTCGAGCTTTTAAAACGTATTAGTCCGGATTTTAAGGAAATTGGTGCGTCAGGTGCATATTTCGGGTTGGATAATGTATTAGAACGCTTACCTACTGAAGAGTCATGGAGTGCGACCGCACAAGATTTTGAGTTTTCGCAAATAAGTGAAGAGATTTGTCAGGTAATATACAGAACATTCAACAAAAGTTCAGAGAGTGCAACGGGTACTTATTCTCGGCGCAGTAGCTTTTGGAAAAAGTTTGATGATGGCTGGAAAATGTTTTTCCATCAGGGTACTAAAATTGAGCCTTTTGAATTGACAGACCAAAAAACTGTTATGAGGTAATAGAATTGACACCGCAGGAAGCACTACAGAAATATGAGTTGGCAATAGCAAGTCAGAGTTGGGCATCTATTGAACCTTTAATGCATCAAGATGTTTGCGTTACTTTTTCAGATGGTACCTATAAAGGCTTGCAGGAAGTTAAATCGGCTTTTGAAAGAAATTTTGCACTAATTATTGATGAAAAGTATAAGATTTCTAATGTCCACTGGGCTTATATTTCGAATACGGAAGCCGTCTGCTTGCTCAATTTTAACTGGAAAGGAATAATTGACGGGGAATTATGTTCAGGTGGAGGCAGAGGTACATCAGTGCTTATAAAAAACAACGGAAAGTGGCAGATAATCACTGAACATCTGGGCCCGAATGAATCTTAAAGTTTAGCTATGCGATTAGCATTAAAGGTAACTTATGATTAAAAGTATCAACCATGTTCAAGTCACGATTCCTTTTGGTGCAGAAGAGCAGGCTCGAAAGTTTTATAGTGGCATTTTAGGGTTAGTCGAATTGGATAAGCCCGCAGTATTAAATGAAAATGGCGGTGTTTGGTTTAAGGTAGGTGCTCTGCAACTGCACATCGGTTGCGAGGAAAATGATAGCCGTTTAAGCTCAAAAGCACATGTGGCGTTCAATGTTGAAAGTTTAGATGCTTGTAGAGCTAGGTTCGATAAAATTGGAATTGATATTTTTGAAAATACTCAGATAGAAGGTTTTTTACGTTTCGATATTAGAGATCCTTTTGGAAATAGAATTGAGTTAATGGAAAAAATCGATTAACTAAATACAATAGTTAAAAGGAAAGCGGGGTTTAATTTTACCAGGCTCTTTAACTGTGATTTGCCGGCTTAGAAATACGTTTCACAAAATTTGGCTCATTTACGCTTACATAATTAATAAGGGAAGCAGTCGTTACTAAAACATTAGGCGTCTAAGACTTCTAAGGAGCGAAAGTGCCCGTAATTTGCAGTAAATCAGCAGAACATTACACTTAGGGAGACAACTGTGATGGTTGGCATCTCGTCAAATCTAAAAATTTGAGTGTAATTCAAGAGCGAGTTCCTACGGGTTGCTCCGAAGTTAGGCACTATCATACTCAAGCAGAGCAGTTTTTTTACATTTTGACTGGCGTTGCAAGTATGGAACTAGAAGGTAAAATATTTACTGTTAGTTCTCAACAGGGTATTCATATTCCGGCAGGTGCAAAGCACCAATTAAGTAATCAGCATGAAGGTGATTTGGTGTTTATCGTAACCTCGACTCCTCCAAGTCATGGTGATAGGGTCGAATTACAGTGAACACTTACGCCATAGACATTCCGCCAACCTTAGCCACTAGGGTAAATTGATAGCTTTGCTTTATCTTGTGTTTGTTTACTTTGAACAATAATTTTCTGCACGCAATCCACAACCAACTGGGCATTTGCTAACGAGCATTCTACCTTTGAATCTCCGCTATAGTATTGAGCTTCAATACTATTCAAATATTGCATAGTCTCTTCAGGTAAAGCTGACTTTATCTCCGCGATTGAGCTTTGATGCTGTTGTGCCAATTTAATTAATGCGGGGTAGGCATCATCGACGCTGCTTAGTTTGATTTTGTTTAAGATTGCTTGTGGTTTGCGGTGTGCTTGCTTTGGGTTTTGAATACGCTTCAGTAAGAATAGGGTGACAGTCAAACT
>NZ_JBKEGY010000019.1:0-73658 GCF_046710285.1 Reinekea sp.
AACGGGCTCGTAAAAACGGCACCAACGCTGCACCGATCTACTGAACTGAAAACCTGGTGGGCAGGTTTGGGCTTTACTTTATCGAATGTATGAATGTGTGTGAATAACTAATAAATGGATCATACAAGGCCTTGCAGTCGGAACAAAACATGCTGTCATGCCTTTTGCTGGCGCAAAAGCCACGCCAACTTGTTTTGTCCGCTGAAGAGCGGCGTTAAATTTCTAAAGCAATATTTTGGGGTGTCATGGATCCAGAGCTGCGAAAGGTATTTTCTTATGTCAAATCAGTGCCAGACTTTGCATTGATTAATGTTGACTCAGTTGAATCACGAAATGGATATGGTGATACTCCATTGCACATAGTTTGCGTGGGTGGACATAGTGAATGGGCAAAAGTTTTATTGGCCAATTCTGCGGATATTAATGCTGTTGGTGAATTTGGTTTTACACCTCTTCATTATGCAATTGAACATGAACAATTAGATGTCATAAAGCTCTTGTTAAAATATGATCCCTCTTTAATTAGAGATTATGATGGCAATACGCAACTTGACCTAGCGTTACTAAGCGGGAGCTCTGTAATAATTGAACTTATCGAACAGAAATTTAACAAAAATCGGCTGACAGACCACTAGCAACTGTCACACTTTTTTGAAACAAAAATCCGCCAGCAGCTAGTGGCTGCAGCGAAAATAGTTAAACTCCATTGTTGCGCGGTGCGCATCGTGCTATAGTCTCCTTATGATTAAAACATTCCGTCACAAAGGACTGAAACGGTTCTACTCAACTGGCAGCACTGCTGGTGTATTGCCTGACCATGCCAAGAAGCTACGTATGCAGCTTGCTGCTCTGGATACCGCCGCATCAGTTGAAGACATGGCTATCCCTGGCTTTCGGCTTCATCCACTGAAGGGAAAAGACAAAGATCGGTGGTCGATTTGGGTCAACGGAAATTGGCGTATGACGTTCGAGTTTCGGGATGGCAACGCCTACATTCTTAATTATGAGGATTATCACTGATGACTATGCACAATCCGCCGCATCCTGGTGAGTTCATTCGGGAGGTATACTTGGAGCCTTTTGGCATCAGTTCCCGTCAACTGGCTACCAGTCTGGGCGTTTCTCCTTCCACTTTGTCTCGGTTGCTCAAAGGGGATAGTGGTATTAGCCCGGAAATGTCTCTGCGGCTATCCAAGGTTCTCGGGCGCACTCCCGAGAGCTGGTTGTCGATGCAAGACATGTATGATCTAGGTGTGGCTCGTCGGACAGTTAATTTGGATGGTATTCATCCTTTGGACTTCGAAGCAGCTTAACCAGTGGCTGTTGCCGGACGCGCCTACGCTGCGCTCTGGCACGCCGCAAAGCCAAGCGTAAATTTTAAGGAAATTTATGAGCTATTTTTCACTTACGGAAGCAGCTGAAAGATATGATGCCTATCGTCCTAAAGTCCATAGTATTGTATCGAAATGGCTGCAAGACGCAGGAGTTACTCATAAGTTTAAAAATTCTCTGGATGTAGCATGTGGTACGGGAGATTCGACGCTTCCATTGATTGAATTAAGTGACAATGTTATCGGTATTGATTTGTCTAAAAGTATGATTGAACGAGCTGAGGTAAAAGGCTTGTCAGTAAAGCAGCTTGGATATGAAAAAGCTTATGAACTGGGGAAGTTTGACCTAATCACTACCTGTATGGCATTCCACTGGTTTGGTTTCGATGAAGCGTTGAAAGCCTATAAGCAGGCTTCGTCAGACAATGCCATTTGGCTGATTTATAATTTTTCGTTTGGTGGTAGTGAAAACTCGGATGAGTTTAATGATTGGTTTGTTTCAACTTACCTTAAAAAGTTTCCATCTCCAGCTCGTAATGGAGAAGTCGCAGATTTCGAGAAGGCTGAAGGAATGAAGTGTTTGGCAAGCGGTAAAGGGGTGCTGCCCATTAAGTTCGTAGACAAACATGAGTTAACTAAATATTTAACTACGCAATCTAACGTTGAAAACGCGGTTAAGGCGGGTTTGACATACAGCGAGATTGAAAAAGAGATTGAGGCTATGCTTCAAGACTTCGAGTTAAGCACAGAATTTCGTTACAACTATTCATATGATTTGTACCAATTCACTACACAGGCAGTCGACGCGAAAAAAATCACGCGTAACTGCTGAAAACGTTATATAACCAAATTAGGGGGATGTGATGTTAATCACAATTTACTACGCTGCAATTCTTGCTCTGTTGTATGTATACCTAACCTTTAGAGTTATTGGTATTCGAAGAATTGCTAAAGTTTCAATTGGTGATGGTGGCAATGAAAAATTAAGCCGCGCCATAAGAGTTCATGCGAACTTTTCTGAATATGTGCCTTTCACGTTATTACTCATCTATTTTCTTGAAATACAAAATGCCAATTCAATAGTGTTACATATTTTGTGTAGTTTGTTGCTGATAGCAAGGTTTCTACATGCTTATGGTGTAAGTAATATTAATGAAAAATTACAATTTAGAATACTGGGAATGATAATGAATATATCTGTACTTGCAATAAGTTCCTTATATTTACTACTAACAGGAATTGTATAGCAAGTCGCTCAAATCGGAGAGGGAATAGCACCCGCCCGCTTAGCTGTGGCGTTAGAACACAATAATCTAGGTACGTTTTACTTATGGATGAAAAACTAAAAAACTTTAAAGTGTCTAGCAACGGAGACTTAGATTTATTTTGGAGTAAGCTAACTTCAGAAAATGGGTGGTCTCTATCTTACGCGAAGGAAGTGTTTTCGGAATACAAAAAATTCGTATGGTTGGCAAAAAATAGCAGAAGTAGGGTTGTGCCTTCAAAAGCAATCGATAGGGTTTGGCATTTACATATGACTTTCACCAAGTCGTATTGGCATGACCTCTGTACGGATGTTCTTAATTATGAGCTTCATCATATACCTTCCTCTAAAAACAGTAGATCTGAAGAGCTAGATAGGATTGGTTATAAAAATACTTTAAGACTGTATGAGGCTGAGTTCGGGGTATTTCCTCCCGCTGAATTTTGGCCTGATTTTTCAAAACGAACATTTAATCGATTGAAGTATCTAGTGTTCCCTTTCTTTACAGTTACCTTTTTAACTGCCTGTAGCCTTTCTTCTAAAGAAGATTTCATGACCACATTGAAATGGGGACTAGGAATTTATATTGGTTATAGAGTGTTGAAATGGCTTTCATCTAATAGCGGCTCTGGTGGTAGTGGTTGTGGTAGCGGCTGTGGAAGCAGTTGTGGTGGGGACTAGGTTCTAATAAAAACATGTGGCGGAAAAAATTGCGCCGCTGCGCGCTACAATTTTAATTGCGAATATTGGCGTTAAGTGTCTGACATGAAATGTACAAAATGCTTAGAAGAATTTGAAACATCAAAGTGGCTAATGTTCCCCTTAATAAGGAGGGTCTCAATTGCCTGTCCAAATTGTGGTGTACGTTATACAAATAGCCATTGGCCGCCGATGATTGCAGGGTTTTTGGCTGGGGTAGTTACAGCTGAGCTTCGAATCTATGAAATTGAATACCTACAGGTTTTTACATTCCCTATTGTTTTTTCTATAGTTTGGGTACTTTTAGCATTGAGATGGCCACTTCGAAGGATTGGTCCTAACGCATAACAAGTGCAAGGAATAGACGCCGTAGTGCAAGTGCTACAGTCGTTACTTTTAAGGAAACAAAGTGAAAGAATTTCTGGAGGCGTTAGCTTCCAATATAAAAGCACCAGGAGTTGCGGTTTGCATATCAACTGCTGACGGAAATATGAATCATGCAGTATATGGGCTAGCAGACGTTGAAAATAATATTGGTGTTGAACTCGAAAGTGTTTTTAAACTTGCCTCAGTTACTAAGCAATTTACTGCATTCGCAATAGTTCGCTTAATAGAAAATGGATTGCTATATTTTAATTCTGTGGTATCAAATTTATTACAGTTACCTAAAATCGACAAAAGAATTACCGTCAGACACCTACTGAATCATACGTCTGGAATACCCAGTTATACTGAATTGCCTGAGCAGTTTGCTCCATTTGAATGTATTGAGGCAAGCCATGACCAAATGTTGAGCGTATTCTCTGAAGAGCCTCTTTTATTCAACCCCGGCGAAGGTCACGAGTACAGTAATTCTGGATACTATCTTCTAGGCTTGATAATTGAACAGCTGTCAGGAGCTTCCTTTGAAGATTTCTTGAAAACTGAATTCTTTATACCGCTTGGAATGATAGAAACTTGCTATGCTTACGATAGACAAATAATAAAAAATCGAGTCACGGGCTATGACTCTGAAGTTGGAAATACGATCGAAACTGGTTTATTAAACTGTGAATACATTAGTATGAACCCTCCTTTTTCTGCAGGAGCAATCTGCTCTACTATTCGAGATATGCATTTATGGAGTGAAGCAATCTTAAATAACAAAGTAGTTGGTGCTGAAATGTTTAAGGAAATGTGTAAAAAGTCGATTTTGGCCTCGGGCGAAGTGGTCGATTATGGGTTCGGCTTAAGAATTTATGAAAAGAACGGAATAAAGTCAGTAGGACATGAAGGTGCATTGCCAGGCTTCATGAATATGTTCATGCTATACCCAGAGCATGGAATTGGAATTACAGTCCTTACGAATAGTACTTCTAGTGATCCTTGGTTACTTGAAGAAAAAATCGCGGAAAGAACAGTGGCAGTCTAAAATTAGGGCATCGATTACTGGTAATGGTGGCAGAACTTGATGTGTAACAAGCGATTATACAGGTGGAGTCTCCGTTATCAAAAATTTACTAAGTGAACCAAGCGTTGTGTTTAAATTGAGATTATCGCATTGAACAGAAAAGCATACCTGTCTAAGCTATTTCGCTGGCAAAAAGGCCGTCAGAATACTGGATACGATAAAATGCTCATCGGCGGTGGCTTGTGGCCTAATCCATTTGATATGTACATTCTTCGTTTCAATGAGGGTCAGGGAATACCGCCACACGTGGATCAAGTTAAATCTGGTGAACATTACAGATTAAATATTATATTAATGGCAGCTAAATCCGGTGGTGATTTCATCTGTACTAACCCCATCTACGAAAATTCGAGAGTAAAGTATTTTCGCTCAGATGTATCAGAGCATGCTGTAAGCAAAGTGACTAAAGGATGCAGGTATGTTCTAAGTATTGGCTGGGTCAAAAATAAAGAGCAAGACGTTTGATGTACGCCAGTTTGTGGCAAACCAGATCTAACAATAGAAAATTGAGGGAATAACATGAGTGAATCTTGCCCATTCTGTAAGTTTGAACGTTCAGATTTCAGGCAGTCCCATAACTGGAATTGTGCCCATTGTGGTAAGGACTATGCCGACTGGCTTTTAATGATGAAGTCGAGTCAAAGCTCGCAATCTACGCCCGAATCTAAAACTGAAACTATTCGCAAAGAAACAACATTGTTCTCAACAGATGAGCTGCCTTTAGAAGCCAAACCGGTGAAGGCGGCTCAATCGTTACTTGTTTTAGTTGTTCTAATACTACTGGCTCTAAATTTTGTCATTGAAGGAATTTTTTCTTGGTTAGGACCCGTTACGGTGCCTTTAGTCAGCTACTATGCATTAACCATTTATAGGTCGGGTTTTGCGCTCGGTAGGAATGAAGTTTATCAGCGTGAAAAAAATCCATTAATGTTCAGAGCCCATTTTTTTGGTGCAATCGCTCTTGTTTTAGCTGCATTGGGTTCTATGCTAATTTGAGCAGGCCACCATTTTAGTGGTAAACACGTTGCAAGGCATGGACGTTAAGTCTTATAGGATAGGTTATGGCTAAATCAGAGAAAATTGAAATCGAGAATATTAACACGCCTGGTAGAACCGAGCGGGTTGATCGTGTTAAGTACGAAGAAATGAGAAAGGCTATGTTAAAGTCCATTCCATCGAATGCTCCGGGGTTAACAGCAAAAGAAATCAAAGAAAAGCTCGTATCAATTGTGCCAGATGAATTATGGCCAAACGGCGAAAAGATCGGGTGGTGGCAAAAATCTGTTCAACTTGATTTAGAAGCTAAAGGGCTTTTAATTCGTGATCCCAAGTCAAAACCGCTTCGATGGTTGAGGCCCTAGAAATAGAGACAATCTAAAAAGTAGTTTTGAGTTTAATTCCATTCTAGAGCATGCAGTAAAAGGCCAAGCAAGTAAGCTCAATATAATTAAGTACCGAGTAATGGCTTTATTGATGAAGGGCAAGTCATACTCTCGGCTATGGACGTAAGCTATTCCGACGTTTAATATTTAAACATCGAATGAAACTTTACTTAGCAGAAAGGATTCCCAAATGGCCGAGCTTCACAGCAACCTGTATGTCAAACACGCCGATCCAAAAATACATGCACTGTTCCAGCAACTGTTCAGCGCATTAGGGCAAAGCCCTGAGCTACTTGTTGATATTGCTGAACAAATCAATGTTGATGATGGTCAAGGCATCATGACTACCTTCTTAGAATCCGCAGCGAAAGAATATGGTGAAATTTATCCTGAGTCCGTTTGGGCCACTCAGGGCTATCACGCCATGCACCTAGTGAGCGGATCTTCAGGGGATTACCTTACTGGCGCGCTGGTAAAATTATTTGCAGATCTAGATCCTTCCTGTGAATCTTTAGGATGGGGTTGTGGGGACGATGACCCATGGGAGTTCTGGTTCAAGTGGGATGCAGAGCGTGTGATTCGAAAAGATGATCAGCCCTATGAAGGTGATGACCAAAGGATTAAAGACACCATTTATCGTTGGTGGCACGAAGGCCTTCCAGAAGAATTCCTCGAAGGTTTTTTAAACAACGATGAAGATGATGAAGAAGACGAAGAAGATTTCGAGGATGAAGATGAGTCAGACTCGGAACCGATGACCGAAGCAGAATATCAAAACTGGGTGAGCCATTTACGTGGACACGCCCGTAAAAGTGCCCCTGATGATCAGGTCGCTCAAGGGTTAGAGTCACCTATTTCTGGAGACGACGTGAAGGAGGCACTCGGCGCGTTGGGTGATATTTTTGGGTCTATATTTGGTGGCCAATCAACTAGTTCCGAAACTGAGACATCTTCCGGGTACAATCAACTTGATAAGGATACGGTATCGCAGGCCCAGTCTGAATACCTTGCAGGTTTCGATCAACTCGATGCGCCAACTATTTTGAAATTTGTTTCACCTAAACTTACAGGGCAAATCGAAATGATCGAAGATGATCAAACACTGACACTGCCTTCCTCTTATGCAATGTATAAAATGGGTGTCAATATGATGGTCAAACCCAAAATGCAGATGAAACAACTCAGCAACCAATGGGAAATTGCCAGCATCGAAGAAAACGCCATCACCACACGTATTGAATCGGTCGTACAATACGTCGATCCCGAGCAAAAGGTGTTAATAAAAACTGCAAACCTTGAAGTTTTCACCTGGAAATTGATTGAAGGTGAATTGAAAATCACCGATATGCACTCAAAAGAACTCTCTAAAGAGGTTGTGAATTAACGGGTTTTCCGATTTCTATTCGTGAAAATTATCCTGATAGTCTGCTTGCCATTTTAAGCAAACTATCAGTTCCAAATGAGCGACCTATAAAAGTTGTATAGCCAAATGCTGATACTACGGCTAAATAACCTTAGAAAACTGAATGATACTTTCACTCGGTTTTAGGTAAGCATCGAAAATCATGGCGATGTTGCGCAATAATAATTGCCCTGTAGGGTTTACGATTATTTTGTCTGGGTCAATGCTGAGCAAACCATCATTTGCCATTTCTGCCAGTGCTGCTATTTCCGACTGGAAGTAGTCGGCAAAGTTAATTTGATGTATTTGGTTGATATCTTGATAGTTAACTTCTGTTTGACACATGAGTGACTGAATCACGTCGCGTCTAATTTGGTCGTCTATGGTTAGCCGGTAACCTTTATTCGTCGCTAAATGACCACTCTTAATCAGTTCAAAATAACTTTTTTCTTCACGGCTGTTCTGTGCGAAACAGTTACCAATTTTACTTATTGACGTCATGCCCATGCCAATTAGGTCGCTGTCGGCGTGAGTGGAATAGCCTTGAAAATTGCGTTGTAAGGAGCCTTCTTTTTTTGCAATGGCGAGTTCATCTGTCGGTAATGCAAAGTGGTCCATACCTAGGTAAACGTATCCGGCTGCTTGGAGTTTCTTTATGGTCATTTCCAATATCGCCAATTTTGTCTTTGCAGAGGGCAGGTCGGCGGTAATAATGAGCTGTTGCGCCTTCACCTTGTTGGGCATGTGCGCGTAGTTATAAATGGCGAGGCGTTCTGGTCTTTTTCCTAAAACAATGTCGAGTGTTTTCGCAAAACTGTCGACGCTTTGAAAAGGCAGCCCGTAAATTAGGTCGATATTAGATGAGCGATAACCCATCTCTCTGGCGGCATCTAAAACGTCAAAAGTTTGCTCAATAGTTTGAATGCGGTTAACTGCCTGCTGTACTTTGGGATCAAAATCTTGAACACCTAAACTGATTCGGTTAAAACCAAGCTCATGGAGTAGTGGTATGGTTGTCGGCCGAACGGCACGTGGATCGACTTCTATCGAAAACTCTCTCGTATTGGCATCGGCTACATTAAAATTATCGTATACCGATTGCATTAGCGAAGCTAACTGGTCATCGCTCAAGTAGGTGGGTGTGCCACCCCCTAAATGAAGTTGGGTGACGGTTCTTTTTGAGCCAACCAGTTTGGCTTGCTGTTTTATTTCGCTGGTTAGGTGTTCTAAGTAGGGAATCGTCCGTTCGTTTTTATGGGTAATGATTTTGGCACAGGCACAGTAATAGCAAAGTGACTTACAAAATGGGATGTGAAAATACAATGAGATTGGCTTATTGGTTTGATTACTTAAGGCGAGCTCATCTCGATAATCTAGTTCTTTAAAACTGGGGTTAAAGCTCAAGGCTGTGGGATACGAAGTATAGCGTGGCCCAAAGGTATCGTATTTTTTAATTAACGAGGCATCAAAGTTTATGTTCATGGCGGTATCCTAAAAATAAGAGTGCGGTTACTTGCAATGAGTGGTCGTTGGCTTTCTGAGCAGATGGCTGGTGAGCCAGAATAAAGCAACGGCCCAGGTAGTGGCTGATATCCAAAGCAAGGGGCTTGAATAAGCCCAAAAAATTTCGCTAGCGTATCGTGTTAATGCTGATACCGAGATAAGGCTGAGCGTGAGCAGTAATAAAGAATTTGGCGGCGGTGTGCGCACTTCTTTTTGGTAGTGCAAGCGCGCCATGACGCTGATTGAAAGGCTGCCAATGGCACCGATGGTAATAATGTGTACCGCACCGGTAGTGGGTTTGCCAAAAACTAGGGCGACGCCGATGATGAACAAGCCTAGGCTGAGCCAAGCGTATCCGACACCTAAGCCAATAATGTCAAGCCGTGCGCGGCAGCGCCAGAGTTGCCATCGGTAGAGTCTAATTAAGTTAACCGCGGCGACCACAATGACCATTGCACCGGTCAATACGGGTGAGGTGTTGAGCAGGGTAAGCATAGCGGTGATGGGCAATAGGAGAATCAGCAATCCTTCTAATTTGGGTTGAACGCGTGCCTTAAGTTCGTAACCTTGTTTGTAGCATTCTCCGGCGGCGGCTGGTGCAATCATCCGGCCAGCCATAAAGGACATGAGCAAGCACAGCATTAAAACAGAGGAAATATAAACGGAACTGTGACTGATGGGCCAGTTGTGAAGTTTTAAGATTAACCACAGTAGCGGAAAGCTGCAGATTGATACAATGAGCGGGCTGATCATTTTGTTGCGCCACTTTTTTGCGGCGCGAAATCGCGGGTAAACCTGCAACGCTAAATACAAAGCAAACATGGGGCTGAGAATTTGCGCGATAGCACTATCTGGAAAGCCCATAAAGCCAACCCGCGCCACCAACCATAAACCGAACAATGGCCATAACTTATACGCTGGCATAATGCCGAGGGTATAGCCTGCAATGAGTGCCAAGGCGAAACCGAAGAGCATTTCATGCGCATGACCTATCCCAATTAAACCCGTCGCTGGCCCACCAACCCCGTAACGGGCCGCCAGGGTAAATAAAACCGCAAACGCAGCTTGAAGCGCCGCCGCAGGGAAAAAAACTCGACTGGCATTAATCTTAGTGGAGAGTGACATCGGCATAGAGAAAACAACGCTTGCTTAAAGATGTATTTATTATGCATCTTTAAGCAATAAAAGCAAACTTCCTTCGCTTGGGCACCAAGTCACCCTAGATCGGTCGCTGCAAGCGCCTCCATGCGCGCTAAACTTCGGCATCCATGCCTCAGATTCCCGATCAAGGGCAACTTGGCTCCCAAGCTAACCTAGGCGGCACGCTATGTTTTATATGTTACCCGCAGCTCGCAGCCCAAAACCCGCAGCTATTTTTCACAACTTAATCCAAGTCGCCTTAAGCTCGCTGTATTTATCAAACGCATGCAATGACTTATCACGACCATTACCACTTTGTTTAAAACCGCCGAAAGGTGCAGTCATGTCGCCTCCGTCGTATTGGTTTACCCAAACCGAACCGGCTTGTAGTTTGCGTGCAAAGCGATGTGCTCGGCTTAAGTTGCTGGTCCAAACCCCAGCGGCTAGGCCGTAGATAGAATCATTGGCAATGCGTAAGGCTTCCTCTTCATCTTTAAAGCGAATGACTGAGAGTACTGGGCCAAAAATTTCTTCAGCGGCGATGCTCATGTCATTTTGCACGTGCTCGAAAATAGCCGGTTCAACAAATAGGCCGCCTTCAACCGGAGCTACTTGGCTGCCTCCTTGGGTGAGTTTAGCGCCTTCGGCTTGGCCTTTTTCAACATAGCCTAATACGCGTTGCAATTGAGCATCATCTACTATGGCACCTACATTGGTATTCGGGTCTAGTGGGTTGCCTGGACGCCATTTTTTCATGGCTGCGCGTACTTTTTCCGTAAATGCATCGGCAATGCTTTCTTCAACCAATAAACGTGAACCGGCGGTGCAGACTTCGCCTGAGTTAAAGCAAATGGCACCGGCGGCTTCTTCTGCGGCTTTGTCTAAATCGGGTGCGTCAGCGAACACTACGTTAGCGGATTTACCGCCTGCTTCCATCCATACGCGTTTCATATTTGATTCACCCGCGTAAATCATGAGCTGTTTTGCAACGCCCGTTGAACCGGTGAACACTAGCGTATCAACATCCATGTGCAGGGCGAGGGCTTTACCGGCGGTATGGCCGTAACCAGGCAACACGTTGAATACGCCATCGGGAATACCGGCTTCTTTGGCGAGTGCGGCTAAGCGAATAGCAGTTAAAGGTGACTTCTCTGAAGGCTTAAGAATAAATGAGTTACCCATGGCTAAGGCAGGCGCGAATTTCCAAGAGGCCATTATCATGGGGAAGTTCCATGGCACTATGGCTGCTACTACGCCCATTGCTTGGCGGGTAACAAGGCCTAACTCATTGGGCGAAGTTGGCGCTATTTCATCGTATATTTTGTCAATCGCTTCGGCGGTCCAGCTAACGGCTCGGGCGGTCCCGCTAATATCAACCGTACGAGAGTCTGCGATGGGCTTACCCATATCTAGGGTTTCAAGTAGCGCCAACTCATCTGCATTTGCTTCTATAAGCGCGGAGAATTTTAATAACACTTTTTTACGAACCGCCGGTGGCAATTCAGACCAGGCCCCCGATTCAAAAGCGGCTCTTGCGGCTTTAACAGCGGCGTCGGCGTCGGCTTTATCGCAGGCTGCAACGTTTGCTAGAAGGCGCTGGTCTATTGGCGAGCGACATTCAAAAGTAGCGCCATCTGCCGAATTGACATAGGCACCGTTAATAAAAGCACGAGATTCTATTGATAATGACTTTGCTGCTGCTTGCCAAAAACCTAAGTCGTGTAAGTTGGCCATATCGTCTCCGCTTGGCGTAGTTTAAGTTTGATGAACATACTTCATTTTACCCATCTGTATCAATATTTCGAACACAAATAGTTTAATATTTACGTCTTTTTAATAGATTTTTCCAGTAATGGCGGGCGGTGAGAGATAATTTCTTATATTTCCATGCTTAGCTCTTGATGTTTTATTTATTTGACATAAACTCGGTTCTATCTGTTCAATATAAAATACACTAAGGTGCGAGTTATGACGCAATCAACCCCTGCGAATTTAGATGCTTTTTGGATGCCGTTTACGGCGAATCGTCAATTTAAGTCTAAGCCGCGAATGCTCGTGTCTGCCGAAGGCATGTATTATAAAACTGAAGACGGTCGAACCATTTTAGATGGTACTGCTGGCCTCTGGTGTACAAACGCAGGTCACTCACGAACAAAGATCACCCAAGCGGTGAGCACTCAAATTCATGAACTTGATTTTGCGCCGACTTTTCAAATGGGTCATCCGCAAGTGTTTGAATTGGCCAATCGTTTAATAAAACACACGCCTGATGGTATTAATAAGGTGTTTTTTACGAACTCGGGCTCTGAGTCAGTCGATACCGCTTTAAAAATAGCCTTGGCGTACCATAAAGCACGTGGAGAATCGTCTCGTACTCGTTTAATTGGACGTGAGAAAGGTTATCACGGCACCGGCTTTGGTGGCATTTCAGTTGGTGGCTTAGGTAATAACCGTCGTGGTTTTGGCCCGTTATTAAGCGGTGTAGATCACTTAAAGCACGCTTGGACGCCAGGCACAGAATTCACCAAAGGCTTACCAACTGAAGGTGCGAACCTTGCCGATGAATTAGAAACCATGGTTGCGTTACACGGCGCTGAAACCATTGCCGCCGTTATTGTTGAGCCTATCGCGGGTTCCGGTGGTGTTTGGATGCCGCCGGTGGGTTACTTGCAACGGTTACGCGAAATTACCAAAAAATATGGCATTTTTTTAATTTTAGATGAAGTGATTACCGGCTACGGCCGAGTAGGCGATGCGTTTGCTTCTTGTCACTTTAATGTAACGCCCGACATCATCACTACCGCTAAAGGTTTGACTAACGGTGCTATCCCAATGGGTGCCGTGTTTGTCAGTGATGATATTCATCATGCATTTATGACCGGTCCAGAAGAAGTCATTGAATTGTTCCATGGCTATACTTATTCAGGCCACCCAGTGGCAGCGGCAGCGGCTATAGCCACATTAGATATTTATGAACAAGAAGGCCTTTTTAATAAAGCCAAAGAACTGGGTGGTTACTTTGAAGAGCAGTTGCACAGCTTAAGAGAGTTTGATGTGCTAAAAGACATTCGCAACTACGGGCTGGTAGGTGCTATTGAATTTAAGTCAACCGACAAGTTTGGTGAGCGTGGCTACAAAGTATTTGAACATTGCTTCTGGCAAAGTAACGCCTTGGTGCGTTGTACGGCCGATACCATTGCGGTGTCGCCACCCCTTATTTTAGAAAAATCACACATTGATGAATTGGTTGGCTCGTTACGTGCCGCTATTAAAACATTGTATTAACCGCTCAACGACTAAAGGTTTTTTATGACACAAATTACACATTTTATAAACGGTACCCTGTCCTCGGCGAGTGCGCGTTCTGCCCAAGTTTATAACCCCGCATTGGGCAAAGCGGTTGCTGAAGTTTCGTTGGCATCTGTTGCAGAAGTGGAAGCGGCGATTGCTCATGCGCAAGCGGCCTTCCCAGCTTGGTCTGCTATGAGCCCGTTAAATCGTTCACGCATTTTATTCAAATTTAAAATGTTATTAGATGAACGTATTGATGACCTTGCTCGTGCCATTACCATCGAGCACGGCAAAGTGTTTGAAGATGCCAAAGGCGAAATTATTCGTGGTATTGAAGTCGTTGAATTTGCTTGTGGTATTCCACAAATGCTTAAAGGTGAAATTACTGAGCAAGTGGGAACCGGTGTCGATGCTTGGTCATTAAGCCAGTCGTTGGGTGTGGTAGCAGGGATCACGCCGTTTAACTTCCCGGCCATGGTACCTATGTGGATGTGGCCAGTTGCCATCGCTTGCGGAAATACCTTTATTTTAAAGCCATCAGAAAAGAACCCAACTGCATCAATGATGATTGGCGAGTGGCTAAAAGAGTGTGGTTTACCTGATGGTGTGTTTAACGTAGTGAATGGCGACAAAGAAGCCGTTGATGTTTTGCTGACCCATAAAGATATCCAAGCCGTAAGTTTTGTCGGTTCTACTCCCATCGCTGAATATATTTACAGCACGGCCAGTAACCATGGTAAGCGAGTACAAGCATTAGGTGGCGCTAAGAATCACATGGTTGTTATGCCAGATGCCGATATTAGCGCAGCGGTAAATGCCTTAACAGGTGCGGCTTTCGGTTCTGCCGGCGAGCGATGCATGGCCATTTCAGTTGCGGTGGCTGTTGGTGATATCGCCGATGAATTAGTCGCAAAGCTTAAAGAAAAAGCTGAGAACTTAAAAATTGGTAATGGTGAAAACTTAGGCCTAGATATGGGCCCACTCATTAGCAAAGAACACCACGCAAAAGTTAAAGGCTATATTGATGCCGGCGTGAAAGAAGGTGCAACCTTGGTTGTTGATGGTCGTGAGCTATCGGTAACCGGTTGTGAAAATGGCTACTTCTTAGGCGGCACCTTGTTCGATCACGTAACAACCGACATGACGATATATACCGATGAAATATTTGGTCCTGTTCTTTGTGTGGTTCGCGTTGACGATTATGCAGCGGCGGCAAAAATGATCAATGATCATGAATACGGCAACGGCACATCAATCTTTACTCGTAGCGGTGCGGCGGCGCGTAAGTTTAGCCATGATATTCAAGTCGGCATGGTGGGTATTAACGTGCCCATTCCTGTACCAATGGCGTTTCATAGCTTTGGTGGCTGGAAGCGCAGCTTGTTCGGTGCCAACCACATGCACGGACCTGAGGGTGTGCGTTTTTATACTAAGCGTAAAGCGGTGACAGCTCGCTGGCCTGAAGGTGATATCGGCGGTGCCGAGTTTGTTATGCCCACGATGAAGTAACAAAATCACGGCTGTCTCATAGCTTAGAAGCGGCCCATTGGTTGGAATTCGGGTGTTTGAAACACGGATGTTTCAATCAAGCCCCCATGGAAGGGTTTACGGCGACCGAAATTTCAAGCGATGGGCCGCTGAACCCTGCGTAAACGGAGAGATATGTCTGGGGCAGCAATGAAGTAAAATAAAAAATAAGAGAGTTTAATTGATGAAAACTGTTCAAGATATTGTGAGCGTTACTACAGATTCTGTAGAGGTAGAAAGTTACTTGCCGGCTGATGAAAAAATCATTCGCGGCGAGCCGAAACAAAACGTCTGGAACAGCTTTTCATCGCCAGATAATAAGTTTCATACCGGCATTTGGGATTCCCAAGCCGGGGAATGGAAAATTTCCTATACCGAAGATGAATTCTGTTTTATCGTATCCGGTGAATCCGTCATCACCGATGTGCAAGGCAATAGCAAAACAGTAAAAGCTGGCGATCAGTTTGTGATACCCGCGGGTTTCAGTGGCACTTGGCATGTTCCAAGCTACTGTAAAAAAATCTATGTCATTTATGAGGCAACTGCATGACCCAACGCACTCCGCACACCGATTCGTACTATGCGAGTACTCGCAACGATACGGTTGATCGTCCAATACTAAAAGAGCACATTGAAGCCGACGTCTGTATTGTTGGTGGTGGTTTTACCGGAATGTCGAGTGCTTTGCACTTAGCCGAGGCGGGCTTTAAGGTTGTTGTGCTTGAAGCTGCACGTATTGGCTTTGGTGCCAGTGGTCGTAACGGCGGCCAGTTAGTTAACAGCTATAGCCGTGATATTGATACGATAGAAAAAAACTACGGTATGTCTATCGGTAAAACATTGGGTGATATGGCCTTTGAAGGTGGTAACATTATTCGTGAGCGTATCGAAAAATATAATATCGATTGTGATTACAAGCCGGGCGGAATTTTTGCTGCGTTTAATAAAAAACAGATGCATGACCTGACAGAACAAAAAGCATTGTGGGAGCGCTATGGCCATACCGGTTTAGAGCTGCTCGATGAAAACTCAATCAAAGAGCAAATTAATTCTGGTGCCTATATAGGTGGTTTACTAGATCACACCGGTGGTCACATTCATCCTTTGAATCTCCTGCTTGGTGAAGCCGCAGCCTTTGAAAGTTTGGGCGGTGTTATTTATGAAGACTCCAAGGTGATCGAAGTGGTTCGTAGCGAAACACCCGTCGTAAAAACTGAACACGGTCAAGTAACAGCTAAATATGTGTTAATGGCGGGTAATGCTTATATGGCTGGTTTAATACCAGAATTAGCCGCTAAGTCGATGCCGTGTGGCACGCAAATTGTGACCACAGAAGTGCTTGATGAGTCAGTGGCGAAAGCACTTATTCCTAATGGCTATTGTGTTGAAGACTGTAATTACAAGCTCGACTACTACCGGGTAACAGGTGATAACCGCTTACTCTACGGCGGCGGTGTAACTTATGGCGGTGGTGATCCAGCTTCAATCCAAGCCTTTATTCGGGGCAGGTTAGAAAAGAACTTCCCGCAACTAAAAGGTGTTAAGTTTGATTTTGCTTGGGGTGGCGACTTTCTATTAACCATGAGTCGGTTGCCGCAATTTGGTCAGCTGACACCTAATATTTATTACGCACAGGGCTACAGTGGCCATGGTGTTACAACAACGCATTTAGCCGGTCGGCTTATCGCAGAGGCCATGAAAGGTCATGCAGAACGTTTTGATGCCTTTGGTCAGTTAAAGCACTTTCCATTCCCTGGTGGGCGTTTATTGCGAGTTCCTTACACGGCGATCGGTGCTACCTACTATGGGTTGAGAGATAAACTAGGAATTTAGTTTTATCTAGCCAATAAAAAAACCTGTCAATTGACAGGTTTTTTTTTGCGTGGATATTTTTACTAAAATGAATGGATTTTAGTAGCCAACAATATCGATAGGCACTTCGCATAAGCCACTGCCAGCGCAGGTAGCTTGTACCCAATATTTTTTCTTTAAACGACGAGACTTACTAGTAGCAACTTCAAATGCTTCTAAGTTTTTCATTGTCTCTTGCGTTGGGTAAATACCTGGATCAGCTAAAATTTCTTCATCAATAAATTCAAGACTACTCAGCAACGGAGTTGGGTAGGCGTTGTAATTTGAATTTGCTGCCGAATTTTCAGCTTCGGTAAAAAAGTTAATAAAATCTAAAGCGCGTGTTTTGTTTTTAGAGTTGGCTGGTATGGCGAACACATCAAACCAAACAGATGTTCCCTGTGAAGGAATATGATAGGTAACGGTTCCTTCCTCTTCAGTTTCATAGCTTGCAAAAATAATATCACCAGAATAACCAATGGCTAAGCAAATAGTGCCGGCCGCAATATCATCGATGTAGCGAGCTGCATGTAGGTATTTTACATCGGCGGCCAATCCAGCGACAATGTCAGAGGCTTGCGATAACTCATCTTCGTTTATGGTATTTATGCTATAGCCTAAGTAGCTGAGCGCAGTGGCAAATATTTCATCGCGTTCATAAATGGCAGCAATGCCGCAGTCTTTAAACAATGCTCTATGTTCAGCTTCGAAAACAACCCCCCAGCCATGTTGCTCAACCAAAGCTTGCGCATTTGCGGGTGCGACGCTGTGATTAATACCAATGCCGGTGGTACCCCACAAATAGGGGATTGAATATCTATTGCCCGGATCTTTTGCGGTCAGTTGATTCATAACCATGGGGTCTAGGTTGTCAAACTCTGTAATGGTGTTTGGGTTTATTGGTGCGAGCAATTTTCGACTGATTAAAAATACCAATAGGTTATCTGAAGGTACAATGACATCCCAAGCTTGATCGTCACCAAAAAACATTTCGATAAACTCGTCTTCGTTATCGAACATCTGGTAATCAATATCAACATTTCGAGATTGCGCAAAGGTATCGAGCAACTCTTCATCAACATAATCGGACCAATTAAGCACTCGGAGTGTTTCTGCTGTGCTTAACCCTGAATAAAACAGACAAACTAATACTGCAAATATTTTGATTTTCATTTCATGGCCAATTTTTTAAAAAGTGAGCGTTTTTTGTATAACTTTGTTATATATAAGGTAATAGTAAGTCGTATTCTAAAGGCGTGACCTGTTGTTCGAACATGCGTAACTCTGACCATTTACAAGTTTGGTAAAGCTCTACGAACTCGGCGCCAAACCATTCAACGACTCGAGGATCATCTAGCATTTTTCGAAGTGCGTCGCGTTGGTTGTCAGCAACTTGATCGTGGTCTTGCTCATAAGCATTGCCCGTTACGGCTTCAGGTGGCTCAATTTTATTTAAAATACCTTCTGTGACGCCTGCTAATAAAACAGCAGTTGCTAAATAGGGGTTGGTATCAGCGCCTGACATACGATGCTCGATACGGGTCGAAGACGAACCTCCTGATGGAATACGCATTGCCACCGTGCGGTTGTCGTAACCCCAAGTCTTACTGGTGGGTGCGAAGTTTTCAGGAGAAAGGCGACGGTAGCTGTTGATCGTTGGTGCTAAAAAGGCCTGAGTGCTATCAGCCATGCTCAGTAAACCACCAATGGCGTTTCTTAGTAATTGATTCTGGGTTGGGTCTTCCGCTGCAAAAGCGTTTTCGCCATCTTTGAGTAAGCTTAAATGCAGGTGTAAGCCACTACCCGATTGTTCAATGTAAGGTTTTGCCATGAAGCTGGCATCCATACCATATTTATTAGCCACACTGCGGATCACTCGTTTCAACAGAATAGATTGATCAACGGCTTTTAAGATATCAGTGCCATAATCCAAGTTTACTTCGAACTGGCCAGGAGCATATTCGGCAATTACTGTGTCGGCAGGCACGTTTTGTTCACGGGCGGTGCTGATCACGTCGCGTATAAAGAAGTCGTATTGGTCTAAATCATCCATTGAATAGACTTGTGAGGAGTTCATGCGCCGTTCACTGCCTTGTGCAATGGGTGGCTGAATGTCGCCCTTAGCGTCGCGTAGCTTATCTATTAGGTAAAATTCGAGCTCAACTGCAAAGCCGCAGTCATAGCCTAATGCCGAAAACTTTTTGATGGCGTTTACAAGTACCTGTCTTGGGTCTGCAAAAAAACCTGTGTTCTTATTTTTGAACATGGTACACAACGCTTGTGCACGATCGCCCTCTGCATGCCATGGAACTAGCGTTAGCGTGCCTGGAATAGGTTTACATAAGCGATCACGATCGCCAACATCCATGCCAATGCCTGATTCTTCAACCGTTGTCCCCGTTGCATCTAGTGCCATAACAGAGCCAGGCAGATAGAAACCCTTGGTGAATACCTTCTCTAATAGGTCTCTTTCTATCCGCTTGCCCCGTACAACGCCATTTAGATCACTAATGAGAAGTTCGATCGTGGTGACGTTTGGGTTTTGTTGCAAAAATTCGCTAACTTCGGTTTTACTCATTCTTTGTCGCCTTTTAACAACTTTATTGCTGCCAAAACTAAATAACTGTTGAGTTTACTGTGGGTTTTAATGCCAAATAGCACCTAGATCGGCTAATTGGTTGAACATTGAATTCCTTTGCCAGAAACCGGTACAGAATCAATGAGTATTGCGGCCACGAGTGATTTATATATTGAACACTAATGTATATTTTTTTTATATTTGATACAAACCAAATTAACAAGGTATTTTATATAAATGAGAACTGAGAGTTTCACGTTGACCCCAAACAGTGCAGTATAGCTGTGTTATGCACTAGTTTAATTCCAATGTAAATAATGTTGGCCAAGGTGTTTAAAATAATTTATGGTCGTGTAAACTGAAACTGTTCAAAATTTGAGTGCAAACATGAACAAAATAATAAAAGAAAGTCTAAAGCCACTTGTCGGTGTTGTTTGTGATGTTCAGCATATCGCTCCACATGATTTCCACGCCGCGGGTGATAAGTACTTGAGAGCCTTGAGTCAAAGCGCAGATGTCATTCCTGTATTGATTCCAGCTTTATTAGATGATCAAGATATTCAGCAGTGGCTATCTCGATTAGACGGTATTTTTCTTACTGGCGCTTATTCAATGATAGACCCAGCGCACTATAAAGAAGAAAAAGCCGATAAAGCCTATGAATATGACGCACGACGCGACAAAACGGCTTTTGCAACAATTCATAGTGCTATTGAAAGCGATATACCTCTATTAGGTGTTTGTCGTGGTTTGCAAGATATTAACGTTGCCTTAGGAGGGTCATTGCATCAAGCGGTTCAAGAGCAGCCAAGCTTGAATGACCACCGGGAAGATAAAAGTGCTACCTTAGCAATGCAATATGCACCAGCACATTCTGTGCAACTAACAGCGGCAGGCAAATTGCATAGTATTTATGGTTCAGAACATATTCAGGTTAACTCATTACACTCACAGGGGATTAACACTGTAGGAAATGGGTTAGTTGTTGAAGCGCAAGCTGAAGACGGCCTAGTTGAGGCAGTCCGAGTCGAATCTATGACGTTTGGTCTCGCAGTTCAATGGCATCCGGAATGGAAAGTAACAGAAAATAAAACACAAAAACTACTATTCGAGGCCTTCGGCGATGCGTGTAGAGCGCGACAGCTAGCAGGAACAAAATGAAAAAACTAACAAAGTGGTTAGAAGACAATAAAATAACCGAAATCGAATGCATCATGCCTGATCAAACGGGCATCGCGCGCGGTAAAATTATGCCGACCGATAAGTTTATCGCAGAAAAAGGTATACGGCTGCCCGAGAGTGTTTTATTGCAAACGACAACAGGGGATTACCCTGACGACGAAACCTATTACAGTCTATTAGATCCAAAAGACATCGATATGATATTACGCCCAGATGAGTCGGCTGTGTTTACAGTCCCCTGGGCTGCTGAACCTTCAGCGCAAATTATTCATGACTGTTACGACTCCATGGGCAACTTAATGGGCATGTCCTCACGTGCCGTGCTAAAAAAAGTCTTGGCTTTGTATGAAGCCAAAGGCTGGAAGCCAATTGTTGCACCAGAAGTTGAATTTTATTTAACGAAAAGCTGTACCGATCCAGATCTTCCGTTAGAGCCGCCTATTGGCCGTTCAGGTCGCCAAGAAAGTGGCCGTCAAAGTTTTAGCATTGATGCAGCGAACGAGTTCGATCCTATTATTGAAGATATCTATGATTGGTGTGAAGAGATGCACTTAGATATTGATACGTTAATCCATGAAGAAGGCGCCGCTCAGTTAGAGTTTAACTTCCGTCATGGTGAAGCGTTAAAATTAGCTGATCAGGTATTTATTTTTAAACGAACCGTTCGTGAAGCGGCGCTAAAACATAATATTAATGCAACGTTTATGGCCAAGCCAATTTCAGGAGAGCCAGGCAGTTCAATGCACATACATCAATCTTTAACCGATGCAAAGACGGGCGTGAACCTTTTCTCGAATGAAGACGGCTCCGCCTCTGCGTTGTTCTATAACTATATTGCTGGTTTACAAACGTATATCCCGCACATGATGCCGATATTTGCGCCTAACGTGAACAGCTACCGACGCTATTTGCCGGGTGCAGATGGTAACGCACCGGTAAATATTGAATGGGGTGAAGAGAACCGAACCGTTGGCCTGCGTGTTCCTCAGGCTCCACCGTCAGCAAGACGTGTTGAAAACCGATTATCAGGTTCAGATACCAACCCCTATTTAACTTTAGCGGGTAATCTCATCTGTGGTTATTTAGGTATGGTTAATGATTTAAAACCGCGCATGCCTGTCCAAGGGCGTGCCGAAGAAGAAGCGGATGAAACAGTGCCATGGAATTTAGAAGCGGCGCTTGAAATGATGTCAGCGTCTGAAGAAATTAGAGAAGTACTAGGCTCTGACTTCGTTGATGGCTTCGTTGCAACGCGTTGGGCAGAGTATGAAGGCTTTAAGCGGGTGATTAGTTCGTGGGAACGTCAGTATTTATTATCTACCGTCTAAAAAATCACATAATATAAAAGTATTACTGGCAAGGATGCCGATAGAAAACTAAGAAAAAATAACCAAGCAATTTAATTGGTAATAATAAAACCTAACAAAGGTGAGAGAAGCTATGAAATCAACTGCAAAGACGCTCTTAGGAGCGGCAATAGCCTTAACCGTAACGGCATCTGCCTTAGCGGACGATAGAGTTGTACGAGTTTATAATTGGTCCGACTACATCGCTGAAGACACTATTGAAAAGTTTGAAGCAAAAACGGGTATAAAAGTGACCTATGATGTTTTTGATTCTAACGATGTACTCGAAGCTAAGGTGCTTTCTGGCCAATCTGGCTATGATATTGTTGTACCAACATCAGATTACCTAGCACGACATATTATGGCGGGTGCTTATCAAAAATTAGATAAGTCACAAATTCCAAATTGGAAAAACCTAGATAAAAGTCTATTAAAAACATTATCAGTATATGACCCAGGTAATGAATATGGTGTACCGTATCAATGGGGTACAACTGGCATTGGCTACAATATTACAAAAGTCGAAGAAATTCTGGGTGAAGACGCACCAACCGACAGCTGGGATCTACTGTTTGACGCCAAATACGCGTCGAAGTTATCACAGTGTGGAATCGCCGTGCTAGATTCTGGTGGTGAGGTTTTGCCTCTTGTTCTGCATTACCTAAATCTTGATCCAAACTCAAGAGTAACGAAAGACTATGAAGCCGTTGCTGCAAAGATGGCTGAAATTCGTCCTTATATTACTTACTTCCATAGCTCACGTTATATTTCAGATCTTGCCAATGGCGATATCTGTTTAACCGTAGGTTATAGCGGTGATGTATTCCAGGCAATGGCGCGAGCAGAAGAAGCGGATAACGGCGTTGAAATCGGCTATTACATTCCGACCGAAGGCACCGCTTTGTGGTCAGATATGTTGGCCATTCCTAAAGATTCTAAAAACGTAGCAGAAGCGCATGAGTTTATTAACTTCATTTTGGATGCGCAAATTGGTGCCGATATTACCAACTATGTTTGGTATGGCAGCCCTAACCAAGCATCTACTGAATTTATTGATGCTGAAATTCTAGAAGACCCAGGCATCTACCCTCCAGAAGGTACGGATCTGTTTTCTTTTGAAGTCTTGCCAAATAAGGTTAAACGAGTAATGACCCGTACTTGGACTTCAATTAAGACTGGCATGTAAAGCAATTAGCCCGAGTAGCTTTCCGCTCGGGCTATTTCCCGTTTACTTTATAAAAAGTGTATCTTATGACCTCTTCGGAAATTACGCGTAAGACTTCTCGTGCGGAAGATAAAATTTTGTTGAGCATTCAACATATCTTTAAATACTTTGACGATGCAGTGGCGGTTGATGATGTCAGTTTAGACATTCGCAAAGGTGAGATTTTTGCGCTGTTAGGAGCATCTGGCTCTGGTAAATCTACATTGTTGCGTATTTTGGCGGGTTTTGAAAAACCTTCATCAGGTAAAATATACATTGGTGATGAAGATATTACTAAGCTACCACCAAACGAACGCCCGTTTAATATGATGTTCCAGTCTTATGCCCTTTTTCCTCATATGTCGATTGAACGTAATATTGCATTTGGTTTAAAGCAAGACAAGATGCCAAAAGATCAAATCCAAGAGCGAGTCGCCGAAATGCTGCGTCTAGTTCATATGGAGAAGTATGCTCAACGCAAACCACATCAGTTATCTGGCGGACAACGTCAGCGTGTGGCTCTTGCGCGGTCGTTAGCAAAACACCCAAAACTACTCTTGTTAGATGAACCGATGGGTGCTTTAGACAAAAAACTTCGAACTGAAATGCAATTAGAGGTTGTCGATATTATTGAGCGTGTCGGGGTTACTTGCGTTATGGTAACGCACGATCAAGAAGAAGCCATGACCATGGCCGATCGTATTGCCATTATGGACGAAGGTTATATTCAACAAGTAGGCTCCCCCGTTGATGTATACGAAAGCCCGATGAACCGAATGGTTGCAGAATTTATTGGCTCGGTGAATATTTTCGAATCTGAAATTATCGAAGATGAAGAAAATTTCATGGTGCTACGCAGTGCAAGTCTTGATCATGATATTTATGTTGGCCGCGGTGTTTCTTCAGGTATTGACGATCGCAATATGCTTTTCGCCATTAGACCAGAGAAAACCTTCTTATCAGTAGAAAAGCCTGATCAGAAATATAATTACGCCTCAGGTATTGTTGATGATATTGCTTATCTCGGTGGCCATACCGTCTACTACGTTAAATTACCCGATGGAAAGATTATTCAGTGCTTCTTAGCCAATACCGAGCGTCGTATTGAACGTCCCGATTGGGAAGAGGCCGTTTATGTATATTGGGCCGACGATGCCGGTATGGTTATGCGATCATGAAAGCATTTAATATAAAGCAAAGGCTCCCTAAGGGACGCCACTTTTTAATAGGTACGCCCTACCTATGGTTGTTGGTTTTCTTTTTCTTGCCGTTTGTTTTTGTGGCCAAAATATCGGTTGCCGAGGCCGAGCTCGCAATACCCCCGTACACACCTATGTTCGATTGGCTAGAAGGTGTACTCAATATTCGTTTTAGCTTCAGTAACTTTGCTTGGCTGATCGAAGACCCCATTTACGTTCTAGCGTATTGGAACTCTATTAAGATGGCATTTTGGTCTACCATTTTCTGTCTTCTACTGGGCTATCCGATGGCTTATGCCATTGCGAATGCTCCGCTAAATAAACGTCCTATCTGGTTGTTGCTAGTGTTGCTGCCTAGTTGGACTTCCTTTTTGATTCGAGTCTATGCATGGATGGGTTTGTTGAAAAACAACGGGCTTATAAATGGTCTGTTAATTTGGCTTGGTATCATCGATGAACCTATCCAAATGATTAATACTAACTTTGCGGTCTATGTCGGTATCGTTTATTCCTATTTACCATTTATGGTCCTGCCACTTTATGCCAATCTGGTTAAGCATGATAATGCATTGTTAGAGGCAGCGTCTGATCTAGGTGCCAGTAAGATTACGCAGTTTTTTCGAATAACGTTACCGTTGTCATTTAATGGCATCGTTGCAGGGTCAATGCTGGTTTTCATTCCCGCCGTTGGTGAGTATGTTATTCCTGAACTCCTCGGTGGAAGCAATACGATCATGATCGGTAAGGTACTGTGGCAAGAATTCTTTAACAACCGTGATTGGCCTGTGGCTTCGGCACTGGCGCTTATAATGGTGGTCATTCTTATTGTGCCAATAATGCTATTCCATCGATACCAGAATAAGGAGGTGGACGTATGAAGCTTTCTAACTTCCGTTTCTCGAATTTCATGTTTTGGGTCGGTATTTCGTTTCTCTATTTGCCAATGGTTGTTCTGATTTTTTATTCTTTTAATGAAAGCCGACTAGTGACAGTTTGGGCAGGGTTTTCAACTAAGTGGTACTTTGAACTCTTTAAAGACCAACAATTAATGACAGCGGTTGGGCGCTCGTTAGAAATTGCTTTCTACTCAGCGACAGCCGCCGTATTTCTAGCGATTTTTGCATCGGTAGTGATGGTACGAATGAAAAAGTTTCGTGGTAGAACCGCCTTTTCGGGATTGATAACAGCGCCATTGGTGATGCCCGATGTCATCATTGGTCTATCAATGTTGTTGTTGTTTGTTGCCATGAGCCAAAGCCTAGGTTGGCCTGAATCACGCGGAATGCTGACAATTTGGATTGCGCATACTACCTTTGGCATGGCGTATTCGACCGTCGTAATTTCATCTCGATTAACAGAGATGGATCATTCTTTGGAGGAAGCTGCGTTAGATCTTGGTGCCAGCCAATTAAAGTCTTTTCTGTTAATCACTTTGCCGATAATATCGCCAGCAGTGATATCAGCTTGGTTGCTGTCTTTTACACTGTCGTTAGATGATGTTGTGATAGCCAGTTTTGTAACCGGACCCGGTGCCACCACCCTACCAATTGAAGTTCTGAGTTCGGTACGGTTGGGTGTATCACCCAAAATTAATGCACTTGCAACCTTGATTATTGCTGCTGTATCACTGGTTGCGATATTCGCTTGGTTTATGACACAGCGCCTTAATCGTCGAGTTAGTGCACAATTAACGGCTCAATAAATCTAAAAAGGTTGTTCGATGAGTGAAGATTTTGATCAGTACGAAAAAGGGGATTTAGCCTTCACTCGTCGATCGCCATATGGCACAGAAATAGAAGCAATGTATTCCGGCGCAACCAGCTTTATGCGCCGTCGTTACAGCCGAGATTTAACCAATGTTGATGTAGCCATTATCGGCGTTCCCTTTGATCTTGCAACGTCGAATAGACCGGGAGCACGGTTTGGGCCTAGAGCAATTCGCGCAGCCTCAACTCAGCTTAGCTGGGCTCGCCCTTGGCCTTGGACAAAAGATCCATTTGAAACATTAAACGTTGTCGATTTCGGTGACTGTGTGTTTGACCCGGGTCAGCCCGATACCATCGTTGCATCGGTACAGCAATGGTACGACAAAATTATCGCACAAGATGTTATCCCTTTAACTTTGGGTGGTGATCACTTTGTTACTTATCCAATTTTAAAGTCGTTGGCTGCAAAGCATGGGCCTATTTCATTGATTCATTTCGATGCTCATTGTGATACGTGGGCCGATAAAAAAGGTCGAGTTGATCACGGCACGATGTTTTATCATGCCGCCAATGAAGGTATTGTCGATGCCTCGCATTCTGTACAAGTTGGTATGCGAACAGTAAACGATTTAGATTTAGGCTATACCGTGTTAGATGCCCTGTGGTTGCACGATCATGGTGTAGAGGCGGCCTTGAAAATTATTCAAGAAAAGGTAGCGGATAACCCGACCTACATTACTTTTGATATTGATTTCCTAGACCCTGCTTGCGCCCCAGGAACGGGAACGCCGGTTTGTGGCGGGTTCGACACCATTACCGCAATAAAGCTGTTACATGGTTTGCAAAACCTTAATTTGATTGGTGCTGATGTAGTTGAGGTGGCGCCAGCATACGACCATGCTGAAATTACCGCATTGGCGGGGGCAACCATGGCAACTAATCTAGTGTGTTTAATGGCTGCAGCTAAAGAGCGCTCTAATAAGTAGAGCGCTTCGCAAAAGTTATGGAAATGAATGAGTAGTTATGCAATTCTGCTGGTCTAATAATAATCCATAAAAGGCTTCAGCCAATGAAATATCCCGTCGAAGGTTCATGTCAATGCGGCCAGGTAAGCTATAAGCTTCATACCGCACCGTTAAAAGTTGTCGCCTGCCATTGTACCGAATGTCAAAAGCTTGCGACCAGCCCCTATAGTGTGACTGCCATTGTTGCAGCGGAAGCCATAGAATTTACTGGCGAGATGAAACAATGGTGCCGAGTTGCAGAAAGTGGCAATACTAACTGCGCAAAATTTTGCCCAACCTGCGGCAATCGTGTTTACCATTATAATCCTGATGATCCTTCTACTATTAAGCTCAAATTAAAGTCCAAGAACGAGGCAGGTGACGAAGTTTTTGAACCTAAAGCGCATTTATGGGTGAGTGAAAAACTAAGTTGGTATGACGTGCCTGAAGGTATTAAGGTTTTTGATAAACAACCTTGAAGCGGTAATGTCTTTGATACATTGCGAAGCATAGCTAAACATTAACAAAGGAGGCGCTAATGTCCTTTAATCCTGAATATACCGAAGAAGAGCCGAGTATAGAAAGCATTGAAAACCTCGCTGGTTTTGCCGTGCTCGAATTTGGCGCACCATGGTGTGAGTTTTGCCAAGCGTCAACGTCGTTCGTCGAAGCATCATTAACGGGTCGTTTAGATTTAGAACACATCAAAGTTTATGATGGTAAAGGCAAGCGGTTGGGCCGAGCATTTCAAGTCAAACTTTGGCCAACCTTGATTGCGTTGCACAACGGCAAGGAAGTGGCACGAGTCATTCGGCCAGCGAGCACCGACGAGCTACTGAAGATGTTAGACGCTTTCAAATGACAGAACCAGCTTACATCGGACTCGGTGAGTTACCATGTCATGTTCTGGTTTGCATTGGTAATCGACCGCCACTACAAGAATTTGAATCACTCGCTCACCTTCGTCCGCTACAGACCGGTGAGATTGCTAACATCGCTTCGCAAACGGGGAACCATTGGCGTAAAATTTTTAATATTTATGCCAAATTAATGTTTGAGCTTAACTCCGAAGGCTATGCCACTTGGCAGGAGTATCGGGAAGCAATGTTACTTCAGGCAGGCGGTAAAACGGGCTTGCTGTTTTCTGATCCGAAAGAATTAATTAACCAAAGAAACAGCGTGGTTCTCATCTCAGGTAAAGTTTATGCTCAAGAGCTTGGCTTATTAGAGCAGTGTTTTGAAATGGAATATGGCATATACAAGCACCCTCATGCGCGCCTTTTCGTTACCCCGTATTTTGACTATCGGCAGTTATCAAACGTTAAGCTTAGTTACTTAGCGCAACTGATTAAATCTTTGTAATCACGATTAAAAAATATCTTTAATTCGATGAAAAATCATCCCAGCGGCGAGCATGGGTGAGCGTAGTGCTCGGCCACCTGGAAAGCGCATGTGATGAATTTTTTCAAAAATTTCCATGCGCGCAGTTTCACCTGTAATGTGTTCCGCAATGACTTTGGCGCTCATGTGGGTCGCGTTGACGCCATGCCCTGAATAAGCCTGAGCATAATAAACGTTCGAGTGTAAACGCCCGACTTGGGGCATACGGTTTGCACCAATACCAATCATGCCTCCCCATTGGTAATCAATTTTCACGTCTTTCAAATAGGGGAAAACATCATCCATGTGAGGCTTTAGTGTGCCAATAATCGACTTTGGGTCACGACCGGAGTAGTTGCAAAGGCCGCCAAACAAAAGGCGTTTATCGGCACTTAAGCGATAGTAATCTAGAGCAACACGTAAATCGCAGACCGCCATATCTTGTGGCAGTACTCGTTGCCAAACTTCATCTGGCAAGGGTTCGGTGGCAATCACATAGCTGCCAGCAGGTAATACTTTGGCTTCTAGGTCATCGTCTAAGCCTGCGACATAAGCGTTGCCGCAAATAACCAATTTATCGGCCGTTACTTGGCCATGCGCGGTTTTTATAACAGGTCGCTCGCCATATTGAATATCAATCACTTCTGAGCTTTCGTAAATACGTACGCCAAGAGAATCGGCCGCTTCTGCTTCCCCTAAGGTTAGGTTTAACGGGTGAACATGGCCGCTGCCCATGTCAATTAAACCGCCGATGTAATTGTCGGAGCCAACCACTTCGTGCATGTCATCTTTTTGCAGCAGACGCGTTTCATAGCCATAGCCAACACTGTCGAGCCAGGCTTTATCGGCTTCAAGCTCTTGCATGTGGCGTGGTTTGTGAGCCAAATCTGAATAACCCATTTTCAGATCGCATTGAATGTCGTACTTTTTGACCCGCTCACGAACGATATCGACCGCTTCTAGCCCCATTAGATCGAGTGCTTTCACCCCATCCTGGCCGATTGAGTTGCTAAACTGCTCTGTACCGTGGCCAATGCCGCGAATTAGCTGTCCGCCATTGCGACCAGAGGCTCCCCAGCCAATCTTAAAGGCTTCTAGTAATACAACCTTAAAGCCACGCTCAGCGAGCTCCAGAGCGGTATTGACGCCGCTTAAACCACCGCCAATAACGCACACCTGCGTATCGATTGACTCTGATAACCTAGGGTAATCTTTATGATAGCTGCGTGTTGCAACATAGTAAGAATCTGGATAGTCGGCAGAATGTGTTTTACGGTTTAGCATAAGGGCGCCTGTTTGATATAATTTAAATAAGCGTTGTTAATATTGCACGATACTAGCAGAGCAGCGAAATATAAAAAAGCTCAGTGTTAAAAATAGTACACAAGTGTTCAACCTTTTCATTCAGTTCAAGTAAGTCGTATACTATGTGCTGTTCAAAACTATCATTATAGGGAATAACCGAGTGGAAGATATTGGCAAACGCCTGAAAGCTGTCCGCAAGCAGGTGGGCATATCTCAACGTGAGCTTGCTAAACGTGCTGGCGTGACCAACTCAACAATATCGATGATTGAGAAAAACAGCGTAAGCCCTAGCATCAGCTCTCTAAAAAAGGTGCTTTCTGGTTTACCCATGTCTTTGTTGGAGTTTTTTAATACCGAGGATTTCGAAACAGCAGATGTTCCTGTCGTGTATAAAAAAGAAGACTTTCGGGAAGTTGCTGGCGATGAAGGTATTCGTTGGGGGCTTATTGGTAAATTTTTTCCTGATCGGCAATTAACCTTTATGGTTGAAAACTATACGACCGGTTCAGATACCGGCGATGAAGCTTATAGCCACGAAGGTGAAGAAGCTGGTTATGTTGTGTCTGGCAAAATAGAGCTTTTGGTTGATGACCAAACATATGTGCTGGAGTCTGGCGAAGGCTACTATTTTGAGTCTAAGCGACCGCACCGGTTCCGTAACCCTTTTGACGAACCTTGCCAAGTAGTCTCAGCGACAACAGCGTCTAACTTGTAAGTAACATGCCCATATTAGAGCCGATGGGCATGTTTATTTACTAGGTTAACGCAGCTTTTCCAGAAGTAAGTAGTACCACATTCCCATCGCCAAAAACTGATTTCCAAGCCACTCACTGCCAGGAACGCGTATGTGGGGGCATTTTGCAAAGACATCAAATTCAGATAAGTGACCCGTTAGTGCATTCGCCATTATTTCACCAATAATGTGTGAAGTTGCAATGCCGTGACCAGAATAACCTTGAGCGTAAAAAACGTTTTTTGAGAGCTTGCCCAGCTGTGGGATTCGGTTAATCACCACGCCCATCATGCCACTCCATTGATAATCAATTTTCACCCCCTTTAAACGCGGAAAGGTGCGCTCTAATGCGGGTCTTAGCTCAGCTTCAATATCTCGGCTTGGTTTGCCACTGTAGTGGGCTCCACCACCAAACAACAGTCGTTTATCGGCAGTTAAACGGTAGTAATCTAATACGAAACGGCAGTCGTAAACGGCGACATCTTTCGGGTTGATCGCGTTAGCAATGTCGTCGCCCAACGGAGCGGTTGTAATAATACCGCCGGCTGCTGGAAATATTTTACCACTCATTTTCTTACGTTCTAAGCGATGATATGCGTTGCCAGCAATCATGACAGAGTTAGCGGTTACGGAGCCTTTTCCTGTGACAACTTTTGGCGTATCACCGTGTTCAATACGGATAACTTCTGAACGCTCAAAAATTCTTACACCCAAATCGGCTGCCGCTTTGGCTTCGCCTAAACATAGGTTGAGTGAATGCAAATGCATGTTCTTTTTGTTGTAAATTGCACCATGATATAAGTCGGACTCTAGGAAACTCTGCACCTGTTTTTTATCGAGTAATTCAACATGAGATTCCATGCCATGAGCAATAGCTTGCTCGTAATTGGCATTGAGCTCTGTCATGTGACTGGGTTTGAAGGCGGTGTGCAAATGGCCATATTTCAAATCACATTGAATATCATATTTTTCAATTCGATTCTTAATAATATCGTGACCACGCCAGCGTAAATTCCAGACGAATTTATCGGCGTCATCCCCGAGGCTTTTACGCAATTCTTTGCGCATAGCACCATCACCTGACAAGCTACCAGTTACCTGCCCACCGTTACGGCCACTGGCTCCCCAAGCTATTTTATTTGCTTCAATGACGGCAACCGATAGGCCGCGCTCGGCTAGCTCAAGGGCTGTATTAATGCCGGTAAATCCACCGCCGATGATGGCAACATCAACACGAATATCATCGATTAATTGAGGGTAGTCACTTTCAGTGTTTATCGTGGCAGTGTAGTAAGCGCCGCATCTCGGTTCTGACATGGTATATCCAGTTGTTTGTTATTTTTTACATACGTTCAATATTACACGAAAAATGGAGATATAAAAGCTAGAAGTCTCTGCAATAAAAACTAATTTTTATCTAACTAGTCACACAATGATCAAAACAAGTCGTTATGACTAAAGTAATAATCTCACCGATTATGAAAATAAACAGTTTTATATAACTGTTTTTAGCGGTATGTTGTGCCTTCAAATTAAGGAGCAGCCATGCAAGAACTAGAGCTAAAGGTATTAGATAACCTAGTTAGGTATCGAAAGCAGGCTGGCTTGTCACAAAAGCAAGTAGAGGCCAGCCTTGAATTGCGTGCCAATACACTATACGACATTGAAAAGGGTCGGTTAAAACTGCCTTTTGTTATGGCTGCGCAATTATCAGAGCTTTATCATATTCAAATCGGCCAGCTGTTAGGCGATGAAGAACAGACCGACACAGCTAAACAGGAGGATAAAATTGTGCAAAATGCATCTCCGTTAGAATCGCTTGGCGTGGTTAGCGGTGCCTTTCACCCGTTAGCGGAATATATAGCTCAAGATCCAGTGATCGTAGCCGAAGTCGGCGTAGGTGAGTTAGGTAAGAAACCTATAATGACCTTATTGCTGGCAAAACTGACTCCGGTTCAAAAGCAGCACTTTGTTCTTGACCTCTATCGCTATATAAACTCTGTCATCAGCAGTGATGGGGAGATTAGAGATTCAGAACTGAAATTGCGCGATATATTGGTTGCCCAAGCACAAATTGAGTTAACTGATAGTGAAAAGCAAAGCATTGCTCGTGCATTTCGAAAGCCTTTTTTTGGTAAGTCGATGGCCAAAAGTTTGCCCCGAGAAGGCTATAAACACTTTTTGATTTGGACACTGCATTTAGTCTCTCGTATTGATGGTAAAGTGTACTTTGGCACTTCAGATTATATAACCCAGGTGGCAGAGCATATTCAATTACCCGTTAGTTCGTTGCGATTTATTGAAGCGCAAGTTGCCTTGGCCTATCAAGATACGATTTAAGGAGAACCGTATGGACATGTTACCCCTAGTTTGGATCACCATTGGTGTTATTTTGGTCGTGTTAGAGCTGTTGATCCCAGGAGCCGTATTTGGTTTCATCGGTGCGGCTGCTATTGTTACCGGAGGGTTGATACATTTTGATCTGATTTCCGGCCTGTTAAACATAATGATGACGTTCTTCGTTCTCTCCTTTGTCTTTATACTTGTCCTAAGGTCCACTTTATTGAAGTTTTTTCCTGACAACTCTGTTGTGGATAATACCGATGAAACTCAAGATGCCATTGGACGAATTGTGACAGTTACGCAAAACATAACGCCATTTAAACGAGGACGTATAAAATACTTGGATACAGATTGGGAGGCACAAGCCGAAGCTGAGTTCGTAGTTGGAGACCAGGCGATTATTTCAGGTCGCGATGGAAATTGCTGGATCGTTAAATCAATAGAAGGAAGTTAAGATGACGTTAATTACACTCTTGGTGCTAGCCACCTTGATCATATTAAAAATACTGTTGGTCATAGTGCCAATGCGTGAATCATTTGTTGTGGAGCGTTTAGGAAAATTTCGCGCGGTATTCCAACCGGGTTTGCATTTGTTGATTCCGATTATCGATAAAGTTGCTTATCGGCATGAAATTCGTGAGCAGGTTTTTGATATTCCGGCACAGCACTGTATAACCAAGGATAACATTCAAGTCGAAATTGATGGCTTAGTGTATCTAAAAGTCATGGATCCTCAGTTAGCCAGTTATGGCATTGGCGACTATCGCAATGCGGCGATCAACATGGCTCAAACGACGATGCGTTCTGAAGTGGGTAAGCTTTCATTAGGTGAAATATTTTCTGAACGTGAAACGCTCAATGAGACAATAGTCCGAGAAATTGATAAAGCCTCTAAAAGTTGGGGTATTAAGGTATATCGCTATGAAGTCGCGAATATTAGCCCGTCAACTCATGTTGTCACCACATTAGAAAAGCAGATGGTTGCCGAACGAGATCGTCGTGCAGACATCACTTTAGCCACCGCCGAAAAAGAAGCTAAAATCAACATGTCTGAAGGTGAGCGCCAAGAAGCGATTAACCATTCAGTGGGTGAAAGGCAGAGACGAATTAACATTGCTGAAGGTCGAGCAACAGAAATTTCATTGCTGGCGCAAGCTCAAGCAGAAGGTATTGCTATGGTTGCAGAAGCCATCAACATGCCAGGTGGTAACAAGGCCATCAAAATGCGTTTGGTTGATCAGTTTGTTACTGAACTAGGCACTATTCTCGAAGGTGCGGATATTTCAGTACTACCAAGTGAAATGGCTCGCGTTAAGGGCATCTTCGAAGGCTTAGACCAAGTCACTAAACAGTTTAAAGGGTAAGGAGAAGCTAAATGGATATTAACTCAATAAGCGACATATTTAACATTGGTGTCTGGTCAATTGTCTTTATCATTGTCATTTTCCAGTTACTGCGTTCACTGTTTTTTGTTCCAACCAAAAATGCTTATATTGTTGAGCGTTTCGGTAAATATTTGCGAACACTTGAACCAGGCTTCCATGCGATCGTTCCGTTTATCGACAAAGTAGCCGATAGAATTAACCTAAAAGAAATGACCATAGATGTACCACCGCAATATTGTTTCTCGAAAGATGAAATTAATTTGCAGGTCGATGGGGTTATCTATATGTCGGTCGATGATGCAAGCAAAGCTTCGTATGGCATTGTTGATTATCACGATGCAGCTGTTCAGCTCGCGCGCACTACGACACGTTCAGTGATTGGCACACTCGACCTAGAGCGTACCTTCGAAGAACGTGATATCGTCAGTTCAAAGGTTGTAGAAGTGCTTAATAGCGCTGGCCAGGCTTGGGGTATTCGAGTGCACCGGTTTGAAATCAAAAATATTCTACCGCCGGTGAGCGTAAATGAAGCGATGGAACGCCAAGTGACTGCCGAACGTACTCGCCGAGCAATTTTGGCGAAAAGCTTAGGTGATAAGCAGTCACGCATTAATATCTCTGAAGGTGTTATGACCGAAACGATTAACGTTTCAGAAGGTGACAAGCAACAGTTGATGAACGAGGCGGAAGGTAAGGCACAAGAGATTCTTACCATTGCAAAAGCAACGGCTGAGTCGATTCAGAAAATTGGTAAAGCCATCAACGAAAAAGGTGGTGAAGAATCAATACGCTTGCAGCTTGCTGAAAAACTATTCTCAAAGGTTGGCACCTTGGGTGACGCAAGCACCAGAGTGGTACTGCCAGCGAACGTTGCTGATTTCCAAGGTTGGTTGAAAATGACCGATTTAGAAATGCTACCTGAAAGTAAATAGCTAGCAAATGGACGCCACTTAGGCGTCCTTTTTTTAGTTGTAGTTAAGAAATATTTTATAAATAATCGACTGTAGAGATTACATGAATATAGATTTCACATTATCACCTTCAGATCAAGATGTTGCAGTGCTGCTTGATGGCTTACGAAAATTTAATGCACCAGCTTTTCCGAATCGAGATACTAAAGCGTTTGGGATATTTATCAGAGATGTAGATAACAATGTTATCGGTGGTTTAATGGGCGATATGACGTTCACTTCCATTTTCGTTAAGTTTTTATGGCTATCGGAATCGGTACGAGGAATTGGTTTAGGTGAAAAGCTCTTAAAGCGTCTTGAAATTGAAGCAATAGAATTGGGTGTTAACAACTTATGTTTAGACACCTATTCATTTCAAGCTCCTAAATTCTATGCTAAGTATGGTTATCGCGAAGTCGGAAGGTTTACGGATTTTCCATGCAAGGGAGTCGATCAAATATATTTCCAAAAGAAGCTAGCAGCTAGCTAATTATTTGAAATTGCTATTTACGATATCTGAGCCTAATTTTCATGTCTTTTAGATTCAATTAGACTGGCTAAGTTTTTTACTTTCATCGGTTTACCAAACCTCCAGCCTTGGCCAAACTCAACGCCTAATTCACGTAATTCATTTTCTTGCATTTGATTCTCAATACCTTCAGCGACAACTTTTAGGTTTAAATCTGAAGCGATTTTTACAATATGAGGAATGAGTGAAGATTTAATGCTGCCTTCTTCCATATCCATTACAAAGCTGCGATCAATTTTTAATATTTGACAATGCATATTTTTGACCTGGTTCAAACTTGAGTAACCAGTGCCAAAGTCATCTACGGCAATGCTAAACCCCTGCTTATTAAGCCATTCTAATTGTGATTTTGACTCTTTTTCTTCTAACTCTTCATCTTCAGTGACCTCAAAAACTAAGTGGAATCGAGTATTACGTACCTCATGAATATTCATCAGTTTTTGAATTCGACCACTCGATATATCACTTGGAAATATATTAAAATTCACATGAAAACCATCCGGTAAGTCTGCATTGGACTCGAGATCTAACAGCGCTTTTCGAATTATTTTTTCAGTAAATAGCCAAGTTAATTTTAAGCTTCGGATGACGGGAATAAATTGATCAGGGAATAACTCCGATTTCCGGCCCTTGTATCTTGCGAGAGCTTCACAGCCAACGATCTCCCCTGTTATTAATTTAACAATAGGCTGATACAAACTAAAGAATTGATCTCTGCGTATGCCTCGTTTTACGAGGGAATTTAATGAATAAAAACGTTTAAGTAATACTAGTGCCACTGAGAAATTGATAAAAGTAAGGCTTAGCAGCAAAATTAATACAACAAAAATTAGGCTGCGGTAGTGTTCAAAAAACACTGGATAACGTGACTCAATTGCAATGCAATAGCGGGGGTTTGATATCATACAATATTCACTGTATTGCTCCAGCAAAGAGAAATCATGGCCATCTTCTTGAAATAGATGTCTAAAGGTCTCTTTGCTTCCGGTAATGGGGCTAGTCATCTCGCCTTGGCGATATATCAATTGCCAATCAAATCCATCTAAGCCAATACTTTTAATTCTGTTAAGGTCATATACCGCATTGTAATTACCAGACTTGGCGATGAGGGCTTTATACTCCTGATTAAACATTTTTAGCGGTTGTGCTATCCATATCTCAAAACCATTCTCAGTGAAAAAGTCTGAGCCATCAGATGAAAAAGGCTCGTCTAGCACGCCTAATCCTGTCGTGCAAATGAGCTTATTATTGTTATTCAGGTAACCAATCTCTCTTACGTGATTTGAAAGGAACAAAGATCGACGCATTGCCAACATGTTTTCTTGGTTACATTGAGCAATATTAAGTTCGTTTAATTGCTTGAGAATGGTTGCGATTTCTACTACGACGCCTTCAGCTTCTGTCATTAAATTATCAGCGTACTCATCATGTACATTTTTAAATGTCGACAGCAAAACATAGGTTGCTAAACCAAAACCTAACATAAAGCCGACTAAGGCAATGACTGCAGCAATAGTGCGCATCCATGTGGGAGTTCTCAAGCTCATATGTCAAATGCTTTGTAAAGTTAGGAATAGTTAACTAAATAAAGACCATATTGGCGATTTGTCAATGGGATATTGGAACGGAGCCCTTCGGGTACCAGCGTGCTGCGAACCACGAGTTAAAGGATAAAATACTACCAAACGAAATTGTCTTGAACTAACCCGCAACTAGCAGCCCGTAGCCCAAAACAATCCCTAACTACTTAATAAGGCCCGTAAATCAGACAGCGTTTGCGCATTCTGCTCTTTGCTGACGGGTGCGCCGTTATCATCTTTGCCACCGATCCAGGTGATATCTTCGTCGGGTAGCTCATCTAAGAAACGGCTTGGTGTGCAGTCGATTAGTTCACCAAATTGTTTACGCTTAGCGGCGAAGGTTAGGGTGAGGTTTTTCTTGGCCCGGGTGATGCCGACGTACATTAGGCGGCGTTCTTCTTCTATGTCGTCATTCTCTATAGAATTGCGATGTGGCAAAAGTTCTTCTTCTAGGCCAAGTATATACACGTAAGGAAATTCTAGCCCTTTAGAGGCGTGCAGGGTCATTAATTGTACGGCGTCATCTTCGTCTTCTTCCTCTTGGCGATCCATAAGGTCTCGTAGCACAAGCTTACCGATGGCCTCGCCAATGGCTAAATCAGAATCCTCCTCTTCATTACCACGTTCTAGCATCGACTGTAGGCCATCAATCAGGATGTGCACGTTCGCTAAACGCTTTTCAGCTTGCCGATCGCTTTGACTGTCTTGGCGTAACCAGGCTTCGTAGTTAATGTCTGTGACCAGTTCGCGAATGACCATGACTGGGTTTTCGTCAGTATGTAACTTTTTGATGGTGCGATTTAACCAACCCGTGAAACGCTCTAGGCGTTCACCGGCTTTCGGCGATAAATGCTGTCGTAGGCCCAGTTCACTACAAGCAGAAGATAAGCTAATGCCGCGAACCGCTGCATAGTCGTTTAGTTTTTCTAATGTGGCTGCGCCAATCTCACGGCGTGGCGTATTAATGATGCGTAAAAATGCGGCGTCGTCGTCCGAGTTTATGAGCAGGCGAAGGTAACTCATGATATCTTTAATTTCTGCTTTTGCGAAAAAGGAGGTGCCGCCGTTAATTTTGTACGGAATACGGTTTTGTTGGAGCTTAAGTTCCATGATGCGAGCTTGATGGTTGCCTCGGTATAAAACCGCGAAGTCTTTATAGCTGCCTTTTGTGACTAGATGCTTGTGCAGTATTTCATTGGCAACGCGTTCGGCTTCGGCCTCATCTGATGGGCAGCGGACAATGCGAATAGGGTCGCCAAAACCCATCTCACTCCATAAGGTTTTCTTAAATACATGGGGGTTGTTATCAATTACCGTATTAGCTGCTTTTAGAATAAGGCCGGTGGAGCGGTAATTTTGCTCTAACTTGACCATTTTTAAATTCGGGAAATCTTCTTGCAGCTTAACGAGGTTTTCAGGCCTAGCGCCACGCCAGCTGTAAATGGATTGGTCATCATCGCCAACGACGGTGAAGCGAGGCTGGTCGCCTACAATCAGCTTTACTAGTAGGTACTGAGAGATGTTGGTGTCCTGATACTCGTCGACCAATAAGTAACGAATACGGCGCTGCCATTTCGCTAGTACTTCAGGGTGATTTAAAAACAACAGGGTTGGTAAGCGGATGAGATCATCGAAGTCGACCGCGTTGTAGGCGCTGAGCATTCGGTTATATTCTTCGTAAATTTGAATCGCTAGCACCTCACGAGGATCATCAACTTTACCGCGCAATTCATTGGCTTCAATGAGGTCATTTTTCCACAGGCTAATGGTATTGCGAAAGTAGTCTGCCTCATCAACTGAGTTAGGGGCTGTGCGTAAAATAATGTCTTTAATGAGTGCTTTTGAGTCATGATCATCAAATAGGGTGAAGCTGCTTTTCAGACCAATGTGTTCAGCTTCTTTGCGCAGAATGTTCAAGCCTAGGTTATGAAAGGTTGAAACAATGAGACCGTGGGCTTTTTTACCGCTAACGAGCTTCATAACCCGTGCTTTCATTTCGCGAGCGGCTTTATTAGTAAAAGTCACCGCAGCGATATTTCGACCCTGATAACCGCATTCTTCGATTAAATAGGCGATTTTCGAGGTAATAACGGATGTTTTGCCAGAACCCGCCCCCGCGAGAACGAGCAGTGGACCACTGATGTAATCTACAGACTCTTTTTGACGAGGGTTTAAGCGGTTTGCCATGAAAATTGATGTCTTTAACCTAGGGCGGGCGATTTTAACAGCCCCAGTCAGTTAGCCCAAGTGTTCATATGTAAAGTTACTGGATTACAAAAATAAACGTGAATTTACCAATGCGGATGAAATTTTGAGCTATTTTCAAAGGGTACCAAGGAGAAGGAGTTCAACATGATACCAAAGCCAGTTTATGAATTATTACCCGGCGTCTATGTTGTTGGGTCAATCATAGCTCTCGCAGTCGCTGATCACTTTATTGTGGTGTTACCGGTTGCACTTTTACTGTCGACAGCCGCCTACATCATCTATTTGCGTTATCAGTTCAGACATTTGACCGCACGAGAACGGGCAGTGTTGATGACGCAACGCTTTAAATCAGGTGCGAAACCCAAATATGTTCGCAAACGGCACCATTCATTTTAGTGCGACTAATACTATGACTCACGGTGAAGCTTGAGCTGAGGTGCTGCAAAACTAGGTACGCCGTAAACCCGTCCATGGGGGCTCGTCATTGGCATCCATGCCAATGAACGCCCTAGTTTTACAGCACCTCAGCTCAGAAGTTTAGTGGTAAGTCGATAAACTTCTGATCCGTTATGAATTAAGGCAATAGGATGCGGTCGGACTCGATGATAATTTGCTTTTGCTTGTAAAGCCGGCCAATGGCCTTTTTAAAGTTACCTTTACTAACTTGAAATTGGGCATAAATATCATCGGGCGAGCTTTTGTCGGATAGCAGCAAACAGCCGTCTTGATCGGCTAGGCGTTGTAAAATTCGATCACCAATATCGACTCGCGCTTCATGACCTTGCAACTGCAATTGCACGTCGAGCTTGTTATCGGCGCGGACATTTTTAATATAACCGACCATGGTTTGGCCTGGCTTTAGCGGTTTGAGAACATCGTCGTTAAATAAAACCCCTAAGTACAGTTGATCAATAATGACCTTGTAACCAATATTCGTGCGGTTAACGATCATCATGCTGACGCGATCATTCTTTTGGTAGTTCGTGGTTTCTTCACGTAAAAAGTTGCTCAGTTTTGCCGTTGCTGCAATTCGGTCTGTAAACTCATCCAAATATAAATACACCACATGGCGTTCACCGGCTTCCATTGGCTTGCGCATCTGATTGGTAGGTACTAATAAGTCTTTTTGTAAGCCCCATTCTAAAAACGCGCCAAACTTTGTGACATCTTTAACCTCTAGACAAGCACACTCACCAACCTGCGCTTTGGTTTTTTCCATGGTAGCGATTAGGCGATCTTCAGAATCGTGATAGATGAACACTTCTAATTCATCACCTACTTGGCAACCTTCTGGCACTTGGCGCTTAGGCAACAAAATAGTTTCTAAAGAACCCGCATCTAAATAAACACCAAAATCAGCTTTGCTGACCACGGGAAGGGTATTGTATTTGCCTATCTGGGCCATGAGGATCCTAAACGAAAAAATGAGTTTGAACTGGCTATTGTAGTACGGAATTGACGGGGACGTAACAGTAAATAAGCCTAGGCAGTGTTTTTGCCAAAGTGTGCCTGTGTTAATCTGATGGCAACCTTTTAGGAGAATTTGAATGAATTGGAATGATGACCAAAGCTTAGCCGGTATAGTGCAGGCTGTAACCGAATTCAAAAACACTCATGAGCCTGTTTCTGGCTGGGCGATTAATGGTAAAGCGTCCGATGCCTGTCAAAGTCTATTGCTCGGCGGCAACGCCAATAAATTAAGTGTGTATCAAGATCGTGAAGTTGATGATTTAAGTTACAAAGTTACCCTGTATGTCAGCAGTGAAGATCAGCGCGAAATAGGCGCTTCTTCGGCTACTATCCAGTTAGGCGACGACTTACAACACCAGCTTGAGCAAATAAAAGCCAATGCCAGCTTGGCAATGAATCCCGCTTACCCATTGGCTGAGCAGCCGAACATGCCTTACCTGGAGGTTGAATCTTATTGCCCAATTATCGTTGCGGATATGAATTTAGCTCATAAAAAGCTCATTGAACGGGTTCAGCAACATGCTACACACTTGCAAAACGTTCAAGTAAATAGTGCCGAGTTGTATACCAATGTCCATCATCACTTGCTTAAAACCTCAAAAGGCATTGAAGCGCAAAAAATCACCACTGACCTCTATTTTGAAGTCGCCATGGAATTAGCACCAGGGCCAAATCTGCAAGAAGTATTAAAGTATTGGCACTTTGTCGGCGTTAACGACGCTACCGTGGAAGTAAAGCTCGATGAAGTGGCAGCAGAAACCCAACTGACCACAGAAGCCTTTATGCCGCCGGCACGAAACAAAGCAACAATATTGGTGGATAGCTATGCGATTAGTAAAATAGCCGCCGCCATCGCTAGTCAGCTCAATGGTTCAGCGGAGTATTCTCAAGGCCCTCACCTGAAACCGGACGATGCATTGCCTAATGGTGAGGTTGATGCGCGTTCTGACGTTTTCAATTTAACCATTGACCCAGCATTGAAACAGATGGCAAAAACTTCGGCGTTTACCGATGAAGGCACGGTCGCAGAAAAAGCAGAAGTAATTGTTAACAATACCGTTCAGCAGCAAGTATTAGACACCCGACTAGCGCATTATCTTAATAAAGCGCCGAACGGAATTTATGGCAACCTAGTGATACCTGCGGGCACAGCAAGTCGTACCGAGCTGCTTAACCAAGTTGATGAAGTGATTGAGATCCTCGACTTTTCGTCACTATTGGTGAACCCATCTTCGTTAACTTGGAGCAGTGAAATAAAACTAGGCCGCTTGTACCAAAAGGGTCAATCGGTTAAAACCTTAAAAGGTGGTATTGTTTCGGGAAACGTTCGCGATAGTTTAACGGGTTTTAAATTCAGCTCTGAAACTACGTTACGCAATACGGCTGGTGGTTATTTCGAAGCGGCCAGTGGCTATAACGGTCCAACTTTTATGTTGATGTGGAAAGGCATAACCATTGCCGGTGAAACCGATCAGGAGACGTTATGAACAAATTAAAAATGGTACCCGCCTACCGACCTAAATTGGCTGATTCTGTCGCGGCATTGATACCGGCGATGCAAGAAGCCGTTGCACTCATCGAAGCAGGGCAAGAGCAGTCTGTTTACGCCTTTGCTTGGTATGAAGAGAAGCAAACTAAAATGGTCGAGGCTAAGCGTAGTTTGAGTACCAGTATTGATGGTGATCGAGGCATTGTATTGCGGGCAATGTGCGACGGTGTGCAATTTGAACGCGCGACCAATAATATTAGTGCCGAGGCGATTCTTAATTGCGCGCAACAGTTGCGTAAAAAAATTGCAGAAACCCTAAGTCAAGTAACTCAACCTGCTTATCAGCCGAGTACATGGCAGCAAGAGCAAGTGCTCGGCTTGAGTGTCGATATTACCCAACAGTTGCCAGCAGAACTTACGACCAACACTGTCGTTCACTTCGCACCTTTGTGTCAGCAGAACTTTGAAGATATTACCCTAGATGCCATGGTTGAAATGGCGACAGCTTTGCGTAAACAAGTGATCGATCTCTCTGCACGAGCCGTAGAAGAAGAAACAGATTATCAACCCTTGGCCGACGCACTGGTTATGATGCGCTTCAAAACCACCACCCATGTGTTTGTTGATCGCAATAAAACTTTGTCGCAATTGTTACCTATCTCCATTTTGAATGCCATGGGCATGACAGCCGCCGGTCAAATGGCTCGAATCACAGAAGGTGGTATGGGGACGCTCGAACTAATAGAGATTGACGAAGACAAGATACACGAACTGGCCATTACACCATTAGAGCTGTCGCAGGCACCTAAGCTAGCCGCAGGTCGTTACCAGGTTATCACCGGCCCGGGTATTTCAGGAGTTATCGCTCATGAGGCCTTCGGACATACGCAAGAAGGTGATACTTGGATGAAAGGCCGAAGTATTGCCTCGCGACTGCGTGAAGAAGGTGTCAGAGTAGGCAACGACCAAGCCACCATTATGAATAACCCCGCCATGTATCAAATGGACGGTATGGCGGCAGGGTCAAATGGTAGCTATTATTTTGATAACGAAGGTCAGTTAGCAAGACCTCAAGCTATCCTCGAAAAAGGCTACTTGTCTACGCCAATGACTGACTTAACTTCCGCGCAAAAACTGAATGTTGCACGTACCGCCAACGGTAAGCGTGAAAGCTGGCGACGGCCATTAATGTCGCGCCAGACCAACACTTACTTTACGCCCGGTGATAAATCGTTAGGTCAATTGATTGCGATGGTAGAAAATGGCTTTTTGGCTGTAAAACCTTACGGCGGCATGGAGGACCCTAAAGGCGGTAGCTTAACTGTGGGCGCAGCTTATTTTGAAGAAATTAAACAGGGCGTGCTAACGGGTAAAAAATTCTTAGGGCCGGCGGGAGGCCATATAGAAATTACTGACTCAGTTTTTGATATTTTAGACAGAATAGTTGCAAAAACGAAAGTTGAAGAAGAGCACCAAGTTCCTTCAACTCAGTTAGGCGGTTGTGGTAAATATCATAAAGAGTTAGTCGATGCTGGCGTCGGTGGCCCCTATATATTATGGGAAAGCGTAGCGTGCGGATAGCCGCTACTTTTAAAATTTGTTAATAGAGATAATGAAATGGATGGCTTGCAAATAGAACAAATTAGTCAATTTTTTATTCAGGCAATGGATGAAAATAGCGAGCTAATGCAAATTTTGTTGGTGTTTTCACTGTGGCCTTTTGCATGGTTGATGGCGACCTACTCTTCTCGTTATTTGAAAAAGTATACGAAGGATAAATCTGGCTTAATCGCACAGGTATATGATTTTATCGGCCATTCCTCCATCTTATTATCTTGGGTTTTTCTTATAATATTTTTAATATATGCCTTAGAAAGTAAAGGCGAACCGGTAAAATTAGTGAGGCTATGCCAATCATTGATACTAATGATTGTTGTTGTTAAATACAGTTTAACCTTTGTTAAGGCCAAAGTGTTTGCTGGGTTGTTGATGTACACCGTGGCGCCATTGATTTTGCTCAACGCATTCAATGTGCTAACACCTATTACGACAGCACTTGCGGCCTATGCTATTAACTTAGGCAACTTTCATATCTCCCTTTATGATGTATTGCGGGTCATTTACTTTGGCGGGCTATTATTTTGGCTAGGTAAAGAGTCTAGCCGCATTGGCAAGCAGATGATTCGTAATCAAGCCGGTGTTGACTCCAGTACGCGTGAAGTGATTGCCAAATTGTTTGAAGTTGCGCTTTACGTCTTTATGTTTCTTATTTTACTTAACGTATTGGGCATTAACTTAACGACTTTGGCGGTATTTGGGGGTGCTATTGGTGTCGGAATTGGTTTTGGTTTGCAATCTATTGCATCGAATTTTATCTCGGGTCTAATTATCTTGTTAGATCGATCCCTCTCGATAGGTGACTACATTGAATTTGAAGATGGCCGCTCGGGCACTATTCGTGAACTGAACCTGCGAGCGATCACGCTTGAAACCTTCGATGGCAAAGACATCGTGGTGCCCAATGATGTGTTTTCGACCGAAACCTTCGTTAACTGGACTCATAAAAACGAACGTCAACGTTACGCAATTGATTACAGTGTTGCTTACAGTTCCGATTTAGATAAGTTGTTCCCACTTATTAAAGAGGTTCTGTGTGCACACCCGAAAGTACTCTCCGGCGATGACTATTCTTTTGAAGAGCAGCCCGATGTTGAAATCTCTGGCTTTGGTGACAACGGCATAGACCTTCATATTGAGTTTTGGATGGAAGCTATAGATGATGGCGAACATAGGGTCGGCGGAGACTTGCTCTATGATATTTGGAAGTTAATGAATCAGCACGGTTTCGAGTTCCCATTCCCACAGCGTGAAGTTCGACTGCTTAACGAAAAACCAAAAACAGGTTCGTAGAATAAAAACGCTACTCCATTATAGGTATTCAGGCTGACTTAGCTTAAGTTAGCCTGAACAACTGGTATGAATCGTTTGTAATTTGTTACCTTTTCTGGAACAGTAGCGCCATTAAAAATTCATCCATCTTCTAGTAGGAAATAACCATGAAAAAAGTATTATTATTAGTTGCTGCCACTTTATTCACTGCGACCACTTTTGCAGCAGATATCGAAGCGGGTAAAGCCAAATCTGCAGTTTGTGCGGGCTGTCACGGTGCGAACGGTATTTCTTTAATTCCGACTTACCCTAACTTAGCTGGCCAAAAAGCAGCATACTTAGTGTCTTCAATGAAAGCTTATAAAGCGCAAGAGCGTACTGGTGGTCAAGCACCGGTGATGTACGGCATGGTCGCAACACTTAACGAAACTGACATGGCAAACATTGCAGCTTACTTTGAAAGCTTAGGCGAATAAACTCTAACGTTTTACGACGCATTTCTTAACAGCCCTAAGCAGAAAGCTTGGGGTTTTTTATGCCTTCCGTATGTTCCTTTTATAAATAACGAACATATAACGAAAATATATTGTTACTAGCGAACATTGGCGTAAGCTTGAATAAAACCCAATCAGGACACCGTCATGAACTCGCAAACTACCCATCAGCCCTGGTCTCGAAAAGAGCAAGTAAACAGCATCGCTAATAAAGAATTTGATGTGCTGATCATCGGTGCAGGTGCTAGTGGTGCAGGCGTATTTTTAGACGCCCTGAGTAGGGGGCTCAGCGCTGCAATCATAGATAAGCAAGACTACATGGCCGGTACCTCCAGTCGCTCTACAAAGCTTGTGCATGGCGGCGTACGCTACTTAGAACAAGCGGTTAAAGAGTTAAACATTGGTAAATACCAATTGGTTAAAGAAGCGTTATCCGAGCGTAAGCGTATGTTGTATATGGCACCGCATTTAGCCTGGCCGCTTAACCTAGTCACACCAGTCAAAGGCATAATCGGCTTGCCTTACTTTCGAATTGGACTCGGCGTTTATGACTTCTTATCGGGCAGTGAAAAAATAGGCCCTTCAAAAATTGAAAACAAAGCTGCACTAAAGCGAATCTGCCCTGATTTAGAGACCAAATCACTCACGGGTGGCGTGAGTTACTACGATGGTCAGTTTGATGATGCCCGATTCGGTATTTCGATGATTCGTACCGGAATTGAAATGGGTGGCCACGCGTTAAATTATACTGAAGTCTCTCAGTTAACAAAAACTGCTGGCAAAGTAACTGGGGTGACCTGCAAAGATTTGCAGAGCCAATCGAGTTTCGATATTAAGGCTAAAGTCGTGGTCAATACGACCGGACCATGGACGGATCATTTGCGAGAAATGGCGAACCCGGATTTCAAGAAAATGATGACGGTATCAAGCGGTGTTCATGTCTTAATTGATCGAGCAATGCTCCCTGAAGGACGTGGCATCCTAGTGCCAGAAACACCAGATGGCCGAGTGTTATTCATTTTACCTTGGTTGGGCAAAACATTGCTGGGTACAACGGATGACCCAGCGGAATTATCGCTAGAGCCTGGCGTTAGCGAAGCTGAAATAAATTATGTACTAGAAACAGCCAATGCTTGGTTAGAAACACCGATTAAACGCAGCGAAATAACGTCGGTTTGGTCTGGTCTACGTCCTTTGGTATCAGACCCAGACGCACAATCTACCGCTTCAATAACACGCGATCACGTCGTTCTCGATGACAATGGTCTTATTAGTTTGACCGGTGGAAAGTGGACAACTTGGCGTAGAATGGCAGAAGATTGCGTTGATCATGCGTTGAAAGTGAACAGCATTGCAGCGAAGCCTTGCGATACGTATAACTTAAAATTAGTCGGCGCAAAAGCTGATGCCAGCGCTGCAAAACAAGCCATGGCTCATTTGCCGGAAGATATCCAAACACATTTGTGGCAAGCCTATGGCGACCGAGCGCCTGATGTTATCGCTCAAGGGAGTGTCGAGCGGCTTGTTGAAGGTGAAGCCTACATCCGCGCTGAAATTAGTTGGGCGTTAAATTACGAAGGTGCTGTTACCGCAGATGATGTCTTAAACCGTCGTATGCGTGTAGCGATGTTAGATGATCGCGTAGCACAGTTAATCCGACCAGAAATAGAAAAGGCGCTCTCTGCCAAAGTTGAATAGCCTATTTACTTGTTGCGTTTGTGCTCATAACGCTAAAGTAACCGCAAAGCCATAGAGAAGCCTATTTTGTATGTGCTAGAGTAGCGCGCATTGATTCAAGATTGAAAGGTTAAGGAGAATTCAATGCGCCTACTGATTGCCATGTTGTTACTTATAAGTTCGACTGTTCACGCTGCTTCCATTTGGCACGTTAGTGGCGAAAAAGATTTTTATTTATTTGGCACTATTCATGTGCTCAAGCCAGATGCCTACCCCTTGCCGCCCGTTTATGAACGAGTTTTTTCTCAATGCCAAAAATTATGGCTAGAAGTTGACCAAGCAGAGATGGAAGATACGAGTCTACTGCTTGAAGCGCAAAAGCTAATGCTCTTGCCTCCCGATCAAAGTATTGAGAGTCTGTTGACTAAAGCAAGCCATAAAAAACTTAATGAATTAGCCGCACTCGCGGGTCTTGACTTAGTGCTCTTCCAAGGCCTTAAGCCATGGGCCGCGGTTAATGTTCTAACCGTTACGATTATGCAAATGCAAGGATTTGAAATAGAAAAAGGACTAGATGGCTACCTAGCCGGTTGGGCCGCGCGCGATGGCATACCGACGGAAGGCTTGGAATCTTTAATGTGGCAAATGGCCATGTTAGATGAAATTGGCAGCCAATATACAGATGACTTTATTGAGTTTTCAACTAACGATATGGAAAATGTTGAGAAGCTGGTTGAAGACCTAGTGCGCTACTGGCAGCAAGGTGATATTGCTTCGTTATACCAACAAGCTGACTTTGAAGACTATCCAGATGTTGAGCGGATCTTATTGAATCAACGCAATGATAAATGGATGAAAACCCTGCTGGCAAAAAGCTCCATGCAAACACAGTGTGTTGCGGTTGGAGCGCTGCACATGGCAGGGCCACACGGTCTGTTGAAACAGTTTGAAAAATATGGCTATCAAGTTACGAAGCTTAACTAGATGCCTCAGTTTGATATTCGTTGACCTAAGAAATTAAAATAAAAATAAGTAGGAGCATGTGATGGAGTGGCAGTTAAATATACTAACTTGGGTGCAGAGTTTTAAGAATCCTGTGTTAGATCAGTTCTTTCTGCTGATTACGATATCGGCAGAAGAGTTATTTATTATTGCCGTTGCAGCATGGTTTATGTGGTGTCAAAATAAATACTTAGCGCAACGCGTTGGCTTTGCATTCTTAACAAGTACTGTTTTTAACCCAACCCTAAAAGACATCTTTGCCATTGATCGCCCGATCGGTGTAACTGGTGTTGAATCTATGCGCTTAGAAACCGCTCCGGGTTATTCGTTCCCTAGCGGCCATGCGCAAAGTGCTACATCATTTTGGTTTGCTGCTGCTCTGGGTATTCGTCGTCGTTGGATCGCGGTACTTGCATCCGTCATGATTGTCCTTGTTGCCATTTCTCGACTCTACCTAGGCGTACATTGGTTTACGGATGTAATTGCGGGCATCTTTTTCGGGTTACTCTGGGTTTTTTTCATCGACCGATTATTTAGTTACTGCGAACGCGAAAATAAAATGTCTTATTTGTGGTTGGTGATTGTCCCCTTTGCAATTGCCTACTTTCTTTACCCGGATAACAAACCACTGGTTGTTTCTTTTGGTGCATCCATTGGTTTTCTTGCCGGTATTCAGTTAGAGCGTAAATACTTAAACTTTAAGATAGAAGGCGTGCTATGGCAAAAGTTGACGCGCTATGCAATAGGTTTGCTTATGCTGGTGGTCATTAAAGCTGCGCTAAAGCCCTTGCTACCATTTCCAGAGATGATCAGTGATCTTATTCGCTATGGTTGTATTGGCTTTTGGGTTTCTGCAGGGGCACCTTGGCTTTTTCAGCGGCTAAATTTCTTATCCTCCAAAGCTTAAGTAATTCCTCATTTTGAACCACTTGAAGGATTATGAGGCAATTGGTGGTGCACTAAATTTGACCGCTTTAGTGCACCAAAATGGAACTTTGGTTGGTGTTAATTTCGCAACATGTTGTTTCAACGTTAATTAACGGCACTGCAATTTTTAAGTAATTATCTCGCAAGGCTAGGCAGCAAAAGGAGTTACGCCCAGTTTTCACTTTGTGGTCTGCGTACTATTCCCAAGTCCGCGTGCCGTCTCGATTTTGCTGAATAAATACCCAAGAAACCTTATAATAGCCTGCCGAATTTCCTTAATTTGATGGTTGGTCAAATTAATTCGACACCCAATTTGCTAACTTAAGGTCTAATACCTTTATGACGTACATTCACAAAACCATTTCTGACTTAAAGCATTCCAGTCCTGCACAGGCAGAGTTTTATCAAGCGGTAGAAGAGGTATTAGATTCCCTTGAACCGATACTTGAAAGCTCAGCTTGTTATCAGCAGCAAGCCATTATCCAACGTATGGTCGAGCCTGAACGTCAGATTATGTTCCGAGTCCCATGGATGGATGACAATGGAAATATCCAAGTAAACAAAGGCTATCGAGTTGAGTTTAACTCCGCCTTAGGCCCATATAAAGGCGGTTTGCGCTTCCACCCAAGTGTTAACGCTAGCATTATTAAATTTCTCGGCTTTGAACAAATTTTTAAAAATGCCTTAACTGGCTTAGCCATTGGTGGGGGCAAAGGTGGTGCAAACTTTGATCCAAAAGGGCGCAGCGATGCAGAAATTATGCGCTTTTGCCAATCTTTTATGAGTGAACTTTACCGACACATTGGCCCAACAACCGACGTGCCTGCAGGTGATATTGGTGTTGGCGCACGAGAGATTGGCTATATGTTTGGTCAATACAAACGCTTAACGGGCCGCTATGAAGGTGTGTTAACGGGTAAAAGTCTATTGTGGGGCGGCTCGCTGGTGCGCAAAGAGGCGACCGGCTACGGTGCGGTCTACTTTGCAGATTACATGTTGGCCGATAGAGGCGATTCCTTAAAAGGCAAAAAGTGCCTCGTTTCGGGTGCAGGTAATGTCGCCATCTATGCGATCGAGAAACTCTACCAATTAGGTGCGGTGCCCGTAAGTTGTTCAGATTCTCGTGGTGCGCTTTACCACGAAAAAGGGATCGACTTAGTATTGCTTAAGCAGTTAAAAGAAGAGTGTTCGGAGTGTTTAGATAAATATTTAGAAACTCACTCTGATGCGAAATATGTTCCAGTTGCTGATTATCCAGAAGATGGTAATGCGGTCTGGCGCTTCACCGCTGAAGCAGCATTCCCATGTGCAACACAGAACGAACTTTCAGAAACCGATGCTCAAGCATTGATAGCAAACGGCTGTGTGGTGGTCAGTGAAGGTGCAAATATGCCTTCAACGGCAAAAGCGGTAGATGTGTTCATTGAAGCAAAAATTGCCTATGGGCCAGGTAAAGCCGCTAACGCGGGTGGTGTTGCCACCAGTCAATTAGAAATGGCTCAGAACGCAAGTATGCAGAGTTGGACCTTTGAAAAGGTCGATGAGCGGTTAAAAGAAATTATGAAAAATATTTTCGATACCGCCAACAATACAGCAACTGAGTTTGGTCAGCCTGGGAATTTGGTTTTCGGTGCAAACATTGCTGGGTTTAAGCGTGTTGCTGATGCGATGATCGAGCAAGGGATTGTCTAGATTTTAATATTGTAGCCTGATATTAAATGATAGAAACGAACAAGGTGCCTAAAGCACCTTGTTTTTTGATACTTATTCATCCGCGTTTTTACGTTTATCTTTTTTCTTGTTACGCTTTTCTTTTAACGTGCGTTGCGGTTTTTTCTTTACATTTCTAGACACATTGACATCCTCTTATCAGTTATTCAAAGAACTCAAAGCTTTCAATAATGTAAACTTATAATCACCTCCTGCTATCTAACTGGGTGTCTTTAATACCCAGAACCTGAAAGTTAACTGCTCTTCCTAAAATACCGACGCTGATTTTTTCGCCGGGCACTACACCTAACAGTTCCGAGCCCAATAGAGACAGGTAGGAAATTTTTCCTAAATTGGGGTTACTGTTTTCTGGTTCGGTCAGTGTAATTCTTGAAATAGTAGAGGTTTGCTTATCTAAAAGTTTCACCTCACTGCCAATCTTTGCTCGCTGAATAGTATTGGCTTTAGTTGCTTTTTCAATATCAACTAGTTCAAATATGCGAGCCAAAGAAATAGGATTCATTAACACCCCCCAAGGTCTTGTTAATAAATATTCGCGTAAGCGATTCAGCGTTATCATAAAAAATGATGGGGCTAAAATATCCATATGAATTAACCTAAAAAAATTAAATTATTAAAAAGTAGGAGATACAAAAGTGAGCGAGAAAACGCTCCCTAGTAGGGTAAGATGAGAGCGCCTCTCCTGTTAAATAGTCGAATAATTATTTTCATGTTCACACCCGTTCAATCGTTAGGGACGAAGTTAAGGATACTCGAACAAATATTATAAGCAAGCTCCTGCATTATATTTACATAGGAATCAAGTTTTTTTGAAAATAATTGAAAAAAACTGATACTTGTCGTGTTTGATGCAAGGTTTTATTATGAATAAAACGTTTATGGCATTTTAAAATGGGAATCAAAGTGAAAATTAGTGAGTTAGAAATTAGACAGTTTGAAGAGTGCGATAGAAAAGCGGTTATTGATTTATGGCAAGAGTGTAGTTTGACGACCCAGCAAAATAATCCCAACAAAGATATCAATCGCAAGATGAAGGTAAACCCTGAATTATTTTTAGTTGGTTGTGTGAAAGGTGAATTAGTTGCGACGGTAATGGGGGGCTATGAAGGTCATCGAGGTTGGATTAATTATTTAGCCGTCAAACCTGCCATGCAGCGACAAGGATTGGCGAAACAATTGATGCAATTTGTGGAAGAAAAAATAGCTCAATTGGGCTGTCCAAAAATAAACTTGCAGGTCCGTTCGAGTAATTCGGCTGTAATCGATTTTTATGCCGCCCTAGGCTATGGTGACGATCGGGTTATTGGCCTAGGAAAGCGGCTAGAAAAAGACTGTTAGTTATATGGCTTTCATGGCTAAAGCTTCATCTTGCTCTTCGCTTAACCCACTAATCCCTATCGCACCGATCATGTCGCCATCTAATTCGATGGGTACGCCGCCAGCTATGCCAGTGAAACGAGGGTCGGTCCAATAACCCATGTCTTTTCCGGTCGCCTTTGCCCATTGTGCGAGGCTGGAGGTTGGCTGATTTTCGCGCGCGGCGGTGTAGGCTTTGTTTTGAGCTAAGACAACCGCATGAAAAGCACAGCCATCCATTTTGTTAAAGGCGATTAATTCGCCGTGGTCATCTACGACCGCGACGGCAATGCTCTTATTATCATGAGCTGCGAGTTGTAACGCAGTGATCACGATGCTTTGTGCGAGTGATAACTTCATGTATTAGCCTCAATTAATGAAAGTGAATCTCTATTGAAGCGCACTAGAGACCTAAAAAACAACCGTGTTCGTACTTTATTCTCGGTTGTTTTTTCGCTGCTACCTTCTTTTGATCGCGCTTAAAACGCCAGTTGAGTCCCTGCTGCTTGCTGGCGTTCATTCGTCGCTAGCATTGCAATGGTTTGGCCTGGGTTGGCATAGAAATGTTGAGTTTGGCTGAATACCAGTCCATCGCAGGGTGCCGCAATATTGATTTTAGTGGCGGTGGGTTGGTCGAGCAGGGCAATTTGCGCAATCACATCGCCAGCTTTCACAAAGTCGCCTAAGTCGCAGTTGTAGGTCACAATGCCAGGGGCCGTTGCGTTGACCAATTTTACTTGATCAACACCAATTGTTTTCAAGGGCTGTTCTTTCATTGCGTCTATTTCTAGATTGTTTATTAGACCTTTTTGCAAAAAAAAGTTCAAAATACCTTCTGCGTCCTGATCTGCCAATACAGGACTTACATCTGCCTGGCCGCGAAGTTCTAGGGTAGCTGCAAAACAAGGCTGCTTGAACAGTGACTCAGAATGTAGGGCTTGCATCAAAATCCAAGGTTGCGTGTGGCTGCCATCAAAAGCCACAGTGCCGGTGACATCTTCTTCCAATGCTACGTTCGCAGACATGCAGTGGGCTAGTAATTGCCCGTCCTCATGTTGATGGGAACCATAAAAAACGTGTGGCAATGCTACGTCATCGCAATGTAGATCGAGTACGTAGTGTGCATCTATAGAGTGACTAAGAAGAGCTTGATGAAGCGCTGCTATTTCGAAGGAAGGCTTACGCTGTTCGATTTGAGTTAATAGCCATTGCCGAAAAAGAACATCATTACTTTGTAGGTCGGCAGTGAAAGCAAGCTCAGTCAAGTCACTAATTTGGGCTCGTTCAATTGACATACCGCGGTTAAAGTTCTGTCCGGTGGCCAAATCACAACGACCATTTACATGACCAAAAATGCGTTGTTTTAAGCCAATAGGATTAGCGAAAGGCACGATGACGAAATGAGCCTTTAACTGATCGGCTTGTTCTAGCTGAGCTAGTCGTTCAATTAAATGCTGTGCTACCAACAGACCAGGGTGTTCATCGGCGTGTAACCCCGCCTGAATATAGACTTTTTGCCCTGAAGTTGGGCCGAAGCGATGAATTGCTAAATTAGATTGTTGCCCAGGGGTATTAGTTGCTAACGGCTGTAATTCAAAGGCCATAATAATCATGCTCAAAATAGTTAGGATGTATGCAGTGTACCTACAGAGCATCTTGTAATTCTAGGGGATTGATTGAAAAGAGGTGCAAATTTTAAGGAAACAATGCCTTAGCTATCGATAAAAACATCAACTAGAGTTAAAAGATCATTAAAGCGGTTGAATATGTTGCTGTACGGCAGAAAATCATTACAGTGGCGTAAATTAAAAATATGGGAATATTATGAAAAAAACTTACCTACTGACTCATCCAAAACTGAACCTAGCTCGTATAATTGAAGCCGCTAAACACGATGCTAAAAAATATATGAAGCGGGAGCAGCGTAAGCAATTGCCTAAGGGTGATGATTTTTGGGACTTTGATTGCAAATACGGTCCATCAGAAGAAGAAGCAAAAACTATCCATGTATCGGAAATTAATGCCTATATGGACGAAGCAGAAAAAGCACAACTGCCATCTTTTTACTTAGAAATTATCGCCAAGAGCAAGCAAAGGACATACAAGCCTGTTGATTTAGACGAAGAAGAAATAGACGAAGACGAATAAAAATCAGCTTGCTAGCCTATTTGCGCATTTACGGGACCTTTGCTAGAGTTAAAGCTAATCACTAGTAAGGACAAGTTTTTAAGATTGATTCGCAGTTAATCAATCTTAAAAGATAATATTGTTGTGTTCATAAAGACAGGTACTGAAGTTCTCTCTGACCTGAACGATCACATCGGCCATTTTACTAACACATTAGTGAAATTTTATTGTCGATGTAAATCAACGTTGTTAACAAGCTTAACAATGGGGCTTTTTTATAGCTTAGCGTTTAGTAAATTCGCTAACTCCCGCCGAAGCCCCTTATTCTTATCAATTAATAAAACAGATAATATTCTGGAGAAATCATGAAAAAAATATCACTAGGCTTAATTGCCGGATCTGCTATTGCCTTAAGCAGCACCATGAGCTTCGCTGCCGATGAATGCGGCGATGTATCTATCGCAGATATGAACTGGAGCTCTGCCACCTTGCTGGCTTATGTCGACGCTTTCATCTTAGAAAATGGTTACGGCTGCGACGTTGAAATTGTACCTGGCGATACTATGCCAACCGGTACCTCAATGATTGAAAAAGGCGAGCCCGACATTGCCCCAGAATTTTGGATTGGTAACTTTAGCGCGGCAATTGACAAGGGCGTAGAAGAAAAGCGTTTACGTTATGCCGGTCGTTCGCTAACCGATGGTGGCGAAGAAGGCTGGTGGGTGCCTAAGTATCTTGTTGATGAAGACCCTTCATTAGCAACCATTGAAGGCGTTAAAGCCAATGCTAAAATATTTGAACATCCAGAAGACCCAGATATGTCTATGTTTATGGGTTGCCCAGCAGGCTGGGGTTGCCAAATAAACAATGAAAACTTATTCATTGCCCTTGAAATGGAAGACGCTGGCTTTGAGCTAGTTGATCCGGGTTCAGGTGCAGGTCTTGCCGGTGCATTGGCAAAAGCTTATGAGCGTAAAGAAGCTTGGCTAGGTTATTACTGGGCGCCAACAGCGATTTTGGGCAAATACGAAATGGTGAAAGTTGATTTTGGTTCAGGCACAGATAAAGAGCATTTCTATGGTTGTATTACTCAAGCAGACTGCCTAGATCCTAAACCAACTATGTATCCACCTTCAGAAGTATTCAGTATCACAACTGAATCGTTTGCGACAAAGACGCCAGCAGCCTATGAATACATCACTAAGCGTTCAGTTAAGAATGATGTGATGAACCGTTTATTGGCTTGGATGGAAGATAACCAAGCAGATGGCGAATACGCGGCAGAATACTTCCTAGAAACTCAGGAATCATTGTGGGCAACATGGGTACCTAAAGAAGTAGCCAGTAAAATTAAAGCAGCAATGTAATTTAGCCTCTGCTTTTTATTGAAGCTCAGCCGAACAATCGGTTGAGCTTCAACATAGAAGACAAGAATAAAACCACTTTCTGTTTTAGGAAGTTTCAGTATTATTTTACTTTAAATAAATCAGAGAAATGACATGTCTTGGTTAACCGACTTTCCTCAGCTTACTCGATCTCAGTTATTAGATATCCGCAAAGGTCTTGATGGCGCATATCGAGATTTTTCTCGCGAATATGGCGAACTTATAGAATCCTTTTTTGATCCACTATTAGCGTTTCTAATTTGGTTTGAAAAATTACTCCTAGCCACTCCTTGGTGGATAATGATTGCAATACTCCTGGCAATTACCCATGGTGCCGCGCGCTCAATTAAACTCACCATCGGCGTCGGCGTATCACTTTTCCTTATTGGCTACTTTGGTATGTGGGAAGATACCATGCGTACGCTGAGTATTATTACCGTCTGTACATTCCTTTCTATTGGTATCGGTATTCCTATCGGCATACTCATGTCGCGCTCTAATCGCGTGCAATCTTTTGTTACCCCGATCCTAGATATTATGCAAACCATGCCAGCCTTTGTCTATCTTATTCCGGTTGTTATGTTGCTGGGTATTGGCAAAATTCCTGGCCTCATTGCTGTCATAATTTATGCTATTCCACCGGTTATTCGTCTAACCAACCTAGGTATTCGATTAGTCGATAAAGAAGTACTCGAAGCCGCTGATGCCTTTGGGTCTTCTTCCTGGTTAAAACTTTGGCGAGTGCAATTGCCATTGGCGATGCCAAACATCATGGCGGGCATAAACCAAACTATCATGATGGCATTAGCCATGGTTGTCATTGCATCAATGATTGGTGTGAAAGGTTTGGGTCAGCCAGTGTTAAAATCGATCACCAACCAATACTTTACCTTAGGTTTATTGAATGGTTTAGCCATTGTTGTGCTCGCCGTTATTTTTGATCGAGTTTCACAAGCTTATGCGCAACGTTCTCAGCAGCATTTAGGAAATCGTCATGACTGAACCACTTATTAAAATTAAAGGGCTCTATAAGCTGTTTGGTGACAAAGCCGAAAAACACATGGACCTAGTAAAAAGTGGCGCGAGTAAGTCTGATGTACTTGCTCAAACGGGTCACACCTTAGGCTTAAAAGCGATCGATTTAGATATAAAAAAAGGCGAAATATTTGTCATCATGGGGCTATCGGGCTCAGGAAAATCTACATTAATTCGGCATTTTAATCGCTTGATAGACCCTACCGAAGGCGAAATAATTGTTGAAGGCCAAAATATTATGGAGCTCGATCAAAAAGAGCTGCGTAGTTTTCGCCAGCAAAAAATGTCGATGGTGTTTCAGCGCTTTGGTCTCATGCCACACTATACGATTATCGAAAATATCGCCTTTGGCTTGCAAGCTCAGGGTATAGATAAAAAAACACGCCACGATAAAGCCATGGTTTGGTTAGAAGATGTCGGTTTGTCAGGCTATGAAAACCAGTACCCTTCACAGCTTTCAGGAGGTCAACAACAACGAGTTGGACTTGCCCGAGCACTTTGCACCGATGCAGAAATTTTATTAATGGATGAAGCTTTCTCAGCCCTTGACCCATTGATTCGATCAGAAATGCAAGATCAATTGGTGAACTTACAAGACAAACTGCACAAAACAATTGTGTTTATCACCCATGATTTAGACGAAGCACTGCGCATTGGTGATCGCATCGCGGTATTGAAAGACGGAGAGTTGATTCAGGTAGGTAAGCCAGCTGAGATATTGCTGCACCCGGCTGATGATTACGTAGAGAAGTTTGTCCGAGACGTAAACCGAGCCCGAGCCTTAACCGTTGATACCGTCATGCAGCCCGCGGCTTTCAGAATTTCAGCAGAAACCGTCGGCGAAGCTCTAAAGCAAATGCGAACCTCTAAACAAGAGTACGCCTATCATGTAGACAGTGATGGCTACCAAGGTGCCGTTGTACTTGAACAATTAGAAGAGGTTGATCAATCCGAGTATGATAAGCCGCTATCAACTGAATATTACGATAACGAACAATCACTCGCACCCGGCGATCAGTTAGAGGATGTGATTCCAGAAACATTGGATAACACCTACCCACTTCCCGTTGTCGATGAAGAGGGTGAAATTCAAGGTGAATTGAGTCGTGAGAATTTGGCTGAGGTGTTGAGTCCGAATAAATCTGACTAAATGTTTTGGTGCAATTAAAAATTCATAAGATAATCAGGATTAGAAATTTATAAGAAATGCAAAAATAAAAAAGGGACGAAGCCCCTTTTTTATTTGATACTCTCAATGGCAAAGTATTTGCCTAGTAAGTAATAGACCTATTGTAGGTTAAGCCGAGGTATTCAATTTCTATCGTTGCTGGGTTTGTACCGCCAGCAGCGCCTGCTGTAATTTCGGCATTAAATGTTGCAGGAAATTTACCTGCACTACCTACCGGTAATACAGTGTCTCCTCCAGGAAAGTTAACTTTAAACGCAGCGTCAGCTACATCAGGAGTGATCGATATTTTTGTGCCTGCAGAAGGGAAGTTTCCATTTGAGTCGGCTACATCGACAGTAAACGGCGTATTGAGACCAGGAGATGCATTAGATACAACGATTGTTGGCGTATCCGCGCTGTATGATAAAACTAACTGAGCTTTATCCCAAACATGTATGCGATCTTGGGCGCAATGGCCTGCTGCAATCGCACCGGCGCTACATTCGGTTCCTCTAAATTTCGCAGAAGAAGCAGTAAAGCTGCCGCTCTTATCTAAGTCAACGAAAGCATCGTTATCAATTGTGAGGTTACTGCCTAGGTCAGTGAATTGTGTTGATGTATACCCATCAAAATTTCGGTCATAATACAATTCTGGAGACGATAAGATCGCTTCATCATTTGTTAATAGTGCAGAGTCAGATGCTATATTATAAATACCATTGCGCTCGCCAGCGTCGAAGAATGAATCCTCACCCTTAGTAAAGGCTATAATAGTTGACAATCCATCCTTTGGCTTATAAACGCCATTGTAACCGCCGCCGCCGCTTGTCCAAGTAACAGAGCAAGAACCGTTAGTTGTTAAGCAGAACTCGCTAACGTGTCCATACTCAGTCCAAAAAGAAATTGCGGTGTCATCAATTACTGGGTGGTTATGTCTATCGGCCACTTGAACACTAAGATTAACGGTTACACCGTCAGTATCCAATGCGCCAGTCACGACAGCTCCACCAACAGACAATGAAAAACTATCGGCATCAGGTAGACCGACCACGGAGCCCACGACTCCATTTTCGGAAGACTCTGTAGAGCCAGTAACTTCTTCAGTCGTTTCTTCTCCGTCTCCTTCAGCATCTTCATCAACAACTGGCTCACAACCTACTAATACGCCAATCGCTAAAGGTGCTACTAACCACAAAAGTCTTTTGTTCACTGTGAATCCCTCTTTTTAAAATAAATATTCCATATCAAAAATACACTTTATATCAAAAAAGCTCAATTCAATTTGGTTTGTTTAGATGCTTTTAGATTTGGGTAAGCACTTTGTTAGTCTAGACAATTACCTAGAGTGAGTTATTTATAAGACAACGGCCTACAACTTAAAATTAAACTATTGCGAGTTTAGGCATGTGATGGACAACTTTTATGTCACTTACTATTCTTCTGTACATTAATTGATCTAGCGCATGTTTTTTAGGTGAACTAAAGTTTAGCTAGGTCTAATATAAAGGCTCGTTTGCGCGGGAGCCTTTATATGAACACTAAAGACCTGACACGAAGCTTTGACATTGCTCATTCTCGAACTAGCGGGGTGAGCAATAAAGAACGACCGAGGTATCAAAACCTCCTCCCTCCTTGCAATGCGGGTTGTCCTGCTGGTGAGAATATCCAGCATTGGATCAGTTTTGTACAAAATAAAGACTACGAACGCGCTTGGCGTGCCTTAACGGATGTGAACCCTCTGCCTGCAGTGCATGGGCGAGTGTGTTATCACCCTTGTGAGCAAGCCTGTAACCGTACGGAAGTTGATGAGCCGGTGAGCATTCATGCTATGGAGCGTTTCTTAGGTGACCAGGCAATAGAGCACAACTGGCAGTTTGATGCTCAGCACGGCCCATCAGGAAAACGCATTTTGGTCGTTGGCTCAGGCCCAGCGGGTTTATCGGCGGCTTATCACTTATCTCGTAAAGGTCACAGTGTTGAAATTATCGAAGCAGCGGATAAACCCGGTGGCATGCTGCGATATGGCATTCCAGTATACCGTTTGCCACGTAAGGTCTTAGATGCCGAGATCAAACGTATTGAAAAACTTGGCGTGAAAATCCACTTAAACCGCAAAGTCGATAATGTGTTAGATGAGAAAAAACGCGGCTATTTTGACGCGGTTTTTGTTTCGATTGGTGCTCATATCGGCACTCAAGTTGATATCCCTTCGCGTGATGCCTGTAAAATTTTAGACGCCGTCAGTTATTTAAAAAGTATTGAAAGTGGTGACACGCCTGTATTAGGACGGCGGGTGGCGGTATACGGCGGTGGTAACACGGCGATGGATGCCGCCAGAACCGCAAAAAGATTAGGCGCCGAGGAAGCGATGATTATCTATCGCCGTGATCGTGACCATATGCCAGCACACCGCTTCGAAGCAGATGAAGCAGAAGCGGAAGGTATAAAAATCAATTGGTTGCGCACCATAAAAGGTGTTGAGCAAGGCGAGATTCACGTAGAAAAAATGGAACTTGATGATCAAGGTCGGCCGCAACCAACCGGTGAGTTTGAAACATTGGCGGCCGATTCGGTGATACTTGCGTTAGGGCAGCGTATAGAAGCAAAGCTGTTTGAAAGCATCGAAGGTATTGAGCTTGCTGAAGATGGCAGTGTTTCAGTCGATGACACCTTCATGACCGGTTACCCTGGTTTATTTGCCGGTGGCGATATGACACCAGGCACTCGCTCAGTTACCTATGCCACAGGTCATGGCCGTAAAGCGGCAGCACATATTCACAGTTGGCTGAATGACCGGCGCTATCAAAAGCCACCCAGTCCACCAATAATTGAGTATGAAGATATGCGTTTGTGGTATCACACCGACGCCAGCACACAAACACAAAAAGAACTAGCGCCCACTGAGCGTACTCAGGATTTTCGCGAAGTGCTACAAGGGTTAACCGAGGCGGAGGTTTTGTATGAAGCCAAGCGATGTTATTCCTGTGGTAATTGTTTTGAATGCGACAGTTGCTTTGGTGCCTGCCCTGAAAATGCCATTGAGATTATGGGCAAAGGTCTCGGTTATAGAATTGACTACGATCGTTGTACCGGTTGCGGAGCTTGCGTACTGCAATGCCCTACCAATGCAATATCGATGATTGCTGCGGAGTAAATGAGATGAAAAAGACCACGCAGAAAACCTATAAAATGATCGATGGTAATGAAGCCGCCGTCGATGTTGCCTTTCGTTTAAGTGAAGTGTGTGCTATTTATCCAATTACACCTTCGTCATCAATGGCTGAGTTAGCGGATGAATGGAAAAACCAAGGTCGGGTTAATATTTGGGGGCAGTCACCCAATGTAACCGAAATGCAAAGCGAAGGCGGAGCAGCCGGAGCGGTTCATGGAGCATTGCAATCAGGTTCATTAGCCACCACATTTACATCTTCTCAGGGTCTGATGTTGATGATCCCAAATATGCACAAGATTGCCGGTGAATTAACGCCGACAGTTTTTCACGTAGCCGCGCGTTCACTGGCGGCGCAAGCCCTGTCTATTTTTGGCGATCACCAAGATGTGATGGCCGTACGTAATACTGGTTTTGCGTTGTTAAGCTCACACAGCGTACAGCAATCACACGATTTAGCCTTGATTGCGCACGCCGCTACGCTGCAATCACGCGTGCCGTTCATCCATTTCTTCGATGGTTTTAGAACTTCCCATGAAGTGAATAAAGTTGAAATGATCGAAGACGATGTACTGAAAAACATGATCGATGATCAGTGGGTGCACGATCACCGTGCGCGCTCGTTGAACCCAGAAAACCCAGTCATACGGGGTACCGCACAAAACCCAGATGTTTATTTCCAAGGTCGAGAATCTTCGAATTTATATTATCAACAGTTACCTACGCTGGTTGAAAATGCCATGGAGAAGTTTGGTAAGCTCACGGGTCGATACTATAAACTGTTCGATTATATTGGCGATGAAGATGCTGAGCGCATTATTATCATTATGGGTTCGGGTATGCAAACGGTACGTCAAACTGTTGCTTCGTTAACCGCACAAGGTGAAAAAGTTGGCGCTATTGCGGTTCATTTATATCGACCTTTCTCCGCTGCTCACTTACTCAGTGCGTTGCCGAAACAGGTGAAAAAAATAGCCGTCCTAGACCGAACCAAAGAGCCCGGCAGTATTGCCGAACCCTTATATGCTGATGTCACTAGTGCGCTCAGTGAAGCCTATCAGCTTGACCAAATAACCGAACTGCCGCGCTGTGTTGGTGGCCGTTATGGCTTATCGAGTAAAGAGTTTACACCGGCCATGGTGAAGGCAGTTTTTGACAATTTGGCACAAGCAAAGCCAAAGAATAATTTTACCGTTGGCATTATAGATGATGTTAGCCACAGTCATTTACCCATCGATGAATCGTTTATCCTAGAACCTGCCAATACCATTCGCGCCTTATTTTATGGTTTAGGCTCAGATGGAACGGTGGGCGCCAATAAAAACAGTATAAAAATTATTGGTGAGGATGATCGCTATTTTGCTCAAGGTTACTTTGTTTACGATTCTAAAAAATCAGGTTCTCAGACCATTTCGCATTTGCGTTTTGGCCCCGATCCAATTGATTTGCCTTACCTGATTCAAAAATCCAATTTTGTGTCTATTCATCAGTTTTCATTTTTAAGTAATCCATTAGTGCTTGCCAATATCGAGCAAGAGGGTACGTTGCTGATTAACGCCCCCTACAAAGTGACCGAAGTTTGGGCAAAATTACCAAGTCAGATTCAACACAGCATTATTGATAAAAAATTAAATGTATTTGTAATCGATGCAAAGAATGTTGCTGAGCTCAGCGGTATGGGCCAACGCATCAATACCATCATGCAAACCTGCTTCTTCGCTTTGGCCAACGTTATGCCAAAGGATGAGGCACTGGATAAAATTCGCCAGGCGATTAAAAAAAGCTATCAAAAGAAAGGCGATGCAATTGTTCAAAAAAACTATACGGCCATTGAAAATACCCTAGCTAATTTGCACCCTTTAACAATTGAGCTGGCAACTGCGCAAAACATTGCCGAGAAAAGTGTCAGCCATTGGCCGGACTTTGTACAACAAGTCACCAAGCCAATGATGGATGGCTTGGGTGATCTCATTCCCGTTAGTTTGATTCCTGTTGATGGCACCTATCCGAGCGGCACAACTCAATGGGAGAAGCGAAATATCGCGCAGACCTTGCCGAAATGGCAGCCCGATATTTGTATTCAATGCGGGAACTGCTCCATTGTCTGCCCGCACGCAGCTATCAGAGCCAAGTTCTTTCATCAAGATGCATTGGTCGATGCACCCGATTCTTTTAAATCGTGTGAAACGACGGCACGCGGTTTTCCAGAAACTCGCTATGCCTTGCAGCTCTATGCGGAAGATTGCACGGGCTGCGGACTTTGTATAGAAGCTTGCCCTGCCATCAGTGAAACGGATTCTAGCGTTAAAGCGCTTACTGACGTTCCAGCAAACGAGATTCTTGCACAGGAAATAGTAAACCTCGCTTTCTTTGAAGCGTTAGATTACCCAGAACGCTCACGCGTTGATTTTTCCACGGTACGCGGCGCGCAATTCTTACAGCCGCTGTTTGAGTTTTCAGGTGCCTGTGCGGGTTGTGGAGAAACACCTTACCTGAAACTGGTATCTCAACTCTTTGGTGACCGCATGTTGGTGGCCAATGCGACTGGGTGTTCGTCTATTTATGGCGGTAACTTACCCACCACACCCTGGCAAAAAAATGCCAAAGGGCACGGTCCAGCATGGGCGAATTCCTTGTTTGAAGATAACGCAGAATTTGGTTTAGGCTTCCGGTTAACCGCCGACCAGCACCATGAACACGCGGTAGATAAGCTGAACGCGTTAGCCCCTAAGCTAAAAAATTGTGATGTGGAAGGCTTAGTCAACGCAGCGCAGATAACCGAAACAGAAATAGAGCAACAACGGCAGCGTGTCTCTATTTTGAAAGAGCAGCTTGAAAAACTTTCCAGCTCAGAAGCTAAAGAGTTGGCCTCGGTTGCGGATCAATTTGTGCGTCGTTCGGTTTGGATTGTGGGCGGTGATGGTTGGGCTTACGATATTGGCTATGGCGGTTTAGATCATGTTTTGGCCAGCGGCCGAGATGTAAACGTGTTGGTCATGGACACCGAAGTTTATTCCAATACTGGTGGCCAAATGTCAAAAGCGACACCACTGGGTGCAGTCGCAAAGTTTTCAGCCGGAGGCAAGCCGGTGGGTAAAAAAGACTTGGCACTTCAAGCGATTGCTTACGGCAATGTCTATGTTGCGCGTATTGCATTTGGTGCAAACCCTCAGCAAGCGTTACAAGCCTTACGTGAAGCAGAAGCGTACCCTGGACCTTCATTGATATTGGCTTATAGCCATTGCATTGCCCATGGTATAGATATGCGTAAAGGCCTAGAGCAGCAAAAGCTTGCCGTTGCCACCGGGCATTGGCCATTGCTTCGCTATAACCCATTGTTGAGGCAGTCTGGGGAGAACCCGTTTGAGTTAGATTGCCTACCACCGCATATACCGCTTTCAGTCTATCGTTCGAATGAGCAGCGTTATGTACAATTGCAAAAGTCTCATCCAGAAGAAGCCAAGCGCTTGAATGCGTTAGCCAGTGAAGCGCTCGCATTGCGATGGGATACCTACGAAGATATGGCTAATCGCAGCGCGCAAGATTTCCAGCCAATGTATGAATAAAAAAGGGGCGAAAGCCCCTGCTGTCCCATAAATATTTCACAGATTACGCACGGTTCAGCAGCCCATTGCTTGAAATTTCTGTCGCCATAAACCCGTCCATGGGGGCTTGTTTGAAACATCCATGTTTCAAACACCCGAATTCCAAGCAATGGACCGCTTCTAAATTATGGAACAGCAGTGGGGCGGAAGCCCCTTTTGAATAACACGTAAATCAACTGAGCTTGAACTCACTTAGGTGGAGTAGCTTACCAACTATTGTGAGTGCTTTGCCTACGGTGCGCCGCAACCGGAACCGGTAATGGTATCAAGCTTTAGCAGTGCCGTATCGCCACCGTTACCCATGTTATAGGCAAAGGTGGGGCTGCCAAGATGATCGACCATCAATAAGGCCACTAAGGCAACCATCGCCAGTGATACACGAGCTTTAGAGTAAATTCTCATCATGTCATCCTCAATTATCTAAACCAAAAAATGGGCGAGATTTAATGCCAAAGTAAGAGCCTAAGAAAGCAAAACCGAACCATACCCATGCGTGCATGCTGGCAGAAGCGACACCGGAGAACAAAGCACCAATGTTGCAACCAAAGCCGACACGACCGCCATAACCCATTAACAGACCACCAATCACTGCAGCAGCAATTGATCGCCATGGTAACGTTTTAGGGCTGGCTTTTTTGAATCGGTTCGACAAACCAGACGCGAACATTGCGCCCAAAATAACACCGATGGCCATCACTGAATTTACGTTAATAAAAACGGAATCTGCCAATGCGCTCGCAGCGAACGGGGTCGACCAATAGGCGTTGCTCACCACATCAACACCTAAGGCTTGAGCGCCTTTAGCGCCCCACAATGCATAGGCAAATGTAATCCCCCAAGGTGAACCTGCAATGATGACCGTGAGCATGTTACCCACCGCTAAAATAAGCGCAGCCCATAAGAGCGGCCAAGGTCCTGTTACAAATCGCTTCAGGCCTTTGGTTTCTGCCTTGGCCATCAAGCCCCAACCGGTGTTACCCGTTAAGCGTTTTTCGCGTTTCCCAAACCACCACCACAATGCAGATATGATGATCAGTTGCGCAACAATCGCTAACCAGGGTCCCAACATGTCGTATAAAACAACGGAAGGTGCGGCCGGCAGTGTCATCCACCAAGTGTGGTTCATCGAGCCCCAAAAAGCGCCAACCACAAAAAAGAACAGGGTAATCAGCATGCGCAAATTGCCCGAACCTACGGTAAATAATGTACCCGAACCACACGCGCCGCCGAGTTGCATGCCATAGCCAAATATAAATGACCCGACAATCAACGAAACACCCAGAGGTGCAGTTGTACCGCTCGCACCGACATCAATAGCACCGGAAACCAGAGGAATGATTAATACAGAAGCCACGGCAAGCATGACTAACTGAGCTCTCATACCGGTGGCTTGACCGGTCAAAACAAAATTACGCCATGCACCGGTAAAACCAAGTGAGCTTTGGAACATGGCAATGCCCAGCACCGTACCGATGCCAAACAAAACAACTAAGAAAGTCGCAGTCTCAAGCCAGATGAGTGCGCCAATAATTGCGATGGTGGCAAAGGCAATGGAAGTTATATAGCTGTCAATGCCCCAAGGTGTGCTTGGGGCTGTTGCGCCTTTCGGCGCAGTATCAGAAATAACCGTCGTCATAATCTATTTGCTCCGCAGTCTATTAAAGCCAACCGAATAGTTTACCCAATCCACGCTTGGCGGTTTGAACTGGACGATCTGCATCGGCGGTCCATTCAACAATAGATCCGTCGTAGAGCGCGACATTAGGAACTTCCAATAATTCAGATAAGACGAACCAGTTGGTTGCACCTAAGTGACCAGTGTTACAAAAGGTTGCTGTATAGCTGGCATTGAGATCTACGCCGGCCGTGTTTGCGAGTTCTTCAAGCTCAGCATTTTTTTTGAAGTACAAAACGTCTGTGCCGGTAAAGACTGTCCCGCTGTTTAGGTTAGCCGAGCCAGGCAAGGTACCCGCGACCCGGGCACCACTGAACTTTTCAGTACCATCAAAATAATCGGCTGAACGTGAGTCAATGGTCTGTACGGTTTCTAGTCGATCCTTTAGAAACTCCGTTGTTGCTAGAATATCTGACTGCATGGAGGCACTAAACTCGCCAGTGGTTGGGGTTTGATAGCTTGTACTGATGGTATAGTCGCCCATCTGCCAAGCTTTAGTACCACCATCTAAAATACTCACTTCTTCGTGGCCAAGCACTTTAAATGTCCAATACACACGCGAAGCAGCGCTATAATCGCTGGCACTCGTGCCCGATGTGACAATGACAACATGGCTTGTCGCATCAATGCCTAACGCAGCAATTTTTTGCTCAATAACGGGGAGGTGTGGCAGTTGTCCGCTAACGCCATTGACCGTTGCGCGCCAACCTTCAGCGTAAGGTGTAGACAGTGCTCCAGGTATGTGGCCAGCCATATAGGCATCCAAGCTACGAATGTCCAGAATGGCAACATCACTGTTATTCGCCAGCCAATCGGCATTGACTAAAGCGTCGGCAGCGAACGTGAGTGAGCTTGCGGTTAAAGCAATGATTAAAGTTGTTTTTTTAAGCATGAGTATCTCCAAAGAGTAAAGTTAATTAGATATAGTGAATATAACTACATCAACATTTACCGCTCGAACCCATGTCAAAAACCCTGTCTTTTTGGTTAGATTATATTAGAAATAGCTCATTTTATTGATTTGCCTCATAGCCAGCAATAGGAATACCTAATTAGAGATAGGGAGAAGATACACAACTTGATCGCTAAGAAGGCAGCATAAATTCATTTTCGTGGCATTTAGGTTTGAGAGACTAACTTAAACTAAAGGCTATCTTGCTTGCTAATAACAGTAATATTACACCAAAGATGCGATCCAGCAGCGTCGCTTTTTGCTGTAATTTTTCTAACCAGCGCTCGTTGGAGAATAGCCAAGCCACAATGAGGTACCAGCCCATATCGATCACCATGGCCGTTGATGCGTAAACGGCCTTACCCACCAACGTCGTTTCAGGGCCGATGACTTGGCTGAATAGTGCTATGAAAAAGACGGCAATTTTAGGGTTAAAGAAGACGATGAAAAAACCATCACGTGCTGCCTGGGTTGCAGTGACTTCTTCAAGCTTTTGATTAGGGTTTGACTTGCTCATTAAGCCTTTTATACCCATCCAGGCCAGATAGGCTGCGCCAGCCCATTGCAAAAGCGTAAATGCCCATTCAGAAGCGATTAGTACAAATGCAAGCCCGGAGATACAAGCTATAGCGTATAAGCCAACACCGATGCCGTGGGTAATGGCCGTAATATAGCCTTGCCGTTTACCCCCGTTTAAAGTGTGTTTTAGAACCACTGCTAAAGATGGGCCTGGTGAAATAGCGCCTAAACTGCAAATACCCACAATAGATAACCAAGCGGCTAACGTCATAAACAACCCTATGTTAGTTAGTAGAAACGACTAACGGTAAAGTCATCTGGATGGAAAATCTAGCTTTTCCTAGCAATTTGGCTATGGCATTGCTAAGTCAGTTTCTTAATTTTAAGATCAACGATCTGATCTACGCTCTTGAATTAACGGTTTGTGGCAGTGCGGACACTCTCTAATGGAACCTTGAAATTGCTTCACGAAAGCGTGAGTTACATCTTCAATATCGTCAAGGGATAAACCGAGCTTCTCTCGCAGCAACTCAAGCTCTTTTTCTTCTTCTGGTGTCAGCACACCATCATTTAAGGCATTTTCTAGGTGGCTGGAATAGAGTTTTTTTCGTCGATGAACTAAATCGGAAAAGCCGGAGGCTAAAATACCCGCAGGCAAGGCAACCATACCCACGCCGATAATAGTAATGAACCCGCCAAACATCTTACCCAGAGCAGTTATGGGAACGACATCTCCATAGCCAACGGTGGTCAAGGTCGCCATTGCCCACCACATAGCGTCTGGAATTGTGCCAAACTCTTCAGGTTGGACATCGTGTTCAAGGAGGTAAATACCACTTGATGCGAGAATCAGCAACATTACCAGCACAAAAAAAGCAGCGAAAAAAGCACCCGCTTCTTCTTTAAAGACACTTAATACAAGATTCATTGCGCCAGAATACCGGGTTAACTTAAATATTCGGAACAGTCTTATGATTCGTAAAAAGCGCAGGTCGATACTCATAAACAGCATGAGATAAAATGGCAAAATCGCCAGTAGGTCGATAGTTGCCATGGGTGAAAACAAATAGCGTAAACGTGCCTGAGCCGGGGTTAAGCCTTGGTACTTTTCCTCATCAACGCATGACCAGATGCGTAAAATAAACTCAATGCTGAATACCAAAACAGAAAAAGCTTCAAAGGTGGCTAAAGAATTGTGATGAATCTGCTCAAAACTGGGTACAGACTCTAAGATGATCGCTATAACGTTTAAGGTTATGAGAATGATAAGGGCGTAGTCTATGACTCTTGAGAGGCGGCTACCCGCATCAACACTTAACACATGGGCGGTTCGACTGCGAAATTGATTAAACACGGGAAGACCTAAAGCGAAACATCTTTTTAGTATAGGCAAGTTTTATTCACTTGCTGATTTTGATCGCAAGAATTGCCTACTTTAGGAAGTTGCATCGTCTTCAAGCAAGGTGCTAATCTTCAATTTTGCAATAATAAGAGCCTCATCATGTCATCGATATTTCATTTAGCCTTCCACGTCACCAACCTCGAAGAAGCCAAAGCCTTTTACGGCGATTTATTGGGCTGTGAGCAAGGCAGACAAACAGACACCTGGATCGACTTTAACTTCTTCGGCCATCAGCTTTCATTGCACCTAGGCGAGCCGTTTAAAGTCGAAAAAACCGGACAAGTCGCCGAAGTAAAAGTATCCATGCCCCATTTTGGCGCCATATTGCCAATGAATGAATGGCAAGCGCTATCTGAGCGCCTAGAAACAGCGGGCATTGAGTTTGAATATGGACCAAAGATCAGGTTTCAAAGAGAAGCTGGCGAACAGGGCACTATGTTCTTTCGCGACCCGTCAGGTAATCCAATTGAAATAAAAGGCTTTGAATCTTTTGAAGGTGTATTTGAGAAATGAATAACCCAATCGCACTGGTCGGGGAGTTAAGTCCAACACAATCTGAACGTTGGTTAAAGTTACTGCAAGCCGAACTGCCGGATGAAAATATCATAGAGTTCTCAGCGCTGAGCCAAATTCAAAAGCAACAGTGTGAAATTGCTATCGTCGCAAACCCCGATCCAGCAAACATAGCTCAACTAGCCAACTTAAAATGGTTACACAGCTTATGGGCCGGGGTAGAAAAACTGGTCGCCACCTTTAAAGCAGAAAATTTAAAGATAGTTCGCCTAATAGACCCGAACTTAACCGATGCCATGAGCGAAGCAGCTTTGGCATGGTCGCTGTATTTACACCGAGACATGCCCCATTACCAACAAGCCCAAGTAAAGGCCGAATGGAGCAGTAAACTTTATGCAAGACCCAGTGAAAGAACCATAGGCGTACTTGGGCTAGGCCAACTAGGCAGTGCATCAGCTCAACGGTTAGCCGAAAACGGGTTCAACGTTCTAGGTTGGAGTCGTAACCCAAAGCAGATAGCCGGCTTAACGTCATTAAGTGGTGAAGCAGGGCTAGTCCAGCTATTAAGTCAAAGCGATATTGTCATCGTCTTAGTCCCATTAACGCAAGACACACATCACTTATTAAACATCGATCGGTTATCGTTAATGAAGCCAACAGCAAGCTTAATAAACTTTGCAAGAAGCCGAATTATTGATACTCAAGCTTTAATACAAAGATTAGATGAGCACCAACTGGCTCACGCTGTATTAGACGTTTTTGACCAAGAGCCGTTACCAAAAGACAGCCCCTTATGGCAGCACAAAAGCATAACAGTTCTGCCGCACATCTCTGCACAAACTAATCCAAACACAGCTAGCGCAATAGTCGCAAAAAATATTAAAAATTATAGAGAAACAAACCAAATACCCACCTGCATAAATTACAAAACAGGCTATTAAAGTTTTAAAGTTAATAGAGTTTAAAGTTTTAAGTACTGGAGGTAGGTTGTCTTTTCTCGGAAATCTGAGCCATGGATGGCGAAGTTTAGCGTGCATGGATGCACTCGCAGCGACCGAGAAAAGACAACCTACCTCCAGTACGAACCAAGCCACAAAGCTAAAAATCAGCCTACCATTGATGGCGAAGTTTAGCGTGTATGGATGCACTCGCAGCGACCGAGAAAAGAACACCTGCCTCCAGTACAACCCAAACCACAGTCATCGTTACTCCCCAGCCCAGTCCCTTAGTAACTAGTCGTCAAATTGAACGCAAAGACGTCTTATCCTTTAGTCTATTATCGACCAAAGTCGAACAGTCAAGCTAATAAACTGTTGTTAAGTTCTATGGTGCTTATCTCCATCACAATAACAATATCGGAGGGGACGCGATGAGCTTTGAATCAAAAGAACACGCCAAGCAGTACTGGCGCGAAAACGTAAAAATAATGTTGAGCCTACTAGTCGTATGGTTTGCAGTCTCGTACGGCGCTGGCATCCTGCTGGTTGACGTACTAAACGAAATCCGCTTTTTTGGATTTAAACTTGGCTTCTGGTTTGCCCAGCAAGGGTCAATATATACATTTATCGTATTAATCTTCGTCTATGTGAAAAAGATGAATGCGCTTGATCGTAAATATAACGTTCAAGAAGACGAGGGGTAATGCAATGGATGTACAAACACTCACCTACATATTAGTTGGATTATCTTTCGCCTTATACATAGGCATAGCAATATGGGCACGAGCAGGCTCAACCTCAGAGTTCTACGTTGCGGGTGGCGGTATTCCACCGGTTGCCAACGGCATGGCAACGGCAGCCGACTGGATGTCAGCAGCTTCCTGGATTTCAATGGCCGGTATTATTTCATTCGCCGGTTACGACGGGTCTGTTTACCTCATGGGTTGGACAGGCGGCTATGTATTATTAGCACTTTGTTTAGCGCCTTATCTGCGTAAGTTCGGTAAGTTTACCGTACCCGATTTTATCGGCGATCGTTACTATAGCCAAACGGCACGCACCATTGCCGTTGTTTGTGCAATCTTCGTATCGTTCACTTACGTTGCAGGGCAAATGCGTGGCGTTGGCGTCGTGTTTTCCCGCTTCTTAGAAGTGCCAGTAAACACCGGCGTTATCATCGGTATGATTATCGTATTTTTCTATGCGGTATTAGGCGGCATGAAAGGCATTACTTATACACAGGTTGCACAGTACTGTGTGTTGATTTTTGCGTTCATGGTGCCTGCGGTATTCATCTCGTTGTTAATGACAGGCAACCCCATTCCACAATTAGGTTTTGGTGGTGAAGTTGCAGAAGGTGGCGTTTACTTGCTAGATAAGCTTGATGGTTTATCAACAGAACTGGGTTTTGCTGAATACACCGAAGGCACTAAGCCCATGATTGATGTCTTCTTTATTACAGCGGCATTGATGGTTGGTACAGCAGGTCTGCCACACGTTATTGTTCGCTTCTTCACAGTACCTTCTGTTGCGGGCGCACGTCGCTCTGCGGGTTGGGCGTTGATCTTCATCGCGATTTTGTACACGACGGCGCCTGCTGTAGCGGTATTTGCACGCGTGAACATGATCAATACCATTAATGGTGCAGATGGTGCAGGTGCGTTGTACTCAGAAGCGCCAAGCTGGATCAGCAGCTGGGAAAAAACCGGTTTAATTAGCTGGGAAGATAAAAACGATGACGGCCGTATGTTCTACGCTGCGGATGAGCGTAACGAAATGAGCATCGACCGCGACATCATGGTACTCGCGAACCCTGAAATTGCTGAGTTACCTAACTGGGTCATTGCGTTGGTGGCTGCGGGTGGTTTAGCGGCTGCATTATCAACTGCAGCGGGCTTGCTTTTGGTTATCTCGACATCCATTTCGCACGATTTATTGAAACGAAATTTGATGCCGAATATAACTGAAAAACAAGAACTCTTGTTTGCGAGAATGGCTGCCGCAGCTGCGGTTGTCATTGCGGGTTACTTGGGGATTAACCCTCCTGGCTTTGTGGCGCAGGTGGTGGCATTTGCCTTTGGTTTAGCGGCTTCAAGTTTCTTCCCTGCAATTATCTTGGGTATTTTCCATAAGCGCATGAACAAAGAAGGTGCGTTAAGCGGAATGGTTGTGGGTATTGTCTTTACGGCGACCTACATCATCTACTTCAAGTTTGTTAACCCGGCGGCGAACTCTGCTGATAACTGGCTCTTCGGTATTTCGCCTGAAGGTATCGGTACTTTAGGTATGATCCTTAACTTTATTGTTGCCTTTGTTGTACATAAAGTGACAGGTGATGCACCTGAAGATGTTCAAGACGTTGTTGAAAGCATTCGTTACCCGAAAGGTGCTGGTGAAGCGTCAGCTCACTAACACTTCGTAATGAGCTATAGTTTAAACGCGGATCCTTGTTAGGGTTCGCGTTTTTTTATTTTTTGGCTTGGTTCGCATCAGTGACCATTAAAAATTTGTCGGGCGCGCTAGTACATCCATGTATGCTTAGCTTCGCCATCCATGGCTCAGATACCCGACTAATTTTCAATGGCCACTGCTGCTTGGTTTGTGGCTGGTTGAGTTTTAGATCGATGAGTATGTGGCTTGGTTCGCATCAGCGGCCACTAAAA
>NZ_JBKEGY010000020.1:0-64932 GCF_046710285.1 Reinekea sp.
AACTACCGCTCCGCATTATGGTGGGTGTGAACGGGTTCGAACCGCTGACCCTCGCCTTGTAAGGGCGATGCTCTCCCAACTGAGCTACACACCCATAATACTGAATTTAACGTTTTCTAACGTCCTTTTATACTTAGGAGAAGTGGCGGAACGGTCAGACACGATGATCCGGCATTCCGGCTCGCGGCCCTAAGCTATGCTTCGGTCGCGATGTTAAGCTGTCACACTTAACGTTCCTTTTATACTTAGGAAAAGTGGCGGAACGGACGAGACTCGAACTCGCGACCCCCGGCGTGACAGGCCGGTATTCTAACCAACTGAACTACCGCTCCGCATTATGGTGGGTGTGAACGGGTTCGAACCGCTGACCCTCGCCTTGTAAGGGCGATGCTCTCCCAACTGAGCTACACACCCATAATGCACATTTAAAAAACACATAACTTTTCAGTTACTAGCTTCTTCAAAAGTGACGCGCATTTTAGCGATTTCTTCAATGAAGTCAAACATTTAGCGCTCTTTTTAGATAAATAAATTAATCTACTAAAAACAATACCATACTTGGCCAATAGGTAATCAGCAACACAACTGCCATTAAAACGAACATGATCGGTATAGTTGCTGCGTATAGTTCAGTGATTGACTTTTTAAATCGATAACTGGCAATGAACAGATTCATTCCCACTGGCGGCGTAAAATAACCAATCTGCATATTCGCTACAAAGATAATGCCTAGGTGTACTGGATCAATACCGTAATCTATTGCGACTGGCAATATCAATGGAACAATAATAATCAGCGCCGCAAAAATATCTAAAATAGCACCTAACATCAGCAAACCCACATTAAGACAAAGCAAAAACGCCCAACGACTATCAATATTCTCTCGAATAAACACAAAAACCTTTGACGGCACTTCCATATCAACAAGAAAGTTGGTGAACGCTAGCGCCACGCCGAGAATGAGAAGAATTCCACCAACCATTTTCATGGCATTGGCTGCGATAGCAGGCAGGGCCTTTAAAGAGACTTCGCGGTACACAAACACTTCGATAATTAGAACATACAAAGCCGTGATTGCCGCAATATCGGAGACCACTAACCAGCCACTGAGCAAGCCACCTAAAACGATCAACGGTATGGCTATTTCCCACTTTGCGATATTCAGTTGAGTTAGCAAGGTTTTAAACTTAAAAGGCGTCAGAGGAATAGACTGATGACGCTGACTCCACAAGCCATAACCCCACAGCGCTAAAATCATAATAAGTGCAGGAATCAACCCCGCCAGAAACAAGTCTTGAATTTCAACGTTAGCAACATTCATTTGTTGCGCCACGATACCATATAGAATGAGAGGAATTGCAGGAGGTAGTAGCAATCCTAAACTACCCGAGGTTGTAATTAGACCAAGTGAAAACCGTTCGGTGTAACCGGCTTGTTTAAGCGCAGGCAACAACAGCGCGCCAAGAGCAATAATAGTCACACCACTGCCACCGGTTAGCATAGTAAAGAATGCACAAGCCAGTAATGAAATCAGGATCATACCACCAGGTAACCAACCGAATGCAGCCTCTGATAGTGCAACCAAACGGTCAGCGGCTTTGCTTTCACTGAGTAAGTATCCAGCAAAAGCAAATAAAGGCAGTGCCATTAAAAGCGTGTTTTCAGTTAATCGAAATAATTCAATGGGCAAAACCATTAAATCAATATCATTAGCCCAAAAACCAACCGCGGCTCCGCCTAAAATAACGGCAAACAAAGGCGCACCGATTAAAGCGCCGACCAGTATCAAGGTTGTCCATAAGGAAGTCATAGTGCGCCCTCCTTTGGCTTCATCAACAAGCTCGCCGTAAACCGCAATGCCATGATGGTAAAACCAACGGGCATAATCAGCTGAAAGGGCCACGCCGGCAATTCTGAAAAAGTAGTGGTTTCGTACAAGTATTCTTCATATACAAAACGTGTGCTATGAAACGCCATGAGGCCGCATATAACTGCGGAGAACGCCAAAACCAACTTTGTGACCAACCAAAGTTTAACACCTGCTAAATAATGCTTTAAGGCATCTATAGCGATATGCTCGCCTTCTTTGGTCGCCACCATTGCACCCAATATTGCCAACCAAAGTACAAATAATCTATTGAGAGGGTCAATCCAGAACATACTAGTATCGAATACGTTTCTTAATATTATTTGTAAGACCGCTAAAATGATCATACATAACAATACCAGCACTAAAAGGCCCCGTTCAATGCGAGCCCAATGCTCTGCCCATTTACGCATGTTTATCCTTGTGATCTTAAGTCTTGCAGTATGAGTAATACTCGATCATAAAAATCTTGGCTAATTTCACCGGATTCGATCAATTTAGCGGTCGCTTTAGCTGACTCTAATTCAAGCGCTTTACGATCTTCAGGTGAGAGTTCTAAAATCTCAATACCTAGGCTCTGTAATGCATTAAAAGCCTTTTTGTTATCTACACGCGCTATTTGGTCGAGCACTTTGCTCGAAGCGGTTAGCTCTTCTTCAATGATGGCCATATCTTGCTCATCAATACCTCGTAGAGCCTTAGTTGAAACCCCCATAACACCATAGGTATACATGAAGGGTGCGTTGGTCAGATATTTAGTTTTGCTATACCACTGCAGCGTAATTGCGCCCACTGGCGGGGCAACGAAGGCATTAATGGCGCCAGTTTGTAGTGCCGTTAAAACATCACCTATATTCAAAACAATTGGGTTTATACCGAAAGATTTGGCTATTTGCTCTGTAAATGGGTCGTTCGCTGGCAACCAAAGTTTTTGTTGTTTAAGCGCTTCCATAGAGGTTGCAGGCTCAGATGTTAAGCCAAATGCAAAGCCCCCTTCAATAACGCCAAAGGTTTTCCAGCCGTTCTCTGTAAAACCTGCATTTATTTCTTCGTCGATGATGGCGCGCACCGCATCAACTTCTGCAAAGTCACGGAAGAGTAAGGGTGCATTAAGCACTTGCGAGTCTTTATAGACATCTGCAAGGCCGCCACTGTGAATAAATGCACCATGCAATTGGCCAATGCGGACTTTACGTTTAACCGCAACTGCATCGCCCATAACACCTCCAGGATAGAATTTTAGCTTAATTCTGCCTTCAGTCCGCTCTTCAATTCGTTTACCTGATGCACGTAATTCATTTAGAACAGAGTTACCGTCTGGGTATTCTGTTGCGATTTTTAATTCCTGCGCGGCAGCACCTAGGGCTATAAATGCCGTGCAAGTTAAGATTAATAATGACCTAATCATACTCATACCCTTTAAAAATAATCATTTGAGGTTGCTAGCAATGACTGCGCTTGCTGCTGCGCATAAACATTTTGCAGCGTATAACCTTCAATATATGGATCTAGACTTAACGCTTGCTGAAGCAATCGGTCATGCAACTCTTGGTCAAACACAAGACGAGCAAAGTTAGCCGCGTAATAGACGTGAATGATAATGTTTTCATTGTTCCCTGCTAACAGCGCACGCTCATAGTAGGCTTGCGCTACATCAGGCTTACCTCCTAGACTTGGCGGTAAAATACTGTTCATCACCCCCAAATACAGCAAGCCTGTGCCTTTTTCATAATTTTCATCGATACTCACCAATTGTTTCAAGACGGCTTCAGCTTGGCCTAACTGGGCAACCACCAACCAATCATCTGAATTTGCCTGAACATAGGATGCCCATGAGGTTCCAAGTGCGTAGAGGTAAGGTACATCTTTGGCAGATGTCCACTGAGCAATCGTTCGCTCAAATGCATCTCGATCTACAGTTTCCAGGTCGCAGGCTTTTTTATCATGCAGACAAAAGGCTTCAAAAGCATAGTGAAGCGCCTTTTTAGACATGTTCTTTCGACGTTCTTTTTGTTCCTCAGGGATAAACACGCCTGCATAGGAGCCATTTAAGCTCGATGCGGTTAGATGCATCGCTTCACTTTTAGGGTAAGTACTCACTAACGCGTCAACCATCAACAGATAAGCAGGAAGACCATCGTTCACGGTAGCCAAATCATCACTATTTAAGATCGCGCCGGATAAATTAGAAGGTAATTGCGTGGTTGCACATGCGCTGAGTAGCCACACACTGGCGATAATAAAAAACCGGGACATAAATCTCTCTTAATAAAATGGTTATAATGCACAGTATAACGAACTTCTATTACATTTCGATTAACTAATCTGTTTTCGAATATCTCGCTTTTCAGATACTGGATAAGTTGGAAACTGAGCCCAGAATTGGCTCAACTGAAATTCTTCTAATACTTTTAAGCTATATGCCTCTTTCCTAGCTTTTAACGGTTCATAACCCTTGTAGTGCAAGCGTGTTAAACAGTGTTCGCAGACCCGCAATTCAGATGAACCAATAAAATTCGTTGACACTAAATAATCCGTTTGTACAGGAAACTCACTGCAATACGCCACATGAAAGCGGTTATCTTGCATAACAATAACGCGCGAGTTTTTGTATACCAGCGTAAAGTCTAATAGGTGCATGAGTAAAGCACGAGGCAGTGAAACCCCAATTCGCTCTAAGTCTGATCGTTCGTTTCCGGTAAGATGGAACTGTGGGTTAAATATTTCGAAGAAGCCCAGCTCTGTCGCCTGCATTTTTTCGCGCAATGCATTAAAAGGCTCAAACTTGGTGAAATCTTGTAACTCAATAGCCATTATTTCTGACTCTCTAATATCGCTGCGATTCGGCTTTCGGCATCCGTTCTTAAGCGGAATTCAACTCGTCTTGAGCGCTCTCGATCTTCCTCGCCATCTTCTATATAAATGGGCTTAGAAGATGATAGACCATTGGCCGTCATATGGGCTTTCAGCCAGTCTTTTTCGTCTTGTACTTCAGGTATTTCTAACAAAAAACTCAAGGTCGAACGAGTTCGCTCTTGAGATAACCCCATGTTTAAAATATAGGCTTCATCTTCTTCTCGGCCTAACCAACCACTGGAGGTATGGCCTTCGATACGCACTTCAGCAATGTCATCTCGATATTTCAAAGAGGCTATAATTGACAAATATCTCGGAAAAAAATCCTCAAGAATAGTTTGAAACTCTTGCTTTAGATCGTTTTGTCCTTTATCGAAGATTAATTCTGGCCGCCCAAAGCGAATACTTAAATCCTCGTTGATTTCTGCCCCCCATTTGTCTAAATCGGGGGCAAATTCAGTGACCAAATCTTCATAAAGCTGGGTTCTCAATCGATCATAGAGCACGGCAACATCACGTATTTTATTGCGTTCAATTTCTGCGTTTACCATAAATACGATGGCGATTAGCAAAAATACCATCATCAGGCCAGCCATTAAATCACTGACCGACACCCAGTGCTCTTCTTGCTCAATATGCTCTTCAGAATTGAACATGTTACTTCTCGGCCGCGGAGACTAGATCACGTAGTTTATCGGTTAATGGCATATAATCATTAACAAACTTCTCAGACAGTGAGGTGAGCTGATAGCCAAAGCTGGTTAAGGCCTTATTTAATTCTGCTTCCATAGACTGCTCTAGGCGATCAAACTGTGCATTATTTTTATTGAGCAGGTCTTCCAATTGCACACCCATTTTATCTTGTGTCTTGCTGGTGCCTTCTAACAACAGCTGGCTCACTTCTTGAGATGTATCACGAATCCCTGTTGCAGTCGCTTCGAGCAAGGAGCGCATTTGCTCTGTTTGGCCTTTCACTAAGTCCTGCAGGCCTGTTGTGAGCGCTAAAATTCTATTTTCAATTTGGGGCAAACCTTGCTGTGCATCTACGATCAACGACGTGAAGGTGGTTAAATATTCTCTTAAATTCTCACTTTGACTTTGAAGTGCGTTAAGTAGGGTTTCCATGTCTTCTGCGACGGAGGTAAAGGAACTCGTTTGAGATATTAATTTTTCAAACGATTCAGCCGCTGTCTTAGACGATTGAGCATAGCGTTCATTGGCTGACATTAGGTCTTCAAGCTGGCCCTTATAATTTTCCTGCCATTCCATCATTTGGCCAACTGATTCATTTAGGCGTTTAAAATTATCGCCGTACTGGTCTTCTATGCGGGTATTAAACTCACGCATGACGTGTGTAATCGCTTTTTCGAGCGCTTCGCGGTTGGCCTCGGTCATCTTTGATTGATAGCCATTTAGTGTATCGAGCAATGCCTTATGGTGCTCAACAGCCATTGCGGCTTGTTGCTCTCGCCATGCCAGCCAATTATCACTACCATCTTGACTCACCGCGTTGGCAATTTTTTCTAAGTGCCAAGCTAGATCATCCATCGTTGCTGTTTGCTTAGCTTCTCGATGCGCTCTAACTCGCATACTTGCCACGGCATAGCGAAATTTAATGGACAACGCGCCTAATAGACCTGCAATGGAAGTCCAGAAAGCTGTTTTTAGGCCTTCTAGCAGCGCAGGTACACTATTTTCGACCGACTGGGTATCAAACTCATTCAAGCCCAAGGCGACACCTAAGAAAGTACCGAAAATACCAATACTGGTTAGGATTGAAGGTGAGTAGTTTGCCGTATGGGCTGAATAGACGGGGCCATGGAAATAAATTAGTAACGCAGCAATAACTGCGATAATTGCCCATGTCAGCGGTGGGAAAGATTGTAGCAATTCCATTGAAGAACCTAAGTTTTATGAACTAAAGTCAGTATGCCACCGCCATTAACTAAGAACAAAGCTTTGCTCTTTGCTGCTGTGATGTTTTCCGCAAAAAAAAACCGAAACAACGTAGTTTCGGCCTTTAAATTAGGACTTAAAGCTAAGCTTTAACCAAAATAAGACAACATAACCCCTGCAGCAACTGCGGAACCTACAACACCTGCAACGTTCGGACCCATAGCATGCATTAACAAGAAGTTTTGGTTGTTCGCCTGCAAACCGACTTTATTAGATACCCGAGCCGCCATTGGAACCGCCGAAACACCAGCCGAACCAATTAGTGGGTTAATTGGAATCTTAATAAATACGTTCATTAATTTCGCCATCAACACTCCCGTCGCGGTGCCTACACAAAAAGCAACCAACCCTAGTGACAAGATACCTAAGGTTTCTACATTCAAAAAGTAATGAGCACTCATTTTTGAACCTACACCTAAGCCCAGCATAATAGTCACAGTATTCATCAATGCGTTTTGTGCAGTATCACTCAAGCGATCGACAACGCCACTTTCTTTCATAAGGTTACCAAAGCAGAACATACCTAATAGCGGCGCTGCAGATGGCAAGAACATGGCGACCAGAAATAGCACCATTAAAGGGAAGACTATTTTTTCGCGCTTTGAAACTACACGCAACTGAGTCATGGTGATCTTTCGTTCTTTCTCAGTCGTGAGTAACTTCATTATAGGCGGCTGAATCAACGGTACTAGAGCCATGTAGCTATAAGCGGCTACTGCAATAGCCCCTAACAATTCAGGTGCCAACTTGCTCGCTACGAAAATTGATGTTGGACCATCGGCACCGCCAATGATACCGATAGCGGCGGCGTCTTGAAGGCTGAAATTAACCCAACCCATCGACGTCATCCACATAGCACCAATAACCGTTCCAAATATCCCGAACTGCGCTGCCGCTCCCAAAAACAATGTTTTTGGGTTAGCCAGCAATGGCCCGAAATCTGTCATGGCGCCTACGCCCATAAAGATAAGCAAAGGGAATACGCCTGAGGTGATACCAACAGTGGAAATGTAATAGAGCAATCCGCCTGGATCACCCATACCTGCACCGGGAATATTTACTAGTAAGGTACCAAAACCAATTGGCAGTAATAATAGCGGTTCGAATTGTTTATTAATGGCTAGGAATATTAGCACCAAGCCAATCACCATCATCACAAATTGGCCAAATTCTAAGTTTGCCAATCCCGAATCAAGCAGTAACTGCTGAAACTTATCCATCGAGTGGCTCCTTATAGTGTGATCAATGTGTCGCCAACAGAAACCGAATCACCTTCTTTCGCTGTGACCGAGCTCACTGTACCAGCGGATGGCGAGCTGACTTCTGTCTCCATTTTCATGGCTTCTAAAATCATCACTACTTGGCCTTCTTCAACGATATCGCCAGGCTGAACAAGCACCTTGAAGATATTGCCTGCCAACGGTGCTGATACTTCAACACCGGTATTACTTGGCGCTGCCGATGTTGTAACTTCGCCACCCTCGGTAATAGCGGTGTTATAAGTTTTTCCATTTATTGTCACAGCGACTTCACCACTAGCATCAACAGCAGCAACATAGTGCTTGCCATTTACCTCAACGGTGTAAACACCAGCATCTTTACCGCTACCTGCTGAGGCAGATTCAGCTGTCGGTACAGGCTCAAAAGCGTCTGGATTGCCACGATTTTGAAGAAACTTTAAACCAATTTGTGGAAATAGCGCATAAGTTAAAACGTCATCAACGCTTTCAGACGATAAGGAAAAGCCTTTCTCTTTAGATAATGCCGTTAAATCACTCGTCAGCGTTTCTAATTCGTTGTCGATTAGATCTGCTGGACGACAAGTGATTGCTTCAGCCCCATCTAACACGCGCTTTTGCAACTCTGCATCAAATGGCGCAGGTGCCGCACCGTATTCACCCTTAAGAATAGCTTGGGTTTCTTTAGAAATAGACTTATATCGCTCACCCGTCAGTACGTTTAAGACGGCTTGTGTACCTACAATTTGAGAGGTCGGCGTTACTAATGGAATATGCCCAAGATCTTTACGCACTTTAGGTATTTCTGCGATCACTTCATCGAACTTATCGGCAGCACCTTGTTCTTTTAGCTGGCCTTCCATGTTTGTTAACATGCCGCCAGGTACTTGAGCAATTAATATGCGCGAGTCTGTTCCACGTAGCTGCCCTTCGAACTTCGTATACTTTTTACGAACCACACGGAAATAAGAGGCTATTTCTTCGAGCAGGTCTAAATCTAACTCTGGGTCACGTTCAGTACCCTTCAACGCAGCAACAAACGCTTCTGTTGGTGAATGGCCGTAGGTCATCGACATAGACGAGATCGCCGTATCGATATGATCAATACCTGCCTCTACTGCTTTCAACAGAGTCATTGATGACAAGCCAGACGTAGCATGGCAGTGCAACGAAATAGGAATATCTAAACTAGACTTCAACTTGGACACTAATTCATAAGCGTCATAAGGCGCTAAGATGCCCGACATATCTTTTATAGCGATTGAGTCAGCACCCATATCTTCGATCTCTTTAGCAAGAGATAGCCACTTTTCAGTGGTGTGTACTGGACTGGTCGTATAAGAAATTGTTCCTTGTGCATGTGCGCCGTTATCGCGAACCGCTTGCATGGCTCGCTGTAAATTGCGAGGGTCATTCATGGCATCAAAAACGCGGAACACATCTACGCCGTTTTTGACTGCACGCTCAACGAACTTGTCGACTACATCGTCGCCGTAATGGCGATAACCGAGTAAGTTTTGGCCACGTAACAGCATTTGCTGTTTGGTGTTTGGCATAGCCTTTTTTAATTCACGTATCCGATCCCATGGGTCTTCACCTAAGAATCGTATACATGAATCAAAGGTAGCTCCGCCCCAAGACTCTAATGACCAAAAGCCGACTTGATCGAGTTTCTCACAAATCGGCAGCATATCGTCGATACGTAACCGAGTCGCAAACAATGATTGGTGCGCATCTCGCAGCACTACATCAGTAATTTTAATTGGGTTTTTCTTAACTGTCATGGCATCTCGCCCTTCATATTCTATAAGTTTTTTGACTAATTGCTGTGCTTAAACCGCGATTAACGCTGATGCACAAGTTTTACGGCTGCCGCTACTGCAGCAACCTCAGCCATTTCTTCATCGCTGGTTCGATTTTGCGGTCGCGCCGCAATTTCTACTTCAGGGAATCGCATGAGAATTTTTGACATTATCATGATGCCGAGCACCAGCAATGCGAGGAATACAAAGACAGATCCCATCCCCATAATCATGAGGTTGACGCCATCCCACATAATATCGGACATAAGGGTCGATTCCTGTGTGATCTAATTTAACAGTAATATGGTTTGTGCTTTTTTACTTTCAGGTCTATGACTGACCCTTCCTATCACGCTAGAGTACTCAAACAGCATGAAAGGCGCAATAACTTGACCATAACCATTGTTGCAATGATGCATTCCGACAGTTATAACCGTGTTTGATTTTTAACCAACCTTGACCGCCAATTCAAATAATAAATTGCATAGCTTTTGTCTTTATTACTCGAAATAGATAGCCGCTTCCACTACCATGCTCGCCTTATATGTCGGGGCACAGATTAAAGCAATGAATGTTTACTTAGCACCAATGGAAGGCTTGGCTGATGCTTATTTACGAGAAATACTCAGCAAAGCAGCTGGTTATGATTTGATCACTTCAGAATTTGTACGCGTAGTCGATCAATTATTACCTATTCGCACTTATTTAACTCAAGTACCCGAGCTCAACAATCTATCAAATACCAGCAATGGCACGCCCGTGCGCGTGCAATTATTGGGTAACCACCCGGACATGATGGCTCTCAACGCTCAGCGAGCGGCGGAGCTAGGCTCTCACGGCATTGATCTTAACTTTGGTTGCCCCAGCAAGACTGTTAATCGAAGCAAAGGCGGAGCAGTTATGCTCACCGACCCTCAGTCGATTTATAATACAGTCGCGGCGGTCAGGGCTGCTTTACCGAAAGAACAACCTCTTTCGGCTAAGATGCGCCTTGGTTATGAAGATAACTCACTGATGATGGAATGCGCTCATGCCATCGAAGACGGTGGCGCACAAGCTATAACCATTCACGCCCGAACCAAAGTCCAAGGCTACACGCCTCCAGCTTACTGGCACTTAGTTAAGGACATCAGTGACAAACTTAAAATAGATAAGACAATAAATGGCGATATTTGGACACTGGCCGATGCGCAGCAGGCACTTAAAGATTCTGGTTGCGATCATATAATGATTGGCCGAGGCGCCATAAAAAACCCTAAATTAGCCGACAGCATCAAGCTCGACCAAGACAGCACAGCTCAATGGTCTTCTACCGCGCCACTGGTGCAAGAGTTCTGGAATAGTATTACGAAAGAAATGTCGACACGATATTGTGCTGGGCGCTTAAAACAATGGCTGATTTTTTTGAAAGATCTATACCCGGAAGCCGAGATTCTCTTTATAGCGGTAAGAAAACTGACGGAAATAAATGAGATTCAGCCATATATTGATAAGTTGGTATGATCTATTAAATAAAGGGGGGGGTAGCGTAACTAGAAATAAAATTGGTGCGCCCGGCACGATTCGAACGTGCGACCGCCTGGTTCGTAGCCAAGTACTCTATCCAGCTGAGCTACGGGCGCGCAAAGTATTAACACATTTAGACTCTGGTTAATAAGGAGTTGGTGCGCCCGGCACGATTCGAACGTGCGACCGCCTGGTTCGTAGCCAAGTACTCTATCCAGCTGAGCTACGGGCGCGCAAGGTATTAACACGTTTATACTCTGGTTAATAAGGAGTTGGTGCGCCCGGCACGATTCGAACGTGCGACCGCCTGGTTCGTAGCCAAGTACTCTATCCAGCTGAGCTACGGGCGCATACCTTTTTTCCATTGCTATTAACATAAAAGTTAATGGCGGAGAGTGAGGGATTCGAACCCTCGATAAGATTTCTCCTATACGCCCTTAGCAGGGGCGCGCCTTCAGCCACTCGGCCAACTCTCCAAACAACGGCGCGCATATTACCATGTTTTTTCAAAAATAAAAGGAAAAAACTCAATAAAATTAAACAATTAGCGCGTTTTCTCAAAAAGTTAGGTCAGTTAAAATTAAACCAAGAATTAATCTTCTTCTTGTTCCGGAGTGCCTATTTCACGTTGAATTCGTTGATAGATCTCTTCACGGTGCACTGCGACATCTTTTGGTGCGTTTACACCAATACGCACTTGATTCCCTTTTACGCCTAATACGGTAACTGTGACTTCGTCACCAATCATTAGGGTTTCACCGACACGTCGGGTTAAAATTAGCATTCAAAGTCTCCTAAATTTCTGGAATATTCCTGCAATCCAGTCGCCCATCAAAATTTCGGGCAAAAGCACAACAATAGTTACTAGTATTGACCACTTTTCAAAAAAACTAAATTTTTTTTACACATCGGCCGCAGATAATAAGTACACATTCATTCATTGCCTAGAAGTAAAACATATAAATTAGCTTTTTTCTTCTACTGCATCTAAATCAAAAGCCGTATGGAGTGCCCTGACCGCTAATTCCAAGTATTTTTCTTCTATAACGACTGAAACTTTAATTTCAGAGGTCGAAATGAGCTGTATATTGATATTCTCTGAAGCCAAAGCATCGAACATTTGCGAAGCAACGCCCGCGTGAGAGCGCATTCCGACACCTACTATAGAAATTTTTGCTATTTCGCTATTGCCGCGAACTTCCTGCGCACCGAGATCTTCTGCGACAGAATTTAGCACCTTAGATACACGCTGATAATCGTTACGATGTACGGTAAAGGTAAAATCGGTCGCTTTGTCTTCTGCGATGTTCTGTACGATCATATCGACTTCGATATTTGCAGCGCTGACAGGGCCTAGAATCCGGCTTGCTGCCCCTGGTATATCTGGCACGCCAACCAATGTAAATTTGGCCTCATCACGATTGAACGCAATTCCTGAGATTACCGGTTGTTCCATTCTATGCTCACCTTCAAATGTAATAAGGGTGCCTTCACCTTCAACAAAACTTGAAAGCACTCTTAACGGCACATGATATTTACCGGCAAACTCTACGGCTCGTATTTGCAATACTTTGGAGCCTTGGCTTGCCATCTCTAACATTTCTTCAAATGTGATTTGCTCTAAACGCTGAGCCTTTTCAACGACTCTAGGGTCAGTGGTATAAACACCATCAACATCGGTATAAATTTGGCATTCATCCGCTTTAAGTGCCGCTGCTACAGCGACCGCTGAGGTATCTGAACCACCGCGCCCAAGCGTCGTTGTGTTACCAAACTCATCAACACCTTGGAAACCAGCCACCACAACGACTCGGCCTTTTTTAAGATCTTGAGAAATGGCACTGACGTCAATATCTTTAATGCGCGCCTTCATGTGGGCGCTGTCGGTCAAGATACGTATTTGATCGCCTGTATAGCTTCGAGCATCACAACCACGTGCCTGTAGTGCCATTGTGAGTAAAGCGATTGTTACTTGCTCGCCTGTAGACACCAGCACATCCATTTCACGTGGGCTTGGATCATCGGTAATTTGTTTTGCTAAGCCGATTAACCGATTCGTTTCTCCGCTCATCGCTGAAACGACAACAACGATATCGTGACCCTGGTCTTTAAATGACTTAATTTTGTCAGCTATCGCTTCGATTCTTTCAGGCGTCGCGACCGATGTCCCACCAAACTTTTGAACGTAGAGTGCCATAATTAGGCACCCAACTTCTGAGATACCCAGCTAACAACAGTTGCTAATGCTTCATCGAGTTTAGCACTATCGCCTCCGCCAGCCATTGCCATATCTGGCTTACCGCCGCCTTTAGCGCCAATGTGCGCGCCGACCGCGTTAACCAAATCACCGGCTTTTACTTGGCCGATGTTGTCTTTAGTTACGCCTGCCGCTAGCTGTACTTTATTGTCATTGACCGCAGCTAAAACGATGACGGCTGACGATAGCTTGTCTTTCATTTGATCCATTGTTGCGCGCAACGCTTTAGCATCTGCACCATCAAGACGAGCGGCCAATACCTTAACACCTTGAACATCTACCGCTTGGGATGTTAAATCACCCGCTGCAGCGGAGGCCATCTTGGCTTTTAATTGCTCAATCGTTTTTTCTAAGTCTTTAATCTGAGCTTGCCCCGCCTGTACTTTAGTAGGCAGTTGATCTGTTGAACACTTATAAACTGATCGTAACTGAGACAACATATCGTCCGTTGCATGAAGCTGAGCTATCGCATAAGGACCCACTACGGCCTCTATACGACGGACACCCGCTGCAATTCCAGATTCAGCAGTAATACGAAGCAAACCAATATCGCCTGTTCGTTCGACGTGGGTTCCACCGCAAAGTTCTTTCGAGAAACCATCGGTGCCCATGGACAAAACACGTACTTCATCATCGTACTTTTCACCAAACAGAGCCATCGCTCCGGCAGTGCGAGCTGCGTCAATATCCATTAGTTCAGTTACAACAGGCGCGTTCGCTTGAACTTGCTCATTCACTAGTTGTTCAATTTTTCTTAGCTCAACTGGCGTGACCGATTCAAGATGAGAAAAGTCAAAGCGCAATTTATCGAAGGCAACCATAGAACCACGCTGCTGAACATGATCACCTAGCACTTCTCTCAGAGCGGCATGTAGTAAATGCGTTGCACTGTGGTGGCGCGCTGTATTTAAACGCTCTTCACGCTTAACGGTAGCTGTTAGTTCTGCGCCGACTGAGACACTGCCTGAGCTCACTTCGACGGTATGTAAGTGATGGCCTTGTAATTTGGTGCAATCGGACACCTCCATAACTACACCATTGGCTGTGAGCGACCCCATATCACCCGATTGCCCACCTGATTCTGCATAGAAAGGCGTCTTATCAAGAATAACCGTGCCTTGCTCACCCGCAGACAGAGTACTTACTGATTCTTGGCCTTTTAATAACTTTATAACTTTTGCGGTTGATACAAGCGAGTCATAGCCTAAAAACTCAGTTGATCCATCTAGATTCAAATCAACGTCACGGTCCATTTTGAATTTACTGGCCGACTTAGACTGCTTTCGTTGCTCAGCCATCGAAGATTCAAAGCCTTCTAAATCAATAGTAAAGCCCTTTTCACGTGCTACATCGGCTGTTAAATCTGCAGGGAAGCCGAAGGTATCGTAAAGTTTAAAGACCAATTCACCCGGTATAACTTTAGAGGTTAGTTCACTAATACCTGCTTCTAGAATAGACATGCCGTTTTCAAGTGTACGAGCGAACTGCTCTTCTTCTATTTTCAATACTTTTTTAATATGATCCGCTTGCTTAGCTAAATCTGGGTAGGCTTCACCCATTTCAAGAATAAGATCGTCTATTAACTGATAGAAGAATATATTTTTACAACCTAATTGATAACCGTGGCGAATAGCGCGACGAATAATACGGCGTAACACATAACCACGCCCTTCATTAGAGGGTACGATACCATCAACAATTAAGAACCCTGCTGAACGAATATGGTCAGCGATAACACGTAACGAGCGATTTTCGATATCAGTACAACCTGTTTCACGCATCGCTGCCTTAATGAGGTTTTGAAATATATCGATTTCGTAGTTGCTGTGAACACCTTGTAGAATCGCAGCTAGTCGCTCTAACCCTAAGCCCGTATCAATTGATGGTTTAGGAAGTGGCACTCTAGTTCCGTTTTCTAACGTATCGAACTGCATGAAAACCAAGTTCCAAATTTCGATATAGCGATCTAAATCATCATCAGGTGAGCCCGGTGGACCACCTGGAACATCATCACCATGATCGTAAAAGATTTCCGAACTAGGTCCACAAGGACCAGTGTCACCCATCATCCAGAAATTATCTTTATCACCTAATCGAGATAGTCGATTTGGATCTACACCAATTTTCTCTACCCAAATCTCTTCTGCTTCATCATCGTCTTTGTAGACGGTTACCCATAGTTTTTCTTTCGGTAGACCTAATTCTTCAGTTAAGAAAGTCCACGCAAACCGTATAGCGTCTTCTTTAAAATAATCGCCAAAACTAAAGTTTCCAAGCATTTCAAAAAAAGTATGGTGTCTGGCTGTATATCCGACGTTTTCTAAGTCGTTATGCTTTCCGCCGGCACGAACACATCTTTGCGCTGTTGTTGCTCGAGAGTAATCACGTTTCTCATTACCAAGGAACACATCTTTAAATTGGTTCATCCCGGCATTAGTAAACAACAACGTAGGGTCATCATGAGGAACTAAAGACCCCCCTGAAACAATTTTATGTTGGTGTGATTCAAAATATTTTAAAAAGCGACTGCGGATTTCTGCGGTTTTCATGGGAAATGCGTTCTCAATATTAGTTTCAGTAATAAAAGACCGCTAATAGTACACAGAAGCTATGCCATAGGAAACAGTGAATAACGCGGTATAGCCCGAACAACGGGCAGCTTAGAGAGGAAATTTGTTACTATTGAGAGAAGAAGGAACCTATTACCAGCAAGTAGGGGCGGCCTATTCGGTTGAATCGTGTCCTTCTGTTAGATTTGTATATTTTTGAGCAAGTTCATCATATGCGTATTGAATCATATCTCCACTGAAGCCACGATAGCTCAAAAAACGATATATTTTACCTTTATCTTCGTAGGTAGCACCCGACGGATATCGCCTTGCGACTGCATCGTAAGCGAGCTGATACCAATCTTGTTCGACTTGACTTAGTAGTGCTTCGATACGGTCGGCAACACCTTTTTGCCGGGATTCATATTGAATCCGCTTTGGACCTCGATACTTTGCTATTTGGCCGTTAAACCAGATTTGAGCGTAGCGTTCATCACTTTGCAGTCCACGCTCTTGCAAACGCAGAATTACATCATCAATCTCATCTAGCTGCTCAGGAAATCGCGTTTGCAATTTTGTAAACAGTTCTGATTGGGAGTGTTCACGTCGAGCTAAGATATTTAAAGATGTATTCCAAATACTCACTTTAGCACCTAGTTGCTATCGCGCCTTACTTTAGCAGTAAGGCGAAGAAAGATTGTCATCCCTGACTCAGGTATTCCAAAAAGTTACTGCGCTGCATCTTCTTTTGCTTTCGCTTTAGATTTTGCTGCTTTTGGCTCAGCTGCTTTCGCGTCTATTGCCTTGGCATCGCCTTTATCGTCTTCAACTTTATTCGAGTACTTAGCCCGAATAGCGGTTTCAATTTCATTGGCAATATCCATATTTTCTTCAAGGAATCTGGCAGAGTTTGCTTTACCCTGACCAATTTTATTGCCTTTATAGCTATACCAAGCACCGGCTTTTTCAACAAGACCAATTTTCACACCTAAATCAATGACCTCGCCCATATGGTAAATCCCCTTACCATACATAATTTGAAATTCAGCTTGCTTAAACGGCGGAGATACCTTGTTTTTTACTACTTTTACGCGTGTTTCAGAGCCAATGACTTCATCACCGTCTTTTACGGTACCTGTACGGCGTATATCTAAACGAACTGATGAATAGAATTTAAGTGCGTTACCGCCACTGGTTGTTTCTGGATTGCCGAACATCACACCAATTTTCATGCGGATTTGGTTAATGAAGATGACCAAGCAGTTAGCTGTTTTGATGTTACCGGTAATTTTACGCAACGCTTGCGACATTAAGCGAGCCTGCAAACCTACGTGGTGATCACCCATTTCGCCTTCAATTTCTGCTTTAGGGACTAAGGCAGCTACAGAGTCGACTACAATGACGTCTACCGCATTTGAACGTACCAACATGTCGGTAATTTCTAGTGCTTGCTCACCTGTATCGGGCTGTGACACCAATAAATCATCTACATTTACCCCAAGCTTTTTGGCATAAGAAGGGTCAAGTGCGTGCTCTGCGTCAACAAAAGCACAGGTACCGCCTGCTTTTTGCGCTTCGGCGATAACTTGAAGCGTTAGCGTCGTTTTACCAGAAGATTCAGGGCCATAGATTTCTACAACACGACCCTTTGGCAAACCACCTATGCCTAAGGCAATGTCAAGACCTAACGAGCCAGTTGAAATGGCTGGCATTACCACATCTTGCTGGTCGCCCATGCGCATAACAGAACCCTTACCGAATTGACGCTCAATTTGAGATAAGGCGGCCGATAGTGCTTTTTCTTTGTTGGTTTCCATGGTTTTTTGTATCCTGGTCAAGTGCTGTATGAATAAACAGTATTTTTACATGTTTGGATTTTAGATGACAAGCTTTAATTTGTTTTTTATCGCAAATAAAGCGTAAGTTGCTCTAATGCATAACGACAAGTTTGGGCTCTAACCGCCTCCCTATCGCCTTCAAAGCAGCGTTTGAAAGTGTAAACTTTATTTTTAGACGCTAGCCCAAACCAAACTGTGCCGACTGGTTTTTCTACACTACCGCCTCCTGGGCCCGCCACACCGGTCACCGATATTGCCCAATCCGCAGAAGAATTAAATAACCCTTGCTCAGCCATCGCTGCAGCCACTTCCGAACTGACTGCACCATGTTGCTCAATTAACTGCGCCGGAACCCCAAGGTTAACTTTCATTTCATTAGAATAAGTCACCCAACCACCTTGAAACCACACCGAGCTACCCGACAAAGACGTACAGTGCGCCGCGATCCCGCCGCCAGTGCAAGATTCAACCGTAACCAACGTTTCTTTTTTCTGCTCAAGCAGCTGCGCTACCAAATTCAAAATCATGGCTTCACCTTAACTAAAACACCTAAAGTTTAGACTTGAGTTTAACACCGAGTGCGCTGGAACGGCTAACGATTGGCTTGTGGCGATACCCGCTAGGGTGGTGGGGTTGGTTTGAGCGGCCGCTTCAAGCGCCTCCATGCGCCGCTAAACTTCGGCATCCATGCCTCAGATAACCGCTCAAACCAACCCCACCCCCCTAGCTAACCCCGTTCCGAGCTGTCTTTTACCCGCAGCCCGCAGCCCTAAACCGCCCTCCCCCATAGTGGTTTATCCTGAGGTTTGCTATTCTGTGCGCCGTTTTGATGCTGCCATTTTGTTATTGGGTTCGGCAGCTTTGAAGACGGCCAACTATTCACCATTTTTTATTTAGAAGCATTGATTATGACTAAAGCAAACAGCACCAAAAACACTAAGAAGGATAGTTCTGCGCACACGCCAATGATGCAGCAGTTCTTTCGCTTGAAAAAAGACCACCCAAACGATTTGTTATTTTATCGAATGGGCGATTTCTATGAGTTGTTTTTTGATGATGCTAAAAATGCTGCGCGTTTGCTTGATATTACATTGACCAGTCGTGGGCAAAGCGGTGGTCAGCCAATTCCGATGGCAGGCATTCCGTATCATGCGGCTGAAAACTACATTGCTCGGTTAGTACAAGGCGGTCATACCGTTGCGGTTTGTGAACAAATTGGTGACCCTGCAACATCAAAAGGCCCTGTTGAACGTAAGGTTGTTCGTGTTTTAACGCCGGGAACCTTAAGTGATGAGGCTTATCTGCAAGATCGGCAAGAAAACCTACTCGGTTGTGCGTTTCTTTACGATGAAACTTGGGGACTGGCAACCTTAGACATGGCTGGCGGTCGTTTCGCGGTTCAGGAGCTACCTGATTCAACTAGTTTAGAGGCCGAGCTTGAGCGCCTTAAAATTCGCGAGCTATTACACCCTGAAGATGTTGAGTTACCTTCGGTAGGCGCTGAAAGCGCATTGCGAGCTCAACCCATTTGGCAGTTTGACTACGATACCAGTGTTGATGCATTAACGACTCAGTTCAAAACAAAAGACCTCTCCGGTTTTGGTATCGAGAGCATGCATACCGCTATTCGTGCAGCGGGTTGCCTTATTCAATACGCGAAAGAAACCCAGCGTGGCGACTTGCCTCATATTCGAGCCATTACCGCGGAGCGCCATGAAGACAGTGTGTTATTAGATGGTGCTACACGACGAAATTTAGAAATAGATATCAATATTCGCGGCGAAGAAGGCAACACTCTTTATTCTCTAATGGATTGCAGTTCTACCGCAATGGGTAGTCGAGCACTGCGGCGCTGGCTTAACCGCCCTCTTCGAGATCAACATATTTTAAAACAGCGCCAGCAAGCCATTGCTGCGCTACTAAATAATTTTCACTATGAGGCTTTTGAGCAAATGCTTAAGCCCATTGGTGATGTTGAGCGTGTTTTAACACGTATTGCATTGGGCTCCGCCCGACCTCGTGATTTAATTCGGCTTCGAGAAGCCTTGATCGCGGTCCCCCAGTTGCAAGCACTTTTAGCGCAAATAGATTCTCCATTGCTGTCTGATCTTGCCGAACAGTTAACCGCAGATGAGCGCTGGGTAGAAGAGCTTCAATGCGCGATCATTGATAACCCACCAGTCATTATTCGTGAAGGTGGCGTAATTGCCGACGGTTATGATGCTGAATTAGATGAACTTCGAAACCTTGATTCAAATGCGACTGAGTTTTTAACTCGCTTAGAAACCGAAGAAAAACAGCGTACGGGCTTGGCATCGCTCAAGGTTGGCTACAACCGTGTGCATGGTTATTACATTGAAATCAGTAAGTCTCAATCTGCGAATGCGCCGGTTGAATATGTGCGACGACAAACGCTGAAAAACGCTGAACGTTTTATTATCCCAGAGCTTAAAGCCTTCGAAGATAAAGCGCTAAGTGCGAAGAGTCGTGCGTTAAGCAAAGAAAAAGCGCTTTATGAATCTTTGGTGCAACGTCTAGGAGAAGACATTGATGTGTTACAGAGCACTTGCAATGCCATTATTGAGCTTGATGTTTTATCTTGTTTAGCTCATTGCGCTGATCAATTAAACTGGGTAGCGCCTAACTTAGTTGAACAAGCAGGTATTAACATCTGTGCCGGGCGTCATCCAGTTATTGAAGCCCTTTCAACCGTTCCTTTTGTGCCTAATGATACTTTGCTAAACGCGAGTTCTTGCTTGCAAATTATCACCGGGCCTAACATGGGTGGTAAATCGACATACATGCGCCAAGTGGCGCTAATTACATTGCTCGCCTGTATTGGCAGTTATGTTCCTGCAGAAAAAGCGACTATTGGCGCAATTGATCGAATCTTTACGCGTATGGGCTCTTCAGATGACGTTGCTGGCGGTCGCTCTACCTTTATGGTCGAAATGACTGAAACGGCAAACATTTTACATAATGCGACTCAAAACAGCTTAGTCATTATGGATGAAGTAGGTCGTGGTACCAGTACCTTTGATGGCCTTTCATTAGCTTGGTCGACAGCTCAACAGCTCGTTGCCGATGTTAAAGCACTCACTTTATTCGCCACACACTACTTTGAAATGACGGCACTTGCCGAACAAACACCTGAGGTAGCCAACGTGCATTTAGATGCGACTGAACACGATGATCGTTTAGTGTTTTTACACAGGGTTCAACCTGGGCCTGCAAGCCAAAGTTACGGTATTCAGGTCGCTAGGCTCGCCGGTGTGCCAGAAATTGTAATTCGCAATGCCAAGCACAAGTTGCAAGAGCTAGAAGCAATCAGCTTAGGTGGTGAAGTCTCTATGCAACCTGCAAAACATAATACACAGGTAGTGAATGAGGCACCTCAGCAAGCAGATTTGTTCGCAGTTTCTCAACACCCATTAGTAGATGCATTGCAGTCTTTAGATTTAGATAATTTCACGGCAAAACAAGCTCTAGACTGGCTTTATGATAGTAAAAAGCGACTATAGTCATTAAAATATACTTTGATATGCTATTTAGAAATATCGTTGCGCTATAATTGAATCAATATCATCTTGAGACTCAGCGGTTTGGGCACTAGAATACGCTCATCGTCTAATTATTAACTAAAGAGAATTTTCATGGCCTTTGTTGTCTTAGAGAACTGCATTAAGTGTAAATACACCGACTGCGTAGAAGTCTGTCCAGTTGACTGTTTCTATGAAGGCCCTAATTTTTTGGTCATTCACCCTGATGAATGTATCGACTGTGCGTTATGTGAGCCTGAATGCCCTGCAGAAGCTATTTTATCGGAAGACGAAGTCCCTGCCGATCAAATTGATTTTATCGAGCTTAATGCTGAGCTAGCTGAAGTATGGCCTAACATTACCGAACAGAAAGATGCTTGCCCTGATGCAGATGAGCAGAACGGTGTGCCTGGTAAGCGTGAATTCTTAGAACGCTAATTTTTGAATGGCATAAAAAAACCGGCTGAGGCCGGTATTTTTATGCCTAAAGGTTAATTCAGTCTCTATGCACCAAACAGTGCGGTTGCTGACAATCCCTGCTTCTCCATAATATCGCGTAATCTGCGCAGCGATTCCACTTGAATCTGCCGAACTCGCTCACGAGTTAAGCCAATCTCTCGACCAACGTCTTCTAAAGTAGAAGTTTCGTGTCCGCGTAGACCAAATCGACGTGCAACAACTTCTCTTTGCTTCTCTGACAATTCATCTAACCAGCGATCAATAGACTGTTTTAAATCTTGCTCTTGCAGCTCATCAGATGGGTCATTTGCGTGATCATCAGCAATGGTGTCCAATAAACTTTTTTCAGAGCTCGGACCAACCGGAGTGTCAATTGAGGTGACACGCTCGTTAAGTGCCAACATTTTCTTAACATCTGCAACCGGTTTGTCGAGCAGCACTGCAATATCTTCTGGCGTAGGTTCGTGGTCAAGCTTTTGAGTCAACTCACGAGCCGCACGTAAATATACGTTTAATTCTTTAACGACATGAATCGGTAAACGAATTGTGCGAGTTTGATTCATTATTGCACGCTCAATGGTTTGACGAATCCACCAAGTCGCATAGGTTGAAAAACGGAAACCTCGTTCGGGATCGAATTTTTCAACCGCACGAATTAAGCCCAAGTTGCCCTCTTCAATTAAATCTAGGAGCGTTAAGCCGCGATTCAAATAGCGACGAGCTATTTTAACCACCAGCCTTAGGTTACTTTCGATCATTCGCTTTCGACCAGACGGTTCACCTTTACGAGCTAGGCGCGCAAAATATACTTCTTCATCTGGACTTAGCAGCGGAGAAAAGCCAATTTCATTTAAATAAAGCTGAGTCGCATCTAACGATCGCTGAATAGATCCATTGGCATTGAGTGCTTCCTGAAATTCACCGTCATTTTCTGTTTCATCGAATTGAGCTGATTCAGCTTCCGTATTGAAGGCTGATAGCTCGGGAGCACTAATTAGGTTAGTGAAACTCTTCATATTTTCTTCTGCAATAGCAGACTTATTGTCCCTGAGTTCTGTCATAGTCTTTCACCTGTGCTTCTATAGCTTCTTTATATCGGAAGGAATCCTAAAGTCTTTAGCGCTTTGGCAAATATGACTGTGGATCAACTGGCTTTCCGTTCCGTCTTATCTCGAAGTGCAAGCCTGGCTGGTCACCTTGCTTACCCATCGTGGCAATTTGTTGTCCAGCTGAGACCCTATCACTTTCGCTGACAAGTATCTTCTGAGCAAATGCATAGGCACTTAGAAGAGACCCTGAATGTTCAACTATGATCAAGTTTCCGTAGCCAGGTAACCCATTACCTGCATAAACGACAATTCCACTTGCCGTCGCAGATACAGAGTCTCCAATTACACCGCGGATATCAATGCCTTTTTGCGTAGACGAATTAGCCTGGTATGTTCGTACTATTTTCCCGTTATGTGGCCACAGCCATGATTGCGGTGCAGAACTGCCTAATTGGTTTACTGCATTTGACAGCTTAACACTATCATCGTTAACTTTTGTAACTGGTGTTTTTGCTGTGTTTGTAGTTGGTTTTTGAACGGGTTTACTGGCCGGTTTTGCTACGATTTGCTTTGCATTCGCTTCTTTTAACGCTAAAGCTTGGCCTTCATAAATCGCGTAACTTTGATCAATATTATTGGCATTCGCTAGTTTTTTATAATCCAGACCAAAGCGGAAAGCTATGGAGTACAAGGTGTCACCGGGTTTCACTAAATAGAACTCTGGATTAGATTCGACATAAACAGACTTTATCTCGGCGGGCTTTTTAACCGACGAAAGCACGGACTGGTCATTATCCAATGAGGTAAAGCGAGCTTGGTTAATACAACCACTCAATAAAATGATCAAAAAATAGACGAGCTTGTTTTTTGACACTAAAAACACTGGGTATTTATCCTCATTTATAGACGCCGTTCACATTATTTTTGTCGAATGAACACTGTTATTTAAGCAATTGTTATTACCACTTGTCATTCAAACAGAGTTTTAAATGACTAAACCATCTAATCAAATATCAAAAAAACTTGATTTTTTCAAACATTTGACCTTGTGGTCAATAACCAAACCAAGATACTGCCTATTAGAAAAGATATTAATGATAAAATTAAATAACTTGGCAAACCTGTAGCATCTGCATATTGGCTTGGCGACAACCAAAGTTGGCCTTCCGCTATTTGCCAAGGCCATACTTTAACCAACGCGCCCACGACAAACCCCAACATAAAACTCATCACTCGATCATGCCAGCGCTTTAACAGCCATTGCAAGACTTGCGAAAAAGATAAAATACCTACTAAGCAACCCAACGCTACCCACAACACAATGACGACATCTCGCGCATGAACCGCTTCGACCACTACAGGGTAAAGCCCTAGCAACAAGAGCATAAACGAGCCAGATATCCCCGGTAGAATCATCGCTGAAATAGCAATAGCCCCCCCTAAAATAAGTATCATTGGCGTCGCCTCTATGTCAGCGGGTGTTGAAAATATTAGGCCCAAGGCGATCACTGCACCTCCTACTAGCAACATAAAGTCGTTTAGCTGCCATTTTTTTCCCACACACATAAACCAAAGCGATACGATAATAACACCCATAAAGAATGCCCATACTACTGGCGCTAGGTTTTCCAGCAACCAATGCATAACCGACAAGGTACTAAACAAGCTTAGTAGAATTCCGGCACCCAGTGCGAGCAAAAAACGACCATCAATCGCTAGCCAGAGCCCGTTGAAGTCTTTTTGTTGCACAAAACGCCATAAGGAAGGTTTAAAAGCAGCAATTGCCGCAATAAAGCGTTCGTATATGCCAGTGATTAGGGCAATGGTGCCACCAGAGACGCCTGGAACCCCATCGGCAATACCCATTGCAGCACCTTTTAAAAACCAACTAATAATGTCTTTCATTACCCTTTTTTAACTCCTTGTAACATTGGTACAAAAACCACCGGCTCTATTTTTTGGATATCTAATTGGTCGCCATGCTTGTCTATAACCGTTAAATACTGCTCTTCTTCACCAATAGGCATAATGAGTCGACCACCATCAGGGATCAATTGGTCGATCAGCTCCTTTGGTGGAATAGCGGGTGCTGCAGTGCCGATAATAACATCAAAGGGAGCTTGCGACGGCCAGCCAAGAAAACCATCCGCCATTTTTAAGTTAGTGTTATAGAGCTTTAACGCTCGAATACGCTCTCGAGCCTTCTTTTGTAGGGGCTCAATACGTTCTACGCTATAAACCTCGTTGATCACATTGGCCAGTACACAGGTTTGGAAGCCTGATCCTGTGCCTATTTCTAATACGGTGTCATGGTGCTCTGCTTGTAAGACTAACTCGGTCATCCTTGCAACAATGTAAGGCTGCGATAAGGTTTGCGCATAGCCAATAGGTACCGATATATCTTCATAGGCTTTATGCCCAAGGGCTTCATCAACAAACAAATGCCGCGGCACTTTATCAAAGCACTCAAGAACGACGGGGTTTCGAATTCCTTGTTCGAATAATCTTTCTATCAGTCTTGCGCGTGTCCGTGCGGACGTCATGCCTATCCCTTGAATCTGTCCTCTCATTATTCGTTCCAATCCGCACTTAACGAGCCTAATTTCCAGTCAAATAATTCGGTCATCACCGCGGTGGCATAGCTGCCGGCCGGCAAGAAGAACGAAAAAACCGGATCGCCTTGTTCAAAACTCAACTCCGGTGTCTCCGGGAAAACTCGCAGCTTACGAAAATGCCGTGCGACGCGTTTTGCCTTCAATGCAGCTAAAACGTCTTTATGTTTGTCTAATAGTTGGCCTTCTCTCAAATCTAAACCAGTAAACTCATCACGGCTTTCACCTGGCAAGCTGGCACATGGAGAGATTTCACCTTGCGCACAACGCTCTATATCGTTATTTGCCAATGTCTCTAAATAGAAACCTGCTTTACCGGCATTAAATTGCGCAAAGTCATGCTCAATCAATTGATTCCAAGTGCCTTGCTCTATTCGATCAGCTAATAATTCATTAAAGAAATAGGAGCGAACGGCTGATAGGCAAATTGATTGCAGATTTTTCGGTAGTTTTTTCTGGCCCATTAGCCACTCTACACCGTCTTGAACATTGCGCCCTTCACGACCAAAACGTTGCGGTCCAAAGTAGTTTGGAATGCCTTGTTCGCAGAGTGTTTGCCAAGCTAAACTCACCTGCTCTTCGGTTTGCTCAACTTCACGAACTCGAATAGAAAAGTGATTGCCGATCAATTGACCCGTACGGAGTTTTTTCCCGTGCCGTTTGGCTTCGATTACGGTTACTTGATCAATGTTGAAAAGAGATAGATCTGGCGTTTCTTTACCCGGAAGGTGAATGGAAAAGGTTTGGATTGTCACCGCTTGACGGTCTTTCAAGCCGGCGTAACTTATATCACGCGCGCCAACGCCCGCCCACTTAGCTATTTGCCGAGCTACCCAAGCCGTATTTTGATTCGTTTTTTCTATTTTCAGCCATAGATGCTCGCCCTCCCCCGAAGGGGTTTCTGGTAAGCGTTCTACAACTTTGAAATCTTTTGGATACAGTTTTAGAGTGCCGTGAGTCCGGTCTATATTATGTGCATGCGGCCAAACCAAGGGGTAGGTCATTTATTCGCCTTCATCAATAAACACACGGCATCGACAGCAATGCCTTCCTTTCGCCCCACAAAGCCAAGTTTTTCTGTTGTGGTGGCTTTCACATTAACCTGATCTACATTTACATCAAGGTCATTGGCGATTGTGCTCGCCATCTTTGCTTTATAGTCTTTTAAGCGAGGTGCTTGCGCGGCAACGGTAATATCAAGATTGCTCAGCTGATAGCCGTGCTCACTGATTAAAGTAACAACATGCCGTAACAATGCCCGCGAATCGGCACCTTTCCACTGTTCATCAGTATCCGGGAAGTGCTCGCCAATATCGCCCAGTGCCACAGCACCTAATAATGCATCGCAAACGGCATGCAGAACCACATCGCCATCGGAGTGCGCTAGTAGTAAATGCTCACTTGGCACTTTAACGCCCCCCAGCATTATGTCTCCCGGGCTTGATTGCGTATCAAACCGGTGTACATCGTATCCATGCCCGATTTTAAACATTAGAAATTCGCTTTTGTTTTTTAAGATAAAAGTGGACCAACTCAGCGTCTTCTGCACGAGTTAGTTTGATATTGTCTGCACTGCCTTCGATCAATTGTACTGGCAGGCCTGCTTGCTCTATCGCACTGGCTTCATCGGTAATTGTTAAGCCTTTAGCAAGCGCCGATTCAAGTGCATCTGACAACTGAGCTAATTTAAAACACTGTGGCGTTAAGGCAGACCATAATGTTGAGCGATCAAGCGTTGATACCACTTGACCGGCTATTTGCTGTTTAACTGTGTCAGATATGGGCTTAGCAAGAATAGCGCCCTGATTATTCTTTAAACAGGCGTTTAAGAGCGCCTGAATATCGGACTGGCTCACGCAGGGTCGAGCTATGTCGTGCACCATGACCCAATCATCAGCTTTACCATGTTTGCGTAGATAGCTTAATGCATTGAGCACCGAATCACTGCGCTCCTTGCCGCCTAAAACGCTCTGAAACTGGCCATCGAATTGTTTAAGAATTTGGTTACTATGAGCATCATCTTTTGATTTAACTAGAATTCTCAAGCCGTCAATGGGTGCGTTCTGCCACGCAAGTAGCGTCCATTCCATGATTGTTCTTCCGGCAATTTTGACGAATTGCTTTGGAATGTCTGCGCCAAATCGAGAACCTACGCCTGCGGATGGAAAAACGACATGAACGGTCATTTAAATGTGCTCGGTTCATTGATCATAATGAACGTTTCGCCGGGTTTGATTAACCCCAAATTTTGGCGTGCTAACTCTTCAATGGCACCTGTACCATTTTTTAGGTCAGTGACCTTCGCTTCGAGATTGGCATTCTTTTGTTGTATTACCGACAAATCAAACTGAGCCGCCGCAATATTGCTTTCTAGCCGTTTACGATCGGTATAGCCATTCTCGGCAAACCAAAAACGGTACTGCAACATGACAATTAACACTAACAGGGCGACTTGGATCAGGCGCATATTCATCTCTTTGTTCTGGGTGGCCTATTCTTACGCATAAAAAAAAGGGAGCCAAGCCCCCTTTTCATATTTTCACCTATTCGTTGCAAATAAATGCAACAAATGCCTATTTAGGCTTGGCCTTTGACTTCTTTAAGACCATTGTAGGGAGCTTTATCACCCAATTCTTCTTCAATGCGGATTAACTGGTTGTATTTAGCAACTCGATCAGAACGGCTCATAGAACCTGTTTTGATTTGGCCTGCAGCGGTACCAACAGCTAAATCAGCAATAGTTGCGTCTTCAGTTTCGCCTGAACGGTGAGAAATAACCGCTGTATAGCCTGCATCTTTTGCCATCTTGATAGCAGCCAATGTCTCAGTTAATGAACCGATTTGGTTGAATTTAATCAAGATAGAGTTAGCAACACCCATTTCGATGCCTTTCGCAAGGATCTTAGTGTTGGTTACAAACAAGTCATCTCCAACTAATTGAAGCTTGTCACCTAACAATTCTGTTTGGTGCTTAAAGCCATCCCAATCAGATTCGTCTAATCCATCTTCAATAGAGACGATTGGGTAATCGTTAGCAAGGCCCTGTAGGTAGAAGTTAAACTCTTCAGAAGTGAAGATTTTGCCTTCGCCTTTCATGTTGTAGTTGCCCGCTGCTTTGTCATAGAACTCAGATGCAGCACAATCCATAGCAAGGGTAACGTCTTTACCTAATTCATAGCCGGCAGCTTCAACGGCTTCTTTTATTGCGGCCAATGCTGCTGCGTTACTTTCTAAGTTTGGTGCAAAACCACCCTCATCGCCTACAGCCGTGCTTAAACCCTTACCTTTTAATACTTTAGCAAGGTTATGGAAAACTTCTGCGCCAACACGAATAGCTTCTTTCAGTGTTTTTGCACCAACAGGCTGAATCATAAATTCTTGAATATCAACGTTGTTGTCTGCGTGCTCACCACCGTTGATGATGTTCATCATTGGTAATGGCATTGAGTAAACGCCTGGAGTACCGTTAAGATCGGCAATGTGAACGTATAGCTCAACACCTTTGGCAATAGCCGCTGCTTTAGCATTCGCCAAAGAAACCGCCAAAATTGCGTTTGCACCAAAGTTAGACTTGTTTTCGGTACCGTCTAAATCGATCATCACTTGGTCGATTTCAACTTGGTTTAACGCATCTTTACCGATTAGCGCATCACGGATAGGACCGTTAATCGCGGCAACGGCTTTTAGTACACCCTTACCTAAGAAACGACTCTTATCGCCATCACGTAATTCTAATGCTTCGCGAGAACCTGTAGATGCGCCAGAAGGTGCTGCAGCACGACCCTTTGCACCGCCTTCAAGTGTTACATCTGCTTCAACGGTTGGGTTACCGCGGCTATCAATAATTTCGCGTGCTTTAATATCTACAATCTTTGCCATGCTGTCACTCTCCTGAGTTTTGATTCAAAGTGCGTCCATTGTTCGCTACTTGAGGGAAGAAGTTATTGTTCAGGGTCAATCAAAATGTAATTTTGTTACAAAAAACTCTTTGCAGGCATTATATGCATCTAAGTCAAAATTGCGAGTTTTCAGTAAAAATGCTCAAACTGTTGCTCGGTTTTGGATATATAAACCTAAAAACCACCGAATTCAAAGGGCTGCAACCTAAATACTTGTAAAGCAGCCCTTCTCTGTGCAGTTAAACTATTTTGTTGCGTGATCATTTACTGCTGAAATAAAACCACTAAACAGCCCGTGTCCTCGACGAGGAGTAGAAGTAAACTCCGGGTGGAACTGGCAGGCAACAAACCAAGGATGATCTGGGTTTTCAATAATTTCTACTAGCGCACCATCTACTGATCGTCCAGCAATGCGTAAACCGGCTTTTTCTAGGTCAGAGATATAATGATTGTTAACTTCATAGCGATGACGATGACGCTCAACGATACGGGGCTCGCCGTAACATTCTAATGAGATAGACTCTTCAGCAAGCTGACACTCTTGCCCACCTAGGCGCATGGTGCCGCCAAGGTCGGTCGATTCATTACGTTCTACCTTCATGCCATCTGACTCAATCCATTCAGTAATCAAACCAATGACAGGGTGTCGTGACTGGCGGTCAAACTCAGTAGAATGTGCGCCGTCTAAACCACACACATTACGAGCATATTCAATTACCGCAACTTGCATGCCTAAACAAATACCTAAATAAGGTACTTTGTTTTCACGCGCAAACTGTGCAGTCTGTATTTTGCCTTCAACGCCACGATGGCCAAAACCACCGGGAACTAAAATGCCTGATACATCGTTTAGAATATCAGTGCCATTTTTCTCAATGTCTTCTGAGTCGATGTATTTAATTTTTACTTTCGTACGTGAACGGATACCGGCATGGTCTATTGCTTCAATAAGCGACTTATAGGCATCAAGTAGCTCCATATACTTACCAACCATGGCAATGGTCACTTCCCGCTCTGGGTTAAGCTTACGGTCGGTCACGTCTTCCCAATCAGATAAGTCTGCTTCGTCGCACTCAAGGCCGAAACGTTCTACAACAATGGCGTCTAAGCCAGCTTGAGATAATTTACCAGGAATGCGGTAGATAGTATCGGCATCTTCTAATGGAATAACCGCTCGTTCTTCAACGTTAGTGAACAGCGCAATTTTGCGCAATTCATTTTTACCAATCGGCATTTCAGAACGACATAATAAAATATCTGGCTGAAGACCAATGGTGCGAAGCTCTTTAACTGAGTGTTGCGTTGGCTTCGTTTTAACTTCACCGGCCGTTTTTAAGTAAGGTACCAAGGTTAAATGCACTGATAATGCTCGACGGCTGCCTAGCTCTACCTTCATTTGACGGATAGCTTCTAAGAATGGTAGAGATTCAATATCACCCACGGTGCCACCCACTTCGACTAGTGCTACATCGGCATCGCCAGCGCCATCAATTACGCGGCGCTTAATTTCATCAGTAATATGAGGAATGACCTGAACAGTGCCACCAAGGTAGTCGCCACGACGTTCTTTTTTCAAGACATCTTGGTAAATACGACCCGTGGTGAAGTTATTTCGATGCGTCATAGTGGTATTCACGAAACGCTCATAGTGACCTAGGTCTAAGTCAGTTTCTGCGCCATCTTCAGTAACGAAAACTTCGCCATGCTGAAATGGACTCATAGTTCCTGGGTCAACGTTAATATACGGATCGAGCTTTAAGAGGGTAACCTTTAGACCACGCGCTTCTAAAATTGCCGCTAAAGAAGCCGACGCAATGCCTTTACCAAGTGAAGAAACCACGCCGCCGGTGACGAAGATATAACGAGTCATAGAGGATCCCATCTATAAAAAATACGAAACGCTTCCAATGCATTATTGCCTTTGGAATGAGTTAAAAATTAAGGGTAATTGTGCTGTACAAGATGGGAGATCAGGATAGCAAAATATCTTGCTTGGCTCAATCAAGATTTTTGCCATTTCACGATTAAAGGCGAAATATTTTCTTCTGCAAGGTGGTCGGCAGAAATAAAAATATCGGCCACTGCAACCAAAGTATTACCGCTGTACAGCAGTGGTAACCTATCTCTTAGCCAAGGTTTGACTCGATATTCCTGGAGCAACCGTTTTAAATCCCGCTTTTTAGAACGACCTTGCGGGCGAATTTCCTCACCGCCTTGCCTGACACGCCAGTTTAGATCAGGTAATGCTGAGCTCAAGCCAATTTCAGAACCTGTTAAAAGCTCAGTTTCGACAGTTCCGACTCCTTGCCATTTTTGCTGTGTATTTAGTTCAAAACTAGGTGCTGGGCCAAGCTCTGGACCATCAACGACCCAATACAGCGCAGGACCATGTCGACGAACATAGCCATTACCAACCCTAACCATAGGGGTGGCATCTACGCGGGCGTCAATGACTTCATCCAAAATTTGTTGTAAGCGAGCTTTTGAAGGTACTTGAATGAGCAATCCCGTTAGCCAACCATGCAATAGGGTAAGTTTATCGGCTTGCGACCAATCACTCATTTGTACCCATTTTAACCCCCCGTCATGACTTAAACGGGTTTCCAGTGCATCATTAAATTGCTCGGAACTCTGGGAAGATTTCGTTGAATTTAGCTGCTCGACAACAGACTGTATTCTGTCTCGATATTTTGGCCATCGAGCTTCAATCTGCGGTAAAACTTGATGCCGTAGATAGTTTCGATCAAAGCTTACATCTTGATTTGATTCATCTTCAACCCAAGTTAACTCAAGCGCTTGAGCAGCATCGAGCAATTGCTTACGATCAAAGTCTAGCCACGGTCGTAATAACCTGTAGTTGTCTCGCACAACTTGCTTGGCCATGGCTTTTAAGCCATGAAGTCCGGTTCCTCTGAACATGCGCAAGAAAAAAGTTTCAATTTGATCATCAAGATGATGCGCCAATAATAAGGCATGATCAGCAGGGACTTGTTTAGCAAATACGTCATAGCGAAACGCTCTAGCAGCGGCCTCTACGCCCTTACCTTCAGAGTTAACTTCGCCGCTTTCAATGACAAACTGGCAGCCCAATGTTTGCGACGTTTGCAAACAAAACTGCTGCCATTCCCTAGCATTTTTAGAAAGACCATGATTAACATGAATAGCGATGACTTGATCAGCACCGACCACATCACAGGCTGCTTTTAATAACAGCATTGAATCCATGCCGCCGCTAAAGCCGACAAAAACAGGTCGTACTGAAATCGAGGTCAGCTGCTGTTTTAATTCATCACAAAGGAAGTGATATACCGAGGTGTTTAGATTCATTAAATACTCTTAAAATCGCCAGAGATAGCGCAGTTTCTCACGATCTCCACGGTGCCACAATTCGGTGTCTTTAGGGACAAGCACTTGCTCTACAAACTGAGCACCTATTTTGTCGAGTGTTTTAATTGAGGCTATATTATCAGGATTACAGGTTATCCAAAGCGCATCAAAACCCTTTTCTTTGGCGACCACCTTAATTAGTTCACACGCTTGTGCTGCGAAGCCTCTACCGCGATACGGCTTGTTTATTCCGTAGCCTATTTGGCCACCATACTTAATAAGACTGGGTGTGGTTTTTAATCGGAAATCTATTTGACCTATGCGACTGCCATCGTGCAAAACAATGTCATACAGCAAGGCAGGGACACCATCGAGCCCTTCTCTTGAATTCAAGACACGGTTTAATACCAGCGCGACTTCATCGCCTACAATGGGGTCCATAGTTTGTGTACCGGGGTACGTGTAATGGTGCGAGGGTAAATTAGCCATTAAGCTCAGTCTTCAAGTTCTGTATCTTAATGGCTAATGTAGATTCTTTACCGGAGAATGCAAGGAATCAGGCTATTCTTGGAAACCGAAAGACATTAGTCGCTTGTAACGTTCATCCAGTAGACTTTCAATTGGCTTGGTTTTTAAATCTGAAAGCTGCTTGATTAATGCTGTTTGAATGGTTTCAGCCATCTCGTCAACATTACGATGCGCACCACCTAATGGCTCTTTCAATACTTCTTCGACTAAACCTAACTCTGATAATCGCGCAGCTGTTATGCCCATCATTTCTGCCGCATCTGAGGCTCGCTCTGCCGTTTTCCACAAAATAGAGGCACAACCTTCTGGTGTAATTACTGAGTATGTACTGTATTGCAGCATGTTCAAGTGATCACAAACACCCAGTGCTAGTGCGCCGCCTGAACCGCCTTCGCCAATGACGGTGGCGATAACAGGTACTTTCAATGATGACATTTTCAGCAAGTTATAGGCAATGGCTTCAGATTGGCCACGTTCTTCAGCACCAATACCAGGATAAGCCCCCGGTGTGTCAATTAATGTCAAAATTGGAACATTGAAACGCTCTGCCATTTGCATTAGGCGCAAGGCTTTTCGGTAGCCTTCAGGCTTTGGCATACCAAAGTTACGACGTACCTTTTCTTTTACTTCTCGACCTTTTTGGTGACCAATAACCATGACTGATTGACCGTCGAGCCGGGCTAAGCCACCTACGATAGCCTCATCATCCGCATAGTGACGGTCGCCATGAAGTTCATCAAAATCAGTGAATACTCGTTCAATATAATCGAGTGTGTATGGTCGTTTTGGGTGACGTGCTATTTGAGAAACCTGCCAAGAGGTCATTTTTCCGAAAATTTGCTCTGTTAGTTTTACAGATTGAGCATTTAACTTTTCAATCTCACCTGAGATATTTAGATCATTCCGGTTACCAACGAGTCGAAGCTCGTCAATCTTGGAGATTAGATCAGCGATAGGCTGTTCAAAGTCTAAATAATCTGGATTCATGACATTTCCTGTATTTTATGGCCTCTTTTAGTATAGACGAGACACAAATTCGATAAAATGAGTAATTGAATACAGAGTAAAGACTCCTAGCTAGACAAACAAGGCCGCGAATAAAATTGAGCTATGACGAAAAGTAAATAATGGGGCTAAGTTAGCCTGAGGGGGTGCTGGGCCATTGGGATATAACTTGACAGGGGCGTCGTGAATCCGTCCATGGAGACTTAGTTGCCACATCCATGTGGCAAATACCCTGTCAAGCTACACCCCAACGACCTTTCTGCTGCTGCGTGCTACGTGATGTTAGTGATTACTCAGAGCTATTAAGTAAATTCTCTTAAGAAGCGTTCTAGCTTTTTCACCATGTTTTTCGATCCGACAAAAAACGGTACTCGTTGGTGAAGTTGCTCTGGCTCAAGCTCCAAGGTTCTCGTCTCAACGCCGCTGATAGCTACGCCTCCCGCCTGCTCTGCAATAAACGCCATTGGGTTACATTCATATAACAGTCTTAATTTACCCGTTGGGTGTAAAGACGAAGCTGGGTATAAAAATATGCCACCTTTTATTAGGTTGCGATGGAAATCGGATACTAATGAGCCAATATAACGACTTGTATAGGGGCGATTCGTTTTAGCGTCTTCCATCTGGCAGTATTTGATATATTGCTTTACGCCGTCATGGAAATGAACGTAGTTGCCTTCATTTACTGAGTAAATAGTGCCGTTTTCTGGGTAACACATGTTTTCATGAGATAAACAGAAAATACCTAAGCTCGGATCGTATGTGAAGCCATGAACGCCGTTTCCAGTGGTATACACCAACATAGTCGATGAACCGTATATCACATAACCTGCGGCAACTTGTTGATCGCCAGGTTGTAAAAAGTCAGCATCCGTTACGGGTTCGCCTATAGGAGATAAGCGGCGATAAACTGAGAATATTGTGCCAACGGATACATTTACATCAATATTTGAAGAGCCATCGAGTGGGTCGATCAATACAACGTACTTACCATGCTTACTGCGCTCGTCATCGAAGTGTACGTAGCAATCTTCTTCTTCGGAGGCGAGACCACATACAACACCGCGTGCGGCTAGAGCAGCTTTAAATTTGTCATTAGCAATAACATCAAGCTTTTGCTGCTGCTCACCTTGAATGTTTTCATTGCCGACTGCCCCAGTTATATCGGCCAAGCCAGCTTTGTTTATTTCTCTATGTACTATTTTTGATGCAAGTCGTATTGAGGAAAAAATAGAAGACAACTCACCCGTTGCATCTGGGTAGTCGGCCTGTTTCTCGATGATGAACTCACCCAATGTTTTGGTAATTTCCATGTGCTAAGCCTTCAATTGCTTTTTAATTGTTTATCTCGAAGAGTACTATTTACACGGATGTGCGCTAAAGCTTGCCTTTGGATACGTTGCCCAAAGTTTTTCAAATACTCTAGCTTTATGTTGTAGGGCTTAAGCTTAAACAGTTTTTTTAGCTGCGTCTTGTGTTGATTTGTCATAAGTTTTCTGACAAAACCCCCAAAACAGCCATTTTGCCTAACCTTGACGCAGTCCACCCTAGGTTTTTACTTAATATCAACTTAAACCAGAAGCGCTGACAACGACTCTATTCCGTCCTTGACGTTTTGCTTGATAAAGGGCTTTATCTGCGCGCTCTATTATCCGCTCTGGTGTATCTTCCTCTAGAAAACTTGATACGCCAAACGATGCACTCGCCCCGCTAACAATCGAAAAATCAAATGTTGCTATTTTTCCTCGTAAAGTTTCTGCCAATTGAACTGCGCCCTGCTGGCCCGATTCCATACAGATTATCAAAAACTCTTCGCCACCCCAGCGCCCTACGGCATCTGAACTTCTAGTATTTGACTTCAATAAAGCAGAGAACTCCTTTAAAAGGGTATCACCTGCTTGGTGACCAAACGTATCATTTACATTTTTAAAGTGATCGATATCGATAAGAATAATTGAAAATGGCGTTTTATAACGCTTAGATTTTTCAAGCACTTTCTCCAATATACCATCGAGGAAAAGTCGATTACTCAACCCAGTTAATTTATCTGTTGTAGATAGTTTTTCTAACTCTCTTGAATAACCACTAATTTCTTTTTCATAGCTATAGACTAACCTGCTAATATTTCGTTCAAATAAATAGATGAGAATCGCGGTAAAAAGCATCGTCATCGCTACTAGGATAGTTGACGTTAGTTTCTGGCTATCATAAACCTCATTTAATTTTTGACGTTCAAGTTCAATATAGTTTTCTAGATCATCTAAATAGATGCCTGTTGCAACAACCCAATTAAGAGGTTCGTATAATTTTGCGTAGGACAACTTATTGGATACTTCATTCGAACCCATTTTTTTGAAATAATAACTATTAAAGAGCTCACCCTGTTCTCTTATACCAGCCAACTCAACTTCATAAGGTTTATTCCCTTGGAAGTCTATGGTATTCGTGGACAGTAAGCCTCCTTCTGTTTCGGGTAAATTAGGATGAATTAAGCGTTGGGCATAATCATCCCCACCATTAAAATCAATAATGCTATTAATCCAAATATATTGATCTTTATCGATAAACTTCAAACCATATAGGTATCGTCTGACTTTATTTTCAAACGCAGTTTTCTCATCGGAGCTTAGCTGAAATTTCGCTTCGGTCTCGTCATCTTTTCCTAAGTATATATTGTCAATAATATAAATGGCTTGCTCGACAGAATTTTTAATGAAAAGTTTTTTCTCAATTAGGATACTTTCAGATAATTGATCGATACTCGCAATATGTTGTTTTTTAATACTGTTTGTAATGGTTAGCGAATAGACAAACATAAAAACAAATACAGGTACCACTGTGCCAATATAAAAATAAAGCCTGATGCGATTTTTTTTAATTTTCACATCGCTTCGTGTACTTCCTACTAACGTACTCATCTAATATTAATCGCCTATTTTATTTTTATACTTTGAGTTCACCTAAGCTCTTAATAAACCTAGCAAGTAGACATGGATCATCTAACTCAAGAGTCACTATAGTTTGTTTTTTAAAAAAATGTAGGACAGAAATCATCTATAAACTACTCACATTGACCACTATCATGCAAAAAAACTAAACTAATAAACATATTCTTTTTCAATACTTTCAACCCAAATTAGTTCACAAGCACCGGCACCAGTATCATCTCGCGAAAGAGAACTTTTCCAGCGCCAGCCATCGGCTGCCAACACATTAACTAAGTAACCTTTTATGGTAACGACATCATGTTTATTAAGATCTTTTAATGTATCTGCAACAACATCAGATGCCGCAATCATATGCATATTGGCACTGCTGCGCTCAATTTCTCTTAATGGGATAGGAGCATTTTTAGTTTGCCAACGGTACCAACGCCCACTTTGGCGAATGCTAATTTCGTTAATGACATCTATATCTGACATTCTTCCCCAGCCTAGGGCTAAATCATAAGTTGAGAGATCGGTTTCTCGGCCGCTAGTGTATTTCTTTTTACTAAGAATACGCGCCGTTATTTCAAACTCAGCCATGGGTGTTATTTGATATTCATCTTGGCTAAAGGCCGATTTAGAAATGTCGTTAAACTGCACAGGGGACTCTGGTGCAGAGATACCAGCAGAGGGCTCCACTGAACCGCCGGTTGACCATATAAATACGAATAAACTTACCAAGGCAACTAGAATATATTTGACCATATCAGAGTCCACTTTCAATATTAGCAAATCATAACATAACTTGCATAGTAGAGTGACTGCCCATATATAGACAATTACTATATTTAAATGAGCTGCCCAGATGATTCCTTTTTCTATCTTAGATTTGGCCACAATTACTGAAGGTCAATCCATCTCCAATTCCCTCACCATGACTCGCAATATGGCCATTGAAGCAGAAGCACTAGGCTACAAACGCTATTGGTTAGCCGAGCATCATGGCATGAGAGGCGTTGCCAGTTCAGCTACCTCTGTATTGCTGTCTAACATTGGCGCAGCAACCAACACCATCCGCCTAGGCGCTGGCGGGGTTATGTTACCGAACCACGCTCCTTTAGTGATTGCAGAACAATACGGCACCCTTGCTGAGTTGTATCCTAGTCGAATAGATTTAGGCTTAGGCAGGGCGCCGGGCACCGACATGCAAACGGCTCAAGCATTACGCCGTAACAGCCACAGTTCGGTTGACCACTACCCGAATGATGTTCGAGAGCTACAGGCATATTTAAGCAAAAAAGAGCAACCCGTCATTGCCGTACCAGGCCAAGGAACAGAAGTACCGCTTTGGTTGCTCGGATCGAGCCTTTACAGCGCTGAACTGGCCGCTAACTTTGGCTTGCCGTACTCGTTTGCCTCTCATTTCGCACCTGATCTATTAATTCAAGCCTTAGAAGTGTACCGAGAGACGTATCGCCCGAGTGAGCAGAACCCTAAGCCACACACCATGGCCGGCATTATGGTGGTATTAGCCGATACCCAACCCGAAGCCGATTATTTATTTACCTCTGTTCAACAAAAGTTTAAACAGATGCGCAGTGGCGGCAATACACCTTTCCCTGCACCCGTTGATTCTATGGATGGACGTTGGACCCCTGCCGACAAACAAATGGTCGATCACGTATTAACTTACGCATTGGTCGGCACAAAAGAATCAGTCAAAGATAAACTCGCAAAGTTTATCGCAATGACCAAGGTTGATGAGTTAATTATTTCAATACCGATTCATGATGCGGGTGCCCGCTCACACTGCTTGAAGTTGATCGCTGAACTAAGAGACAGCCTTTAAAAACCACATAGTGAGATGCAAGGTTGGTTTTGGAGTTTTGGACATCGAAGACATGGATGTCTTCGCTGAGCTTACATGGACGTACTTGAAGCGGCCAACACTCCAAGGCCAACCTTGCATCGTAGGTAGCCTAAGAGCATAGATAAGCCACCATAAAACCAACGGCTATTAAACTAGTAGTCAACACCTTGGCGAGCTTTTACACCTGAGTTATAGGCGTGCTTGATGTCTTTCACTTCAGAAACCGTGTCTGCAATTTCTTTTAACCCTGAACCGCCGCCACGACCCGTGACAACCACGCTCATGTTCTTTGGTCTATTTTTTAGAGTGTTGAGGATGGTTTCTTCATTAAGATACTTGTAGCCGATCATGTAGGTTATTTCATCGAGCAAGACGAGATCATACGATGGGTCGGTCAGAGCTTTTTCTGCAACTTTCCAAGTGGCCTCGGCGGCAGCTATATCGGCACTGCGATCTTGGGTATCCCAAGTAAAGCCGGTGCCCATCTGATAAAAAGTGACTTCATCTGAAAGCTTGTCTCTTATATACAGCTCTTCACCAGACAATTGCTGCCCTTTAATAAACTGCACAACCGCTACTTTTTGGCCGTAACCTAGAGCACGCATCACCATGCCAAAGCCAGAGCTACTTTTGCCCTTGCCATTGCCGGTTAGAAATATGAGTACACCGCGCTCTTCATCGGCTTTAGCGATGGTTGAGTCGATACTCTCTTTCTGTTTTTGCATGCTTTCTTTGTGTTTTTGATTCTTTTTATCTTGATCGCTAGCGTCGCTCATGTTGCTACTCAATTCTGTTATTTGCTCACATCATACGTGAGTTTTTAAGCAGAGTTGAGTAGCCGTTGAAAATTTTAGCTTTCGACAAACGCTCGCTCGATCACATAATGGCCGACGTTGCCATGACGCGCTTCTTTGAAGCCTCTTTCATCGAGTATTTTGCAGGTATCTTTTAACATACTCGGCGAACCACAAATCATGAATCGATCCGTTTCTAGGTTCATCGGCGGTAGGTTTACATCACTGAACAACTTACCCGACTCCATCAGTTCGGTAATACGACCCATATTTTGGTAAGACTCTCGTGTCACCGTTGGGTAATAAATAAGCTGATTTTTAATGAGTTCGCCAAAATACTCATTATTTGGTAAATCTTCATTAATAAGGTCTTTATAGGCCAGCTCATCTACCGTGCGTACGCCGTGTGTTAAAATAACCTTGTCATACTGTTCATAAGTTTCAGGGTCTTTAATGACACTCATAAACGGAGCTAAACCAGTGCCGGTGCTAATTAAGTACAGGTTTTTACCGGGCAATAGGTTATCGAGAATCAAGGTTCCGGTTGGTTTAGAACCGACTACAATTTCATCACCAACGGCTATACGCTGTAACTTAGATGTTAATGGGCCATCTGGCACCTTAATACTGAAAAACTCTAGCTCTTCTTCATAGTTCGCACTGGCGATGCTGTAAGCACGCATCAACGGACGGCCATCGTCTTGTTCAAGGCCAATCATAACAAAATGACCATTTTTAAAGCGAAACCCCGCATCACGCGTGGTTTTAAAGCTGAATAAGGTGTCGTTCCAGTGATGAACATCGGTCACAGTTTCTTTTCTTAACGCGGCCATTAATGGGTCCTTTTTAACGTAGACAGAATAAGTCAATTTGAGTTCAGTTTACGTTAGGCTTATTATCCTGTAAAACAGGATTATCAAATAACACTAATCGGAAATACCGATAATGAAATACAGCTTAAGACAACTCGAAATATTCTTAGCGACCGCTCACCATGAAAACCTGACCCTAGCCGCTAAAGAGCTCGCCATGTCCCAGTCGGCGGCCAGCGAAGCGTTAAAAACATTAGAGCAGCAGTTTGATATTCAACTGTTTGATCGAGCTGGAAAATCACTCAAATTAAATGAGCTGGGTCGGCAATTACGCTCAAAAGCGGAGGCGCTCATTGACCAAGCACGCACCTTAGAGCACGACTTTCGCTTGCACTCCGATATTGGCGATTTAAAAGTGGGGGCTTCGCTTTCCATTGGTAACTATTTAGCGGTCAGCATTGTTGCGCAATTTATGCGTGAGAACCCGTTAGCTAAGGTGTCATTAGAAGTTGAGAACATGACGGCTATTGCCCAAAAAGTGCGCAACTACAGCTTGGACATTGGCTTAATAGAAGGTGAAACCAATGACCCAGAACTGCAAACCATTTTTTGGCGCAAAGATGAGTTAGTCACCTTTTGCAATGCCGACCACCCTCTGGCTAAAAAAGCGAAGCTCTCAGAGCAAGATTTAATAGAAGCCTCGTGGATATTACGAGAAAAAGGCTCAGGCACTCGGCAAACCTTTGATTGGGCCATGCGCGGCATTTTACCCGAACTCACCATTGCTATCGAGCTTCAACACACCGAAGCCATTAAACGCGCCGTTGAAGCTAATTTGGGCATTGGTTGTTTATCTAAAATAACACTCAATGATGCGTTTAAACGCGGTAACTTGGTACCACTGGCCATTCCGTCGCGTAACTTTGAACGTAACCTCTACTTTATTTTGCACAAAGAAAAGTACCGCAGTGCCGGCATAGAAAAATGGTTAGCCTTGTGTCAGTCAGCTGAATATGTGAACCAATAATTTACTAACTGACTAACTGTCGCGTCAGCGCCGCCACCAAAATACCAACGCTGATAGCAATGAGCGGTTTTTTAACGACTACCATGGTCACCGCCGTTGCTAACAACGCCAGCTTAGCGCCGATATCGCCTTCTATAGCCAACGGCGTTAACAATGCTACCAATACCGAACCCGACATAGCGTTAATAAATTGTTGAACCCGATAACTAATGGGCACAAACCCCATAATAAAAATGCCGCCCCAGCGCGTGGCGAGCGTTACCAACGTCATGACGGCAATAATTATAAATACGCCAAACCCAGCCGTTTCAATCATCATGGTTTTTTACCTAACCAAACAGCGCCAATAAAACCTCCGACCAACGCCCCCACAATAACGTGGCTATTGGGCGGTAAGTACCAATACGCCAGCAACGAGCTCAGCGCGGCAACGCTCCAAATAACCATGATTTTAACGTCAATTTTCCCACCTGCGACCATCGACAATAAAAAGCACGCCATTACCATGTCTAAGCCTAAGCTCACCGGATCACTGATCGCGCTGCCAAAATAAAGCCCCAGCCAAGTACCAAACAACCAACACAGCCACAGCGCAACACCGCCACCAATTAAGATACCTAAACCTTGCTTGCCTCTATTAATGGCTTGCATGCTCATGGCCCAATTGGCATCGGTCACCAACAACATAGCGCCGTAGCGCTTAAAGGCAGAGTGATGTGCTAAATGCGGGTGCAAAGAAGCACCCATCAATAAATGCCGCGCATTAATCGCAAACACCGTCATCACTACAGGGATAATGGCCACCTCTGCACCCCATAAATCTAAGGTCGCAATTTGGGAAGCGCCGGCAAACACAAAAGCACTCATGGCGAGTATGGAATTGTTCTCCAACCCGAGCTGAGTAGCCGCTAAACCAAAAGCCAAGCCAAACGCAATCACGAAAATAGACAGCGGCAAGAGCTGTATAAAGCCAGCGTATATTAACTGGCCAGAGATGTGTTGTTGCGGGTTGGACATTGGAAAGAGTCTCTGTTTAAGTCTGAGGTAAAGCTTAGATCATTACGGCTTATAAAGCAGGGTTGATGTGCTGAAGCGCATAACTATTTTTTCCGTTCCACGATATTCGATGCATCATGGGTTGAGTATATGTTTTAATCACTAAAATTAAGGCACCTCATAGGTGCCCTAATTTAGTTTTAACCCTGCTTCAATTTATTTACAGTCAGGGGGTAGGTATTTGTTAGCCAAAGTTGATTCACACATGAATTCAATTCCACCGTAGGCGTTTTCAAAAGGTGTTAACAAAATTACTTCGTCAGATAAACCCTCGTTGATATCTAAATAGATTGCAACAACACCCGTTTCTGGATCTATTTCTGTGTAATAAACAATATCGTTATAAAAATATGAAAACTGAAGTGCTTCAAATGCGTCACTGTCTGGAAACCTTTCTGTTTTTAGGTGGTAATCAACAAGTTCGTCTTGGAGTAATTGGCTACGGGAATAGACATCCTGGATTTTTGATCTCACGACGTATTCTTGATACTGCGGTATCGCTATGGCCGCTAACACGCCAATGGTTGCTACGGTGGTCATACTGCTGTCGGCCATGAGTAATAAGTCTACTGGTGTCTTTTCATAGGTCAGCTCTAGGGCAATGCCTGTTGGCGCCCAGTCGAGCTGTACGCTTGTTAAACCTGGATCGCTTAATGCTAGCTCAGATGCGGTAGGAAATGAAAATATGTCGAACTCGGTGTCGAGCCCATCAGCAATGACTTTTAACAAGTTGAGATAATGATGATAAAGAGAAATTTTACCGCCATCAAATAAGCCACTCGCCGTTATAAAGCTGTGTTGCTGATCCAAACCGTTATTTTGTAACCACTGTTGTATGGTTACTGTTTTCTTATTGCGAGCGCGTTCAACCAATAGTTGAGGCAAGCTGGCGTATATAATAAAGTCGTCTTCCATCATCCAATATAGGTGACCATTGCCACCACCTAATACTTTCATTAAGGCTAACGGCATTGCATCGTCAAGTTCTTGAAGAATCATGCTGTTAATATAACTTGGCACAGTTAAATGAAATATTTCTTGCCCTGCATAAGTGCGGCTTTCAAGAGTCGTATGGTTCACCATCTCTATAAAAGCACCCAGTTCATTTTTATAATTTGCCCTTTCGATAAGTTCGTCTGAAGTAGTTAATTCTGTTAATGAATTCATGAAGCTTTTTACATAGGCCGTGTGACTTTCGCTATCACGTATATGCTGTGCAGCAAAAAAACCGATGTCATCTTCGAATAAAGTAAGGTGACCGAAATTATCGAAGTAGCCAAGAGCATCAAAGCCAGCGTCACTTATTTCTTTGTTCAGCGCGTCATATATCACTTGGATATCTTCATTGCCTTTAGATACTTGTTTAATAATTTCGCTTATTTGTGCTTGGTTAGGTAACCGAATTTGAGCAACAAAACTAGGTTCACCTACCGTTTTAAATTCTGGTTGAATATTTTGTGAAGGTGCCTGTTGAAACAATTTGCTTTGCGCAGAAGTGCTTATCTGCACTCGTAACCGCCCTTTACCGTTAGCAGAACCCATTCCAGCACCTACACTGCTAATATCTGCTAGTCCAAGCTTTGTGAGTTGCTTACCCTGCTCCGGCGCAAATAGGTAGACCATTGGCATTAATGTTTTAGTATTCACCCATACCAAAGTGCCATTGCCTGCAGCATCTACTGTTTTTTCAATGTTTAGGAAATCGACATCTATGGTAGGCTCTAACGCCGCTAATTGAGCGGTTAACAACTTATCTGTAGCGGCCATGCCGGCAAGTACGGTGAGGGTATGCTCACTGTTGTATTGCAAAATGATAGAAACAGGCCCCATAGTCAGTTTGGCATTTCCGGTATCGCTAAAGTATTGTGCAATATTTAACCCTGCAACCAAACTTTCAATTTCATCCAGCAAAGGGTTTAGCTGCGTTGCCGACTCATACGTAAGCTGAGCAGAGGCCAGTGCGTATGGCAGTGGAGTGCCATCGGCAGGGTAAAGCACTACTTCTAAAGGCGACTTTAACTTTTCCGCAAACAGATTTATAACAAGCTTTCCTTCTGCCTGAAACTCATCGCCGAGCACCTTTACCAAGCCTTTTTGCAATTGTTGCAGCTGAGCAACATGAGCTTCATTGCCTTGCGCTAAGTTAAAGGAATCATCTTCTGCGCTGAAAAAACTCCAAGTATTCGGTATACGTAAATAACCATAGGCTGAAGCGGGCAGTTTTTTATTCAACCTAGGTGCGCTCACCAGAGTTGATATTTCTGATTTAATGGGAGTTTGCTTTACGGTGGTGGTGGTACAGCCACTGATAACAAAACAGGCGGTGAGCACGGCAATCAGCCAGTATCGAGTCATATGTAACTTCCTTTAGTGGTTTTAAAATTTACGAGAATTGAGAAGAATTCCTACTATTCTCACTCGTGTTAGTAACTGGTTAGATTCCATTATAACTCTGCAGTCTACAATTACATTACACTTGCAGTGTTATTCTTTAATGTTAATCATGCAACGGTTCATGGAAATGGGGATTAAGAACCTCGCTTTATATTTGAATAGCCTAACTTGAGAATGTTTCTAGCTATGCGCTGAACATAGAGTTTTGCTGAGTAATGGTCTGTATCAGACTTTTGTAATTACTTGCCAAATACCAATAAAATCAGCGAATGTAGACAATTGATAATCTACGCATTCTGGCTTTGAATTGGTTTGACTATTCACCCAGATAGTCTTCATGCCCAGTTTTTTAGCGGGCTCCATATCAGATTTTAAACTGTCACCTATAAAAACTGACTCTTTTGCAAATGCACCAAGTCTAACTAGCGCAGTATTAAAAATAACTGGATCAGGCTTTTTAATAGCCAGTTCACCCGACGTGACAATAACATCAAAGTACTTCTCAAGACCAAGCGCTGTAATTTTATTGCGTTGAAAAAAGTCGCGCCCGTTCGTGACACAGGCTATTTTTACACCCTCGCTTTTAAGGTAATCCATACATTCAATTACGCCATCAAAACGCTTAGCGTAATGATGGAAAGATTCGTCAAAATATTTAAACATTTTAGATTTAGTATCTAAGTCGATATTAAACTTGGCTGCTAGAATTTCAAAGACTTGAGCTTTCGGTTGTATGATTGAGTTTTCGGTTACAAACGCGTCGATGAAACCATTAGCACTGACATCATTATTAAGGAATTTTGAATGGATTGATTTGGCACATAGTTTTAGGCTTTGTGTTTTATTATGGACAGTATCATCTAGATCAAAAAGTGCGTGCATTTGGTTTCCTTGCGGTAGAGCGCCGTGCTCAACCATTTTTCTGAATTGACATGGCTCATTGCTTTATTAAACTGAGATTCAAAGTTCCCATAGCCTGCATTAATAGTGTGGTATGTCATGCTTGTCTGTGAGATGAGTGAGTCACAAAGCTGTACGTATTCAGACCAAAAAGATACCATGCATTTTTCTCCTTGCCATTGCTGCTCAGAACAATAAGGCGTTTTTTCGAGATACTCAGCTACTTTGCTAGTCCACTCTTCGCCGCGGTGCTCCATAGTCCATTCAATGTGAGTTCTCGCGTCAATTGGACGCAAGTAAATTAACTTAGGATGCACACTGGAGAGTATTAATTGGCACTCACTGTAATAATCAGCAATTAATTCTTTGTTTTTCCCTTCCAGCATCAAACGAACAGTACTTTGAAAAAGACTTCCCTCGATAATGAAAAGGCGATCTTGGTGATTTTTTTCAGAAACAAACTTCGCCCATTGTTTCAAGCAACGCTCAGGATAATTCTTGTCATGCCGGTCATGCTTAAAGTCAGCAGGGTGAACTGGATGGACTTTTGATTCCTCTAAGTACCAGCTTGAATTTATTCCACTAACTTGAGCTGCCTCACAAATTTTTTCTGCCATCGCGCTTTTCCCACTACCCGGCAACCCTTCGATTAGAATAAGTTCCACTTAACCTCCTTTGGTTTAACGTTAAGCGCAGAGGTGAGATCGCGAAGTCAAAACCCGCGGCGACGTGGTTTTTAGGGGGCTGATTCCAGCTGCGTCTTGTATGATCCATTTATTAGTTATTCAGTTTCAATAAAGTAAAGCCCAAACCTTCCCACCAGGTTTTCAGTTCAGTAAATCGGAGCTGCTTTGGTGCCGTTTTTCGAGCCCGTTAACAGGCATGATTGCTGAATTGAACTTCATATTTCACTCGTAAAACCTAAGGAGCTTGTTAACCCCGCAACCCAAGACCTTCCCGAATAATCTCAGGATGACGGAAAGCAATTTCAATGAGTGCTTTTGCCGGGCCAGAGGGCTCACGACGACCCTGCTCCCATTCTTGTAGTGTACGGGCCGAAATATTCAATACATCAGCAAACTCTACCTGGGTCAGGCCAGTCTTACTCCGTGCTTGTGCTATTTCGTTAGGCTCTACACGACTAATTCGAGCAGCTTTACCTGCTTTCATCTCTTTGACGGATTGAAGCAGCTTGTTACCAAGCTCCTCTGCGCTAATAGTTTCGCTATTCATTTTCCAGTACCTCACGAATCGACTTCAGGATGTGGGCGGGTATATTGTCCTTGACCGCTTTTTTGTAGATCACCAATAACCAGATCTCACCATTTGCCAATTTGGTGAAGTAGATGACTCGCACTCCACCACGCTTCCCTGAGCCTGATACCGACCAACGAACCTTCCCGCCACTACCTGGGATAGGATCACCAACTTCTGGACTGGCAGCGAGCCAAGCAAAGAATGAACTTCGCTCTTCCTCAGTCCAGATTTTTCTGGCATCCGCTTCAAATGTAGGGGTTTCGATGATGGTAAACATGTCAACCAATATACGTCATTGACGGAGTTTTGCAAGGTTTCTGACGATAAGGGCTACTACCTCTAAATTCCGCCAATTTCTATGGAGCTTCAAATGTAAAAAACCCGCCGAAGCGGGTCTCTTAATTAACTCTTCAACTCAACAGCCTTTATAGCTTGTCAGAGTTTCCAGCTAGGTATTCTGCTACGCCGTCTGGTGTGTTAACCATGCCTGCGTCGCCTTTGTTCCAGCCTGCTGGGCATACGTGTCCGTTTTCTTCGAAGAATTGTAATGCTTCTACAACACGTACTAGCTCGTCGATGTTACGGCCAATTGGCTCGTCGTTCATGTGCTGTGCGCGAACCACACCGCTCTTGTCGATAACGAAAGAAGCGCGGAAAGAAACACCTGCTGGGTAGTAGCTGTCGCCACCAATAGACTCAACACCGAAAGACTTACATACGTCGTGGTTCATGTCGCCAACCATGGTGTATTGAACTTGGCCAATACCACCTTCGTTGATTGGCGTGTTGCGCCATGCGTTGTGTGTGAAATGCGAGTCTACAGACACGGCCATGACTTCAACGCCTAGTTCTTTGAATTTAGCCATACGGTGATCTAGGGCGATCAACTCAGATGGGCAAACAAAGGTGAAATCTAGTGGGTAGAAGAATACTAATGCATATTTACCTTTGATGTTTTCTGCAAGGTTAAATGAATCAACAATTTCGCCTGTGCCCAATACCGCTGGTGCTGTGAAATCTGGGGCTTTACGACCTAAAAGTACGCTCATTTTTTATCTCCATTTAGATTATTTTTAACAAGGTTAGCAATGTGAAGTTTGCTGTTTATTTCCCAACCGCAAACTTACTTCGATTCAATACCGAGCACTTTACCGTATCAAATCATAAAATGCTTGGTACTAAAGGCTATAACATCAATAGCTGGGGGCTATTAGCCCCCAGTTTAGCTATCAATTTAGCTATGTTCAGTTATAGCTGCCGTAATACCGTCATCGGCGGCACGCTAACCACTTTACGCGTAGACACCATACCAACCAAACCGATCAATAAACCGCCACTAATAGGGCCTATCAGCCACAACCAATAGCTGGCCTGATACTCTATTTTAAGCAGCTCGGTCTGTAAGAAATAAAGCGTCACTTCTGCACCCGCTACCGCTAAAATACCCGCTAGCGCACCTAGGGCGACAAACTCAATCGCTAAGGCTCCGCGTATCAGTTTGGCGCGTGCGCCTATGGTTCTTAAAATAGCGCTTTCTTTCAAACGGCTATCAAGTGTGGCTTGAACACTGGCAATTAATACTATTAACCCTGCCACCAGCACTAACGATAAAATAAACTCAATCGCCCGGGTTACCTGCCCCACAATGCCTTGAATTTGCTCGATAATGGCATCAACTTCAATTACCGTAATGGTTGGGTGCGCTTGCAATATTTCAACAAGTACTGGTTTTTGCTCTGGCGTTAAATAAAAGCTGGTTAAGTTAGCAGCTCCAGCGCCACCTAATATTGGCGAACTGAATATCACATAAAAGTTAGGTGATAGGCTGTCCCACTGAACGGTGCGTATGTTATCGACGGTCACGACAACATCTTGGCCACCAAAGGAAAAGACCAGTTCGTCTCCGATGACAATTTCCAATGACGCTGCATAGTCTTGCTCTATTGAAACAAGGTTACGCTGCGCATCTTCGGCATCAAACCATTCGCCTTCAACGACTTCGTTGTCGGGTGCGAGTGTATCGCCCCAGGTGTTGTTTAGTTCCCGACGAAAGTCATCACCGTCTGGATTTAAGCGCTCAATGCGATCAGCCATTAACTCATCATTAACTTCCGTCAAACGACCTCGAATCATTGGGTAAAAGGGTGTAGAGGCAATATCATTGCGTGCGAATATATCTTCAAGACCGCCGCGATCTTCTTCAAAAATATTAAACGCAAAATGGTTGGGCGTGCCTTCTGGCAATTGGTCTTGCCACTGCGTTAACAAGCTGGTTCTTAACAAAGTTAAAATAAACAGCAGCATTAACGACAATGAAAAAATAACAATCTGGAAGCTATTTTGGCTACTGTGTCTTTGCAAACTGGCCAAGCCTAAACGCCATGTGGTTCCTAACCGAGAGGCAATGCGTTTCGCAATGTAGATCATCCCACGCGCAAGGAAGCTAACGCCAATCACGGCAACCGCTCCGGCAATTACAACCGCGGCGGTAATTGATAAGCTTTTTGAATAAAAATATACCAAGCCGACAACCGCAACTGCGCCCAGCACCATGGTGCGTGCTTGGCTCAAGGTACCCCCAGCCATATCTGATCGCAGTACACGTGAAGGCGGTGTATTGCGTAACATCCAAACGGGTGGAAACGCAAAAGCAAACAAGCAAACAAAGCCGGTTAGTACGCCAATTAATAATGGTCGTGCTGTCGCAGGCTCAAGTTCTCTTGGAAATAAGCCACTAAACACTTCTAAGAATGCCCAATGTAAAAACCAACCGGAAAATAAGCCTAAAGCAACAACGATGACGCCCAAAATAACTAAGTTCCCGGCGTATAAAGTGGCGATATTCTTGGGTGTTAAACCTAAGGTCTTTAACAAGGCAACATGGCCTAATTGGCGTAAAGCATAACGCTTTGATGCTAACGCAAGTGCAACACCACCCAACACAACCCCTAAGGCTCCCGCTAACAACAAAAAGCTTTCTGCACGTTCTAAGGTTTCGGTAATACTGTCGTTGGCATCTTTGACATCACGCCAGCGGTGATGCTCGCCTTTTTCTGGCAACCATTGGGTTTTAAAAGGCTCAACATCACCCGCGAGCAACAATCTATAGCTCACTCGGCTACCCACTTGAACAGCACCTGTTGCGCCTACATCAGTTTCATTGATTAGCACTCTAGGTGCAAAACCAAGCCCACCACTTTGGCTGTCGGGCTCTTTAACTAATACATTCGCAACGGTTAAGTCGGCATCTCCCACACCTATGACATCACCCAGCTCTACGCCTAATGCCGCCATAACACGTGAGTTCACCCACGCTTGGCCTGCCAGCGGGCCTTTTGAAACAATGGTGACTGGGCCGTAAGGTACGTCAGATACTTCAAGTACGCCTTTTAACGGGTACTCATTGGAAACCGCTTTAACCGACGCTAATTGAATTTTGCCTTCGTTGCCAAATGCCATGGCTTGAAAGCTGGTAATGCTCGCAGTCTCTAAATTTGCGGCCTTCGCTTGCTCTACCCAACGGGTTTCAATAGCTTGGCTACCTGAAATTTGAGCATCGGCGGCTAATAAGGAACTGGCTTCATCTAATATTGAATTGCGGATACGGTCAGAAAACAGACCAATGCCCGTCACGGTGGTCACCGCAACCAAAAGCGCAGCAATTAATACGTTGAGTTCGCCACCACGCCAATCGCGCCACAATAATTTAACCGTCAAAGCACTGAGTGCGTTTTTGACTGGATTGCTCATTGCGTTACCTCAACTAACTCACCTGCAGACATTTCAAACTGGCGGTCACATCGGCTCGCCAACTGATGATCGTGCGTCACCAACACTAGGGTGGCGTTCTGCTCTTTATTCAAGCTAAACAATAAGTCGGCTATTTTTTCACCGGTTACGGTATCTAGGTTACCGGTTGGTTCATCGGCGAATAGAATAGATGCCTCACTGGCAAATGCGCGTGCTACAGCCACACGCTGTTGCTCTCCGCCACTTAACTGTTGCGGGTAGTGAGTAATACGATCAGCAAGGCCCACTCGCTCTAACCACTGTTTAGCTTTTTGCTCAGGTTGATTTAAACCTTTAACCTCTAAAGGCAACATGACATTTTCTAAAGCGGTTAGGCTTGGCAGTAATTGGAAGTTTTGAAACACAAAGCTGACTTTTTCACCGCGTAACAAGGCACGGCCTTCTTCATCCATCGCCGTTAAATCACGACCATCTATCATCACTTGCCCACCGCTTGGCGTATCTAAACCCGCCAACATGCCCAGTAAAGTAGACTTGCCCGAACCCGACACACCGACAATGGCAACACTCTCACCGGCATAAATTGCCATATTTATACCTTTAAGTATGACTAATGCCCCTTCCCGATTGGGGACTTCCTGTTTAAGATCTTTAGTCTGAATCATTAAGTCGGTCTGAGTTGTCATGAAAAAAGCCATCCAATATAGAGTTGTTAAACAGAATAATTTATTTATCGCACTAGTTTGTTCATTTTTACTGATTTTATTCAGTCCCATTAGTCACGCAAACACCTTATTAGTTCACGGGGACAGCTTATCGGCCGGTTACGGCATGTCGCCAGACCGGTCTTGGGTTACTTTGCTGGCCAACAAGCTTGGCGACGACTATAAAGTGGTCAATAGCAGCATTAGTGGAGAAACCAGTAAAGGGGGCCTAGATCGACTGCCTGGGTTACTCAACGAGCACCAACCTGACATGGTTTTAATTGAACTGGGCGCGAATGATGGTTTACGTGGCTACCCTATCAATCAGACCACTGCTAACTTACAAAAAATGATTAACCTTGCCCAAGCACAGGGCGCAAGGGTTGTTTTATTGGGCATTCGCTTGCCGCCCAACTTTGGAAATCGTTACACAGAGCCTTTTTTTAATCAATATGCGACACTGGCTGAAAAAAACAACACGGGCTATTTACCCTTTCTGTTAGAAGGTGTCGCAGGCTTTGAAAGCCTGATGCAGAGCGATGGTCTGCACCCAACCGCTGAAGCTCAACCATTAATTTTGGATAATGTCTTACCCTTTATTACAAAGTAATTACTGCATTTTTCGATTGATTTGACTTATTATAACGTTTTAAATTTTAATCAATCGATTTTCAGGAGTCATTATGGCTGGCGTACTTTGTTTTGGTGAAGCACTCATCGACTTTCTAAATACCGGCGTTACCGCAGAGGGCCCGATTAATGTCCCTGATTTTCGTCAGTTTCCAGGTGGCGCACCCGCTAATGTCGCCGTGGCGATTGCCAAACTCGGTGGCGATGCTCGTTTTGCTGGACAAGTGGGCGACGACACCTTTGGCCACTATCTGAAAGATGCTCTAGAAACTTACGAAGTCGACACCAGCAATCTGAGCTTTCACCCTACTGCCCGAACCGCACTTGCCTTTGTTTTTTTAGATGACGATGGTGAACGTTCGTTCGAGTTCTTCCGTGATCAAAGCGCCGATATGCTAGTCACACCGCAAGATGTTAAAGATATTTGGTTTCGTGATGCCGCCCTCTTCCATTTTTGCTCAAATACATTGACCGAAGCCGCTATCGCTAAAACCACCCTTCATGCGCTTGAGCGCGCTCGTAAGCAAGGTTGCGTGGTCAGCTTTGATGTGAATTTACGCCATAACTTATGGCCAACGGGTAAAGCCGATACAGCGATCGTCAATGATTGCTTTAAGCATGTTGATATTCTAAAGGTCTCGAAAGAAGAATTAGATTATTTAGAACCCGAAGGTGAAGCCGCTTTTGTGAAAGCCGCTATCGCGCAGGGTGTTAAAACCATTTTAATCACCGATGGCGGCAATGCCATCAAGGTACTGGCCAAGGGTGCTTACTCGGAAATATCGCCACCGGCAACCAACGTAGTAGATACCACCGCAGCAGGTGATGCCTTTACCGGCGGGTTCCTATTTGCGTTAAGTGAACAAAGTGATATACGCAAAGCCATAGCCAACCAAAGTACCTTAGAAGCCATGACCATTTTCGCCAGTAAATGTGGTGCATTTACGGTTGAAAGGCAAGGTGCGTTTACTGCTCTACCTACGCTTGATGAGTTAGCAGACTAACGTCAGGAGAATAATCATGGAACAACCAAATTTTCGTTCACCTGAGTTTTTACGTGAGCATATTAAAAGCATCATCAACTTTTATCAGCAAGCGAAAGATGATCAAGGTGGCTTTCATCACAATTATTTTGATAACGGTGACGTTTTCGATGCTGGTAATAAGCACCTAGTAAGCTCATGCCGAATGATTTTCAACTTCGAGCAAAGCCAACGTTTATTTGGCGGTGAAAAATACAAAGCCTTAGCCCAACATGGTTTAGATTATTTACGTTCAGCCCATTGGCAGAATGAACGTCAAGGTTACGTTTGGACCTTTGACCAATATAAGGACAGCGATGAAACCAACCAGTGCTATGGCTTAGCCTTTGTAATGCTGGCCTTTGCAACGGTTTTAAAAAACGGTGACGAAAGCGCACGCGCCGATATTTACCATACTTGGGGTTTATTGGAGCAACATTTTTGGCAAGCTGACATTGGGCTTTACGCCGATGAAATTACGCCAGATTGGTCAACTGTGTCTGACTATCGCGGCCAAAACGCCAACATGCATGCTTGTGAAGCATTGATCTTGGCGTATGAAGCCACCAACGATGAAATGTTTTTAGACCGCGCCTATTTGTTAGCAAAAAAAATAGCGGTCGAACAAGCTGATAAATCGAATGGTTTGATTTGGGAACACTTCAACAAAGATTTATCGATCGACTGGGACTACAACAAAGACGACCCGAAAAACCTCTATCGCCCTTGGGGCTTTCAGCCTGGTCACCAAACCGAATGGACCAAGCTGCTGTTAATGCTTCACAAGCATAAGCCAGAAGCATGGATGGTAGAGCGCGCTCAGTTTTTGTTTGATCAAGCCTTTGATACCGCCTGGGATGATGAAAACGGCGGCCTATTTTATGGCTATAACCCAGAAGGTGAAATTTGCGATGACGACAAATACTTCTGGGTACAAGCCGAAAGCTTTGCCGCTGCCGCCCTGTTAGCGATAGCAACCGGAGACGATAAATACTGGCAACGCTACGACCAGCTTTGGCAATATTGCTGGACGCACTTTGTTGATCATGACTTTGGCGCTTGGTTTCGAATTCTCAATGGCGATAACAGCAAAGTAACCGATAAAAAGAGTGAGGCCGGTGCCAAGTGCGACTACCACACACTCGGTGCTTGCTTATTGGTTCTTGATGCATTGGATAACCGCTAATGACACGGCCAACGCTTAAAACCATTGCCGAACAAACGGGTTTAGCCGTCACGACAATATCGCGAGCGTTGGCCGATGATCCTAAAATTGCCCAAAAAACGAGATCAAAAGTTGCCTTAGCTGCAAAAGCCATTGGCTATGTACCGGACCGAGCCGCGCAACATTTGCGTACGGGCAAAACAAAAGTTATTAGCTTAATTTTAGACCCACACCAAGAAATGCTCAATTTTGGTAACTCTTTAATCATTGGGCTAACGCAAGGGTTTAAAGAGTCCGGTTACCATTTAAATATAACGCCGCACTTTGCCGGCGGCGATTTAAACAGCCCGGTCGAACATATTGTTCGCAATAAATTAGCCGATGGCATTTTGTTTTCTCGCACAGAGCCGTTCGATGAACGAGTGCGGTTTTTACAAGAGCAGAACTTCCCTTTTGTAACACATGGCCAAACCGAGTTTAGTCAAGCACATGCCTTCGTTGATTATGATAACCAAAGCTTTGCAGCTCAAGCGACCCAAACATTGCATCGTCTTGGCGCGAAAAACATCACTTTAATTTTGCCACCTAAAAACTTCACTTTTTATCAGCATCTTCGCTACGGTGCTATAAAGACGGCAAGAGAATTGGGTATAGAATTATCTATTCCAGACCAGATTTCTTTAGACAGCAACCGTGAAGAGATTAAAAACTGGGCCATCCAACAGGCACAAAAAGAACACCGACCCGATGGTTTCATCTGCCCTGGTGAAGCTTCTTATTTAGCCATTATGGATGCCTATCGTTCAATGGGTTTTACTCACGGCAAAGACTACCATGCCGTGGTAAAAGCCAGCTCCGATTTACTGGAGCAAATAGACCCTAGCGTTGAATTGATTCATGAAGATATTATTTTGACGGGCGAGAAAATGGCCCAGTTTTTATTAGCCGCCATTGAAGGCAATGCGGTCGATTCGCTACAGTGGTTGCAGCGAATCAAGTTAAGCGATTAATCAACCATCCACTTGAGCATTTCATCTCTCGCTTCATTGGCACCTTCTATATCACCTTGCGCCGATCGGCATTGTGCAATAACTTCCCAAAGCGAAGATTTAAACTTTGGTGACTTATCTGTGTAAGTTAACCCTTTCATGGCAATCTGCTCTGCTTCAGCAAAACGTTGTTGGCCCATGCGAACCGTGGCGAGTTGATGGTATATATCAACTTTTTGTACATCAATTCGCAACGCACGCTGCAATACATTTTCTGCTTCTTGCCACTTACCTTCACTTTGAAATTGCAATGCTGTTTGCTGCAAGCGAATCACCACTTGTTCGGCATCGGGTTCAATAACAATATCGTTTGACGATACGTCGACTCCAGGGTCTTGCACGGGTTTAGCGCTTGATGGCTGGGTCGTTTTAGTTTCCGAATTGACCTTTGCCTTAGGAGTCGTCACCGGCGTTTTACTCTGTACCGCCGAGTTTGACGAATCTAGCTCGGTCAGTTCAGGCTGATTATTTGGCCGCTGATTTTCGTTTTGCGTCGCACCATTTGGTAAGGTAGAACAACCTGTCACAAACAATGCTGTCGCGATTAAGGTCGGCCAAAAAGCTTTTGTAACCATGTTGATTCTTCCGTATCTGGTTTTGTTTCATTACTGTGGCAGGTTAGTCCGCGCGGTGGTTCTTTGCCATTAATAAATGGCATGCTACGCACATCATCGCACCAATCGGGTACATTTCTTCCTGCATTATTTACATCCACTAAGACTACATTAGCAGGCAAGGTTCTACGCTCTTGAATAGGTCGCAACACGGTCATCACTTTTGCCCATATAGGCAAAGCACCGGATGAGCCTGTTAACGGCGTTGGGCTGTTATCGTCGTTTCCGACCCACACCACCAGCTGCCGATCACCGGTTAAGCCAGCAAACCAAGCGTCTCGGTTATCGTCTGTGGTGCCGGTTTTGCCCGCTACCCACCAATCTTTTGGCAGTCGCCATTGCAAACTTCGCGCGGTACCGGTGACGGTCACTTCGTGCATCGCTCGTTGAAGTATATGAATGTGTTCAGGCTCAAACTGTTTTTTAACCGATAAATCAAAGCGCTGAATCAAGCCCCGGTCAGGGTGAGAAACGGCTCGAATATAATTTAAAGGTGTATAAAAACCATTGCCTGCAATGGTCTGATACATTTGCGCGACTTGCATTGGCGACATGCCATGTGCGCCCAACATAACCGCTGGCACTTTCGCGACATTGTCTTGAATACCGAGTCGTTCCATCACATTAAAGACGTTAGCTAGCCCAACTTCCATACCAAGCCTAGCGGTAGCTTGGTTGTAGGAGTTCGCCATGGCATCAATTAACATAGGTTGACCATGACTGGTTTTGTCATAGTTTTTGGGTTGCCACATTGTGCCATCACCTGCACCAACCGTGACATCGGCATCACTGATTAAATCAGATAGGTTGTAACCTTTTTCTATTGCAGCTAAATAAACGGCAGGCTTCATCAAGGAACCGACTGAGCGTTGAGCATCTAATGCGCGGTTAAAGCCAGAAGCTCGACCATCTCTATCGCCCAATACCGCCAAGACATCACCCGTAGATGGACGAGTCATGACCGCTGCCGATTGTAAACTTTGATTGGGTAAACGATGTTGGCGTTCTATGTCGGTTAAGCCAACGGCCACTTGCTGTTCAATTGTCGTTTGGGCGACTGGGCTTAGGGTGGTGAAAATGGATAAACCCTCTGCCATTAGATCGTCTTTGCGATAATCTTTTTGTAATTGTCGACGTAATCCATCCATAAACGCAGGGAAACTTGCTTGGCCTGGTTTATCTGCAACGTCTAATGACGATTTTAATGCACTCTGGTATTCGGCGTCATTAATCAAACCTTTATCTAGCCATACTTCCAAAACCGTATTACGACGTTTAGTTGCACGCTCAGGGTTACGGCGCGGGTTGTAGTAAGAAGGTCCTTTGATTAAACCAACGAGCAGTGCTTGCTGGTGAATATCTAAATCTTGCAAGGTTGTCGCAAAAAAGAACTGTGCAGCTAAGCCAAAGCCGTGAATAGAGCGTGCACCCTGCTGGCCAACATACACTTCGTTCATGTAAGTTTCTAAAATTTCATTCTTGGAGAAATGATATTCGAGAATCAAAGACATTAGGGCTTCGTTAATTTTTCGAGTGATTTTTTTCTCCGAACTCAGGTAAAGGTTTTTAACCAATTGCTGAGTTAAGGTACTGCCACCTTGAGATACGCGACCGGACATTATATTCGCCATTAAGGCTCGTACAATGCCGCGTATTGAAACCCCGTAATGCTCAAAAAAACCATCGTCTTCGACTAACAATAAACCCAATACAAGGGTTTCAGGCATTTCATCTAGCCGATACAAGACTCTATCTTCAGCAACACCGGGGTAGACTTGCCCCATATAAAGCGGATCTAAACGGCTCAATAAAACCGACTTGCCCGTTATATCAGTCACTTTTGCTATACCACTAGGGTCAAAGCTTATGTTCAGCCGCTGGCCTTGCTCCTCACCATCCCAAAAACGAAAACCTCGGGTGAAGACCGACACCTGATTACCACTACTGATGTATCGCCCTTCTTGTCTCACCGATTGAGTGGAACGGTAGCCGAGTTGACTTAGCAGCTGCACAAATTCTGTTTGCCGAATAGGAGCGCCCGCGTATATTTCTTGCGCTTCGCTGTAAACTCGCGCAGGTATTTGAAAGCGTCGGCCTTCAAAGCGTTCTTTAACAACGGCGTTTAAATAGATCATCCAGAAAATCAATATGCAGCCGACGACTATGCCTAGCTTGATAGAAATACTGACAATTGAATGCCATAGATGACGTCGTTGCGGCGCTTGCTTTTTGCTTTTAGCCGGTGTTTTTTTCGATTTTGGGGGAGTTTTTTTAGCCATAGGTGCGCAGTATAAAGACAGTGCCGTCGCTTGTCTTTGACCTATTTATCAATAATTCGTGAGTCGACTAATTAATAGGCAAAAACGATGTAAATAAGTCTAGATAGTCTAATTTGGCCACTAAATAATTAAATTGCTCTGGAATTAGCCCAAAACACTCCATATTTACGGCTAAAATAGAATAATACGTGAACTGAGTACGCTTTCAGAGTTTCCTTTCACTATAATACAGGGTTAAACTACAAGAACGACCATATTAGATAGTTATGAAGGGACCATTCAATGATTCGACTGATCAGCCTGATTTTACTGGCTTGCCTACCGTTAATGAGCTTTGCTGCGGGTAAAATTTACACTTGGCAAGATGAGAACGGCAATACTGTTTATGGCGATAGACCCCCTGTACAAGCCGAAGTTACGGAAGTGGCCATTCAAGGCAAAAAGAAAGCTGCGGTTGAAGTCGATGAATCCGCTCTTGCGGGTGAGTGGTTTGGTCGAGGCAACAATGGTGGTGAAGTAAAAATGAGCATCGGCGATGCCGGTAATATTGTCTTCACGCAAACCAAAGCCGATCAATCTGTTTATAACTATCAAGGTGTTTGGACGTTAGAGAATACTTCAATCATTGTTATTACCGAGTTTACGCAAGAGATTTCATCGGTCGGTAAAATAAAACGCTCGGTAGAGCCTGTACAAGTTATCTACACCATTACCAGTTTTGACGGTACTGATATGCAGTTCTTAGCGGGCCCTGAAAGCTTTACTGCCTCAAAAATTTAGGATCAACCTGCGTTAAGAGCAGCCTCAAAACAAAGAGAGCTGCTCATCCACTAGCTCAGCAAACGTTTCCCCTAGAAAATGTAATATGGCATCGGCGATCGGCTCGATCTGCTTTTCAATGTAATGATCATAATCTATTGTTGCATTAACATAGGGTAATGGCTGCCAGCCGTTCACGGTTTTCACGTACTCAATGCTTCTCCCACGCCAGTTTGGATTATGTTGCTGCTTCAAGGCAGCAGCCTGCACATGTGGCGGGCGCTGTTTTTGATACTCTTCAACTGACCGCCTTAAGCGCCGTTTATACACTAGCTGAGCGTCTAACTTACCCTGCTTTAAGTTCAAGACGGTTTCGGCTATCCATTGCTTATGGTTCTCACCGGCAAATATGCGTCGATAAAGTTCAATTTGGAATGTTTTGGCCATTTTCGTCCAATCACTTCTAACCGCTTCTAAGCCTTTAAAAATTAGCTTCTCACCTTGATCGGTATTTAAAATACCCGCATAACGCTTCTTACTGCCCATTTCAGTGCCGCGTATGGTTGGCATAATGAATTTTTTATAATGGGTTTCGAACTCCATTTCTAAATGGCTGGTTAATTGAAACTCGTCGGTTATGCGTTGCTGCCACCATTGTGTTAATTCACTCGCTAACTGCCTACCTAAGCCAGCCGGATCATTTGCGTTTTGGGCATGTACAAAAATAGAATCAGTATCTCCATAGATAACTTGATGCCCTTTTTGCTCTATAAACTCTCGGCTTTCTTGTAATATTTGATGCCCTCTCATGGTAATAGAGCTGGCTAAACGAGGATCGAAAAAACGACAAAGTTGGCTGCCAAGAACGCCATAGAATGAATTCATAATAATTTTAATGGCTTGCGACATTGGCGCATTTTTTTCTTTTTTTGCTTGATCTCGAGCTTGCCAAAGCTGGTCAATCAAGGACGGCAATATATGTTCGGTGCGATGAAATTTAGCGGTGATAAAACCATTAACATAGTCATCATCAGGGGCTTTAGCACCTTCGTGTAGACCTAATGGATCAATTAAAAAGGTTTGAATAATTGACGGGTACAAGCTTTTAAAGTCGAGCACTAGCACATCTTCATAAAGCCCTGGCACGCTTTCCATAACAAAACCACCGGGGCTTTCCATCTGCAAGGGTTGCTCGCCAATATTGGGGGCAATATAACCTTTGCGATGTAAGCGAGGTAAATATACGGTGTTAAATGCCGCTGAAGACCCTCCGGCACGGTCCATCGCCAGCCCGGTTAAATGTGCCCGTTCAACCAAAAACTGCCAAAGCCCTGCGTGTTCAAATAGGTCGAGTACCAGTACCGCATCTTCTAAGTTATAACGCGCAAAGGCTTCACTGTCTTCACGATACATGCGTTCAATTTCATTTACTTTGTCATCACTGTGGGCAATTTGCTTACCGCGTTTTAGTAAGGTTCGGGATACCGTCTCTAGGGAATAATCGTCAAAGCCCCATGCCGCGGAACGAAATGCACCTGGGCCATCAACTATCTGGCGCCCTTCTACATCGACATAAAATCGATTCGGGTTATCAGCACGTGAGCGCCATACCGGGACGCTATTGTCTCTCCCTATTGAGAATGGTATTTGTTGTAAATCGCAATGCTGCTGAATAATTTGCAAGTCAAAGTCGACAACATTCCAACCGATAATGCAGTCTGGATCCCATCGGTTTATCAACTCTACGGTACGAAGTAAGCACTCCCTTACCGTGCTCACCGCTTCAATGTTGATTTGACTTGAACCGTGCTGTTTAACTTCGCCCACAATAATCACCACCTGCTTATCGCCACAGGCTAAAGCCACACTGTACAGGTTTGGGGTTTTACCCGGTGTATACCATGCGGTTTCAATATCAATAGATAACACAGACAGCGCTGGCTTGGCAGGTGCTGGTACTGGCTTTTGCTGGTGAAACTCAACACCACCAAACAAGAAACGCTCCATTAAAAAGCGTTCAGCAGGGTTTATATCGTCTTCCCATGCGACTAAACCAATATCACGACCTTGGCGTACCCAACGGCGCTGCTGTCGATATGATTGGCCATACACGGGTATCGCCGTTAATCCATTAAAGGTTTTAAAGGTTTGCTTGCCAACCCGGACTGTTTGGCCCCATTTTTTCCACAGTGATTGCCACTTGGGCAACTGATGTTCGGCGATAAAGCAGGTTGTTTCTTGTGCATTGATGCGCCAGCAGCGTGCTTCACCCTGACTAATTAACCAATAACGTAACTCAATACCTTGATCGGTTTCTGTCCAATGACGGCTTAAGATGAATTCGGCGGGCGGTTTGTGCACAAATAAGAGACCTAAAAGTTGATATTCATTGGGAAAACATGAAACAGTCTATACGTAATTTAAATCAGCTTGCTATACTGCCTTAAAAATAAGTACAGGATAAGTTTATGTTATTGCTTGGCGAACGCCCCGCATACGTTGATCAATTAACCGACCGGTTAAAAAAATTAGCGACAAAGCTCTTTGAAGATCTGCCAAAAGGCGAAGCCATTACTCTTAAAGGTACGAATGATCTGTACTCGTTAGAATCTTCAGAAAACTTATTTATTGTTCAGTATGGCAATTTATCGGGCTATCACCAAGATCAACTGGCGCTTTATTACGAAGCGGGTGACTTAATTGGCCTAACAGAATGCTACCAGCTACCGTCATTACGTGTCGCCGTTGAAGATCACGCAGACGTTGTACAATATTCAGCTAATACTATTTTACGCTATGTCAATGAAACCAAAGAGCGCCAAGCTATTTGGAACAGTTATCTTATTACCTTGATGACGATATTTCAGGACGCATTTGGTCGCAACCACCTTTCATCTACTCAACCGAGTACTGGGTTTTTAAACTTCGAGCCAGGACAAGTGATTATTAATCAGGGCGATGATGCCCATGATGTGTTTACCATACTGCAAGGCAAGGCCGATGTATTCGTAGACGAGGTTAAAGTAGGTGAAGTACTAACCGATGAAATATTTGGCGCTATGGCTGTATTTACGGGCGAACAACGCTCTGCCACCGTTAAAGCCGTCGAGCATTGCACCGTTTTAGCCGTACCGCAAGAAGAGTTCATCACTTTAATTAAGTCTCATCCGCAGACCACTATGACACTTATTGAGAACATGGCCCGCCAAATTAAGGCGCTAAACAGTCAAATACAGTAAGGCATCCATTGTGTTGCAACAGCGTTATATCGACAAACAAGCTGGGCCCTTTAGTAAAGTAACGCCCAGCTTATTAAAAGCCCCTTATTGGGTAGCTTTTAATACAGAGCTCGCAGAACAGATTGATTTCCCACATCCTGCCTCAGACAATCTTTTAGCGGTATTTTCAGGCCAAGCCATTCTTAAAGACACACAGCCCATTGCGCAAAAATACGCCGGACATCAATTTGGCGGTTGGAACCCAGATTTAGGCGATGGCCGAGGCTTATTGCTAGGAGAGTGGCTAGATAACAATCAGCAGCACTGGGAATTTCACCTCAAAGGCGCTGGGAAAACCCCATATAGCCGTTTTGGTGACGGTCGTGCGGTATTACGCTCCTCTATTCGAGAGTACCTTGGCAGCGAAGCCTTGCATGCACTGGGTATAGCTAGCACAAGAGCGTTAGCACTGGTTGGTTCAGCTGAATCGGTGGTTAGAGAATCGGTCGAACCTGGCGCAACGCTGCTCAGAGTGACACAAAGCCATGTACGTTTTGGCCATTTCGAATGGTTAGCTTACAAACAAGATTTAGCCGGCCTAAAGCATTTGGCACAGTACACCATTGAACAGCACTACCCTGACTGCCAAGAACAACCAGACCCATTCGCGGCCTTATTCGACGCAGTTGCACAACAAACCGCCGTGATGATCGGACAATGGATGGCCTACGGCTTTGTGCACGGTGTCATGAATACCGATAACATGAGCATTTTGGGCGAAACCTTCGATTACGGCCCCTACGCGTTTATTGAACAAACCAAGATGAACGCTGTTTTTAATCATACCGACCAAAATGGCCGCTATGCCTTTGATGAGCAGCCCTCCGTTGGCTTGTGGAACCTTCAACGCCTTGCCCATGCGTTTAGCGCCTTAGTACCTTCTGAGACCTTAAAGGCCAGCCTTGAGCGTTATGCGCCTACTTGCGATTCAACCTACTATGGCATACTTAGCAAGCGGCTCGGCGGCTCGTTTTCTCAGCCTATTCCGCCAGCTATTTGCCTACAATGGGTGCAACTGTTGGCCAATAATAAGCTCGATTATCATTGGTATTTCCGCCAACTCAGTGGACTAACATTAGACCAATGGGCGAGCCTAGCCGATGAATTTATTGATAGAGAGGGTTATTTAGCTTGGGTGAAAGCCGTTCAACCTTACTTAATTCAAGATGATCAGCAGCGAACAAAGCAAATGTTGGCAGCTAACCCTGTGACCATCGCCAGAAACGCGCACTTACAAACCGTGATTGACTTGGCTTACAAGGGTGATTTTGAGCCTTTTCATTCGCTTTGCGCGGCCTTAATGTCGCCTTTTGAAGAACAACCACACTGGTCGCAATGGCAACAAAAACCAGTACTTGATGATCGGCAAATAGTTTTAAGTTGCAGTAGCTAGTTTAACAGCGTTAAAAATACGTATCGCTCAAATAGCCACAACCATTGACTCTAGAGTTACTCTAAGCTTCATACTCATCTCGGTATGCACCTTTACCTTGTTTAAGAGGCCAATATGTCAGATTCTCAAACATTACGTCGTATCATCCCGGTAACCGGCTTAACTTGTGCGAGCTGCGTTTCTCGATTAGAGCGCAGCATGCTTAAGCATGAATCAGTCGCATCTGTCAGTGTCAATTTAGCCTTAGCCAATGCTGACATTACCGTCACCGACCAAGCCGCCATGGCAAATATACCTGATTGGATAAAAGCTACAGGCTTTGACGTTGAACAAAAGAGCGCACTCTTTACCGTACAAAATATTACCTGCGCTAGCTGTATTTCTCGCATTGAAAAAGTTTTACTTAAAATGCCGGGCATTATTTCAGCGACGGCAAACTTAGCAAACTCCCAATTGCAGGTTAAATGGGTCAATGGTTTAGTACAAAAAAGTGACATTACCACTAAGCTCGCTGCCATTAATTACCCTGTTGTAGAAAATGATGAAAGTTCCAACGAAGAACAAGGCGCTTCAAAAAACACCTTGGCGTTATCGGCGATGATGGGTGCAGTACTTTCTTTGCCCATGGTCATAGGCATGATTGGTGAAATGTCTGGACTAGCATGGATGATCCCTGCCTGGATACAGTTTCTCTTAACGCTGCCTATTCAGTTTGTTATTGGCTGGCGCTTTTATGTGGGTGCTTATTTTTCGTTAAAAAATGGCAGTGCCAATATGGATGTTCTGGTGGCACTCGGTACCACGACCGCTTTTTTATATAGCCTCTATTTATGGTTATTTACCCCTTCGATGCATCTCTATTTTGAAGCCGCTGCCGTGGTGATTACCTTAGTAGTACTCGGTAAATGGCTGGAAGAACGAGCAAAAAACTTAACCGGCGATGCCATTCGTCAGCTAATGCGTTT
>NZ_JBKEGY010000021.1:0-64846 GCF_046710285.1 Reinekea sp.
ACCAACACGCGTTGAATCCCTACCGCCTCAGCAGCAGGGAGGCGTATATTACGGTTTTCCGTAGGAAGGTCAAGGGGTTTTTGTTAAAAAACCCAGAACGGTGCCCGAAGGGCATCCGCGAGCTGTCAGCTGCAAGCTGCAAGCTGCAAGCTGCAAGTAAGGTCAAAGGAAGGGTCAAAAGACTTGAACGTGGCTGCCGGCTATTGTTTTTGAACTTACTGAACGCTGGGAGCTTGCAGCTGACAGCTCTCTTTTAGCTTTTGACCTTACTTGCAGCTTGTAGCTATAAACTTGAAGCTTTCTTTACCTTACCCAAAACCGCCCTCCTATATATCCGTTCACCTAACAACAGCGCTATACAAGCCCCATACAAGATGGCATCGAAAGCAGAGGCTCTGGATTGTAGCCAGAGGTGAATCCAAACCAGAAGGATGACGGCATAAGTACTCATGTGAACTTTAACCCAGTTTTTCTTGAGCTTTTTGACCATAAACTTTGGTGAGGTTACAGCCAGTACTAATAATAGTAGCCATGACAACATACCTAAATAGATGAAAGGTCTTTTTAATAGGTCATCTATAAAAGTGGTTAAATCTAATGATATCCAGCCAAGTAGATAAATGCATAAATGAAGCGATGCATAAAAGAACGAATATAAACCTAGCATTCTTCGATATGGATTTAGAATTCGTATACCTAGTCGCCTAAGTGGTGAGCACGCCAAGGTAATAAGCAGGAACCTAAGCGCCCACTCCCCTGCACTTTCGAGCAGTACTTCAACTGGGTCGATACCCAGTTTTCTTGGATTAAAGCTATATAAGTATGCGCTCACCAAAAAAGGAAGGGCGGAAAGCGTAAAAACAACCCACCACTTTAGTTTCTTTATTGTCATCAATAGAACAACTTTAAATCCATATCACTGTATAAAGACGCTACTTCGCCATAACCATTAAACATCGAGGTAGGAATTCTCTCAATATTGCCATTCCCGGCAATACGGCGCTCTGTCGCTTGACTCCAGCGAGGGTGAGATTTGTTCGGATTCACATTACTGTAAAAACCATACTCTTTCGGGTTGGAGATATTCCACGTGGTTTTTGGTTCCTTTTCTACAAATCGAATTTTTACGATAGATTTCGCAGACTTAAACCCATACTTCCATGGTACTAAGAGGCGTATAGGTGCCCCATTTTGTGGGGGTAAAGCTTCGCCATACATGCCAACCGCAAGAAAAGACAGTGGATGCATTGCTTCGTCTATTCTTAACCCTTCAACATAGGGCCAATCAATAAAAGAAAACCGATCTTTTTGGCCTCTCAGCTCTTCTTTTCGAACAACGGACTCAAAAACCACATACTTGGCTCGGCTATTTGGTTTAAAGCGTTTTAGTAACGTTCCAAGCTCTAAACCCGTCCAAGGAATCACCATCGACCAGGCTTCAACACAACGCAAACGTAAAATCCGCTCTTCTAACGCCTTTGAAGTCACTAAATCTTCAAGTGAAATAACGCCAGGCGCATCGCATTCACCTTCAACGGCTATTTCCCAAGGGTAAGGATTGAATTCTGAAGCATACTTGGCAGGGTCATCTTTACCCGTACCAAACTCATAAAAGTTATTATAACGGGTCGCGTCATATTGCTCAGTCAAGGTCTCGTCAGTAGACATACTGCGATAAACCGTATTTTGAACTTTTTTATTCAGCCAAGAAGGCGCCGCTGAGTTAGCAAACAATGCAGGCGCTGCGCTACTCAACATAGCGGCACCCGCTGTTTTAATGATCGTACGCCGATTCAAGAACAATGCCTTCGGCGTTACATCGTTTTCAGTATCTGGTAATAGTAGTTTAGCCATGAACATTTCCAATAAATTAGATAATCATCATAGCTTGGACTACTTACTTTTGTATAAGTTCCGCAGCTTTTCTCTTTTTAAGCCAACGAACTGCTTCCATCACTGGGCCGTGAAGTGCATAAACTACAGCAAAGCCAAGAAACACTCTTGGTGGATCTAGAGCAACTAATGCAAAAACAAGCACAATTGCCATTAACACAAAAAACGGGACTCGGCGTTGCCCACCTATATCTTTAAATGAATAGTAGCGTATGGGCGAAAGCATCATTGCACCGATTAGCGGCACTAATATGACCATTAACCATGCCACGTCTTGGCCACTTACACCGTAATCAGCTAAAGACCAAACGGTTGCCCAAATCACACCAGCGCCTGCAGGGCTCGCTAAACCCACAAAATATTTTTTATCGACCTTACTTATTTGCACATTGAACCGAGCCAAACGCAATGCCGCCCCAGCAACAAAGATAAATGCGGCTACCCAGCCAGGCTGGCCTAAATCACTTAAAGACCACTGGAAGACAAGCAAGGCTGGCGCCAAACCAAATGCCATCAGATCAGACATACTGTCATATTGGGCTCCGAATTCACTTTGGGTATGGGTCATTCGGGCGACTCTACCATCGGCACCATCAAGTAATTGTGCAATGAATATAGCGATACTTGCTTTAATAAAATCGCCATTGATCGAAGCGATAATAGAATAAAAACCCGCAAACAACGCACTGGTTGTTAGTAAGTTAGGGATTAAATAGACACCACGACGATGATTTGGTTCTGAAACAGCGCTCGTTTCGCCTAGGTTTGAATCTTCGGTGTTCGTTTCGTTATCTTGTACTGGCATTTAAGTGCTCTCTTTAAGCTGAATAGTACTGGCTGTTTTCCAGAAGGCGTTGACTAGCGGGTCTTGTAAACGTCGATTTAAGACACATACTCCAACATCAAACGGCTGGAGTGGTTTTTCAACGTCCAATACTCGTATTTTATTTTGTAACGGTGAGTTTTCTAACACCAATCGAGGTACGACACCCACACCTAAACCCAACCCAACCATCGCTACAATGGCCTCATGACCTGCAACTTGGGCATAAATATTAGGCTTTAAGCTCTGTGAGCGGAACCAATGATCTAGGCGTTTGCGGGTTAAACCAAATTCGGACATTACGAACGGAACCTGCCCCCAAGGTATTGGAGTCTCTTCCAGCACAGCCTGAACTGGGCCTTCACTAACGGGCGCGATAAACTCAAGCGAGGTTTTGACTAAAGATTTAAATAGCAACGGGTTAGGTAATTGGTCTGGCAATGGAGCCACAGCAATATCTGCCTCATCGTCCATGACCTTTTGTACTGCCTGAGCTGCATCACCTGTTTCTAATAACACTTCAATGTTCGGATAGGTTTTTCTAAATTCCGTCAACAATAAAGACATAAAAGAATAAGTAGCGGTCACCGAGCAATACAAGCGAATCTGACCAGTTAATTCAATTGGGTTATTTTTAAGGCGGTGTTTTAGGTCTTGCCAATGCGCTAGTGTCGCTTCTGCAAACTCTCGAAACTGGCGACCAGCTTGAGTCAACACGACAGTACGGTTGTCACGTTCAAACAACGTAGAACCTAGCTCATCTTCTAATCGAGCGATTGACCTGCTCAATGTTGATGGGCTGACATGCATCGCTTCGGATGTTTTTCCGTAATGTAATGTCTGTGACAAATGAATAAATTGGCGTAGTGCGCGAAGATCCATAGCTACCTCCTAATGGTTTTTACATTATGCCATGCTCTATTCTGTGTTGCAGCAATTGCAATAATAAATTCGCCGAATAGTGGCTATTTATAGAGTACTCGTATTAAGCATTATTGAATGTCAAGGTTAATGGCGTAATTGAATTTCTTATCCTAGACTCAATAAGGATTATCAATAATGGCATGGCAAATGGCAGGTTACCTTATCTCGATGGCTCTTTTGAAAGAGAACATAGCAGAACCCAGCCCAATTAAAGGGGTACGTGCGAGAACCTTAAACTGGTATTTAATAATATTAAACTTGTCTATAAACTGAAATAGCTCTGGGCTCCTAAATGACTCAAACACCTCTAGCGCTTAATAACCGATTACGCTGGTATCTTTCAACGGTTATAGTTATGTCGATCGTGTTACCGGCCATTTTTGTAAGTGCGATCGAAATTTACAGCCGATTTAGAACAGAAACAACAGTGCGTTCGCATGAACAAGCGGAAGCTTTATTAAAAGTATTGCAAGAAGGCTTAACACCTCCTCTTTGGTCATTTATACCCGAAAACGCCCAAGATCTAATTAACGGTGTGGCCTTGAACAACGCCGTTCTTAAAATCCAAGTGCTCGACAATCAAGCAAAACCTTTCGTTGAATACAAAAAGACTAACTATGACAGCATAGCCCGAAGTAAGAATTTTATTTCAAAGTCAGGCGATGTTGTTCGCAACGGGAAGCTAATCGGCATAATTAGCTTGGAGTACAGTTTAGTCCCTGCCCGAGATGCCGCTTTTAGTGACTCAATACGCATACTTATAATTATTGCTACTCAAATAGTGGTATCTCTAACCGTTATCTTGTTTTTTATTAACCGCCGAGTTACTGAGCCTCTTGGGCATATCCAAAAAGCAGCTAGAGAAATATCCCAGCACAATTTCGACATAGACATCCCCGCTATGCATAACGATGAATTCGCTGATGTCGCGCTTGAGCTCAACAACATGAAAACAGCGCTTAGCACTTCTATTTTTCAGTTAGAAGACAGAGTTGAGCAACGTACCGGTGATTTACTCCAACTTAATAAAGAGCTCACTTTAATGATTGAGAAGCTAGAGGGTGCAAAAGACAACCTAGTTGAAACAGAGAAGCTCGCTGCCCTCGGGGCTTTAGTTGCAGGTGTATCCCATGAGCTAAACACACCAATTGGCAATGGCCGCGTTATGGCATCATCGCTTCATGAAAGCGCTAATAAGCTCGCAAGTGATTTTAATGCAGGCACAATGACACGCAGTCAATTTGAAAACAGCCTTAAAGAGATATTAGAAGGCTCTAATTTAATCGAACGCAACTTACTTAAAGCCATCAATTTGGTGCAAAGTTTCAAACAAATTGCAGTAGACCGGACCAGCGATAAACGCCGTACGTTTATGGTCAATGAATTTCTTATTGAAATTCAAGCAACCATGCTTCACATATTTAAAGCAACCCCACATACTTTAGAAGTCGAGCTCACCGACGATGTTGAGCTAAATAGCTATCCTGGCGTGCTCAGCCAAGTTATCTCAAACCTTATAAACAATGCGTTGATGCATGGCCTTGAATACAGCGAAGGTGGCCGAGTAACGATAAAAGTGATTCCTCATGTAACGTCACTCGACATTCTGATCTGTGATAATGGAATTGGCATGGAGGCTGATATTAAGAAACGTATTTTTGAACCGTTTTTTACTACAAAACTTGGCAAGGGGGGCAGTGGCTTGGGCTTGCATATCGTACATAACCTAACCACCGCGACATTGGGGGGTCGTCTACAGGTTCAATCTTCACCTAATAACGGCACGATGATTTCTTTAGCGATACCGGTGGAAGCTCCTGAGCAGGCGGTAGCCTAATTGTAGGCACCAAAATGACCTAAGAGTCATGTTTTATGGTATGAATCGTTTCCTGCAACACTTGATTGCCAACAATTCATTTTAAGCAACACGCCGCTTTCGCTAGACTACTTAGCAACGGTGGCAAAAGCCACATAAAACATTACGGGTATCAATATTTATGTCTAATTATTTTAACACTTTGAATCTACGTGAGCAGCTAGCTCAACTAGGCGTTTGCCGCTTTATGGGTCGCGATGAATTTGCAAACGAATGCGATGCACTCAAAGGTAAAAAAGTTGTTATTGTCGGTTGTGGAGCTCAAGGTTTAAACCAAGGTTTAAATATGCGTGACTCTGGTCTAGACGTATCTTATGCACTACGCCAAGCGGCGATTACTGAAAAACGTCAATCGTGGAAGAATGCAAGTGAGAATGGTTTTACAGTAGGTTCTTATGAAGACCTCATCCCTAGCGCCGACCTAGTTGTTAACTTAACCCCTGATAAACAGCACTCTTCAGTAGTAGAGGCAGTTATGCCTTTAATGAAGCAAGGTTCTGCATTAGGTTATTCACATGGTTTCAACATTGTTGAAGTGGGCCAAAAAATTCGTGAAGACATCACTGTAATCATGGTTGCGCCAAAGTGCCCTGGTACTGAAGTTCGTGAAGAATATAAGCGCGGTTTCGGTGTACCTACATTAATGGCTGTTCACCCAGAAAATGATCCTAAAGGTGAAGGTCATGAAATGGCTAAAGCTTGGGCTGCTGCAACCGGTGGTCACCGTGCAGGTGTCTTAGAAAGCTCTTTCGTCGCTGAAGTTAAGTCTGACCTAATGGGTGAGCAAACTATTTTATGCGGCATGTTACAAGCTGGCTCTTTGCTTTGTTTCGACAAAATGGTTGCTGACGGTGTAGATTCCACTTACGCCGCTAAATTAGTTCAGTACGGCTGGGAAACGATTACAGAAGCATTAAAGCTGGGTGGCATCACGAACATGATGGATCGCTTAGATAACCCATCTAAAGTACGCGCGTTTGAGCTTTCTGAAGAATTAAAGACAATTATGCGTCCATTATTCCGCAAGCACCAAGATGACATTATCAGTGGACACTTTTCAGCAACGATGATGGCTGACTGGGCTGCGGACGATAAAGATCTTCTTGGCTGGCGTGAAGAAACTGGCCAAACCGCCTTTGAACAGACTGCGGAATTGCCAAACGATTTAGATGAGCAAGAATACTTCGATAAAGGTATTTTGATGATTGCAATGGTTAAATCTGGGGTTGAGCTTGCGTTCGAAACCATGGTTGAAAGCGGCATCGTTGAAGAAAGTGCCTATTATGAATCATTACATGAGCTTCCACTTATCGCCAATACGATTGCGCGTAAAAAACTGTACGAAATGAACGTTGTAATTAGTGATACCGCTGAATACGGCAACTATTTATTCGCTAATGCAGCCGTACCTTTACTTGCAAAAACGATAATGACTCAAGTTGATACCACTGTTATCGGTAAAGGCTTAAACAGTGAATCGAACTCGGTTGATAACTTCGAACTTGTGCAAATTAATGACGCTATTCGTAACCACCCGATCGAATATGTTGGTGAAGAGCTTCGCGGCTATATGACTGACATGAAGAAAATTGTAGAAGCGTAAGCTGCTACTCACGTCTCAGTGAGGTCCCCAAAAGGGAATGAGCATTAGCCCGCATATATTGCGGGCTTTTTTTAGTCTTAATTTATTCCGGCTTAGTTATTCTTTGATTTGCACGTGATATTTGCAGAGCCATCGACTCTAAAGTTGAGATAACAAGCTCTGGACGCGTTTGTATTAACAAGCGGAACTTATCATATTGAACTCGGACCGCAGAGCATGGCCCAACCGCAATAACAGTTGCGGTACGATTCGTTTTTAACAGCATCGCTTGTAAACCGATAATCTCATTTTCTTTGACTTCACCGACTTGGCGACCATCGATCATAACCTTCGCGCGACCTTGAATTAAAGTGTAAACTGCATCGGCAGGCTCACCTTCTCGAATAATGACATCTCCAGATCTAAAAAAATCAAAACCAGGCATCGGATCAGGCGGTACGACTGTATTGTGATTATTCAATTCAAGCATCAGATCATTGAAACCATGAATAATTTCGGGTGTCACTTTTTGCGTTACGCCTAGCCAAGGCCAGAGCTCAAGCTCTAAAGCGCCTTCTTGGTACCAATCTAAGAAACCACCCGGATAGGCTAACCAACAATCCCCCGCCTCTAGAGCAAACAACCGATTGCCTTCCACCATGAGACCCATCACGCCCTTAACGACTCTAACAAGAGCCCACTCCTCTATGCCCTGGTCAGCAAGATCATTTCGATTAATAGAAAGCTGCTCTGGCTGAGCCTGCTTAAATTGCTCAAGTGCAAATTCTTGTTGCTTTATGACACCTTTGATCCAGTTTTCGGGGTGCTTCACTAACGTAAACATAGGGTTAGTTTTCCCTCATTAACAAAGTCATCTCATCCGTCTTAATGATGCTTTCTTCGTAGGCCTTGGTAATTTCAGTTAGACCCAAGCCCAAACTTTGAATGCCATTTTCAGGCAACAGATCCCAGTGAGTATGAATGTAATTTAAACAGGTTGACAATATGACGCCTAAAGCACCTTCACGGTTTATCAAGGCATTGTTCAATTCGGCAGACAAGGGTAATCTCGATAACAGCTCAACTAAAGGTTGGTCAAACCATGCATCTAAACTACTGAGCATTCCCACTGAAAAACATTTTTGTGCCATTTCAGGACTGATGTTAGCACCAAGCGCTTCGCACATGGTGGCACGCATAAAGCTCTCTGTTTGCAATTCCTGAGGTTTATCATTGAGCTCCCCTAAACAAACTAAAGTAGCCCAACTTCTAATTCGTTGTAAACCCAGTAGCATGACCGCATGCTCAATAGATTCCACCGTCGTTGCGCGCCGATAAAAAGATGAGTTGACTAGTTTCAAAAGCTTGTACGACAAGACTGCATCGCGCTTTATTACTTGAGAAATAGCGGCAATATCATCATCTGGCTTATAAAGAAGCAGCAGTAGATCAAACAAAGATTTCCGATTAGCATTTAACACATGACCCGTCACCAACTCAGGGCGACAAAAGTAATAGCCTTGGAAATAGTCAAAACCCAAGCTCTCACAAAAGTGAAAAACCTCGTAAGTCTCTACTTTTTCAGCTAGCAATAAAACATTGTGCTTACTTAATTGGTCAACAGCAAAGCAGAGTTCCTCTCGCGTCATGGCTAAAACATCTAATTTGACGATATCGACGGCATTGATAAGTTCAGGACGATAATTCTTCATTTCAAAATCATCTAACGCTACTCGAAAGCCACGTCGAGTAAGCATTTCTATTTCGTGATCCAGAATGGCTAAATTATGCTCTGTTTCAAGAATTTCGACGTATAAAAACTCAACCGCAAAATCTGGTAGGTTTGATGCCATGTTTAGACGTATATTTAATAGTCCTGGCTTGCCATTTAACAGCTGCGGTGCACTATTATCTGCAAAGGCGCTTAACAATACTGAACGCGTGGCCAAGTCTCCATCGACAAACTCGGCGTGGTCATCTGTGCCGTTTCTAAATAAGAGTTCGTAGGCAAACACCTCTTGCGACCGATCTAAGATAGGCTGCCTAGCGAATAGTACGTTCGATTGCACACACCTCTCCAGCAAACAATTTGTTAATCTTGACTATAGCATCGTAATTCAAGCCGTGCTGATTAAGTAATCAACATATTAGTATAGTATCTTACTCATAGTGTTTGATGTGGGGCAAGGAGAATGAATATTCAAATAGGTTTACCCTGTGAACCACAATGGCTATGCGATCTTATCGCTGCTGGTTTAGGGATTATATTACTCGTCGCTACTATTGCTCTCATAAAAGTGGTTATTAGGGAGCATAAAAAAAGGAAGTAATTTATTACTTCCTTTTAAATATTGCTTAAATTGCACTTATAAACTCAAGGTTTTCTCACCCCGAGCAACACCGGATACACCTGTTCGCGCTACTTCCATGATTGTCGTGCCAGATAATGCTTCAAGAAATGCATTTAGCTTATCTTCGTTACCCGTCACTTGAATGGTGTAGGTAGTTGCCGTGACATCAATAATAGATGCTCGGAAAATATCAACACTACGCTTTACTTCTTCGCGTGCGGCGCCTGCGGCTCGAACTTTAACCAGCATTAGACCACGTTCAATATGAGCCCCTTCGGTCAAATCAACGACTTTTATGACTTCGACCAATTTATTGAGCTGCTTAGTGATTTGCTCAACAACCTGATTATCGCCAAGCGTCACTAACGTTAAGCGTGATAACGACGAGTCTTCAGTTGGTGCTACGTTTAAAGACTCAATGTTAAAGCCGCGCTGTGCAAATAAGCCCACTAAACGCGCCAACGCACCTGATTCGTTTTCCATTAATACTGAAAGAATATGTCTCATTAGGTGCGCTCCGTCTTACTTAAGAACATGTCACACATAGCTCCATTAGGAACTTGCATTGGGTAAACATGCTCTTCAGGCTCAATTCGAACATCGATGAATACCGAACGATCGCGTATGGCCATAGCTTCTTGTAATACAGCTTCTAAATCTTCTGCTTTTTCAACAACAAAACCCACATGACCATAGCTTTCAGCTAGTTTCACGAAATCTGGTAGTGAGTCGAGGTAAGAATGCGAATAGCGAGACTCGTAGTTCATGTCTTGCCACTGGCGAACCATGCCAAGATAACCATTGTTTAGGCACAATATTTTTACCGGCAAGCCATATTGTTTGCAGGTCGATAGCTCTTGAATATTCATTTGAATAGAGCCTTCACCTGTGACACAGAAAACATCGGCGTCTGGATAGCTCAATTGCACACCCATAGCAGCAGGAAGCCCGAAGCCCATGGTGCCTAAGCCACCCGAGTTGATCCATCGGTTTGGTTTATTGAACTTATAATACTGCGCGGCAAACATTTGATGCTGACCTACGTCAGAGCAAACATAAGCATCGCCTTTGGTTACTTTGCTGAGTGTTTCAATAACAAATTGAGGCTTCATTTTTTCAGAATCATCGGTTCGGTAACGACCGCCGTGCCGCTCACGCCACTGATTAATTTGCACCCACCAGCGATCAAGTGCAGCATCATCAATCGTTTGTGTAGATTGCTCTAGCTGTGAAAGCATTTCTAATAGAACAGACTTAACCGGACCTACAATAGGTATATCAACCGCGATATTCTTAGAAATTGATGTTGGGTCAATATCTATTTGAATGATTTTTGCATTTGGGCAAAACTTGGTCACATTGTTAGTTACGCGATCATCTAAGCGCGCACCAACAGCCAGAATAACGTCAGCATTATGCATGGCCATGTTAGCCTCATAAGTACCGTGCATGCCTAACATGCCAACATTCTGCTCATCTGTACCAGGAAAACCACCTAAGCCCATTAATGTATTCGTCACAGGGAAGTTGATTAATTTAGCAAACTGAGTCAGTTCTTTAGACGCTTTGCCCAAAATTACACCACCACCGGCATAAATAACCGGCTTCTTAGCTTGCAACAGCAAGTTCATAGCCTTGCGAATTTGCCCACTGTGCCCTTTTTTTACCGGGTTATAAGATCGGATTTTTACTCGCTCAGGATAATGGTATGGAAATTTTGCATTCGGCGCTGTCATGTCTTTTGGCACATCAACAACAACGGGGCCTGGTCGACCACTTTGCGATATATAGAAAGCTTTCTTAATCGCCATGGGAATTTCTTCAGGCGACTTAACCATAATGTTGTGCTTAACCACGGGGCGGGAGATACCCAGCATGTCAGTTTCTTGGAACGCATCACAACCAATAAGGTGACTCATAACCTGGCCGGTAATCACAACCATTGGAATTGAATCCATATAAGCTGTCGCAATACCGGTAATTGCATTTGTCGCACCTGGACCAGAGGTCACTAAGACAACACCTGCTTTACCGCTGGCTCGTGCATAGGCATCTGCCATGTGCGTTGCAGCTTGTTCATGGCGAACAAGAATATGTTTAATTTTATCTTGGCGGTGAAGTGCGTCATAAATATGCAAAACAGAACCGCCTGGGTAACCATATACATACTCAACGCCTTCGTCCTGTAACGCACGACAAAGCATTTCACCACCCGAAAGCATTTCAGGCTGAGATTCAGATTTTGACATTTCATTAACTCTCGCTACGACTCAAGAACGCGTTAGCCAAGTTTGGCCTTATCTTCAGCGTGTATTCAAACATAGTCACCGGTAAGCGACTGCATCAATACGGTTAATCGGCTGAGGGCGATACCTTCAACTCCGACATTAACGTTGCTGCTTGACTCTTTTTGTGCAAATAACCCAATAGAAGAAAATGGGCGCTTGAGGATATTCTAAACAGTGATTAATAAATGTCCAGAAAAAGCTCAGGGTTATTTGCCTTCTGTCGCTGCTATTTCGGTTTTAACAACGCAGAAGGCAAGTTCGATAGGTTTATTTCAGAGCGTTGGTTATTGGAATTTAATTTCTCCATCAACAACATCACCATGAATTGCGCCGCCACTGACAAACTCACCTTTAAGTAAAGCTGAGGCGAGTGGATTCTCTAACTCGCGCTGAATTGCCCGTTTAAGCGGCCGAGCGCCGTATACTGGGTCAAACCCTGCAGCACAGAGCTTATCAAGAACCGCCGGCGTTAACTCCAGTGTCATTTCCTGTTCTGACAACCTAGCACGTAAGTAATCCAACTGAATGTCGGCAATTCCGTGAATTTGGTCACTGCCCAACGGATGGAAAACCACCACTTCATCGAGCCGGTTAATAAATTCGGGCCGGAAGTGACTACTGACTACATCCATCACAGCTGATTTCATTTCATTGTAATTCGCCTCACCGGAAAGCAACTGAATTTGCTCACTGCCTAGGTTCGATGTCATCACAATGACAGTATTACGGAAATCAACTGTGCGCCCCTGCCCATCGGTTAAGCGACCATCATCGAGCACTTGCAGTAAAATATTAAATACATCGCTGTGCGCTTTCTCAACTTCGTCCAGCAAAATGACTGAATATGGCTTACGACGGACCGCTTCTGTTAAATAACCGCCCTCCTCATAGCCAACATAGCCTGGCGGAGCACCAATTAACCGAGCAACCGAATGCTTCTCCATAAATTCAGACATATCAATACGAACCATTGATTCTGTTGTATCGAATAAGAAATTGGCTAACGCTTTACACAGCTCTGTCTTGCCAACACCGGTTGGTCCTAAAAACAAAAACGAGCCATTGGGACGATTCGGGTCTGATAACCCCGAGCGAGATCGACGAATCGCATGAGACACCGCCGCGACTGCTTCCTCTTGGCCCACTAAAGTTTCATGTATTTTCGCTTCCATGCTTAAAAGCTTTTCACGCTCACCTTCAAGCATTTTGTCAACAGGAATGCCTGTCCAGCGCGAAATAACATTCGCAATAGACTCTTCAGTGACATTGCTTTGCAGCAGCTGCATATCCATCATTTCTGCTTGGCTAGCCATATCGAGCTGTTTTTCCAGCTCCGGTATGGTGCCGTACTGTAATTCAGACATCCGCGCTAAATCACCTGAGCGCCGAGCAGCTTCTAACTCAACTCTGGCCTGCTCTAAGCGTTCTTTTACATGTTGAGAACCCTGAACCGCGGCTTTTTCAGCAATCCAAATTTCTTCAAGATCTGCAAACTCTCGCTCGACTTCATCTATTGTCTCTTTAAGTTTAACGAGCCGTTGCTTTGCCTGCGGATCTTTTTCTTTTTTCAGTGCTTCCGCTTCAATTTTTAATTGAATTAATCGGCGCTCCAGCCGATCCATCGATTCTGGCTTCGAGTCAATTTCCATGCGAATTCGACTGGCGGCTTCATCGATTAGATCAATGGCTTTGTCTGGCAATTTACGATCAGAAATATAACGCTGTGACAGCTTAACGGCAGAAATAAGTGCGCCATCGGTTATGGTTACACCATGGTGTACTTCATAACGTTCTTTTAAGCCACGCAAAATCGCAATACTGTCTTCTTCGTTAGGCTCAGAGACGACTATTTTTTGGAAGCGACGCTCTAGCGCGCCGTCTTTCTCAATATACTGACGATACTCATCTAAGGTGGTTGCACCTACACAATGCAATTCACCACGCGCTAACGCAGGCTTTAGCATATTACCGGCATCCATTGCACCGTCACTTTTGCCGGCGCCAACCATGGTGTGTAATTCGTCAATGAATAAAATGATTTGGCCTTCTTGTTTAGCCAACTCATTCAAAACCGCTTTAAGGCGCTCTTCAAATTCACCGCGATATTTGGCACCCGCTAACAGCGCGCCCATATCTAAAGACAACACACGCTTGCTCTTTAAGCTTTCAGGCACCTCACCGTTTAAGATTCGCTGCGCTAAACCTTCAACAATGGCGGTCTTACCCACTCCGGGCTCACCGATTAGTACAGGGTTATTTTTACGACGTCGCTGCAACACCTGAATTGTTCGTCGAATTTCATCATCGCGACCAATGACTGGATCCAGCCTGCCTTCTTCAGCCAACGCTGATAGATCGACGGTATATTTGTCGAGTGCTTGGCGGTTTTCTTCTGCATCTTGGCTATTCACCGACTGGCCATCGCGCACATCATCAATAGCTTGCTGGAGTGTTTCTTCAGTAACACCGGATTCATTGAGCACTTTGGCAATACGCGAGCGATCTTGCAGCATTGAAAGCAGAACGAGTTCGCTAGAAATAAATTGGTCTTTCTTTTGTTGTGAAAGCTTATCTGCACGATTAAGTACACGACCTAAATCGTTACTCATGTGAACATCGGCATCGGCACCCGATACTTTCGGCAACGCATCGAGCGCTTCTTCTGTATTGCGTCGAAGTTGTGTGATGCTTGCACCGGCTTTTTGCAGCACGCCTGCAACCGACGCACTTTTTTGATTTAACAACGCCAACAATAGATGCGCGGGCTCAATGAAGCTATGGTCATGCCCTAACGCAACCGATTGAGCATCTGATAATGCCAACTGTAAACTACTGGTCAAACGATCAATACGCATGACAATCCTCACTAACTCATTAAATACTATTCGAATGATGACCGCAGCTACTCTGCTAAGATTGTTTACTGCGGAGAATCTCTAACATAACCTTTAGATGAGGGTTTCCTACGCAACAATCAAGGCCAAATTTTAATCAATTTTCCAGATCAGATTTGCCATACGCCCCGTTTCGCCGTCTCGACGAAAAGAAAAGTAGTCAGTTGGATAAGATACCGTACAAATATCACTTCGATAAACGTGTGCAACACCCAACAATCGGAGCTGCTGTTCGGCTAACCGTGGTAAATCTGCAAGAAATTTCTCAGGCTTTTCTGTCGCCGTAAAGCAGTTCTGGCTATTTGGCCAATCAGCAAAGGTTCGCTTAACATCGCTACCCACCTCAAAAGCAGTGGGGCCGATGCAAGGACCTAGCCCGCATACGACATCAGCGGCATTTGGAAACTGTTGCAAGGTGTTTAGTAAAATACCATTGGCTAGGCCGCGCCAACCCGCATGAGCAACAGCAACTTGATCGCCCTTTTTAGTCCAAAAGAAGACCGGAAGACAATCAGCGGTCATCACGCAACAAGCGATGCCTTTTTGCATTGTTACGCTGGCGTCGCTAGGTTCCTTCGTACTGGCATGTGAAGCCTGCACTACGTGAGTACTGTGGGTTTGATTTAGCCAAGCTATTTGTGGGGTTTGTTGTAATTGCTGCCAAAGCAGCGCTCTATTTATATCTACCGAGGAAGGCGCATCACCCACGTGATAGGCTACATTAAAACCATTGAACGGTGCCGAGCTGACACCGCTGCGTCGAGTCGTCCAGCCGGCTTGTACCGATGCCGGCAATGGCCAGGGAGCATACTCAAAAGCCACGACTATAAATCATCGTCGTTTTCACCATGCTCTAGTACATCTTGATGCAATATTTCAATCAGTTGTTCCATGTCTTCTGGGATATCAACATCCCAGCTCGCCATTAACCCTGTGTCAGGGTGCTCTAATTCAAGATGACCGGCATGTAAGGCTTGGCGCTTGAAGGTTTTTAGTTCGGCTAGTACTTCAGCACTGACACCTTTCGGCAATCGAGAACGCCCAGCATAAAGCGGATCACCTACTAACGGGTAGCCAATATGTGATAAGTGCACACGAATTTGGTGTGTACGGCCAGACTCTAACTTACAACGTATCAACGTATGGTTAACGTAGCGCTCTTCTACTCGGTAATGAGTGATTGCATCTTTACCTAAGCCTTCTGGTGCGACTGCCATTTTGGTGCGGTGCGTTGGGTGTCGGCCGATGGGCTCATCAACCGTCCCGCCGCCGGTCATTACGCCCATACAAACAGCATAATATTCTCGACCCATGGTGCGCTTTTGCAATTGCGCGGCCAACGATGTTTGTGCCGCCAATGTTCTAGCCACAACCATCAAACCGGACGTATCTTTATCTAAACGATGCACAATCCCGGCTCTTGGAATCGTGGCCGACTCTGGAAAGTGGAATAGCAATGCATTTAACAATGTACCTGAAGGGGTGCCTGCTCCAGGATGCACCACCAAACCGACGGGTTTGTTAATAACAATGATATGAGCATCCTGATAGACAATATTTAACTCGATATCTTCAGCTTCCCAGCGCTCTTGGGCTTCCAAAAACGCATTTATTTGTAAAACTTCTCCGCCAATCAATTTGTCTCTTGGTCTGAATACGGCGCCATCTACGGTTAGCTCGCCATCCTTTATCCACTGCTGTAAACGTGAGCGGGAGTAGTCTGGGAACAGCTTTGCGGCGACTTGATCTAGCCGTTTATGCCCCATTTCAAGTGGAACCTGTTCGGAGATATTAATTGAATCATGTGAATCGGTCATTGGAGGCAAAGGGTTCCTGTGGTTACAATAGCTGCCATTCTACTGATTTAATGAGATTTAGCATGTATAGAGCGGTATTTTCACAGTCTTTTTTGCAAAAAGTCTGCCTTTTAGGTCTGATTGTTAGCTTAGCGGGTTGTGCTGGCTGGTCAAAACAAACCTCAGATACAGAAGCGGCTTACTATGACGCCGCCCAAACGTACCTTGAAAAAAGAAACTACTCAATGGCTATTGAGAAACTTGATGCCTTACAAAGCCGGTTTCCTTTTGGTCGTTATAGTCAGGCTAGCTCTATAGATTTGATGTATGCAAAATATCAATCGAAACGATTTGCCGACTCTTTAATTACCGCTGACCGCTTCACAAGACTCAATGCGGATTCACCAAACATAGATTATGCCTGGTTTATACAAGCGATGAGCTATTACCAAATGTATATGGAAAACAGTGGGATATTTGGTAAAGCCGACCCGGCGATGCGCTCGCCAGAGCAAGGGGAAAAAGCATTTTCTACCATGCAAAGCTACTTACAGATGTTTCCAGAGAGTGAATATAGACCGGAAGTGGTTAAAGCAATGGTAATCCTAAAAGATTCATTGGCGAAACATGAGCTCTATGTCGCTGATTTTTATTTACGCAAGCAAGCCTGGGTGTCTGCTGCAGATCGTGCAGCGGCCATCATTAATCACTACCCTGGCGTAGCCGCGCAAGCGGATGCTTATTTGATCTTAATTGCAAGTTATGATGCGCTTGGCTTAGAAGAAGAGAAAAACATCGCAATAGCACGCTTAACAATGGATTTCCCAACGCACGACACCCTGACCAGTGGCGACTATATTGCCCCTAAACACCAGCGTGAACGTTGGTGGGTAAAAGCACTAACCTTAGGGATAGCGCAATAGTTTATCACTCAATATCTCACAGCTTACGCAGGCTTCAGCGGTCCAAAGCTTGGAATTTCGGTCGCCGTTAACCCTTCCATGGGGGCTTGATTGAAACATCCATGTTTCAAACACCCGAATTCCAAGCAATGGGCCGCTTCTAAACTATAGGACAGCAGTGGTTATCACTTAAACAATTAAGCACTTAACAAAAAGTATTAAGTGCTTTTTTAACCACCTCAAATAACTCCGCTGGTGTTTTCACAATATCGTGAGCGCCAGCTGCTTTTAATGAAGTCTCATCGCTGTAACCCCACAAAACGCCCGTTGTGGCGATATCTATATAGCGCCCAGCTTCCATATCAAACTTAGTATCACCTATCATAACGGTATCGGCTTTACGTAAGTTTTCTTGTTCAAATAACCTAGTCAGCAGTTCACGCTTATCCGCATACTTACCGTCGATAGTAGAGCCATAGATACCTGAAAAATACTGTTTTAAATCATTCGCCTCTATTATCCAACGAGCATACTGCTCGTATTTAGCTGTTGCGACAAACTGTTGCGCGCCAATACTTTTAAATTGTTCCAATGCCTCAACGACGCCTTGAAAAGGCTCGCTGGTTCTTAAAATTTGTTCATAGTATGTTCGATAAATTGCTTTTGCTGCGGCTATTTCTTCGGCCTCTTCAATGTTCAGCAACTCTGCAATGATATTATCAAGCCCAGGGCCGATATAAGGTCTTAATTCATCATGGCTACGCGTCGGTAGACCGTATTCTTTGAGAACGTGATTAAATGAACTGGCAACTGCAGGTATAGAATCTACCAAGGTTCCGTCTAAATCCCATAAAATATTAATCAACGACTAGTTTCCTCTTAAACAGTAAATAAATAAGCTAAAACTTAAGCTTATTTGCCGGGTTTCCACCCGTGGGTAATTGGATAACGGCGATCACGGCCGAAACCACGCTGCGTAACACGAACACCCTCAGGCGCTTGTCTTCGTTTATACTCATTGATATCTATGAGTCGTAAAATACGATACGCCACGTCGCGGTCGAATCCGGCGGCAACAATTGTGTCTAAACTTTCATCTCGCTCGACGTAACGCTCAATTATTTCATCTAAAATATCGTATGGTGGTAAGCTGTCTTCATCTAGCTGATCGGGTGCTAATTCTGCAGACGGAGGCCGGGTAATCACTCGCTCAGGAATCGCAATGCCTTGTTTATTGCGCCATTGTGATAACTTGTAAACCCAGGTTTTCGGAACATCTTTGAGCGCGTTATAACCACCACACATATCGCCATACAAGGTCGCATAGCCCACAGCCATTTCGCTTTTATTACCTGTCGTCAGTACCATGTACCCTAACTTATTCGACAGCGACATTAAAAATAACCCGCGCATTCTTGATTGCATATTTTGTTCAGTGACATCGACAGGCTTATCGCCAAAAACAGGTTTCAAGGTATTAAGCGCTGCTTCAAAGCCGCCTGCTATGGGCAGAACCTCATAACGGATTCCGAGCAGACTGGCCTGCCCTTGGGCATCGTCCAAGCTCATTTGAGCGGTGTATTGGTAGGGCATCATAACGCCCATCACTCGATCTGCACCTAAGGCATCGACCGCAATTGCAGCACTTAACGCTGAATCTATACCGCCCGACATTCCTAAAATGACACCCGGAAATCCATTTCGATTAACATAATCGGCAAGGCCCATCACAAGTGCCTTATAAAGCTCTGCTTCAACACTTAATTCAGGGGCCAACTTCTCTTCTTTAACGACCCAACCTTTATTGCTTTTTTCTAACTCGGCTATTTCAAACGCTTCTTCAAAACTAGGCAAGCTAAACCGGATATGACTATCACTGTCGACAACAAAAGAGCCGCCATCAAAGACCAATTCATCTTGCCCTGTTATATGGTTGACATAAACTGTCGCCATAGGCCATTGCTTAACAACTTTGAGCACTTGCTTATGACGCTGGCGCGTTCGATCTAAATTATAGGGGCTACCGTTTATATTAAGGTTTATTTCTGCACCTGCCTCATAGGCTCTGCGTACCGGTCCCTCATACCAAATATCTTCACAAATAGTTAACGCAAAGGTAGCCCCTTTAAATTCAAAAGTGCAGGTCTCGGTACCCTTTTGGAAATAGCGTTTTTCATCAAACACTTGATAGTTAGGCAGATGCTGCTTTGAATAATCAGCTAAGATAGCTCCAGAAAATATTACCATCGATTTATTAAATAGCTTGCCGTTGATGCGCTCGGGGTAACCAAACACGATGGCAATCTGCAGATTCGCCAGACGAATGCGTTCCAAGGCTTCGTTAACACGTATTTCTAAACTCGGCCTTAGCAGCAAGTCTTCTGGTGGGTAGCCGGTTATCGTTAGCTCTGGGAAAACGACCATGTCAGCGCCTTGAGCATGCGCTTGCGTTGCTATTTGGATGATTTTTTCACAATTCCCGTCAATATCACCTACAGGGAAACGATTTTGCGCCAACGCGATCCGGATACTCATAACCAGCCTTAAACTAAATAATTCCCCTATTGTGAAGCTTAGTAGGCACTGAAACAAGTTTTTGGTGTCGCTAAAGGATGACCAAGTGACCTCTGTCCGTTTATACTGATTCTACCCGTCAAATAGTGAGGTTCCAGTGCCGGTAAATCAGCCACAGACATATCATAGAGCTCAGCAACTCCTTTTTGCTTTTGGTATTTACCGACTTATCTTAGCCACTGCTTTGACGGTCGCGGCATTTATACCTAAAGCTATTTCTGAGGTGCTCCCTAACGCTAGTATTGAATCTTTCCAGCTCGCTGCGCTCGCTTATCTTGTCTTAGCGGTTTTAGGCATGCTCACCACGGTTAATGAGCAAATAGGCAAGACTCCAATTATCGTCCTACTCATCACCGATATCTTAATTGTTATGTTGATTACTCGTTATGGCGGTGGAGTCAATAGCGGTTTTGGTAACCTATTGCTCATATCCGTTGGTCTAGGTGGAATATTACTACCCTTACAGCAAAGCTTATTGATTGCAGCCGTCGCCACCTCAAGTCTGATATACACAGAGCTTTTACACTTTAATCACAGCTCTGACCAAGAGTTACTGCAAGCTGCATTACTGGGTGTTGGTTACTTCGCAGAGAGTCTTTTTTTACAGTACGCCACTCGCCGCATGCAAACGACAGAACAATTAGCGCGCGCGCAAGCCGACACGATTTTAGATTTACGCCATTTAAATGAATTGATAGTGCAACGAATGCGCACCGGCATTATAGTCATTACATCGGAAGGCGCTATCCGACTCGTCAATGACTCTGCTCGTGATTTTCTGGGAATCTCTGAAAAGCGTCCTTTCTGGTTGATCAAACCCTTGCATCAACGGCTTGCAGCTTGGAAAAACGACCCTACACTGGAAGTTGATAACTATCAGCATGACAGCGACCACCCGCTAGTTCAAATTAACTTTGCCAAACTGCAACCTTCAGAAGACTCTGATTTGATTTTGTTTATTGAAGATACTGGCCGTGTTCAGCAGCAAGCGCAGCACATGAAGCTTGCTTCCCTCGGTAGACTAACTGCATCTATTGCACATGAAATACGCAACCCGTTAGGCGCTATTAGCCATGCAGCACAGCTGTTAGAAGAAATGACTAACTTAGACCCCGCGGACAAGCGTCTACTCGATATTATTCATACTCACACGCAAAGAGTGAACAACATTATCGAAACCATTTTGGAGTTATCTCGTAAACGCGCGAAGAAAATAGAAAATATTCAATTGGCGCACCTCATACAAGGCTGCCTAAAAGAGCGCGAGTTACAGCTAAATCAAAGCGAAGATCAAATTCAATTAAACATAGATCCAGCCATTACTGTCTCTTTAGATGTGAACCAGATCAAGCAAGTTTTACACAATATCATCGACAATGGTTTACGCTATAGTGAACAAAAGACAGGGACACCTAGCCTAAACATTCTTTCTGGCCGTCTCCCGGACACAGACCAAATTTATTTAGACATTCAAGATATGGGCCCGGGTGTGCCCGAAGAGCAAATAAAGCTGCTGTTCGAGCCATTCTATACAACCGAAAATACCGGTACCGGCTTGGGTTTATACATTGCCAAAGAGTTGTGCGAAGCGAACCGGCTTATGCTTACTTACTTTAATTTATCAAATGGCGGTTGTTTTAGGATTATTTTCTCCCACACAATCAGCCAAAAAAACAATAGTTAGGATTTAATACTATGTCACTGCCACAACGTGTACTCGTCATTGATGACGAGCCAGACATTCGTGAACTGCTAGAAATAACTTTAATGCGAATGGGTATTGAAAGCTTTAGCGCAGTCGATGTTCACTCCGCATACAATGCAATAAATGAGCATGACGTAGACCTTATTTTGACCGACATGCGTTTACCGGATGGCAACGGCTTAGATATTGTTCGTTATGTTGCTGAGTCTAAGCCCACTACACCTATCGCCGTGATCACTGCTCATGGCAATATGGACCTCGCAATTGAATCAATGAAATCTGGCGCATTCGATTTCGTTTCGAAACCGATCGACATTCATAAGTTGCGTAAATTAATTAGCCAAGCACTTAAGGTTAGAGAACAAGCAGAAACTAAAAAAGTTGAGGCTAATTTAGCGCAGGCGATAAACTTGGGTAATTCTGCTCCAATGAAGCAACTCAGTGCCAAAATCAAAAAGCTTTCTGTCAGCCAAGCGCCTGTATTTATTTCTGGTGAGTCTGGTACGGGAAAAGAGCTGGCCGCACGACAAATACATCAGTTAGGTCCACGTGCTGAAGGCGAGTTTGTGCCAGTTAACTGTGGTGCAATTCCTTCGGAACTCATGGAAAGTGAATTTTTTGGTCATAAGAAAGGCTCTTTTACAGGGGCAACTGAAGATAAACAAGGGTTTTTCCAAGCAGCCGATGGCGGCACTTTGTTCTTAGATGAGGTCGCAGACTTACCACTTACCATGCAAGTGAAATTATTACGCGCCATCCAAGAAAAAAAGATTCGCCCCATTGGCTCGCAGAGTGAAACAGATGTTGATGTGCGTATTCTAAGTGCAAGTCATAAAAACTTAGAACAAATGGTTGATACTGGTGAATTTCGCCAAGATTTATTTTATCGCATTAATGTTATTTCATTGCACATTCCGCCACTTCGAGAGCGCTACGAAGATATACCGGTGCTCACTCAAAACATGCTCGAACGTATTGCCCGCAATTATGAACTGCCGGTAGCAAGCCTAGACAGCGCTGCAAAAAAATCGCTGCAATATTATGCATTCCCCGGTAACGTACGCGAACTCGAAAATATACTTGAGCGTGCGTTTGCAATGTGTGAAGACGATATAATTACTGAAGATGATTTAAACTTAACCAATAGCGCCAGTAGTATCATAAGCCAAACAAATGGCAATAATTTAGCAGATCGACCTGAAGGTGTTTCACTGGAGGACTACCTCATGGACATTGAGCGCACCGTTGTAGAAAAAGCATTAGATGAAACTCGCTGGAATCGCACAGCTGCCGCTAAAAAACTCGGCATAACATTTCGCGCATTACGTTATCGCCTTAAAAAGCTAGGTATCGATTAATGCTACCCTAGGTAGCATTATAGTAGACGATAGTTTTTTAACTTTAATAAATGAATCTAAATAGATAACCTAACGCTGTCTCAATACATGCAAGGATGCATATGAAACAGTTAGGTTTTACCCTCGTTGAATTACTTTCTACTGTGATCCTCATTGCGCTCGTCAGCGCAATGGCGGCATCTAGTTTCGCTGGCCTTATTGCTGTAGCCAAATCTGATCGCCTAAAAAATGATTGGGTAACTTTTTTAAATTACGGCCGCAGTACAGCAATCATGTCTCAAAAAATAATTACCGCCTGCCCCCTGGTTGATAACAAGTGTTCGAAAGACCTTAGTCAACCGTGGTCATTATTTGTTGATACAAACGAAAATAAGATATTAGACAGTGATGAAGAAATTCTTCGTGTACTCGATAACACAGAGCAAAGTACGTTTAGAATCTACCCCTCCAATCAACCATACTTTCGCTTCAACTACAATAACAGCAGTCTACTGACCGGGTTCGCAAGAGGGTTTACCGTTTGCCCCTCTGGCGATGCCAGTGCAGGTGCGTTTCATCTTAAGGTTAATATTACCGGGCGGGTGAGATTTGAATACAAAGAAAATGAAAAAGGCTTGCTGGTCCATAAACGTAATGGACGCTGGCAAGCCTTTGAGTGTTGATGTGTTAGAGGGGGCTGCTTTACCAGCATTCCTCAAATGTTGCTGTGGCGCCCACCATCGCTTTTTGTCCCGTGTTCGTGTAAGTGTAGTTACCACACTCATCACCAACCATACGATTAGCTCTAGTCGCCGTAACGGTAAAATTACTGCGTGTTACGGCTGATATGGTTAATACATAATTAGGGTTCACGGTATTGCCACTCGGAATGTTTACGTCATAAATTCTCGGGGGACCTGTATCTGCACCAACAGCGACATCTGCTGATCCGCAACCAGCTTCAACTGTGCCTCCATTAGCAACTGCTACTGCATTATCACAATAGGTATTATTCTCAGTAAAACGGCGCTCTAATGCCCCCGCTAAACCAATCACCGCAGCTCGCGCATCTGAGCGAGCTGCTCTATCGACATAGCGTTCGTATTGCGGGAATGAGAATGCCGCTAAGATCCCAATAATGGCTACAACGATCACCAACTCCATTAACGTAAAGCCACTTTCTTTTTTTAGTTTCATCTATTCGCCCTAAAAGCTAATTAAACACTGAGACTTGTCACTAGACACTGTCGCATTAATCTCCCGACAATATCACTAACTTTTCAATTTTATCAAGTCGATTATATTCATAATCATAGGTAATCTTGACTTCTTGACCCTGCTTTAACAAGCTTTGCGGGCGCCTCATAGTCTCAACATCGCCGCTTAATTGCACAACGGTATAGTTCGTTAAGACAAAAACCTCATCTGAGACCATGATATAGCCTTCAGCTAAGTTCAATTCATCTATAGTGCCAACCGACTCAGTCATCTCTGCTTGAGCAAAACCAATAGCAAGACCAGCGATCACGAATAGTTGCAGTGCTTTAGTTAAAAAAACTTTCATATCCTCACTCCTAAGTTCAAATCCATCATTACAGTTCTTGCCATGTCCAGCGACCAAGGGTTGATTTAGGGTCACGCACTTGGCAAGACATACCTACCGCATCACATTCATCTACCGAATTTACATTGGCGGTTCCTGATGTATTTGATATACAAACTTCGGTGTTGTCATCTAGCGTGATACAAGTAGGTCGTGTAAGAAGGTTCGCTGTACTAGATCCACTTGCGTATTCTGATACTGTAACTGTTTTGCCATTTTCATCAATATAGCTGTAAGTAACCACGTCATCGCCATCTACAACGTCATCGCCATCTACATCGATTGCTACTTGTAATGGTTTAGCACCACTGAGCGCATCTATTTCCATATACCAACCACTACCGCCAGAAGAACATGGGTCTTTATCTGGGATTGCAGTGGTAAAAATAATATTATTATCACGTAGTTGCGGATTACTCACAATTCGTTCACCATTCCCATCGGAATTGCCGCTCTGTGTGTTCACTAGGTCCATATACCAACCAACATGAGTATCCACCAAACTATCTGCATCACTACCATCCGTTGGTAAGCCGGTACCCTTAAACCACTTAATACTATCAGTCGTCGTTACTCGGAATGAATTCTCAGACCCTACAGGTTTTACTTCGGCCAATATTTTCTGCTCCAGCAAATGAAAACGATTCAGACTTGGCTGCACATTATCTTGCATGCGATCCCAAATTCCGTACATGCTCTGAATGCCTTTATCATTGTTGTCATCATTTAGGAAGTAGGTTCCTGTTCCAAAGAAGATCACATAGCCATTCGCACCACGATTCAGTGCAATCTGAGGCTTCACTGTTATTGACTGGCGCTTATCTGTAGGGCAGCTGTTAGATGCATCTTTGCAGGCAATAAATAACGGTGCTGGCTTGCCACCCACATCCTTAGCAACACTCCACTTACTCGGATCTGAGTCAGAAACATCAAAACGCCACAAGTTACCTTCAAGGTCGCCGCCGTACACATAGTCAACTACATAGTCCCCATTGGTATCTAGAGTATTGACTGTAGACAGTCCATTAGGTGCGCTTAAATCATTTGTGCCGGTATCAAGCTCAGCAATTTTTGCCCCCGTCACAACGTCTATGACGAATAATTTGGCGGTTCCGGAGCCAACATGACCATCAGCTTCGGTGTTATTATAGCCATTACCAACAAATGCCGCCCACTTGCCATTATCATGTGATTTACCAATGGTCGGCTGGGCAAAGGTATAACCTAGATCAGGATGATCGACATCGGAAAGCTCCCATAGTACATTCTTGGCCGCATCGAGCTCATTGCTAAAGCCGGTTTCGGGGTTAGTAATATCTAAGGCAAACAGCCCTTGGCCACCAGCACCTAAACCGGACACTAATACAGTTCTCCATTTACTACCGTCGAACACATCAGCAACGGTTGGGCTGCCATCAACGGTATACTTATGGCTATAAGTCATGTCCCCTAAACGTTCAAGCCTGGAGTACACGCTTGCAGGGACATATGCAAACTCCTCTATACCAAAGTCTGCTGAATGTACATCTGCATTAAAAGCATGCAACATACCATCGTTAGCTCCCACGTAGATCATTGGCTTTCTATGTAGGACACGCTCTCCTGTTTCTTCACGATAGTTTTGGTTATCGCCATTTGGGTCATTTTTAAACGCATTGTAAGATGCCCCCTCTAAATTATCTGGGTAGTAATATTGAGGGTTACCAACAAAGCTAGGAGACGAATTTACGATATCGCCTAATGGTGATTTTGCTCTTAAGTCCTTGCTTTCGAGCGTCCCACGATCTCGGTGTGTGCCGGCTTTACTTAAAGTATTATCGCCCCTTAAGTAGTTCAATATCGGCTCGGCGCCTCCCAATGTTGCTTGCTGAGCTGAAGATATTTTATCCCATTGAAACTCGACGCCTGTTTTCTTTGAATCGTTATATGTGAAGATCGTTCGACTGTCGTGTTCCGGAACGATAGAAGCAAGCCGTGTATTTCCGATCGATCCGTCCAATTCAATTTCAATGCCATAAACTTTTCCATCCCAAGTCTGACTATTAAACTCAGCCTGAAAAACCATCGTATCACTGGATATTGAGCCGGTGTTCACACTCACAGCCGATGCAGATGCATCACGGCTATCGATATCTTTGACCGCATCTTTGAGGGCCTGAATCAATGTATTTGGTTTGTCTGCTGATAAAAATAATCCTCTACCGTTTATCGCAGCATGCCAAACGTCATCAACTGTCGTCGCTTTATCGGATTCAGGTGTTGGCCAGCCAACGAATTGACCACCTCCAGGCCCAGTATCTTTTGTGAGCGTGCCTGTAAGGCCAAAGGCTACAGTATAGGTGACCATATGCTGAGCATTATTCTCGTCAACTCCAGCAAAGGTCGGAACGTTATTGTCTAAGGCACTTAAATCAGTTTCATAATAATGCATAGCCACATCAGCTAAGGTGTTATTGACGTTACTTTCGATGTCGGCGTATAGGCTTTTGTCCCCTGCCTTGCCGTCAAATTTGCTATTGTCGTCTGAATCCGCATTGGCATAAACGCCTAGGTTGGGGCGGGTACTATTCCAAGTTCCGTCAGTCATCATAATAGTAAAGTTCTGTTGACAAGAGCCACCTTCATCGTCAGGCAGTATTGGGCTCGTGGCAAAACCACTTCCTTGATAATATTTGCCTGCATTATTTAAGGCCTCGATTAACGGCGTACCGCTATTAGGGCTGATGTTGAAAACATTCTTGAGAAGCGCTGTTTTATTTGCTTTTGCACTTGCGTTAAGCGGTTGGCTCAAATCATCAATATCTTTTACTTCAGTGCGTATACTGTTTCGGTTCCATAAGCTGGCCAAACCAATACGAGCCGTCGAGTCTGCTATAACGGCTGAGATCGCTTTTTTTGCAACATAGTCACGATTACGGTAATAGGTATACCAGTTTGCAAAATTGGTTTTTTGCGCTGCGTCCATTTCATTAACGTCGATAAACCAATCAGCAATATACTTGTTCCTGTCAGTTTTATTTAGCTTATCGTCGATGACCGTGTAATCTGGACATTCTAGTTCATCAATGCCGTTCGTTAACGGCAAGCCGCTGGCGTTTGAAAAGCGCTCTAAGTATTCGTTGGTATTGTGATCACGCCAAGGAAAGTAGCCTGCAGGTTCGTCGTCATCATTAGCTTCAGTTAGGTTTTTTGTGCCGCTATTGTCATAAGGGTTTGATAACGCCGACGTAACCGTTTGGCTCTTATAAGCATCACCATTTTTATTGACACCCGCCCAAGGCGTATATGTTTCATTTGGGTCATAAGCCAACACATTAAAACCAGAGCATGAGTTTAACATTTCAGTTCGACTAGTCAGTGAAGGTCGAAGCTTGGTTGTATTACCTACGCCACTAAAATTTTTACCTCCGCCTTGGCTTCTCAAGTAATCCCACGCCATAGAGCCCGAATCATCAACCACAAAAAATATGTTTGGCTGTACTCCACTTTTCAGAAATAAGGGCTCATCGGTAAGCCCCAATTCAGCTGCAATTGACTGCCCTAGAAAAGTGGTCAAAAATAAAAAAACTGCTGTTTTTCGGACTAGAGAATATTGCTTATGTTTAACTATATTCATCATTAAAACCTCTTAGCGTAGAGTGACTGAAGCATCACGGTTGATGAAGGCGATTGCCCCCAGCCACGAGCGGTTATTCGGTATATTACTTTGCAGGTCGTTGCAGATGGATCGTTGATCGCGCCATCGCAAACTATGTCGTATTCTTCAATTGCAAAACGAGGTGGTTGAAACAACTCATCAAGCATTGCGGGTGTATTCGGTGTAAATGTATTTACTTTTGGAGTGGCATGAGTCCACCAAGCATTGGTTTTACCCCCGTCCTGCCACCACGCTGCGCCATCAGCCGCTATAGAATTAAGTCCTAATACAACCCCTGGCGTAGGAACATTCGTCGTCGCAGGTCGTTGTGTTCGTTGAGATATCCAGTCTTCTCCGGCGCGCAGCGCAGACTCGGCAGATTGAAATGCCAAGTTATAGTCTAAGTTATTGCCCGCCATTCGCTCTTCTATGACAGAAGACTCCATTACTGAAATACCTAAAATCGTTAAAATTACTAACAGACTTAAGGCTACAATGAGTACGGCACCCGCTTGTTGGCGAAGCGACTGGCCTTGGTAAAATGGCACGCGAGATTGTCTTGAGTTCATATTATTTCACTCTATTTCGAATGGTCACAAGTGTCTGGAATGCTCTATATAAACGACGATCTGGGGCGACAAAAACACCACCGGCAAAGTTTATTGTTTGTGGCTCGGAAACTACGTTTTCAACGGAATCCAGCGAACCAACTAATACATTCACTTCTACGGCGATGATATTAGGCCAATCAGCTGCGGGGATATCGCCATAATCAGCTATATAATCAGGGACAAAGTTATCGTCTAAGTCAACTCCATATCGGAATTGAATGTTTTCAACGCCGCCAATTAACGGAACCGTACTGCCATTGATTCCAGCATCTCCATCATTAGTGACTAAGGCTAAATTGTTATCTCCGTCTATTTCAAAACGAATTCGTTCCACTCTAGTGACTGTGTTTTGCTGATCTAGTCGATCATATAGTCCGGTTCTAAGCGACTTGGTATCATCTTCGATTATTTGACCCGCAGTAGTAGCACCGGCTTTTATATAGTCGCCAACCAAGCAATTGCTAACCAGCACTAAGTCATTTTCTGCAACATCTGCTGCCCAATCGGTCGTTATTTGATTAGCAGCGTAATCAATAGAGCTAATCGATACAGGGTCACCTACCACTCTTAACAGCTCTAACTGGTCGGGACCTGGCACGCCATTGACAACCCCTGCGCCTTCAATCGTTGCCGGTGTAACCGCGTCAAAGCCATTGATTTCAGTATTTGTCACCTGCCGTTGTATATTGCCAATGTCAGGGCTATACCAAGGTATACAGCCGTAGTTTCCAGAGCTACGAATAGATTCTGAGATAACATTTACGGCAAAACGACCGTTTTCCTGCACTCGCGCCATCGATTCAGATAAGTTAAACGCCTCGCGGTTAGATAAAAATACTTGAACAATACCAATAATAATGACTGCACTCAGCGCAACAGCAATTAGCAACTCAACTAGGGTTAAACCCGCTTGCTTTAGGTTTTTCATAACTGAAAACTCGTTGTAAAAGTAATGAATTCTTGCTCACCTGCTGCAACTTCTGCAGCTGTTAAACCCGCTGCGACCTCATTTTGTCGAGCTTGATTTGTCCGTAAATCTTTCCATTCAATTTCAACAACGTAGAGACCAGCCGTTAAATTAACGTCTGCTCGCCCATCGGGCAGGTTGCCTTCTATCCTACGTTCCCAGTTCGCTAGGAACTCAACCACCATCTCAGCGCCTGAGCAACCTGCATTAGAAGCGGAGCAATCGGCATTTAGGGCAACATCGGCCGCTGGGTCTGTTTCAAAGCCATCAAAAGCGGCTAAATTATTTGGGCTTAAGCGCATCGCATCGGCTAATTCGTACGATAGTTGAGCGGCATAACTCCGGTGTAATGCACTTTGAGAGTTTGCTAAGCCTAGGGTTTGTGTGCCTGCAATGCCTAGCAATCCGATGGAGATAATCAATACCGAGACTAGTATTTCGATCATGGTAGAACCCGATTGATTTTTAAGCATCACAACCTACTCCTGTATCCGTTCCGACTCGACCGACTCGATTCACATCGATGGTACGCTCTTGACCTGGGCCACAATTCTCAATGCGCATTTGGAAGGAAATTAGATTCGCAGTGGGTCTCACCAGCTGACCTCGAGGGGAATAAGTTAAGACATAATCACCATTGGTTTCAGTCAAGGTGCTACCCCCTTCTAAAGGGCCGTAAACTCGTAAAACACAGTCATCGACGCCATCGGCACAAGCCACAGGATCTCCATCAACAATACCGTCACCGTCAAGATCAAGCCAAACCATCCAGCCACCTGCCCAATTAGCAGCTCCAGCTGTAACACAAGAAGCATTGTCAGCAGTCATACAGACACTCACTGGTGTAGATTTCGTCACCGCCTCTGATCGTGCATAGATTAGCGATGACCTTACTAAATTAAGATTTGAGTCAATCTGAGTGCCGATCATTACATTACGGAATGAAGGTGCGCCCATCATCGCAACGATTGCGATAACTATTAGGGTGACCAACAATTCGACTAACGTAAAGCCCTGATGTTGCTTCATAAATGCCTCTCATATTTCTCTAATAAGCTATTGTAGGTGTCAATTTGATCAAGAACTGACCGTTAGGATAAACGGTCTAATCCTTGTGACAAGTGGTACGCGGCTAGGCTGTTTTGCTGACCGGTTCATGGAATTGGTTTTTATTCGTCAGTCGATTGAGGTTAAACGCAGCTCTTTCGGGATAGAAAAGGTTATATTCTCTTCCACGCCATCCAGTTCGATCGGTGTATTAGCCCCCAGCTTTACTAGCCCTTCTATCACCTGCTTGACTAAGATGTCAGGTGCCGATGCCCCGGCAGTTACGCCGATATTCGTTGCAGCATCAAACCAAGAGGCTTCTAGCTGCTCAACGGTGTCGACCAAGTAGGCTTGGCAACCCATGCGCTGTGCTAACTCACGTAAGCGGTTGCTGTTTGAAGAGTTAGGCGAGCCGACTACGATAACGACATCGCATTCACTGGCGAGAACTTTAACGGCATCTTGTCGGTTTTGTGTGGCGTAGCAAATGTCGTCTTTTCTTGGGCCTTCGATCAACGGAAATTTAGCTCTTAATAAATCGATAATTTTTGCGGTATCGTCCATTGAAAGGGTTGTCTGCGTAACAAAAGCAAGCTTATCAGGGTTTGTGACCACTAACTGTTCGACATCTTTTTCGTCTTGTACTAGATAAATATGCCCTCCATTTTTAGCGTCATATTGACCCATGGTGCCTTCAACTTCAGGGTGACCTCGGTGGCCAATCAGAATGCATTCCATTCCATCACGGGAAAAACGCGTCACCTCTAGATGAACTTTGGTCACCAATGGGCAAGTTGCATCATAAACGCGCAAACCTCGTGCATCGGCTTCTTGTCGAACGGCTTGTGAAACACCGTGCGCAGAAAATACCACCCAGTTGTCATCGGGCACTTCATCGAGTTCATCGACAAAAATAGCGCCTCGGCTTTTTAAATCTTCGACGACAAACTTATTATGTACCACTTCATGTCGAACATAGAGCGGCGCTCCGTGTACTTCAAGTGCACGATTAACGATATCAATGGCACGATCAACCCCAGCGCAAAACCCGCGCGGGTTGGCTAATTTAATGTCCACCAGCTGCATCCTCTACTGCAATCACTTCTACTTTAAAGGTCAAGGTTTTACCGGCTAACGGGTGGTTAAAATCGACCATGACCACCTCACCTTCAATGCTGCTGACCATACCAGGAAGCTCATTATTACCGGCATCTTTGAACGACATCATCATGCCAATTTCTAGCTCTCCCGTTTGGGCAAACTGTTCTTTCTTAAAGCGCTGAATATTCGACGGGTTTTGCTGGCCGAAGGCTTCTTCTGGCGGCACAGATACGGTGCGCTTATCGCCTGCTGCCAAGCCTAGCAAATGCTTTTCAAAGCCTTCCGGTAAATTACCATCGCCAATGTTTAGCGTAGCCGGTTGGGCATCAAAGGTACTGTCGACCATTTGACCGTCTTCCAAGCTCAATGAAAAATGCAGAGTAACTTTCGAATGTTCGTGAATTTGCATCTAATGTCTTCCATTTTCAAACTAAAAAGCGATGACCATTGCTGAGCATCACTTTTGGTTGTTATTGATTAAGCAAAGTGTCGCACTTCGCCTTCACCGGCGATGTTGTCAACACAACGCCCGCAAAGTTCAGGATGCTCTGCATGGCTGCCGACATCTTCACGCTGGTGCCAGCATCGACCACACTTTTCATGGCCAGACTTCACCACCTGAACTTTAAGCCCAGAAAGTTCGGTATCTAAAGCTGTTGCAGGCGCTGAATCTAACGTAGCTAATTGTGCGCCACTGGTTAAGGTGACAAAACGTAGCTCGTCGCCCAGCTGGTCTAACGCTGCAAGCAATGCCGGGTCACAATAAAGCGTTACTTCAGCCGTTAAAGAACCACCAATCACGCCTTCTTTACGGGCCTCTTCTAAAACTCTATTCACACCAATTTTGGCTTTTTGCACTTGCTGCCAATAGCTTGCATCAAGGTCTTCATTAGCACCGAATGCCGTTAAACCGGTATAAAGCGTTTCAGTAAAGACCGTTGCTTTATCTTGCCCTGGGATAAACGGCCATAATTCTTCAGCGGTAAAGCTTAAGATTGGCGCTATCCAGCGGACCATCGCTTGCAATACATGGTACATCGCTGTTTGTGCTGAACGACGTGCCAACGAATCTTCTTGCGTGGTGTACTGACGATCTTTGATGATGTCTAAATAGAAACCGCCCATGTCGATTGCACAGAAATGGTGAATCTTTTGTACTGCTTGGACAAAATGATAATTGTCGAGCAAGTCTGCAAGTTCAGTTTGAATGGTCAAAGTACGGTCTAGCGCCCACTTATCAATTGCCAGCATATCATCGAACGCAACGTTGTTTTTAGCGGGGTCAAAACCATTCAAGTTCGACACCATAAAACGCGCTGTGTTACGGATACGACGATAAGAGTCGGCGGTGCGCTTTAAGATGTCTTTTGAAAACGCCATATCACCCGAATAGTCGGTAGAAGCTACCCATAAACGCAGAATGTCAGCACCAAATTGGTTAAAGACTTCTTGTGGGTCCATGCCATTGCCCAATGACTTGGACATTTTATAGCCCTTCTCATCGACCACGAAACCGTGCGTCAACACCTGCTTGTAGGGTGCCGTACCATTAATCGCCACCGCTGTTTTAAGCGAAGATTGGAACCAACCACGATGTTGATCTGAGCCTTCCAAATACATATCGGCTGGGTACTGACCTAATTCTTTACGCTTTTCTAAAACAGTAGAGTGGGTCACACCAGAATCAAACCATACATCTAAGGTATCGGTGGTTTTTTCATATTGATCGGCGTCGCTGATGACCGTTGATAAATCAAAGTCATACCATGCGTCCATGCCTACTTTTTCAACTTCTACGGCAACCGCTTCGATTATTTTCGGTAATTCAGGGTGTAACTCACCCGTTTCTTTGTGGATTACAAAGGTAATTGGCGTGCCCCATGTGCGCTGACGTGAAATACACCAATCGGGTGATTGCCCAACCATCGCTTCAATTCGGTTTTGACCCCAACTCGGTACCCAACGAACGCCTTTGATGGCTTCCATCGCTTGGTCTTTTAAGCCATTGCCTTCCATGCTGATAAACCACTGCGGTGTTGCACGATAGATCAAGGGTGTTTTGGTGCGCCAGCAATGGGCATAACTGTGACGCAACTTGGCTTCACTGAGTAACTGACCGTGCTCTTTCAATGTTTCGATGATGACTGGGTCAACCTTGTAAACATGCTGCCCTGCAAATAGCTCTACGTTCGCGCGATAGACGCCTTTGTCATCTAACGGGTTGATCGTTTCAATGCCGTATTTGTTACACACCACGAAATCTTCCATACCGTGATCTGGCGCGGTATGTACACAACCGGTACCGGCATCGGTAGTTACATGCTCGCCCAATAGGGCTGGAATATCACGATCATAGAATGGGTGTGTAAATAACTGATTTTCTAAGGCGCTGCCTTGGAAGTAGGCCAATACCTCGGTATTTTCAAGCGAAGTACGCTCTAAGAAAGACTCAAGTAATTCTTGCGCAACAATTAGGCGGGTTGGTTTTTCATTTACCGTCGCTTGTAACAATACATAGTCGAGCTCTTCACCGACTGATATAGCCAAAGAAGCAGGCAATGTCCATGGCGTCGTGGTCCAGATTACCGCTTGAACAGAACCTTCGCCTTTGTCAGCGCCGATTGCTTTTAGCACAGCTTGATCATCTTTGGCTGGGTAAGCTACATCGATACTAAACGATGTTTTATCTTGATATTCAACTTCAGCCTCTGCTAAAGCGGAGCCACCCACAACGCTCCAATAGACAGGCTTATAACCGCGCACCAAGTGACCGCTCTGGGCTATTTTACCCAAGGCACGAATAATATTGGCTTCGGTTTCGAAGTTCATTGTTAAATAAGGGTTAGCCCAATCGCCAAACACGCCCATGCGCTTGAATTCTTCCCGCTGGCCATCGACCTGAGTATGCGCATAGCGGCGGCATTCGGCTCGGAATTCTTTAAAATCGACTTTATCGCCCGCACGGCCTATTTTACCTTCAACTTTGTGTTCAATAGGCAAGCCGTGGCAATCCCAGCCCGGCACATAGGGCGCATCATAACCAATTAAGCTTTTTGACTTAATGATCATGTCTTTTAAAATTTTATTAAAGGCGTGACCAAGGTGAAGTGAACCGTTCGCATACGGAGGGCCATCGTGCAAAATAAACTTTTTACGACCTTCGCTCGCCGCGCGAATCTGCTGATAAATTCCATTGGTTTCCCAATTTTCGAGCATTTTCGGTTCACGTTTTGCAAGGTCACCGCGCATCGGGAAATCGGTATGCGGTAAGTTTAGTGTGGCTTTATAATCAGTCATTAGAGAGTTTCACTTCCGTTGGTTGCGAAAAATAAGCCTTCGCGGCGTCAATATCGTTCTGAATTTGTTGTTTCAGTGCGTCAAGATTATCAAATGTTTGTACACCGCGCAGCCGTTTAACAAGCGCAACGGTTAAACGAGCGCCATAAAGCTCGCCGTCGAAATCAAAAAGATGGCTTTCTAACCAATTCCGAGTGTCTCCAACCGTAGGTTTTGTCCCTAAATTGGCAACCCCGTGAACTATGCGTCCATCAATTTTAGTCTTCACTGCAAAAACACCTACTGTGGCAAGTTTGCTATGCGGTAATAATATATTGGCAGTGGGCACACCTATGGTACGGCCGATTTGGCGACCGTAAATCACTCGACCCGTCAGTGAGTAGGGCTCACCAAGCATATTCTCAGCGAGTTCAAAATCATGCTGATGAATTGCATTGCGAATACGTGTGCTGCTGATGCGCTGCCCATCGTTAGCGCAATGCGAGGTCATTTCAACAACCTCAAATGGGTATTGGGTTAAAAACTGACTGTCACCTTTACGATCGGCACCAAAGCGAAAGTCATCCCCTACCTGTAACCATTGGGTATTAAGCCGATTTATCAATATCTGTTCAACAAATTCATGGGCACTTAGGTTACGAAGTTGCGCATTAAAAGGCAAAACCACCAGATGATCGACACCGAGCGTCGATAACCGACGGGCCTTATCAACCAACGAAGACAGCCGAGCTGGGGCGTTTTCCGGATTTATATACTCTCTAGGCTGCGGTTCAAAGGTAACCACAACGGACTTAACTCCCTGTTGTTGAGCGTATTGCGTTAGACGGGAGATAATTTGCTGGTGCCCAAGGTGCACGCCATCAAAGCTACCGATCGTAACTGCGGCAGCAGAAAGTGACTTTAGCGGTAAACGAGAGACGTGCATGGGGTATCTGGTCTGTTTAAATCGGTCGCGCAGTATACCGAAAAGTTCAGGCGCTGTCTTTTACTGCAACCATCTGAAACGCTTTTAAACTGATAAATAATTGGCAATTTCAAATAAATCAGGTCGACCTTCTTCAAAACCAAAATAACACACATCTCTGTAGTCTTGATCTTCAATCAAACCAACAACAAATTCACACTTGTGCTCTTGGGCAAGCTTGTACAGAAAATTGAGTGGCTCTTTTAGCTTTTCGGGTTTAGAAAGACTTATATCTAAGCCCAGTTCAATCTCACGGTCTGTCATGGCTGGGGTATCGGTGCCTTCACCACGATAAACTGCGCTTGAATTGGTTTTCGGCTCTGCCCACTGCTGTATTTGAACAAACAACTGCGAAGCGTAGTCTTCCAGCTCATCACTGTCAGCGTAGATATAAAGATTCATTTAACTTCCTTTCACAAATAATTTAAGGGTGTCGCAAGTGCTTTGGCCGCACACCCACGGCCAGTAACGATACAAAATAGATTGCCGCACCAATGAACACCAGCATTGCGACGACGGCTATTTGGCCAAACAACCCTACTGGCATAGTAAATATAGATTGCGTTAACGCCAGTAACAGCGCTGCTGCCATCACCACTGACGCCATAACAACCTTTAAGATGGGCCCTAATAAAATCTCTTTGCTGGGCAGCTGGTTCAATTTTCGAAGTGCCAAGGCCAATAGTCCAGCATTCAACCAAGCAGATAACGAAGTCGCCAATGCTAGACCAACATGTCCCAGCGGGTATATCAGCATAAGATTAAAAACCATATTCCATACCATGGCTTGAATACCGACCTTTACTGGGGTTTTGGTGTCTTGACGGGCAAAAAATGCCGGCGCGAGTACCTTTATCAGCATAAAGGCAGGCAAACCTAACGAATAGGCCATCAAGCTTTGCGCACTCTTACTGACATGCTCTGGTAAAAATTCACCACGTTGAAACAGCAAAGTCAGTAGCTCGTGAGGCAAAATAATCAGCGCAACAGCGGCAGGCAAGCCCAGCATCAACACCATTTGAATTGCCCAGGCCAAAGTTGTGGTGAACTTCCCACCATCTTTTTCGCTGTGCAATGAAGACAAGCGTGGCAATAACACGGTTGCGATTGCGATACCAAAGATGCCCAATGGCAGCTCAACCAAACGATCTGAGAAATACAGCCAACTCACTGAGCCATTTTCTAAGAAGGTGGCTAACAAAGTATCGAGCAATAAGTTTATTTGACTAACCGACACACCAAACATGGCAGGCAGCATCAATAAAAGTATTTTCTTAACCCCAGGGTGCTGGGTATGCCAAGAAAACAGGGACCAAACGCCGGTCTTATATAGTGACGGCATAATAAACAGCCATTGCGCTAATCCTGCAATCAGAACGCCGATGGCAAGACCCGTTTGACCCACTTCAAAATAAGGTGATAAAAAGATGGCACTGCCAATTAAACATAAGTTGAGCAATACCGGTGCTAAGGCCGGTGCGGAAAAGCGACCATAACTATTAAGAACTGACGAACCCAGAGCCGTTAGCGATATAAACCACAAATAAGGGAATGTTAACCTCAAGAAGTCAGCGACCATGGCTAATTGTTCAGGGCTATCGTGATAGCCAGCCGCAAATGCCCAAGCGACAACGGGAGAGCCTATGACCGCCACAAGGGTCACTAAGCCAACAACTGCACCAAGGTAGATTTGCACCGCACTCACCAGTTTGCGGACGCTGTCATCACCCTCTGCATGTTTATATTCGGAAAGGACGGGGATAAAGGCTTGGTTAAAAGCACCCTCTGCAAAGAGCCGTCGAAGAAAGTTAGGTACCTTGAAGGCGACAAAAAACGCATCTTGAGCACCGCCCGCGCCAAAGTAGCCTGCAAAAACAATATCGCGCGCCAATCCAAGGACACGGGACAGCATAGTTGCCATAGCCACCACAAACGAGCTTTTAAGCAGAGATTTTTTTACAGGTTGATTCAATTATCAAATGTCATAGAATAGGACTTGTGGCGCAGTGTACAAGTGAACGTGATAACCTCGCAAGCAGACTAAACAAAGCAAACAGTCTAACAATCGATGGAAAACACCCCTTTATTACACAAAGCAACATATAACTGGTGGATTCCGTTGACATTGGCATGGCGAATCAATAGAATCGCGCCCTCGAAATTTACCATCAAATACTAAATACTTAAGGAGCATCCTGTGGCAAATTCTGCTGGTTCTCGTAAGCGCGCTCGTCAGGCTGTGGTCCGTCGCGCTCGTAATGCAAGCATGCGTTCAATGGTTCGCACATACGTTAAAAAAGTAGTCGCTCAGATCGAAACAGGCAACTATGAAGAAGCGAACAAAGCCCTTCTTACTGCACAGCCAGTTCTAGACGGCATGGCACGTAAAGGCATCATCAGCAAAGGCAAAGCGGGTCGTACTATGAGCCGTTTGAATGCTAAAGTTAAAGCGCTTCAAGCGGCTTAATCTTAGCTTTATAGCTTTTAAAAAACCGGTCTAGGCCGGTTTTTTTGTGCCTGTTATTAATTAGCAACCCTTGTAGTTAGAGGTTAGGTTAGCTAATAGAGCCGGCGGTTTGGCCCTTGCGCTGAGGTAGGGTAAAAATAGGGACGCCGTGAACCCCTCCCTGGGGGCTTGGCATTGGCATCCATGCCAATGAACACCCTATTTTTACCCTACCTCAGCTCCGTTGCTGTTTGCTTTCTGCTGCAACATTTTGCTAGATCTGGTTATCTTAATTATCTCACCAAGCCTGGCGATAGGTAATCTTGGATAATAAACGCTACAACTTGTGGTGTTAAAAAACCGATTTCTTTAAATCGCTTGGATTTTTGGTAGCGCACCAAGATATCGTGCGTTGTCATTGGGTCATCATTGGGCAAATTAGCGGTTTCCATAAAGCCAATTTCTTTGAAAGCCTCTTGAAGCATCAACGCCACTTCGCGCTTTTCATCGGGTTGCCAGCGAAAATTGATCGATGAGCCCCATTCGCTGATGCGGCTGTTCAGTTCCGCCATACGAACCAAAAACTTCTTTTCTAACTTCACTAGCTTAGCCATCGCTTCTTGACGCGCTTTCATTTCATTATTGAGTAATTTAATTTGGTCTGCGCGTAGGTTAACTTCTGCGCTGAGCTGCGCTTGCTCTACCTTTAAACGAGTAACTTCTAGATTTTTATCATCAAGTTCTGATTGTGTTTGCTCTAGCGATTGCTCGATGCCATCGTAAAGCCTCAACCGTGCCTCGATAGAAGCCGCCGTTTCACCAGGAAATCGTTGGTTTAGTGCACTTGCCAAAGACAATAATGGCTGGCTAGGAGAGACCACTTCTTGCGCTTCTGCCGCGTAAAAATCAGTTCCAGCAAACAAGTAAATAACCGCTCCTGAAAGCTCGAGAATTAATGCAAAGAACAGTTTATTTAAATACTGTTTTTCAATATGTACCTTATTGATCAAGCCCAACAAGGTAATGACACCCGTGGCTAAAAACAGCGCCAATACCACAACAAACAGAGCGGTTTTCATAAAATAACCTTAACGTAGAGTCGTTTTAGACTATTGCAAACTGAGCATAATTTCTACAACGCTGTTCAGGCATCAACAACATGCATTTCTAAAGCAATTGGTCAGACCAATATGCATAGATACAACCACGCTCTGCGACTGGGTTTTAGCCCTTTTTGCCAATTGCGAACTTTTGGACAGCAAAATATTATTGCCAAACTCTTACCGATCGGACACCTTAACACCACTAAAAATAGCAATTAACAATAGAGAGTACACCATGACAATCTGCACAATTGAAGACCTACGCAAACTAGCCGAAAAGCGCGTTCCTAGAATGTTTTATGATTATGCAGACTCCGGCTCTTGGACAGAATCGACCTACCGCGCTAATGAATTAGACTACCAAAGCATTAAATTACGCCAACGTGTCGCCGTCGATATGACCAACCGCTCAACCGCCCTCCCTATGGTCGGCACTGATACCTTTATGCCCGTTGCATTAGCACCTACCGGTTTAACGGGCATGCAACACGCCGACGGTGAAATACACGCCGCCAAAGCCGCTGAGAAATTTGGTGTACCTTTCTCGCTCTCTACCATGAGCATTTGCTCGATAGAAGACATCGCCGAACACACCAGCGCCCCGTTTTGGTTCCAACTTTATGTTATGAAAGACAAGCGCTTTCTCGAAAATTTAATAGAACGCGCAAAAGTAGCCAACTGTTCAGCCCTCATCTTAACCTTAGATTTACAAATACTTGGCCAACGCCATAAAGACGTTCGCAACGGCTTATCAACCGCGCCGTACAAATCAATCAAAGGTTTAACGCAAATCGCCATGAAGCCAATGTGGGCGATGAAAATGCTCGCCACCAAACGTCGAGGCTTCCGAAATATTCTCGGCCACGCAGAAGGCGTCAGTAACCTAGATTCTCTGTTCAGCTGGACTGCAGAACAATTTGACCCTCAACTCAGCTGGCAGGATGTTGAATGGATCAAAAAGAAATGGGGCGGCAAGCTCATATTAAAAGGCATACTCGACGTTGAAGACGCTAAGCTCGCCGTCGCCTCAGGCGCAGACGCCATTATCGTCTCTAATCACGGCGGCCGACAGCTCGACGGCGCACCCTCATCCATTTCACAGCTAAAAGCCATCGTAGACGCCGTAGGCGACCTAATTGAAGTACACGTTGATGGTGGCATTAGAAGTGGCCAAGACGTGCTTAAAGCCATAGCACTCGGCGCCAAAGGCACCTACATAGGCCGCCCATTCCTATACGGATTAGGAGCCATGGGTGAAAAAGGCGTCACCAAAGCACTAGAGATCATCCACAAAGAACTCGATATCAGTATGGCGCTGTGCGGGGAACGTGAACTTAAGAACATAAACCGGAAGAATTTGTTGCCGGGGAGTTTTTAGGGCGGTTTTAGGCTGCGAGCTTCAGGCTTCGGGTTCAAACCAAAAAACGGCTCCCCAGCGGCATCAGATGATAGCGTGGGTGAGGGGGTAAATTTACACCGGAAGCTGAAGTGCGGTTTTGGGCTGCGGGCTACTAGCTGCAGGTTTAAACCAAAAAACGGCTCTCTAGAGGTATCAGATGATAGCGTGGGCGAGGGGGTGAATTTAATAGTGAATGACTGTTTGAGCGCAGCGAGTTGTTATGAACGGCTTAAATTTACACCGGAACCCAAAAGCTAGCATTGTGCCACTGCTAGTTAAAGGGGCAAGTTAGTAGTTTAGAGCTGCAAGCCTAGGCGATTAAACCCGCAGCTCGAAGCCCGTAGTAAGCGGATGCCCAACGGGCACCGCTCCTAACTCTATTTCGCCTTAACTTCTGCAATGCGCAGCTCTTGAGCGAGCTTATCTAAAATACCGTTAACAAAGCGGTGGGCTTCGTTGGCGCCGAAGGCTTTTGATAACTCTACGCCTTCATTAATGATGACTTTATAAGGTACATCAATACGAGAGACCAGTTCAAACGTGCCCATTCTTAGAATGGCTAACTCTACTGGCGTTAAGTCTTTTAAGCCTCGGTCAATGTACTTTTCAATGTGCTCATCGAGCTCTGTTTTGCGTGATGGAACACCACGTAATACATCGCAAAAGTATTCTTTATCGACTTTGGTCATATCATTGTCAGTTAGAAACTCAGCTTCAATTTGATGCACCGGAGTTTCTGCAACATGCCACTGGTACAAAGCTTGTAATGCGAGCTTACGCGCTTTACGACGCTGGGCTGGATTTAGTTTTTGATTGGTCATTTATTGCTCCACAACCGGACGGCCAATGTTATCGAATAAGTTAACCATTTCAATAGCCACCTCTGCTGCTTCAGCGCCTTTGTTACCGGCTTTAGTACCGCTGCGCTCAATAGCTTGCTCGATCGAGTCAACCGTTAATACACCGAAAACAACTGGGATATCCATTGTTAAGGCAACGCTGTTTAAACCACCCGCGGCTTCGCCTGCGACATAGTCAAAGTGTGGCGTACCGCCACGAATCACCGCACCTAAAGCAATGATTGCATCATAATCGCCTTTATCGGCTAAACGCTGGCAAACCAACGGTAACTCATACGCACCGGGAGCCTTCACGATGGTAATTTGATCTTCTTTAATGCCGTGACGCTTTAACGCATCAATTGCACCTGACTGTAAATGATCAACAACAAAGCTGTTCCAGCGAGTGACGACAATGGCGTACTGGCCTTGGTTGGCAGAAAAATCACCTTCAATTACTTTAATAGACATCTTATATTCCTATTCGAGTCATGCGGCTATATGCACCGCATGCTAATTTATTTGGGTTCTAGGTACTCGACCACTTCAAGGTCAAAACCTGAAATACCGCCAAAACGAATTGGCGAACTCATGAGACGCATTTTGCCAATGCCTAAGTCTCTTAATATTTGCGAGCCCGTTCCTACTGTATTGTAGGTGCCATATTTGTCGACATTCGGATTCTTTTGCTTAGTCACTTTGCCAGAGACTAATTGCATTTCTGTTTCAATATCAACAGATTCCTGAACATCCAACAGCACGACAACACCCGCACCTTCACTGGTTACTTGTTCCAGAGCTGCCTCTAATGACCAGCTTTTGTGTTCATCGGTTTTCACGCCTAACAAATCTTTCAACGTTGACGTTACATGTACCCGCACCAATGTTGGCTCTTCAGCTTTAAACGGTGTGCCTTTGGTTAGAGCCAAATGCGTACCACCGGTTAGGTGATCTTGATAAGCCTTAACTTCAAACGTGCCTGCTTTGGTTTCTAAGGTTTGCGACTTCACTTCTTCAATCGTACGCTCATTTGAGATCCGGTAATGAATAAGGTCAGCAATGGTGCCAATTTTCAGGCCATGCTCTTTTGCAAACGGGATCAAATCTGGCAAGCGAGCCATGGTACCGTCTTCATTCATGATTTCTACGATAGCCGCTGCTGGTAGCAACCCTGCCATTCTTGCAAGATCACACCCAGCTTCGGTATGCCCTGCTCGACTCAATACGCCACCCGGCTGCGCTCTTAACGGGAAAATATGGCCAGGCTGAACAATGTCAGATGGTTTACCATTAGGATTGACTGCATCTTTAATTGTCTTAGCACGATCAGCGGCTGAAATTCCGGTAGTAACCCCTTCAGAGGCCTCAATGGAAACCGTAAACGGCGTGCTGTGTGCAGCCTGATTACTCTTTACCATGGGAGGTAAGCCTAAAAAGTCACAACGCTCACCGGTCAACGTTAGACAAATCAAACCGCGTGCCTTAGATGCCATGAAGTTAATTACTTCTGGAGTCACTTTTTCAGCGGCAACAATGAGATCGCCTTCGTTTTCTCGATCTTCATCATCAAGTAAGACCACCATTTTACCGTGGCGAATGTCTTCAATAATTTCTTCAATACTATTTAACGCCACAAAAAGCCTCTTAACCGAATGTGTTAGATGTTGATAAGTTTAGATGAGTTGGCCTAAAAGTGCGGTCAACTATTGAGAATTCAAGCTATAAACTAAGTGCTTGGCTGTAACACCCAACGTACATCAACGCCAACAAAGCGCTGGTCTAATACTGTAAATTGAATTTTGTTTGCCAGCTCAGTAATGTCTCGCTCAATCACGGGCTTAGCCGTTGCACCTAAAAAAACAGGTGCCTGGTATAATACCACTTCATCGGCGTAATGTTCAGTGATAAAACAGCCTGCCAGCTTAGCACCTGCCTCTATCCACAAACGATTATAACGCTGCCCCGCCCAGTCAATAAAAGCCGCCAAACTGATACGTTCACTACTAGGGTCCATAGGTAAGTTAACTAGACTAACGCCTGAGGGTTCAAACGACTGAATTCGGTCATTGTCTGCGCAGCTATGCACAATGACTGTTTCTCCCGGTAGCGCCAATAACTTTGCCGTAGTTGGCGTGCGTAAATGAGTGTCTAAGATAATACGAACCGGCTGACGAACGACTTGCGATGAACGAACATTCATACTTGGGTCATCTGCCAAGATGGTACCCACGCCGGTGACAATGGCACAGGCTTGGGCGCGATAATTTTGGACATCGGCTCGGGCGTCCGGCCCAGTAATCCACTGGCTTTCGCCGCTAGCCATAGCCGTTCCACCGTCTAAACTGGCGGCCATCTTCACTTGGATAAATGGCGTTTGTGTTCGCATTCGTTTCAAAAAACCTTGATTTAACGCTTCGGCCTGGTGCTCTAGCACACCGACCACAACGTCAATACCGCTAGCGCGCAAAGCGTCTAAACCTTGCCCTGCCACTAAAGGATTGGGGTCTGTCATTGCACAGACCACTCTGGCGACTTTTGCGTTGATTAGCGCTTGAGCGCAAGGCGGGGTTTTGCCCGTATGACTGCAGGGCTCTAGGGTGACGTAAGCTGTTGCACCTTCTGCTTTTGCACCGGCCTCAGCCAAAGCATGAACTTCTGCATGCGAGCCACCCGATTGAATGTGATAACCCTGTCCCACTAGCTGTTCATCTTTGACGATTACACAACCAACATTTGGGTTTGGCGTCGTGGTAAAACGGCCCTTCTTCGCTAACTGGATAGCTTTTGCCATCCAATAGGCATCTTTAGCCGTACTATCCATTTATTCTTGACTCTCTAGGCGGTCAATTTCGCTGCGAAACTCGCTCAAATCTTGAAAGCTGCGATAGACCGATGCAAAACGAACATAGGCGACTTGGTCTAAATCTTTTAATTCATCCATTACGAAGTCGCCCAATTTCAACGACGCCAGCTCTCGCTCACCCGTTGCCCGCAACGACTGCTTTATACGCGTAAGCGCTGCTTCTACAGCTTCGACCGACACTGGACGTTTTTCCAATGCTCTTTGCAAGCCAGCTCTGAGTTTGTCTTCATCAAAAGATTCACGGTTGCCGTTATGCTTAATAATTTTTGGCATCACAAGCTCGGCGGTCTCATAGGTCGTGTATCGCTCACCACAGGATGTGCACTCACGCCGACGGCGAACTTGATCACCTTCAGCGACAAGCCTTGAGTCAATGACCTTGGTGTCTTGTGCGTTGCAAAAAGGGCAATGCATAGGAAAACTTCTCTTATATCTCGAACAGCGAATGAGTGTAATGTGAATTGCATCAAGAAGCGAAAAAAAACAAACATAAATTGCTTGACTTTCATTTGCGCTGTTAAAAAAAGGTGTTCCACGACAGCTGGTTATACACATACCCTTAAAAGCAACAAATCAACACTTGTCAACTGCTAACTTTCTAAAAAAACACTTGCCTTTTTCATCAACCCCCTGAATTTAGGGGGCTGTATCGCAACGGAGTGAAAAACAGCCAAAACCCGTGAGTCGTCTATTTCTGGGCTTTATAATGAAGTGTCAAAAGGTTACCCCCAAAGTTATCCACAGCTTCTGTGAATGATTTTAGTGTAAGGAACGAGCTATTCAAAGTTAAAATTATTTGCCCCTTTCCAAGCCTTATAACTAAATCGCTATAAACGGTGATACCGGTTACCGTTTATAGCAGTGACCTTTTTGGTCACATCATTTGCTAATGGATGCTTGAAAACCTAGAACAGGTTCGATTTTTAAACATCAAAACCATCTAGAATGCTGCATACATCTAATTGATCATATTATGGCCAACATGAAAAATTTAATCTTTACGACCAGTTTAGCGATATCCGCTAGCTTACTTCTCGCCGCATGTGGACCAGAGGCAAACAGCCGGTACGGCGATAAACACTGGGACCCTATGGATACCTGGGAGAAAGCAAGTGTTGTAGCGCAGCCTGACTTAACGGTTGAGTATCGTGATACGGATGCTGATGAAAATGATGATGTCGAGGTTTGGGAAGCTTATGTCAGTATTGATTTTACTGACATGGCCGAAATTGCCACCAGCAGCCCCGTTCTTAGTTACTTTCAAGGCACTTCAAGTGATAAAGGCGTTGACTCTCTATTACAAAATGGCGCTACGTTTAACAGTACTGAATTTTATTATGATACCGAGCTTGGCGTGGATTATCGCCTAAAGCTTGATATACCTGGAGAGTACAACTTTAAGCTTGAGTTACAAGTTGTACAGCCTAATGGAACTACGCGTGATTACGACTTTATATACAACAACATCATCGTGCCTGGTCCTGTAACAAGCTTTAACTATTATACGAACAATGTAAATGCCACCCTCGGCAAGTATTGCATTGGTTGTCACGGCGGAGGCAACCCTGAAGCTAGCACCGAATTTGCTCTAAGCTCAAACAACGTAACTACGCGTCGAAATAACCTATTAAATAAAATAGATTCTCCAACTGCAGATAAAGAACCACTGACCTACCCCTTTACAGATGGCCATACTGGTTCTGGTGATGCAAACTCCATGACTGCTGGAGAAAAAGCGTACTTTCAAGAGTTTATAACTCTGTTGTTAGCAGAAAAAACTGATAACAGTGCAATCATTACCAATGATCTCGAAATAAAGGTAATCCCAAAGCCAAGCATTATGGCCAATGACCCTTGGCAGCCCTAGCGCTAAGTAAGTAGGTTAAACGCCTCCTAGTATTGAAGCCCTTTACGAACAATCTCAGCAATGGCTTTTGGTTTACTAAACCAAAAGCCTTGCAAATAATCACAGCCTAAAGACATTAATAAATCGACTTGTGACTGAGTTTCCACACCTTCTGCTGTCACGGTAAAACCCATGGTATGGGCCATTTCAATAATGGCTTTAACCAAAGTTTGATCATCTTTGTTTTTATCGCAGTTTGAAATGAATGATCGATCTATTTTTACATTGTTAACATGAAATTCTTTAAGGCTAATAAATGAAGAATAGCCTGTTCCAAAATCATCCAATGCAACCTGAATATTCTTACCCGTTAATTCACTTACAATACCTACGGAATGCTCGGCATCTTGATGCAAAGTAGATTCAGTTATCTCTAAGGTAATTTTTTGTGTTGCAGGAAAGTCATCCTCGATACTTTGAACCAGAAAAGGAACAAAACTATCATCAACAAATTGTATTCTAGAGATATTTACGGCAACCCGTGCATTTTGCAGCGGTGTATTCAGCAATGCATGGCAATCTTTCGCTACCTGATTAACGATCCATCGACCTAAGGGCAAAATTAGCCCTGTTGTTTCTGCGACGGGTATAAAGTCTACTGGCGAAACCAAGCCTTTTTTAGGATGGTGCCAGCGAATTAACGCTTCCAATGAAACAACTTTTTTAGTTTGTGTATCAACGATGGGTTGATAGACCATTGAAAGCTCATTGTTTTGTATTGCGATCTGAAGTTCAACTTCTAATATGGCTAGCTGTTGCGACATCTGCAGCATCTCTCGCCGATAGACCCCAATTTGGCCTCTGTCTTTTGATTTCACCTCATGCAAGGCTATTTCAGCAAGTTGAATGAGCTCTTGACTGTCTTTACCATCTTGCGGCCAGCATGCCACACCTATGCTCGCCGTCATAAAGCGAGTTCCTTCATGAATTTGAAACGGCTTTTGCATTTCAAGCATGATCAGATCAGCAACAAGTTGGGCTGAGTTTTTGCCTTCTGTATCTGGTGTCACAATAACAAACTCATCGCCGCTGTAGCGTGCGACGCAACCATCATTAATTAGGCACCTATTTAGGCGCATTGCCATTTGCTTGAGCACTTCATCTCCGGCATGCGAGCCTAGGCTGTCATTAACTCGCTTAAAGTTATCGATATCTACAACGAATACGGTAAAAGTTTGAGGCGTGCCTTCGGACAAAGCGATGAATTCTTGTATTTTTTTGCTTAACAAGTTGGCATTAGCAAGCATGGTCAACGGATCAATATTTGCTTGCTGCCAAATAACCTCTTGGTCTCTAATCTCTCTGCTTATATCTTGAATCGTACCAATCAGCATATTCTGTTTCACATCAAACTCGGCGACCTCTCGCAGCCAAACCTCTCCCGTTGTCAATTGCACTTGATAGTCGACTGTCAATCGATCTGTTCCTCGATGATTCAACAGATTTTTGAACTTACTTCGGTACTTACTTATGACTTTTCGTTGATAAGCATTATTTTCTAAAGTCTCCTTATCTAATTGCAACAACGTCTGAGCTTGTTCAGAAAAGCGCCTTTCTTTTAACCCGATGGTAAACTCCCAGCTGCCCATTTGTGCGACCGTTTGTGCTTGGCGTAAACTGTGTTCACTGGCTGAAAGTTTTTCAATTTGCTCTTCCACTAATAACTGTAAATTAGAGCGATGGTGATAGAGCAGGAAGCTACTGACGACAAATTCGACAAACACCAACGAAAGTATCGCGGCGACCAATCCATATAAAGCTAAGTTTATCCAAGCTTGATGTGACCCATTGCGCTTTATCGCGAACTGCCAAGTTTGTCCTGGCACTTGAATATCGACGACCTGACCAGTTGTCAGAATTGTGCGATCGAGTTGTGTTAAAATACTCGTTGCTTCGCCACTCGCATCAATCCGCCAAAGGTCATACTTAAACCCCTGTTGTTCTAACAGTGAAAGTCCCGCCTCCTCGAGCATCTCAGGATATTTCAATACGGCTGTGGCAAAACCCCAAAATAATGAATCGACATAAATGGGTAGCCTAGCAATGATTCCTTGCCCGCCTTGAAGTATGGGCTTTGGACCATCGAGTAAGACTTTGCCGGTTTCTATCGACTCTGCAATTAACTCTCCGATGCTGCTATCCTCTCGCAGCCTATGACCCAAGGCGTTTCGGTTTTCTTTGATCGGATAAACGTAGGTAACGACTGCATTGGGCGCTAATTGAAGCGATAACAAACTGTCGGTCTGGCTTGAGATTGAATGAGCGAGGGAATAAAAGCGGGCTTCGGTTAAACCTGGGTCATTCGCGAGCGAGCTCAGAGTGGTAATACTCGAGAAGGTTCTATCAAGCTCAGCTTGAAGATGTGATGAATAGAGTTGTAATAAATTTTCGGCTTGGAGGCGCTCTACGGTTTGCTGATTGACAAAAAGCTGCCAGCACACCATTCCCGAAATAACAAATGATATAATCAACATGAGCACACGTATCAACCAAGCTTTAGATTGAACGTTTGCACTCTCCTTGTAATGCCCCAACCACCGCTTCATAGTCTTACATTTCGTTGTGATTTAACTAAATAGTAGCCTAACCTTGCAACAACACCTCTTATTATCACCAAAATGCTCAATTAAATTATTCGGCGTTATTGTCATTTTTTATTTTATTTAAGCAAAAACGCATTATGTTTAGGTAACCTCTAACAAACCACAACATTTACCGCGAGGCCGCCCTGTGCCGTTTCTTTATATTTAGACACCATGTCTTCGCCCGTTTGGCGCATGGTTTCTATGCACTCATCAAGTGATACACAATGATCTCCCGGCTCTGATAACGACATTCTTGCGGCCTGAATAGCTTTAATTGCTCCAAAGGCGTTTCGCTCAATACAAGGCACCTGAACTAATCCGGCAACAGGGTCGCAGGTCATACCGAGATGGTGCTCCATTGCAATTTCAGCGGCATGCTCTACTTGATCTGCCGTTCCGCCTAAAATCGCGGCCATGCCGGCCGCCGCCATTGAACTAGCAACACCAATTTCACCTTGGCAGCCCATTTCAGCGGCCGAGATTGATGCATTTCTTTTGTATAACCAACCAATGGCCGCACAGGTAATTAAAAAGGTACTTTGCCAATGATCCGGTAAGTTATTGCGGTGGTTTTTTAAATAAAGCAACACAGCCGGAATCACGCCTGCTGAACCGTTAGTCGGCGCAGTCACAACTCGCCCACCGGCGGCGTTTTCTTCATTAACGGCGAGCGCATAGACCGATACCCAATCCATCACGCTAAACTCATCTTTTTCTTTACTATTGAGTTGCTCCGCCATACGTTTCGCACGTCGCTGAACGTTTATGCCACCCGGCAAAGAACCGTCCATAGTTAATCCTCTATTCATGCAAGCGATCATGGTGGATACAATCGAATCAACCCAATCATTTACCGCGTCTTCACCACCTTGTAGGGTTGCTTCGTTAAGCTGAACGATTTCGGCAATAGACAAACTATTGTTCGCACAATGCTCCATCAACTCTGTAGCATTTAAAAATGGGTAAGGTCGGTTGTCTGGAAACTCTTGTAGTAGGTCTCTGTTTTGGGCGTCTTTTGCAAGTTCATTGGCAATAGCCCCACCGCCGACCGAAAACCAAGTCTGTTGCTCTAATTCTATGCCGTGCTCATCAAGGGCGCAAAAGCGCAAGCCATTGGGGTGCTCAGGTAGAAAAATATCACCAAAGAAGCGAATAGATTCGTCAGGGTCGAAACGTATCGGGATTGCACCATTGAGCATCAATTTCTGAGTTGTTTTAACAGTCTGAAAGGTAAGCTCTGCTTCGTTTGGATCAACAATACTGGCGTCTAAACCGGTCAGACCCAAAATAACGGCTTTATCTGTACTGTGGCCAACGCCTGTAAGCGCCAAAGAGCCGTATAGGCTAACCCGCACCTGTTCAACCTGGCTCAATAAGCCTAACTCACCCAGTTTATGCGCAAAGCGTTCTGCCGCTCGCATTGGCCCTAGGGTATGGGAAGATGAAGGTCCGATTCCGACTTTAAATAAATCCAATACTGAAAAAGGTTGCACGGCAGACTCTCTATTATAATTATGTCCAATTCAATTTCGCTTAACACGACTTAGGTTGCAATCTCTGGGTATCAAATCTTTTTGATAATCTTGGCCAAAGATCTTTACACCTAGGCTTTTTAGGCGCTCGCTGCGGGGTGTTCGCTGGGCATTTTTAATTAGGCAGCCATGGTCGGATCGGGTAAGCTGGCGGCTTTGCTCAAATAAACTGGAGTCCGGTTATATGCCGCCTATTTTCGCACTTGTTGCTGCCTATGCGTTTGCTATGTGTTCAACGCCTTTGATCATTTTAGTGGGTGGTTTAATTGGCCACGATCTAGCCCCCGACCAACGCCTTGCAACATTACCCATCTCTATGATCGTAATTGCAACGGCCATTAGTACGGCTCCAGCGGCTATGTTTATGCAGCGCTTTGGTCGCAAAACGGGGTTTTTAGTGGGTTTTGCGCTAGGTGGCACGGCAACCATTCTGTGTTTATTTGGTTTACTCTATTCATCATTTACCCTTTTTGTTGCTGGCTGCTTTCTTACAGGCAGCAACATGGCATTTGTTCACCAATTCCGTTTTGCGGCGATGGAACTCGTGCCTTTAGAAAAGAAATCTCAAGCCGCGTCTTGGGTGTTAATCGGTGGTATTTTTGCGGCGGTTGCTGGGCCTGAAGCTGGTGCTTTTGGTCGGGATCTTCTGTCTGTCCCTTATACCGGCTCTTTTGTTTTACTTATGGGGTTTTTATTGATTGCGGCTTTCATCATTGCTTTTTCATACCAAGGTACGCCGCTTAATCACAATGATAAAAACCTTGAGGCTAAGATCCCTGATATCAAATGGCAGAACCCGACGCTTCTGTTAGCCTTTGCGACTGCGGCTATATCTTACAGTGTGATGAGTTTAGTGATGACGGCGGCACCGCTATCTATGTCTCATCATGGCTATGATTTACAAACAACCAAGTGGGTCATTCAAAGCCACATTTTGGCGATGTTTGTACCGTCTTTATTTACAGGCAAACTTTTAGCGCGCATGGGCTCAACTAAATTTATCATAATTGGCGTGGCCATTTATGTGGCAATGGCGATCATGGGCTTGGCTGGTTTCCAAGTTGTTCACTATTGGGGTTCTCTGGTTTTATTAGGCTTGGGTTGGAATCTTTTATTTATTAGTGGTACCACTTTACTGGGCGGTATCACGGACGGTCCAGAGCGTTTTCGCATTCAAGCGGTTAACGAGTTCCTAGTTTTTGGCACACAAGCCCTTGCTTCATTAGGTGCGGGTTGGTTGTTGTTCCAACTCGGTTGGCGCCCACTATTATTGGCGACCCTACCGCTGGCTTTATTACCGTTGGTGTTCTTGTTGATAAAACACCGCTCTGTTGCATCATTACAACATTAGGAGGTCTATATGAGTGAAGGCGCTAAGCATGATCCACTGCATGGTAAAACACTTAAAGCCATAGTGACTGAACTACATGAAGAACTAGGCTGGGAAGGTCTTGGCCGTGCAATTAACATTAAGTGCTTTCAAGAAAACCCGAGCATTAATTCTAGTTTGAAGTTTTTGCGTAAAACAGACTGGGCTCGAGTGAAGGTTGAGCAGTTGTGGGTGGATACGTTTGCTTAGTTGTTTTTGTTTGTCTTAGTTTAGTTTGGTGGCTTGCCTTTGGTATGCGGTTGGGTTCGCGAAGGCGGTCTGGCGCTTGTTGTCGGTCGCTGCGAGCGCGTCCATGCGCGCTAAACTTCGCCATCCATGGCTCAGATTTCCGACCACAAGCGCCAGACCGCCTTCGCTTTATTTGATGGTTTAAGAGCAGGTGAAGGATTGGTTTACTCGGTATGCTAATTCCATGACTCGGAAGTGGGTTGCTGAATCAGGATTCCACTTTCTCCCATCACTATGGCTGTATTCGCCACCATTACCAAAGGGTGTTCTGTCTAAGTTGGCTGGGGTGTGTGCAAACCTATAATAGTCATTACTTTTCGGCGGAGCAATTTTCGTCACGGTAGATATAGTTGCATAACTTGAGCCATCGATTGTAAAGCTAGCAGTGCCATTACCATGACAGTTGATACAGCCAGCAAATGTCGTGGGTCCTATTGCAGATTCGTTGTCATAAAACTCAGTATTTTCCACACAAGTATTGCCAACAGCCACGGTAGCCGTGTCTGTTTCTATTTCATTATTGAAAGTCTCAGTCAACGTCACCGTATGTCGTCCGGGCTCACTAATAATAAAATACACCAATCGTTCATTGTTACCATCACTGATACCCGAGAAAGGCCCTTGAGGTTTTGGATCGACCGGCATGTTACCCGCTTCAACAATTTTATTGCCAAGCTTGATCTCATATTGAGAACCAGCAGAAGCGATAACTTTCGCTTTTACGGCAATTGGGTAATCACTGTTATCCAAATCTGCGCTAGTGATCACTAAAGATGCAGCACCCCCTAAGGTTCCACCGCCTTCGTTGGCGTCTTTATCTTTATCAAGATCATTCACCGCATCAGGGAAGCAACCCACCAAGCTCAAAGCCAGTAATAGGAGAATCAATCGAGACGTCATTATTCTTACTCTAAATTAGATAATTATCCAAGAGACTGTATCGTTAGTTGGCAAGGGTTGTCCGAGACTCAGTTCAAAGAACGTGGAATTGAAAGTTTGAATATGTTTTGGGCTTCGGGCTGCGAGCTTCGGGTAAAAATAACTGACTAAACCCTTAAGCTAAAGCCTGCCAGCGCACTTTTTCTTGATTTTACTGACAGCTGAAAGCTATAAACTGACAGCTTCACCACCCCTAGTTTTTGACCCTACCCGCAGCCCAAAACCATCCCGATCAGATGCTGGCGTGGGTGAGGGGGTGAATTTAAAAGTGAATGACTGTTTGAGCGAAGCGAGTTGTTATGAACGGCCTAAATTTACACCGGAACCCAAAAGCCAGCTTCGTGCCACCGTAGTTAAATATGGTGGTTTTTAAGGATATAAAACCATCGCGCCTACGCAAGCTTCGGTCGCTCCTACAGGTGTATTATGTGGAGTTGAATCTCAAAGCCGCATCAGATGCTGGCGCGGGTGAGGGGTGAATTTAAAAGTGAATGACTGTTTGAGCGAAGCGAGTTGTTATGAACGACTTAAATTTACACCGGAACCCAAAAGCCAGCTTCGTGCCACCGTAGTTAAATATGGTGGTTTTTAAGGATATAAAACCATCGCGCCTACGCAAGCTTCGGTCGCTCCTACAGGTGTATTATGTGGAGTTGAATCTCAAAGCCGCATCAGATGCTGGCGTGGGTGAGGGGGTGAATTTAAAAGTGAATGACTGTTTGAGCGAAGCGAGTTGTTATGAACGGCTTAAATTTACACCGGAACCCAAAAGCCAGCATCGTGCCACAGTAGGGAAAGCTGCCAACTTTTACCCCGTCACTGCTGGCGGTGCTTTTTTCGGTATTCTCTGTTTTCGCTCTTGGCTTAAGGCGACTCCGACGAAAATAATAGCGATGGCAATCCATTGGCTTGTGGTTAGCCGTTCGCTTAGCAGTAACATTGAAAACAGTAGTGAGAACACCGGTAATAGGTTCGCATAGCCGGCTGCGGTGGTCGCCTTAACATGAGTCATGGAATAATTATAGAGACCATAGGCACCAATGGTGACCACTAAACCTAGGTACAACAAGACACCTAGCGTTGAAAAGGAAATGGTTTCTGGCCAAGTTGACGCCATTGCCAACGGGAAGAAGAAGATGGTGCCCGCAAAGCTTTGCAAAGCGGTTAATACAAAGGCTGAATATCGCGATATAAGGTGCTTTATCAGCAAAGTATAGCCAACGGCCATACACATCGCTAAAAATTCCAAAAAGTTGCCTAAGGCGGCATTGGGTGCTTGCTCGCTGTCGTCACCGGTAACAGTCATCCAAACGACGCCCGATACCGCAATACCAAAACCAATCCATTGACGGATACTGGTTCGCTCCTTCAAAAAGAAAAATGCGGCAACGGCGACCATTAATGGCAACATAGCGGTCACCATCCCAGCCTGCCCGGCACTGGTATACTGCATGGCCTGTGCTTCAAACATAAAATACAGGCAAGGTTCGAACAGCGTCATACCTAATAAAAACTTCCAATCACCCGCCTGATAATTAAACCCATGACGCAACCAAGGCCACATCACTAGAAAAGCAGTTGCGCCTATCGCCATACGAACAAACACCACAATCATGGGTGATACAGCCGTTACAGCTACCTTCAAGGCAATAAATGAACTGCCCCACAACAACATCGCGATTAACAGCGCAATATGTGAGCGCAAAACTAACTTATCCAATGTCTACCTCGGCAATTTCTATGGGAATCAAAAAGACCATTATGACCGCCCGATTCTAAACTTAGCAAGCGCAAAAACACGACTGACGCATATTTGTAATAAGGCGTCTTAACATCGATTTAGACACTTTGCATGTATCGACTAGATACAAAGCAAAAAGCATGCTATTAATTAATATGACTACATACAAAACACTGAATATGACCGAACGAAGCAGTACTACATTTGAAAGTCTAAAGTTACTTCCTGGGCAAGCATTATCACTTGAATTTGATGGCTATGATGGGCAACGAGACAGAAGCCAGCTAGTTGGCTATCGCGCTGGTCGTTCGATTATTATAACGACACCCACTAAAAACGGTGTAGCGATCTCACTTAAACCAAAAACCAAGCTAAAAGTCCGTTTGTTTGTCAATCAACTCAACGGCGCTTGCGGTTTTGAAAGCGAAATCCAGCATGTTAGTGTCATACCATTTCCTCATTTACACTTAACGGTACCTAAAGAGCTCCATATTGGTGAAGTGCGTAAAGCAATGCGAGCAAAAGTACACATAATCTGTTCGGTATTATTGCGAAATGCGAATTCAAAAAAGGCCGTATCTGCTGTAATTGATGATCTATCCGATCATGGAGCACGCATCCATTCTAAAAACCTTCAATTAGCAAGCGAAGATGAAATAGATCTAGTGTTTAAAGTAAATATTGGCCGTATTGAGAAGATGGTTTCAGTATCAGCCTTGGTTCGCTCTGTAAGCGCCGACCCAGATAAGGGACACTACTTTGGCCTACAGTTTTTAGATGTCTCAGAGCAGGACATTATCGCGATGCATGCTTATGTACTCTCTCAAATCCATGAAACTTAACGGGAGCCCCAGCTAAGTTTCATAGGTTCAAGTCTAGCCAATAGAGAAGCCATAACGTTGCGCTAAGAAGTGCGCAACGCCATCTTCCGAGTTTGAACCTATGACCGATGTCGACATCGCCTTCAGTTCATCAAGCCCTTGCCCCATGGCATAGCTTTCATCGGCTATTTCAAACATGGAGAAATCATTATCGGAATCCCCAAAACAGATAATTTTTTCAGCGCCTAATTGCTGTTGAACCAGTTTGACAGCATCGCCTTTCGTCCCCGAACTATGGTGAATGTCTAGCCAGTAAGACCCTGGTTTGTACATATCGTGACCCGCAAAAACAGACACTTCATCTAAATCTGCGCAGGCTTCGGCCATACCTAAAACGTTGGCGTTATCAGTAGCAGCAAAAATATTAAGAACATGATCTTGGATGTCTGAAAAATCAGAGTTTTCCTGCACCACAACCCCTTGGTTTTTCAAAAAGCCTGACCACTCCTTTTCACGCGGCGTTGTAATGGCTGAAATAATGGCGCCGATGTTATTTTCATGATCGATAGTATTGAGCCAAGGATTAATATTCTGGCTGCGTAAACGACTACAAACCTCTCGGACTTCGCGCGAATCCATCGGTATCTTACTGATAATTTTGTCTTCGTTTAAATCCCACATTAAAACACCATTTTTATAAACCTGAGGGTGTTTAAAAACAAGATTAGGCAACGACTCTAAGGCACCGTGCGGCATTCTGCCTGTGGCAATGGTCCAGTTAATCTCCAACCGATCTAGCTCTTGGAGCGCTCGACGAGTTTTACTGGTCAAGCGTTCATCGCCATTAAGTAAGGTTCCGTCAAGATCGAACACTAACAATTCTTTCAACTTAAATTCCTTTCGTAAAATGCTCTGAAGGGTAACGATTAACCATAGGCGAGGTTGGTTACCCGCCTAACTGCGAAACGAAGCTAAACGTTAGCTTTTGCTAACTCTGCGCGCATAGCATCAATGGTTTTTTGATAATCATTGGTATTAAAAATAGCAGAACCTGCAACAAAGCTGTCGGCACCTGCTTCGGCAATGTCACGAATGTTATCTATTTTCACACCACCATCAATTTCCAAGCGAATATCGCGACCTGAGTCTGTGATACGCTGACGCGCTTGGCGTAGTTTATCCAATGCGCTGGGTAAAAAAGACTGCCCACCAAAACCAGGGTTCACCGACATAATCAAGATCATATCAATTTTGTCCATGACATAATCTAAGAAATGCAGGGGTGTTGCTGGATTAAAGACCAAGCCAGCTTTGCAGCCGCCATCTTTTATAAGCTGCAACGACCGATCTATGTGTTCACTGCCTTCTGGGTGGAAGGTAATTAAACTGGCACCCGCCTCAATAAAATCGCCAATCAGCCGATCTACTGGTGAGACCATTAAATGTACGTCAATCGGAGCCGTCACTCCATGATTGCGTAAAGCCTTGCACACCATCGGCCCGATGGTTAAATTGGGTACGTAATGATTGTCCATCACATCGAAGTGAACCCAGTCAGCGCCGGACGCAATGACGTTATCGACCTCCTCACCTAAGCGAGCAAAATCTGCAGAAAGGATGGAGGGTGCTATTACAAAATCGGTCATAATGATGGTGGCCTCAGTTCGATGGAAGCGACTATTCTATTGGTTAGAATCTTAAGGTCAATTTAGTATGCACAGACAACGCACTTTTTTTTATCTCAGTACCTTAATTTGGCTCGCTCTTGTCATGCCGTTAAGCCAAGCAAAGGGCGTTATTCCCACGCCTAAGCTACACAAGGCACAAGACATCGAACGCTATTATACCCGCGCTATGAAAGGCGAACAGGTCATATTACTTGAAAATGAACTTGAGCAATTTTATGCGTTGACGTTAGAGCAACGCACTGCCGAGCCCAAAGGTGGCTTGTTAATTTTACACGATAAGGGCCACTCACCCGATTGGCCCTATTTATTGCAACAAACACGTAATTTTATGCCCAATGTGGGTTGGAGCACCCTCTCGATTGACCTACCCACGCCGCAACGAGACGCCTTAGGCCGACTATCGAGCAGCGAAGCCGACACGGCTTCGGCCGAGCCAGAAACCTTTGAACAGTGGCAAGAACGAGTGCTCGAACGAATTGCCACGGGTATTGCCACCCTCAACCAAGATGGCTTATTAAACATTGCGTTGATTGGCTATGGTGACGGCGGTTACTGGGCTAGCCGATATTTAGCTGAACGCCTTTCCGAAGATGAAGAACAAGCCTACGCGCTGATTTTGTTCGATGTTTCAACAGAATACGATGCCTTACCCGACTATATCGCGCAACTCAACATCCCAATGCTCGATCTCTACATGGCCGATTCCGATTTTGCCCATAAACGCGCACAAGACCGGAAAGCCGCCGCAGCGCGCAACAAGGCCGAAAACTATCTGCAAATTCACGATGCCTCCCGCCAACAAACTTACGGCAATGCAACGATTGACCGCAGTACTCGGCGAGTTTGGGGATGGTTGCGCAACAACGCCGCAGGCGCCGAGGCAAATGCGGTTGAAAAAGAGGCACCCTAATACACTGCTGTCCCATAAATATCTCAGACTTTATGCGGGGTTCAGCGGTCCACCGCTTGAAATTTCGGTCGCCATAAACCCGTCCATGGGGGCTTGATTGAAACATCCATGTTTCAAACACCCGAATTTCAAGCAATGGTCCGCTTCTAAACTATGGCCCTTATGTCCTTAATTATCGCCCTTCCAGACACCTCAACTTTAAATATGCCAAAACATTAGGGCTTACTAAAGTGTTTATTTTAATAAGCCTCAGCGAGAGGGATCTCGCTGTGGAGTGTCACATGGAAGTGCTTGAACGACTTATTAAAAGAAGCCCTTTGGTTAGACCGTAGCAATCCACAGTAACGGCAGCGGCACTATTCAGCCTTGGTCGGGTCGGCTCTTAATTGCAATTCATAAAGATGCTTATAAAGACCTTCGTTTTTCATCAACTCTCGGTGGCTCCCCGATTGCGCTATGCCGCCTTGGTGCAAGACATAGAGGCAATCAGCATCTTTGACGGTGCTTAATCGGTGGGCAATGGCGATCAACGTCACTTTGCCACGTAACTCCATCAGCGACGCTTGAATTAATGCTTCGGTGTGGCTATCAATATTTGCGGTGGCTTCATCTAAAATTAGAATTTTTGGTTTACGTATTAAGGTTCTCGCTAAGCTGAGCAATTGGCGCTGGCCAGTGCTTAGGTTACCGCCACGCTCGGTCAGCTCGGTTGCATAGCCTTGGGGCATGCTCATAATGGCTTCGTGCAAATGAGCTTGTTTTGCAGCTACTTCCACTTCTGCATCACTGATATTCAGCTCTAGTCGAATATTATCTGCAATTGTGCCAGAAAATATAAACGGATCTTGTTGTACGAAACCAATTGCGGCGGCACATTGCTCTTTGTTTAGTTCTGTTAAGTTAAACTGGCCGAGATGTATAGCTCCCGTTGATAAAGGGTAAAAGCCCATAAGCAAAGACATCAAAGTACTTTTACCTGAACCTGTATGACCTACCAGACCAATAAAATCACCTGACGGTATATCAAATTTTATGTTGGTTAAAACCCTTTTCTCGCCGTCATAACTAAACTCGGGAATATCAAAATAAAGATGTGTATCGGTAATTTTATTCGCCGGGTTAGCCATACTTTCTTGCCTAGGTTCTTCTAATAAACCAAAAACACGAGTCGCAGAGACTAAGGCTTGTTGTGCCATATTAAGTTTAGAGGTCATATCTAACAGTGGCTCGGTTACGTTGCCTAAGTAATTAATAAAGGCGTATATCACTCCCACTTTTACACTACCCATTGCATTCAGTTCGATTAACCCGAAGCCGTACAGTAATCCAGCCAACAGCAGCAAATAAATCAGATCAATAAGGGCGCGTAATAAGAACCCATCGATCACGACGTTTCTGACTTTGGCTTGATAATGTTCGGTACTAGTTTTTTCAAATGCCCTAGAGAAAGCTGCTTGCTGATTACTTAACTGAATGACCGACATACCTTGAATGCCTTCATTTAACCGAGCATTAATGTCACTCAGCAGTGCACGCACACGCATAAAAATTGGCGTAGATATCTTTTGATACACCAACATAATACCGACGACCGTTGGCACTAACACGGCGCAGATCCAGACCAAGCGAATATCTAACAGCGCCATGCCTACTAATATGCCTAAAATACGCACAATATTTTGCGCAAAGCTAGAGATTACGTTGACGTATAAATCTTTAATCGCTTCAGTATCGTTTGTAATGCGACTAATTAAACTGCCAGTGGCCGCTCGATCAAAATATGACATTGGCAACGCTAACACATGCTCAAAGACTTGTTCACGCAAGGTTTGAACTACATTCAAGGCAATTTCATTAAAGCGTAATGCTTGTGCATAAAAGGCTCCCGCGCCTATTACTTGAGACACAATATAAATGAGTGCGAGTGGAATTATTTTGTCGAATGCCCAATTAGCCGGTGTTAGATAAGAGTCGATAAACACCTTAATTAAATAGGGCCCTAGTACACTGGCCGTTGTTGCCACTAGCAATAATGCAAAAGCTTGCCAGAGCTTCTTTTTGTAAGCCGTTGCATAACGCAGAAGTGAATAGAAAGTTGTTTTCATCGCCCCTCCTCCACTGCATGTTCTAGCTGCTGGTAATCAAAGGTTTTCGCATACCAGCCTCGTTTAGCAATAAGTTCCGCATGTAAACCACGCTCTATGATCTGACCTTGTTCAATAACGATAATATTATTGGCTTTTTCTACTGCCGATAGTCGATGGCAAACAATGAGCGTGGTTTTGCCTTCGCGGGCTTGTTGTAAATGTTGCAAAATATATTGCTCGGTTTTTACATCGACTGCTGATAGAGCATCATCCAGAACCAGAATAGGGGCATCAAGTAATAAAGAGCGAGCAATGGCTAGGCGTTGCTTTTGACCGCCTGACAGGGTAACACCACGCTCGCCAACTTGAGTTTGATAGCCCTGCGGAAATCCTAAAATATCTTCATGGACTTGCGCAATTTTGGCGACGACTTCTATTTCTTCTTGCTTAGCATCTGGTTTTGCTAAAGCGATATTTTCCGCAATGGAGGTGGAGAATAAAAAAGGCGTTTGCGGCACAACCGAAATATGCTCTCGTAAGTTCTCTAGCGTTAAGGCGTTAATCGCTGTGCCACCTATTAAGATCGCCTGATCGGGTAAGTTTTGCATGCGCATCAAGACATGAAGCAAAGTACTCTTACCCGCTCCTACCGGGCCGACAATACCAATCAGCTCACCTGCTTTAACTGCCAGCTGAATATTTTCCAGCGCAAGACTATTGCTTTTTGGATAGCTAAAGCTATTGATAGCAAAGTGTAATGAAGGTACTTGTGATTGCGTATTATCACCTGAGTCTGAAATAGCCGGCTTAATTCTTAACAATTGATCAATTCGCTCGTAAGCAGCACTGCCGCGTTCAACCAAATTAAGCAACCAACCAATAGCAAACATTGGCCAGATCATGTAGCCCAAATAGAGTGTGAAACTGGTTAGCTGGCCGAGCGTTAACTCGCCGTGGTGAATTAAGTAAGCGCCACCGGCGATACTCAAAAAGAAAGAAAAGCCAATGCCAAGTTGGATAGTCGGATCATATTTGCTGTCAATTTTAGCAACGCGTTGATTGGCTTCATTGGCTTGCTCAGCAATTTCATTAAACTGAGCGCACTCTACGTTTTCTCGCCCCATGGCTCGGGTTAGGCGTAAAGCAGAAATGCTTTCTTGCACACCGTCATTTAGGTCACTGAACCGTGCTTGGGCATCTTTAAACGATTGGTGCAGTTGCCGACCAAAACGCCACATAAAGAAGCCTACAATTGGCCAAGGGCCTAGAGCAACTAAAGTGAGCGGCCAAGAAATAAACACCGTCATCATCACCAGCACCAGCAACCCGGTAAAGGCACCATCAAATAAAGCGAGCACCGCTTCACCAGCGGTCATCTCTATAGCTTGCACATCATTAGTGGCCCGCGCCATCAAATCGCCCGTCTTTAACTGGTCGAAGAATTCGGGAGGCTGTTTAGTCAAATGAAGATAAATATTTTGCCGCAACTGGTTCGCTAAAGTGTAGCTTGCGCCAAATAATGCAATGCGCCACAGAACCCGCAAACCATAACTAAATGCCGCAGCTAAGACAATAACCATAACTTGCTGTTGCAACAAAGCCTTGGTGAGTGTTCCGCTAGCGATGGCATCTACAATTTGGCCAATAATCCATGGCGGGACCATCGTGGCAACACCTACGCCAATCAGGGCAAGGACAGCCAAGCCATAACGTCGCCATTCTTGGCGAAAAAACCAAGCAAGCTTAAGAAATACCGACAAAAGACCTCCGAGAATATGACCGCCACAGTGTGGCAGATTAATTTAAAACGACTAAACTTAGAGAATACTTAACATTATAGGCATTAATATGTACAAGCTAATTGTCGCACCTATTGACCTCACTGCGCCAGAGGTCAGCGAGCGAATACTCGCTCGCACACTATTCCACCTTAACAATAGCCAGTGTGAGGTTTATTTTTTATCCGTCGCACCTGTAAATGCTAATGACATGAGTTTAGATCAAACCCGTAGTGAGCTTATGGCCTTTGCTCATGAACATATCTCTGCTCACGAGGGCCGTATTCATCTTGAAATAATTCAAGGCAAACCGAGCAGTAGCATCCTGAGTTTTGCTGAAGCAAAAAAAGCCAACTGCATAATAGTTGGCGCTCATCGTGGTACCAATCAGCTCGGCTTAAATTCGTTAGGGTCAACAGCTGCAATAGTTGCAGCACAGGCACCTTCGGATGTTTATATCGTTAAAGACATCACTTAATAATCGATACTCCACTTAAGCTCGGCACCCCCATTGCCGAGCGTCTCTTCGGCAAACAACTCTAAATAGGTATTGGGTGTCACTTGCAGCTGCAAACTACTGCGAAAGCCTTCATCAGAGCCGACATTTTGCTCGACCTCTAAATACAGGTAGTTATTCAAATACTTACCTGCCCGAACATTCACCCCTAAGTTGCCTTCTTCATCGGTTTGCGGGTCAATAATCAACGCATCTAAGGTGAGCTCTTGGCGAGTAGCGCCGATCAGATCGAAGCTAGTCGTTCCTGTGCGTATATTATTCACAAGATATGCCAGCTGAACGGCTTGGAACTCGCTAATATTCTCTATGCTCTTGCCAAAGACCAATTGCGCTAACAACTCATTTTGATCAAGCGCCGGCACAGACGACAATTGCAATGTCAGTTCATCTTGAGTACCTGCAATGATCAACAATACATTCAGCCCTGCCTCGTTATAGTTGGCTTCAACATTAAAGACCAATTGGTTATTTTGTATTTGAACGGAGCCACCAGACACCGAAAACACTTTACCCAAGCCAGAATAGGTGCCGCGCACAACATTGAATCGCCCTGAAATTGTAGGCTCGGAAAATTCGCCAGTGACTTCTAAACTGCCGGCTAACTCGGCACTGATGCCCTGGCCATATAAGTTGGCTCGGCTATTCGCAATAAGCCCAACATCGAGCCGACCTGATGGCCAATAAAAAGGGGCTTTTAGCTCTTCTTCGGCTACTTCGTCGAGCGAACTCACGATATTTAATTGCGGTACACCATCCAACAGAAAAGTTTCTGTTTGTAAGTTTAACGGCGACACATCAAATGACCCACTGACCAATAAATTATGATACTGACCCGTTGCACTTATGCCCCCAGTCATGGTGGCGTCTATTTGAGTGTCACTTATTAGGTTCGCGTTGAATGCTTTAAAATTCAATTCGAACTCGTGATTAAATAGATCATCTATTTGCGGGTTAAATTGAATACCACCATTCACTTCAAGTAGGCCGTTACGACCATCATTTGCAAAGCCTATTAGGCTAAATTGAGTGTCTTTCGCTATAAAAGTTAAATCAATATCATTGACAATCGTACCACTTGAAATGTTTTCAAACTTACCATCACGCCACTCAATTTCGCCCAACCAGCTTGGCTGTTCAAATGAGCCGTCAAAGTTTAGCTGCCCAGCTAGAAGGCCACTTAGTGATTGATTTGGACGATCAACAAAAAATGGATCTAATACGGATAAAGGCGAGTGGATGGCGACATTAAAACTAAAAGGAGTCGTCTGCCATTGCGCTTGTAAGTCTAGCCAAGACATCCTTGGTAACTCTACATTTGCCTTCACTCGATTTTGACCTTCACTAAAAATAGTTCCTGATACATTAATTTTATCGGTCGTTGTTCTAATCTTCGAGGTAAGTAGTATCGGCCAAACCTCTGCCTGCCAAGATGAATCCAATTCAATTTCTGGTTTTAGTAAATCGCCATTAACTTTTAGTTTAATACTCGACTGTCCAGGCCCTAGCTCGGTATCTTGAATCCAATAACCTGTTTGTGGTATCTCAGCTGTCAGCAATAGCTGTCCAAATCTTCCTTGCCCTAAGCCCGTCAGATTAATTTGGCCACCCCCGTCTACGGCAATGTTAATATCATCAATTGACCAACCTTGCTGCTCCCATTTGGCATCTACTTTGGCTTGCCATTGATGATCTATTTCATTCGCATTCCAAGCGCCTTGTGCATTAGCATCAAAGCTAAAGCTGGGTTCTGCTAGTGTTCCACTAACACTTATAAACGAATCAAGTTGGCCTGATAAATCGGATGCTGCGGCGGGATAAAGCCTTTTTAGTTGCGCCATTGTTAGTTTTTCAAGTTCAATAGCGCCAACAAGCTGTTGATTATTTAAGTCAACATTTGCAATA
>NZ_JBKEGY010000022.1:0-64010 GCF_046710285.1 Reinekea sp.
GCTTAGCTTCGCCATCCATGGCTCAGATACCCGACTAATTTTCAATGGCCACTGCTGCTTGGTTTGTGGCTGGTTGAGTTTTAGATCGATGAGTATGTGGCTTGGTTCGCATCAGCGGCCACTAAAATTTTGTCGGGCGCGCTAGTACATCCATGTATGCTTAACTTCGCCATCCATGGCTCAGGTACCCGACTAATTTTCAATGGCCACTGCTGCTTGATTGGTAGCTGTTTGAGGTTATGAAGACTAAAAATGATTCTAGCTAGTGCAGATGACTTAAAGGATATTATTGATTTCTTGGCGGTTACTTTGCCGTTTTCGGCTATGCCGGATTCGGTGCTGCTTGATGTTGCTCGTCAGTTAGAAATTGAATATATTCCTAAGCGCGAAGCGAAGGCGGTTCCGATTAATGAGTGTGTTTACCTGATTAGATCAGGTGCTTTCGATATTTTGGACGAGCGTGATAATTTAGTTGATCGATTAGGTGAGGGAGAGTTTTTTGGAGTGACTACGTTGCTTCAAGATAACTCTGAGAATCTTGGCGTATTCTCGATTGAAGATTCACTTGTTTATCGCTTGCCGCATGAGTTTTTTACACGCTTGTTAAAAAGCCAGGCTAAAGTACGTTATTTCTTTGAAAAGCTGGTGAGTTATCGTGCGTCTTCAAGTTTGGAGGTTACTCAATCTGATAGAATTGAAGTTCAGCATACTCAGCCGGTAGAATCACTTCTTCAAAATAAATTAATTGCTTGCAGTGAGTTCGATACCATTCAACAAGCTGCTTCGATCATGCGTGATAACAAAGTCAGTTGCTTGTTGTTGATGGAATCAGATCAGCTTGTGGGTATTGTGACCGATAGAGACTTACGCAATCGTGTTGTTGCTAAAGGAGTTGATATAAGCCTTTCCGTTAACCAAATTGCAACAATGAGCCCGACAACAATTTCTTTCGAATCGGCTGTGCTCGAAGCTCAGTTACTGATGAGTAATACGGGTATTCACCACTTGCCAGTTATGAAAAATGGTCGGCCTATTGGTGTGATTACGGCGTCGGATATTGTTCGGGCGCATAGTGTGAGTATTGTGCATTTTGTTGATCGCATATTCCGTGAAAAAACAGTTGAAGCCGTGGCGAAGCTACAACAGGAAGTTCCGCACTTACTGGGACATTGGATCAAAGCAGATGTTTCACCTCACGAGATTGGTGAGTCTTTAGCGGTGATTGGTGATGGTTTTGTGCGCAAGGCTATTGCGATGGCGTTAATTGATCACGGTGAGGCGCCTATGCAATTTGCTTGGTTGTCGTTTGGCTCGCAGGCGCGCAAGGAGCAGTCTTTCGCTTCTGATCAAGATAATGGTTTGATTCTTGAACGCACGCCAAGCGCTGAGGAAGATGTTTATTTTTCTGCTTTTACCAAAACAGTTTGCGGCTATCTAGATGCATTCGGTTATGTTTTATGCCCGGGTGATATTATGGCGTCTAATCCAAATTGGCGTAAAACGGTAGAGGGCTGGCAACGAAGTTTCCAGCAGTGGATTAGTACCCCGGAGCCGGAAGCGCTGCTGAATGCTAGTATCTTTTTTGATTTACGTGTTATCTATGGGCCTAGCCATTGGTTAGATAATTTGGAAGCTAGGCTTGCCGCCATGCTTAAAAATTCTGATTTGTTTTTCATGCACATGACTAAAAATGCCTTGCGCAGTAAACCGCCTTTAGGATTTTTCCGCGCTTTCATAGTTAAAAGCAGTGGTGAACACGAGAATGAACTTGATATTAAGCATCAAGGTATTGCATTAATTAATGACTTAGCACGTATTGTGGCGCTATCTGAACAAAACTTAATTGCGGGTACGATTGAACGCTTTAATGCTACCGGAGAATCGTTATTGCAGCTGCCATTAAAAACCAGCTTGATTGAAGCCTGGCTCTTACTCAATGACCTTAAGCTTGAGAACCAAGTAACTCAAATTAAGCGAGGTGAGAGTGGCAGCAATTATATTAACCCAGAACAACTGTCGCCGTTAAGGCGTGCACATTTAAAGAATGCCTTTAAATCTATTGAACAAGCGCAAAAAGCGCTGGCGATGCATTACTTAAGGTCTGCGGGTGTTTAGCTTTTTAAAAGGCCAAAAGAAGGCGTTTCTAGATACGCACTATTTAGTTATTGATCTCGAAATGACGGGCTTAAACCCTGAAGAAGATTCAATAATAAGTGCCGGCTATGTGTCTATTAAACAAGGTCGTATTCAGCTTGGTAGCGCCGCGCACCAGTATTTTAAGCCAATGACTTTGATGGCGGATGATGTTCTAAATTCTGCCCATATACACATGATCACCGATGCACAGCGTGAGCAAAATGGTATTGACCTAATTGAGTGGCTGCAGGCGCTTTCTGGGCGGCTAAAGGCCGATGCTTGGGTGTTTCATCATGCTCCGTTAGATTATGCTTTTTTAATAGCCTACAGCGAACGCCTGAAGCAGCCACTACCTAAAGTAGCAGTGGTTGATACGTTAACCGTTGAGCGCGATAAGCACCCTGATAAACACCTTGATAGCCAAGCACAATTAAGTTTAAACGCTTGTCGCAGCCGATACGGATTGCCCATTTATCGGCAGCACCATGCGCTCAGTGATGCAATCGCGACCGCTGAATTGTGGTTGGCGCAAAACAGTGTTCGTTGAACTTGAACGGCGTTATTGAAATAGTTGCATAATTTTCATTCAACTATTTGACAACCGACTATACTTCTTTGCTATGGATGCACGAAACCGTAGGAGAAGGATATGTTGGAACTTGCTCAATTAGATGCTGGTCAGCTTAAAGAGCAGCAGCGCCTCAAAGCAGTTAACTCTCTAAAATTCGGCAACGCTGAGGTACAAGAGCGGCTTGATCGAATTACGCGTATTGCCAAACGAATGTTTGCAGTGGCCATGGCCGATTTTTCATTGATAACAGAAACCGATCAGCAAGTTGTTTCTGTATCAGGCTCCATTCAGACTAAAACCCCCAGAGATATTTCATTTTCGGAATTTGCGCTTTATAAGCATGAAGTATTCTATGTCGCTGATACGCAGAAAGATGATCGGTTTGCTGATTTTCCTCAAGTCATCAGTCAACCTAAGATTCGATTTTTTGCAACCTGTCCTGTCCATACAAAAAATGGTCAACGCGTGGGCGCGCTAACTATTGCAGATAGCTCGCCACGCACCTTTAGTGCGCATGATCAATCGGTACTAAAAGATTTGGCCGAAATGTTTGAAAATGAATTATCTTTTGCAAGTTTAGCAACCATCGATCGCTCAACTAAAATGGTGATGAATCAGGGTTTTTTTGCACTGGCGGAGCAAAGCTTAAAAGTATGTGAACGTAATAAAACCCCAGCTGTGGCGATTGTGTTTGATATTATTAGTAAGCCGATGGGTAGTGAAGCTGACTTTAACCGAGTCAAAGAAAAGAATATAAAAGTGTTTGCTGATCAATTGCGACGTCTGTTCCGAAAGTCTGACGTTGTTGGCCGACTTGGCGGTGATGAATTCACCGCCTTGCTGCTAAATGCGCGTACCGAGCAAGTCTCTGGGATGGTGAGAACCTTGCAAACATCAATAGACTTGTATAATCAAGAAAATGACAGTCAATCGCCAATACAATTTACCCACGCGATAGCGGAGTTTGACCCTGAAAACCCGACTCGGTCCGATGCCCTGGTCGAACGGGCCTATCAATCTAGTAAAAAAGTAGTTGGCTTCTAATGCAAGTATAATTGGCTCTTTGTTGACTAAAAGTTAACATTACTTTGCAATTTCTTTTGAGGTGATTAGAGTTAGCACTCTTTATTACTTCATTAGATTCCTATGACAACTATCGATTCGCTTTTAATTCAGGCTAAACACGGCGCACAGATGAGTGTGCCAAGCACTTGGGGTCAAGGCCGTACTGTATTTGGTGGTTTGAGCGCGGCGCTACTGAACAGTGCTATGGTAAATGAATTAAACGACGCTCGGCTTATGCGTGTTCAAAACATTCAATTTATTGGCCCATTATTGCTTGATGAGCCTTTTGAAATACAGGTGACGCACTTACGTGATGGCAAAAATGTTACTCAAATGCTAGCTCAGCTAATTCAAGACGGCAAGATAGCCGTGCAGGCAATGGCAGCATTCGGCACCGATCGCGAGTCAAAAGCTACCTATCAGCCTGAGCCGGCGGTACTTTCTGCTGAACCCGTTAAGCCTAATTGGATTCCACAAATTCCCAAGGTGACACCCAAATTTCATCGCTATATAGACCTGCGAATTGACGAGGGCGGTTATCCATTTACAGGTAAATCGAACCCCTACTATCGAGGCTGGATGCGCTTCACTGATGCATCCGAGCAAATTACGGACGCACATATTATTGCTTTACTGGACGTATGGCCGCCGACTACGCTGCAACTTTTAAAGTGGCCTGCCCCGGCGAGTACGTTGAGCTGGAATGTCGAGTTTACACACCCACACCCAGAGCTAAGCGCTTCTGATTGGCTCGCTTATGAATGTAAAACACGCCAAGCAGGTAATGGCTATGCGCACACAGAGGCAACTATTCACGCCCCGAATGGCCAATTAATAGCACTCAGTCGACAGACCATCACGGTTTTTGATTAAAGGTAGATACAATATTATGAGCTTTAAGAGTACTGAAAATTATATAGCTTCCAGTGAGCTGAGTTCAGCAGTTAATGCCGCAGTCATACTCGAACGCCCTTTATTGATCAAAGGCGAGCCAGGAACCGGTAAAACACGTTTAGCTGAAGAAGTGGCGAAGTCACTTGGTTTAGAGCTTATTCAATGGCACGTTAAATCGACAACGAAAGCCCAGCAAGGCTTGTATGAATATGATGCAGTCACACGTCTGCGTGACAGCCAGCTCGGCGTTGAAGGCGTTGACGATGTCAGTAATTACATCCGTAAAGGCAAACTGTGGCAGGCGTTTAGTAGCGACAAACGCAGCGTGTTATTGATTGACGAAGTTGATAAAGCAGATATTGAATTTCCGAATGATTTACTAGTTGAATTAGACCGCATGGAGTTTCATGTTTATGAAACCGGAGAGACGATCAAAGCCATTCACCGCCCAATTGTCATTATCACCTCAAACAATGAAAAAGAACTGCCTGATGCTTTTTTGCGTCGCTGTTTTTTCCACTACATTAACTTTCCCGATGCGCAAACCTTAAAATCTATTGTTGATGTACATTACCCAAATGCCCAAGGAATTTTGATTAAACGCGCTTTAGATACATTTTTTGATGTTCGTGAAGTGCCCGGCCTTAAAAAGCGACCTTCAACATCAGAATTAATTGATTGGTTGAAGTTATTAATAAGCGATGAATTGAGCGCCGATCAATTAAAAACGGGTGAATTTAAATCGGCGCTACCGCCACTCTTTGGCGCCTTATTGAAAAACGAACAAGATGTTCAGCTACTAGAACGCCTCGCCTTCATGTCACGAAGAGAAAGCTAATATGCTGGTTCAGTTTTTATTGCATATGAAACATTCTGGGCTAAAAATCAGCACCACAGAATGGCTTGATTTAATTGCGGCGCTGCAAGTTGGCGACAGCGTAACCACGATAGAAGATTTCTATTTATTAGCTCGTACTTGTACGGTGAAAGACGAAAGCCTTTATGATAAATACGATAAAGCATTCAGTTCATTCTTTGATGGGGTTCGGGCTTTACCCGACCCATTCGAATTCAACCTGCCTGAAGATTGGTTAAATAATCCGACACTTAATAATCTAACCGACGCAGAAAAAGCAGCCATTGAAGCCCTTGGTGGCATAGAAAAGTTAATGGAGATGCTTAACGAGCGGCTTCAAGAACAAAAAGAACGCCATCAAGGCGGCTCTAAATGGGTGGGTACTGGCGGCACTAGCCCGTTTGGCCATTCGGGGTACAATCCGGAAGGAGTTAGAATTGGCGGTCCAGGCAGGCATGGTAAAGCCGTCAAAGTTTGGGAGCAGCGGCATTACAAAAACTTAGATAACAGTGTTGAGCTTGGTACACGCAATATTAAAGTAGCGTTGCGCGCGTTAAGAAATTTTGCTCGAACCGGCTCCTCAGAAGAATTAGATTTAGATGACACCATTCGGTCGACGGCAAAAAATGCGGGCTTACTGGATGTCAAAATGCGTCCAGAGCGCCATAACGCGGTAAAAATACTCTTGCTTTTAGATGTCGGTGGTTCAATGGACTATCACGTCAAAGAAAGTGAAGAGCTATTTTCTGCCTGCCAAAGTGAATTTAAACATTTAAAACACTTTTATTTTCATAATTTTACTTATGATCACTTATGGCTCGACAACCGTATGCATCGTCATAATCTTACCGCGCTCAGTGATATCATTCACACCTACGGACGAGACTATAAACTTATTTTTGTCGGCGATGCCGCAATGTCACCTTATGAAATTGTCTCGCCATTTGGCAGCATAGATTTTATGAATGAACGACCCGGTGCGTTTTACTTTAAACAGTTGAGCGAACATTTTGATAAGGCAGTTTGGCTAAACCCAACACCGCAAGATCAATGGGGCTATGTTCAAAGTATCGGCATCATTCAAAAACTGTTGGAGGATAGAATGTATCCACTCACCCTTGAGGGGATATCGCAAAGCATCAAGGCATTAGCTTAATTAGTGCTTATACTCAACTAGCCACCGTATGAGGATTGACCAAAGGGTTTCTTTTGACAAGCCTCAGCGAGAGGGATCTCGCTGTGGAGTGACACATGGATGTGCTTGAACGACTTGTTAAAAGAAACCCTTTGGTTGATCCGTAACCATCCGCAGTCTCAGGAACAGCACTAGCTAACTGCGTCGCAGCCTTCGTGTTTGAGTAGCCACATTTTGCGATCAAGCCCGCCTGCGTAGCCGGTTAACTTGCCGGTGGCGCCTATCACTCGATGACACGGAACAATTATGGATATCGGATTTTTGCCATTAGCTGCTCCAACAGCGCGAACGGCTTTAGGGTTGTGGATTGATTTCGCGAGTTCTAAGTAGCTTGCAGACTTTCCAAATGGAATTTCTCTAAGCTCTTGCCAGACTGATTGTTGAAAAGGGGTGCCAGTTGCAGCCAGTGGTAAGTCGAAAACGTGACGTTGGCCAGAAAAATACTCTGTTAATTGGGCCATAGTATCTTTCAGGATAGGATGCTCATTTGAATAGGTGCCTAGGTCTTCTGCTAGTGTTGTATGCGTTTCGAACCAAACCCCAAACAGGCCTTTTTCGTTTGCCAATAATGTGATTTTACCGATGGGTGATTCCATAAAACAATGAGTTCGTTGCATTTTATTATTCGCTCTGTGATTGCCATAAATGGAATGTTGCATAACTACCCCAAGGGGAAAGCTGAGCACTGTCGACTGCATTAGGCAGTAAAGCCAGTGCTTTTTTTATCACCAGATCTGAGTCTAAAAAACAGTCTGGTTCGTTTATCCCGCGTAATTTTACATAGCCTACTGTCCATGGGCCAACTCCCTTAATGCTTAACCAGCTGTCAACGTCGTCATAGCCATGCTCTGCGACATACTGGCCAAAACTATTTAGCGCCTGTTTGCGGCTAGCAGGCATTTTTAGAAATGACAGGTCAGCATTTGCCAGTGTTGCAGGTGACGGAAACAGTAGGCTAGTTTGTGCGAAAGTTTCATTTACGTCGGCTAGCGGCTGGCCAAGGTTAGCAACAAGTAAGTTCAAATTATTAATGGCCGCCTTAACGGAAACTTGCTGGCCTAAAATCGCACGAACGCCCGCTTCAAACGAAGAGCCAATACCGGGTATTCTGATTCCGGTTTTCTTAATTGGGATGCCACAGGCTTTTAGGTGATGTTCAATAGTGTAGGTATCTGCATCTAAGTCAAATTGTCTGCGTATGTGGCTAATTACCTTTCTTAAATTGCCTAGTTTGCTCAGCTGGAGCTCCAATTTTAATGTTGACAGATTAGAACTCGACTTTGAAATTCTAAAGACGCCGATTTGATCTTCAAAACTAAAACTACGTTGATAACTAGTCTCTGAAATTAGCTCAACATTACTGACGGCTCGTAAACGATAGAAACTTAACAAGTGATCAAAATCTAAATCACCACGTATCGGCAGTTCAAGTTCTAGATGGTGGTCACTAGGTTTTTTACGTTTTAGTTCACTGGGTGTTAATTGTAGGTGCTTTTTAAACGCATCGTTAAAGCGTCTCACGCTGTTAAAGCCGCTGCTAATGGCTATATCTTGTATTGGTAAGTGGCTGCCGTGGAGCAATTGCTTTGCTAACATCAATTGTTGGTACTGACTGTAGGTTTTAGGTGACATTCCTAAATAATTGGCAAAGAGCTTGCGTAAATAACGATCCGTTATCCCCAAGCGCGTGGCTAGGTCTGGCAGGTTGGCCTCTTGTAATGCACCCTCGTCTATTAAAGTTAGGGCGCGCATAAAGGTTGTTTCTACACCTTGCCAGGCCCAAGAGCCTGGTGCGCTTTCTGGGCGGCATCGCAGGCAAGGGCGGTATTTCGCCTTTAGAGCCTGGGTGCTATGGGCAAAGTATTCAACATTACTTTCTTTGGGCAGGTTAGCTGGGCAAATGGGGCGACAAAAGATACCCGTGCTTTTGACTGCAACTACAAACTGCCCGTCATACCTTGAATCACGAGACTTTCGAGCAATTTCGCATTGTGCCGAAGTGAGCATTAATTGTTTTCCAAAGAAGAAGTATTGTGGAGAGTTTATGTGATTTTTTTTGTTAAAGTAGCCATTTTCGGAACTCAATACCACACAAAATAGCATTAGGCATTAGGTAAGTGTTGGTATTAAAGACAAGAAAACGAAGCAATTGGCTAAGCAGTTTATAAAGTGGGCTTGTAGGTTGTCAAAAAGGAACGCTGTTCAGGCCTTTCTTTTTTTTCAGTCAAGTCTACTATCTAATGAAAGAATCTGAATTAGGTCGAACGATGATAGTTGGTTTTAGTCGGCTGTTGTTATTAATGGCATTTATAATGCCAATTGTGTCGTGCGGTGGAGATACTACAAATAGCATTTCCATCCGCATAGCAGTATCTAAAACGCCTCTATCTAGCACTATCTATATAGCTGCGGCTCAAGACTATTTTGCACAGTGCGGTTTGGATGTCACATTAACGGAATACGCGGGTGGGCTTCGTAGCATGAATGCATTGTTAGATGGAGCCGCTGACTTTGCAACGGGGTCAGATACGCTTTTTGCTTTCAATGCACAAAACCATAAAGATTTGGCGATTATTGCAGGCTTAGCTACCTCCGATCACGATACGAAAATTCTAAGTCGAGATCTATCCGCAGCTCGGGGTAGTTTTCGGCTAGGGTATTATCCTGATACCGCTTCAGAGTATCTCATGCGTATGTACTTGGCTTTGGTGCCAACTATTGCCAATCTAGAACTGGTTCCCTTGACGCCCGAAGAAATGGTAGAGGCATGGCAGCGAGGTGAACTTGATAAAGCCGTTATATGGGAGCCTCACGCCTTTGAAATGTATAAAAATAGCCCTAATAGTACCCAAATTGTAGATACCAAAGGCTTATATAAACTCAATTTTCAACTGCTGTCTCGCACATCTATTTTGACGCAAACCCCAGAAGTGACCGAGAGAATGATTCACGCGCTCAACTTGGCTGCCTATTTTATTATTCAAAACCAACAGGAGGCCAAAAATATTGTGAAGCAACAGCTGGGGCTTGATGATGATTTTATTGAATGGGATTGGCCAAACAGTCAATACAAGGTCAATATTGGTAGGCAGTTATTATTAACGGCGCAAGAAGATGCCCGTTGGTTAAAGAAGGTATCAAATCACAAAAAAAGCTTAACTGTGGACGCGAATCAAATAAGTGCCATTACCTTAAACATGGCAAACCCAAGCTTCGAAGCATCAAACCAATTTTGTGATCGACTATGAAGTTAGTGACGCGACTCAAAATTCTCAGTTTATTGTCACTTGTTTCGTTGCTGATGGTGCTTGGCTACCTAGTCGTCACTAACTTTATATTTCTAGAGCTTCAAAATAAGCAACAAACCATGCATCGAGTGAACTTATTACTCAGTGAGTTATCTGTGAATGCAGATTTATATCTTGAAATACGTGATACGAGTTTATTGAAAGCGCAGGATGATCTTAACGATCAAATCAAAATGGAGTTAGCCTCCTTGTCTGAACTGTCACCATATTTTAGTTTAAACTTGCAAAGCATTGTGCACATGCTCGACAGCAACTACAGCTTATTACAGCAACTGAGCCGTAGTTTTAAAGCTATGCCAGATGTAAACAATAGCGCTGACATAGTGAGCCATTTAAAAACGAGATTGTCCGGAACTTATATTTTGGCACAAAACGACGCCAATATATTAAGTGATGAGCTTTGGAACTCTCAGCTGGGCATGATCCAGCGTTGGGGTGGAACGCTTGCATTACTGGTTATGCTCACAATCGCGATCGTAGTATTTAGTCATCTCAACTTTGCAAATAGATTTAGAGCCTCTGTTTCTCTAGTGCTTAATGGTCTATCAGCCATTAAAGATGGTAATTTAAAAACCATAATCTCAATGAACCAAAAAAATGAGTTGTCGGATATCGCGGAAGGTGTGAATGATATGGCGAGAAACTTAAACTCGTTGACCATCTCTAAATCGGAATTAGAAGCGCAAATATCCGCAAGAACTATTGAATTGCAAGTACAAACGCGAACAGATGCCTTAACAGGCATTCATAACCGGCGCTCGCTAAATCGAGTGGGTGAGCGAGAGCTGAACATGGCTAGGCGTTACGATCAAAACCTTAGTGTGTTAATGATCGACTTGGACCACTTCAAAATGGTGAATGATACTTATGGTCATACCTTTGGAGATAGGGTGCTTATTCAGGCAACAGAACTGATATCTACGCAATTAAGAGATTCGGATTTTTTGGCTAGGTACGGTGGAGAGGAGTTTACCGTATTATTGCCGCACACAGATGAAACGGCCGCCCTCGAAATTGCTGAGCGAATAAGACTAGCATTTGAGCAAAAAATGTTTGGCGATGGTGAACAGGAAGTACGACAAACTATCAGTGTAGGCATATCTGATCTCACTGATACTTGCTTTACGCTAGGTGATTTAATTGTACAAGCAGATAAACAATTGTATGAAGCCAAACGCTTAGGGCGAAACCGTTGCTACTCGACCAGTCTATAAATCTGGTCAAAGATTAGCTTGGTTGTTAACCATCAACGCGCCATAATGATACAACTTTAAAACATCTATAGGGTTACCCTTGTTAAGTTATCGACACTCGTTCCACGCAGGCAACTACGCAGACATTTTAAAACATATCGTTTTGATAGAATGCCTCGAACATCTTTTAAAGAAAGATAAGCCATTTGACTACATAGATACGCACTCGGGTGCAGGCTTATTTGACCTTAAATCTGAGCATGCCTTAAAACTAGAGGAGCATGTTGCGGGTATCTCTAAATTAAAACGTAAAAATTATCCTGAGTTGTCCAGCTATTTTTCAGCGATAGACGCGGTAAACCCAAGTGGTGGTATTCAGTATTACCCGGGCTCGCCTGCAATTGCTAAGCACTTTTTACGTAAGATCGACCGTGCTTGGTTATATGAACTTCACCCAGCCGATGTAAAAACGCTGACTCGTAATATGTCTGGGCACCGGAAAACTCGTATTGAGTGTAGCGATGGCCTTAAAGGCCTGATCGCTAACACACCACCGGTCAGTCGTCGTGGTCTGGTGTTAATAGACCCTTCTTATGAACTTAAAAATGAATATGAAAAGGTGTTTTCGGCGCTCAAACAAGCTTACCAAAAATTTCCCAGCGGTACCTACGCACTTTGGTACCCTGTCGTCGAACGTCGAAAGATTGAAACCTTATGTAAGAAGTTCGCGAGTAATGGCATCAAAAATGCGCAAAGATTCGAATTTGGTATCACACCCGATTCAAATGAGCATGGTATGACCTCAGCTGGAATGATTGTGGTAAACCCACCTTGGACGTTGTTTGATAAAATGTCTAAGTTATTACCAAAACTGTCGAAGCAACTTTCTGAAGGGCAAAAAGAACTTTATCGCTGTGATGTACTCACGAAAGAGTGAGGTCACTTTTATCAGGTAGGTAAGCGATTTACAAATCGCCTACCTAATTTCGAAAAGAGTTTTAACTAGTGGCTCATACTCATGCTGGCACCATCCATACCATCTTGAGCTAACAGCTCCAGTGTAATATCTTCAAATTTAACCATTTCACCACCAAACTCAGCCTTAAACTCATGCGCTGAATCCATAGAGCTAAATGAGGCTAATGCGATGCCCATCGCGGCCTTACGATTTGAACCATAAACGTAAAAGGCATTTTCTGCGGCAATAAAATGGTCATTAGTTGGAGATTCCCAAGGTGTTTTACTCATATCATGTACAAAAATAGCTTGTTTACGGTGCTGGTTTTCTGGTTGTAAATAGTAGGTGAATGCATCGCGATTTGAACAGAACTTACGGGTCGTTTCGTCGCCCTTGAGTGCTAACTGACCCTTAGGGCCAGGGAAGTTTTGAATAACCATGCCACAAAGATGGCATTGGTCGCTCGATTCAATAGCGGCTGCTTGAATTGCGCTGTTTGTGGTTTCTTTATTGCCACTGCACGCGGCCAAAAACACACTAAATAAAACGATGAGTGGTAGTAAGGCTGTTCGATTCATAAGACGTCCTATATTTTTTTGTTAATAAAAAGTAATTTTGTCAGAGTTAGGCACAAGCCAATCCACACCAGTAAAAGCGCGTAAAGGACGTAACTGTTTAAGTTCAATTGGGCGACAGATGCCAACGGCCCAGAGCCTTGAGCATCTAAATGAATTAGGTTAATTAGCCTAAATACATCAGTTGGATTAGCCAGTAAGGCGGCTTTTAGTGCGCTTTGGCTCATCCAACCTTCGGTGCTGACCAAAACAGATAGCAAACCTAGGTCATAAAGCAATGTAAAAAAGAACCATATAAACAAAGCTAAACCAGCAGCACGGGTTTTTTCCGAAACACTAAGACTTACCAAGTGTGACATGGCCAAAAAAACGCCGCCCAGTAAGGTGGCAGAAAAAACAAAAACTGCAAAGGCCAGCACCAGTTCAACGCTGAATGCGTTATAAGAAAGCATTAAGGCAGCCACCCCAAAACCCACAGTTGTCGACGCGGCCAAAATAGCTATTTGCCCTAAAAACTTCCCCAGGACCAGCTGCAATTTTGTAATAGGGTAGGCCATGAGTAGCAATAAAGTGCCGGCTTCTTGTTCACCCACATAGGCGTCGTAACCGAGTAGCAAAGCGATAAGCGGAATTACCAATACCGCTAGGCTGACTAAGCTGGCGATGGTGGAATCGAGCGGTGATGGACCAGACTGGCCGTAAGTCACCGAACCAAACCAAGACAACCCCAATGCCATAATGGCGAAAATTAAGGTGATGGCAATGAGCCACCGATTGCGCCAGCCATCTCGCCATTCTTTGGCCGCAACGATCAAAATTTTATTCGACATGGGCGTTTCCTGCTTGAGCAAAGTGTTGATAAATTTCAGGGAGCATCGGGGCATTTACTTGTATGTCCGTAACATTCGGATGGTTCAATAATGTTTTTAGAACCTCTAGTTTTTTGTTAATTGGTACCCTTAATGTATTTTCGGCACTTTGGTAGGGTGCAAGGTCGTCGTTGAATTCTAACGCTCCGCCAGTTGTACTGGCGACTAAGGTAACGGGCAATTCTGCGATGCTTTGCAATTCGGACATTGTGCCGCTGGCTATGGCTTTGCCGTGGTCCAAAATCAAAGCAGTATCTATATACGCTTCGATACCTGGCAGAACATGTGTGCAGATAATAACGCCACAGCCTTTGAGTTGTAAGTTAGCCAATAATTCATAAAATTCTGCTGTTGCAATTGGGTCTAAGCCAACGGTGGGTTCGTCTAATATTAACAGGGACGGATCAACGTAGTTTTTACCATCAGCGGTGGCCGGTAACAGCGCCTGAGCTAAGCCAAGCCGTTGCTTCATTCCTTTTGAATATTGTTTTACGGCTCGGTCTTTTGCATCATCTAAGCGAACGTCGATAAGAAGTTTTTCTGCAATTGTGTTGGCTTCTTTCTTCGATAGACCGTTTAACTGTGCAAAATAAAGTAAAGTCTCTTTGCCCGTTAAGGTTGGGTAAAAATTTACATTTTCGGGGACATAACCAATGGCGTGGTTATGAACGCCGGGTTGGTCGCCCAAAATGAGAGCGTCGCCTGTATCAGCCGGAAACATACCTAAAATTATTTTCATCAAGGTCGTTTTACCAGCGCCATTATGGCCAAGTAAGGCCATCATTTGGCCGGCTTTTAGCTCTAGGCTTACGCCATTGAGGGCTTGAATATTTTGGTAACTCTTTTGAATGTTGTTCAAACGCAATAGTATTGTATCGGTCATTGAACCTGCGCTCCAATTGGGTGAAATACCGGGTAACTGTCTTTAACACCGGGAGATTTTAAAACAGGGAAGCTGCGTTGGACCCAGCGTAAAAGTAAAACCGCAGGACTATCCATTAACACCTTGGCTTCTGGATACTTCCAAATAAGTTTATCGACACCGTCGTTCGGTTCAAAGCTGGTGTCGCCTATGCCATTTTGGTCGAGATCCCAGCCGATGTAGTTGCTCCAATAGTTACCCTGCTGTTCGAAACTCCACTCTTGCTCGCGTGAAGAGACGTACTTGACTTGAATTTCATTATTAATGAAGTTGTTTCGATAAAGTTCATTGCCTTCTGAACCTGCGGTTAAATGAATGCCAAGCTGACTATTTGAAAACTGGTTACCAATTATTTTGTTGTTTGTGGAGTTGTAAACAAACAGAGCTTTACCTTCATCACCCATGGTGTCGGTGCCTGTTGTGGCATTAACTTGATCAATCATATTACTAGTGAAAGTTGAATAGTTTACAAAATTTAGAAGTAAGCCATAGTCTTCACATCGACTGGCCCTATTGCTATTTATGGTTAAGTACTTTGAACTCATAAGCGCATAACCCACATCAACATCTTCAGCAATATTGTTACTGACTTCGTTGTTATATGAGTACATATAGTGAACACCGAAGCGAAGGTCGGTCATTTTATTATTTAGCAATTTACTGTTTTGACTGTTAATAATGTAAAGACCATCACGCGTATAAATAATTTCATTGTGTTCGACTATGGCACTTTGAGCACTGGTTAGATGAATGCCATTACCTCGATCGGAGGAGCGCATGTTTGGGTTGCCCGTTACGCTATTGTGACTTATAAGAGCATTGTTTGTAGTATCAATATAAATACCAAAGCCATCACCGATAAGTTGATTTTTAGTAATCGTAATGTTTTCTGTTTTGGTGACTTTAATGCCCGAATCTGACTCGGTTAAATCATCACCGTAATTTTTGATAATTAGATTTGAAATAGTAACATCGTTACTAGTGACGGTAATGGCATTGCCAGTACCTTGTGCATCTATCGTGGCATCGCCAGCACTGGTCAATGTGATGGGTTTATCAATTAAAATATGAGTTGGATAAATACCAGTGTCTAAAAAGATAGTGTCGTAGTCAGCGCTGCTGGCTAAAACTGATTGAAGCTGATCGACGGTGCTAACCTTAAAGGCTTGGCTAAATACAACGCTCGGCAAGATAGATATCAACAACAGAACTATAGATATCTTAATGTGTTGGATCATTCAATTATCTCTTTAAACAAATAGAATTAACGGGGGGCTAAGCAAGCCTAGCACCCCCTAAACTCACTAGGCTTTTTCTACTAACATACGGCCGCGCATTTCCATGTGTAAAGCGTGGCAGAACCAATGGCAATAGAACCAATGAACACCAGGTTTGTCGGCAGTAAAGGTAATAGACGAGGTTGCCTGTGGTCCAACTTCCATACTGACACCGTGGTTCACAAGTGCAAAGCCATGGGTTACGTCTTCAACCATATCTAGGTTGGTGACTACAACGGTTACTTCGTCACCTTGCTTGACGGTGAATTTCTCCATGCCAAACATTGGCGCGACAGAAGTCATGTAAACACGAACTTTCTTGCCGTCACGTATAACTTTGTTGTCGCCTTCAAGCACAACGCCATCGCGCTTGGCCATTGCAACGGTTTCAGCGAACATAGGATCATCGCGAGTCCAAACTTTCTTCGTCTTGATCTTGTTACGGTGAACAATGATACAGTCATGTGGCTCGGCAAATGTCGGACCATCGTGGATGAGCTTCATTTCATCACCAGAAATATCAATCAATTGATCGTTTTCAGGGTGAAGCGGTCCAACGGGTAGGAATCTATCTTTCGAGAACTTACACAGCGCAACAAGGTACTTACCATCGGCATCACGGGTTTCACCCATGCTGGTGTGGTTGTGACCAGGTTGGTACTGAACATCAAGTTTTTGCGCAATGTAGTTAACTTTCTCACCATTGAAGTGGCGAACTGCGTCTGCAACATTCCATTTAACAATTTGACTATCAATAAATACAGTGGTGTAAGCGTAGCCACGACCATCAAATGCTGTATGCAATGGTCCTAAGCCTAACTCTGGCTCACCAACAACAGCGTCACGTGGCTTGATTTTGTCATCGAACACGGCATCAAGTTTTTCAATGTCGATAATTGAAACGGTTGGAGACAATTTACCATTCGCGACGAAGTATTTGCCATCTGGTGAAGTGTTCAAACCATGAGGGCTCTTAGGCACAGGAACGTAACGAGTTAAAGGCGAGCCTTTACGGCCGTCAACAACTTTTACGCCATTGAAGGTTTGGTATTTGCCTTCTTTAATAGCCGCTTCAATACGTGGAATGTTAAATACCACAACGTGGTCACGTTCTGCGCCAATCATACCACCGAGGTTCATTGACATTTCAGAGTTGTAACAGGTAGACGCTGCATATTTACCCGTAAAATCAGCATCGGTGTTATCTAAGTTACCGTCGACAATAACTTGGAACGCAACTTCCATTGCTTCAGCATCAACTGCGTTAAAGAGTGACGTGTACTGACTTGGATCATCTAGTACAGAACCGTCGTTAGGCATAGGTACTTCGTATTCGCCGTTGCAGAAAACATACTTAGTATAAGGCGCTTTCTGAACACGCAGGCCGTGAATGGCATGTGCGTTTGGAATGGTTAAAATTTTGTCTGTTTTCATGACATCACAACGAATACGCGCAACACGAGTGTTTAGCTTATCGTTAATAAAAACATACTTACCGTCGTAGCGGCCGTCTTGCATACTCATGTGAGGATGGTGAGCGTCGCCGTTGGTGAATTGATTGTCTTCGCCTAGAATACGTTTAGATTCGTTAGTGGTTCCCCAACCTGTTGCGCTTTCATAAGCGAACACAGGAATACGCATAAGTTCACGCATAGATGGAATACCCAAAATACGTACTTCACCAGAGTGACCACCACTCCAGAATCCGTAGTATTCATCTAGCTCGCCAGGTTCAACACTGTGATGCGCCATTTTTTCTGCAGTGGCGGCATTCGCCATTTGTGAAAACATAGCTGCAGTCATTGCTGGTGCTGCTACACCCGCTGCGCCAATCATTGCTGATTTTTTGAAAAAATTACGGCGCGTAGGACTATCGCTTTCGGTCTTCTCGACGTAGTTAGTTTTATTTTCTTCTGTCATTGTCTGTTGCTCCTAACCTTTATTAGTTTTAACTTCGTATTTCGAATTGACTTAAGCGGTCGCATCGATAATTTCAATTTGTTCGCCTGCGGCTATCGCACGCTTACGTTCTTTCTTTGCTTTCAGTACCAGTGGAGGGCACTTCTCTTCATCAAAATAGGTCATCTGGCAATCTAGGCAGTAGTGGCACTCGCGTTGATTAATTACACCGTCGGGCGCGATCGCTTGAATTTCACATTCGTTTGCACACACACGGCAAGGGCTGCCACATTCTGGGCGACGCTTTAGCCAATCGAATAGTTTGATGTTCGTGGGTACAGAAAGTGCGGCACCTAACGGGCACAAGTAACGGCAAAAGGTTTTACGTGAAAATATATTACTAACTAAAATCAACCCAGCCCAAAGAACGTAGCCCCATTCACGTGAAAACTTCAATAAGAATGTGGTCTTAAAGGGTTCAATTTCAGCAAACTGCTCAGCAAGTGCTAGCGATTGCAAAGACAATCCAAATAGAGCCAACAAAATCAAATACTTGATTGCCCACAATCGTTCATGGACCGACCAAGGTAATTCAAATTGAGGGATTTTTACCATGCGAGAGACATGGTTTATTAGTTCTTGAAGCGCACCAAACGGACATAACCAGCCGCAGAACACACCGCGCCCCCACATTAATCCTGTCACGGCGACGGCGATCCACATGATAAAGATGATCGGGTCGAGTAAGAAAATGTCCCAGCTAAAGTCTTTCATCATGGCTTGTAAAAATGTAAAGACGTTAACGATGGATATTTGCCCGGCACAGTACCAGCCAATAAATACCACGGTATAGATTAAGAACCCGTTGCGTATGCTGTGCAGTAGGCGCGGGTAGCGTACTAAAACATCTTGGAAGAATAAGACACCGAGTAAAACCACTAAGCCAAATATCAATACGCCAATTTCGATTTTCTTTTCTAACCATATCTGCTGCCAGAGTTCGAGCTCTGGTTCTGCAACTGGTTGAACCGGACGAATTAGGTAGTCATCGAGTGTGGCATAGTCTGCTTTGAAACTGGTAAATACGCTGTCGATGGCGCCTATTTGACGGCGTACTAAAAATTCGAACTGCCACGGTTGGCCAGGGTCAAAGCCGTGATGTTCACGAATGGTAAACAGTGACATTTCACTAAAGCGCGGCGCGTCAGGTAGGTAAATATCTTGCAGCCGTGTGTGGTCTAAATCTCGGAAGCTAATCGCCAATTCATTTTGTAATAACTGGATGCGGTCAAAAATACCGCCGCGCACATAGCCTGAACCTTTATAAGAATAGCCATTACCGAGCACCATTAAGACATGCTCATCTGGCTCGAGAGAATCCATTAACCATTGATATTCGCTTTCACCTAAGACGTTTTTACCAATTGCCGGTACATCGGCTAGGGCGTAGTAAACATCGGTAAATTGGTCGTCTAACTCAGAATCTGCAACCTGATCGATGCCTTCGCCTTTTGTGCCTTTAAAAGCTTCATCAACTTGGCGGTTGCGCAGCAATAAACGTCTTATAGAGCCTTCGCCGGTTAACTCGGTCCAAGTTTTAGTAGGCGCAACTTCTAAGTTAACAGTGGAAGGTAAAATAATAGTGCTGGTTGTTTCAATAATACCTAAAGCGCGGGCTAATAAAGTAGCGCCTCGAGTAATGCCGACATTCATCACCATGACCGTCACTGTCGCGCCTGAAATTCCGTCTATTTGGGTTTGACCTTCGGCACTGTTGCCACCCACCTTGATGCGCTGTTCGATGGATAAATTTTGGTATTGATCAGTAAAGTCATCAAGTTTGGATTCTGGAATGCCTACGAGTAGTATGGGTTCGTGGTGTTCGAGCGTGTGAGCGTTAATGTACTCACCTTCGGGAGTAATCAAAACCAACATATTAACCGGCTCTCCAGAATAAGCCGGAATTTGATGTACTAAATTTGTTTCAAAAGCGTAAGCGATGGTTTCATCTGCTTCGGTCACGCGCCAATAAGTGAGGGTATCGTCCGCGGCGCTTTGAATCGTTTCAATTACCCAAGAGCCATTTGGAAAGTGTTGTTTTAAAAATACCTCAGGGTCTTTAGCAGCGCTTATAAAAAGTGCCGAGGCAAACGATGCACTGAACATTAGGGCAAAAAGCAACAATAGTTTTTTGGCTAAAGTGGATCTTAAAAACATGATCGGCCTACTTATTGAGTTAGTTACGATTGTAATCACCACGCAAGATAGGGGATTAAACTAAATAATTAAATGACTATACTCATTAATCTACGCTACTCTGACTTGAGTCATCGGGAGTACCCTTAAAGAGGTATTTCTTAGCCATATAGAAGTATAGGTATAGACTTTATAGGTATTTATCTGGCTTACCCTTGATAACGGTCAAATTGGATTCTAAATATTAGCCTGCGATAAAACTTTCTAAATTCAAAAAAGCAAAGTGGCTTTGCATAACATTGAAAGGAACAAGAATTGAAAACAGTGAGTGTCATCGTCGATGTTCAAAATATTTACTACACCACGCGGCAAGCGTTTAAGAAAAATTTTGATTACAACGCATTTTGGGCTGAAGTTACTGCCAACCGCGAGCTGGTCAGCGCAAGCGCCTTCGCCATAGATCGTGGTGATGAAAAACAAAGGCAATTTCAAAATATTTTGCGCGCCATAGGTTTTGATGTTCGACTTAAACCCTATATACAAAGGGCCGACGGCTCATCGAAAGGCGATTGGGATGTTGGCATAGCGGTTGAAGCACTTGAGCAAGCGCCGAAAAGCGATGTAATTATTTTAGCTTCTGGAGATGGTGACTTTGATATTTTGGCGAAAACGATAATTGAAAAGCACGGTTGCGAAGTCATCGTTTATGGTGTGAAGGCTCTGACGGCTAACTCACTGATTGCAGCAGCGTCGCTCTATCGGGAAATTGATAGCGCGCTACTGCTTTAGGTTTTTCTAAATTAGAAACATCTCTTTATTGCCAGCTGGTAATTCATCGAATTCATAATCGGATTCTGACATGCCAGTTTTACCCAAACACTGCTGTACCAAGTGTCGGTGGAACCGGCTACTGGATTCATCGGCAATGAATTTTTCTGGATTGATCCAACAGGCAAATTCAATTTCGTCGGTATCTCGAACATGAATCTCTTCGGTAATAGGATTTAAGCGGCATACAATAAATAAATTCCCTTTTGCGTACTGATGCGGGAACTTAGTCACTAAACCGACGATATCTTTAAAGGTAGCGGTAATGCCTGTTTCTTCCAACACTTCACGTTGTGAAGCGACTAATAGCTTTTCACCGAGATCGATATAGCCACCAGGCAGCTTTAACCCCTTGCCGTTCATGATGCGTTCTCTTACCAAGAGAACATCGCCATTGTCACGCTGAACTAACGCGCCAACGCCAGCAGTATGTGTTGGTGCAAACGGCGCGTAAGCACCTTTTTGTAGGCGACAAATCAACGTCAATTTTTGTTCATTACATAAATGGAAAACAAAGCCCAACTCGGTCAAAATAGGGATTAAATGTGAATGCTGTATCGGGATGGTTACCCAAACTAATGCCTTATTTTGGCTGCGCAGTAAATCGAGCAATTCGGTTAACTTTGATTCTGTGATGTATTCGTTTTCTAAGGTAACTTCAGCACCATTGAATGGGTTGTATTTTATCGTAAAGGTGTCCATGAACCGCTCTCTCCTGCTAGTAAAACCATTGTGCCATGACTAGCTTAGATTAAGAATGCAAAGCAGGGTAAATCCTCTAGAAAGTATATTGAATAAGTGAAAATAGGTTGAAATGAACGGGCTTTAAGCCATCGACCAAATTCAACTGCTGTTCGTCAGCAAAAGTGAAGGTGCCAGAGTTTATCCAAGTGACGGACTCGCCTATTTTCTTGATGGCAAAGAGGTTCGCGCTTACATTCTCATATGTGCCTGAAGGTAAATCTGAAGTTAACCGAAGATCTTGGGCTTTAAACTCTGCGTTGTTAACAGCATAACTAAGTTTGCCAATCACAGTTAAGGCGTATTTTTTGCTGATAAAAACAGGTGCAGCCAAAGAAAGCACCTGCTTTTGCTCGGCTTTGCGGCTCGCTAAACCTTGAAACTGCTCATAACTCATGGGCCCGAGGTTTATGCCACCATTGAGCATAGTGCCGTTGGTAAATTGAGCGGCACCATAAACGCCGTACCTAAACCAGCCTTGTTGCCCGCCAATACGGATATCGCTTCTTGGGAAGCCAAGTGTAAAGGCGCTTTTAAGCTCTGACTCTTGCTTAGACTTCCAGCTAAGGCCGGTGGCTCCGATAGACCATTGATCCCAGTGGTAGGACACATCAGGAATAAACATGGCCTGTTTCGAGTCGATATCAAGCGTTGGGAAAATGGGTTGATCGTCCGTGCTGTTTTGATAAATATCAGAAGTGACCACTCCCAAACCAACAGACCAGCCCGCATCAGCAAGCTCTGAGGCAGTCAAAAGGCAACTAGCCAGTGCGCAGCCGATATATTTAGAGTTCATTTTTTGCCTGTATTAGTGGTAGTGTTTAAGCATAAAGTATACGTTACAAAATTTATACTAGATGACTCTCATCTAATAAAAAGGGTGCCGAGCGATGAAAAAGCTGAAAAATGAGAAAGAGCTCGTAAAAAAAGCCATAGCCGAAGGCGTAAAATACGGAGAAGAACGGGGCGTAGTGGAGTTTGAGCCCACCGATTCAGCCGCAGAGAAAATTGAATACATTTATCGTTTGTTAGTGCATGACAAAGTGATAACGCCGCTAGCAAATGAGCAGGTTTCCCAGCAGTCCATGCGGCATCGATTAGCAATTTGGGCCTCTAAAATGAAATAGGGGCGCGATGTTTCGCTCGACAATGAGAATTACCTAGACTTGACACAGACCAAGAAAACCAACGCCTTTTATTTGCTATGATGGCTGAGTAATTAAAAGGCGTCTTAATGAAACCGAACCGCTTAACGACAAAGCATTTAATCGCAGCCACGCTAATGTGTGTCATTGCGGTTTATAGTGTCGTTTTTGCGCAAACGGCGGTTAAAGCGCCCACAGCTAAGGTTGAATATGGCGCTATAAGTATGGGCCATGAGGCAATGCCTCTCGATCATTGCCAACAGTCAGTGAACCCACAAGATTGCGAAAGCTGTAACGATATTCACTGCCCCTGCGGTCACATTGCGTTGCCCTTGCTCATTGATATCGCGATTTTTAGCGGTAATGAGCACTCCACGGCCGAGCCACCTAAGTTAAAGCCCATTGCCTATTCCATGACCTTAGATCGACCTCCAAGAGTCTAGAGCTTAGCCAAATTTTAAAAAATTTACGCGAACTCTTTACTCATTTGGATATTACTATGAAAAAAATTAATCGTTTACTCGTCATGTTAATTGCGCTCTCATCTTTCGTCTGGGCTGAGTCAATGACAGTCTATAAATCACCCACCTGTGGCTGTTGTACGGAGTGGATAGCCATCATGGAAAAGGCTGGCCATGATGTCACTGTTATTCACCCTTACGATTTACAAAAAGTGAAAGATGAACTCGGCCTTCCTCGTCAATTAGGTTCCTGCCACACCGCGGTCATTCAAGATTACATTTTTGAAGGCCATATACCCGAAGCCGATATTCTGAGCTTTTTAGCCAACCCACCGGAAAACGCCAAAGGCTTAGCGGTACCGGGAATGCCTGGTAAATCACCGGGTATGGCGCGTCCTGGGGAAAAGTATGAGAACTTTAATGTCGTTCAGTTCAGTGATGAAAATAAACTGTCACTGTATAGGCGCTATTAAATGGTTAACTGGTTAATCGTCGTTGCACTGCTGGTAGGGCTTAACCTCGTACAAGCAGATGTGACGGCGGGTGAACAGTTATATAAAACTGCCGGTGGATACGGCTGCGCCGTGTGCCATGGTCAACTCGGAGAAGGCGCGGGTCAAGCCGGTGGTTATATTCGGGGAGCGTCATTGCAAGCCCTAAATGACAGTCTACTGACTAACCCGCCTATGCAGCCGTTAAGTGGCGTATTATCGGATGCCGATAGAGCAACGTTGGCCGAGTTTTTAAAGGACCTCGTACAGAGACCGTTATTGAGTGCTAAATATCAAGACGGTCAGTGGCAAGGTGAGATGGAGCCTTGGGAGAGGGGCGACACCATTGATCTTGTTCTGTACAACACGACCTTCGATACGGTTGAGTTACAGCTGCCTAAGGTCAGTAACAACGCGATTGTCATCGCTCCTTTGGCTACCTTCACCTGGCGCGGTCAAATAACAGATCTGCAACAAGATTTTCCGGGTTTTACCTGGTAAAGGTAAGCCCGCTAAATCGCTGCGCATTTCTGACTTGATTCTCACTCTCTGATCTGGTTAATATATGACCAGTACAAGGATCTTTGCGATGGAGTGATTAAAATGAAAGGATTTCAAATTCGCCTACTTTTAGCTGTCCCAGTGGCGGCTGTTTTTTTATCTGGTTGTGGGCCGCAAGGTAGTGACGGCGGCTCAACAGGCGGCGGTCTTGGCGGCGGTGGTTCATCGAGCAAAGAATATTGTAGCGAAAACTACCCTGATCTTAGTTCTAGCGAAGGCAACGTGTATGTGTTTGATGTTGCGCCGATGTCTTGTTTAGGGCTCGTTGAAAGTCCTGCTCTCAAGAAAGAAGTGCCGTTCACAATTACTGCTGTCGATGATAGTGATCTTGACTCGATAGACCCCAAGTTCCAAATAGACTCGACGATCAAGCTATTACTGCGCAAATCCGGAGTAAATTTCTCAGGTTATGATTTATATGCGTCGATAAAAATGACCAATCAATCAGAGACCGACTATTGTTATGACCCGGAAGATATTGTTTTTAAGGATTCCGCAGGGGCCTTGCTACCCAAAGACACGAGTGATAGCTCCAATGCAGGTGGCGCTTTGTTCCATACTAAAAGCAGAACCACGTTTCGGTGCCTACCCAGTCAACAAACTCACTACTTCATCACCAACGGGTTTTTAGTGACAGAAGACATGTTTAACGATATTCACACGGCTTCCATGGCAAGCTTAGAGCTTGAACGACCAAAGCTTGGTTACTTAGATGCAACTAAAGCCCCAGTCTTAAGCATGCCCGCCATGCAATGGTTAAACCCAGGAAAACGCGGTAGTTCTTATCCGACTTTATCGGTTACTTGGACCAACAATACTGGCAGCGTTGTAAAATTAGATGACAATTCTCACAAGGTTTGGTTAATGGATGATGACGGCTACGCCGTTTCTTGGATGTTTGTATATTTAGAAGATGCGCTAGGTAAAGATAGAGAAGACCTCGTCCCAGAAGACTATTTAATCTTACCTGGCGCGACGGTAACGCTAGAAGATGATGCGGCAGATAATGCAGCGGTAATGCCTTCATCGGCCACGCAAGCGCGGGTTTATTTAGACTGGCTAGCACCTGACTAAGGGTGTAGGCTTTATAAAACCAGCTAGACAATAATAAGAAGGGTTACATGGCGTTAGTTGAGTTTTCAATGTTAAATTTTCCAGTCAAAGATCGCATACAAGCGGCGCAAGAGGTCTATGCGGCCATGGCGAAAATAGAGATTCAAGCACTGAATAAAACAACAAACTACTCAATCACCCACGGCCTTCAGCTTGCCACCATGAACTTGCATTTGCAGTTCATGCGCTAAGCGCCTAATTTCTATCAGCTGTTCGAATAACGCTTGCAGTTGTGACTGCACAAAATAATGACGATCATCATGTTCAGACGTACAGTCTTCGACTTTTTTTTGCCATCGTTCAAGTTCGGCTAAATTGAAAGCCACCTTTTCTTTTTTCTCTAGGCTCTGCGCCACTTCTTGCAAGCTTGTAACAATATAGTTAGCGGCATCAGCCAATACCTGGTTACCAGTTTGCTCGATAAGCTTGCCTCGATGGGCACTAAAGGCGGCGATGTAATTAAACAAGGTATGGTTACGAATCACTAAGCGCTGCCACAGTTCGGTATCGGTTCGATAGTGGCCAGGTTCTTGGCGCATCTCAGCTAGCGTAGAGGTTAACAGCGCATCGGCATTGTAAGCACGGCGACGACTGTGCCGATAGACTTGCAGATCGACATTTTCTTCTTGATAAAAGCGCATCAACTCTTGTAAATATTCAGCACTGCGGCGCATGCCTTCAGCAAAGGTAATCGGTAGCTGTCGATAGGACCAGTCAGGCAAAATAAAGAAAACGGCGAGCCAGGAAATAGTGCCGCCAATTAACGTATCAAAGAGTCGCGGCCAAATAACGTCATAAGCGTCCGATATCTGATTAAAGCAAAACACGACTAAGAGCGTAATAGCCGCCGTCGCCAACATATATCGGTGCGTACGGGTGACAAAGAACACCACACCAGCCACTACGGCTAATGACAGTTGAACTATTTCAATAGGAAATAAAGTGATTAGAGACCATGCCGCTATCAAGCCTACTATAGTGCCTGAAATTCGCTCATAGAGGCGTTTACGAGTGGAGCCAAAGGTAGGTAAGCAAACAAATAAAGTTGTTAGCAACACCCAATAACCAGCTGATAAATTCATAGTTTGGATGATGATATAACCAGACGTCAGTGCAATAGCCATACGTACTGCATGGCGAAAAACCTGAGATTTGGGCGTTAGTTGGTCGGTCATTTGGTTAACAATGGAACGTAAAGTTACCTTAGGTTGAGGAATCTGCGCAGAGGCATCGGCTAAGGATTCATCTTCTAATTGAGGGGTGTTATCGAGTTCTTGTTGCAAGGCAAGCACATTATCGGTCAATTGGCGTAATGACCTATACAAGCGCCATTTTCCCGGTAGCGTATCTGCTTTTAAATAGGCCATTGATTTTATGACACCGGCTACCGCTTCTTCGCTATCGCGTAAATCTATCGCATGCTTTCCGCGTATAGCTTCACCTATTTTTCGACAGCTCGTTCCCGACTCAGAAAGCTGGCGCTGTAAACGAAATAGGATGTCACTGTGGAAAAATGTTTCTGCTAAAGCGGAATAATTATCGTGAGAGGAGCTTGCTCGTTCATGAATACTTTGGGCAGTGAAATATAAGCGGATATAACGCCCTAATTGCGGATTGTTCGGACTGCTACTGATTCGGCTCACTAATATTTCACGCACTACATTTAGGGCAGCAACGACTTGACTGTGTTGCTGTGCCAACTTCAAACGCAAAGTATCAACAGCGGTGCTCGAAGGTGGAGGGAAAAATTTAGACTTAAGCTTTAAGTACAAACCCACTTCTATATAGAGCGATGAAAGCGCCTGACGCAAGGTAATATTGGCAAAAAAAACGGCCCAAATAATGGACAATATTCCATACCATAAAGCGCCGAGTGTTAAAAAAAGTGGCTCATGCCATATTGGGACTTCGTGTGTGGTTTGGCTAACGCCTATCATGGTGTAAACCGCCAACGTTAAAGTCGCTCGAGAAATAGCGCCGTAACGCCGTCCCAAAGCTCCAGTCATTGACAAGGTAAAAGCCATTACCGCTATGCTAATGCCAAAAACCCAAGGGTAAGGCATTAACAACTGAACACCAAAAGCCGTGAGCATAAACAAAACTAGAGTCACAGATAAGGTTTGAATTCGGCCTTGCCAACCCTCTTCGGTTTCGGCGAGCGCACTGGCGATAATGCCCAAGAAAATGGGAATGACCCAATCGATATGATCAATACTCCAACTCAACGCCATGGCACCGCACAAAGCGATAAATACCCGTATGCCGTAAGACAGCTTGCTGATTCCGCCTTCACTGCGCAGTGCTTGTTGAAAAAGCTTAACAGGGTTCAGCGTCAAATCGCGCCTCCTAGCGGATGGTTATTAATCGTATTTATGTTCAAGCATATTAAACCAGCCCGCGCACGTTAGAATGATAACAAATAGCACTCACAGTGTATTAACTAATGTCACGATTGTGCGCGGCTTCAATTCCAATTATCGAGAGGGCGTGTGACCAACAAAAGACTGAGCATTATTTTGTTAGCTCTGCATCCCAATAAGGTGTTTCAAACCGATCAACTAAAAAGTCGATGAACATTCGAGCCCGCGCCGGCAAAAATCGATTTTTAGGGTACAAGCAATAGCCGTTGAGGCTGGGTATTTGATAATTGGGTAGAACCTTCTCAAGCTCACCTTGTTTCAAGGCTTGCCAAGCAATAAAGGTGGGCAGCATGACGATTCCAAGCCCCGATTTCGCCATCTGTAGCAAAAAGTCTCCATTATTGGCGGATATTTTCGACTGGAGCGTTATTTTATGTTCACGGCCTTCACTGTCGGTAAGGGCCCAATGGGCGCTGCTGCCAACACCATAGCGAAGAAAGTCATGATGTTCTAAGTCTCCAATGAGCTTAGGCCGCCCCCTTTTTGTTAAATAAGCTGGGCTAGCGAGCAGAGTATGGTGCGATTGAAAGACTTTCCTAGCTTGTATACTGGAATCTTTGAGATCGGCAATGCGAAAGGCCACATCAAAACCTTCTTCAATAATATCAACTTGGCGATCTGAAAAATCGATATGAATATTCAAATCGGGGTGTATGGAGCTAAACTCTTCAATAGCGGGTCCTAAATGCAATAGACCAAACGAAAGTGGCGCTGCAAAGCGGATAGTGCCTGTTAGGTTGGTGGCACTTGCAGTAATGTCGCCGTTCATTTCGTTGACTTGATCGAGCACTTTTAACGCTTGCTGATAATAAGAGCGGCCAGCATCGGTCAAGCTAGATCGGCGAGTGGTTCGGTTTATTAGCTTAGTGCCTAAGCGTTCTTCCAAATCGCTAAGGCGACGGCTGACGGCCGACTTGGCAATATTGAGCTGATCCGCAGCTCGGCCAATGCCCGCCGCTTCGACAATGCGTACAAAGACTTGAATATCCTCTAATTGTCCCATTTGTTACCTGTTTGATTACGGCAAATCGTTATTTGTCCTCTTTGTGAGAACTATGAGTTGTCATTGTAGCTGTTTGTTCTTTAATAGTCACAGTGTAGTCTATATGTAATTCGATTCAAGATGCGAATCTAAATAGCAGAAAGTACGCTTAAGGCGACTTAGGAGTCAGTGATGAATAACCAAACACAAAGGCAGATTAAACTTATCAGCCAAGGCATGCCGGCAACAGACGGCGACGGGGTTAAGTTGACGCGCATAATCGGCACGCCACAATTAGATATGCTTGACCCATTTTTATTGCTTGATGTTTTTGAATCGGATCAACCACAAGACTATATTGGTGGTTTTCCTAAGCATCCGCACCGAGGTTTCGAAACCGTCAGTTATTTATTAGCCGGTAATATGCGTCACAAAGACAGCGCAGGCAATGAAGGGGTCATTACACCCGGTGGCGTGCAATGGATGACCGCGGGCAAGGGTATTGAGCATTCAGAGATGCCAGAGCAGGTTGAAGGCCTGTTAAAAGGCTTCCAACTATGGGTGAACTTACCGAGCCACGCAAAAATGGTTGAGCCTGGTTATCAAGAGTTTCCACCTGAACAGGTAGCCGTTGAGACTTGGCCGAGCGGTACTTCTATTCGGGTCATTTCCGGCACTACTGCACAAGGTACGGTCGGTCCTGTTAAAAATCATTACGTGAGCCCAACCTATATGGATGTTCAGCTCAAGGCAGGAGATGTTTTTGAGCAATCGCTGCCAAACACAGATAACGCCTTTATTTATGTGATATCGGGCACCGCCGCAATAGACCAAAGTGGTGAGGAAGTAGCAACGGCTGAGTTAGCAATTTTGACGGCCGGCGACTATGTACGTATACGTGCGCAAGTCGATAGTCGGTTTTTGTTGGTGTCGGGTAAGCCAATTAACGAGCCGGTGGCGAGGGGTGGTCCTTTCGTCATGAATACCAAAGCGGAAGTACTGCAAGCATTTGCAGATTACCAAAGCGGACAATTTTAACGTATTAAGGAGGCAGAGATGGGTTTATTAGTAGAAGGTCAATGGCACACAGATTGGTATGACACCAAAGCAACCGATGGTCGATTTGTGCGTAAAGCCCCTAGCTTTAGAAACTGGGTGACCAAAGATGGCTCGGCAGGACCCAGCGGCAAAGCTGGCTTTAAAGCCGAAGCTGGGCGCTACCATTTGTATGTGTCGCTGGCGTGTCCGTGGGCACATCGAACCTTAATCTTCCGTAGCTTAAAAGGCTTAGAAGAGATGATCACGGTTTCTGTTGTGAATGCCTATATGGCCGATGAAGGCTGGACATTCCATGCCGGCAACGATGTTGTAGAAGACTTCGTCAACAAAAAGCAGCGCATGCATGAGGTATACACCTTAGCGGAGCCAAACTATACCGGCCGCGTGACCGTGCCTGTTTTGTGGGACAAAAAGTTAAACACCATTGTCAGTAACGAATCGCCAGAAATTATTCGCATGCTCAACAGCGCTTTCGATGACATAGGTGCAAAAGAAGGTGACTTCTACCCAGAAGCATTGCGTACAGAGATCGATGAGTTAAACGAATTTATTTATCCAAACGTTAACAACGGTGTGTATCGTGCAGGTTTTGCGACCACAGCAGAAGCCTATGAAGAAGCGGTAACTGATGTGTTTAATGCGCTAGATAAACTTGAAGCTAGACTTGAAAAGAACCGCTATTTGACGGGCACTAGTATCACCGAAGCCGATTGGCGTTTGTTTACAACCTTGGTGCGCTTCGATGCGGTTTACGTTGGCCACTTTAAGTGTAATATCCGCCGCATTGTCGATTACCCAAACCTTTGGGGCTACTTGCGTGAGCTATACCAAGTTGAAGGCGTTGCCTCAACGGTTAACATTGCGAACATTAAAGAGCATTACTACGCGAGCCACGACATGATTAACCCAACGCGAATTATTCCGGTTGGGCCAGTGCTAGACTTCATGTCTGCGCATGGACGTGATCGTTTAAAATAAATCGTGCAGTTATCGAATATTATTTTACTTAGACGCCTGAACATTGCTGAAGGCGTCTAAGAATAAATCGACTTTTTGATCGGGCCTGCCGGTATTTCGCGTCACAATAACGTGATCAACGTTGTAGTAGCGTTGATCCGGTTGCAGCAACCTCACTTCACCTCGATCCAAAAAACCTTGAATATAACTTAGCGGAAAAAAACCTAAATACTTGCCGGAGAGTATCAGCGGCGTTCGGGTATCAAACTGATAGGCTCGTGCAGATAAGTTCATTTTTTGAAATTGTTCTATACCGCTGAGGTTTACATCCACCCCTGGGTGAACGGTTTGGCAATTAAACACATCTTCGTCGGTTATTTCCGCATCATCGCACGTAAAAAGTGGATGGGCGCGACCAAGGCATAAATAATAGGGCTCGGTGTAAAACTGTTGGTAGGTGAGGCCGTCTATGCGGCGATATTCTGGGATAATGCCTATTTGTGCATCACCGTTTAAAATCGCTTGTTCGATGTTGGGAATAGTCTCGGCGTTTATGGCTGGCTGTACAATGGGTGCTTGCTCTTGAATGTAAGCAATCACTTCGGGTAATTTTAGCTGTTGGGTAAGGGCGACTTGATCAGAGCACAGAATTGAAATTTCGCCATTGAGTTCATTATCAAGATTCTGGACCAGCAAAGCGAAGTCATTGAGGGCACTAAACAGCACCAAAGAGGCTTCATAAACTGTCTTGCCTTCTTCGGTCAGGGAAAACCCACCACGACCACGGCTGGCCAGGCGAACCTTCATTCGCGCTTCAAGGTTAGACATGTGTACACTGATAGTAGAACGAGTAATATTTAACACGGATTCTGCCGCTGAGAAACCACCGCAATCGACCACGACCTTAAAGATGCGTAATAACCGCAAATCGTATTCTGAGACAGGCCGTGGAATTAGAGCATGTTTTACAGACATAGCTGAGTCTTTAGTAAGTTTTAATTACTCCAAACAATAGTTTGAATGTTTTATATTTACCAGCGGTTTCTTTTGCATTCCAATAGCAGTATAAGTCTGCTCAATTACGATAGAGGGAAGTTTGTTGTGACGATTAATCCAATTTTGTTCGGCCAAGGCTCATATGTTGATGGACAGTGGTTCGAATCCGATACGCAATTTAGTGTGACCAACCCTTCAAGTGGCACGCAAATAGCCCAAGTAGCCGATGCTGATATCGCTTTAACTGAAAAAGCAGTCGCGGCCGCGAAAAAAGCGCTCCCAGCCTGGCGGGCAAAATCGGCCAATGAGCGAGCTGCCATATTGCGCAAGTGGTTCGATTTAATGAACGAATACCAGCACGACCTTGGCGTTATTATGACCTTAGAGCAAGGGAAGCCACTGGCCGAAGCCAAAGGTGAAGTTGCTTATGGCGCTGCCTATGTTGAGTGGTTTGCTGAAGAAGGCAAACGAGTTTACGGCGAAACAATTCCTTCTCATGCCAGCGATAAGCGGTTGATGGTGATTAAGCAGCCAGTCGGCGTAGTTGCCTCTATTACCCCTTGGAACTTTCCAAGCTCAATGATTACTCGTAAAGCGGCTCCTGCCTTAGCTGCGGGTTGTACCTTCATTATTCGCCCGTCGGAGTTAACGCCATTATCTGCATTGGCTTTAGCAAAACTAGCCGAACTGGCCGGTATTCCAGCCGGTGTGTTTAACGTACTGGTCGGTACCGATGCTAAAGGCATTGGTAAAGTATTAACGGAGCATCCAGATATTGCCAAATTCTCATTCACGGGCTCAACCGCCGTGGGCAAGCTGCTCATTGCGCAATCGGCCAGTACGGTTAAAAAGGTATCAATGGAGCTTGGCGGTAATGCGCCCTTTATTGTCTTTGATGATGCCGATTTAGATGCCGCGGTCAAAGGTGCTCTTGCGTCAAAGTATCGCAATGCCGGTCAAACCTGTGTTTGTGCAAACCGTATTTTAGTTCAAGACAATGTTCATGATGCCTTTGTCGCCAAGCTAACAGCGGCGGTTTCTGCCATGACCGTAGGCGATGGCATGGAAGAAGGCGTTACCATTGGGCCGTTAATTCATGAGCAAGCATTAGCCAATATTCATCAGCGCGTTGAGGCTTCCGTTGCAATGGGTGCCAAGGTTGCGTTAGGCGGTGAGCCGCACAGTTTAGGTGGTGCTTATTATACGCCAACTATTTTAACCCATGTGACTAACGATATGCCGATTGCAGCGCTGGAAATTTTTGGCCCTGTTGCGCCAATTATTAAATTCAGCACGGAAGAAGAAGCCATTGCGATTGCCAACGATACAGAGTTTGGCTTAGCCGCTTATTTTTATGCCCGTGATATTGGCCGAGTTTGGCGTGTTTCTGAAGGGCTAGAATACGGCATGGTCGGAATCAACGAAGGTATACTTTCGAATGTTGCCGCACCCTTTGGTGGTATGAAATCTTCAGGTTTAGGTCGTGAAGGTTCAAGACACGGCATTGAAGAATATATTGAAATGAAATATTTATGCATGGGCGGCTTAGACGCTTAATTAGAACTGTGGAGAATGAGTGTGAGTAAAAATCAACAAATTCAACAGCGTAAAGACGCTGCGATCGCTCGCGGAATGGGCAACCTGTATTCGGCCTTTGTAACCAAAGCAAAAAATGCAGAGCTATGGGATGCCGAAGGTAATCGTTATATAGATTTCGGAACGGGCATCGCCGTGTGTAACACCGGGCACAGTCACCCGAAAATTGTAGCAGCGGTTCAGAAGCAAGTTAAAAATTTTTCTCACACTTGTTTTATGGTCAACCCTTATGAGCAAGGCGTTGAGTTAGCTGAAAAGCTAAACGCCTTAATGCCTGGCGACACACCCAAAAAATCTATCTTTGTGAGTACCGGTGCCGAAGCCGTAGAAAATGCCGTGAAAATTGCGCGTGCTCATACGGGCCGAAGAGGTACCATTGCTTTTACCGGTGGTTTTCATGGTCGTACCAGTTTAACGATGGCACTGACTGGTAAAACGGCGCCTTACAAGCATTTGTTTGGTCCTTTTCCGGGCGATATTTATCACGCTCCCTTTCCAATGGCTATTCACGGAGTCAGCGTAGAAGACTCTATTCATGGCATACAAACCATTTTTAAAACGGCCATTGAAGCGCGAGATGTAGCGGCCATTATAATCGAGCCCGTGCAGGGCGAAGGCGGTTTTTATGCGGCCCCGGTAGAGTTACTTCAATACTTGCGCGAGCTATGTGACAAAGAAGGGATTGTGCTTATTATTGATGAAGTGCAATCGGGCTTTGGCCGAACAGGAACATTTTTTAATTCAGAACGCGCCGGCATTGAAGCCGACATTATGACTATGGCTAAAGGCATTGCCGGTGGCTATCCATTGTCGGCCGTTGTGGGTAAAGCTGACATCATGGATGCACCCTTACCCGGCGGTTTAGGTGGAACTTATGGCGGATCTCCGGTTGCTTGTGCCGCAGCGCTGGCTGTTTTAGATGTGATCGAAGAAGAAAAATTGGTACAGCGCGCTAATGAAATTGGCGCACAATTTGAGCAACGTATCCAAGCAGTTGCCAAAACTTATCCTAGCATTGTAAGTGATATCCGTATTCATGGTGCCATGATCGCCATGGAGTTAGTTCATGACGGAGATGCCCATAAACCGAATACCGAATTAACACAAAAAATAATTGCCGGAGCACAGGAGGCAGGACTAATCCTATTATCTTGCGGTTACTACGCAAACGTTATTCGTTTCTTGCCTGCGTTGACGATAACCGATGAACTCATAGCTGAAGGCTTTGATAAGTTTGATTCTATGTTAGCTAAGCTTCTAGGCTAATACCTTTGACCCACTAAATGAGTGCCGTTCTTGGCACTTATTTGATGGTCTATGTATCGACGAAAGCAGCCCATAAAGGCATAAACTGGCAATGAAACATTATCTTAACGGTCTTTATCGTGGCAAAGTCGAAACCCGTTACGGCTTACAAACCGCGATAAATAAGCAGCCCGCAGAAGGGCTTCTTTATCTTTCCGCTACAGGGTTGGAAGATGATGAGTGTGCCGACCTACGACACCATGGCGGTTTAGATCGAGCCTTGCATCACTACCCAATAGAGCACTATGCATTTTGGCAAAAAAAATATGGTCAGGAATTTAAGTGGTGTGCCCCTGGTATGGGCGAAAATATAAGCACCGTCGGTATGACCGAAACTACCGTTTGTTTGGGAGATCGTTATCAATGGGGAGAAACCATCATTGAAGTGAGTCAGCCCCGTTCACCTTGCTATAGGCTCAACAAACGCTGGGGCATAAATAACTTATCAACACACATGCAGGCCGTCAGCCGATGCGGTTGGTTGTATCGTGTTATTCAGCCCGGCTTGGTCAGTATCCACGACCCATTGGTACTGATAGCGCAAGAAGATAACGCCATAACACTGCATGAAGTGTGTGAGCTCTTCTTCGACACCCCGCTAAACCAAGAAGGTTTATTGAAACTCAAACAGCAACCTAAGTTGTCAGCCAGTTGGATGTCTAAAGTGAATGCCCGCATAACAACCAATGAGGTTGAACCTTGGGGTTTAAGGTTGCTCGGGGTTGAGTAGTTGATGAATAGCCCATTAAAAGTGATAAACAACTTTTTAATGCCTAAAACACTGAGTAGATCATGTTTGTCGAGGGTTTTTAATAATATACTTTAGCAATAACAACCCGTGAAATTACTCAAAGGCAGCTATGTACTCTATTCTAAAACCACACTGGATCTTCTTTTTATTGCCTTTTCTATCTGCTTGCGATGTGATGGTAGCGTCACCTAATAACCCCCTCAGCCTGTCAAATCAGTTATTTTCTACTCCTTCGTTCTCTAACAAAATCGGAGGAACGATAGTCTATGCAACTGGCGACTCATCAATTGCCAGTCTCCGTATAATAACTGGCCCTCGTTACGGCAAAGCCAGAATTGTGAGCCAATTTGATGGCACTTTTGAATATGAATTGACAAGCCTAGAAGGGTTGCAGGGTGACAGCTTTATTGTTGAACTAAATAGTGGTGGCTCGTCAGCCAGTGCTGTCATGAGCATTGTATTTTCAGATGACAGTTCACCTATAGTGAGCATGAAGCCATTAGAGGGTGCTAATCAAGTTAACATTAGTACAGATCTATGGATCGAAAGTGAAACTCCGCTACTCTCATCTACGCTGTCAGTTCAGAGCAGTAACGGTGCGTGTAGTGGAACAATTCAGCTTTCATCGGATAACTTTGCGAGCTGTGTTGGCCTGTCGGACTTAACCTCAACAAGACTCGCTAGAACCTTCAAAGTAACGCCGATTGTTAACCTTGAACGCAATACAGTTTATAAATTAAAAGTGACCCGTGAAATAACCAGCTACTTTGAATTGCCTATTGCTGAAACGATCCAAAGTTTTACAACTTATCAGTCAGGGCTGGTAATCAACGAAATTGGTTCATCCTATTATTCAAATACACTTAGATGGTTTGAATTATTCAACGGTACTGCAAGCACGCTTAATTTGTCAGATTTTGAGCTGAAAAGTTTTACCATCAATAGTGACACGCAATTAACTAGTCAAGGCTCGTTTACCTTTCCAGCTACTAATATAGCTCCAAACCAATATTTGATTGTGAGAGCACAAAGTTGGACGAAAGACTATACAGATACCGATAGTATTATTTATCTAAAAAGTGGTAATGAATATCCCTACTGGAGCGCCCAGGGGTATTTAGAGCTTATCGAGAAGGTAACAGGAGATACAGTAGATTTTGTAGCCTTTGGGGGAAGCTATTTGCCTTCTGGTAATGGTGCATCTTGGTTGGGCGCAGAGGCGACATTAGTATCTAACGCTGATTCGTTTGGTCAATCTATTGGACGCGATGCCAATCAAAGCGATAGTAATTCAGCAGCTGACTGGACCCACTACAATCCAGGTACCTTTGGTTCGGTGAATGATGTTGAATGCGCTATCGATGATGACAATGACATGGTCCCTGACTGTAATGAGGCTGAAAATAAAACCTATGCTGGGATGCCACTATACGAATGGGGAGCACGATCTGGGATAACAGACATCTTCATTGAAGTTGATTATATGGATACAACAGATGAGGGAGTTATTCCGCGTAAAGAAGCTCTCGATATGGTAGTCGCAGCCTTTGCCAATAAAAATATAAATATTCATTTTGATGTCGGTGATTTGTTTGATCAATCGCCAGGCCTTAACCCTAGCATGTATGATTTGGGCGGCGGCAACCAAGTGCCATTTTCAAACGGTATAACGTTTAATTCTGAAAACTTGCTCATTGCTGATTTTCATGATTATAAAGATGCATATTTTAACAGTGACCGATTGCAGTTTTTCCACTATATGATAATGGCTAACTCCCAAAAAGAGGATGGCTCCTCTGGATCATCTGGCTTAGCCGAACTATTTGCAAATGACATTATTATTACGCTTGGTGGGTGGGGGTTAAACGCCACTGCTGACTTAAATAAGCTTATTAACTATCAAGCTAGTACAATCATGCATGAGTTGGGCCATAACTTGGGGCTTTATCATGGTGGTCATGAGAGTGTTAACGATAAACCGAATTACCACAGTGTCATGAACTACACATATCAGTTAGGTGGCCTGTCTGAAATTGGTAATAATGAAGGCGATCGCATGCATCAGGCATTAGGGAATGCTTGTAGTGGTGTGCTAGTCAATGGACCCTCTGATAGCTATTTGAATTTTCAAATCGGCTATTCTGATGGATCTTCGATAGGCTTAAACGAAACCAGCTTAAATGAAACTTTAGGTTTAGGAAGGCTAGGTTCGGCCCCTGTTGACTTTAACTGCAACGGAAATAACACAGAATCGGCAGTGGTAACCGATGTAAATCAAGATGGGAGTACAGACACTCTTACCGACCATGATGATTGGTCAAACTTAGTTACTGATTTCGGCGGGATAGCATCTCAGTCAAATCATGGAACGCGCGATTTTCAAGCTCCAATAGCTGAATTTATTGCATGGCCAGCAAAAATAATTCACGATCGGTCCTCTAACTATATTAAAGAAACATTGACAAAGCCAAAGGACCAAGTTTTAAATGAAAAAAATTAATTGCATTACTGCTAAGTTGTTCTTTGCGTTCTTGTGTATAACTGTCGTTGGCTGTAGCACATTGAATTCGCCAAGAGGACCAGTCAGTATTTTTCACAATACTGAGAACATTCAAGGCGTTGAAAAAGTAGAAAATAACTTATTCCTTTCAAATTTACGATTATCCCCTTGGTTAGGTAAAACCCCTAAATGTAATCACTGTGAGGTATTAGTAGCACAGATTGACCGTCCAAGTGGTCCTTCAAGAGTTATTTCTATTGAAGAGAAGGGTAAAGTTCAATGGTTGTTCTTAGACAGTAGAATACGAAATATTTCGTCATCTATAGGGAAATTCTCATTCGATCAAAGTCAACAGCTTATTTTTTCAACCACCGAACAAGAGGTAACTATTGCATTGAATGACACCGTGAAAATCAACGACTGTCAAATCACATTTGATTGGTATAATAGCCAGTTTAAAACAGTTGAGGGTATTAGTAATGAACAACCAGACGTTCATTTCCAAGTGTTGTATAGCTGCGCCTAAATTCAGACTTAACCCAATTTGTTATCATTACTCCAGCGAGCAGAGTTTTTAATTAGTATCCAACATAAAACAGGTGCTCCCTTAAGTTTTCATTTTAAAACTGGCAACTTGCATAAAAAAACGATTACAGGATAATCACCGGTCTACTGCAATGTTAGCTTGTAGGTACTCATCAACTTGTACTTTCTCAACGGGCGACTAAGTGAAATCTGGAGATTTTCAATGAGTTGGATCCTATACGCACTATTGGCTGCTCTGTTCTTTGGTCTTCGTGGCGTCTTATATCAATGGACTTCGCAAAAAACCATGAACCGCAACCTAATGTTGTGTGGCGTATTTTTTATGGGTTTTCTAGTCAGTATTGTTTTTATCCTATTTCAAAAAACATCTCTTAATGCATCGACTGGCCATATTTTGGTTGGTGGCAGTATGGGTGTTTTGTCCTTTATGGCCAATGCTGCTTTATATAAGGGTTATGCCGTCGGCAAAGCCTCATTGGTGAGTGTACTCGCTGGCTTACCTCCGCTTATTGTCGTAATTTTGGCTTTCTTATTGTGGAATGAAACTCTTACCGCCATCCAAATTTGGTCGTTTGTGATTATATTTGTAGGTATTTACCTTATTCGCTATTCAAATGATCTTAGCTTAAAAGATTTGAAAGGCGCCCAATGGGGTTTACTAGCGGCGTTGTTCTTTGGTTTAAACGATATCATGGGCAAACAATCGACCCGCGTAGAATCGGATATGTTTATTACTTTAGTCTTAATGTTCGGTGTTGGCAGTCTATTGTTTTTTCTAGGTTGGTTAACAAATAGGGGTTCTCGGAATCAAGGCAATTCAGAAATGTCGTGGTCTACTGCCCGAACTTTTAATGTGGGTATGTTGGTTGGTTTAACGAACGTTGGCGGTATGGTCGGTATTTTAACGGCTTTTGAGACCGGACCTACGGGCATGGTGTCAGCAATTGCAGCACTCAACTTGCTGGTGGTCTTGTTTTATACCCGCTTCTTCTTGAAAGTTCCATTTCGATTGTTGGAGTTAATCGGTATCGGGTTTGCCTTAGGCGGATTGCTATTGCTGAGGCTATTTTAGTAGCCTCCGTAGAAAATGTATTTTTACTTTATAAATTCAAATACCAGGTCGCTATAGAAAAATATAGAACCACGCCCGCAACGTCGGCAATAGAGGTGATTAGCGGGCCGCTGGCCGTTGCTGGGTCAAGTTTAAAACGACTTAATAAAAAAGGTAGCGATAGCCCTATTAAACTGCCTGCTAAGACAACCAGCATCATCGTCATCGCGACAATAACAGCGATATCGTAACCGCCACGCCACCATCCTAAGCCGACAACCGCAGCGGCCATAGTGAGCCCTAAAAGACCAGCGACTAAGCACTCTTTCGCCAACAGAGCGCCCCAGTCACGCAATTTAATATCGCCCGTTGCTAAGGCTCGCACCATCAGCGTGCCCGATTGAGCACCGGCGTTGCCACTGCTGCCGATCAGCAGCGGGAGAAAGAATAATAAAGCGATGTGGTCCGCAATGGTGTTTTCGTAAAACGCGATGCCCGCCCCCGAGAAGATATTTCCAAATACCAAAATCACCAGCCAAAATACACGCTTTCGAAACAGTAAAAAAATACTGGCGTCTTTGACACTAATATCAAGTTTACCAATGGTGGCTGTTTTATGAATATCTTCAGTGGCTTCGGCTGCTACTACATCGAGTGCGTCATCGTAGGTAACAATACCGACCATGCGTTTCTCGTTATCGACAATGGGCAGCGCGAGTAAATCATATTTTGCAATAAGCGTGGCAATGTCTTCTTGGCTGTCTTCCACGCTGCCTGAAATGGGCTCATGAGTCATGAGCTCTTTAATACGCATGGTGACTGGGGCAAGTATTAAATCTTTTAGCGACACTACTCCGACTAACAATCGTTCTTTATCGACCACATAAGCCGAATAAATAGTTTCTTTATCGGGCGCTTCGCGACGTAAGACATCGAGCGCTTGAGTAACGTTATGCTCTGCTGAGAGCATAACGTAGTCGGAGGTCATTATTGCGCCCGCTGTGCCTTCTTCATGTGAGGATAAAAGTAACAAATCTTCACGTTCGGCAATTGCCAATGCAGGGAGCAATGCCTCACGCTGCTCTTCGCTTAAACGATTAAATAAATCGGCACGCTCATCTGGAGACACCTGGCGAATAATAGGCGCAAGTTTGTTGCGACTTATTTGCGTAGACAAGGCAACTTGAATATCAACGGGCAAATAACTAAAAACCTTAGCTTGTTCAGGGTGAGGCAAGGCGCTGAGAAAAACCCAAAGGTTGTTTATCGGAAATTCGCTAATGGCATGGGCATAATCTACTGGGTGAATATCATTAAGTTGCTCATACACTAAATGGGCAGTATTTGATTCTAATGAATCTCGCAATGTTGCAATTAAAATTGAAGCTTCCATAGGTACTCTTTAGCGTAGCGGGTGTTAGTTGCAGATTTTAGGGCTGACTCAGTACATGTGGACACCCAGATCGCTATTGTAGCTCTATTGAAGGGCATTGCGAATGCCGCTGACCTTTAAGTAAAAAAACGAAGTAGAATTGATGCTAAAATAGTCGAACGATGTTTAGTGAAGCAAGTACCCCTAGAGTGATATTTACAACCTCATGTCAAACCACTAAAGTGCGACTTTCAGCCAAGACTCAGTTCGATACCATCTGCCGGCTTTAGCGCTGAGTCATAGGAGATCCAATGACCGATCATATGCCAGATGATTTATCCGCCGCTGGAAAAGACATGCGTGAGTTTACCGATGAACTGCGAGCAAAGTTTTCTGTCGTAAAAAACATATCCGATGAATGGGTCTTTCTAAAGCATGCAGATGTTGTTGCCGCGGCGTTAGATCATGACCGCTTCTCAAGTAAAGTCTCCCGATATTTGCAGATTCCCAATGGCCTTGATGGCCTCGAACACTCAGAGTATCGCAAAGTTATTGAGCGCTACTTGACGCCTGAAGCGTTGGTACCTTTTACTGAGAGTTTTGAACGGATTGCATTGCAGCTAGTGTCTGAGCTTCCAGTTGGTTCCGTATTTGACGCAGTGACCGATGTTGGCGCAATCTTCGCGGTACGCGCACAATGTGAATGGTTAGGGTGGCCGGCAACGCTTGAACCACTATTACTAGATTGGATGAAAGATAATCATGCAGCTACACGTTCAGGTGATGCCGCATGGACGGCAGATGTTGCTGCAAAGTTTGATGACATTGTGCGCAGTGTCATTCAGCCAAGACGTGGCGCAGTAAACTCTGAAACAGTTGATGTGACCAGTCGTTTGTGCCGAGAAAAAGTAAAGGGTCGTTTGCTTAGCGAAGCAGAACTGGTTTCTATTCTACGCAACTGGACCGGAGGTGACTTAGGCTCAATTGCACTCTGTGTTGGCGTTATAATCGCTTATTTGGCAAAGCATCCAGAATTGGCAATGCAACTAAAAACGGCAGCCGATGACGAAGTGGATGCCGCGATTGATGAAATATTACGTATTGATAACCCATTTGTATCAAACCGGCGCATTACAACTTGCCCGGTACAAATTGGCGATAAAACAATCCCCGCCGGCGCTCGAGTTAAATTGAATTGGACATCTGCAAACCGTGATGAAGCGGTGTTTAAAAAAGATGCCTTTGATCCGGCGGGTCATAGAGAGGCCAATCTAGTTTACGGAATCGGCAAGCATGTTTGCCCAGGCAGGTTGTTGGCGACGATAGAGCTACGCGTTGCGGTCAAAACGCTGCTGAACTCAATTAACACCATTGAATTGGCAACCGACCAGCCATTGGTGCGTGAGATCGCACCCTTAGGCGGCTATCATCGAGTGCCTGTTATCATTACTTAATGGCATCTGTTACTGCGGCACTCATTGAAGCAGGGAAAGCGACCAAAATTATGCGCTTAATAGCCAATAAATTATCCACGCCCCAAGGACATTGCTGAATAAGCGTCATCAGCAAACCAACTACGATGAGCGAAATAAAATAGGTTGCCAATACACGTTTAATATATTCGGAGACAAAGCCTTTTAGGAAATAATGATAAAAGTTTGCGTAGACAAATATCGCAATAAAAAATAATGAACAAAGAGAAATAATAAAAATGTTTAACGTCGGCAGCGTTTGGCTAAGCTGCCAAGTTTCTTCGGTAAAGGCCATGGGTATAGCCAAAAGAGTTGCCCCGACCACTATCTGAATAACATCACGAAAGGCAAGTTCTACTTTAAGTGGCTTCACCACCCGATGAATGATTTTCCCCGCATTGTCAAAAATAGGCACAATGGTGTGCAAGCGGCCTGCCCGGCCAAGGCGTTTTATTTCTACTTTTGAACTATCGATCGTGTCAATGGCGTCGGTGATTTCGTTGCTCATGTTATTTCTCTAAAGTAAAAGGCTACTGTCGTAATTGATTCACTGGTGTAGTGGAGTCTCCCATAAATATTCACACGACAATAGCCCAAGAGCGGTTTATAGTGTTTTTCTATGAATCTAGGATAGCGGCTAAAATGGATATCTATATTGCTTTGTTACGAGGTATTAATGTGGGTGGGAATAACAGCCTGCCGATGAAAGGTCTCAGTGCTTTACTGACCGATCTAGGGTGTACGCATATTCAAACCTATATACAAAGCGGCAATGTGGTTTTTAAGCACAATCCAGTTGCTCTAGCATCATTAGCCACTAAAATCACAGAGGCAATATCGAAGACATATGGTTTTGAACCTCAGGTCATGTTGTTAAAGGCTACAGACTTACATGCTGCGATTAGAGCTAATCCATACCCTACCGATGAAGGAAAGTTTCTGCATTTCTATTTTTTAGCGAATCGTTCAAAGCAAGCTGATATAGAAAAACTGAATGCGTTAAAGGCAGAATCCGAAGAGTATTCGCTCATTAATCAAGTATTTTACCTTTATGCTCCCAATGGGGTGGGTCGTTCAAAGTTAGCCGCAGGCGCAGAGAAAGCGTTAAAGGTTCCGGTGACAGCACGCAATTGGAATACGGTTAAAAAGCTACAAGAGATGATTTTAAATTAATTGAAAAATCAACGTTTTCATGGTCAAAAATGGCTAGCCAGACTGTAAGTTAGAGTGCTACCTTTAACACAATAACAACAAATAGAGAGGTCAGTATGGCTAAGCTTTTATCAGACAAAAATATAGCAGTCGCGTTAATGATCATTGGTGTGGGTTTGGCTATATGGGGCTATCAAGAGTCGAACAATCTTGGTAATCAGCTGGCGAATTCATTAACAGGCAGTTTTACCGATAAAGTCATGTTTATCCTCATTGGCGCAGCCGCTAGCTTTGGCGTTGGGCTGTTCATGTTTCGTAAGTAGTTCGTTAAAGTTCGTAAGCGACTAAGGTTAAGCCATTAACTTAGCCAGTAAGTGATGGCTTACTTTCTCTAGCAGCTCTGCTTTGAGTTCCCCGTTATTATCGGCCCAATGTTCGGCACAGTTTCGCCAAACGGCATCATATTGCAGTTTAAACAGCTGTGCTGCTTCAGGGGCTCGGTAGCCTTCACCAATGATTAACGCATAAAGCTTAAGGGCTTCATCATTTAGCCAAGTTTGTTCTAGGTGATCTAACAGGGTCATATCGGAAGGTGGCGAAATACCAGCGGTAGGTTGACTGTTTAGCCATGTTTGAATCACGTGTAAAAACAACGCACCTTTATCTGGAAAGTGGTTGTAAACGGTCGGTTTAGATACTTTCGATATTTTCACGACCATATCGACCGAAGTGCCTTTAATGCCATGCTCAAAAAACAAGGGTAAGGCGCTGGCGGCAATGTGATCTTTTTTTGAGGGCTGAGCCATAAAATGCTTGATTCTGAACAATGATTGCAGCAAACTTTACTAAACCGTTTAGTTAATGTCTAGTTGAAGTTGCAACGGCGGTTAATTTAATAGCTTCAGTTAAAAGAGGAATCATCATGATACGCAGTGACAACGGATATTTCGGCGAATTTGGCGGCCGTTACGTACCAGAAATTCTCCTACCGGCATTGACCGAGCTGGAAGACATGTTCTTTGCATTGCGAGATGACCCTTCTTTTTGGCAAGAGTATTTAACACTGACGCAAGAGTTCAGTGGTCGCCCAACGCCTTTAACGCCGTTACGTCGGCTCTCTAAAGAACTCGGAGGTGCGCAAATTTGGTTGAAACGTGAAGACTTAAACCACTCAGGCGCACATAAGGTAAACAACGTGCTAGGCCAAGGCTTATTGGTTCAGCGTATGGGCAAAAAGCGAGTTATTGCGGAAACTGGCGCGGGCCAACATGGCTTGGCAACCGCTATCATGGCGGCTAGGCTCGGCTTAGATGCCACCATTTATATGGGCGCGGATGACATAGAGCGACAGTATTCCAATGTGTTTTGGATGCGCCAGTTGGGTTCAAAAGTCGTTGGCGTTGAAACGGGTGCCCGTACGTTAAAAGAAGCACTCGACGAAGCCTTACGAGATTGGGCGGGCAGTGTCGAGAATACCCATTACGTTCTAGGAACAGCTTGCGGCCCAGCACCGTTCCCTGAATTAGTCAGCTATTTCCAAAGTGTGATTTCGCAAGAAATTAAACAGCAAGCTATGACTCAAATAGGGCGCTTACCCGATGAAATAGTCGCTTGTGTGGGTGGCGGTTCAAATGCCATGGGCGCATTTGCGGCGTTTTTAGAGGACGAGCAAGTAGGTTTGGTTGGCGTTGAAGCCGGCGGTTTGAGCTTTAAAGAAGGTGAGCACTCAGTGCGATTGTTGCCAGACACCGCAAAGCCAGGCATTGCCCAAGGCTATAAAACGTTATTTTTACAAAATGACGATGGCCAATTGGGTGATACCCACTCAATTGCAGCCGGCTTAGATTATGTCGGCGTATCGCCAATTTTGGCGCATCTGACCCAAACAGGCCGAGTAACGCCTGAGTCAGCGCAAGACCATGAAGTGACTGACGCGTTCAAAATGCTAATGAAAACAGAAGGCATTATCCCCGCTTTAGAATCGTCACATGCGTTGGCTGGTGGTTTTAAGCGTGCAAAATCTATGCGACCAGATCAACACATCGTCATAAATTTAAGTGGTCGGGGTGATAAAGATATTTTCAATATTGCTCGTGCCTTCCCGCAACCAGAATGGTCAGACTTTTTGGAGCGAGAAGCCGTTCGCGCTAAAGAGTTATTTGCTGCGACACAAGGAGAGAAATAATGTTTCCTAAATTAAATGACAAGCTACAAGTGATGTCGCATGCCGTGGTGGGTTTTCCTAACCTTGAAGAAAATGAAAAAGCCATTGCTGGCCTAGTTGAATCGGGCGTTAAGTTAATTGAGTTGCAAGTACCCTTTAGTGATCCAGTCGCCGATGGTCACACCCTAGTGAACGCTTGTTACGATGCATTAAAACAAGGCGGCTCGGTAAAAACCACTTTAGAGTTGGCCAAAAAAGTTTCAAAGAACCACCCTGAGGCGACATTCATTTTAATGAGCTACCTAAACCCATTGTATCGTTACGGTTTAGAGCAATTGTTTGTAGATGCCGCTGCGGCAGGCATCAAAGGCCTGATTATTCCAGATATGCCGGTAGAACAATTTGAACCCCTGATGCCTAAGCTTGATGAGTTGGGTCTAGCGCCAATTTTGATGGTGACTCCTAACACGCCAGATGAACGTGTAAAACGCATCGCGAAATCGGCACGTGGCATGATCTACGTTGTTTCTAGAATGGGCGTAACCGGTTCACAAACTATGTGGGGCGAAGAATTTCATGCCTACATTAAGCGTATTCGTAGCCATACCAACTTACCATTATCGGTCGGCTTTGGTATTCGTGGCGCAGAAGATTTAAAAGCCCTAACAGGTACAGCAGAAGTGGCTGCATTTTGCTCCAAGTATATTGAGTGGCAGCGTCACGAGGGCAGTGAAGCTGCAGCAGCGCATATGAAAACGCTATTGGCCGACGCGCAATTAGTTTAGCCGATATGACAGCCCATTGAGCTATATAGTTAAATGGGTTGTCGATCCAAATAGGCCATCGTTGCGTATAAGCCGGCTTACATCGTTAAGAAGGAAGCCATAATATTAACGCAACAACCTTAGTCTGGTTTCGCCAAGACTTGCGCCTAAATGATAACCCCGCACTCGCCCATGCTGCGCAACTAGGCACTGTGTTGCCTGTATATATTTTCGATACTAACTGCCCTGAGCATTTTAAGATGGGTAGCGCCAGTAAATGGTGGTTGCATCATTCTTTGGAAGCACTCAACGATTCGTTATCAGAGCAACTGCATTGCGTCAGTGGTGTAGCCAGCGAAGTGCTGTTCAATATCGTACAGCAACATAATATTAAACATGTCGTTTGGAATCGCTGCTACGAACCTTGGCAAATTAAGCGCGACACTGAACTTAAAAAACTATTACAAGCTGCCGGGGTTAAGGTACAAAGCTTTAATAGTCATCTTTTATGGGAGCCATGGCAGGTATTAAAAAAAGACAAAACGCCTTATAAGGTCTTCACACCTTATTATCGACGAGGTTGCCTTTCAACTGCTGGACCGAGGATGCCAATCGCGGCACCAAAGAAAATTGATATAGTTTATGATTCAGGGTTGGATGACGGTGTCGACTCGCTTGACCTTTTACCCGCTATTCCGTGGTTCGAAACGATGGAGCAAATGTGGACGCCGGGAGAACAGGGCGCTGCCCAACGCTTAAGTGAATTCTTACCTGAAGGCGTTAAAAATTACAAAAACCAAAGAGACTTTCCCGCACTGCAAGCCACCTCACAACTGTCGCCGCATTTACATTTTGGCGAAATATCGCCAAATCAAATATGGCATGCCGCAATTGCTTCGTTACATGGCAATACTGAAGATGCCGGCTTAGATGGTTATTTAACAGAGCTCGGTTGGCGTGAGTTTTCATACTACTTGTTGTTTCACTTCCCGCACATAGCGCAAGAAAACTTCAGTCCAAACTTCGAACACTTTCCTTGGCGAACAGACACCAAAGCCCTGCGAGCGTGGCAGCAAGGACAAACCGGCATACCCATAGTAGATGCCGGAATGAGAGAGTTATGGCAAACGGGCACCCTGCATAATCGAGTGCGCATGGTGGTGGCTTCGTTTTTGGTGAAGAATCTTTTGATAGATTGGCGTGAAGGTGAACGTTGGTTTTGGGATTGTTTAGTCGATGCAGATCTAGCCGCCAACAGTGCAAGTTGGCAATGGGTCGCAGGAACCGGTGCCGACGCCGCTCCCTATTTCAGAATATTCAACCCAGTCACCCAAGGACAGCGTTTTGATGCAAACGGCGAATATGTTAAACGCTATTGCCCAGAGCTGAGTAAGATACCCGCTAAATATATACATAATCCGTGGGAGGCTCCTAACAATATTCTCGAATATGCTGGCGTAAAACTAGGTGAAAACTACCCAGAACCCATGGTCGATCTAAAAGCTACCCGCCAGCGCGCGCTGGAAGCGTTAGCACAGTCTAAGAAGTTACGAGGTGAGCTTTAAGCTTGAAAGTTAAAAGTTAAGAGTAAAAAGTAGGTGGTGGCCGATTAACTATATGGTGAGTCAAGCATGGAGTGGTGACTTTAATATTGCAGTCTGTATATTAGGGTGCTGTTTTTAGACCACACACAACTATAAGGGGTTGCTAGCACAATGATTATTCGGGTCTGTTGCACCCTATTTTTTGTCGCTTTTTCGCTCAATAGTTATAGTCAAAGCTTTGAACAAGAATTTGTTAGTGCCGCAATAGAACGTACAACTTTTAATGTACGATACGATGGTTCCTATGTTTCGATCCCTTACCCAAATGGCGATGTGCCTGCAAATATCGGCGTTTGTACCGATGTCGTGATCAGGGCGTATCGTCGTATTGGTGCAGATCTACAACAACTAGTGCATGAGGATATGGCTGACAATTTTAGCCAATATCCTTCTAACCGAATATGGGGGCTGACTAGCACCGATCGCAATATTGACCATCGTAGAGTGCCGAATTTGCAGGCTTTCTTTACCAGACATGGTGAAGTGTTGACGATAACCGACAATAAAAATGATTACCAAGGTGGTGATATTGTTACCTGGATGTTACCGGGCAATAAACCTCATATTGGTATTGTGACTGATGACATCTCTAACGTTACCGGAAATCCACTTATTGCGCACAATATCGGCGCAGGCCCTCGGTTAGATGATATGCTTTTCACTTTTAAAATAACGGGCCATTACAAGTATGTGCCTAACACCCACGAATAGAGAGTATTAAATGTTAAAGTTTTTTCGCATAGTCAGTTTTATAGAAGGCTTGTCGTATTTGGTTATTCTAAGTGTGACTTTTGGCATTATCGGCAGAGAGTGGGTTTCCCCATTGGGCATGACGCATGGTGTGTTGTTTGCTCTCTATTTTGTTTTATCTCTAATGGTCACCAACAAACAAGGCTGGCCAGTTTGGGGTTGGGTCTTGTTACTGCTCGCCTCGGTTGTTCCATTTGCATTCATTTTACTTGAAGCTTATTTGCGTAAGACTGAACTAAAACAGTCAAGCAAAATGAGTCAATTATCTTAGAAAGGTGGGGTGCGTCATGAGTATGAGAGAGAAAATGCATAATGAAGAAGTGTATTTTTGTGATGACGATACGGTAGCCGACGAACAGCTACAGTGCTTAGATATCCTCTATGATTTTAACCATTCGCGCCCCAGTGAAATGACACGTCGCAATGAAATATTGAAAACGTTACTCGCTGAAGTCGGCGATAATTGTTATATCGAGCCGCCTTTACATGCCAACTGGGGTAAACACACACATTTAGGTAATAATGTTTACGCTAACTTCAATTTAACGCTGGTAGATGATACTCACATTTATATTGGCAACTATGTGATGATTGGCCCAAATGTTACCATCGCCACCGCCGGTCACCCAATAGAGCCCGAGCTCCGAAAAAAAGTTGCGCAATTCAATATCCCTGTGCACATTGGCGATAACGTTTGGATTGGTGCTAATTCAGTGGTTTTACCGGGTGTGACGATTGGTGAAAACTCTGTGATTGGTGCAGGCAGCATCGTAACCAAAGATATTCCGAGCAACGTTGTTGCGGTGGGTAACCCGTGTCGAGTGTTACGAGAGATCGGTGAGCACGATAAAGAGTACTATTTTAAAGACTATAAGCTCGGTGTGTTAGCGGCACAGTAAAAAATGCTAGTTGAGCAGGCTACTGAGTATATTGGTAGCCTACTTTGTTTAATCACACTGGGCCGCTGTTTGCATTACTTAGATGGACCTACCCTATGAAAGATGACTTAGCCCGCATTAAACTTGCCAAATACCCAGCTCAAAACGTTAACGATGCCCAATTGCAATGGGCCGTTGTCGTGTCTCGGTATCAACAGCAGTGGCTGTTAGTGAAGCATAAGCAAAGAGATACGCTTGAATCACCCGGCGGTAAGCGCGAACACGGCGAATCTATTTTAGCTTGCGCCAAACGTGAATTGTTTGAAGAAACAGGAGCATTAGAGTTCGACATTACCCCCTTAGCGAGCTATGCCATCGAACGGGTTGATGGTTCTCTATCGTATGGGCAGCTTTTCTTTGCAGAAATAGCTAAGCTAGGGGTATTGCCTGAGAGTGAAATTGAAGGTGTTCATCTGTTTAGTGATATTCCGAATAACCATACTTACCCTAACGTTCACCCCTTATTAATAGAATTCGTGAAACAAAGGTTTTCTATTAGGTAAGCCATACAATACCGCTATATAGGTATAGTCAGTTAATCTTAGGTACTGCTCAACTGTTGGTTGAACCATTCACATTTCGCACTTTTTATAATTTAAGCAATGCCTCCAAAATGAGCTATTCTGAATTTAGCAAAAGGGGACAGAGTTTGAGAATAAATTGGTGAAAAATAAGTTATTGATGCAATTCATGTTTCTAGGGCTTTGGCTTATTTCTACATTCGCCTACTCATTGGACGTGTCTGTTAACTTTAGCCGGATGAATTTAAAGCAAGTGTGCTCTGTCATAACTGATAGCGAGCAAACTCAAGGGACTCCAGAGGCTGCTAGCATCTTACTAAGCTCAAATACTTGGAAACCATGTACTGAAGTTGATCTGGCGCGGGGCTATAGTACCGATCAACTTTGGTTAAAGTTCGACTTTAACAATTTAGATGAGCAAGACATTCTTATTTTTCTAAATACATTTCCCAGCTGGACTAGCCGATTAAGTGTTTATTCATTTCAAGGCAATCAACTAGTCGATACCCAAGAGTTTGGTGTGCAGTTTCCTTATGAAGCCAGAGCGATTCCATCGTCTAATTTTATAATTCCCATCTCACTTGCTGGCAAGCAGCAGAAAATCGTCTTAATACATGCCGTAAGTAATTTCTCATTTTTACTTGGTGGTGAAGTTGTGGGTGAAACCGAAATGCTGAGGTCGGTGGCAACGCTCAATTTTTTAAATGGCCTAATTATTGGTTCAATTGCAATTATAAGCTTCTACAACTTATTCATATTTTTAAGTATTAGGGATACAAATTACTTCTTCTATTTTTTATATAGCTCATCAATGTTTTTTATGTTGAGTATTATTTATGGCTTTGGTTATCAATATCTCTGGCCGGAGAGTATCAAATTTAATTCCTTTATGACTACTGCCGCACCTCCCTTTAACGCCATATTCATGACATTGTTTGTTCGTAAGTTTCTTAACTTATACCGTGTATCGTCCCTGATGGATTCCATATTAAAGTTTTTCATGTATGCCTCCCTTGTTACAATTGTGGTGTCTGCTTTCCCTAAATTTCAGAATGTTGCAACAATTTGGTCGGGTGTTTTGGCTGTTTTAGGTGCACCAACCGTACTGGTTTCGGGTATTTTAGCTTTGTTAAAAGGAGAGAAATCGGCAAAATACTTTTTGATTGCTTGGGTGCTTTCAATCTTATCTATGATGCTAATGGGTCTAATGATTACCGGAATTATTGAGTTTAACTTTTACCTTTTTTATAGCTTTAGCCTTGGAATATTCCTAGAGATGACCTTGTTGTCATTGGCACTTGCCAACAAAATACACTTTTTGCAATTAGATAAGGCAGAAGCCACAGCTGCAGTTTTAAAATCTGAAATGGAGTTAACCAAAAATTTGGCGACGGCAGCAGCACAGCTTGAGTATAAAGTTTCCATAAGAACTCATGATTTAGCTCAAGAGAAAAGACGGGCCGAAGTGCAGGCAAGAACAGATGCGTTAACTGGGCTAAATAATCGTCGAGCTTTTTTTGAAAAAGGTGAAAAGCTTTTTCAATCTGTACGAGAGCAAAATGATTCGAACTTACTCACGGTGATCATGGTCGATATTGATTTCTTCAAAAAAGTGAATGATCGCTATGGGCACAGTGCCGGAGATTTAGTGATAACCAGTGTTGCATTAAGTCTATTGCCGCATTTTATGGGTAGCTCGGTTGTGGGGCGAATTGGTGGCGAGGAGTTTGCGGTAGTAATAAAAGGGATAAACTCTTCGCTTGCTGAGCAATTAGCCGAACAAGCCAGAGTCGCTACCGAAAGCAGGGAAATCACTTCAGAAGATGGTCAGAGAATGAAGGTTACGATTAGTTTAGGTGTAGCAGCCTACCGAGCTACTGATCAATCGGTTGATGAAACATTAGCACGTGCCGATATAGCACTTTACCAGGCGAAAGAGTCGGGACGTAACAAAGTGGTCTTACTGGTTTAAACAGCTAAAAATTCGAACACTGGAAATATAATCTGTTTGGTTAATTTGTAGGTGCATTTATAGGTAAGTTTGTTATATATTTGACTGAGGGTCAGTTAAGTTCACTTAAAGCCTTTGGTTTGTCGTACGGAAGTATCTAGATGTATAAAATAATAATAACAATCGTGGTTCTTGTATTTAATTTCCCAATTCATGCACAAACACTGCAGTTGTCTGGGCAATGCCCTCCGAGCTTTGAAATAAATAATGAAAATGAATGTCATTTAATTTCGCTATACCAGCAATATGACTCGCTACAAGATGGCGGAGTAGGTGGTCTAAAAACCGCATTACCAGAGAACAGAGATGGTTTTAGCCCGCAACAAATTGATTTAGGCCGCTATCTGTTTTTTGACCCTTTCTTATCGGTAGATAACAGCATTTCTTGTGCGTCTTGCCATCAACCCGATAAAGGCTTTGCCGATGGCATGGCGGTGAGTACGGGCGTCTTCGGTAAACAAGGCACTCGATCAGCGCCTGGGCTTTGGAATGTAGGCTTCTTGAAGCGCCTATTTTGGGATGCTCGTGCAGAATCTTTGGAGGTTCAAGTAGAAGGCCCGCTTTACCATGAGGCTGAAATGGGTCTGACCCGGGTTGAGCTATTTAACAAAATGAATAACTCTTCAGGCTACAGACCATTGTTCAAGCAAGCGTTTGATTTAGCAGATGACCAACCGATTAGCTTAGATAATATATACACGGCCATTATTGCGTTTGAAACCTCACTTGTTTCGCTCAACAGTCGCTACGATTGGTACGCACATGGTTACGCAGACGCGCTAAATCAGCAAGAACTGGAAGGACTAAATTTATTCAGATCATTTGTTGCACGGTGTGCCGAATGTCATACCCCACCACTGTTTACTAACCAGCAGTACGCGGTTATTGGCGTCCCCGAATCTGATGGACTCGCTTTTGATATTGGCGCACAAAGTCACTTAGATTTACCCGATTTACGAGCAGGCTTTAGAGTACCCAGTATACGCAACATTGAACTCACCGCGCCCTACATGCACAACGGCAAGTTTAAAACGTTGCGTGAAACAGTCTCCTTTTACACACAAGGGCGGGGCCATGCGGTACCTGAAAATGAAGATTTAAAGTTACATTGGCATATTTGGGAGCCCAACCTAACCGAAGTAGAAATAGATCGACTTGTTGATTTCTTATTAACGCTGACCGATGAGAGTTTGAAACCTATTAAACCCATTGAATTACCGTCAGGTTTGACGGTGCAATAATACAACTAAAAAGAGAGGAACGTTATGCGACTAAAAAAACAAATAATAATCGCATTAGTCTTATGTGTGTTCGGGTTATCCGCCCACGCAGAGGTTATAAAAGTTAAGAAAGGTAAGTCTATCCAGTTAGCGGTTCATGAAGCTCAACCAGGCGATATTATTGAAATTCAGCCAGGGGTGTATCATGAGACTGTTTTTATAGATAAAGACGATATAACCATTCGGGGGATTGTTAAAAAGGGAGAATGGCCTGTATTGGATGGCGAAAAAGTGCTCAACGATGCCATATTATATTCTGGCAACGGCATCACCATCGAAAGCTTAAAAATTATTAACTATAAAGGCAACGGTATTATGGGCCAGGCGGGCAATAACTTCCTGATTCGTAATAATTTTATCCATGACGCTGGGGTATACGGAATTTTTCCACAGTTTGGCCAAAACGGGCTTATTGAGCACAATGTATTAAGTGGCATAGAAGACGCTGCGATATACGTAGGCATGAGTGACAATATTGATGTACGGCACAACGAAGTTTATGAATCGGTTGCGGGGATTGAGATAGAAAACTCACGTTTTGCCCTGGTTGAAAACAACTATGTTCATGATAATGCTGGCGGCATATTGGCATTTGCCTTACCTGGCCTGCCGATTAAAACCGCCTCCGATATTATTATTCGTGACAATTTTGTTGTGAACAATAACCATGTCAACTTTGCACCGGAAGGCTCCATTGTTGCCACCGTACCCACAGGGACGGGCATAATGCTGATCTCAGCCGATAACGTGACGATTGAAAATAATATAATTACCAATAACGGCAACGCCGGCATCACTATCTTAGATGCAAAAATTGCCGATATAGGCAGCGATCCAGATCACGACCCAGACCCTGATGGCATTAAAATTTATCACAATTTAATGGCCAATAATGGTCACTCTGTCGCCGGCGATATGAAAACCTTAATGAAATTAAAGTTTACAAGTACCGGCCCCGATGTGTTTCAATTTGGCGGCTCTAAAGGCAGCTGTATTCTAGAGGAGAGTCGTTATCGCGTCTTTGGCTTAAATAAATTTGACGATTGCGAGGCCGGTAGCAATACCGCCGATATTACGACCATGATGTTAGATGAGCCAGTGCCACCGCGCGATACCTCAGGACAAGAACTAGGCAAGCGCACTTTTTATGCCGTTTGCTCAGGTTGCCATACCTATGAAAATAGAATTATTGGCCCTCCTATCAAGCAAATTCAAGAGCGCTGGGGCAATAGCGCAGAAGCGGTTGCCGCCTATATATTAATGCCAGCTCGAATCAATGAAGGCTACCCAGAAATGCCCCCTCAGTATTATTTATCTGAAGAGGTTAGATTGGCGGTCTCTGAGTACATGCTTAATTTAAAGAAGTAGTGGAGCCAAACAGCTAAGTTAGAAACGGCATCTTATCTAGGCACCCAATGTTGGTGCTTAGATATTTGGCTAGTTCGGAACATGCATTTCTATCGTGGTGAAGTAATGCTCCATCACTGCCTCAAGCGCCAATCCAAAAACCAACACACCCAAAAACTCGCCAGTATCGGGGTCACTAATACGTAGGCTAACTTGAGATTGAAAAGAGCGAGTCGATTCATCGAAATAGATATTGCTTACCGATTGCACGGCGTCGGAACCTTGCGCAACACTGATAAAGTTTTGCTCATCACCCTGCCAGTAATCGGTTGTTGGTCTGCTCATCCCAACCACAAACCCTAATTGATCGGTTAAGAAAACCTCTTGCACAATATGGCGGTTCTTACTCGCCAATGCGTTTAAACTGGTGGATACGGAGCTGTTTAAAATTCTGCTCACAAGCCTGCTGTTAGGGAGTTGCCAGGTCGCTTCTTGTCTAACAATGCGGTCTGTTGACAAGCTTGGCTGGTTTTTTTTAGCTTGAATTAAAGCAGAGCGCAATTGTGCCTGGTTGATTTCGGCGTTCAGATGGTTTGCCGATTTCTTAAGGGCGGCTTCTGTGTGGAGGTCCACTGCTTGGATAGCAGGGTTGCATTCACCAATGTGGCGATCAAAGTTTTCGACGATACTGTCGGTGCGCTCAATCAATAGGGGTGAGAAATAGGCATATTGCGGTGAAAACCTTGAAAATGACTTGGCAATGGGCCGGCTTGAAGGGTTTTGGCTAAGCAGGAGATGGTCAACATAGGTTTCATCGGCTAGCATAAAATTGACTCGACCTGCACGCAGCATCTTTACCGCTGATTCTAAGTTAGGCGGATAAAACAGGTTTGAATAGCCATGTTGTTGTAGCCAACTGTCTTGATTAGAACCCGCAATAGTGGCAATAGAACTGGTTAAAGCGGGCTTATGGCTGCTCGTCGCTGAATACCAAAACCACTTTTCTAAATCTAGGGGCGCAGATGAGACCGTATTGGATGGCCAACCGGTCACCACATTTGCACCAAATACCATTTCTAAATTGGCATTAGAGAATAGGTTCAGGGCTCGTCGCCATGGGTAAACTTGAATGTTGTAAGGTAAAGCCTGTTTGTCTAAAACGCACCGCATTACATCGACAGTTTTGCCGGTTATTTTGCCTTGCTCCAAAAATTGGTACGGGGGTGAGATGCCCGTACCAATTTGGATTATCGAGCGCGGACTCTTAGCTTGGGCTGTTATGGAGACAGCGATGATAATAACAAAGCCAAGGTTACGCATGCAGTTAGATGTCAAAGGGTTCCTACTTACTCTACTATTATTGTCAATATAGCGAATATATTTGCAGTTGCCAATGTCGCATAGGCTCACAAGGTGAGCCACTTATCGCGAGGTTAAGCAGAAATGTGGATCACCTGATCAACAAATTCTTGCAAACCGTTGCTGCGAATGAGCTCAGCTGCTTTTTCAATGTCAGGGGAGAAGTAACGGTCCTTGTCATAAAATGGGACTCTTGCTCGCAAAACCGCCTTGGCCTGTTCAATGGCTGAAGATGAGGTGAGCGGCGCCCTAAAGTCTAGACCCTGGCAAGCGGCTAATATTTCGACGGCTAAAATACCCACCGTATTTTCATGCATATCGCCTAAACGACGGGCCGCAAAGGTGGCCATTGAAACGTGATCTTCTTGGTTGGCTGAAGTGGGTAGGCTGTCAATTGATGCAGGGTGCGCGTAGGTCTTGTTTTCGCTAGCTAAGGCTGCGGCCGTAACTTGGGCTATCATAAACCCAGAGTTTACACCGCCGTTGTTCACCAAAAATGGCGGTAAGCCGCTTAGCTGGCTGTCGATCATTAACGCCATGCGACGCTCCGAGAGCGCGCCAATTTCAGCAATGGCCAGAGCTAAATTGTCGGCCGCCATGGCGATTGGTTCAGCGTGGAAGTTACCGCCTGATAAAATGTCATCGTCTTCTGCAAACACGAGTGGATTATCAGACACCGCATTAGCCTCGGTTAAAATAACTGCCGACGCGTTGCGTATTTGCGTTAAACAAGCGCCCATTACCTGTGGTTGGCAGCGCAGCGAATAGGGGTCTTGCACTTTTTCGCAACCTTCATGCGATTGCTCAATGGGCGAGTGACCGAGCAGTTGACGGTAAGCATAAGCCATGTCTATTTGAGATTGGTGGCCGCGTGCCTGATGGATACGATCATCAAAAGGCGAGCGCGAACCTTGCGCTGCATCGACAGTCATTGCACCTATAACCGTGGCGGCGAGCAAAACATTCTCTGCAGCCAATAGACCTTGAATGGCTAATGCCGTAGAAGCTTGCGTGCCATTTAGCAACGCTAAGCCTTCTTTTGGTGCAAGTACAATGGGTTCAATGCCCAAAATTTCTAGCGCTTGTTTTGCCGGAATAATATTACCTTGATAAAAGGCTTCACCTTCACCGAGTAAAATGGCACTCATGTGCGCGAGCGGCGCTAAATCACCCGATGCACCCACGGAACCTTTTACTGGGATGCACGGATAAATTTCTTTATTGACCAGCGCTATCAGTGCTTCAATAACTTCTAAACGAATACCTGAATAGCCACGTGCTAAAGAATTAATTTTAAGCACCATGAGTAAACGAACCGTGGCAGGTTCCATAAAGCTGCCAATGCCAGCGGCATGGCTTAACACAATGCTGCGCTGTAAGGTTTCCAGTTCTGCTGGTTCAATACGAGTGTTGGCGAGTAAACCAAAACCGGTGTTAATACCGTAAACCACTCGGTTTTCATCAATTACTTTTTTAACGGTCGCGGCGGAGCGGTGTATGCCTTCAATACATGAGTCATCTAGTGTTAAGGTTACGGCATTGTGGTGAACCAAATAAAGATCGGCCAGCGTTAATTGCCCTGGTTTAATGTGTAAGGTTTTCATTATTTAGTGCTCGCATTCGGTGTGGTTAACATGGGTAAATCTAAGTTGTGTTCTTTGGCGCAATTGGTCGCAATTTCATATCCAGCATCGGCATGACGCATAACGCCAGTGGCTGGGTCATTCCAAAGTACTCGACCCACGCGCGCGTGAGCATCGTCGGTGCCATCACAAACAATCACCATGCCAGAATGCTGACTAAAGCCCATACCCACACCACCACCGTGATGCAAGCTGACCCAAGTTGCGCCGCTTGCGGTGTTTAATAATGCGTTGAGTAGTGGCCAATCGGAAACGGCATCGGAACCGTCTTTCATGCTTTCGGTTTCACGGTTCGGTGAAGCCACAGAGCCTGAATCTAAATGGTCACGACCAATAACAATGGGTGCTTTGAGTTCGCCGTTGGCCACCATTTCATTAAAGGCTTGACCAATACGGGCCCGGTCTTTTAAACCAATCCAACAGATGCGCGCAGGTAAACCTTGAAACTGAATACGTTCGCGTGCCATGTCTAACCAATTGTGCAAATGCTTATCATCGGGAATAAGTTCTTTCACTTTTTGATCGGTTTTATAAATATCTTCAGGGTCACCTGATAGCGCGACCCAACGGAATGGGCCTATGCCTTCACAAAATAGCGGGCGAATGTAAGCGGGTACAAAACCGGGGAAATCGAATGCGTTTTTAACGCCTTTTTCGAGTGCCATTTGGCGAATGTTATTGCCGTAATCTACGGTTGCAGAACCTGCCTTTTGCAACGCCAACATGGCTTCAACTTGCACGGCCATGGAAACTTTAGCGGCATCGACCACTTCATCGGCGTGGCTGACACGCTTTTCTTTTGCTTGTGCCATGGTCCAACCTTGTGGCAGGTAGCCATTAAGTGGGTCATGGGCACTGGTTTGGTCGGTGACGACATCGGGAACAATGTTTTTGTCGACCACTTCGGTGAAAACATCGGCTGCGTTGCCTAACAAGCCAACACTGACCGCTTTGTTTTCAGCTTTAGCGGTGTCGATAATTTTTAGGGCTTCATCGAGCGAAGTGGCTTTGAAATCGACATAGCCGGTACGTAAACGAAAGTCGATACGTGATTCATCGCACTCGACAGCGATCATTGAAAAGCCTGCCATGGTTGCGGCCAACGGCTGCGCGCCGCCCATACCGCCTAAGCCGCCGGTGAGCACCCACTTGCCTTGTGCATCACCATCGAAATGTTGGCGTGCCATAGCGCCAAAGGTTTCATAAGTGCCTTGTACAATGCCTTGTGAACCAATGTAGATCCAAGAGCCTGCTGTCATTTGGCCGTACATCATGAGGCCTTGTTTATCGAGCTCGTTGAAGTGTTCCCAGTTAGCCCAATGCGGAACCAAGTTTGAGTTGGCAATGAGTACGCGTGGTGCATTTTCATGAGTTTTAAATACGCCAACTGGCTTGCCACTTTGCACCAACAAGGTTTCATCGTTTTCTAAACGCGTTAAGGTTTCAACAATTTTGTCATAGCTTTCCCAGTTGCGTGCCGCTCGGCCAATGCCGCCATACACTACAAGCTCATGAGGATGCTCGGCTACATCGGGGTGTAGGTTGTTCATTAACATGCGCAGCGGCGCTTCGGTTAACCAGCTTTTAGCGGTGAGTTTAGTACCCGTCGCCGCAGCGATGTTTCGAGTGGTATCAAGACGCGTCATACGATTCTCCAGAGTTAAGTGTTGGTCACGAGGCAATAAGATGGCCACCTAAACGGTAGCCAGGGCCGGGGTGATACAGCACGGCAAAGTTGACAATAAATTTTTGTTTCTTTGTGGGGTTTTGTTGATAACTGTAGGTTCGCCGCGACAACTTGAGGCACGGCGTTCCTGTGGGTATTTCTAATAAGGCTTCTATTTCTGCCGGTGCCAAAATAGCTTCGACCCAATGGTCGGCCTGGCTTAAAGGTGATACAGAAGACAAGTAAGCACTGGGCGTTATTTGGGTGAAATCTTGCTCTAAATAATGCGGCGCAACCACGCTATTAACATAGCGTTCTTCGAACTGAATCACTTCTTGTTTGCCGCGCGTGTCTTCTTCAATGTGCTTTACTTGGCTATAAAAATAAACGCTGCCAACAGGTAGGCCAATGAGCTTTTCTTCTGCGTCGGTAGTAGTGCGTTGTTCTAAGCAGATTACCTCGGCAAGGTGCTTATGGCCGCGCTCATGTATTTCATCGGCTATGTTGCGTATTTCTAATAACGAGCCAGTTGGTAATTGCTCGGCCACAAAGGTACCCGCGCCTTGCACGCGTTCAAGTACGCCTGCTTCGGTTAACTCGGTTAAAGCTCGCCGCGCGGTCATACGTGACACTTCAAATTGCTCGGCCAACTGGTTCTCTGAAGGCACAGCATCACCCGGACGCCAATCGCCTTGTTCGATGTAAGCGATTATGTGTTTCTTGATAACTTCAAAGCGTGGGGTGTTCATCTATGCTAAGCCTTAAGTTTTGAATAAATTCAATGCGTTTATAGGTTGGCGACAGCTTAGTTGCTTAAAGTTGTATATACAACTATTCTTGTCGTAATTCTGAAAATGAAGGTCGAAAGCGAATGTCGAAGTCAGTTAGTCACACCTCAACCCTCACGGCCGATGTATTAGTACATAACGTACGGCTTGTGCGCGCGCCTTCTGTATCTGAACAAAGCTGGGCAGTGGTTGAAAACGCCAGTGTTGCTTGGCAGCAGGGCAAGTTTATTTATGTCGGGAGTACGGAACATGCGCCCAAGATAGAGGCTGGAGAGGTGATTGATGGTCAGCAACAATGGCTAACCCCAGGCTTAATTGACTGCCATACGCACCTTGTTTACGGCGGTAACCGTGCCGACGAATTCGAACAGCTGCAAAATGGCGTTCGCTATGAAGACATTGCCCGAGCTGGTGGTGGCATAAAAAGCACCGTAGCGGCAACCCGTGCTTTAACTGAAGATGAATTGTATGAATCTGCACGGCTACGGTTATTACCGTTGATCCATGAAGGCGTTACAACGGTCGAGATAAAATCAGGTTACGGTCTGAATATAGAATCAGAGCTAAAAATGCTGCGCGTCATTAAACGTTTGAACACTGAATTACCGGTGACCGTTTCTGCGACCTGTTTAGCCGCACACGCCGTACCGGCTGAATACCTAGGCCGTGATGATGAATATCTAGATTTAATCATCAACGAGTTACTACCGTTAGTCAAAGCAGAAGGCTTAGCGCAGGCAGTCGATGTGTTTTGTGAGTCTATCGCGTTTAGCGCCGAGCAATCTAAGCGCTTGTTCCGTGCGGCGAAAGACTTAGGCTTTGCCATTAAAGGCCATGTTGAGCAACTCTCCGATTCGCAAGGCACTGAAGCAGTTTGTGAATACCAAGGGCTTTCGGCTGACCATGTTGAGTATGTCAGCGAAGGGCAGGTAAAAAAAATGGCCGCTGCTAATGTTACCGCAGTGATTTTACCGGGCGCATTTTACTTCCTAAAAGAAACGCAGAAACCGCCCATAGAGTTATTTCGAACGCACCAGGTACCCATGGCGATTGCAACCGATTTAAACCCAGGTAGTTCACCTTTAGGCTCCTTATTAACAGCCGCTAACTTTGGCTGTGTACTATTTGGCTTTACCCCTTTCGAAGCCTTTAACGGCATCACGGTTAACGCGGCAGCGGCACTGGGCCTAGCAAATCAAAAAGGGAGAATTGAAGTAGGCTACGATGCAGACTGCTTGCTGTTTGCCTGTGAGCATCCGCGCCAATTGATTCATGAAATTAACCTGCACCGCCCGACACAATCTTGGCACCTTGGTAAAGAGAGACCTAACTTATGAGCACACAAGTAAATTACCAAGAGTGTTGGCAAGGCCGAGTAGATGCTGAAGATGCTGCAACCAGCATCCGATTACACCAACAAATTACCTTCGAGCAACAAACGAACTACCAAGGTGCTCCCGTTCTTTTGGGTTTTGCTTGTGATGAAGGCGTCGCCAGAAACCAAGGCCGACGAGGCGCAGCGCAAGGGCCAAATAGCTTACGGCAAGCGTTGGCAAATTTAGCCTGCCCAGTGGGTTTCCAAATACACGATGTGGGTAATGTAGATTGCAACGACACCTACCTAGAACAAGCGCAACAAAACTACGCAGACGAACTTGAAAAGATATTAACAGCCGGAGGCTTACCTATAGGCCTAGGCGGCGGTCATGAAATTGGCTGGGCCAGCTTTTTAGGTACGCAACAATACCTGCAAAAACATAAACCAACCACACGGCTAGGCATTCTAAATTTTGATGCGCACTTTGACTTGCGCAACCCAGTACCTAAAACGAGTTCAGGCACGCCGTTTCGTCAAGCACAGCAGTGGTGCGAAGCAAACGCACAACCTTTTCACTACGCGGTTATCGGGTTAAACCCCAGCGCCAATACCGAATCACTGTTTCAGTTTGCCCAACAGCAAAACGTACAATGGGTAAATGACATAGACTGTGGCGTAACCGACATAGACAACATTATTGCAAAACTAGAACAATGGTTCGCGAACATTGATGTTTTATACCTAACCGTTTGTTTAGACGTATTCCCAGCAGGCGCAGCCCCCGGCGTGAGCGCCCCAGCCGCCTTAGGCGTAGAACCGCTGGTGGTATTAAAACTCATTAGCCGCATTAAAGTGCTGCTAAAGAAAATGAACAAACAACTTATTATGGCCGATATCGCAGAGCTAAATCCCGCTTTAGATATAGATACAAAAACCGCGAAGCTGGCCGCGCGTTTAGCGCACCATATAATGCTGCCGGAAAGTTAAAAGTCGACAGGACTACGCATACCACGTTCGTGGATGCCAATGACGTGAGTATAAATTTGCGTCGTTTCTACCGATGTATGGCCAAGTATCTCTTGGATATTCCGAATGTCTGTACCTTGACGAAGCAACTCCGTAGCGAATGAATGTCGAAAGGTATGGCAGCTTACTCGTTTGTGTATTCCTAGTGAATTAACTGAGCGATTAATGGCTCGCTGAATTTGATCACGAGAAATATGATGTCGGCGTTCAATTTGGCTGCGTGGATCTATAGAATAGACATTCGATGGAAATAAAAATTGCCAGCGAAGTTCGTACTGAGCTTTCGGCCATTTTGTTGCCAACGCATCGGGCATAAAAACCCCAGCCTTCCCCACAGCAGCATCCGCTTCAAACGTATGCTGAACAAAGTCAATTTGTTGTTTAAGCGGTGTAATTAGAGAATCGGGAAGAAGCGTACGACGTGATTTATCACCTTTGGCCTCCATAACATAAAGCCCTCGATTAGCAAAATCTATGTCTTTAACACGCAAACGAAGGGCCTCGCTGATCCTCAAGCCAGAACCGTACAGTAATTGTGTGACGAGCTGCTGTACGCCACTGAGTTTACCAATAATGGCTTGAGCTTCCTCCTTGGATAGGACTGTTGGAAGTTTTGGCTTGCGTTTAGCGTAATTAAAGGAAAGGCCACTGGTGTTTAGTCCAAGGAACTCCCTATACAAAAAAATGAGAGCGTTTAAAGCAATGGCCTGAGTGTTAGGCGCGCAAAACCGTTGTTGAGCTAGATGGTTCAGAAAAAGCTCAATATCGTTAAGATTAAAATCTTTTGGTGACTGGTATTGATTGAAACGAATAAACCGCTGAACCCAATGTAAGTACGTTTTCTCTGTTGTATAAGCTAAACCACGGCTGCGAATATAGACGCGAAGCTGATCAAGAAAATTTGAAGGTTTACTGGGTAAAGCCACTTTAACATCAATAGATTCAGGTATTCTCATAATGTACATTCCTTTGTACGGTTAAATTGTATATTTATACAGTTTAGTGCAATGTAAACTTGCGATTGCAATCACAAAAACAAGATATTCTTCAAATAGTAAAGAAACACCCGAAAATGGTCATTTTGATAGATATCAAACCAAAAAAGTTCAATTTGAACCTTATTTCGTGAAATTTTTACCAAACGAGTGTGAACTATATCTAAACTTTTGAGAGAAAGAACGAAGGGTAGGGTGATGCTAAGACCGCAGTTTAAGAGTCTTGCAGACAAGTATTTAAATTACTGTTAATGTAATCAGAAATAAATATGTTTCAAAATGAAACATATAAAACTGTTATGTTTTTCTAGAGATATCGAGCTATGAACATTAGAGAGGCGACTAAAGCAGATTGGGAAAGCATCTGGCCAATTTTCAGTGAAATAGTGTCTGCTGGAGAAACGTATGCCTACGATCCAGAAA
>NZ_JBKEGY010000023.1:0-61175 GCF_046710285.1 Reinekea sp.
GCTTGAACAGCATAAACAGGACTTTAAAAGTAATCTAGCAGTAATTCAACTCTATTACAGTGTTTTGCAATTTGGGTTTCAGGGGCAATACCGGCTAGATGGTTATGAAAAGCTTCAGGCTGTTATGAACAATTTACAAGTTGAGCTAGATCAGCAGATTGGAACGGTCGAAAGGAAATTGGCCGATGATAGTGCACCAGAGAATAAGATTACTTATCAGTTAGTGGGTAGGCAACCGTATTGGGTGATGGTGGCAATTGGCAGTGCAGTTTTAATGATGCTTGTACTGAACTATGGCTCACAAACTCAACAAGCTATATCTGAAAGTGCTCATTCTATATCGGTTCTACAGGCTCCGAGCTTTTCTGGTTTTGAATCATATTTGAAGGATTAAAATGAAACAGTTCGTTGGAAAGTTAATACCTATTGTTGCCAATTTTTTTACAGGCTTGTCGGCAGGTGTGTTGGCTGTAGTTATTCTAGTGTGGTTTGGTGGTCGTTTTATTGGATTAACCGCAGTTTCAAGCAGGCTCTGGTTAATAGCGCTAATTGTTCTCAGCTTTCTAGGTTGGCTTTTAGCGCGAAGAATCTATCTAGCGAAAAAAAATAACTCCTTAGAAACAGGCCTTAAAGCAAAAACTGACAGTTCTATGCAGAAAAAACTAGACGATGTAATGATGTCGTTAAAGCGTTCTGACTTAGGTAGCCGTTATCGAGGCAATTCTGCATTATATGCCCTCCCATGGTATATGATTATCGGCCCTTCAGCGGCAGGTAAAAGTACCTTTTTCTCTCGATCAGGTTTGAGCTTCCCCCTAAACGATGATAAGCGTTACCATCTTGAAGGTATTGGTGGAACCAAGGATTGTGATTGGTGGTTCTCCGATCAAGCTATTTTGATTGATACTGCAGGCCGTTACTCCAATGATAAAGATAACGGTGAGTGGTTGGAATTTCTGTCCACGCTCAAGAAAAACCGTCCAAAAGCACCTGTAAATGGCGTGATATTAACGTTTCCGCTCGATGAGTTACTGATCAATAGTAATGAAGAGGCTGAGCAGCATTTAAAACATATTAAAAATAGGCTTCACGAAATTAGTCAGCTTTTGGGGTTGATGGTGCCAATTTATTTGGTGATCACTAAATGCGATCTGCTAAAAGGCTTTGAATCTTTCTTTGAAGACTTGAGTGATCAAGAAGTTTCGCAGCCCTGGGGCGTCTATATGCTTGAGGATACTGAAAATAAGGCGGTCGATGCGGTAACGGTGTTTAAAGCCGGTATTCAATCTTTGTATTTTCGATTGCTTGAGCAGCGTACCCAAAAAATGTCAATGGCTCAAAGTAGTCAAACGAAATCAGAAATATATCAATTTCCAAGTCAGTTCAACGCAGCATCTCATAAGCTAATTGAGTTTTTAACCCTGCTGGTAAAAGACAGCCCATATCATGAAAGACCTTGGTTCGGAGGCGTATATTTTACCAGCTCCATGCAAGAAGGTGATTTACTAGAACGAAAATCAAACTCCATTAGAGACGTCTTCTTGAAAGTAAAGAGTAAAGTCTTAACTAGCAAGAATCAGCCGCGATCCTATTTTATTAGAGATTTTTTTACCCAAGTCGTATTTCCGTTAAAGGATGCGCTTCGCGGTAATCGAAAACGTCAAAATTTCCACCGAATCGCTAAGGCTGCTGTTTTATCAGGCTTTACTGTGATGGTTGTTATCATTGCTCTTGCATTGTCTGCGACCTATACCGCTAACAAGGGACTATTGGCTAGCTATGAAAAGAAAGCAGTCATGTTAATAGAAAGGTTAGAAAGCAATAGCAGTAGTGAATTAGAAAAGTTTGATGCCTTAGTTGGATTATTTAATCACTATGAATCATTGGCCAACATTGAGACTTATTCGCCAATGCACCTTATTACTCGTTATGACTTATTAGGCACTCATGGTGAACCTATGAGAGACCTGCTTGTTTCTACAGTGGACAGCTACATGTCTGGTCAGGTTGAACCTTACTTTTTTAATCAGATTATGACATACAATGACGAGTGGCCCAGCTTAGGGTTAGGCGAGCGTAACGCGATGAGAAGTAAATATTATAACGCGTTAGCATTATACCTAGAATTGACATCCCATCGGAATTATTATCAAAGAAATTTCGCTACTGATCACTTAGCAGATTTTTGGTTTCAAAGTTTTACAGATGACAGGCTGTTGCTGTCTTATGATCAACAAATAGAAACAATACGCAAACTTGTGTCTTTATATCTCGAATTTAACTTCGAGACTAAAGATGAAAGCCAAGATAATTACTGGAACCATGGCATTCAATTAGCTCATTTAGCGCAAAGTCATTTATCGACACCCCCAAATGCCGATTTACTATATCAACATTTGATAGAGGGCGCGATTGAACGCTACTCAGAAAAGTCACTGTCAGATATTACCCAGGGAACTAGTGATAATGTACTAATTTCCCAAACGGTTATCGCTGGTGTCTATACCAAAGCGGCTTGGACTACCCATGTTAGTGCGGCTATTGATGAATTGAGTGAAAAAGCAAGTTTAGGCGATTGGGTACTGGGAATGGAGCGCAGCAGCAGCGATGAAATTCAGCAAAAACGCTTTCAGGCACAAATTCGACAACAGATACGGCAACGATACTTCACAGACTACGCAAAACAATGGCGTTCGTTAATTACACTAACCAGCTCGGTTAAACACAGTAACTTGGCTGATAACATCAATAATGTTAGAGAAATATCTGATCCTACAGGTCCGCTTGCTAATCTCTTTATAGCCTTAAAAGATAACTTATCCATACATGAAGTTACTATCGAAATTGGTTCATCTACAACCGGAAAAACAGAGCTCACTGTACCTATGTATGATGTTCCCTTGGTCGCTGAGTTCTCGCTAGCAGCACAGGATCTTATTGACATTGTAAAAGACGCTGATGGTAATGGTAAAATAGATGTTTTTGAAAATTATCGTAGTGAAATGGAAACAGTCTTTAGTGATTTAGAGTTTATTGCAGTCGCGGCGAATAAGAACGCTATGGCAAGAGAGTATGTAGGAGAGATACTTTCGGGTAAGTCTCAAGATAAAAAACTCTATACTGCTTGGATCAACGTTAAAAACCAGCTTGAAACGCTAAGCCCCGCGGAAAATAACATTGTGAAAAGAGCATTTACTCAACCAATTATAGCCTCTTGGCAAACGTTACTAGAATCTAGCGAAAAGTCGGTGCAAAACAGCTGGAACAATAAGGTTTACAGCAGCTATAGCGAAACTTTGAAAGGTAAATACCCGTTTAGCAGTAAGGGTGATGATGCCGCCGTTATTGATTTCGACGCAATGATGAAGCCGAAAGAGGGGCAGCTTTGGGCATTTTTAGATTCTGACCTAAATGAATTCATTATCCAGCAGGGCACACAATGGCGCTCAAAAACCTGGCTAGGTTATGGTATGAACTTTGATTCCTCTATATTTGTCGCACTTGAAAATGCGAGTCGGGCTACTAATAGTTTGTATCGAGATGCTGAATCGGCACAGTTAAAGGTTTGGATATATCCTATAGCGGTACCTGGTATTAGTGAATCAACAATAATGGTCGATGATAATAACTATCACTATAGAAATGAACCGCAAGAATGGCGCGAGTTCAATTGGTCACTTAATGAAAGCCATAGGGCTGAACTTAGTTTGCGTTCGAATGGCGCACAGCAAAATTACGAAGTTCAATTTCAAGGTCCGTGGGCTTTTGCACGCTTAATTCAATCTGCCCAGGTGACACATATCCAAGGAACAGAATTTTCTATGCACTGGGTTGTAGAAAGCGACCTTGGTCGGCCGCTAGTTGGTAAGTTCCATTTAAAAGCTGACAGAGTGGGTAGTTTACTAAACCCAAAAATGCTGACTGGCTTAGGTCTTCCTAAAAATTTATTTAAAGGTTGAGACATGTTTGGTTTTTCTACAAAACATGATTCAACAAATCATGACTATTTAGAGCCTCCACTAAAAATTGGCTATTTGGGCAAGGTTAGCTTTGAAGCAGATTTTATTTCACTGAATGCTAATTACCGAGAAGTTACTGAGTTTGAGCGTATATTTGTAGGCTATTATAGTAGAAGCGTTAGAAACAAAAGTGTCGATGAGGTCTGCTTTAAAGGGTGCCTAGTATGTTTAGCTGGGGGAGACAATCGACAAGGACTATTTGTGTCCGTTTTACCTTCTCAGGATAGTGTGGGACGACTATATCCGTTTATGGTATTTGCACGGCTCTGTGATCCAGAGTACTACTTCAGACCCAATAGCCTATTTTTTTTGGCCGATGAGGTCATTCGTCTGCACGGAATTAATGATGGCAATTTAAATGCTGTAATCGAGGCAGCGCATCTGAACGCACTATCTGATGAGAATAGTGAAGACACCTCTCAACGCAGTTATCGATATAGTTCACAACGATCAATGGAGAAATTGGCGAATTTTTCATGTTTCCAATTTCGAAATTTGATGATTGAAGATTTTAAATCTGACTGGGTTTCTATATTGATGTTTTCGATGGAGCAGATATTCCAGTTTTCGACATCAGGCCAGTCGACAAGATTTAACGGAATTGGTTTACCTATCCCGATATCGAAGTGTCGTAGTGAGGTATGCTTGTTCTGGCTGCAATTGATCGCTTCCATAATGCCAAAAGGAAATTGGCGTCCAGATATTGTAATACCAACCAACACAACAACGATGTTTTTACTAACACGTCCATTAACAGAAAGCACATTAATTGAGTGTCTAGATGTTAAAAGCTCAACTCCCCCTAAAGACCTTATTTCTGACCATATGGCCGAGCAGAGTCATGACAAAAATAGTGTTGGCCGGAATGAATTTGAAAAAGTGATAGACGCCTTAGAAGACCATAGTTCATTAGAATTAGCTGTGGCACTAAGGCACCTGTTCGACAAACGGAAAAAAGATAACTCAGCATAGGGATATAATGTGATGTCATCACTGCTAGAGCCGATAAATCCTGACAATGCGGTGGGAAACGATCCACGCTACGGAGAGGAGTTTTCATCTCTCAAAAGTGAGATCGGCAAAACGAATAATGTAGACTATTTCAAAATAATACATTTATCTGAGTTCATCCTGACTAACCAGGCTAAAGACCTAAGAGTCTGTGCCTATTTAGGGCTTGCATTAAGTAAGCAAGAAGGCATGCCGGGATTGGTGAAGTCGATTGATTTGATGCAGCAGTTAATTAGAACCTATGGCAATGACCTGCACCCGCGATCTGACAAGGCTCGTCGTAGTGCAATCGCATGGTTTCATCAGCCAAAGACTATGGTTTTTGTAAAAGAGAGAGTATTGGGTGTCGATGACGCCCAGTGTCTCGAGTATATGGGCTTATTTGATAACTATTTAAATGCGGTCTCTGATCTAATAAAGGCCTCCGTCTCATGGCCAGAGCTAAAAAAACACTTAAATAGCTTAACGCCGGTTCAAATCGAAAAAAAACCATTAAGCGATAAAATACCTGATGACGTAGATAGTAATAAATTATCCTATCCAGAAACCAATAGTCATGACATTCAAAAATCGACAGGCCTGCCAACGTCCAATGGCGAGTTTCAAAGTCAGATTCGATTAGCTATACGCTACAGTAAAGACCAAGGCAATTATGCGCAGTCTGTAGGGTTAGCTAGAACATTGCTTTGGTCTGAACTTAACGAACCGTCGAATAATCAAGGGCTTACAGCGCTGCCAGCAATCGATAATAATAAGTTGGATGCGATAAGAGATAATATTTCCAATGGTAACTACCTAAAAGCTTTTTTGGCCGCAGAAGACTTATTTTTATCACCTGGTGGACTTTTTTGTATGGAACTGCAGAGGCTGGCATCAGTAAGCGCTGAAAAGGCAGGATATACTTCTGCTAGTAGGCAAATTACCCTTCATTTGATTGCATTGAACGAAAAAATCCCCAACCTGTCTAAACTGGCTTTTAACAATGGAGAACCATTTATATCGGCCGGCACACAAGACTGGATCGACAAGCTAATAAATATTGATGAAAAAGTTCAGGTCAACCTTCTTACGGTCGACCAAGAACCGATAGACGCTAGTGATATTTATCATGATCAAGGTCTTACAGAAGCTCTCACTTGGTTAGAACAATATCCAGTTAAAAATGAGTTTGATCGTATTCAAGTTTGTTTTAGTAGAGCAAATATATTAATTGAAGATGGCAAATCTAATTTCGCCTATTCGATTTTAATTGAGATTGATATAACCATGCGTAACTTAAACTTGCCGCTAGTGAACCCAAATTTTTGTATAACAGTTTGGAGATTACTCTATCGACTCAAAAAAGATAGGTTGGCTAAGAATGACGTCGTAGACAAAAATAAGACGATCACCGAAATGGAAGCGATTAAATCAAGCGTTTGCAATTTAAACGTAGCCTCAGCGATTAAATGGTTTTCGTGAACTAATTTATGAACTTGTGATTGCCGTCATAAAAAATGAATTAATTAGGTAAGAGATATTTTAAAAAATAAAATAGAATTATTGGTATTGTTAAATCGTTAAGTAATGGAATATTTTATTGGATTTCCCACTAAATAAAAAGGAGTTTGAGAAATGGGTGAAAGTTTTCAAAATGAAATACCACGAGCGCGTGTTAATATTTCGTTAGATTTAGAAACAGGCGGGGCGCAAGTTAAAAAAGAACTACCTCTGAAGATGCTTGTAACAGGCGACTTTAGCAATGGTAAAACATCGGGAGATGTATCAGAGCGCCAGCGCATCAGCATTACCTCAAACAATCTAGAACAGGTCATGTCTGACTTATCGCCAGAAGCTAATTTCTCGGTTGATAACAAAATCTCCAACGATGGCTCAGAAATTAAAGTCAATTTGGAATTCAATAAATTTAAAGACTTTCATCCAGAGCGAGTTGCTTCACAAATACCGGAAGTACGTTCGTTACTAGCTATGCGCAATCTTCTCAAAGATCTGAAGTCTAACCTACTAGATAACAGTGTACTGCGCAAAGAAGTTGAACGCATTTTAAAGACTGACTCTGATCTTACTAGCCTAAAAAACGAGTTGGCTGCATTAGTAGAACATGCCAATAAGCAAAAAAATCTAACGGAATAGAGAAATTAGGGAGCAGTATATGGAAGCGCAGGCAATCGAAAAACAAGATATTAGCGAACTAGAAGAGAGTTCATCTCTTTATGAACGTCTTTGCGACATGGTCGATATGTCACCAATAGCAGGAAAAATACAGTTAGATAGCTTTCAAGATGCAAAAAGTATGGGTGATGTTGAACAAAATGCACGAATTACAGCAGCGTTGCAGGTGTTTTTCGATGTGGCCCTAGAGTCAGGACAACAAATTGATCGCATTGATAAAAATCTATTAGATGATTATATCTCCAAGATTGACCAAACCATCTCTTCTCAACTTGATAGCATATTACACCATCCTTCTTTTCAAGTAATTGAGTCATCTTGGCGTGGTCTAAAATTCCTAGTTGATCGAACAGACTTTAAAGCAAACAGCAAAATAGAGCTGCTTGATGTCACTAAAGAAGACCTGCGCGAAGATTTTGAAGAGTCTGCAGATACGACACAGTCTGGTTTTTATGACCACGTCTACACCCAAGAATATGATACTCCTGGCGGTGAACCGATAACGGCCATTATTGCAAACTATGAATTTGATCGTACAGCCCCAGATATTGAGCTATTGACGGAGATTTCAAAGGTATCTGCCGCCGCCCATTGTCCTTTTATTAGTGCAATTGGACCGCAGTTTTTTGGCAAAGATAATATTGAAGAAATTCCGAAAATTCAGGATATATCTTCTTATATGGATCGTGCTGAGTTTTTACGCTGGAAAAGCTTTAGAGAATCAGAAGATTCTCGGTACGTGGGCATGGTGTTCCCAAGATTTTTATTGAGGCTTCCCTATGGTGAAAACAACCCAGTACGAAGCTTTAATTACGAAGAAGCGGTTCGTGGCGAACAACACGACCGTTATTGTTGGGGTAACTCAGCCTTTGCGTTTGCTGCCAATATGGCGAGAAGCCAGCAGAAAAATGGCTGGACCGTAAATGTGCGGGGTCCAGAAGCGGGCGGTAAATTAGAAGGCTTACCGGTACACTATTATGAATCTGGACGCGGTACTGAAGCGAAAATTCCAACAGAGGTTTTAATCTCAGAAACCAAGGAATTGGAATTCGCTGATCATGGCTTTATACCATTGAGCTATTACAAAAATAGTGATTATGCTTGCTTTTTTTCTGCTAATTCTGTCCAGAAACCAACCGAATATGACACCGATGAAGCAACAGCAAATGCTCGAATTAACTCACGGCTCCCCTATATTTTGCTGGTTTCGAAACTAGCTCAATATTTAAAGGTTCTTCAGCGTGAAAATATTGGTTCTTTGAAGTCTCGTTTAGACTTAGAAAGTGAACTGAACGCCTGGCTGCAAAGTCTTGTCACTAAAATGAATAATCCAGAGCCAGAACTAGCAGCATCGCACCCGTTGAAAGATGGTCAGGTCGTTGTTTCCGAAGCCTCGGATAACCCCGGTTTCTATTCGGTCAGTATGTATGTTCAACCTCATTTTCAGGTAGAGGGGGTCGATGTTCGCCTTTCTATGGTGTCTCAGATGCCGGGTAATGGTAGTTAATCTTTTAGTCTACCGCTAAAAACAACCAATTCTCATCGACGTTATGTTCACACTATTGAGAGTCGCATTTTATGCGCAACGTCATAAAAACTTAAATAAACAAGGAGATAGTAGATGGCGATTCCAGCTTATATGTGGATCACCGATGATCAAGGAAACGAGATCATAGGGTCAGTAAATGTATCAGGTCGAGAAGGTTCTGTGGAGGTTTTAGCCTTTGATCATGAACTTCGAATTCCAACTGATGCAGACTCTGGCGAGTTAACAGGCACTCGCAAGCACGAGCCTTTAATTATTACGAAAGCTTATGATGCAGCAACCCCTTATTTGTACAAAGCCTGTAGTAACGGACAGACCTTATCAAAGGTGGTATTAAGCTGGTATAAAATTGACGATACAGGCACTGAAGTAGAGTATTTCCGTCATACACTTGAAGGGGTACGTATTACCACCGTTAGTCCTTCGATGTTGAACGTGAAAGATTTAGATAAGGAGCGTTACCCTCATTTAGAAACTGTTTCTTTACGCTATCAAAAAATCACATGGTCGTATTTAGACGGCAATATAGAGTTTTCCGATTCCTGGGTAGAAGGTCGGTAATGATATTAATCGGCGCGCAGTTGTGCGCGTCGTTTTTGCATTTTGAAAGGATTCAATCGTGCATGCGTTGTATGAAGTATTATCAGGTCAATATAAAGATGGGCGTTTACTCGCCAATTTCCCCTCTCATGAGGACTTATTAATAAGTATTCATGATTCACTCCAACGGATACTTAACGCTCGTCAGGGTGTGCTAGGCCATTTACCAGATTATGGTTTGCCGAATCTTGATTCACTCTATCGTGAATTACCCTATTCAGAGCAAGACATTGCGTATTCTGTAAAGTTGGTGATTGAAAAATATGAACCACGTTTACAAAACGTCAGAGTTACCCCTATGGCGAGAGACATTAAACGGTGCGTAGTTAGAATGGAAATTAGTGGTCAGCTAGGCGAAGCCGGTTATGTGCGCTTTCAAACCCTATTTAAAAGTAATCTGAAAATGGACGTAACAAAACCTAATATGGTTTAGGGCTAATTATGCAAAATTTTAAAGACTATTTTGACTCTGAAATGCGGTCATTAACTGAAATTGGCGAGTCTTTTTCTAAATCGTATCCCGAGCAAGCAGGGTTGCTAAATTTAAACTCAGTTAAAGACCGAGACCCATATGTAGAACGCTTGTTAGAGGGTGTTGCCTTTTTAACAGGGCAAATAAGACAAAGAATTGATGATTGCATTCCAGAGATCAGCGGGTCTGTGCTTGAGCAGTTATGTGGTTCTTTGATACGAGCGTATCCATCGACGTCTATAGTCGAATATAAGCTTAATGCATACGCCCCAAAGGCTGTAAGCCTTGCAGACCAGCAGGTACTAAAGGCAGTCAATACTGGGCCAAAGAAAATCGAATGTCACTATAGTACGACGAATTCAGTTGCTATACAGCCTCTTATTATTACAAGTGTTACGAACTATGCAGGGACCAGTTCGGCCACGGAGATTAAAATTAGTTTCACCAAATCATCCAATGCATCATGGTCTGAAATAGACTTTTCTGCCCTAGAGCTTTATCTGCATGCTGATTGGCCAGTATCTTATGCTTTGTTTCAACTGCTAAGTGATCACTCTACTAAAGGCGTTTTTCAGCAAGATAGTGTTTCAGGAAAAATAATGGTGTCATTTGATGCTAACCACATTGACGCTAAGCATAATATATTGCCAAATGATGGTCGTGAACATGCAGCTTTTAGTATATTGCATGATTACTTTTGCGCCAGAGAGCGGTTCTTATTTTTTTCAATAAATTGTGATAGACAGCGTTTTTTAAACGACAATGACAACAATATAGAATTGAAAGTAAGCTCGAATTTGCCACTCCCAGTAGATACTAATTTGACATCAGACAACATACATATTAATTGTACTCCCGTTGTAAACCTTGTCAGCGCAGATGCGCAAGCAATAAGGATTGATCACAGTAGAAGTGAGTTCTTGTTAAAAACAGAAATTAATGATGGCGATTGCTACCAGGTTTATTCGGTCGAACGTTTAACCAGTAGAGATCAAGTAACGGGTCAGAATTATGAATACAATCCTATCTACGCTATGCACTACCAAGATAAAGGGGCAAGAAGCTTTTCATCTCGCCATAGCGTCTCTGTTGCGGAATCACCTGTTACCTATATATCCGTAAGCTCGGCGCTACCATTTAATCCAGAAGTTTTATCTACAGAAATTAAACTAACTAATGGCCAGTATCCGCGAAGATATATGGATGTTAATTCAATTGCTCAAACGGTTTCAGCTATTCCTAAAGAAATTCAAGTTTATAATATTGTCAGGCCGACTAAGTCTTTTCAGGTGCCTAGTCATCATGATTTTCAATGGCAGCTCATATCACTTCTAACGTTACAGCTAAGTATGATTGACTCATCGGAAAAGCTTCAACGATTGTTATCACTCTTTGATTGGAGTGATCAAATTGAGAATAAAAGAAAGATACAGTCAATTGAAAAAGTTAGTTTAGAACATTTCCAGCGATTTAACCGTGGTATTTTATTTCAAGGCCAAGAACTCTGTTTACAGCTAAATGAAAAGTACTTTAGCAGCGAGTCTGACTGTTACCTTTTTGCATCGGTATTACATGCTTTTTTTACTGCCTTAAGTGATCTAAACCAGGTAACCCAAACGAAGGTCACGCTGATCCCTAGTTATAAGGAATGGGTATGGAAACCTTAGCCTCTCAACCATTAAATATAGTCGATAAGGCGCTAAAAAAGGCCTATGAGTTTGATTTTCATCAACTACTTTATGTCTTAGAACAGAGTCAAGCAGGTAGTAGTAAAAGTAAGTTTTCTCTCAAAATTCGACCCGATACCAGCCTTGCGTTCCCTGCGGCAGATATTAAAAGACTAAGCGAAACAAATGATCAATTTGAGCTAATAGTACGGTTTATGGGCCTGTATGGTGTTGATAGCCCTTTACCGCAGTACTTTATTGAAGATATTGATGCAGTGGCCAGTTCGAATAATGCGCTTCAAGCCTTTTTAGATATATTTAATCAAAAGCTCTACAACCTTTTACATCAAGGTTGGTTGAAGGGGCAGTTTTTTAGAAACGATAAACACGATAACTATACCACGATGTTGCGAAATATCGGTGCGCTTAATTGGCAAGATAAAAGTAGTGATCAGGTTGGCGGTAGCTTTTTAGGCGCAAAGCGCAACTTAAGTAGTTTAGAGAGCTTATTAAAAGCTAGGTTCCCCTTAGTTGATTTAAAAATTGACGCCAATGCTGTGAGTTGGGTCGATTTACAAGAGACGCCCATTCTCAATGGACACTTTGAATTGGGCGGTGACACGCTCTTAGGCGGGCGCTTAGCCGTATCGGGTCAAAAAATTATAGTCAATTTAGGCGTATTGCCAGAAGAGAGTGCTTATCATTTTTTTGCAGGTGGTAAATATGGGACATCATTGGCGCGAATGGTTAAGCAGTTTTTACCCGACACTTGTATCTTTGACATTAACATGACAGTTGAATTTGGTGCCGCCAAAGATTGGTGTTTAGGCGGAGACAATAGCTCACTGGCTATGCATACGATTCTAGGCCAAAAATTAGACCAACAAACCCTAGTACTAAACGAGAAACAATTTAATTTGAGTGACATGGATGAAGTCGCATAAGGATAATGATATGGATAATCAGTCTCTAAAGATATTACTTCAAAAACTAAATGGGCATTGCGGTCAGGCATTAGAGCAGGCTGTGGGGTTTGCCTCTTCTAGAGGTCAGTACCAAGTAACGCCAGAGCATCTAGTATTAAAGCTTCTTGAGGTAGAAGGGCTTTACAATTTAGACGCTGTTTTGACTGGCTTCTCTGTAAGCCAAGATCAGCTTTGGTACGACTTAATTGAAGCGATTAACAATTTAAGATCAGGGGGCCATGACAAACCCTGTATTTCAAATTCTTTGTACAGGGTGCTAGAAAAAGCTTGTGTACTCGGCGCATTGCATTACAACCAAAATGAAATTGACTCAGGCCTTATATTAGAAGCCGTGGTTGAATTGAGTTCACAGTCTAGTGAGCTGGCCGCATTTAATTCACTAATGAGAATTAATTTAGTGGAACTGAGGGCGCAGCGAGAACATATTGTCCGTGACTCTAGTGAACAAAATCTATTATCAAATAGTACAGAGTACTCAAAGGCATCAGGTACGGAGCGTTCTAGCGCACTCGAACAATTCACACTTAATCTAACTGAAAAGGCTTTGAAGGGTGAGCTTGATGCCATAACGGGCCGTTCAGAAGAGGTAAGAATGTCGATAGATATTTTATGTCGGCGTCGTAAAAACAACCCTATCTTAGTTGGCGAACCTGGTGTTGGTAAAACTGCCATTGTTGAGGGGTTAGCTCTAAAAGTAGCTGAAGGAACGGTACCCGAACAGTTGAAGGATATTCAAATTTGTGTACTAGACATGGGGCTATTGCAAGCAGGCGCGGGTGTTAAGGGCGAGTTTGAAAGGCGACTAAAGCAAGTAATTGAAGATGTCACACTGTCGCCCGTACCCGTTATGCTTTTTATTGATGAAGCGCACACACTTGTTGGCGCTGGCGGAGATGCAGGACTAAGTGATGCCGCCAATCTCTTGAAACCAGCATTAGCGCGTGGTGAATTAAGAACCATTGCGGCAACCACTTTTAGCGAGTACAAAAAATATTTCGAACGTGACCCAGCCTTGGCAAGACGCTTTCAAAAAGTTCAGGTCGAAGAGCCCGACACCGAGTCTGCAATGCTCATGTTAAGTAGCCTTAAAGAAAGTTATCAAAAACATCACAATGTTGTCATCACTGATGCAGCGATCGAGGCTGCCGTAAAACTCTCTAAACGATACATTAATGGGCGATATTTACCCGACAAAGCGATTGATCTAATTGATACAGCCGCAGCCCGCATAACCATGGACCAGCACGTAAAGCCGGCCTTATTAGAAATGCTTCAAGAACGTCAACAGTATTTAACAACACGTCTGACACAAATTAAGTCCGAGGAAAAATCTGGTCTAAGAACAAATAGTTCGTTATTAGAAACGCTCAACATTGAACTAGATCAATGTATGTCTGAAATAGAACAAACCACAGATCAATGGCTAGGTGAGTTTGAGCTAGTAGAGGCTATTAAGAAGAGCATTAGTGTTGGTGAAATTAGTTCGGTTGCAGTTGAAAATAATCTTAAACACAACCGAGAGTTACGTGAAAAGCTTGCCAAGCTGCAGCAGCAAAAGCCCTACGTTCAGCCCGAGGTGAATGAATTAGCCATTGCAGATGTAGTCGCAGACTGGACCGGTGTTCCAGTAGGTCGAATGAGCAAAGATGATCACCAAGCCGTGATAAGTTTCGAGTCGGTTATTTCTCAAAAGGTAGTCGGCCAGACTCAAGCACTTGCAGCTATAGGGCAAGCACTTCGTTCTGCAAAAGCAGGCCTCAGTTTAAATGAAGGACCAGTGGGGTGCTTTTTATTATCTGGGCCAAGTGGAGTGGGGAAAACTGAAACTGCTCGAGCTATTGCGGAACATCTTTTTGGCAGTGACAATGCTTTGGTCACCATTAACATGAGTGAGTACCAAGAGGCACACGCCGCTTCTCAGCTTAAAGGGGCTCCTCCTGGTTATGTTGGCTATGGACAGGGAGGGGTGCTTACTGAAGCTATCCGTAATCGACCTTATTCAGTTGTTTTGCTCGATGAAGTCGAAAAAGCACATACAGATGTCATGAATATGTTTTATCAGGTTTTCGATAAAGGGTTTATGCGTGATGGTGAAGGTCGCATTATCGATTTCAGTCATTCACTCATTTTAATGACGTCAAATTTGGGCTCAGCAGCGATACAAGAAAGATTCAAGAATGACTCAATGGAATTAAATGCCAACAATTTAGAAGTACCAGAAGTGATTGCTGAGCCTTGGTCGCAACCTAGCTTAACTGAACTGGTTGAACTGATACGACCCAGTTTAGAGGATCATTTTGCACCAGCGTTGTTAGGTCGAATTACTACGATACCTTTTAACAGTCTGCAAAAAGAAAGCTTATCTACCATTGTAACTTTGAAACTCGATAAAATTGCGACTCGGTTGAAGGAGCAATATGAGATGACTTTTAGAGTTTCGGATGTAGTGATTGATAATATTGTTGAGCAGTGTGAATTAAACTCAGCTGGAGCACGCTATGTAAGTCAGTTAATTGAACGTAATGTAATGCCAAACGTTGCCAATAGCCTCTTACAATTCGTCGCAGATGAAGATATACCGGATATCTTAAGTCTCGTTATTTCAGATGGAAATCTCGAATGTATTTTCTCTGATCGACAGTCACCAGCTCTAGCGCAGTCAGCCTAAATTTAACTAGAAGGATCTAACAATATGGCTCAAACATTTGCGCAACTTAATCGTGCTACTAATAACCTAGGTTTAGCTAATGAAAGTCAGTATTCAATAGAAATTGATGGACAATCGGACTTCATTGTAGAAAAAGTAGATGGCTATGGTTTTGAGATAGATGATATTCAATATCAACTCAATATTGAAATTATATCATCAACTGTCAGCGACGGTAGAGCACTGTTAGGTCAGTTAGCAAAGCTGGCACTTATTGTACAAACTGAACGTTCCTATATTTATGGAAAAGTTATCAGTGTCCGTCACAGTGGACGTCACAAAGGCGGTTCTCGATTTAAACTTGAGCTGGTTGAGCCTTATCATCATTTTTGTATAGAAAAACACAGTCGAGTTTTTGTCGGAAAAACCTGTATTGAAATTGCCCAAGGTTTAATATCTGACGGTGTACACCTAGCAAGCGAATTGAGCGTAAATGTTGCGCAGCAGCATGTAGCCGACATGACTGTGCAGTATCAAGAATCTGATTGGCATTTTATACGGCGCGTCTTGGCTAAAGAAGGGCTCATGTTAAGTGTGGCACATTTATCTGAAGGAAACACAATGACAATTGTCGACGATGCTGCCAATTTGCCACAAGGTGATTCAGTCGTTGTGTTACCATTTTTAACTAGCCGTGGAGTGGCGGTAGATCGTGAATATGCACATTCGGTAACGGTGCGTCAGCAGCAAGGTTTAAACCAGATTCGGCTAAGTGACTACAATGATCAAAGTTCAAGCTGGGTATTAGGTGAGTCAAACCAAGCAAAAGAAGACTTGTTGGTTGATAATATTTGGGGAAATAACAGCCCAGATAACACCACTGCAAAAAAGCGAGCGAATGCGTATTTTGAAAGTCACTCAAGTTTAACTCAGCAGCTGACCCTTAAAACCAATGCCCGTAACCTACGACCAGGAATGATCGTCAAGCTAACACATCACCCAGAGTGCTCCGGAGAGTATTTCGTTAAATCAGTTTCGTTTATGGGAAGTCAACGAGGAGCTGCAAACAATAGTGATGGTCAATATCAAGAATTCACCAGTGTGGTGTCGGTTTTGCCGTGCGGGGTGATTTTTAATCCTAAGTATGTTTCAAATGAAAATTTTGCCGCTTCATTAACGGCTCGTATAATATCTGACGTTGATAATGAAGGTCGATATCAAATACGCTTTTCTTTCGATGCATCAGGCTCAGGGCAAGGCAGTAAGGCTGTTAGTCAATTACAGACTTTTGGCGGCCAAGACCATGGTATGGCATTTCCATTGGTACCAGACACCGATGTTGTTGTTTCATTTGTTAATGGTGATATTGATCGGCCAATAATTCTGGGTGCATTGATGAATGACGTTAATCCAAGCCCAGTAACCAACAAAAACCCGATGGATAATATTATTCGTACACGAAGCGGTCACGAATTAAAATTTGACGATACGCCGAGCGCAGAGACTATAAGGCTATCAACCCCTGAGCAAAAAAACAGTTTGCTGTTAAGTGCACAACAAGATGCTCATCAGGCCGCGTTAACGTCAACTGAAGGCGATGTAAGAATCGTGGCGGGTACCGAAATACAGGCCAGCTCAGGGGCTGACTTTTTACTAAGCGTTGGTGAAAGTTACCGTGCAGAAATTGGTGGATCAGCGACTTTTATGACGCAGCAGGGCGATATCAACTTACAATCAAATGAATCTATTTCCATAAACGCCAAAGCAGATTTACGTTGGCAAAGCTTAGAAGGTAATGTTGAGTTGAACGCCGATGGAGAGTTTTTATTGCATGCAGCCGAAGGTTTACAACAACAAATAGTATCAGGTGATGCGAGCTTTCAGGTAATGGATGGTAACTTCCAAGTGGAAGCGGGCACTAATATTGAATTGAATGCGGCTGGCGCTATTAGCATATCTCAAGGCGATGGCAGTATTGAAATAGATCGGTCGGGTAACTTGACGTTGTCAGGTCCGAATATCGATATAGTGGCAGATAAAATTACCATCAAAGCCGGCACCGTTGGCAACAACTAGCTCTGTGCCACTAGCTTGACGGCACGGCCCAGCTTTCTTTTACATAAAACCACCGAATACGCCACATTGATAAAACAATCGCGTAAATAGTCTGGTAAAATGCCTGCTTTATCTCCCTATTTTGCAGGCATTCCTTTGAATAAATCGTCATTCTCTTCGTTATCTCTTAAGCCCGAACTCTTCGAAAACCTTGAATCTTTGGGGTTTACCGAGATGACGCCCATTCAACAGGAAAGCTTACCGAGCGTATTGGCTGGCCGAGATGTTATTGCCCAGGGTCAAACTGGCAGTGGTAAAACGGTTGCTTTTGGCTTGGGCTTGCTTGAAAAGCTCAATGTTAAGCGTTTTCGCATTCAGTCGTTAGTATTGTGCCCAACACGTGAGCTGGCCGATCAGGTGGCGAAAGAGATTCGTCGCTTAGCGCGTACTACCCATAATATTAAAGTATTAACCTTGTGTGGCGGTATGCCCTTTGGGCCACAAGTAGGGTCATTGGAGCATGGCGCGCATATTATTGTCGGTACTCCGGGTCGCGTTGAAGAGCACGTTCGTAAAGGTACCTTGAAGCTCGAAAATGTTGAAACCTTGGTACTTGATGAAGCCGATCGTATGTTAGATATGGGCTTTCAAGAAGCGCTCGATAAAATATTAGATTACGTACCTGAATCACGTCAAACCTTGCTGTTCAGTGCCACCTTCCCAGATCAAATTAAGCGTATCGCGACTCGGGTAATGGTTGATCCTCTGATGGTTAAGGTAGAAAGCACCCATACTCATGACTCTATTGAGCAGCAATTTTATAAGGTAGAAGATTACGAGCATCGTTTAGAGGCGCTGAATTTATTGCTAAAGCGCTTTGCACCTGAATCAACGGTGGTGTTTTGTAATATGAAGCGCGATGTTGATGATGTTGCAGATTACTTAGCTTCAGAAGGCTTTTCAGCCTTAGCATTGCACGGTGATTTAGAGCAGCGTCAACGCGATCAAGTTTTGGTTCGTTTTGCTAACAAGAGTGCGTCTATTTTGGTCGCTACCGATGTTGCAGCACGCGGCCTAGATATAGATTCTTTAGATGCAGTCATTAACTTCCAACTATCACGTGACCCTGAAGTGCATGTTCACCGTATTGGCCGAACTGGCCGTGCGGGCAATAAAGGCTTGGCTATTTCTTTATTTGAAGAAAAAGAAAGCCATCGCGTTGCGCAGATGCCGTTAGATATAGACCCAATTTCAGACCCAACACCGTTGCCAGACATTAAGTTTTTAGATGAAACACCGGTAAAACCACCGATGGCGACCATTCAAATAGACGGCGGTAAAAAGCAAAAGGTTCGTCCAGGCGATATTGTTGGCGCGCTAACAGGTGGCCAAGGTATCAGTGGTGATGACATTGGTAAAATTCAAATGTTTGATAATTCTGCCTATGTTGCTGTTAAAAAATCGGCTGCTAAGCAGGCGTTAGCTAAGTTATCCGAAGGTAAGTTAAAAGGGCGTTCGTTCCGCGTTCGTCAAATTCGCGGTTAGTCTTGTCGGTTCAGTTGTTGCCGGTACTGCGTGGCGGTGCAACCGAACCAGCGTTTAAATGCCCGATGGAACGCCGTCGGGTTTGAAAACCCCACTAAAAATGAAATCTCCTCTAATGAATACTGCGGGTCTTTGGTGTAAATACTGGCCAGAGACTTTCGTGTTTCATCTATTAAGTCTTTAAAGCGTACCTGTTCTTCTTTGAGCCTTCTTCGTAATGTCCACGGCGGCATCCCTATGTTATGCGCCACTTGTTCCATTGACGGTTTTTGTGCGGTTAACAGGGGGCCTATTTCATTCATGACCTGCTCAACAAATGAATCATTAGGGTTGAGTTCATTGAAACGTTTGTCACATTCAGCTTTAACTTCTAAATAGGTGATTGGGTTGGCTCGGTGAGGAGCAGGGCTTAAGTCTTTCTTACGGTAAATGACCGAGTTTTCCGGCTGGTTAAAATATACCGGAACTTGAAAGTAATTAGCGTAAAGTGCGACATAGCTAGGCGCGGGGAATTCAAAATTGACTCGCTCTGGGGCAATGGCCTGTTGGTTTAACTCATTGATAAAGTTAAGGGTGCCACGCAATGCGAGATCGACAATAAAGTAATTATAATTATTGTATGGGCTAATGCTGTAAAACAAGAATTTAACCTGTGTTTCACTGATACTGACAGAAGAGTGACCGCGCAAGTTTTGACTGCTAAGCTTTTCGTAATAGGCAATATCAACCAATGCTTGGCTTAGGCTGCTGGCATTGGCGGCTAAATAGCCGGTCAAACCTAGCTCACTTAAGTGAATAGATTGCCCACATTTTAAGCCTAAATCAGGTTGTTCGGCTTGGCTCATGATTCTTTCACCTAAGCGCATAAAGCGCGGAATGCTTATACGGCTATAGGGCGTTTGCAGTTTGACTGGGGTGAGTAAAAACTGCTCAGCGATGACTGTGGTATTTATACCGTTATCTTCCGCTGTGTTTAGCAGGTGGTGTACGTAGCGGATAGAAATGTCACCCAGTGTGATTGTCATCTAAAGGTACTCAATTGTTAGTTGGGGGTATTGTTGCAGTATGGCAATTTGATTAATCTGGTCAACAATTACTTTTAGCTCATTTTGTATTTGATAAACATAAAAAAGGAATCCACATGGCTAACGCTCATTTCCCTCATTTATTGGCGCCTCTCGATCTAGGCTTCACCAAATTACGCAACCGCGTGTTAATGGGCTCCATGCATACGGGCCTTGAAGAACGACCACAAGGCTTTGAACGTCAGGCTGCTTACTTTAAAGCGCGTGCAGAAGGCGGAGTGGGTTTAATCGTTACAGGCGGTATTGGCCCCAATACAGAAGGTGTTGGAGTTCAAGGCGGTGCTGTTTTAGTGAACGAGAAGGAAGTCGCCCAACACAAAATAGTAACCGACGCCGTACATGAAGTTGCTGGCGCTATTATTTGTATGCAAATACTGCACACTGGCCGCTATGCCTATAATCCTAGCTTGGTTGCGCCTTCTGCAATACAAGCGCCGATAAACCCGTTCAAGCCCAAAGAACTTGATGAAGCCGGTATTCAAAAGCAAATTGACGACTTTGTTACCTGTGCCACCTTAGCGAAACAAGCTGGCTACGATGGAGTGGAAGTGATGGGCTCAGAAGGCTACTTCTTAAACCAGTTTATTTGTAAACGTACTAACCACCGAACTGACGGTTGGGGTGGCAGTTACGAAAACCGTATTAAGTTACCCATTGAAGTCGTGACTAAAATACGTGCGGCTGTTGGTGATGATTTTATTATCATTTATCGATTGTCGATGCTTGATTTAGTCGAAGAGGGTTCTACTTGGGAAGAGGTTGTTCAGCTAGGTAAGGCCATCGAAAAAGCCGGCGCAACGCTCATAAACACCGGTATTGGTTGGCATGAAGCTCGTATCCCTACGATAGCCACCAGTGTGCCACGTGCGGCTTTCGTAGAAGTGACTAAGCGAATGAAAGAGCACTTATCTATCCCATTAATTACCACTAACCGTATCAATACCCCAGAAGTGGGCGAGCAAGTCATTGCTGATGGCAATGCAGACATGGTCTCAATGGCACGGCCATTCCTAGCCGATGCCGATTTTGTTAACAAAGCGGCTGCTGGTAAGTCAGACTCCATTAATACCTGTATTGGCTGCAACCAAGCCTGTTTAGATCATGTGTTTGTTGGTGGCGAAGTTTCTTGCTTAGTTAACCCATACGCGGCTAATGAAACCAAGTTAGTTAAATCCAAAGCCGATACGCTTAAAAAAGTTGCGGTGATTGGCGCCGGACCTGCTGGTATGGCCGCAGCGGTGACTGCCGCAGAACGTGGTCATGAAGTCACCTTGTTTGAAGCCAGTGACAGCATTGGTGGCCAGTTTAAGATTGCCATGCAGATACCGGGTAAAGAAGAATTTGAAGAGACCTTACGCTACTTTTCAAACCGTTTACCGGAAGTCGGTGTGACGGTTACCTTGAACAAGCGTGTCACAGCTGATGATCTTATTGGGCAGTTTGATACGGTATTGGTTGCCACAGGCATTTCACCAAGACAGCTAGAGCTAGAAGGTGCCGATTCACCTAAAGTGATGAACTATTTAGACGTACTGCGTGATCATAAGCCAGTTGGCAAAAAAGTAGCCATTATTGGGGCTGGCGGTATTGGTTTTGACGTCGCTGAGTACCTCGTGCATGACAACCCAGAGCACACCCAGACCAAGGAAGAGTTTTTATCTGAATGGGGTGTTGATATTAACGTATCGGTGCCGGGTGGCTTAGTTAAGCCAGAAATTACGCCTCCTGCTCGAGAGGTGACTTTATTGCAGCGTAAAACGTCTAAAGTTGGCGCTAAATTAGGCAAGACGACTGGTTGGATTCATCGTACAGCACTGAAAAATAAGCTAGTCAAAATGGTACCTGGTGTCACTTATCAGAAAATTGATGAGCAAGGGCTGCATATTCTAGTCGGGGATGAGGCGCAGGTACTTGATGTCGATAATATTATTGTTTGTGCCGGGCAAGAGCCCATGCGTCAACTTGCCGATACTCTCGAAGGCAAAGGCGTTGACGTTCACCTTATTGGTGGTGCCGATGTTGCTGCAGAATTGGATGCTAAGCGTGCAATTAAGCAAGGAACTGAGGTAGCCCTCACGGTCTAAGCTATAAACCGTTCATAAACCCTAAAACTCGTGGTATGGTGCTTAACATCACTGTACTTCGAGGCTTTAGGGTTTAATGAAAAAGGTATTTCTAACACTAGTAATTGGTTTAATTGTCGCTGCAGGCGCCAGTTATTTTGGCATGCAATGGAAAATAGACAAGGCAGTTAAAGATATTGTCACCAGTATGCGTCCTTTTGTCGATGCGAGTTATGAAAGTGTTAAAATAGGCCTCGATGGTCGTATTAGCATCAATAAACTAAATTTTTATGAAGCCAGTAGTGCAACCAATATCAGTATTGGGAGTATTGGTTTAAAGACATCAAATCTCCTAGAAACCATCAAGCTTGAAAGCTCAATAAAAGCGGGCAAACTGCCTAAAGCCTTAATGATCGATATTCAAGGTCTCGATTTCGATATTCCTCGCACATTATTTAGTCAAGCAGATGCCTTTTATCCAAACAGTAAACTCAGTCAGGTGTTCGCATTAGGCTGTGGTCAAACAGAATCTTTGGGCCCCATGCAGTTTTATGATCTAGGATTCAATAGTTTGATGATGGATATTGAAACTGGCTATACCTATGAAATGTCACTTGATGAGTTTGTTACCACCTCGGTAATTTCTATCGATGGGATGGGCGCAATAGAATCAGAGCAAACTATGCTAGGAATGCTCAGTATCATGGAAAATTTCCAATCTGTCTTGAACTTTAACTACGACAACGTTAATACACAGACAATGCGTTTTAATGTTCGCGATTATGGCTTTAATAATAAACTAGTAGAGTACTGCGCGAATAAAGCAAAAGTAACAAACGATGAATGGCGTGATTTGCATGCTGATATGGTAACAACGGCTTTTGCACAATTAGATTTTAATGCCGCCTTCGATTTAAAAGAAACTTATAAAGAGTTTGTCCAGCCAGGTGTTGAAGTTGAAATTAGTTTGCAACCATTACCAGGCTTTGAGCTTTCGCAGCTTGAGTATTATACCTTACCTGACCTTATTAGTTTGTCGAACTTACAGTTTACCTTGAACGATGCCAAGCTAGATCTTACCGGTTTGAGTTACAATATTGATGGCTTTGATCAGTTAAACCTGAAAGCAGTGCGGCTAGCGCATAAAATGTCTATTGAGACTGATGAAGCCACTGCAGTGGCGACCCAATCATCTTCGGTAGAGCGTAAGCTTCTAAGTGTTCCTAAGTCTGAGCTCAGTCGATACTCCAACAGAAAGATTAATATTGAACGTACTGATGGACAGGTTTTTATTGGCACTATCACCAGTGTTCGCAATGGCCAAGTTCAAATAAGAATTCGTCAGGGCAGTGGTTATACTGACCTTCTTATTGACAGTGCGAAAATAAGGTCAGCGCGTATATACCCTGAGTAATGGCGCCGTAAGTCGGACACCTCGTTATCTGTAACGTTCGCAGCGAGGCGCGCAATGAATTAGAATGCACTTCCGCAACCGTGGCAGTGCATTTTTTTATGGCCTTTATAAGTTTTGACTCACTGGTCAATCGATTTTCTGAAAATATATATGGTACCCGTAAAGGGCGCTTACGCATGCGTTTGATCGACGCTTTATATCAGCGCTATTTACCTATTGAACTAGTCCAAGGCGGGCATGTGTTGGATGCTGCTGGTGGATTAGGGCAAATGACTACTTGGTTTAATGTACAAGGTGCTGAAAAAGTAGATTACTTTGATGTATCAGGTGAAATGGCCAATTATGTTGAAGCTCAGTGTCGAAGTGAAATAGAACAAGGTAGCGTCACAGTTCGACAAGCATCTATTATCGATTATCGACCTGATCAGCCTGTCGATGTTGTAAATATCCATGCTGTTTTAGAATGGTTAGAGAACCCAATGTCGGTTGTTGATCAATTGCAACATTGGGTGAAACCTGGCGGTTATGTCGGGCTTATGGTCTACAACAAGCACATGTTAATGCTGCGCCATTTAATGCGCGGTACCTTGTCAAAAGCGATGGCAGGGCAGTTACGCGGTGCGAAAGGTGGTTTAACGCCTATAACGGCCATAGACCCGCAGGAGGTAGAGCAAAGGCTTATTGCCTCAGGTTTTGAAATAGTGACTCAAGCGGGTATCCGTTCTTTTTCAGACCTAGCTGAAAAAACCGTTGTAGAGTGGTATGACGAAGAGGATGTTTTTGATGCTGAGCTGGAGCTTTGTGAGCAACGACCCTATTGTGATATAGCCCGCTATGTACTTTTTATTGCAAGAAAACCTAGTTGATTGTTTGCCATTAGACCATAAAGTCAAAATGAAATTTAATTAAACCCAAATATTTAGAGTGTTTCAATTCAAGGATGCCCAATGAAATTCGATTTTTATTCTATTGCCGTTTTATTGTTTGCAGTTGTTATGACCCTAGCTAAATCTGTTTTTTATGTTAAAGAAGATCATCGACTAGTATTAGTGAAGTTAGGGCAAGTTAATAAAGTAAACGGCCCAGGGCTCAACTTTGTAGCGCCTTATGTTAACGTCCCGATTATTATAAATTTAAAAAAATATTTACCCGGTTGGACGCGATTTAGTGAATCACAAATAGAAGAAAAATTAATCGCACTTATACGAGAGAATCCTGATCCAAAGTTCTATCACTGAAACAGAGATAAACGCTGTTAAGCGTTCTGAAGTAAAGGTGACCTTACCAATCTATATCGTTCTGGGACGGCTCTAAAACTAAATTGGAAAGCAGTGTTTTCTGGTATTATTTTTCATAGAATAAATTTAGCTAATGCAAAAAAATAAAAATAGGGAACGGCGACATGAAAAATTTCACAAATATACCAATTGATCCTTGGTATCAACGCTTAACACATACTCTGCAGTTTATTGCCAATGCGCCTGGTTTTTTTGAAAAGCAATCCCAGTCCCATGGCAAAACATATCGTTGTAACCTATTTGGCTTTGAGTATGTTCGAAGTGATGGGCCTGATGTAGCACAGTTGTTGTATAAAAATAGTGCTGATTCAGTGCAAACTGGCTTAGGTTGGCAACCGACGCTGGGCAGTTTTTTTCCGAATGGTCTGTTGTTAAAAGATGGTAAAAACCATATTACACATCGACGCATAATGCAGCATGGTTTTAATAAACCTGCAATGCTGAGTTATTATTCGGCTATCATAGCTTGGTCGGAATCTGTTAGCCAGGAATTAAAAGATCAAGGCGAAGTTGATTTTTTTCCATTCATTAAGGAAAGAACGCTTGATTTAGCGTTAACAATGTTTTTGGGTTTGGACTACAAAGCCGAGTTTGGCCAACAAATTGCCAAGGCCTTTAGTGATACTGTAGCAGGAACGCTCGCGATTGTGCGCAAGCCCATACTAAATAATAGATATCATCGCGGCGTTAAGGGTCGGCGTATTCTAGTTGATGCATTTACACAATTAGTTCAACAGCGTCGAGTGGAACCTAAAGATGATCTCGTTAGTTTTATGATTGCGGCTAAAGATGAGGATGGCTCCGAATTTTCAGATCAACAAATTGTTGATCACTTAATATTTACCATGATGGCGGCCCATGACACGACAGCGAGTTCTATTTCATCATTGATGTTCGAAGTTACAGAAAACCCTCATTGGCAAAGGGTTTTGCAAGAGGAATCAGACGCTGTCACCGATCTCAGCTACGATACACTTAATCAATTAGAACGTACCGAGCATATATTTAAAGAAACCATCCGTTTGAATCCACCAATCGTTACTGTACCGAGGCTTTTATCGAAGGATATTGAATTAGGGGGTTATGATATACCTGCCGGTACTCATACGGGTATAAATATCTATGCAATCATGCGCGATAAAGACTACTGGGAAAACTCAACTGAGTTTGATCCTGACCGGTTTGCGCGTAAAGAAGATAAAAATCATCCCTACCAATATATACCTTTTGGTGGTGGGGTTCATAAATGCATTGGAATGCATTTATCGGTTATGGAAGCAAAAATATTGTTAAGTACTATTTTCAAAAGCTTATCTGTAGAGCGTATTAACCCTGAGCAAAAAGTTAAAATTGCTACAGTGCCTATCTGGCACCCAAGCTCACCAGTGTATTATCGATTCATTCAACGCTAAACAATTGCTGCACCTGTGCTACTAATGGCTTTATTAGTGCCAAAGATCTAACGCTTACCGATCGAGATGGTACAGATATATTTAGCGCAAAAAAAACAGGCCGAAGCCTGTTTTTTAATCTCTAGTTGTTACCTAAGCGCGTGCAATAACGGAACTTGCTGCCGTGCTGAACTCTTCCATTTTGTCAAAGTTCAAGTAGCGGTAAACATCGCTCGCCATGCTGTCGATCTTAGTAGCGTATTCCATATATTCTGCTGGCGTTGGTAGCTTACCAATTAGGGCAGAAACTGCAGCTAGTTCAGCTGAAGCTAAGAATACGTTAGCACCATCACCTAAACGGTTAGGGAAGTTACGAGTCGAAGTAGATACCACTGTAGATTTCGCTTCAACACGTGCCTGGTTACCCATGCACAGTGAACAACCTGGCATCTCAGTACGAGCACCTGATTTACCGAAAATGCTGTAATAACCTTCTTCCATCAACTGAGCTTCATCCATCTTCGTTGGCGGAGCGATCCACAAACGGGTAGAAATTGGCTGGTTGTGTGCTTCAAGTAACTTACCGGCTGCGCGGAAGTGACCAATGTTCGTCATACAAGAACCGATGAATACTTCATCAATTTTCTCGCCTTGGACTTGCGACAATAAACGAGCATCGTCTGGGTCATTTGGTGCACAAAGAACCGGCTCTTTGATTTCGTTGAGATCAATCTCGATTATTGTATGGTATTCCGCATCTGCGTCTGCACGCATTAAACTTGGGTTTGCTAACCATTCTTCCATTGCTTTAGCACGGCGCTCAAGGGTACGGGCATCGCCGTAGCCATTTGCAATCATCCAGCGCAACATCACAACGTTTGATTTCAAGTATTCAGCAACAGAGTCTTCAGAAAGGGTAATGGTACAACCCGCAGCTGAACGTTCTGCAGAAGCATCGGACAATTCAAACGCTTGCTCAACGGTTAACTCATCTAAGCCTTCAATTTCTAAAACACGGCCAGAGAAAACGTTTTTCTTACCTTTCTTCTCAACAGTCAGGTGACCGTCTTGAATCGCTTGGTATGGAATCGCGTGAACAAGGTCACGAAGCGTGATACCTGGTTGACGTGTCCCTTTGAAACGAACCAATACAGATTCAGGCATGTCTAATGGCATAACACCCGTAGCTGCTGCGAAAGCAACTAAACCAGAACCCGCAGGGAAAGAGATACCCATTGGGAAACGAGTATGAGAGTCACCACCAGTACCTACCGTGTCTGGTAGTAACATACGGTTCAACCAAGAGTGAATAATACCGTCACCTGGGCGAAGTGAAACACCGCCACGGTTCATGATGAAATCTGGTAGAGTATGCTGAGTGTCAACGTCAACTGGCTTAGGGTAAGCCGCAGTGTGACAGAATGATTGCATTACTAGGTCAGTCGAGAAACCAAGGCAAGCTAAGTCTTTCAGTTCATCACGAGTCATCGGGCCGGTTGTATCTTGAGAGCCGACAGTCGTCATCTTTGGTTCACAATATTGGCCAGGGCGAATACCGTCTAAACCACATGCTTTACCGACCATCTTCTGTGCTAGCGTAAAACCTTTATCGCTCTCAGCGACCGCACCTGGACGTTGGAAAACCGTTGATGGCTCAAGGCCTAAGGCTTCACGGGCACGATCGGTTAAGCCACGGCCAATGATTAATGGAATACGGCCACCGGCGCGTACTTCATCAAGTAATACATTGGTTTTTAATTCAAATTCTGAAACAACTTGACCGTCGATCTCAACTTTACCCGCGTGTGGGTATAGGTCGATCACATCGCCCATGTTCATTTTATCTACGTCGAGTTCAATCGGTAGGGCGCCCGCATCTTCCATCGTATTGAAGAAGATAGGTGCAATTTTGTTACCTAGGCAGAAACCACCAAAACGCTTATTCGGCGCATTAGGGATATCTTGACCGGTATACCAAAGTACAGAGTTCGTTGCAGATTTACGTGAAGAACCGGTACCAACAACATCGCCTACCAGGGCGATAGGGTGGCCTTTTTCTTTCAACGCGTTTAATTGTGCAATTGGACCAATTTCGCCGGCTTTATCAGGTGTTAAACCATCACGCTCCATTTTGTACATCGCCAAAGCGTGTAGTGGAATGTCTGGTCGTGACCACGCGTCTTGCGCAGGAGAAAGGTCATCAGTGTTGGTTTCACCTGTTACTTTGAAAACGGTTAGGGTGATTTTTTCAGGAACTGCAGGCTTGTTGGTGAACCATTCGGCATCTGCCCAAGATTGCATAACCGATTTAGCCGCAGCGTTGCCTGCTTTGGCTTTTTCATCTACATCATGGAATGCATCAAATACTAAAAGCGTACGCTTTAGTTCTTCTGCAGCTGTTTCAGCCAGTTCGCTGTCATCTAACATAGAAACCATTGTCTCAATGTTATAGCCGCCTTGCATGGTACCTAAAATGTGTACCGCTTCGGTTTTATCAATCAACGGGCAGGTTACTTCACCTTTTGCAATAGCACTTAAGAAGCCGGCTTTGACATACGCCGCCTCATCAACACCAGGTGGTACACGATTAACTAATAAATCTTTGATAAAGGCTTCTTCGCCGGCAGGAGGATTCTTTAAAAGCTCGACTAAGGCAGTCACTTGCTCTGCATCAAGGGGTTTTGCAGGAATACCTAGATCGGCTCGTTCTTGTTCGTGTTTACGGTAAGCTTCTAGCACGGGTGTCTCTCCATAATGAGATTCAGTAAATGGTCGTTAAACCTAGTCCACCACTGAATGTAGCTGGTTTTAAACTTGGCCTGAGTGTAGTTGGTCAGAGGCAAAAAGTTAAGTGTATGGTATCGATATTTGTCATTCAGCTGGTGAATGTTGGTTTGCAATTTCATCATTTGACATTATTGTTAGTCAATATTGATAATTTTATGTGATTGTAAACTGAGTGACCAGCTAGGGTGCGCTAAACAATAGTCTATACAGGCTTTTGTTGCTGGGTGCTGTGCAGGAAATAAGGTGGCCTGTGTCCAGTCATTTATAGGGCTCAAGTAGCGATATTTGCTTTTTATCGAGTTAAATCGCTCTGGAGTGGCGCCTTCTTGTGGAAACACGAGCTTTAATTCATCGCATTCCTCTATAACTACAGTAGATGTACCCTTCGGGCTAATACATACCCAATCTAAGGTTTTAGGTAGGGGTAAAGTACCGTTTGATTCAACGGCACATTCGATATTCTGCTGATGCATTGCCTCTATTAGCTCATCGTCTAGCTGTAATCCGGGTTCACCTCCGGTAAAAACAACAAACCCCTTGCTGTCGTCTGGCCAAAACTCACGAATTTGAGTCGCTAAATCTTGTGCCGTTTTGAATTTCCCGCCGTTTTGACCGTTGGTGCCAATAAAGTCGGTATCGCAAAAGCTACAAACAGCCGTGGCGCGGTCTTGTTCGCGGCCGCTCCATAAGTTGCAGCCTGTAAAACGACAAAAAACAGCAGGCCGGCCGCTGTGGAAACCTTCGCCTTGAAGGGTATAAAACATTTCTTTTACCGAGTAAGTCATTAGGTTTCTATATCTTGTGAATCAATAGGGATAAGCTGTTCGAAATCAGCTGGCTTAAGCGGCGGGGAGTATAAATAACCCTGATAAACATGACACCCCATTTCTTGTAACATAGTTAACTGATCGGGTGTTTCAACGCCTTCAGCTACGGTTCTTAGGTTTAACTGCCTGGCCATCGCGAGAATTGTTCTAACAATGGCCGTGTCGTTTGGATCGCTTTGAATGTCGCGTACAAAAGATTGATCTACCTTGAGTACGTCTAGGGGTAATTTTTTCAAATAGTTAAGGTTTGAATAGCCGGTTCCGAAATCATCGATGGAGAAATGGACGCCTGTAGAACGTAACTCTTTCATGGCAGCAACGGTGTAATCAATATTATCAATAATCATCGATTCGGTTATTTCAAGATCGACCATATAAGGCGGGACTTCGAACGACTCTATAATATCGCTCACCACTTTTGGAAAGTCAGACATTCTGAACTGTTGTGGGCTGACGTTGATTGAAATTTTAAAAGTATCGTCAATTCGCTCTTGCATCATCCAACGTTGCGTCTGGCACAGTGCTGTTTTTAACACCATTTCGCCAACTTCAGGCATTAACTCAATATCTTCCAACAGAGGTATAAACTCTGCTGGGGATATTAAGCCTTTCACTGGGTGGTTCCAACGCAACAGTGCTTCTGCGCCAATAATTTTGTTTGTCTTCGCATTCAATTGAGGTTGATAAACCAAGTAAAACTCTCCTTCATCTAGCGCGCGGCGGCTGTCTTCTTTCAGCTCCGTCAGACGTGCAATAGATTCAGCCATTGAATCTTCGAAGAATTTAATTTGGTTTTTACCGGCTTCTTTTGCTTTGTACATGGCCATGTCAGCATGGCCAAGTAATTCTGAAGCAGATATTTGGTGGTTATTGAAAAAAGTGATCCCTAAGCTGGCACCAAGTTTCATAGTTAACCCCTGAATATTAAAGGGGTCTCGAAGTGACAACAGTAGTCTTTCGGCACGATCTTTTGCGATGACTTTTGCTTCTTCAACTGTTTTGCCTAAATCGGTCATACAAATTACAAACTCATCGCCACCCAGTCGCGCAACGGTGTCTTCTTCGCGGAACACGTCTTTTAATCGGTTTGCTATGTTGGTTAGAAGGGTGTCACCTGCAAAATGGCCTTTGGCATCATTTACTTCTTTGAAATTATCTAAATCGACAAAAATAAGTGCACCAAACTTTTGGCTTCTTTGTGAGCGCAGTAGTGCTTGCTCTAGTCGATCAATAAATAGATGACGATTAGGAAGGTTGGTCAGAGAGTCGTGATACGCCATATGTTGAATTCGTGCTTGGTGCTCCTTGCGTTCAGTTATATCAACACCCACGGTTAAAATTGCCGGAATTCCACGAAATTGAATTGCAATTTTCCGCATTTCAATTGTGATATAACCGCCATTTTTAATTTGCCAGGTTACTTCAGGCAAAAGCACAGATTGTTGAGTGGAGAACGCTTCTTCATCAGCATCGTCCATCACTTGCTTTGTACTGCTGTTGTTAGCATAAATAACGTTATCTAAATTTTTACCGAGAAGTTCTTCTGCGGAGTAGCCAAACTCCCTAACAAAAGCATTATTGACGAACAGTACGGTATTTTGCAGAGATTTCACAATAATGAGATGTGGAAGAGCTTCGATTAAAGCTTGAAGGCTGCTGAATGACTCTTCAGTGCTCTCTAAAGCTTTGGTGTTTTGATCAAATAAGGTGTGGATGAAATTAAGTTGGTTGTTAAATGCGTTAACTAACTCACCAATCTCGTCATCTTTATGATTCTGAAGATGCTTCAAGTGAATGGCTTCAGAGCTTTCGATATTTAAGCTAATGACACTTTTCTTGAGGATGCTCAGTGGCTTAATAACCAGTAAATAGAAAATACCTAAGAATAAAAATGTGATAATAAATAAACCAAAAAATATATAGGCGATTCTTAACTTAAGTTCGTCTAGGGCCGCAATGAATGGCTCATGATAGTTGTACTTTATTCTCAGCTCACCAACCGACTTGGTATTTGAAATGGAGATGTTAATATCGAGTGATTTTTCGCGGTCTTTTTCACCTAGAAGATAAGTTAAAACAGCGCTCTCTTCGGTGCTCATATCAGACTTTCGATGGGTCGACAGTACACTGCCATAATCATCAATGATTGCAACTTCTTTTATATAACCCGTTAATAACAACCCTAAAATCACTTCCTTTGCGAGGGTTTCATCAAAATTGAGGATCGCTATCTTGGCTGGGTTTCGTGAAGACATCAATAACCGGTCAAGTTCATCGTTAAGGACTATTTCTTGTTTGTTGATCTCAGAAAAAGTATCTGACACCGTTATATATATGCTGATCGTGATGGTCGTTAGAAGACAGGCAAGAGAAAGCTTCCAAATAAGATTTTGGCTTATTTTAGTTTTATAGTCTTTCAATAGGGTCAGGAATGAAATAGCGATATCAACTCTCATTTGTAGGCGTTTATTAGTAAAGCAGGAAGCAGTGGGGTTTTCCAGTATAGAACACTGCTAATTTTGCCATTTTCGCTGTACTTGATTGCTTCTGGTTGAATTATGACCTATTGGAGTTGCTTTCTATCGAACAATAGCGGTCCATTCTTTATGAAATTGGGGCTTGGTAAATACAATCTGATGAGTGCCGATGGCTTGCTCTTTAAAACCACCTTCGCAATAAGCCAAGTAATATCGCCACATCCGAAAGAAGCGTTCGTCATACTTTTCCGAAGGTAGCTTAGCGTAGTTTTCAACAAAAGCTTTATCCCAGTCGTGTAGGGTTCTAGCATAATGTAACGAAATGTCTTCAAAATGGGTCACCAGCATAGAGGTCTGTTGAGCAATATGAGTGTGTATTACTGAAACTGATGGAAGGTGGCCGCCGGGAAATATGTATTTACGAATAAAATCGACAGATTGACGATATTGCTCATATCGCTGGTCGGCAATCGTAATGCACTGCAACAATGCGACGCCCTTTGGGGTAAGCAGTTGGTCTATTTTTTTGAAGTAGCCAGGCATAAAACCATGACCAACGGCTTCGATCATCTCTATAGAGACAACTTTATCAAACTGGCCGCTTAGTTCTCGATAGTCAGTTTTTAAAAGGGTTATCTGATCTTCTAAGTTTAAAGCACGAACCCGCTCTTGCGTTAAGCTGAACTGCTCATCTGATAAGGTAGTTGTGGTAACATTGCAGCCGTAGTGCTGAGCGGCATAAATAGCCATAGCGCCCCAGCCGGTGCCTATTTCTAATAAGTGATCGGTTGGCTTTAAATCGAGCTTCTGGCATATACGTTGTAATTTGTACTGTTGCGCCTGCTCTAAGGTTGCTTCTTTGGATGGGTAAATTGCGCTTGAATACATCATGCTAGGGTCTAGAAAATTTTCAAAAAGGTCATTACCTAAATCGTAATGCGCCTTAATGTTTTTGCGTGAACCGCGCAAGCTGTTTTCTGTCACTTTGTTGGCAACACGCAGGGCAAGCTGAGTTGGCTTTTCTAACCAAGAGCGTTTCGTCGAAGATCGCGCTATATTAGCTGAAAATAATTGCGTGAGTGTCGATAAATTCGGGCTATCCCATAAGCCTTCCATGTAGGTTTCACCTGCGGCGATAGTGCCGCCAAGTAAGAATCTCGTGAAGACCTTTTTGTCATGGATATTAACACTAGCATGTGGGCCTTGATCATCTATATCACCAAATACATAAACTTGTTGATTGAATGATAAAGACAAGGAACCATGGTTAAGGTTATCTAAAATTTTCTTGCATATTTTAAAGGACAAGCCTTGAGATTCATTTTTTAGCGAGTTAGCCATGGTCATCGTTTAGATTCCTTTTTATAGCTTTTTAGGATGGCGATAAAATGGCATTTTCTTTAGCCAAAGTATTAAAGCATTCAAATAAATACCAACAGCTACTTTTACGGTGATTGCTGGAAACTGGATCAGTGTATTGCGAATATTTTTAGCATTTATTTCTGTTGGTTCTAAAGCCATAGTTGCATCGAATACTTTTATATTGTCTTTATAATTTGCTAAGTGAATGGTTTGTGTGAGTTCACTTGGCACAGTAAAGCGCCAGTCATATTGCATATCTAAGGGGTTGAATGGTGATACATGAAACTTTTTGGGCAGTACGTAGCGAAATTTCTTAGGCGAATACTCAAGAGGCGTCACCATTCCAGCTTGTGGCTCTGGTTGTGTCGATAGTAAATACTGATCTCGTTCACCCCAAGGTGTGTTGGTTATTTCTGGCATGATGGTAATTAATTGATCATGCTTATCGAAAGCGTAGTAAAAAGTCACAGGATTCATTGAAAAACCCAGAGTCTTTAAGTTTGTTAGCATGCAAACACGAGCAATTTGATTTGCTTTAACGGCTGTATTTTTTGCAATGTGGTCAATGACGGACTCTTTGAGGTTTTTGTTGTTGCCTTTAAAATAGTCTTCTCTATGAAAGCTCTGCCAGTTCCATTTATTAATAGACCACAGCTTTGATATTGCGAAAACTGTGTCAAGTTCGTCTAAATCTAAATAAAGCATGAATACTTTATATTTAAAATTATGCTCACTGGGGCTAAAGCGTCGATGCCTTACCCAGCCTGTATAAAGGCGACTATTTTTTATCATTAGGCTTCACTCATCTCTGGCTGCTTTAGAGTTTGGTGTGTTGAATCGGCCAAAGCGATGTCTGTAACCACCCGTAGGGCAGAATTTACACCATCTTCATGGAAGCCGTTAAACCAATAAGCACCGCAATAGTGAGTGCGGTTTTTATTGCCAATTTCATGATAGCGCGCTTGAGCGTTTTCTGAATCCGCTCCAAAAACAGGGTGATCGTATTGGTATCGACCAATAATTTTGTCTGGGTTAATAAGGTGCGTTCGGTTCAGCGTAACACAAAAAGTGACCGGTGCATTTTCGATGCTTTGTAATAGGTTCATATTATAAGTTAAGCTTGCTGGAGCGGTTTTGTCTGCCCCTAAATGATAATTCCAGGCCGCCCAGGCTTTTTTACGCTTTGGCAGTAAAGTTTCATCGGTATGTAAGATCACTTCATTTGAGGTATAGGGAATTGCACCTAAAATAGCCTGTTCTTCTGGGCTAGGTTTCGCCAACAATGAAAGCGCTTGGTCGCTGTGGCAGGCAAAAACGACTTCGTCAAACGGTAAGCAGTCATTATTTTCCATTATTATCTCAACGTAATCATCATGACGAGCTACCGATTTTATTTGAGCCGATGTTGTTATCTTATCTTTAAACGGTGCTGTAAGGGGTTCTAAATAAGCTTCTGAACCTCCATCTAAGGTATACCATTGAGGCCTATCTTTGACAGACAATAGGCCATGGTTTTTAAAGAAACGAATGAAAAATAAAGCAGGGAAATTGAGCATATCGGCTTCCCCACTTGACCAAATTGCTGCACCCATAGGTACAATGTATTTGGTGATAAACATTTTACCCAGTTTCTTTTGCTTAAAGTACTCTGCTAGCGACAGCGAATCAGGAATGCGGTTAGCATTATAGTCTTCGATGCTCTCTCGATTAAATTTAAGAATGTCTTTAATCATCTTGTAAAATGACGGCGACAGTAAATTTCGCCGTTGTGCAAACAAGGTATCTAAATTATGCCCGTTATACTCTAAGCCCGTCACATCATCTTTAATTGAAAAGCTCATTTCAGTTGGAATGCGCTTTAAATTTAGCGGTTCCATTAATTCATTAAAGTTTTTATAGACCCAATCGTTGTAAACAATAAAGCCAGTGTTGATGGCAAAGCTTTGCTCATTAATTTTGACGTGTTCAGTATGGGTGTGGCCACCAATAACCGCGTTTTTCTCAAAAACATGTATGTCGTGAACGGGGTGTAATTTCGCAGCCGTTGTTAAACCGGCTATACCCGAACCAATAATAGCAATTTTTTTACGTGTCATGAGGGAGCCTTACAGTTTGTTTTTTATGTAACGAATCACAGCACGAAGTACTGGAACGTGATCAAAAATCATGTGGGTGCTGTCAAAATAATCTCGGTGTGAACATATTTTGCCATCGCGGAATTTTAAGTGAGATACACCGTTGACAATAACCGGGTTTCCCTTATTAAAACTTTTGTTTAAAAAGGTCATCTCCCAGGTGACAAAACCGCCAACGTCACTGGCTTCTGTATCGCCATATTTAAATGATATGCTGTCGACGTTTTTATACAGTCGCTTAAAGTAACCTTTCAATGAATTGATAGATTGGTACTCGTGCAGCGGGTCTTGAAAGCGAATATCTTCGCTGTAGAGTTTGTCTAATAAATCACCATCAATGGTGTCTCTATTTAACGCGTTAAACGTCGTCTGCAGCCGTTCTATGATGGTGTTCATGAGCTAATGGTCCTTAAATTTTTCATTATTCTTGTTTTTATACGAGTGCATACTTAAGTTAGATCAATAAAAGCCCTAATGATTCAGTTGTTTCTGCAATTTAACTAAAAATTAACCCGCTTTAAAGTCTAAATCAGTTTCAAAAAATACAACTGTGCCGAGGTAGTGTAAAAATAGGGCGTTCATTGGCATGGATGCCAATGACGAGCCACCATGGATGGTTTTACGGCGCCCCAATTTTTGCACTACCTCGGCACAGCCACCGACTTTCTAGGGGACTAAATGCGATTAAGCAACGACGATACTGTTGCCATTTCTCTAAGAATGTGGATAATGCCGCGCTCGTTATGGTGATCTTGCCGGTCCCCTCGCAACAAGACGACGTAAACCCCGCCAGGCCCGGAAGGGAGCAACGGTAGCGTCTGATTTGTGTGCCGGGGTGTGGCTGGTAGGGTCGCCACCCAATCTCTCCTCCTAACTCTCTGTTTCTTCTGTATTTTTATCAAATTGGCTGTATCAAAGGTGGCGACAATCGTGAATCAAAGTTACGATAGGCACTTTAGTTAAGTTGATGATCAATCCCTTATGTCTTATCAGGTTTTAGCAAGGAAATGGCGTCCATCTACCTTTAAAGAGATGGTTGGCCAAGTGCACGTATTACGCGCCCTCATGAATGCACTCGACCAACAAAGATTGCACCATGCCTACTTATTCACCGGTACTCGAGGGGTCGGTAAAACCACTATTGCGCGCTTAGTCGCAAAAAGCTTAAATTGTGAAGAAGGCGTTAGCTCTAATCCTTGTGGCGTTTGTTCTGCCTGTACTGAAATTGCAGAAGGGCGCTTTGTTGACCTAATTGAGGTCGATGCGGCCAGCCGTACCAAAGTTGAAGATACCCGTGAACTGCTAGAAAACGTCCAATACGCACCAACGCGCGGACGTTTTAAAGTTTATCTTATAGACGAAGTACACATGCTCTCCACCAGCAGCTTTAACGCGCTACTAAAAACTTTAGAAGAGCCGCCAGCACACGTAAAATTTTTGCTCGCCACAACCGATCCGCAAAAATTACCGGTAACAGTTTTATCGCGCTGCTTGCAGTTCAATTTAAAAAACATGTCACGCGAGCATATTGTTCAGCATTTATCACATATTTTAGCGGTCGAAAAAGTCGGATTTGATGATGCGTCGCTCTGGTCTATTGCCGAATCTGCTCAAGGCAGTATGCGTGATGCGCTTAGTTTAACGGATCAAGCCATTGCCTTTGGAGAAGGGCAATTAAAAGAAGCTGAAGTCGCTTCTATGCTCGGCACCGTTGATTTAAAGCGGGTCTTGAAGCTCACTCAATTATTATTTGAGAAAAATATTGATGCCATTATGGCCTTGGTGCAAGAAGTGGACGATCACGCGCCCGATTATCAAGCGTTAATGACAGAGCTACTTTCAACCTTACATCGGGTTGCCATTGCGCAAGCGGCGCCAGCCGCGATAGATAACCAAAAGGGTGATCGCGATGCCTTATTGCTACTGGCACAGAACTCCGCCCCCGAAGATGTTCATCTTTATTACCAAATAGCCATAAAAGCCAAACCAGAAATGGCCATGGCGCCAAGTGAACGTGCAGGCTTTGAAATGTCATTGTTACGCATGTTGGCCTTTAGTCAAACGCCAGCCGCCAATATTGGTGAGCTGCCGACGTTAACAGCGCAGCCCGCTCAACTTACGACTGTAGCGCATGAGAACCAAGAGGCATCGCAGAGCCAAGCCCCAAAGCCTGATACGGTGGCGACGGCAGAAGAACCTGTTGCTGCTGAGCCAGAACCGGTGCCCGTTACAGAGCCAGTCATTGAGTCTGTTGCAGTAGTCGATGCAACTCCGTCAGTAGCCATCGCACCATCGCCTACAGTGACCAGAGCTGATGAGACACCGCCTTGGGAAGAAACGGCAGAGTCGACTCTCGAAGCTCAAGTACCCAGTAAAATTGAGCCGAAATTAGAAGAAGCAGTAGCGCCACCTGTTCACGATACGAATGATGTTATTGAAACTAAACCAGTAAGCCAGCCTGTTGAGGCCATTCAGCAGCTAGAGCCGAGCTCGCTTTTAAATGATAGCGCTGATGTCATATTGCCAACGCAAGAAAACCCAGCGACATGGCCAGAGACTAATTTTGATCAAGCCCCTGTATTTTGGTGGCAAGTAACTTTGCACCGCATGGGGTTGTCGGGTATGACTAAAACTGTTTTTGCCCATAGCCAATGGCAAGGCTTTGCCGAAGGCACTTTAAAAATTACCATTTCACCCAATTATAAGAAGATAATGAACGAGAGCCATTGCGAGCGTTTGTTACAAGCGATTCAAGAGTGGATCCCACAGTGCCAGTACCTGAGTTACGACTTCGGGCCAGTGGAACACACCCCGCAACGCTGGGTCGATGAAATAATATACCGCGCTAAGTCCGTTGCAAAAACCGAGTTACTGCAAGACGGTTTTGTTGCTCAGTTAATCGCTAATTACCAAGCCGAGCTCGAAGAGAGCTCAGTTGAACCTAACTTTAGTCCAATTCCGACAGGAGCCTAAGCAATGATGAAAGGTGGAATGGGTGGCTTAATGAAGCAAGCCCAACAAATGCAAGAAAAGATGCAAGCCATGCAAGAAGAAGTCGCCAATACTGAAGTAACAGGCGAATCTGGCGCAGGCTTAGTTAAAGTGCTTATGAATGGTCGGCACGATGTAAAATCGGTTACCTTAGACGATTCGCTGATGTCTGAAGACAAAGATTTACTAGAAGACTTATTAGCTGCGGCGGTAAACGATGCTGTACGTAAAGTTGAAGCGGTCAGTAAAGATAAGATGGCTTCAGTGACCGGTGGTCTCAACTTACCTCCGGGCATGAACTTACCATTCTAAGGACTTTTATGTCGTTCACGCCGTCAACAGAAAACCTAATTAAGGCCCTGCAGTTAATGCCGGGCATCGGGTTACGCTCAGCGCAACGTTTAGCATTACATCTGCTAGAACGAGCCCCTGAGGAAGCCCGCAATTTATCTGTGGCGTTAGAAACTGCTTTGGCAGCAGTGAAAAAATGTCCTACCTGTCGCACGCTCACAGAATCGGAGCAATGCGATATTTGTGCAAATACAGAACGTGAAACCTCAACCGTCTGTGTTGTTATAAGTGATGCAGACAAAGAGGGTTTAGAGTTATCAGGTCACTTTAAAGGCCGTTACTTTGTGCTACATGGTGCATTATCGCCCATCGATGGCATAGGTCCCGAGCAGCTAGGTATATGGCAATTGCTTGACCTTGTTAATGCGCCTGACAGTAAAGTCACCGAAGTTTTACTCGCCTTAGATGATCAAATGGAATCTGATGCGACTGCTTATTTTATTAGTGAGCAGTTAAAAAAGGCATCGATCGCCTGTTCGCGAGTTCGCTTTGCTCAGTTTAAAAGTGGCTCACTCGATAAAGCCGATAGCCGAGTCATCGCAGATGCGTTGGCCAATAAACAAACCATAGGCTTTGAACATGATTGAGAATTATCAATGGGTATTGGGCGATGAACAGCTAGCAGCCAGTGTAAAACAATGGTCACAAGCTAAGGTAATTGCACTTGATACCGAGTTTATCCGTACCGATACCTTCTACCCACAAATTGGTTTAATCCAAATAGGCATCGAAGAACAAACTTGGCTTATAGATCCTCTAACCATAACCAAGTGGCGACCATTTGCAGATTTATTGACAAACGCCAATATTGTTAAAGTTTTACACGCAATGTCAGAAGATGTTGAAGTCATTCAATGTGCAGTAGGTTGCAGCTTGGTAAACGTATTTGACACTCAAATTGCCGCAAGTTTGTTAGATTACCCGCAGCAAATGAGTTACGCCAAGTTAATCGAAGCATTATGCGATCAAGAACTTGCCAAAGAGGTGACTCGATCAGATTGGTTAAAACGCCCGTTAGAGACAATTCAATGTCAATACGCCGCTGCAGATGTTTATTGGTTGTTCAAGGCATACCACAAGCTTAAAGAGCGTTTAGATCAACAAGGGCGATACGAGTGGGCGCAAGAAGACAGCCAGCGTCAAGCACAACCCAATACCGTTAAACCAAGCGACTACTATCAAAAAATGCGTGGTGGCTGGAAGCTAAAAGGTGGGCGCTTGCTTACGTTGCAATTATTAGCGCAATGGCGAGAAGAGCTAGCCCGTAGCCAAGATGTTAATCGTGGCCGTATATTGCAAGATAAAGAGTTGATGGCGATTGCCGAAAAAATGCCAGCTCGCACTGCAGAATTACAGCAAAAAGTTAAACTGCCTTCACGCAAAATTCGCCTATATGGTTCCAATATAGTGACCTTTGTTCAGCAAGCTGAAAATGCCCGCAAAGATGCGTGGCCCACGCTAATAGATGGCCCATTACCAGCCGACCAGGCAGATATTTATAAAGAAATTAAAGCTAAGGTCACTGAAATTGCCGAACAGAACAACATTCCAGTTGATGCGCTGGCGCGGCGAAAGTTGCTTGAGGCTTGGGTGCGCAGTGGTTGCCGAACTGGCGAGTACAGTGTCCCTGAATTCTTTTTAGGCTGGCGCAAGCTATTTTTAGTTGAACCCATCACTGCGATACTATTAAAACAATGGCAAGGACTAGAGCATGCGTGAAGTTGTCAGTGTTTATCGGTCGAGTAAAAATGCCGAAACCTATTTATACGTAGCCAAAAAAGTCGGTGTAAAAGAATTACCGGACGCATTAAAAGAATTGTTTGGCAAGCCCATGCATGCTTTCGATATGTTGCTGACAGACGACAAAAAATTAGCGCGTGTCGATGCAAAAAAAGTACTAGAAAAAATAATAGAGCAGGGGTTTTACTTGCAAATGCCCCCGCCAAAAGAAGACTTATTAGCTGATCTTAAAAAATCGAGAGAATAGGCTATGGCAGATCAAGTATTTTGGCAGAAAAAAACCTTACAGCAAATGAGCAAGTCGGAGTGGGAATCACTTTGTGACGGCTGTGGTAAGTGCTGCCTGCAAAAACTTGAAGACGAAGAAGACGATTCGGTATATTACACATCCGTCGTTTGCCAATATATGACCGATGAATGTCGCTGCTCAGAATACGAAAACCGGCAAAAATTGGTGCCAAATTGTGTTTGGTTAACCCCTGATGATGTTGATTCTTTTTTTTGGTTGCCATCGACCTGCGCTTATCGCCTCATCGCAGAAGGTAAGCCATTGCCGTCTTGGCATCCGCTTGTGTGTGGTGACCCTCAGCGAATACACGCGGTTAACGTATCGGTTACATCTTTAGATTTAGTGCGCGATCATGAGATCGCCGAAGAAGAATGGCAAAACTATGTCATTGCTCCTCAATAGTTGAAAAGGTTTTAGAATGATTTATCAAGACTTATATTGGAATGCAGCCTTGGCCTATGGTATCGGAGTTCTGGGTTTCTTAATTGTTATGTGGAAATTGAGTACCAAGCTACCATGGCGGCCGTTAGGCTGGTGGTTAATCTGGCTTTATTTATGTGTGGTGCTAACACCATGGTTTGGCACAGAGCCAGAACCTTATGTCGCCCCGATGATTATTGTTGCCGCCTTTGATTTCTTAGATTTAGGTCCTCAATCTGCCTTAGCCATGCTTTCAGGGATGGCAAAAGCCATAATTGCGGGTACCTTTGCGATAGTCGCTTTGACTATTGTGATGCGTATTCGAGCCTTGAAACAAGGCGATACCAGTGCAACAGAAGAAACTACGATGCTTGAGCCGACGGTAGAAGAGTAAAAACGTAGTGTTTTGTAACGATACTTCATGTATTACTATACATTTCTAGTCTAACTGGCTAGTCTTTTGCTTAATTTATGGTCAGGTGTCAAAAACACCTTTCTGGTAAGAATAACCTTGAGTGAGGCTTTTATGGCAAACCACATGTTTATTTTAGTCATTATTATTTTAATGGCAGGTGTTTTTGGTGGACTATTGAACTACTACATGCAAGTACAAGTAGACACTGAAAATTCGAGTATGCCCCGGTCAATTATGGGTGGTTTGGCAGGCGCTTTCTTAGTCCCAATTATCTTGTATATTGTTGGCAGTGACCTTATTGACACGAGTCTAGGCGACCCGAGTGGGTTATTGATCTTTGCTGGTTACTGTTTGATTGCGGCATGGGCAAGTCGCTACGGTATGAGTACGGTTACTCAGCGTATGAAGCAGGATGTCCAGCTAGCCAAAGATAAAGCCGAAGAAACTCTAATTGAATTGCGCTTATTACAGCGTGAATTAGAACCAATGCTCGAAATGGAAACTGAATCTGATGACAGTGGCGAGCTAAAGCCGTTAGCGCCAGAAGAAGAGTTAGATGTAACCACACAAAATGTCTTGGCTGCCTTAGGTAATGGCCGTTATATTTTCCGCTCACTAAAAGGCTTAGAAACTGAAACTAGCCTAGATGAACACACCTTATCGAAAACCTTAGGAATTGTGGTCGCACGTGATTTAGCAGGCAAAGTACTCAGTAAAAAGGGCACCCGCTGGTTTATAACTGGCAAGGGCCGTAAGTACCTAGCCGCCTCTAATTAAAGGTCTCGCCTTAGTTCAGCCGCTGTATTCATGGCGGCTATATTTCCTTTTGCTTGAAAACACCTTAATCTGGTGGTTGATGTCACATTTTTTCGGTGATCGTCTACAATGGTCATTGATTAAAACAACCCAAAAGGAATCAGCATGAAAAAAATACTCATTACCTTAATCGCGCTTTCCGCGTCAATTGCCTTCGCGGCAGATGCAGAAGTCGCCCGACACCAATTTGCTTCAGCTATTGAAAACCGTGAACCCGTCGATGCATTAACCGACGCCATGAATGTAAGCCCGCTGTTCTACTTTACTGAACTAAGTAATTTTGAAGGAACGGTTGTCACCCACCGTTGGAGTTTTAACGGCAACCAAATGGCAGACGTCACCTTCAACGTAGGTGGCCCACGCTGGCGCGTATACAGTTCTAAGCAGCTGTTACCAGAATGGGATGGAGAATGGGTCGTAGAAGTATTAGACGAAGTAGGTAGCGTAGTAGCGACTGACATGATCAATGTAGTGATTGATTGATTTTGGAACGGCTGCGTTAAGCAGCCGCTGGCTTCTAGCTTCGGGCTGCATGTAAAAGACTTTAAACATATTAAAATGTTTTGACATTATGTTTTTCCCGCAGCCCACAACCCACAACTAACCTTCTTTAAAAACCTCAACCCCCGCCAACCATTCAAACCGCTCCATCAACTCTTGAGCTATTTGCTGATGATTCTCAGGGATATCTGTGTCTTTTGCGTACAGAAGTTCAACACTCAGTTGAGTGCCCTTGTAGTGTAGATAGCAGCGTTTGTAGCCTTTAAAGTTGGTTTCTGCTAAGGCTTCTTCTAGAGGTTTACGCTTTGGCATTAATACCGTTGGTTGTTCGATGCCGTCTGGCTCAAAGTCTATGTGTAAGGTGACATCGGTAATCTCGTCGTGCTTTTTCTTGAGCTTTGCAGCGGTAAAATCATTGAGTTGGTGTGCTTCGGAGACAGTTAAATGTGGGTCAACTTGAATATGAGCATCAATAAAGACGTTGTTGCCCATTAGGCGTGTGCGGATCATGTGTACATCATCAACGGCATCAGAGGTGTACAGAGTGGAGCGGTAGGCATCAACTTTTTCAGGTATAACGCCACGGTCGGCTAAGTCTTGTGAGGCATCCCAAGTTAATTCTATACCCATTTTACCAATTAAGATCGCGACACCCAAGGCAGCTACATATTCAACAATAGGGTAGCCAGCCATGGCACCTAGAATACCGAAAAACACCACAACCGACGATAAACTATCCGATCGAGAGTGCCATGCATTGGCTTCTAGCAAGTTAGAGCGAGTTACTTTGGCGTGTTTCATTGTGTAGTGAAAAAGCGCTTCTTTACTGATGACCGATACCGCGACAGCGACTAGGGCTATCCAGTGCGGCGTAATTGATTCACCATGCCAAGCGGCCATAATATTCTCATAGCCAATTCCAATAGCCACGGCGACTAACGTAGCACCCAGTGCCACCGTACCAACCGTTTCATACCGAGCATGCCCATAAGGGTGATCTTCATCTGGCCCATGTTGTGCGAGATTACCTAAGATGAGCGCCAGAATATCGGTCGCTAGGTCACTTAAACTGTGTACGCCATCGGCAATTAGTGCGGGCGAGCGAGTTAAAAACCCCACGCTTAGTTTTAGCACAGACAATAACGCATCAACAATGGAGCAAACCCAGTTGACTCTTGTGATGGTGGCGTATCGTTCTTTATCTGAAAGCGGTGCTTGCGTCATGAAGGTTTTATTTCCTAATCGATAACGTTTAAGTATTGATTAAAAATAGCGGCTTGTGTGCGGTTATATATGCCTAATTTTCGAAATATCTCAGACACATGCGTTTTAACCGTAGTTTCTTTGATATTCAATTCAAAGGCGATCTGTTTATTTAGAAAACCTTTCGATATTAGACTTAACACATGTTGCTGCTTAGGCGTTAGTGAGCCAAGCTTTTTCATGGCATCGATATCTTCGTTAATTTCATCTTCATCAACATCGCCTTCTAAAGCAAAGTAGGCATATCCATCAAGAAGTTGCTTTAAAGCACTCACGAGAGACTCAAGCTCCATTGATTTAATGATATAACCAATTGCACCAGCAGCTTTCACTTTAAGCATTGTTTGCGGAGATTCATTAGCCGTCACCACCGCAACCGATGTTTCTGGGTGCTTTTCCCGCAACTCAATTAGGCCCATTAGGCCAACGCAGTCAGGCATTTTTAAATCGAGTAGCAGTAAATCAATATCGCCTTGATCGACACGAGCCAACGTATCTGCCAAGGTTTGCACTTGCTCAATATTGATACTCATTTCCGTTTGAGACAAAGCCTCAGCCAACGCCTGCCTGAAAAGGGGGTGATCATCTGCGATTAATACGTTCAATTGCTGAGCGAATACATTAGTCATTATAGTTTTGTGATCTCATACGTAAGACAGACTAGTGTTTTAACAGAAATCGTTTTGGAAATCGACGGATATAGGGCAAATCAGGGTGTGTAGTAGTACCAAAGGGGGAGGGGGAAGCTGTCAGCTCTCAGCTGCAAGCGATCAGTCAGTTCAAGAGCGGTTTGGTCTGTGTGTTTTTGTTTTAGAATTTGCTGACATCTGAAAGCTTGCAGCTTGTTTAGCCTTAACCCGCAGTCCGCAGTCAAAACCCGCCCCTAAACTCCAATCACCCTTGCTCGGTCGCTGCCAGTACATCCCTGTAAGCTAAGCTTCGGCATCCGTGCCTCATATTCCCGATCAAGGGCAATTGCGAGTCTAGGTGCTAACCAAGGTACCGGTTTTTAGTGTTGAACCCGCAGCTAGCAGCCCGCAGCCTTAAACATTCTTCACCTTCTTAAGCTTTGCATTCTCATCTTCTAGCTTATTAATATTCATCAGTAAGCTTTGAGTATCTGATATAAATTGCTGAAGCAGTTCTTCCATCTCTAAGAGGTCTTCGTTACTGCCGATGGATTGGCGTAAATCATCTTCGTTGGGTGTTTTTGAGACATTTTCTAGGCGGGCAGTGAGTTCGTCTAGTTCTGCTTCGAGCTGTTGAATAATGGTTTCTGACTCTTTCAAGTAGCCTTCAAGTTTGGTTACTTCATCGCTGTGTTGCTGGCTGAGGGCTTCTTCATCGCCACCATCGCGCAGCTGGTTCATGATGTTTTTAATGTTACTAACACCGTCCTTTTGACCTTTTTGTGTTTCACTTAAGCCGCTCATCTTGTTTTGCAGTGCTTTAGATTTGTGTTTGGCGAGCTTGCCTTCGAGCATGGATACTTCTTCTTGGCTTGTCTCAAGTGCCGATTCCATTAGTACAATACATTGTTCACTTTCTTTAAAAAGTTTTTCAAGACGTAGTATTTCCGCTTCTAAGTCTTGAATGGTGTCATCTAGGTTTTCTCCACTTTGCAGTTGCAATATGGATGCGCGGATAATACCTAGGGCGTCGCTTTGCTCGCTGTTTTTACTAGATAGGTCTGCCAGAGCTTGCTTGTTGTCTTGTTTAGATGAAGTACCACTGCCAGCCGCTGGCAATACTTGTGCATTAAGCTTTGTAATTTCGTCCTGCGCTGCTTGCAGCTCTTTTTCATAGAGACCAATGGATATATCGGCGCTTTTTATGTATTGCTCCATATTCGCCAGTTGATTTTCGAGCAAGCCGTTTAAATCTTCACTGGTTAAGTCTTCACCGGAAAGTAGTTCAAGCTTTAGTTTGTTTATGGCTTCGTGCAAATCAAAGTTATCGCACTTGAGTCGATACAGCTCATCAGCGTAGCGACCAGAAGTGGGTGCTTCCAGAGGGTTTTCAGTTGGGGTGTTTATAGACTTAATGTCTTCAAGCTCAGACTTTAAATGCTCGATCATAGTCGTTGCTTCGTCGAGTTGACGTTGGCTGTCTTCTAAATCATTTTCAAGCTGACCGGTATAGCGTTCTTCCTCGGCATTTTCTTTTTTGAGCGCACGTTGCTCTTCGGAATTAAGCGATGCTTCTGTTAAGCGAGTAATGGTTTCATTGGCCATTTCTTGCCAGGTTGACTCATCAATATTGCCGCTTAATAGCTCCTTTTCTAGCTCTAGTATTCGCATTCTTAACCATTGGCTAGGTTCATCAAATTCTAACGAGCTATCTAAACTATGTGATCGAGGGTGTGCTTCCGTTAGCGTTGCAATTCGGGCTTCTAGTTGCTCGGGGATGGTTTTGCCTGCACTTTTAGCGCTAGTCTCAACCGTCTCAACTTTTTCCAATAATTCTTTATTGGTTGCGCGCAATGCAGCGAGCTCTTTACGTTTTTGTTGCTCGCGACGATGTTTTTCAAAGCGCATTTCCTTTAACAAGGCAATTAAAACATTTAATAGCCGACTCTTATAAAATAGGAAAACGTTGATGATGATATACACCACCAAGAACTCTCCCAAAATAAAGAGTGTTAAAGGTTCAATATACATCGGCTATACCTGCTCAACCCAACCGAGGGGTTGACCCGCCTGCTTGGCGCCATTGCGACCATAGGTATTGCCGTAGCGGCCCACATTATTGATCAGGGTTTGTTTGATCTTATTTCTGCGCATAAGCTCCGTCAAAATAGCTTCGTTGGTTTTATTCAACGCTTGGCTTTTAATGAGTGCATTTTTAAGTTTAGTCCAATCTTGTAAAATATGTTCAGCTTGCTCTATACCAGTACGATACAAGTAAGATCGGAGGGAGCCATAACTTGGGTCTATGCCCACAGTTTGGCAAAAACCAAGAATAGATTGTTGGTGGGTTGTCAGTAACGCGGTTAATTTTTCTTTATCGTGGAGAAGGGCGGTTACCGATTCAAGCTCTTTTGAGGTAAGTTGTTTCTTTTCTTTCTCCAATAATTCATTAAATTCTTGAGCTAACAACACAGAGGCGTCAAGCGTCTCTTGTAATCGAGTCAGAAGTTGCGTTTCCATAGTCACTGCCTTTGTTATGGACTGCCCGTTGGCACCCCTTAGCAGTGATCAGGTATTACAACCCTGATTCGAAGCGACGGAAGGCGTCAGCGAGCTTGTCGAAGTCGATCTTGTATTCGCCATTGCTCAAAGCATTGCGAATGCGGTCAACTTTGTCCTGATCAACGTCCGGCATACTCTGAATACGGGTTTCAACCGCTTTCATTACACGGGCTTTGTCGGAAAGTTGTACCACATCTTCTGAAGATGCAGATTCCGTGCCATTGCCGCTTTTTTGAGAAGCAACACCGTTAGAGCTTTGACTCTGTCGGGTTTTGTTAGGGTCGACTTGTGTGGGGGTCGGTCCATTAATATTAATAGGCATTGCTTTGTCCTCTCTAAATATATTTATCTGTAGGTGTTAACGGCACAATGACCAGAAACTTTAGGCTTTTTGTTAAAAATATTCGAATATTAATTAAATTTCCGATTTCCGGGTAGTTATTGAACCTTTTTTGTTGATCCAGCCTTTAATAGTTTCCTTCGAAGATAAGTTTCTAACGGGTATTTGCTCGCCATAGCGGCCAGATCTTAATGCCTCGCCGGTAGCCGTGACGCGAATTGCCCCAGAACTTGAGACTATTGTCACCCAATCGCCCTTATTTACCAAATATGGAGGCTCTGCAACATAACTGGTGAGCACTAGCCCTGGTTTTAATGTCCTACGTGCCGTGAAACCCAGCACTTCAGCTATACTGTGAAAATAACCTGTTTTAAGCGAACCAAGGTCGGCTCGTTGTATTTTTACTTGGCTTGCTTGAAGAGTTGCCCCACGAGAAATTGGTTCCGCCGTGACGACAACATTAGCAAACACCTCGACTTGGTAAGACAAGTAAGCCGACCAATTTGGGTTTGCACAAATTAGTTTACCAGATAATCGGCCAACGACTCGCTGACCTTGAGTTTGGAACTGTAAATCATCACATTGCTTTGAGCTTATGGTTTGGTGTAATGGCATAGCCGTCACAACTATATCGTCCAAAGGAACCTCTGGGTGAGCAATGGAGGCGGCTTCTTTGGCTGTTTTATCAATGAGTGCATAGATATCTTCCGATATATCTAGTGAATAACACAATGCAGGTAAGCCAGCGATAAGCGCTAAAACAAACACTTTAAGTAATTTTGACAGTAAAGAGGGTAATGTTTTTCGAAGGTAGGCCGATAACCCAAAAAAATATTGGTTTAAACGGTTGTTAGCTTGGAATAGCCGTCTATGCTTAATAATCATATAGAGTCAGATTTCTGGCGCCATTGTGTGTATTAATTCAACTGCAATTGCTGTGCCTGATTGAAACGGAGTAAATTATGGCCGGAGTAATGGAAAGTGTTGACCAACGAACGCAATTGGTTGGTCAAAATAGATTAGAACTTTTACTGTTTCGCCTTCAAGGTGAGCAAATATATGGCATCAACGTCTTTAAAGTTAAAGAAGTATTGCAGTGCCCAAAGCTGACCCATCTACCCAAAAGCAGTGCAGTGGTTAGAGGCGTAGCCCATATTCGTGGCGGCACTATTCCCATCTTAGATTTGAGCTTAGCAACGGGAAACCCACCACTGGGCGATATTCAGGACCACTTTGTCATTATTACTGAATATAATATTCGCATTCAAGGCTTCTTAGTTTCAGGTGTTGAGCGAATTATTAACATGAACTGGGAAGATATTCAGCCGCCACCAAAAGGCACAGGACATGAGCATTACCTTACAGCAGTGACGAAATACAATGATCAACTGGTTGAAATTATTGATGTTGAGAAGATTTTAGCCGAAGTATCGCCTATGAACGAAGATGTTTCTGAAGAATTAATTACAGAAGAAATAGCGGCACAAGCGCCCAATTTACAAATTATGATCGCCGATGACTCCAAAATTGCTCGCAAACAAATTACCAAAACCCTAGAGAAAATTGGCTTTTCGGTAGTTGCCTTTAACGATGGCAAAGAAGCGTGGGATCATCTTAAAAGTTTGGTTGACCAAGGGATACGGCCATCGGACCGTTACCCAGTGTTAATTTCTGATATTGAAATGCCCGAGATGGATGGCTATACCTTAACCGCCGAAATACGTAATAACCCACAACTGAACGATATGTATATTGTGTTACATACATCCTTAAGTGGTGTCTTTAACAAAGCAATGGTCAGCAAAGTAGGAGCCGATGATTTCTTAGCCAAATTCCAACCTGATATGCTTGCGCAAGTTGTAATTGAGCGTATTACTAATCTCGGCGTTAAAGTACCAATCGACGTTGAAGAAGCATTAAAAAGTTAAATAGGCGAGTAGTTTTTTGTGCCATTAATAATTAAAGAGAGTTAAAGCACATATGTCAGATATGACAGAAGGATACGATGAATTTTGCGCCTATTTAGAGAAATACAGCGGAATTTTCTTAGGAGCAAACAAGCAATATTTGGTCTCAAGCCGTTTGCGCAAGCTCATGGCTGAGCACAAATTATCGAATCTGCATGACCTTATTAAGACTATTGATCGACCTGGTCAAAATAAGTTAAAAACAGAAGTCATTGATGCCATGACAACAAACGAAACGCTTTGGTTTCGTGATAATCATCCATACCGAATTTTGGAAGAGGTTCTCTTACCTGAATTTTATGGGCGTAAACCAGCAAGGCCTATGCGGATATGGTCAGCTGCGTGTTCAACAGGGCAAGAACCGTACTCAATGTCGATGATCATAAATGACTATAAGGCTAAAAACCGTGTGTTTGCCAGCGGTGAACGAATAATCGCCACCGATATTTCACCCTCAGCACTTGAACAAGCGAAATCAGGAGAATACGCCAGCCTTGCAATTGGACGAGGGCTTGATCCTACGCGACTGAAAAAGCATTTTTCTGAAATAGACGGTGGGCGATTCAAGATAGACCCAAAAATAGCCGCCATGATCGACTTCAAGCAACTTAACCTACAAGATAGTTATGCCATGCTCGGTAAGTTTGATGTGATATTCTGCCGTAATGTGCTTATCTACTTTACCGGAGACTTCAAAAAAGACATTCTCACCCGAATCCACTCAATTCTTAACCCCGGTGGTTATCTGATGGTCGGCGCTTCGGAAGCAGTCAATGGACTATCCGATTTATATGAAATGGTGCACTGTCGGCCGGGTATTATTTATCGGAAAAAAAGCTAGAAGCTTTTTTAGCTGCAAGTTTATAGCTGCAAGCTGCGAGTAAGGTCAAAAGAAAAACCACATCCAGTACCAACCCGTTTTTTTTAGGAGCGTTCGGAGCTTGCGTAGACGCGAAGGTTGGTTTTGGGCTTCGGGCCGCGGGCTTCGTGTAAGGTCAAAAGAAAAACCACATCCAGTACCAACCCGTTTTTTGTAGGAGCGTTCGGAGCTTGCGTAGACGCGATGGGCGTTATTGAGCTTTTGTCGTTATCAAACTTGCCTTTCATACGTTATTATTCGTTTAACTAACTTTTAGGGTGCGTCCTTTGGCTAACTTTTTTTCAGCATTGCTTTCTTTTTTCGGGCTTGGTCACAAGACCTTGCCGCCTGATCATCAAACTGTTTGGCAATTAAAATGGTCTAAATACTTAGAGCGTACGGTTAATTATTATCAAAACCTTAATTCTGAAGACAGAGTTGTTTTTGAGAAACGTATTTTATTATTTTTGCACACCACTCAGGTTGAAGGCGGTGTCGATGTTGAAGTAACCGATGAAGATAAGCTGCTTGTCGCCTCCAGCGCGATCATTCCGGTTTGGGCGTTTCCTAAATGGCACTATTTTAATTTGAAAGCTGTTTATTTATTACCTACTTTATTTAATGCAAACTTTGTCTGTGGCGAGCCTGATTCCCTAATATCCGGCATGGTAGGCACCGGCCCGATGGCAGGTAAGCTCGCATTAAGCAAACCTCACTTGCACCAAGGTTTCATGAATGCCAGAGATAAGCAAAATGTAGGCATTCATGAATTTGTGCACCTTATTGACATGGCTGATGGGCAATGTGATGGTTTTCCAGAGCGTCTAAAAGAATATTCCTACGCAATCCCTTGGTTTGAGTTCGTCCGCAAAAAAATAGCCGATATCCATAACAATACCAGCAACATCAGAGATTACGGCGCCACCAATAACGCCGAATTCTTCAGCGTTGCTAGTGAATACTTTTTTGAAAGACCCAAAATGCTCCAAAAAAAGCACCCCCAACTCACCAAAGAACTAGAACAGTTCTACCAACAAAGCGTAGTAGAGCTCGCCAACGACAAAAAATACAGCCGAAACGGCCCATGCCCCTGCGGCAGCAACAAAAAGTACAAACGTTGTTGTGGGGGGTAAAGAAAGCTGCAAGTTTTTAGCTGCAAGTTGTGAGTAAGGTCAAAAGATGTAAGTCGCTGCATGTTTTGGGCTGCGTGCTGCGGGTTTAAAAATAAAAATATACGTGATTAGTTCTGGGTAATAAACGAACCACTGTGTTACACGCAGCCCGTAGCCAGCAGCTTCTTTCCCCTCCTTGCCGCTCTTCCTCCGCTTATTTCTCCTAACCCCTTGATATATAACGATAAATAAAGTTGGCACCGCGTTTGCACTATCTAGTTTATATATAGGAAAAGCGGAAAAAGGGGAAAGACATGTCGGCTTTAGGTTTTACTAACTCATTAGGTATTCATGATAACGCGCTGCTGGTTCGTTCTGACCGGTCGTCTGTATTGGCGAATAACCTAGCTAACGCTGATACCCCTGGATTTAAGGCTCGCGACATTGACTTTAAAGCTATTTTAGCCGGTGAAGTACAACGCTCTTCGAGTTTAGGCGTTAGCAAAACCGATTCCGCACATATCCCTGGCCGTGAAAACGAAGGTTGGGAACAGCTTTACCGCACCCCATTACAGCCTTCAATAGACGGCAACACTGTTGATGAAAACGTTGAGAATACGGCATTTACTGGCAACGCCATGCAGTACAACTCAAGTTTTGAATTTTTAAATCGTAAGTTCACTGGCTTAACTGGCGCAATTAGAGGCGAATAATTATGAGCTTAGGTAACATTTTTGACATATCTGGTTCAGGCATGAACGCACAGTCTATTCGCTTAAATACCACAGCGAGTAACATGGCCAATGCGCAATCGGTGAGTTCGAGTATTGAAGATACATACCGCGCCCGTAAGCCTATTTTTCAGCAGTTGCACTCATCCTATATTGACCGAGATTTAGTGCCTGTCGATTTAGCACACGACGTCGGCCAAGGCGTAAAAGTTCAAGCCATAGTTGAAAAACAAGACCCGTTAGATATTCGCTTTGACCCCACACACCCAATGGCTGATGAAGATGGTTATGTTTATTACCCGAACGTAAATGTTGTCGAAGAAATGGCCGATATGATGTCCGCGTCGCGCTCCTTTACCGTCAACGTAGAAGTCTTTAATACCGCCAAAACGTTGATGCAAAAAACGTTAACGTTGGGTAAATAGGAGTAGCTAAGTCATGACAGATATTAACAACGTTACCAATACCCTTGGCACCAATTACAGCAAAGAGCGTAACGAGACTGAAACTAAATCTGGTGGTGAGCTTGGTAAAAGTGAGTTTTTAGAGCTCATGATTGCGCAGTTGAATAACCAAAACCCACTTGAACCACAAGATAATGGGCAGTTTATTGCAGAGCTTGCGCAATTCTCAACTGTTGAAGGCATTCAGAATATGTCGGCCGGTTTTGAAGATTTGGCCGTGTCTTATAAGTCATCTCAAGCTTTACAAGCCAGCGCGTTAGTTGGTGGAGCCGTTACGGTTGATGGTAATACCTCAAGTTCATTAAGGCATGGCGAATTAGTTTTTGGTATGGCTGATATTCCCGCAGCAACCGATGGCCTTACCCTGCAAATTACCAATGATACCGGGCAAATTATAGAAAGCGTCGCCTTAGGTTATCAGCCAAATGGAGAATTGAGTTTTAAATGGGACGGCGCGAATTTAGAAGTTAATGGGAAAATTGCTGACGTTGATTACGATAAATTCGAAACCGACGAAAACGGCAATATTATTCCGCATGCCGCAGGTGACTACAAATTCCAAATAAGCGGCAACGTGCTTGGCCAGAACCAAGTATTCGATACCAGCATGTCGCAGCGTGTTGATTCGGTCACCATAAAAGACAACAACAATATTCAATTAAACTTGGCCGGTGGTGGTACAGCAACCATGGCACAAGTGAAACAAATTAACGCAGTGTACTAATAGAAATTAAAGTCATTCCCAATGTATTGGGAATTTTCACCCGCTAACCCGGGAATGACATAGAAGAGGGTCAGTTTATGAGTTTCGGAGCAGGATTAAGCGGCGTCGCCGCAGCCAACAAAGACTTAAGCATCACCGGTAATAATATTGCCAACGCAAGCACCACCGGTTTTAAAGCCAGCCGTGCGGAATTTGGCGATGCCTACACCACCTCCATTATGGGCATGGGCCAAGACCCAATCGGTTCAGGTGTTAACGTAAACAATGTTGGTCAAAAATTTGAGCAAGGTAATATTTCTCAAACCAATTCAGTGCTCGACTTAGCCATAGACGGCAATGGTTTTTTTGTAACCGAATACCCAAATAACACAGTGACCTATACTCGCTCAGGTATTTTCCATGTTAACAAGCAAGGTTTTATTGAAAGTAACCAAGGCGCTAGACTGCAAGGTTATGGGGTAAACCAAAACGGGATTGTTTCTGGCATATTGCAAGACATGCGCGTAGACGCAGGCAACCAACCACCACGCGGCACACACGGTATTCAATCCCAGGTGAACGTACCAGCGGGTGCGCAAGTGTTGCAGCAAGAAGGTTTACGTACGCAGACTAATGGCTTGGCTGTGGGGGTGGCGCAGGCTGGACCAGCTGAGGATATTACGACGACTCTTGAATCAATTGGTATTCCGACAACAGCGGGAACTCCCTCTCAAATAGTTGGTGGTACGATTGGTTACTCAGGAGCCTCTCCAGGTATTGCGTTTCCTTGGCAACCAAACTCTTCAGAAGCAGCATCGACCTTGGACTTTACTTTACAAGGACCCAATATTAATGATGGATTGTCTCCATTAACTGTCACGATACAACCCTTTTCAGATTCCATTATTTATGATGATGTAGATGATTTGGTTTCCTCAATAAATGCGAATATAAATGGGGACCCGAATCTTGCAGGTAAAGTACAAGCCGTTGCCAACAGCATTGGAGGTATAACTTTTGAAACAGCAGGTACCTACGCCACAGACGGCACTGCAATTATTGATATTTTGAATAACGTTAATAATTTGTCCGATCCTAACTTTTTAAATTTTGGCGCGCATGGCATTACACTAGCGGGCGATTCGGCCTCTGGTTTGAATATAACCGCTGTTGCAACACCGTCAGAATTAACCAGTCGACGTGATTTAAACTCGCTAGATTCTGTCGTCAATTATTTTGATGGAGCATCCGTTGCCGGTCAAAATATGGTATACAACGTTAATGTAGGCGGGACGGTTTATTCAAATGAAACTTTTACTTTTAACCCGGCAGGCTATGTAACCCAAGCTGCTTTTGTTGCGGATTTAAATGGTAGTTTGTCTGCAGGGTTAGCAGCTGAAGGCTCTTTTGCACTCAACGCAAACAGACTTGAGTTTGTAGCTAACGGTAACCCTGGACCAAATAACATTTCTATTACTTCAGTTGCAGCTGGTACGACCAGTACTATTGGTATGAATGAACTAGGTATGACAGCAAGTTCAGCATTCACGCCAATTCAAACTCTAGGGCAAGATCCAAATAATCAATTGGATATCTCTATAGACGGCGGCGCGGCGATAACCTTAACCCTAGCTGGAACTAATCATGCAGATGCAGATGCACTAGTTGCAGATATTAATTTGCAAATATCTGGCAGTGCTGCAAATGGTTTGGTTCAGGCTTATCATGTTGGAGGCGTATTGCATTTTACGCGACTAGATGCAACCGCATCGGGTGATACGCTTACCGTCGTTTCAACGCCCCCAATGTCAGCAGAGGGGTATTTAGGTATTGGTGCACCAGATACATATATAACGCCAGATCGTCAGTCACCTGTTGCAGGAACAGACCTATTTGCCAACAATGGTTTTATAGACCTAACCAGTGATCCTGGAGCAAATGCGACGGTACAAGGCAACAATACAACGGGCTTAACGTTTACAGATTTAGTTCCAGGAACGTCCACGCAGTTAACGGGATCGTCAGGGCTGCTAGGTACAATTGCAGCAGCAGATGCTGGGCTAGCGATTAACTTTACAATAAACTTAGGAGGTGATTCTCAACCCGGTACTTTACTCGTGCCAGTTGGTGGGTGGGTTGATGTAAACGCGCTTGCTACTGATTTAGAAGCAGAAATTAACGCTCAGTATGGTGGAAACTATGGTCCAAATGCGGTTACCGTTTCTACGGATGCGTCAAGCCGTCTAGTCATTACCTCTAATGACATGGGCATAGGGCCTCAAAATATTTCACTAACGCCTGACCCTTCCGCTGCGGCAACGAGTGTCGTTAACTTTAATATAGCGACGACCTCTATTCCTGTTCCTACTGTGGTTTTAGGTAACCCAGATGTGCCATTAGATAACCAAGTGCATATAAGTATTGATGGCGGCCCTCAGCAACGATTGACGATTCCACAAGGCACATATTCGTCGAATAACGAACTCGTAACTCAAATTAATAGTTTGATAGCGTCTAACCCGACATTGTCTGGTGAAGTAACAGCAAGCCATGTAAATGGGCGACTCATCTTTGAGCGGGCAGATACGGGTGCATTCCCAATGGATATTGATGTAACGGGAACCACTGCATCGCTTGACAACTTTGGCTTTACGAGTACCACCAAAACATTAGGTGAAGATCCTATTGATAGAACGCATTCCTTCCGAGTGAACCTATCTGTGCCATTGCCTGATGAAGAGGGTCGTTCTGGTTCGGTCGCTATTTCACTTGAAGAGGTTGTTTATTCCGTCGATCAATTGGCGGCAGCAATCAACCGTGAGCTTGCTGCAGTGCCAGAAGACGATTACATAGGTGTCCGCGCAGTAGTCGCTAGAGATGCCTTAGACAATGAAGTACTTCAATTCTTGGCAACAGAAGGCGGAGAAGCTTCACAAATATCTATAACTAATATTCAAGCACCTGGTGACGATTTAGACGTAAGTGCATTGCATGCACTTCTGCAATCAGATCAATACGAGGCCGAGTTGCTCACCATTGGCGAACCTGAAGTCACCAACGGATATCCAGAACAAAGCTTGGTGATCTACGATGAAGAGAACGATGAGCGCACCAATGTAACCATTGCAGAAGGCACACAAGCGTCGCAAATTGCGAGTCAATTAAGTGCCTATGCCGGTGTAACCGCGATTGCTGAAACTAACCTAACGTTACGCGCTGAAGATTATGTTAATGGCGGCGATATGGAGCTGTTTGTTAACGGGCAAGTCATTACCGCTAACGATTTCCAAGGCATCGTTGACGAAATCAACAGTTATTCAGGCACGTCGCTTAACAGTATTAGTGCTGAGTTGAATTCAGATACCGGTAATATTGAAATAACCTCGTCAATTGGTATCGACATTTCAATTGCAATTGAATCGCCAAACTCTCTCGATGGCTTGACCATTCAAGGTAACACCAGCACAGCGCCCATTACCTTAGGTCGCGGTGTTGATGCTGAGATGAATGCCAAAGTAGGGGGTGTGGTTGATATTGTTCTAAACAAAGGCTTTACCATGATCGAGCCTGATCCACGAGTAGCCGGTCTATTTAACGGCTTAAGCGAATCAAGTTTTGAACCTTATGTATTGAACCGCTTTGATCCTAACGATCCAGAGTCGTACAACGAAACGGCATCGCTTTCTATCTACGATTCGTTAGGTAATCAGCACCAGTTACAAATGTACTATGTTAAAGACCCAGATGACCCGGTGCGTCCGCAAGCTCTAAACAGCTGGACCGTGTATGCGTTGATTGATGGTGAGCCGGTAGGTGACCCTGATGCATCGCTACCGTTCCCAGAAAATATAGAGCCAACACAGGCGAACTTTAAGCTGTACTTTAATGCAGACGGTACCGTAGATGAAGAAAACACCGGTGAATTCTTAATTTCAAACTGGGACCCTGTTGATGAAAGCGGTAGTGGTAATGGTGCTTATACATCGCTGAATGTAGCCGAAGGTGGCAGCATTCCTATCCCAGACCCGAACACAAACTCGAACTTCGTGATTGGCTTTGACGGCACCACGCAATACGGTGGCCCATTTGCCCGCTACGACTTTCAACAAGACGGTTATGCCAGTGGTCGATTAAAAGACTTAGAAATAGCCGACGACGGTACCATATTTGCCCGCTACACCAACGGCGAAGCACAGGTGTTAGGCCAGGTAGCACTCGCATCGTTTGTGAATATGGAAGGCTTAACACCAGTAGGGCAAACCGAATGGCAAGAAAGCTTTGAATCAGGCGACGCCACCATCGGTGAGCCTGGAACAGGGTTACTAGGCACATTACGATCCGCCGCGCTCGAAGACTCGACCGTCGACCTATCGGAACAGCTAGTTCACTTGATCATCGCACAGCGGAACTACCAAGCCAGTGCGAAGACCATTGAAACAGCCAACGCCGTGACGCAGACGATTATTAATTTGAGGTAATAAAAGCGGTTTAAGGCTTCGGGTTTAAACATGAACTTCAAGACCGGTTAGCTTGTTGCCTTTATCGAACTTGTAGGAGTCTTCGGAACGCAGTGGAGAGACGATGGTGCGGCACCAAACTATCGCGTCTTTGCTTTGCGACGAGCGCTCCTACATTGTTGGATGAACGATTGCCTAAAGGGCAACCGTTCACCGCTTTTAACCGCTATTTCTTACCGCTACAAGGCTTAAGAGCTCAGTTTTTTCTATTGATTTATTATACTTTTAAATAAATCTACTCCCTCCAAAGACCATAAAACCCCTTATTAATCAGTAACCTGCAGCCCGAAGCCCGCAGCTCGTAGCCAAAATTTCCCAAAAGGAAATTTTCTGGCACACCTTTCGCATTACCCTATACAAAGCAACACATTAGGACTACAAAATGGATCGTGCAGTATATATTGCGATGACCGGTGCGAAGAACAATATGCTTTCGCAGACCTCTCATTCAAACAACTTAGCGAATGCTCGTACTTATGGCTTTAAGGCCGATTGGGCTCAAGCTCGTGCGATCCCGGTGTGGGGTGAGCATCACCCGTCTCGTGCTTTTGCGCTCACCGAACGTCCTGCTTCCGATTTTAACGATGGCGCATTAATTGAAACTGGAAATGAATTAGACACTGCTATCACTGGCGATGGTTTTTTCTCTATCCTTGATGCAAATGGCCAAGAAGCTTATTCACGCCGTGGTGACTTTTCGGTCACACCCTTAGGTGAGTTAATCAACGGCAGTGGCCAGCAAATTATAGGAGAGGGCGGCCCCATTGTATTGCCGCCTTATCAACGCGTAGAAATTGGCACTGATGGTGTGATTTCAATCCGCCCACCGGGTGCTGGTCCTCAGGGTATGGTCGCGGTTGATGCGTTGAAAATTGTTAATCCAGAATTACAAACCTTTGAAAAAGGCACCGATGGTTTATTTAGACCTTCCGAAGGTCCCGCGATACTTCCGGCCGATCCATTAATGACCGTCGTCACCGGTTTTGTTGAGGGTAGTAACGTCAATTCGGTTGCTGAGCTCACCAATATTTTGTCACTTAATCGACAATACGAAACGCAAGTGAAGATGATGAAAACAGCTGACGATATGTCGCGCTCATCTGAACGTGTGTTACAGATGAGTTAATCACCAACCTAATAGTAGGAGTAAATTATTATGATGAAAGCACTTTGGGTTGGTAAAACCGGCTTAGAAGCACAAGATATTTCGCTATCGACCATATCTAACAATATGGCGAACGCCTCAACGACCGGTTATAAAAAAGAGCGCGCTGTCTTCGAAGATTTAATTTATCAAGTTCAGCGGCAGCCGGGCGCGCAAAGTTCTCAAAATACTCAACTGCCATCTGGTTTGCAGCTAGGCACTGGGGTTCGAACTGTAGGCACGCAAAAAATGTTCACCGCAGGTGATTTAAACATGACCGAGCAGCCATTAGATATGGCGATAAACGGGCGTGGTTTTTTTCAAATTTTAATGCCCGATGGCAACATCAGTTACACCCGCGATGGTACCTTTCACCTAGATTCAGAAGGTAACGTGGTGACCGCAAACGGTTATCCGCTAGAGCCGAACATTCAAGTGCCCGAGCAAACCAAAACCATCACCGTAGGCACAGATGGCATAGTATCAGCGGTTTCAGAAGGCGATACCATACCCGAAGAAATTGGCAATATTGAAGTTATCGACTTCGTGAATAACGCAGGCTTACAAGCGATTGGTAATAACCTTTACTTAGAAACCGCTGCCAGTGGAGCGCCCGCAGCCGGTGTACCCAGTTTGGACGGTTTTGGTTCTATTATTCAAGGTGCGTTAGAGAACTCGAACGTAACTATCGTTGAAGAAATGGTCGACATGATCGCTACCCAGCGAGCCTATGAAATGAACTCAAAAGTCGTTAGTACTGCCGATCAAATGCTTGGCTTTATTACGTCGAATTTATAGTAAAAAATAGTATGCGAGGCAAATATTATGACTCACTTTAATAAACTTTTTATCTTGCTAATCACCTTAGCGTTAAGTGCCTGCGGTGGGATGCAAATATCTTCACTGCCTCAGGCCGCTAAGCCAGGTGACCCAGATTTTGCGCCCGTACCTTCAGATTCATTACGTCCGCCGCCAAATGCAGGTGGTTCGTTATTTGTCGATAACTATGGCATGAGTTTATACGGCGATAAAAAAGCCCGTCGTGTGGGCGATATTATTACGGTCGTACTATCAGAAAGCACACAAGGTAAAAAATCATCACAATCTAAAACCAGCAAATCATCAAGTGCCAGCTTAACCGCGCCAGTAATTGGAGGTGCATCTATTGATGCATTGAGTGGCAGTTTGGGTGGTGATCGAGAATTTAGCGGTAAAGGCGACGCCGACCAATCGAACTCATTAAGCGGCAATATCACTGTGACGGTATCAGAAGTTTTGCCCAATGGCGTATTAAGAGTACGCGGTGAAAAATGGATAACCTTAAACACTGGCGCTGAGTTTATTCGTATTCAAGGCATGTTGCGCCCAGATGACATTAACTTAGACAATACCGTAGAAAGCCAAAAACTAGCCGATGCCCGTATCACTTACAGTGGCGCAGGGGCCGTAGCCAGTGCAGCGCAACAAGGTTGGTTAAGTGCATTCGTAAATTCGAAATGGTTTCCATTTTAATATATTCGAATAAAACGCTAATTCTAAACGTATCGAAAACTGAGGATTGGCCAAAGGGTTTTGTAGGAGTCTTCGCAACGCAGTGGAGAGACGATGGTTTGGCACCATGCAATCGCGTCTCCGCTTTGCTTCGAGCGCTCCTACAGACGGTGGTATTGATTTATTTGTAGGAGTCTTCGCAACGCAGTGGAGAGACGATGGTTTGGCACCATGCAATCGCGTCTCCGCTTTGCTTCGAGCGCTCCTACAGACGGTGGTATTGATTTATTTGTAGGAGTCTTCGCAACGCA
>NZ_JBKEGY010000024.1:0-54998 GCF_046710285.1 Reinekea sp.
CCACTGTGCTTACTTAAACCAATCTCACAAGTGCGGCTGGTTGATACGCCATATGTGCACGACCTTGTTTGAACCCCTAAGGTTTTTAACGCTGAAGCATTGAGCTCTGGCAGTTGAAAACCTTTATCACCTGCGAAGCCACAACATGCAATGTCTTCAGGTTGCAGCCAATTAGGAGCGAGTGCATCCAGGACTCGTTTGAAGCTTTGTTCTAGCCCTTGTTTTTGCGCACTACAGGTTAGATGTACGGCAACGGCTTTAGTTTCTGGTGTGAGCTTTAGGCGGTTTAAAAGGAAGCGGTCAATAAAAGCGGTGCTGTCGTACAGTTGAATGCCTCTTTTTTGAGCTTCATCTTTCAACTGCAATGAACATGGACTGGTGTCAGACAACACAGGATAGCGGCCGCCACTTGAGACATCCCACAGTGCATCGAGCACTTCGTTCATCATTTGGTTGCCTTGCTGGTTATGCCCTTTTGAGAAGAACGGCTGACCGCAACATAAACCCCTAGTTGGTTGTGGGTATACTACTTTTAAATCAGCTTTTGCTAAGACACTTTTAACGGCATCGGGTATTGCTCCGCGGTCGTCCATTACCGAGCCTGCCATCGATTGAGTTACACAAGATGCCCAATAGACCACTGTATTTAAATCGGTTGGTTCTGCAGCAATGTTGCGCGCATAAATAGGCGCTGCTCGTTTCGGCGTAGTCGATAACCAAAGCGGTGTACGCTGCTTAGTCCACTTGCGTAGAGTAGAGGTCCAGCTTTCTAATCTTTGTGCCCCTACGAGTCTCTGAGCAATGCTTTGTAGCCATAAACCACCACGAACTAAACTGGCGATTGCCGCATAATGTCGAGATAAGGTGGTCGCTAAGGCGCCATACTTATGATTGTTATGCGCTCGTAGTTTTAAAACCAATTCACCGGTGTTGATATCAACAGGACAACTGGTCGCGCATAAGCCTGTCGCGGCGCAACTGTCGATCGCTTGAAGATCAAATGACTTCCGCCACTGAGCTGATATTGGCTCTTGATTCGCTTGCATGCGTTTAAGTTCACGGTAAGCGGTAATGCGCTGCCTCGGTGTTAAGGTGAAATTTTTACTTGGGCAAATAGGCTCACAAAAACCACACTCAATGCATTTATCTACCGTTTCATCAGCTGCGGGCATAGCCTTAAGATTTTTTAGGTGAACGGCTTTGTCATCGTTAATAATCACGCCGGGGTTAAGCAAATTATTAGGGTCGAGTATTGTCTTAATTTTTTTCATCAACCCGTAGGCATCATCACCCCACTCTAAAGCAACAAAGGGCGCCATATTGCGACCAGTACCATGCTCAGCTTTTAATGAGCCACCAAATTCCATGGCAACCATTTGTGCAACTTCATTCATAAATTGGTCGTAGCGATCTACTTCACTTTGCGATTTAAATGATTGAGTAAACACAAAATGTAAATTACCTTCTAAAGCGTGACCAAAAATAATGGCTTCGTCATAATTATATTTATCGAATAAACTTTGTAACCGGCTCACACCTTCCGCTAAATATTCAATAGGGAAGGCTACGTCTTCAATGATTACGGTAGTACCTACTTCTCGCATTGCACCTACCGCGGGGAATGTCCCTTTGCGTATCTTCCAGTATTGATCAATCTCATGGACGCTTTCGGTAAACCCAGTGGTTTTTATAGTCGGTATCGATGCAAGTAACGCATCTACCGCACTTATATTATTGGCCAAATCTGTGGCGTCTTCGCCGCGCACATCCACCAGCAATACACCGCCCTCGGCAGGCAGTTGCAAAGTAAAAGACGGCAACCCTGGCATGTGTTTAACTGATTGAATGGCGCGCGTATCGAGCAGTTCGACAGCATCGACGGAGAGTTTTTTTAGTTCCGCTACTGTTTGTGCACACAAACCTAAATCATCAAAGCCTATCATGGTTGAAGCTCGGTGTTTTAAATCGGGTACGGTTTTAAAAGCAACCTCCGAGATAAAGCCGAGTGTACCTTCCGAGCCCACCATTAAGTGCGTCAGAATATCAACGGGGTCTTCAAAGTCGAGCAAGGCATTTAGCCCATAACCTGTGGTGTTTTTTAATCTGTACTTATGGCGAACTTTTTCAGCCAATTTAGGTTGATTTAATAATTGCTGCCTGAGTTGCGATAGCTGTGACAACAGCTTTTTTTGCTTGATTCTAAAACGCTCTATATTGGTATCTTCACGCGTATCTAACAAGGTGCCATCGGCTAAAATCAAACGTAATCCGTGCAAGGTATGGTAAGAGTTATGTGCGGTTCCGCAACACATTCCGCTGGCATTATTCGCAACAATGCCACCTATTTTACAAGCATTGATAGAAGCAGGGTCTGGTCCAATTTTACGCCCATAAGGTTTGAGTGCACGGTTCGCGTTCGCGCCAATAACACCGGGTTGAATATGGACAACATCGCCTAACGGTTCTACCCGATGAGATACCCAAGCATCGGTCAGCATGACCAATACTGAATCGGTAACCGCTTGCCCAGACAAGGAAGTTCCCGCCGCTCGAAAGGTTAATGGAACCTTATGTTGTGCAGAAAGTCGCAGCAAGGTTTTAATGTCTTTTTCATCATTCGCGTATACGATCAGCTCGGGGACCAATCGGTAAAAGCTCGCGTCAGTTCCGAGTGCAAATAAACGCATTGGATCGGTTACCAAGCGCTCACTTGGCAACTGTTTTTTGAGATCGGCGATAAACTTAGAAATTGACATGCAACGCTCTTATTTTTTAGTTGTTAACAGTGTAACGGCAAATTGAAATAAATTTTCGTGCCTTACACTTCATACTTTAGTGTCATTTTTGCGATGTCCGCTTGCAGTCTCACTCTACAGCACGTTAACTAGACTACTTTATGTAACTGGCCTGACCAATTATGACTAAAACTCAGTATGTACTCGATTACATTCTACTGCAAATCGACACGGATAAGTGGTCAGCCGATGCGGCTTTGCCGTCTGAACGTCAACTGAGTGAGCAACTAAACGTGAGCCGCGCAACTGTACGTGAAGCGCTTTCTACGCTTAAATCTCAAAATATAATTCGCAGTAAACAAGGCAGCGGCCATTGCGTCAATCAACAACAGGAGCCAATAAGGGTGCCTATGTTGTTTGATGCACAATCTGATATCGCGCATCAAGACTTACGTGAATACCGCTATGCCATAGAGGCACAAAGTGCATTTTTAGCGGCGAGTCGAGCCACAAAAGAACAACTTAGAACTCTTGAAAAGGCGCATCAGCGATTACGCATAGCTCATCAACGCAAAGATTTAACCGCGGAGGGCTTGGCCGACGCGCGCTTTCACCTTGCCATAGCCGAGGCCAGCGGTAACCGCATTTTAGCGCACAGCCTGCAAAGCCTTTTTTCATTATTACGTGCGAACGTTGCCGCAAATATTGGTACCATGGAAAAACGCCCCGAAACCCGCTTACGACTCATGCGCCAACACACGGCATTATTCGAAGCTATCTACAATCACAAACCTGAAAAAGCGCGACAAATTGCCCAAGAACACATGGATTTTGTTGACCGAATTCTTAACGAGAATGCTCAGGAAAAAACCCGCTAAAGGGTTGATGACTTACCAACCTAACGTTTACGGCATACCTACGATTTAGACAGGGGATGGTAATATTGGCCGCTGCGAGTACATCCATGTAAGCTCAGCGAAGACATCCATGTCTTCGATGTCCAATATTACCATCCCCTGTCTAAATCTAGTTCTTTGGCTACTTGAAACTTTAACTGCCAGAGATAGCAGGTTTTTCCATGGTGACATGGACTATGCCGTCTTCTAGGTAGGGTTTACCTTGTGTTTCGAAGCCAAATTGACCGTAAAAGCGCTCTAAGTATCGCTGGGCACCGATTCGAATGGGGTAGTTTGGAAAATATTCTACGCAGGCATCGACTGCACGCTGCATTAGCTGTTGGCCTACTTTTTGGCCACGCATGGTGTCACTACAGGCTACTCGTCCAATAGAACAAGCATCAGAATACGACAGCTCTGGTGGCAATATTCGTGCGGTGGCGACAAGTTCGCCGTTAAAGTGCGCTAGTACATGCCAGCACTGGTTATCTTTGCCATCAGGGTCTTGGTAGGGGCAGTTTTGTTCAACGCTGAATATTTTTATACGTAAAGCGAGTAAGTCATAGACTGTTTGTGCTGACAAGACTGAGAACGGTACGCATTGCCAAATAATGTCTTGGCTTGGGGCATGAAATTCAATCATAACTGGCCTGCGTCGCGCATGCGCTCGAGTGTTTCAACAATGGTTTGGGTTTGTGCGTCGTATTCAATATTGACCAAGTCACCTACCTTGGCTTCGCCAAAATTAGTAACAGCTAGTGTTTCTGGTATCAAATACACATTAAAACGATCTTCCAGTACCTCTCCAATGGTTAAACTACAGCCATTCAAACCGACAAAGCCTTTAGTGAAAATATACTTACGTTGCTCTGGCTTTAATTTGAGCCAAATAATGCAATTATTTTCAGGCTGTTCTATTTCGACTATTTCAACCGCGGCTGCGACATGTCCCGACATAGCATGGCCACCGATATCATCACCAAACTTAGCCGCGCGCTCAGTATTCACAAAATCACCAGAGGCTATTTGACCTAAGTTGGTCGCACGAAGCGTTTCCATCATGACATCAAAGTAAGCGCGATTCTGCACGACTTTCGTGACAGTCAGACACACACCGTTAAGCGCGATACTCGCGCCAATCACTAAGCCGTCTTCTTGCTTTGGGGTTAATTCTATAGAAAAGGTTTTAAGCAGAGTTTTTTCTTGTTCGACGCATAGTGGCGTCTTATTTTGAACTATTCCAGAAAACATCAAGGGCTCCGTTATTTCGTATTCGGCAATTGTGGTTCATTGATGACAATGTTATGCCGAATACACCTAAAAAAGCTATTTTAAAGCATCATCGTTCACACGGATATTTAATTGCGCATAAAAGGCAGACTGATCAAAAGCAGCAAGATTGTTGTATTGCATCATATCGATTAACTCACGAATATAATGAACACCACGAATACTATAGCCCTCTAGGCCCCAAGCTAAATATTGGCTGTCGAGATTTAAATTAAGATGCCGTAATTCTTCGCGAATTGCTCGTAAATCTACATACTGTCGATGTGTATTAATATTGCGGAAATAGGCATTAATTGAGTCAAAAACAGTATCAAACACTCTAACTTCGTGACGTTCTGAATCATCCCTGCCTTGCGGAATAAGCCCACAGCCCTTGGTAAAGCACCATTGGCCAAACAAATTTTGCCCTTCAACTGCAAAACGACTCGTTCCCCACGCGCTTTCGTTCGCGGCTTGCGCTAACACCAAAGAAGCAGGCAATACATCGACACGTTGAAACATCTGATAGAAATAAGCTTGAGAGCCGATATCTTCATCAACCTTGTAGTAACTACCGAGCTCTTCAAGGTATGCGTTTTGCCAATATTCTAGTGTAAAACCAAGATCTATCTGGCGAGCGACCACATGCAACCAAGCACGCTCCCCCTCAATACGCTGATTAACTTGCGCGACCATAGGTTCGAGATAATTAAAAAAGGTAGATTTTTTTTCACGGACGTCTTGAATAGCTGCCATATTGGGCAGGCCCGAGAAAGACTCAGAGCTAGAGTTAGAGTCTTCCGCATAAGATAAGGAACTGAGTAGGCCTGCAAGGCCTAAAAGATGTACTACATAGAATCTAGTGAACAAACCCGCACCTCATTGATGTTAGGCGCAGGATTATAAAGCTGATTGATCAATAATCAACCATTTTAGCGCGGGCGTTGATCTTCGTCTTTTTCAATACGAATAGGAATCAACGATGCATCTTTTGACTTAGATTGTGCAATCATCCAGGCCGCTAACACTACAAACATTAACAGAGCTGCCATATTACCTCTCCTGTCACTTGATAACTTGTAACTTCAGTATAGCCTAGGGGAATTAAATCACCAGTCTCTTTACTAGTTCTTCAATCAGCGAGAGATTTCGGCCGTGTCAGTGCATTTTTAACATTAAAAACTAAAATGCTACTCAATTTAATATTAGGGCGCATTCAACAATTGCAACCTTCTAAGCAGTGAGCTGTCAAAGCTAAGGGCATAACCTAGGCACTTTCTTTTCTTAAGACTTCTTAGGTGGAGACATTGGAAACGAGGTAATTGAGCTAACTTTTGAGTCGCTTATCTTCGGCACTCCACCTTTTTCGACTTCGTCTATGCGAATAATGGCGTGCATGGGAACGAAACTGCGTTTTACGCCGGCAAACTCGTTCTGTAGCTTTTCTTCACTAGGGTCAACCAACAATTGGCTGCGCTCACCGAAGATCAGCTCTTCTATTTCAATAAAGCCATACATCTCACTTTGATAGACAGATTCGCAGTAAACTTCATAAACCTTATCTTGATTAAGGAATACCACTCGATAAATTGACTTCTGAATGCTCATAAACCTTATTTCACTTTGAAAAACCGGCAAGTCTACACTTTACACCAGTTTTTTATAGACTCTTGTTGGGATTTGTCTTTACCACAGGTATAATTCGCCGCCTTGAATTTTCAATACCTGATAAGAGCAAATGACCAAAAAACTGTTTATTAAAACCCATGGCTGCCAAATGAACGAATACGATTCTGATCGTATGGTAGATCTATTGGGCGAGAGCCACGGCTATACGCTGACCAACGACGAAACCCAAGCAGACGTTATTTTGCTTAACACCTGTTCGATTCGTGAAAAAGCGCAAGAACGTGTATTTCATCAGCTTGGTCGTTGGAAACACCTAAAAGAAGCTAACCCTGATTTAAAAATTGGAGTGGGTGGCTGCGTAGCTTCTCAAGAAGGCGACAATATAGCCAAACGTGCGCCGCATGTGGATATGATTTTTGGTCCGCAAACCTTACACCGCTTACCGGCAATGATAGACGCAACCGACGCGGCAGCGAAAAAGCCCGACGGTAACCATATTGCTATGGTCGACATCACTTTCCCTGAAATTGAGAAGTTCGACCATTTACCCGCCCCTAAAAGTGACGGTGTGAGTGCGTTTGTATCTATTATGGAAGGCTGCTCTAAATACTGTACATTCTGCGTCGTGCCCTATACGCGCGGCGAAGAAGTGAGCCGCCCATACGATGACGTCATTGCCGAAGTTGCTCACTTAGCAGACCAAGGCGTACGTGAAATCAACTTTTTGGGGCAAAACGTTAATGCTTACCGTGGCCCACGCCATGATGGCGGCGAAGCAGATTTAGCGGAACTGATCACTTTAACAGCTCAAGTTGAAGGCATAGATCGAATTCGGTTTACCACCAGCCACCCTGTTGAGTTCACAGACAGCCTCATTGATGTCTTTAATGACGTCCCTGAATTAGTCAGCCATTTGCACCTGCCGGTTCAAAGCGGTTCTGACCCAATATTATCCGCCATGAAACGCGGCCATACGGCGGCAGAATACGTTGAAAAGATGGAACGTATTCGCGCCAACCGTCCAGATATCAGCTTCTCATCTGATTTCATCATTGGTTTCCCAGGTGAAACAGAAGAAAACTTCTTAGATACCATGAATTTAATCCAAACCATTGGGTTTGATCATTCATTTAGTTTTGTTTATAGCTCTCGTCCAGGTACCCCTGCGGCAGACTTAATAGACACCACGGAAGAACTCGTTAAAAAACAGCGGCTAAAAATTCTACAAGACCGAATTACTTCGCAAGCCGTGCAAATTGGCCGCCGTATGGTCGGCACTACGCAAGTTATTCTAGTGACCGGGGTTTCAGATCGAGATAGCAGCGAGCTTTATGGTCGCAGTGAAAACAACCGCAACACCTTCTTTAAATGTGATGATATATCATTGATTGGTAAGTTCGTCCAAGTCAAAATCACTGAAGCCTTCACCAGCAGCCTAAAAGGCGAGTTGGTCAATCCTGAATCTGCCTATTAAGAGAAATTTAAGCGCGACTATAACCAAATCGTCTTAGAGCCCAGCCGGTTACAACAAAGTCTTTTTGACAAAACAACCTAGCTGGGTATTCTTAAATAATTCGACCATTTTGAGGAATCACCCTACTTTGAGTACTTCGACAGAAGAGCTATCTAGCGATAGCGTTATCACACGCCAAATTACACTCGAACCAGACAATCCACAGCGCCTTGCGTCGCTATGCGGCCTAGCGAATGACAATTTAAAACAAATTGAAGACCGTTTAGATGTCCGTATTCGCAATCGTGGTAACCTATTCGAACTCACCGGGGAAGAAACTCGGCTCACGACCTCTATTGATATTTTGCGTCGCCTATACCGCGAAACAAAAGGCGGTAAAGACTTAGAGCCCGATACCATTCATTTATTTTTGCAGCCTAATGAAGTTGCCCTACTGGCGCAAAAACAAGCCGAAGGCAGTTTGCACGAAGAAAAGCTCTATGTGGTGCATACGCCCAAGCTCGTTGTTCGCCCTCGCGGCGGCAACCAAAAACGCTATGTGCATTCAGTACTTAATCACGATATCAATTTTGGTGTCGGTCCTGCGGGTACGGGTAAAACCTATATCGCCGTCGCCTGCGCGGTCCAAGCTCTGCTAAAAGACGAAGTGCGACGAATTTTGTTAGTCCGCCCTGCTGTTGAAGCCGGAGAGAAGCTTGGATTTTTACCGGGCGATTTAAGCCAAAAAGTAGACCCTTACTTACGTCCGCTTTATGACGCTCTCTATGACATGCTTGGCTTTGAAAAAGTTGATCGGCTTATAGAGCGCAATATTATTGAAGTAGCTCCATTGGCTTACATGCGCGGCCGTACTTTGAGCCACTCCTTTATTATTCTCGATGAAAGCCAAAATACCACGCGCGAGCAGATGAAAATGTTCCTTACGCGCATTGGTTTTGGTTCTACTGCAGTAATTACCGGTGACCCAACGCAAATTGACTTACAAAAAGGTCAAAAATCAGGCCTTAAACACGCCATTGATGTTCTAGCTGGCGTTCCTGGTATTAGTTTTACGCACTTTGCTTCTGGCGATGTTGTGCGGCACCCTTTGGTGCAGCGAATAGTTGATGCTTATGAGGCGGATGAATCTTAATGCCCATCGAAATTGATTTCGAAAATGCTTCAAATTTCGACGCACCGAATGAGCAAGACTGCTTAACTTGGGTGCAGTCGGCACTTGCTGGCCATAAAGACCAAGCAACGGTCTCTATTCGCATAGTCGACAGCACTGAAAGCCAACAGCTTAACCGAGACTATCGCGGCAAAGACAAACCAACCAATGTACTGTCCTTTCCTTTTGATGCCCCTCCGGGCGTCCCTGAAGAGGCGTTCGACTATATGTTAGGTGATTTAGTGGTATGCGCACCCATCGTCATTGAAGAAGCGCAGACACAAAATAAAGAAATTAGGCACCATTGGTGTCATTTGTTGGTCCACGGCACCTTGCATCTTTTAGGTTTTGACCATATTAAGGATGAAGAAGCCGAAACAATGGAACAAATGGAACGCGACATACTCGCAACATTGGGTGTGCCCGATCCTTACTTAGATACTTCAAGAGGATTAACAAAGTCATGAGTGACGACCGACCCACGAGTCGAAACCCCGGAAAGAAATCGTTCTTAGAACGCTTAGGCGGTGCCTTTACCGGGGAACCGAAAGATCGAGAAGAACTACTCGCCATCGTACAGGAGGCGCATCAAAACGAGATTCTCGATGATGATTCACTCCGTATTATGCAAGGTGCAATGAATGTTTCTGATTTGCATGTGCGAGATATCATGATTCCTCGTTCCCAAATGGTCAGCTTAGAGCATGATGAAACTATTAAAGAATGGACGGCAAAAGTAGTCAGTTCAGGACACTCACGCTTCCCTGTGCTAGGGGAAAGCAATGATGAAGTGATTGGCGTATTGCTCGCAAAAGATTTGCTTTCCCTTGGCCTCAATGCCGACTTCAATGAAGAGGAAATGCAAAAAGCGCTCAAATCTATCGTTCGTAGTGTAACCTTTGTTCCAGAAGCAAAACGCGTCAATGTTCTCTTAAGGGACTTCCGACGAAATCGCAGCCATATGGCGATTGTTGTCGATGAATACCGTGGTATTTCTGGCCTAGTCACCATCGAAGATGTACTAGAAGAGATTGTCGGGGAAATCGAAGACGAACATGATGATGAAGCGATAGCGAACATCGAGCAAGATGGAAATGGCGGCTACATTGTTCAAGCATTAACGCCAATCGATGACTTCAATGACCACTTCGATACCTCATTCAGCGATGAAGAATTTGACACCATCGGTGGCGTCATTATGCATAACTTTGGTTGTGTTCCAAAACGTGATGACACCATTGAACTAGATGACTTAAAAATTCGCGTCACTACGGCAGACAACCGTCGGGTGAAAGCATTCGAGATCAAAACCGAATCATCCGATTAATTCGGAGCCTCTGCGAATAAAAAAGGCGAGAATTACTCGCCTTTTTTATTACTCTAACCGTTTAGCTTACCGTTCATTGCCGTGTTTATAATGCCCTGTTGCTTTTGCCATCATCAGCTGCTGCTCAACAAAACCACTCGATTCTAATTTGACAATAAATTTCGCTCCGGCCTTTCCGCTTATTGAACCTGCTTTTCGACCATTGTGCGTAAAAAAAACACAACCCTCTTTAGTTATTTGATACTCAAACCCAAGATCCTTTTCTGGCATTTACGTTAATCCTCTGACCCAGAGCTTTCATTGGCTCTTTCCAATTTGAGCTTTTCAACATCAAACGGTCGCACCATTAATATAAGCCTTGGTAGTAATGTCAAAGAACCTAATAAAGCAACCGCCATGGCCAAAGCAGTGAGTAAGCCAAAGTATATCGTTGGTTTGAAATTCGATAGTACTAAAATCGAAAAGCCCATTATGATTGTGATGGACGTATAGAAAATTGCTTTACCAATTGATTGATGACTGCGGCGTAAGGCATTCACGTAACTGCCATCACGAGAAAGTTCTCGTTTATATCGAACGATGTAATGAATGGTGTTATCAACAGCAATACCAATGGTGATACTGGCAATGGTAATGGTCATCATATCAAGTGGAATGCCTAGCCAACCCATGACACCTAGCACCATTGTTGCCGCAATTAAATTTGGCACCATTGCAATGAGCGACAATTTCAGGTTTCGGAATAAAATTAGAAACATCAGCATAATGCCGGCAAACACCGCACTTAAGGTCATTATTTGCGAAGAAAACAAACTCTGCAGCATATTGTTATACAGTACCATCATGCCTGTTAAAGTTACTTGCCCTGGTCTAAAGCCAAGCTCTTCAACTATATCCCGCTCTATTTCTTTGAGTAAGATGTCACGCTTTAGCCCTTCTAACGAATCAACAATACGCACGTTTATACGTGCTTGATTATTCGCGACCGACACATAAGGCGATACCACAATGGCGCGAAACTCTTCAGGAATAACCCCGTATAGCAGTGCTAACTGGATATTCGAAAGCGGCTTACCGTCGTTAAAGTCTTCGGCAATATCCATCATGGTGGCTAAGCTGAGTACCTTTCCTGTTTCAGGACGCGCATCTAAGTATTCATGGATTTTTTTGATCGCGCTCATTTTATCTGAGGTAAACCAATATTTATCTGGATCATCATCGCCAACAAAATCATCTTCAAAGGAGCCAATATCTTCACTGCCCATTGAGAAAAAATCTTCGTCAATAAAATCACTAGTACCTTCGTCTAGAAAGTCCTCGGATAAATCGTCTAAAAACGGATCATCAGTTTCATCGATTACCGCTGATTCGGGAATCTGAGCTACAGATTCAATAGTTACTTGCGGTTGATCACCATTAAAATCAATTATTATATCTAAAGGCGTTGTACCACCTAAGCGCTGATCAATAACCGTCATGCCTTGATAAATTTCAGTTCCTTTTCCGAAATAATCAATAAAACTATTTTCCACAATAAGCCGAGAAGCTCCGACAATCGTAAAGGCAATCAGTATCACAGTGCCGGTGATGATGAGTCGGCCTCTGCGCAAGGTTATTTTCGCGATGGTTCGAGTTAAGGCATTACTTTGCTTACCCTCCCCTGTCGTTTTATCTTTGCCTATCAACATGAGCATGGCGGGAAATAAAATAAAGGTCATCAAAAACGCGACGGTAATTCCCACGGTCATCATCCAACCAAAATTTATCACCGGCCGAATACCACTGGATATCAATGAAACGAATGCAACGCCGGTTGTCAGTGCCATATAAACACAAGGAATCGCAATGCGGCGAATTGTCATAACTACTAAGTCGCGCTGATCCCAATCTAAATGTTTACGTAATAACTCTCGATAGCGCACCACCAAATGAATATTCATCGATAGAGTTAAAATAAGCAGAAGCGAAATGAAATTGCTGGATATCACTGTGATCGGCCAACGCCACCAGCCAAGTAAGCCAATCATCGCTAAGACAACCGCACTGGCACAGACTAACGGCAGTATCACCCAGCGTGGTTGGCGAAATATAACGATTAAAGTAATGATAATGAGTAGGAAAACACCGACACCAAAGGTGGTTAAATCATTTTTTACAAAGCGGATAATATCATCGGCGATCATTGGTACGCCGCCTAAGTGGATTTCACCGTATTGTTCATACCCTTCAATTATCTCTCGTATGGCTTCAATATCATTGTGCAGCAACTTACCTTGTTTAGAGTTATGCTCATAAATAAGTTCATCAACTAAGTTCAATTGCTGCTTATCAAGACTAGTCGGGGCAACTTGATATTGCTCGCGCAGATTTTTGCGCATGTTAAGTAAATTGTTCTTGGTTTCATCAAAAGGGAAGTTAATTTGCAGTGCGGTGGTGTTTTCTTCTAAGTTAAGCAGTAAGTTAACGTAAAGTGGGCTATTGGCGAGCTCGTATTGTGCTTGTTCTAAATCGGCAGTTGGGTCCTCCAAGGTTTTTATGTTGGAAACTAACTGGGACATGGGTACAGGTGGATTTGACAGCAGAGGGACATCCATCACACTGACAACAGACTCAACACGACCAATCAAGCGTATTTCATCACGTAATTGCGTTAATATTTCTAAAGACGATGCGCTAAATAGAGGTACTTCGGGCGTAAAAGTTAATACTAGGAACTCACCAGCTCCATAGCGCTCTGATATTTCCCTGAAATACTCAAGTGACTGATCATCTTCAAGCAGTAAGCTTTCGGCGGAGGCATCTAAGGTAAAATGCCTAGCCTGAACAGCCAAAAATGTAAGACCAATAAATACCCAAAACAGAAGCCAATGCGACTTTTCTTGCACCAGCCGTTCATAGTAAGCCTGAGCTCGTTGAAACATCCCTGAAGACCCTTATTTGCATTTAACTAAGTCTAACAGTGTAACTGATTTTTAAGACTCGGCTTTAGAAATCCTTATCCAGCGGGGTACTTTTTGACAATACTGCTGGTAATCTATACCAAATCGAGTCATAAGCGCATCCTCTTCATGGCAAACATAAAGCCTACCAAGGATTATTGGCAATACTGCAACCACCAACCAAGGTGACAAACTACCTACCCAAATAGTTATGCCAGCAGCAATAAATATAATACCTAAATAACCGGGGTTTCTACTGAATTTATAAAGCCCTTTATCAACAATGCGAGAAGGCTGGCCATTAGCATCAAATGGCGCACCAAATCGTTGTAAATCTCGCTCTGAAATAATGTTAATAATCGCACCCAAAGCAATAAATGCTAAACCGATATAATTTAGCGGATAAGGGAACAACAGTGTAACGGGTTTGACAAAGTGCAGTACAAACACGGCTAGCATCGCTAACATGCCAATGCTTGGAGGCAAAATAGGTGGCTTGGCAGACATAACAGCTCGACAAAAAGTGAATTAACAACATAATAATGGATAAAACGCCCAGATACAGGCGTCGAAAGTCATGGCTTTTGAATCAAATTAAGAATATTGAGATCTCAAAAGGCAAGGAACAACCTTAATCCACTAATTAAGTAGATTTATTTGGCAGCTCTACCTCTTCAGCCTCAATGGTTGGCCGAACATACTCTGGTGGAGCCCATAAATGTTTTAACCGCTGACCTAGAGGACCAGGTCGAAGTACGTCTTTCCACATATCGACAAATTCTTGAAAGTTCAGTTTAATCGGGTTATGTGATTTAATTTGTCGGGTGGCAATGCCGTAATCTACTTGCTCCTGCTCTTCTTCATAGGTGCCAAACCAACGATCGAAGACAATAATCACGCCGCCATAATTTTTATCAATGTATTGCGGGTTGCGACCATGATGTGCCCGGTGGTTACTTGGTGTATCAAAAATATACTCTAGCCAAGGGTGTAACTTACCAACCGACTCCGTGTGGATGAAAAATTGATAGCCCAAATCTACAGCATATAAAATAAATACAACACCCGGGTGAACGCCCAATAAAACTAACGGCATAAAGAACAACCACCAGCCAGTGATGGGGTACAACATAGACTGACGAAAGGCGGTCGACATGTTCATCTGCTCACCGGTGTGGTGCACGACATGAGCCGTCCAGAACCAACGAACTCGGTGACTGGTTCGGTGAAACCAGTAGTAGCAAAACTCTACAGCGATAAAGATCGGTAAAATTGTCCAAAGGTTAATTGGAATGGTAAAAAAACGTTGATCCCAAAACCAAAATATCGCAGTACCCACAAACAAGACATGAACAATGAGTTCAAATACTTGGTAGGCACCGCCTAATGACAAGTTGGTAAAGGTATCCATCCAAGCGAATTGTCGTTTCATATAATCACCCGACTTACGACGACGCATATATTGCCACTCAAGCAGAAAAGAGAGCGCAAAAATAGGCGATAAGCCAATAAGAATAACCTGCTTCCAGTCGATATGGGCACCAAAGGTGCTTTCCATCCAACCTATTAATTCCATCATGGCAATACTCCCGAATTTATTTATTATTATCAAAGCAACCGCTATCACGGTTTACAAAATGGAACCTGTATCGTAAAACAATTTGATGTCTTTAGCACTTAGGATCAACGAGTGCCTAACAGCCTTTAGTCGGCTTGATTTCTGAATAAACCAGCCGGTTACCTTCTGGCATTGGATGATCATTTAGAAACTGTTCGGCTTCTGCTTTAATCCACCGTACAAAGCGTTGCACTTTATCGCGCTTGTAAAATGGTTCTGGGGCGCATAAAAAATAGTGAAAAGTTGATTCTACTTCTACATTCCCTATCTGCACTAACAGCCCTTGTTTAATGTATTTTGCCGCGACACTATGACGTACCAAGGCAATACCTTGCACCGCTAATGCGCCTTCCAGAACTAAATGAACTCCTGTGTATGATAACGAAGGTTTGATTGCGCTTTTTTTAACGCCCGCCAAATCTAGCCAGTAATGCCAGTTCATATCGGGCCGTGCGTCTTCGATCAAATCATATTGAGTAACATCGCTTAGTGTACTAATTGGGTGTGACTCTAAATACAAGGGGTGACACACAGGGTAAAGGCGATCTTTCATCAACAGTTCACTTTGCAGCCCTTGGTAGTTGCCAAGCCCAAAGCGAATACAAAGGTCGATTGGATCAACTCGAAAATCAACTAAGCGATCTAATGGCATGGTTAATATTGTTAAATCAGGAGCCACTTTAGAAAAGTTACCGAGCCTAGGCACCAACCACTGCTGTGCAAATGACGGCAGAGTCGAAATCGCCAACTTAGTTGGGTCTGGGTCTTGTCCAAGCAAGTTAACCCCGTCTTGCAACGCATTAAAACTGGTTTGAACATAAGGTAAAAGCTGTCGCCCGGCTTCTGTAAGCCGTACCTCACGGTGATGGCGTTCAAAGAGCTTAATGTCGAGTTTTTCTTCGAGCTGCCTTATTTGCTGGCTCATAGCCGCAGGCGTAATAAACAAGCGTTCTGCAGCCAGCTTAAAGCTGCCTGCTTCCGCCGCCACATAAAAATAGAATAAACCTTGCAAGGGTAAATGGTTCACTTAAGTTTCTCTTAACTGAGTGGCATTTTATATCGTTTGTCAAAATAGCCTAGAACCCTTAGATTATCAGGACATAAACAAATTCTGCAAGGAGAAAATCATGACCACTCAAGATCAAGTTAGATTTACTAACACCAAAAGCGAACCTATATCCTTGGATTTGAGTTTCTTTGCGTCATTTAAGCGCACACTGAGTCTGCTAAAGAAAAATTTAGAAGATAAACGTGCTTATCAAAATATGGCTCAACTTCCTGATTATATGCTCAAAGATATGGGCGTCGGTCGCAATGAGATACAAACAAAGCTAGAAAACCCGTGGTGGAATATTAAGTAATGATGCTTAAAGTATGGCCTTTAACTTCAAATGAGAGTTAGCTCCATTTGATACAATGGCCATTGAACGCCTTCAAATACCTTAAAAGCAGGTTCACGCTCTACAACGCGAAAGCCAAGTGACTGATAGCAATTAAATGCGACTTGGTTTGCTTGAAACACAGCCAGCGAGATCGATTGTGCGTTTGATTTTTCTTTAGCTTGCGCAATTGCTAGCTCAATAAGGCGTTTGCCGAACCCTCTGCCCTGAGCATATGGCGCAATGACCACGCGACAGAGTCTTTGCTCTGTTTTAGAAATCTGTTGGATCTCGAAAAAGCCAACCATTTGATTTTGGTCGGTTAAAACATAAAACTCAGCTTCCGAACAATTCGAGCGACTAATAATGGCCTTGAGGCTCAAAGGCCAACCAAATATGCGACCACCCCATGTTAGAGACTCATCCTTAGTTTTAAACCAATTATTTAAGCCAGCGGCATCTTTTGGTTCGAAGGGAATTAGTTTCATCTTCTACGGCCTTAGATTTTATGCAACCTGCCACTCTTTGCTCACGATAACCTGCCCTTGGTAGCGAACTTCAGCTTGATAAAGATCTCCACGCTTTAACTCACCAACGCCCTTGGGTGTTCCTGTCATCACGATGTCTCCATCGGTTAGGGTCATGAACTGCTGAACTTCATGCAAGATTACATCAGGCTTATACATCATTAAGCTAATATCACCTTGCTGAATTGACCCACCATTGATAGTGAGCTCGAAACTCAAAGCTCCAATCTGTTCTGGTAATGCAACAAAGCTACTGAAAACAGCCGAGTCATCAAAGCTTTTAGCGCGCTCCCATGGTAGGCCTTTATTGCGTAACTTAGTTTGCAAGTCTCGTTTGGTTAAATCTAAACCAATACCCACACCGACAAACCGCCCATTTTTGACTAAAAAACTCAATTCAGCCTCGTAGTGAATCGATTTTTTTTGTGTTTTAGGCTGATCGCCAATCGCAGAGTTCGGCTTTACGAAAACCACCATCTCATCTGGAATTTCGTTACCTAGCTCCTGAATGTGCTCAACGTAATTTCGACCGATACAAACAATTTTGCTGGGGTAAATCGGTTTCGATAAAAAGGAAACAGCGTTCATTAGTCATACCTCTAAAAAATCAGTATCGTCATAGTCTTGTATCGCTTAGGTGTATCTATTGTTAACTAGCGGTTTACTATCGACGTTATTAAATGTTACGTTTCTTTGCTGGCCCGCTATAACATAATGGGTAGTGGCTATTCATCTTTATGATCACTGAGCACCAAGTTTGCTGCAGCAAAGGCTGCGTTGCTTCGAACGTCCTCTGGAAGGCTCTCATTAGCTGCAATGTCATCTAATGCTTTAATAGCGCAGCTAATGGCTTGAGCGATGTAGCCCACATCACCGCTGCCTATTTGATTAATAAAACTTTTTGTTTTTTCACTGTATGGATACATTTGAAACTCTCTGTTAAAAAATCACATTATAGTCAAACAAAGAAACGTTTAGATTCGTCAAACTATATAGGCTCACCGAGCCTCTTAACGGTGAAGATTGATAAAATTCTGCCACGCATCTGGATAGTTGTTATCGACAACAATTTCAGTACCACTATTGGCATCCAGTTGTAAGGTTAGTTGATAAGCACAAAGCAAATGATGCGTGGTCGCAATCATCTCTTCGTCTTCTAAGGTTAAAACATTATTAATTCGCTTCAAAAAGTAGCTGCCTTCATGTGCATATACTTTATCGCCCACAATAGGATGGCCTAAATGTGATAGATGCGCTCGTATCTGATGCTTACGCCCAGTAAAGAGCTCACACTCAATCACTGAGTAGCTTGCCATTTTTCTCAATACCTTAAATTGAGTATGACTGTGTTTACCGGGCACACCAGGTTCCGCTATATGCATCTGGCATCGTATTGGACTTTCTGGTATTTGAGCCAATGTGCATTCGAGGGACTTAGTTTGCCAAGTCGGCACGCCATAAACCACCGCGTGATATATTTTCCGTTGCATTAACTGACTAATCTTAGGCTGCCATTTAGAGGCCAACTGTTTATTCTTAGCAAGCAATACAATCCCTGAGGTTTCTAGATCAAGCCGATGTAAAAGGTGCGCATCCGGCCATTGACTTTCTCGCCGTACAAGCTGCACTAAGGTATTGTAAATATTCCGAGTAGTACGACTAACAGGTAAGTTTGCAGGTTTATGCACCGCTATAATTTCGTCATTCTGCCAAAGTAGATGCCATTGAGTATTCACCTCTGGCTCATGGTAGTTATTTAAACTGTATTGAAGTTCATCACCCGCATTAAGTATACTTTTTAAGGAGACGTTTTGAGCATTGACCAATAAGGTTGACGGATCAAGCAATGCTAAAAGACTCTCAGGCTCTCGAAAAGGGAAACAGGCAAGAATACTTTGCTGAACAGTGATACCTGAAAATTTATGTGGCACGGTATAGTGAAACTTAGCTCTCAACGCTTATTCGCCAAGGCTTTCGTTTCTTCATATACATGACAGCCAACTAGATGATCATTAATGATCCCGACAGCTTGCATAAAAGCATAACAAATTGTTGGTCCGACAAAATTAAAGCCTAATTTTTTTAAGGCTTTCGACATTGCACGGCTATTTTCAGTTTCAGTAGGAATATCAGCCATTGTAGCGCATTGATTCACGATCGTTTTACCGTCAGTAAAACTCCAAATAAAATCACTAAAGCTTTGACCGGATTCCTCCAGCGCAATATAGGCGCGCGCGTTTCGGCGCAGTGATTCAATTTTAAGTTTATTTCGAACAATTCCGGTATTTTCCATCTGTTTAAGACAGTCATTGTCGGTCATCGCGGCCATTTTAACTGGATCGAAATCAAAGAAGGCTTCTTGATAGTTTCTTTGTTTGCGTAAGATGGTAATCCAGCTTAGCCCGGCTTGCTGACCATCTAAGCAAAGCTTTTCAAATAATTGCTGGTTATTATATTCAGGGCGCCCCCAAACGGTGTCATGGTAATGCTGATACTGTTCGTCTTCTCCACACCAGTCACACCGTTTCATAGTTTATCCTTAAATTAGTACTAAATTATCTCGATGAATAAGTTCTGGCTCATTCAAGTAACCTAAAATTGTATCGATTTCAGCCGTGGGCTTACCCATAATTTTAAACGCATCGTCGACATCGTAATTCACTAGCCCTCGAGCTAATATTTTACCTTGCTGATCTAATACCGCGACACATTCGCCACGCTGGAATCGCCCAGCTATATTTTTTACACCGACCGCCAGCAAGCTTTTGCCTTGCTTCACTAAAGCGTTGACGGCACCGTCATCGAGAGTAATTTCACCTTTGGTTTGCAGTTGGCCTGCTAACCACTGTTTACGCGCAGCAATGGGTTCGAGCTCTGGTGATAAGTGAGTGCCTACTTGTTCGCCAGCGCGCAACCTACCTAATACATTGTCGATACGTCCACCGACAATAACAGTAATGGCGCCAGAGCGTGCTGCCAATTGTGCCGCACGAACTTTGGTGGCCATTCCGCCTCGACCTAGTTTTCCACCATCACCTGCGACGGCGACTAATTCTGGGTCAGTGGCGATGGCTTGGGTTATCAATTCAGCATCTGGATTACTACGTGGGTCTGCATCGTACAACCCATCTTGATCGGTCAACAATATCAAAGCATCTGCTTCGACCAGGTTGGTAACTAATGCGCCTAATGTATCGTTATCACCAAAGCGAATTTCATCGGTGGCAACGGTGTCGTTTTCGTTAACAATAGGAATAACGGGTAATTCGAGCAATGCGCTTAACGTGTTTCGTGCGTTTAAGTAACGTTTACGATCTGATAAATCTTCATGCGTTAATAATATTTGCGCGGTATGTATGTCATGACGTGCAAATGAGTTTTCATACGTTTGCACCAACTTGGTTTGACCAACAGCGGCAGCGGCTTGTAATAGCTCCATTGAGTTAGGTCGTTCTTGCCAACCTAAACGCGACATACCAGCGGCTACAGCGCCAGATGAAACCAATACAATTTCAACACCCTGTTGCTTTAATGCAGCGATCTGTTCTGTCCATTGCTGGATTCGGGCAAGATCGAGCCCTTTACCGTCATTGGTTAACAGCGCGGAGCCAATTTTTACCACCCAGCGCTTACCTGCGGTCAGTCTGGCTTTAGAATTTGCCACCACCACTGTAGTTCCTTTTGAATATTTAAGGGGAGTAGACTAACTCAACATCATGGTCGTCGTCATCTTCATCATCATCGTCTTCGTCAGTTTTACCTAAACGATCTTTACGACGTTTGTTAGATAACATTTCGATGCGTTCACGCGCTTCTTCTTCCACCTGCGCACGTAATTCGTCGTCTTCTTCGGCAAGCTCAGGATCTTCTGCTAAACGATCACGGCGCTCTTCTAACCAAACCATTAAATCACTGGCAAGTTGTTTCGTGCCTTCACCTGAAATTGCAGAGATTTGATAAACCGGGCCTTCCCAGCCTAGGGCTTCAACAACTGAGTCTACGCGTGCTTGCTGTTCATCTTTGGGCACCATATCCATTTTATTCAACACTAACCAACGTTCACGCATGGCCAGTGTAGGACTAAACACGGCAAGTTCATTAGCAATGGCTAGGGCGTTATTCGCGGGTGTAGATTCATCGAATGGGTACATATCAACAACATGCAATAACACGCGCGTTCGAACCAAGTGCTTTAGGAAGCGGATACCTAAACCGGCTCCTTCAGAGGCACCTTCAATTAGCCCTGGAATGTCGGCCATAACGAACGAACGCATGGCATCCACTCGAACAACACCTAAATTAGGAATCATGGTAGTAAACGGATAATCGGCAACCTTAGGTTTAGCTGAACTCACGCTGCGTATAAGAGTTGATTTACCTGCGTTCGGTAACCCCAACAAACCAACATCGGCTAACACTTTAAGTTCGAACTTAATGTTACGGCTTTCACCTTCTTTGCCCGGCGTAGATTGGCGCGGCGCTCGGTTGGTGCTCGACTTGAATCGGGTATTACCAATGCCACGAGCGCCGCCTTCGGCGACCATGAATTTTTCACCGGCTTTTTTCAGGTCGACTAAGACTTCATCAGTATCAACATCAATGACAGTTGTGCCAACAGGGACTACTAAGGTGACATCTTCGCCTTTACGGCCCGTCATATCCGAACCCATGCCCTGCTGACCCTTTTCGGCTTGGTAGCGACGCACAAAACGATAGTCGATTAATGTGTTAACGTTTTCATCGGCTCGCACCCAAACGTTACCACCAAATCCACCATCACCGCCATCGGGGCCACCTTTCGCGATAAACTTTTCGCGACGGAAACTAACACAGCCTTTACCACCGTGACCGGCTTCGACTGCAATGGTGGCTTCATCTACAAATTTCATGATCTATATCTCTTTTACGGTTTGGTTTGACAGCGTTTTGCGGCTGACTCGAGCCCTGTGTAATTCATTGTTAAGGACGCCGTAAACCCATCCATGGGGGCTTGGATGCGACATCCATGTCGCATACACCTTAACAATGAATCACACAGCACTCTTAATACATCAGTGCTTTCTATACAGTTTAGTTGAGACTACCGTATGAAAAGCACGATAACTTATAAATATAGAGCATCTGCTGCATGGATGAAGCAGTTGAGCCCCCATGGATGGGTTCACGGCGCCTCTATATTTATAAGTTATTGTGCTTTGTCTTTAACCACAGAAAAAACCAGGGTTAAAACGCAAAAAGCCCCGCACGCGGCGAGGCTTTGATCGTTGTTTCGCTAATTAAGCGACGATGTTTACAAACTTACGGTTGCCTGCACCTTTAACAACAAATTCTACCTTACCGTCTGCTTTCGCAAACAACGTATGATCTTTTCCAAGACCAACGTTATCACCAGCGTGGAAACGAGTGCCACGTTGACGAACTATGATAGAACCAGCGCTTACAGTTTCGCCACCGAAGGCCTTGACACCAAGTCGTTTACTGACCGAGTCACGACCGTTTCTAGTACTACCACCAGCTTTCTTATGAGCCATGAGAAATCTCCGTTATGCCTTGATACCAGTAATTTTAACTTCAGTGAACCACTGACGGTGGCCCATTTGCTTCATGTGGTGCTTACGACGCTTGAACTTCATGATCTTCACTTTCTTGTGACGACCTTGAGCGATAATTTCAGCAGTCACTTTAGCGCCTTTAACAACAGGTTGGCCTAAGCTCACCTTGTCGCCATCAACAACCAATAGCACTTTTTCGAAATCGAACGTTGAGCCCGTTTCCGCTTCAATTTTTTCTAGCTTGACCGTTTGGCCTTCTGCTACGCGGTATTGCTTACCGCCAGATATTATTACAGCGTACATCTTTATTCTCCAAAGATTTTCGTTTAAGCCCCTGATCTTACTCTGTCATTACTACCTGTTTCTAAAGGCGACGCCACGCTGTTGGGCACCCTATGGCAGGGAATGAGTCAAACTGATCGGGCGGCGTATAGTACGGAGATATAGCGCTAGTTGCAAGCCGTTTTTTAGTAGACTTGACAGGGGCCGCTCGCCTCCCTAGCATCGCGCCTAATTAACAGTTAATAGACTTTAAATTCACATGGATCATAAAGCAATTCACGCGGTTATAGCGGACGATTTCAGTGCAGTAAACGACACCATACATCAGCAGCTTGTTTCTAATGTCCCCATGGTCGAGAAAATTGCAGAACATATTATAACCAGTGGTGGTAAGCGCTTACGCCCAACTATCGTGCTTTTAGCGGCAGGGCTAACCAATAGCCAGCATGAAAAACAGCATCAATTAGCCACGGTTATTGAGTTTTTACATACTGCGACGCTATTGCACGACGATGTTGTCGATACGTCTGAACTAAGACGCGGCAAACCTACTGCTAACGCTCAATGGGGCAACGCGGCCAGTGTCTTGGTGGGCGATTTCTTATATGCCCGATCCTTCGAGTTATTAGTCAAAATTGGTCATTTGGGGGTAATGGATGCGCTTGCTGCAACTACTCGCAAAATTGCTGAAGGTGAAGTATTACAGTTGACCAATGTTCGCAACCCTGATACCAGTGAAGAAAAGTACCTAGAAGTCATCATGGGCAAAACTGCAATTTTGTTCCAAGCCTGTGGCGAATGTGCGGGGTTAATTGCTGGTACTTCTGTCGAGCAATGTAATGCGTTAGCTGATTATGGCTTACATCTAGGCTTGGCATTCCAACTCATTGATGATGTGCTTGATTATTCTGGCGAAGCTGAGAAGCTGGGTAAAAATGTCGGTGACGATCTTGCTGAAGGTAAACCTACATTACCTATTATCCATGCCATGGAGAATTGCAATGAAGCTGAACGCAAACTCATTCGCTCATGCATTCGCAAAGGCAGTCTCGATCAGCTTGATGACGTTATTCAAATTATGAACAGTTACGGCTCACTCGAGTACACCATTGCCCAAGCAGAAGCCCACGCTAAGAAAGCCCAGCAGGCGCTCAATATTTTTCCTGATTCAGTTTTCAAAGAAGCCATGGCGGCATTGGCAGGCCTATCTGTACAGCGAGATTCTTAGCAAGCCCTTCTTAACGCCCTGCACCTTTGGCCACTTGGCCATTCACGAAGGCTTGTAGGGCTAAAAAATCAATATCAGACACATATTTAAACTCAATGCCGTAAGCCGCTGTTGAATTTGCGACTTCAAAGCGGTTCAGCTCTGCTCGAATACTGGCCTCGATGGATATCAAACGAGTCACATGCCCAACCACGACCTTGCCACTGATCAAAATAATATCACCAATAGCACCAATAGGCTCCATGCACTCTAGACGCGCGCCGGTTGTGGACAAATCAACGACCGCCCCTGAACCACGCTGCCAAGATGAATCGGTTTGATTCACTACCGATACTTTTAAGTTAGCAACCACTCGCTCCGACTTACGCACAGTACCCACTTCGACTTGCCTAGGCCACCCTAAGTGGAAATAATGGATGGGTGTTGTGCAGAGGTGAACCACTTGCGCACTGAATGCACACGCTACTTTATGCGAAAAAAAACGACAGATAATAGTTTGTTCTTTGCGTAGCAACAACGGCCTGTTTTCACCAAGCATAGGCGTTGTCACTAAAACCGAACGATTGGGCACAAAGCCGATAAGCGTACCCTGGTAGCGCTTTGCGCCTGCCTCCGGCAGCTCTATATTGATACTTAAACCAGCGGTTAAGCGCAGTTTCGATAAATCATGGATCGGCATTCAGTCGGATTTCCCATTTTAAAACGGTGGTTTCTACTCTATAGATCGGTCTGAATGCAAATTTCTTTAGTCTTTGTCCATTTCATTCACTTCGACAGAGCCTGAAGAAGCGTACTTTTGCTTGAGGGTATCGTGCAAACCTCGACGCCAAGGATGCCGTTTAATACCAAAAGCGGATAAAATTTTACGACAACTCAACTCATAAGACTCATTAATACCGCCTTCTTCAGCGGTCAGTTCTTCAATGGTCTCAATCTTTACGTCTGCCATCGATTTAATAACCGTGATCGCCGTTTTAGCAAAAGTAAACATTGAACAAGCATCACTGTCGACATAGTGATAAACACCCCATAACGCAGGCTCGGTACGACAATCTATTTGCTCAGCCATAGCAACAAAGGCTTTCGCAATACTCAACGTATTGGTAGGACAGGCTTTCATCGACCCTGAAAAACGCATTTGCTGCTCACTAACCGCAGCATTACATAAACGAGTTAAATAATTATCACCTTCATCACTAAACAACCAACTGGTGCGTAAAATTACCGTTGAAACGCACCGTTGCTGCGCCTTATGCTCACATTTAAGCAATAGCTGGCCACTTTCGGTTATTGGATGGGTGGCGTCTGCTTCTTTGTAGGAGGTCTTTTTCTGCCCATCAAAGACACTGGCGCTCGATATTTGAAATAAGACTTTTTCGTTGCTTTGGCAAAAAGCCGCCAATTTTTCTGTCACTTTGAGCAGCTGATCTTCGTTCATCACCAACCCTGAAGGGAGCTCTTCTGGCAACGTGTTGACGATATATGCTTCTTTAATCTGCTCACTGCACAGAGCGACATCACCTTGATCATCAAGATCTAAAGCCGTAAAAGGAATCTCGCGCTCAAGTAAATAATCACATAATGCGTGACCTATTTGAGTGTTGGAACCTAAAACACAAAAGCACAAACTCGGTGAATGCTTTATCACGCGCGACTCCTCATAATTAACCTATCGCCAGCCAAGACATAGGGTTATGCGCAATCGCGACACCTAAAATGTAACCAAACACCAGTATCGATAATATCGCAAACAACGCACGAATCGTCGCCGTTTTACCGCGTTTTATCGCTATAGTTCCAAGTACAATGTAAGCCATTAACGCAACCACTTTCGCCCATATCCACATGGAACTGAGCGGCCAATAGCTTGCCAAATATATCGCGCACGCTAAAAGAACCGTATCAATTACATGCGGACTAATTTTTACCCATTTTTGCTGTAGTAACACAGATTCGCGAACCGACCAAAAGGCACGGAGCATAAAAAAACAAATACTCAGCACAGCAGATAACATGTGCAGATTTTTAATCATTATATACATCGTCTTTCCTTTTTGATTTAATCAACTAAAACAATATCGAGGCTTTCTAGCAAACTTACCGCTTCTAGCCGACTAAAAGTCGCTTTCTTAATGGTCGTGTTATTTACATCAATATAGTAGTTTTCTGCATTTTCGAAATTGGCGCCATTTAGGTTTGCACCGTCAAACAGGCTGTTCGCTAAGTCTGCACCATTAAAATTGGCATCGCTAAAATCACCTTCTCGGAAATCAACATCATTGGCTTTGCATTCTTCGAGATTCATTTCCGTCATATATAGACCGAAAAATGAGGAATCATTCAAGACACACTGATGAAACGAAACTGGCGCAGACAGCTTCAAGTTTGACCATGCGGCCACCGTCCAATCAACCCCAATAACTTTACTCTCACGAAACTCTACATCCATAAAGCGACTCGCATTTAAGCGCATAACACTTAAATTACAGCGTATAAATTCACATTCTATGAACTTACAATGGTCAAACAAGGTACCACTAAAATCGCACTCTTTGAAAACACAACTATCAAATTCGATATACTCTAAACGCTCGTCAGCGAGCTGCTGATCAATGAAAGTTTCTGAAATATATTCTGTTTTCGCGTTATTAGGATCAAGCATCAAACACCTCTACAATAGTACAACTAAAAAACCCCATAAAAATGGGGCTTATTACAATCATTACGCTAAATACATTCTAGTTGATGACTAAAAACCTAACGCTAGAAGGGTATGTCATCATCAAAATCGTCAAAACCACCTGCTGGTGGCGCTGGTTGAGACGGTGCCGATGCTGGAGCCTGTTGTGGCTGCTGGTAGCCGCCTTGCTGTGGTGCTGGCTGTGAAAATCCGCCTTGCTGCTGTTGAGGCGCCGCTTGTGGCTTAGACTGGTTATAGCCGCCCTGCTGCTGTGGTTGCTGATAGCCGCCTTGCTGTGGTGCTGCCTGACCAAAGCCGCCACCTTGCTGCTGGTTGTCACTTCGACCACCAATGAACTGCATTTCATTACCCACAATTTCAGTTGAATAACGATCTTGACCGTTCTGGTCTTGCCATTTACGGGTTTGTAAGCGTCCTTCAATATAAACTTGAGAGCCTTTATTTAAATACTGCGCTGCTATTTCTGCTGTACGGCCAAATAACACAATGCGGTGCCATTCGGTTACGTCGGTACGATTACCTTGGTCATCGGCACGACCAATTTCATTGGTGGCAACGTTCAAGTTAACAATTTGCGTGCCTGATGCAGTTGAGCGTACTTCTGGGTCTTGTCCTAAACGGCCAAGAATAATGACTTTATTTACGGTACCTTTCGCCATAACGGATTCCTATCGATGTCTGTCTTTGCAATATAATGAGTGTTAAGCCGATTTCGTAACGGGCGAACTCTTAAGGGTCATTAGCATAACACTCCATAAGATATTCGCTACTACACCGAGGATCGCGATGCCCAAAAAACCTGCCTGTGTGAAAACATAACCGCCTGCAACGCCGCCTAAAGCCGCGCCTAAAAATTGAGCTGTTGCAAACACGCCCATCGCTGTACCACGGACTGAGGCGTCAACTCTGCGACTGAGCAATGAAGGTAATGTCGCTTCAACAAAATTAAAGCCGACAAAAAACAACCATAATGCCAATGCACTGAGCCATAGCCAATCAAAACTGGCCAGGGATCCGAGTGCCACGACCATAAAGGCTGCTGAGAGTTTTAAATAAGGGATTTGTGCTTGGCGCTTTTCAGCAAACATCATCATCGGAGCCATACCTAGAAAGGCGAGCACCATGACGGGGCCATAAACCCAGCCAAGCTGTTCAGACATCAAGCCTCGTTCGACTAATATTAACGGCAAGCCGACAAATATTGACGTCATCGTAACGTGCAGTAAAAATATCCCAACACTCAAAACAGCAACAAATGGGTTTTTAAGCACTGGCGCCAATAAATCTCGCCTTACTTGCCGCTCGGCATGAATACGTAAATCGGGCACCGGGGGCAAAGTGGCCACTATAAGCATACTTAAAAGCGCCAAGCCTGCTGTAAACCAAAACAGACCTGAGAGCCCTGAAAACCCAACGATTATGGGTCCAATAATGACGGCGATGACGAACGATGAGCCGATAACGATACCCACTATCGCCATTGACTTGGCTCGCTCCTCTTCACGGGTGTAATCGGCTAACAAAGCCAACACAACACTCGAAATAGCACCCGAGCCTTGCAACGCTCGACCGACGATCAATAAATACACATTATCACTGAGCGCACATAAGACACTTCCAGCTAAAAATAAGACCAAACCAAAATAGATCAGTGGCTTGCGACCGTATCGATCAGACAAGGCACCAAAGGGTATTTGCAATAGTGCTTGTGAAATTCCATAAATACCCAGAGCCAAACCCAGTAGCATGGGCGTCGCCGATGTTAGGTCTTGACCGTACAAAGTAAGCACCGGTAACACCATGAACAACCCCAACATTCGCGAGGCATACAACAAAGTCAGCCCAGATAAGGCTTTACGCTCTAAACGATTCAGTGCCATATAATTTTGATCACACCATAAAAGCAATTCATTTCGGTCGCGGATTCTAACAGAGACTGACAATAATGTAATAAAAACACTAGAAAACTGGTTGTTTGTACAGTATATTTGTGACGCTTTTCGAATAACACGCACTCGAAATGCAGATCCAGCAGATGAATCCAATACGCCTCCCCAGCCGTATAGACTCATTCTGATGCGGAGGGTGAAACCTCCGCTGGATCTTCTTTGAAATTTATGTTTTCTTTGCTCCCTTGCATTAATCATTATCGAGGTTTTAATGGACTATATTTCCGTCCAAGGCGCACGTACACACAACTTAAAAGACATTACGGTTGATATTCCACGCGACAAGCTTGTCGTTATTACCGGTTTATCGGGCTCTGGTAAGTCCTCACTCGCCTTCGACACCTTATACGCCGAGGGTCAGCGACGCTATGTAGAGTCATTGTCAACTTACGCGCGGCAATTTTTATCGATGATGGAAAAGCCCGATGTCGATCACATCGAAGGTTTATCTCCCGCCATTTCAATTGAGCAAAAAACCACCAGCCATAACCCACGCTCAACCGTGGGCACAACAACCGAAATTTATGATTACTTAAGATTACTCTTTGCCCGTGTCGGTGAGCCACGTTGCCCAGAACATGGTGAGCCCTTAGAAGCCCAAACTGTTAGCCAAATGGTTGACCAAGTTGTCGCGCTACCTGAAGGTAGTAAGCTAATGATGCTTGCCCCTTTAATTCGTGATCGCAAAGGTGAGCACTTACATGTCTTCAATGAGCTAAAAGCACAAGGGTTTGTCCGTGTCCGTGTTGATGGCACCGTGATGGACTTAGACGAAGTGCCTGAACTCGATAAACGCAAAAAACACACCATTGAGGCCGTCGTAGACCGCTTTAAAGTACGTGATGACTTAAACCTTCGCCTTGCTGAATCTTTCGAGACTTGTTTAGCGCTAACCGGCGGCATATCTCAAGTAGCGTGGATGGACGGCGATGGCGAAGACCTCCTATTTTCCAGTAAATTTGCCTGCCCTCAATGTGGCTATGCTATTACCGAATTAGAACCACGAATGTTCTCGTTTAATAACCCTGCTGGAGCTTGTGGCGAATGCGATGGTTTAGGGCTTAAGCAATTTTTTGATCTCGACAAAGTTGTCCGTGATCCTAAGCTAACCCTAGCTGAAGGAGCCATTACCGGTTGGGATCGACGCTCTGTTTATTATTTTAGTCAGTTAACGTCTTTAGCTGAACACTATAAAGTCGATATTGAGAAACCATTTGGCAAACTGCCTAAGAAATTTCAAAAAGCAGTGCTTGAAGGTAGCGGCGATATTGAAATTGAATTCAACTACGTTAACAGCCGTGGCTCTGTTTACAATCGCAGCCATGCATTTGAAGGCATTATTCCCAATATCGAAAGACGCTTTCGTGAAACCGACAGTAACTCAGTTCGAGAAGAGTTTTTAAAGCTAATGGCAGAGCAATCATGTCCGAGCTGTCATGGAAGTCGACTAAAAGAAAGTTCACGCAATGTCTTTATTGATGGTGTCACCTTACCTGAAATAACCCACATGTCGATTGCCGATGCCGTGCGTTATTACAACAAGTTAAAGCTATCCGGTTCAAGAGCAAAAATTGCTGACAAAATTTTACGAGAAATTATTCAACGCTTGGAGTTTTTAGAAAACGTCGGCCTTGAATACTTATCGCTTGATCGCAGTGCCGATACATTATCTGGTGGTGAGACACAGCGTATTCGTTTGGCCAGCCAAATTGGTGCGGGTCTTGTTGGCGTCATGTACATTTTAGATGAACCTTCAATTGGCTTACATCAGCGTGATAACGACCGATTACTTAAAACCCTGACCGACTTGCGCGACATGGGCAACACTGTCATCGTCGTCGAGCATGATGAAGAAGCGATTTTAAGTGCCGATTATGTTTTAGATATTGGCCCAGGGGCGGGTGTTCATGGCGGTGAAATAATTGCCAAGGGTACTCCGGCTCAAATCATGAAGAATAAAAACTCAATCACGGGCCAGTACCTTAGCGGTAAGAAAAAAATTGAAATACCGTCAAAGCGACTGCCTATTGATAAAGATAAGCAATTAGTCATTAAAGGGGCCACAGGCAACAACCTAAACAATGTCACGCTTGAAGTTCCAGTTGGCTTATTCACTTGTATCACGGGTGTTTCGGGTTCGGGTAAGTCAACATTAATTAACCGAACGCTTTACCCGCTTGCAGCAACCGCTCTAAACAATGCCACCACCTTAACGGCCGCACCTTATAAGATAATTGAAGGCTTAGAGCACTTTGACAAAGTAGTTGATATCGATCAAAGCCCAATTGGACGTACACCCAGATCAAACCCAGCGACTTACACAGGTATTTTTACCGCTGTGCGTGATTTGTTTGCGGCAACACAAGAAGCTCGCTCGCGAGGTTATGCGCCGGGACGTTTCAGCTTTAACGTTAAAGGTGGCCGTTGTGAGGCCTGCCAAGGTGATGGTCTGATCAAAGTTGAAATGCACTTCTTGGCCGATATATATGTGGCTTGTGATGTTTGCCAAAGCAAACGCTACAACCGAGAGACTCTAGAAGTTCGCTACAAAGGCAAAAATATTCACGAAGTACTCGATATGACCATTGAAGATGCGGCTGAGTTTTTCGAGGCCATTCCGGCACTGTCTCGCAAGCTGCAAACACTTATGGATGTGGGCTTGTCTTACGTAAAGTTAGGTCAAAGTGCGACGACGCTTTCAGGAGGTGAAGCGCAGCGTGTCAAATTAGCTCGTGAGCTGTCAAAACGAGATACCGGCAGTACGCTTTATATTTTAGATGAACCCACTACAGGTTTGCATTTCCAAGATATTAAATTATTACTCGATGTACTACACCGATTACGTGATAACGGTAACACCGTTGTGGTTATTGAGCATAATCTTGATGTCGTAAAGACTGCTGATTGGGTTATTGATCTTGGACCAGAGGGCGGTGTTAAAGGTGGTAACATTGTCACCGCGGGAACACCTGAGCATGTTGCTAAAGATAAAAAGTCGGCTACTGGTAAATACTTAAAACCGTTACTAGATAAAGCCTAAATTATCGTAGGCAAGGATGCCTACGATTGATACAGACTCAAATCCTTTTGGATGTACTTTTTAACATCAAACCCGAATGAGCCATTGGCTAACTCTTTGACAATGCTCTTGCCTTCTACATTTTCGGTTGCTAAGTTTACTATTCGTTCAAACGGGTTTGGTTGCTTCTTATCATCACTGACAATTAAAATTTTACTACTTGCAGGGTCAAGATCATTTGACCCAACGACGACGGCAATTTCACCTGACTTCAGCTCGACTAAGCAACCGACTGGATACACACCAATGCACTTAACAAACTCTTTGACCAATGCTTCATCGAACTGTGTACCGGCGTTTTTCAGTAAAATGTCTAGCGCAAACTCAGATGATTTAGGCGTTCCATAAACGCGGTCACTGGTCATAGCATCGTAAGCATCAACGACAGACACCAGTTTGGCATAATACGGAATCGCATCTTCACTCAAGGCTCTAGGGTATCCTTTGCCGTCGATACGCTCGTGATGCGAATGCGCAACATCAACGGCATGCCGGTGACTGCCTTCCATCGACATGAGGATATTGCGACCAAAGGTGGTGTGTTGTGCCATCATTCGAGCTTCTCCGGAGTTGAATCTGCCGGGCTTGTTTAAAATATCTAAGGGAATATTGGCTTTGCCGACATCATGCAATAAACCACAAAGCGCGATAGTTTTTATTTCAAAATCTAACAACCCCAAATGCCGTGCAAAGGTTGCACTGAGAATACATACATTCATACTGTGTTCAGCAGTATAATTGTCTTTATTTTTTATTTGGCTCAAGAAACGAAGCGCATCTTTATTGGCTAAAACACTGTCGACAATTTCTTCAACCGCGCCACGACAGTCATCCATCTTAATATTACGGCTAAAACGCAAGCCATCGAGGACGTTATTTGCCATAGACCGCGCGTCATCAAAAGTAACCCGTGAAGCCTCAACCGCATCTTCAAAAACTATAGTATCGGTATAGTGAACAGGCGTTTCAGTAACTGGTCCATCAACACCGGGGCGATGTGTTTTACCGTCAGGTTTCTTAGGTTTCGCTTCTAGTTTGCGTTTAAACGCATCTATGTCTTCAATTTTAACTTGCACAAACACTTGCTCGCATTGTGCTTGCAACTGATAAATTTCATCTTGAGATTTAATGATGAAACCCTGCATTAAAAAATTAGTCTCTTCCCACGGACGATCCAGACTAACAACGTTCATACCTATTTCCAAATCACCTACTGAAATAGGAACATCATAATATTGCAGGTGCTTCATTGAACCAAACCTCACTTCCTTCTGTAAAATCTAACGTTTAGTTTGAGCATTTAATACATCAACGTGAATAACTTTCGCTGATACCTTGCAGCTAAAGGGTCGCCTGCCGGCAAGCCACTCAAGACATCTAGGAATGCCTTTTTAACACCCCCATCAAGGTAGTGGATATCGGCTTTTAGTACCGATAATAACAATTCCAATGACTCTTCAAATCGATCAGCCTGACTAAATTGTATACCTAATTCGTATTTTAGACCGAGATTATTCGGGTCATTTGCTAATTTGCGTTGTAGTTCCTTTAGCTCTGGCGTTTCGGCCGCTTCTTGCATTAATTCCATCCGCGCCGTTAACTGGGCATATAAAGGGTGCAATTGCTGTTCCATGGTAGCTTTGGCTAACAAGCCTTCGGCATCGCTGATGCGCTTCGTGCTTAAATAGCAATCCGCCATTAACAAGCCAACCTCAAAATTTTTATCACTGAGTTGATAAGCCTCGGTAAGAAGCGGCAAGGCTTCTTGATAATTTTTATCAACCATGAGAGCTTGCGCATCTTGAGCCATTAGTTGCCATGCGCTCGGCAAATATTGGTTTAACTTCTCACGAATAACGCTTTCTGGCTCTGCACCTTGAAATGCATCAATTGGTTGGCCATCTTTCACAAATGCCACGGTTGGCAAGCTTTGCACACCAAAATTAGCGGCTATCGTCTGCTGTTCATCGGCATTTACTTTAGCTAAAAGCAATTGACCTGCATATTCGTTCGCTAATTTCTCTAAAATTGGACCTAACATTTTGCAAGGCGCACACGTTGGAGCCCAAAAGTCGATTAAGACCAGTCTTTGTTTAGACTCTTCAAACATTATCTGCTGAAAGTTCTCTTCCGTGACGTCGACAACGTTAACTTGCATACGGCTGTGCCCTTAATTAGTTCAAAAAATGCCATTATGAAGCCAATAACGAAAATCTCCAATCATTCTCACTAGCACTCGCTCCTTAGCCCCGTTAAAATGCCAGATCAATCTGATTTGTCAGGCTTAGCCACTCAAAGGGGTATCAAATGAAAAAAGGCGTCGGAATCGCCATTGGGGTTTGTCTTGTTGCTGTTGTTGCAGTAGTAGGTATTTACTTATTGCCCCAAAACACGGCAGCGGGCCTCAACCCATCAAATATTGTCGTGAGTGACACTGAATCACGCCATTTTAAAACATTAACGTTGAAGAACGGCCTGAAAGTCGCTTTGGTATCCGATCCTGGCTCTGACAAAGCAGCCGCGGCTATGAATGTTTTTGTCGGCTCATGGGAAAACCCAACAAATCTGCAAGGTTTGGCTCACTTTTTGGAGCATATGCTATTTTTAGGGACCGAAAAATACCCAGAAGCGGATGGTTACCAGCAGTTTATAGAAAGAAACGGTGGCCGCGACAATGCTTACACTAGTTCAGAAAACACTCTATATCACTTCGATATCAATGCTCCCGCGCTACCTGAAGCCCTTGACCGATTTGCACAGTTTTTCATCGCACCCCTATTTGACCCTATTTATTCCGATCGCGAACGTAATGCCGTTCACTCCGAATACAGTGCTAGCTTACAAAATGATGGTCGCCGCATTGAAGATGCTATCCGAGAGATTGTCGATAAAACTCACCCTGCATCAAAACTTGCTGTTGGCAATTTAGAAACCTTAGCTTCGGATAACATGAGTGAGACACTTAACCAGTTTTACAAAGCTCACTATGTCTCGACTCGCATGGCGTTAACCGTATATGGCCCACAGCCTATTGATCAACTCGAAAAGCTGGTCGAAGAGTACTTCAAGGGGATTAGAAATATTGAATCTGCAGCGCCTATCTATGGAGAACCCATCATTGCCGCTGAACGACTACCCTTGCTGGTTGAAGTGGAACCTCGTAGTGAATTAAGACAACTAAGCTTCCGATTCCCAACAACTAATACGGTGGCCAATATTACCAATCGGCCAGAAAACTACGTCGCTCACTTATTGGGACACGAATCTACGGGTTCTTTACTTTCAATTCTTAAAGAAAAAGGCTGGGCTGAGAGCTTATATGCTGGCTCTGGTGGTCTCACGGAATCAATGACCACCTTTAATGTCACCATTGAGCTTACGCCAGAAGGCGTTCAAAACTGGCAAGAAGTCGGTGCTCTATTGTTTGCTCAAATTCAATTAATCTCTGAACAAGGTGTTCAACAATGGATATTCGACGAGCAACAAAGAATTAATGAAATTGGCTTCCAGTTCGCAGAAAAAGTCTCCGCTAGTCAAACAGCTGTTGTTCTCGCTGAGCGTTTACGCTTTTATCCAGCAGAGCAAATTCTTTCGGGCCCTTACCGAATGGAAGGCTATTCACCTGAGCAAATAAACCAGGTACTCAAGCAACTCCAGCCAGATAACGCATTAGTAATTCTTACTCACCCTAATGCGGAAACCAACCTGAGCAGCAAATACTATCAAACTCCCTATTCTGTTGGTGACTTATCCGGAAACTTGTTAGCCACTTGGCGTAATCCTAAACCAAGTGTGACTTTGGCATTGCCGACCGAAAACCCCTTTATTCCATCTCAACTAGATGTATTACCTTTGGTGAATGAAGCATCAGCATTGTTCTTTGCTAACCCTCAACGTATTGCAACAAGTGAAACTACGACGGTATGGTTTGAGCAAGACGATCAGTTCCAAACACCAAAGGTTGATATTCATTTACTGCTAGAGACTGATTTTGCAAATCAATCAGCTGCGAATCGAGCAGCAACTTCGCTTTACTTGACGCTTGTGAATGACGCCTTGAACGAAGTTCGCTATGAAGCCAGCCTAGCTGGGTCAGGTTATGGCATTAGCTTAGCCGATAACGGCATTTTAATTCGTTTGTATGGTTATCAAGATAAGTTACAACTGCTACTAGATACTCTGACCATTGAACTAGCCGATCACTCAATAGACGCCGATCGCTTTGCAATTAAACGCGAAGAGTATATGCGCAACTTACGCAATAGTGATGAAGAGCCAGTTATTCGACAGGTTCTTCGACGAGCGAATGAATGGTTGGTAAGCAATAGTGTTTCGGTTGACGAACAAATGGAAGCCGTAACTCAATTAACTTTAGAAGACTTAATTGAAGCTCGTGAGACCTGGCTAACTGCAAACCACTTAACTACCTTTATTCACGGCAACTTAACGCAAGTACAAGCATTAGAATGGGCAACTAGAATTGATGCAATAATCCCGCAAGAAGGTGCACCGAAGATAAATCGTACAGTTGCTAAAATTCCGACTCGTACCTTTCTAAATTCAATTTACATTGATCATTCTGATTCGGCATTTTTGCAATATTATCAAGGCGAATCTAGCTCACTACGTGAACGCGCTTTATACGCGCTTCTGGCTGATATGTTAAGTGCGCCATACTTTACTGAACTAAGAACTAAAGAGCAGCTTGGCTATATTGTCATGGCCCGACCTTATCCCATTGATGATCTACCTGGTTTAATACTTTATATTCAATCTCCTTCTACCGATCCGGCGCTTTTACAGCTCTACTCTGATCGTTTCCTGAGTCAGTATCGTCAACGTTTACAGGTGCTTTCTGATGCTAATTTTGATGACTTTAAACAGGGTCTTAAAACTAATTTATTAGAGGAAGATAAAAATCTCTATCAATTGAGTGGACGTTACTGGGGCGATATTCAAGTTGGCAATAAAAACTTTAACAGCTTAACCCGTATAGCACATGAGGTTGATTTAATTAGCTTAGATGGCTTTCGTCGTTTTTATGAGAATCGAGTTTTAGCCGACAATGTACGTAGCCTTTCGCTACATCAGATTGGTAAAAATATGAAATCGGATTATAAAGATCACATGGAAAGTATTGTCGGGCTGTACCCTTTAGATTCGCCTAAGCAATGGCCAAATGATATTGAATGGGTATCTCCAACATTCAATAATAACTAGTAATAGCCGCGGTGTTTTGCGCCGCTGGCTTCTTAGAAGTTAATCTTGCATAGGATTCTCTAGTTGTCACAGTTCCTATGCAAGAACATCCGATATTACAATTCTAGTTTTTGTTCAAACGGGTTTCTTGGGATAACCAACAATACTTCTGTTCCCTTATCGGTCGCGTTCACCTCCAAGAGCCCATTGAGCAATTGAGCCATACGCCTAGAAACAACAAACGTTAAGCCTGGTCCAATATCTTGGCCATCTTCTACAATACCTATATATTCTGTTAGCACTCGTTTGAGCTGCTCTTCAGTCAAAACTCGCCCATTTATATTAAACGTTATGCGCAAAGCATCGCCAATGTCGGCGTCTAAATAACCAATTAAATGAACATGCAATTTCGTGTCAGTATTCATTCGAATTAATGCACGTGCTATTCGTGAGAGCAGGCTCTCTAACCACTGATCATCTGCCATGATAGGCATATGGTCTTCAGGATTATCTAACTTAACCGTTACGTTATGTCCTTTGCCAAACTCAGCCCAGTCATCGACTAGCGGACCTATCTGGTCAACAAAGTTCATCTCTTGAAGTTGTGGTATCTCAGATTTCAATTCCAATTTCGCTAGCGATTTTAAATCGTAGGCATATTGTTTCATGCTTTTAGCGCGAAACTGAACTTGCTGGCTTAAATCGCTTTCAGTTTGCGCCGTTACCTCAATCAATTCATCCATTGCATGATCTAGTGCATTCGCCATATTCTGTAAAGCGTGGTCTTTCTCTTGCGTGGAATTCAAGACTATACGCCGTAATTCACCAGCTTTTTTGGCATCATATTCGTAGCGGTCAATCTTCAGCTGCGCTTCTTGGACTTGTCGTTTAGTGCCACTGTGGGCCTTATTTGCTGATGCTAGCTCGTCCTGTGAGTGATTGACTGTCGACAAACTAAATATAACAGCGAGTACATTAACCACCAGCAATAGGGCTAATTTCCACAATTCGATTTGGTTAAATAACATCCAAAACATCAATAAACCGAGGGATAACCATGTTACAAACGATAAAACTAAGTACTGTCGTAAACGAGATGCTTTACTCACTCGATAAATCTCCAATAACGTGTAAAAAGTAGACCAAAATCAATTCAATCGTTGATAGAAAGCTGCATTCTGCCAGATATCTACTAACTTTAGCAGTAGTTACGTAAAACGAAGGCTTTATGGACGTCAAATTAATCAACCCTTTTGTAGAGTCACTCCTTGAAGTGACAGAAACTATGGCCCAACTGTCAGGGCACATTGGTAAAGCGCAATTAAAGGTCGGTAATAAGTCGCATGGTATTGTGAGTGGTTATATTCGCCTTCATAGTCCAAACACCAATGGTTCGCTTTCAATAAGCTTCTCAGAAGCGGCCTTATTAGCTATTTACGAACGAATGCTAGGTGAGCCTTTAAAACAACTTGATGATTCAGCTTACGACCTAGTCGGCGAACTGACAAACATGGTCTGCGGTGGTGCTAAAAGAAGATTCAGTGAACAAGGCCTTGATTTTGACCTCGCAACACCCGATGTCATTAAAGGTGATGGTCATGAATTAAATCATTTAGACAACCAACCAGTGGTCTTACTCCCTTTCCGTTATGAAATGGGTGAAATTTACATTGAAGTCTGTCTGAATCGTTGAGTTCGTGTTCATTTCCACCTAGAATAAACACAATTTGACCATACGGACAACAATTATGACACAGCTTCAAGACTCAGCTCGCAAAGCCCTCTCTTTAATGGACCTCACCTCGTTAAACGAAAATGACACCGATGCGATTATTGAATCGCTGTGCCAGCAGGCTAAAACACCCGAAGGCAGCCCAGCAGCCGTCTGTGTTTATCCTCAATTCATTAAAACCGCACGCTCAGCCCTTTCAAAATTGGGTTTGGAGTCTGTAAAAATAGCCACAGTGACTAACTTCCCAGATGGCAGCCCGGATATTGAAAGAGCCGTATCGGAAACAAAGCAAGCCGTTGCTGACGGCGCAGATGAGGTCGACGTAGTTTTTCCTTATCGAACGCTCATGGCCGGCGACTCTCAAACAGGCTTCAACTTAGTCAAACAATGTAAAGCTGCCTGTGGCGACACTGTGCAGTTAAAAGTGATTATTGAGTCTGGTGTTTTAGAATCTGAAGCGCTGATTAAATCTGCCTCTGAAGTTTCAATTGATGCCGGTGCTGACTTTATTAAAACCAGTACAGGTAAAGTAGAGGTGAACGCCACTTTAGCCGCCGCTAAAATTATGATTGAAGCGATAAAAAGCAGCCAAAAACCTGTTGGTTTTAAAGCGGCAGGTGGCGTACGTAGCGCCGATGATGCTTCTGAATACCTAGAATTAGCGGCTCAAATCATGGGACCAGACTGGGTCTCAGCCTCAACCTTCCGGTTCGGCGCTAGCAGTCTACTAGGCAGTTTGTTAACGACACTTGGGCATCAAGCGAATTCAACTAAAAGCGGCTATTAACAATTAGAAAATGAGGCACAGTATGTATTTACCACAAGAGATTATTCGTAGAAAGCGTAACAATGAAATTTTAACCACTGAAGAAATACAGTGGTTTGTCCGTGGCATTTATGATGAAAGTGTCACCGAAGGTCAAATTGGCGCTTTTGCAATGGCCGTTTATTTTAAAGGCATGACTATCGACGAACGCATAGCACTAACCCTTGCTATGCGTGATTCTGGGCGCATCTTAGACTGGTCAGATCTAAATGGTCCGATTGTTGATAAGCACAGCACAGGCGGCGTAGGTGATGTCGTCAGCCTAATGCTTGGCCCTATGGTCGCTGCCTGTGGTGGCTATGTTCCCATGATCTCCGGTCGTGGCTTAGGCCATACTGGCGGTACGCTGGATAAATTCGAAAGTATTCCAGGTTACGACCCTTTCCCAAATAATGATAACTTCCGCAGAATCGTTAAGGATGTGGGTGTTGCAATTATCGGTCAAACAGGTGATTTAGCCCCTGCCGACAAGCGTTTTTATGGTATTCGTGACGTTACGGCAACGGTCGAAAGCATTGACCTAATCACGGCATCTATTTTGTCTAAAAAGCTCGCTGCAGGCTTGGACGCTTTAGTGATGGACGTAAAGGTTGGCCATGGTGCTTTCATGCCAAACTACGAAGCCAGTAAAGCGCTAGCGCAGAGTATCGTAAACGTTGCAAACGGTGCTGGCACTAAAACCACTGCATTGCTGACCGATATGAATCAAGTCTTAGCGCGTTCTGCGGGTAATGCCGTTGAAATGCGTGAAGCGGTTAAGTATTTATCAGGTGAGTATCGCGATGCCGCGGTACATGAAGTCACTATGGCCCTATGTGCCGAAATGCTAGTCAGTGCAAAACTTGCCGCTAACTTAGAACAAGCCCATGAAAAGCTACAGGCCGTTCTAGATAACGGAAAAGCACTCGAAGTTTTCTCAAAAATGGTCGGTGCATTAGGCGGCCCGAACGACTTTGTCGAGAAAATGGAAAGCTATTTGCCACAAGCACCATTAAAGTTGACACTCAATGCACCTCAAGCAGGCTACATTGCTTCGGTTAAAACGCGAGACCTTGGCTTAGCCGTTGTACAACTAGGTGGTGGGCGTTCGCGAGCAGATCAAAAAGTCGACCACGCTGTTGGTTTAGACAAAATCGTTAAACCAGGCGAGTACCTTGAAAAAGGTGAACCTTTGCTTGAGATTCACGTAAGAGATCAGGCTCAGTATGACAGCGTAAAAGACGCAGTCTTGTCATCATTTTCGTTCTCAGAGCAAAAGCCTGAAGCGATTAAATCAGTTTATGAAACTGTGACGGGCTAGTGTTAATAAAGGAAGCGCCCAGGCTATTCGACACTTATAGCTGAGGTGCTGTAAAAATAGGGTGTTCATTGGCATGGATGCCAATGACAAGCCCCCATGGATGGGTTTACGGCGTCCCTAGTTTTACAGTACCTCAGCGCAGACACCTACGTAGGATAGTAGCGCACTCGAGAACGGTACACCTTCTCAGCATTTAAAAGAGGTAATTATTATGAAACGAGCACATATTTTAGTATTAGATAGCTTCGGCTTAGGCGAAACAGACGATGCAGACACATTTGGCGATGTTGGCGCAAATACGTTCGGTCATATTGCTCAAGAATGCGCTGAAGGTCGTGCCGATGTTAACCGAGAAGGTCCGCTCAAACTTCCGAATTTAACTCAGCTGGGTTTAGTGAACGCAGCGACTGAAAGCAGTAAAGGTGAAGTGCCTGCCGGCTTAGAGCTATCGTCTGGGCCTATTGCCAGCTATGGCTATGCTGCAGAAATGTCCAGTGGTAAAGACACCCCAAGTGGCCATTGGGAAATAGCCGGTGTACCTGTTTTATTTGAATGGGGTTATTTCTCTGAAAAAGAAAATTCATTCCCTGAGTCCTTACTTGAAGAGTTTATTAAGCGCGCTAAGGTTCCGGGTATCTTAGGTAATTGTCACTCCTCAGGCACTGAAATCTTAAAGCAACTCGGTGAAGAGCACATGGCCACTGGTAAGCCAATTGTTTACACCAGTGCAGACAGTGTTTTTCAAATTGCTTGCCATGAAGAAACTTTCGGCTTAGAGCGTTTATATGAGCTATGCGCGATCGCTCGTGAATTAGTGAACGAATATAATATTGGTCGTGTCATCGCAAGACCGTTTGTTGGTGCCGATGCAGGCAGCTTTGAGCGTACAGGCAACCGTAAAGATCTTGCTGTACAACCGCCATCAAAAACAGTTTTAGAAAAACTCACAGACGCCAATGGCACTGTCATATCTATTGGTAAAATTGCTGATATATATGCTCATACCGGCATTAGTGAAACTCACAAAGCAACGGGTTTGGCTGATTTGTTCGATAAGACCTTAGATAAAATTACAACCGCAAAAGACAACAGCATCGTGTTTACTAACTTTGTTGATTTTGACTCTAGTTATGGACATCGTCGAGATGTTGCCGGTTACGCAGCCGCACTAGAATACTTTGATACTCGCATCCCTGAATTATTAGAAACCGTTGCCGATGGCGATTTAGTGATCTTTACAGCGGACCACGGTTGTGATCCAACTTGGCCAGGCTCTGATCATACCCGTGAGCACATCCCGGTTATCGTCTATTGCAAAAATCGCGAGCCAGTTAACCTTGGCAAACGCGAAACCTTTGCCGATATTGGCCAGACACTCGCCGACTACTTTGGCTTGGAAGCTATGGATTACGGCACGAGCTTTTTAACTGAGATGACTCCAAAATAAAACATTGCTTTTAATTTAGTAATTGCTAATATACAAGCCATTCACATCAAAGGTAAATATCGATATGACATGGCTTGATTCTTTGGCTTGGCCAATGCTGTTAATTGCGGGTGCATTTTTAGCCGTCTCCCCGATTCAACCTGAACCCCATTTAGTTGAAAAACTGAGAATGCTCAGTCAAGGCACCCTGGTTAAGCCACTCGACATATTCGACTTACTTTGGCATACCGCACCCTTAGTACTGATCGCCGTCAAAGCGTATCGTCAATTTGTTATGCAAGTAAACTAGTCCCACACGGAATTAGAACTGAACAAAAGCTCCATTGACTAGCCGTGCAGCGTAGGCATCGGCATTTTCTTCACAAGCCAGCGCTACATCTTGTTCGTAGCCAAGTTCAATTAAGGCTCGACCGGAGACCGCTGAAGCCATTCGCTCTTCAAGCTCTCCTGTGACGCTTAAATAGGCCATTTCAGCGACGGCTGCTTCTGGTGAGCGATGACCATCAAGCTCGTTTATAATGGCACCGGCGCCAATGAGGTCTTCCCATGCTGGGCGCAATGAGTTGTCTTGCCAGCGCTCACCTGCGGGTACAATACCTATGGTTGCACCGAGTTGCATCGCGGCAGTAGCCGTTGCTCGCGCATTTCTCAAACTACCCGACAAAATTGGCGTATCACCACCCATTAAACTTAATGTTGCGCCATTCGGAGAAGGCAATACGATTCGCTGTCCAAGACTCATATCTAGAAAGCTAGCAGGGGATAGGCTGATTGTATCGGTTTCATTGCTCTCACCGCGCTTAGAAGCGCATTGAGCTTGAAGCTCATCGGCATAGTCAATCGCCTTTTGTGGATCTATTGTGGTGGGATAAACAATGGCGCCACGATCTGCTGCGAGACTTGTACAGGTCGAGAAAGACAAGATGTCGACCACAATGATGACGTCGCAAGCGTCACGTAGGTTAACTATGCCCTGTTCGCCCCACTCGCAACGAATATCAAATAGCGATTGTTTCATTTCTCGTTTATCCTAGTCTTTTTGCATTGCACTTAGCCTAGCATAGCCATGCATTCTGCGTGAATCCCTTACGCCCCAATGGAACCAATTTAATGTCTGCCAAGTCTTTTAGTTTATTGATTGTATTATCGGCCTTATGGGGAGCCTCTTTTCTTTTCATGCGCATTGGCGCACCAGAGTTTGGGCCTGTAAGCCTAATATTTATCCGCATGAGCGTAGGAGTTATTGCTATATTACCTTTTTTCGCCAGCCGTAAATTGCTCAACACGGTTAAAAACAATGCAAAGCCACTGCTGTTACTGGGGTTAATAAATCACGTTATACCTTTTACCGCCCTTTCTTATGCCGCTTTGTCATTAGATTCAGGCTTTACTTCACTGATAAACTCAACAACACCCATTTTTACCGCCCTAATCGCGGCACTTTTCTTTGCGTCAACGATCAAGCCAAGTCAGAGTGCGGGCTTAGTGGTTGCGGTTATTGGTGTGGCTATTTTATCGTCTGACAAAATGAACTTTGGCAGTTTAGGCACTGGCTGGGCGATCGCGGCTGGGTTATTGGCAGCAACATCCTACGGTTTCGCAGGTAACTACACCAAACATGCGTTAAACCACCTAAGCGCCATTGAAATAACCGTCGGCAGTATGCTTGCCTCGACCCTTATATTAATAATTCCAGGAATCTATTTTTGGCCTGAGGCAAATCCAAGTTCGCAAGCATGGGTTAGCGCGCTGTTACTCGCCGTAGCTTCTACGGGCATCGCTTTTATTATCTATTTCAAAATCATGAAAGAAGCAGGTGCCTTTATGGCTTCGAATGTAACCTTGTTAGTACCGCTGTTCGCGGTGAGTTGGGGTGTCTTTCTCTTGGATGAATCGCTCAGCCTAAGATTATTAGCCGGCATGGTAGTCACACTGCTCGGCACCGCATTAACATTAAAGCTAATCACTTTCAAAAAGCTAACCATAAAATCTATCTAACCCCACACTTTAAGGCGTTGGGGTACTGTAAAAACAGGACGTTCATTGGCATGGATGCCAATGACGAGCCCCCATGGACGGGTTTACGGCGTTCCTGTTTTTACAGTACCTCAACGCCGACCTCCGCTACAGACTGCCACCTTCAGAAAACAAAAAAGGCGCCGAAGCGCCTTTGTGTTTACCCAACTACAGCTTATTTCTTAGCCGCTGGTACGCCATCGATATGCCAAATGTAATCGGCATAATCTTGGATCGAACGGTCTGAGTTGAACTTCGCTAAACTCGCTGTATTGATGATAGCAGCGCGTGCCCATGCTTTAGGGTTGCGATACAAAGCATCAATCTTTTTATGCGCTTCAGAGTAAGCTTCATAGTCTGGTAAGACCATAAATGGATCGCTTTCAACTAAGTTATGCTTAACCGAGGCTAACAAGCCGGGTTCGCCCGGAGTAAAGAAGTCACCTTCTAACCAGTCAAGAACCGCTTTAAGCTCTTCGTTATTTCTGTAGTATTCTGCCGGGTTGTAACCTTTGTTTTGCAAGGCAACAACATCGTCTACTTCCATTCCAAAAATAACTACATTGTCTTTGCCTGCTTCTTCGGCAATTTCAATGTTTGCGCCATCCATCGTGCCAATAGTAATGGCACCATTTAACGCCAACTTCATGTTACCAGTACCAGAAGCTTCTTTACCGGCTAAAGAGATTTGCTCTGATACGTCAGATGCTGGAATCAATTTTTCAGCTAAAGACACACGGTAGTTAGGTAAGAATACAACTTTGATCTTATCGTTTATACGAGTATCGCTATTGATTTTCTCTGCCACTTTATTGATCGCAAAAATAATATCTTTTGCCAACTTATAGCCCGGTGCCGCCTTAGCGCCAAATATAAACACACGTGGGTGCATGTCGTAACTTGGGTCGATCAAGATTCGACGGTACAGCGCCATAATATGCAACAAGTTTAGATGCTGACGTTTATATTCGTGTAAGCGTTTAATTTGCACATCAAAAATAGCGTCTGCACTGACATCTACATCAGTCAGCTCTTTAATGACTTTAACAAAGTCTTCTTTGTTTGCACGCTTAACAGCCATGTATTCTTTTTGGAAATCAGTGTCATCAGCAAATTGCTTTAGACCTTCTAGTTTTTCCAAATAACGCGGCCAATCTGTATCGACATGCTTTTCTATAAGCGTTGATAAGCGCGGGTTACATGCTTTCATCCAGCGCCGTGGCGTAATGCCATTGGTCACGTTGACAAACTTTTCTGGCCACAATGCATCAAGTTCTGGGAACAAATCTTTCTTAACTAATTCAGAGTGAATTTGCGCCACACCGTTGACCGTGTGTGAACCAACTGCAGATAGGTGACCCATACGAATCATCTGGGCTTCGCCTTCTTCAACGATAGAAAGTTTACGCTTTATGTCATCGTTGCCAGGCCATTTTGGTTCTACTTCTTGTGTCAGAAAACGGCTGTTGATTTCTAAAATAATTTCCATGTGACGCGGAAGTACTTTTTCGATCAACTTAAGTGGCCATTTTTCTAATGCCTCTGGCAATAGAGTGTGGTTGGTGTAAGAAAAAGTTTCGCGAGTCATTGCCCAAGCATCATTCCAAGCAAAATCTTCTTCATCGACCAATACGCGCATTAATTCAGGAATCGCAATAGCAGGGTGTGTATCGTTTAACTGCATCGCGTTTAACTTAGCAAAGTTGCCTAAGTCATCGCCATGCGCAGCTTTATATCGACGCATAACATCGGCAATAGAGGCGGCACTGAAGAAGTATTGCTGAATTAAACGAAGCTCTTTGCCCGCCTCCGTTTCATCATTTGGGTATAAAACTTTTGATACGGTCTCTGCTTGCACAGATTCAGCATAAGCATCAACGTAACCGCCAGAATTAAACACATCCCAATCAAAGAATTTGTCAGCTCGCGACTCCCATAAACGTAAAACGTTAACGTTTTGACCACCGTAACCGACAATTGGAATATCCCAAGGTATGGCTCTTAAAGTACGAGCTGGATGCCAAACTTTGCTGATTTTCCCTTGGTCATAAACGGTTTCTACATAACCGTATAGTTTGACGATTTGCTGTGATTCTGGGCGGCAAATCTCCCATGGACTTCCAAATTCACGCCACTGATCCGGACGCTCTACCTGACGACCTTTATGAAACTCTTGGCGAAACAAACCATGTTCATAGTGAATACCATAACCAACAGCAGGAATATTTAAGGTTGCCATTGAATCAATAAAGCATGCGGCTAGGCGGCCTAAACCACCGTTGCCAAGAGCCATATCGGGCTCTTCTTCTAAAATGTCGGCAATTTCAAGGTTCAAATCTTTTAATGCTTGTTCAGCAACTTCATACAACCCCAAGTTTTGTAGGTTGTTAGACATCAAGCGACCCATCAAAAACTCTAACGATAGGTAATGCACTGCTCGAGCATTTTTACCGGCGTGCGTCTTACGTGTACGACTGACACCATCGTATACGAACTCATTGACCGCAGCGGCAACCGCTTGGCCCCAGGCTTGGTTAGAAGCCTTCTCTTCATATGTACCTAATGTAGATCGCAAATGCTTGACGACAGATTCTTTAAATTGCTTTGCGGTAAGTGCTGGCTTTGGTGCCACTGACTTTTTACTCGGCATAGGAATACCACCCGTATGGTTGTGAAGTGAACATAATCTATAAGTTATAGATCATGGCAAAACTGATGTTGAAGAGAATCATACGCAGTCAGAGTTAAAGGTGAAGTATGAAAATGACCGAGGTATAGCCCCTACCTAGCTCCACCCTTTAGCCTTGCTTGGATTGGTCAAATTAAACTCAACTATAAACTGGAATATTGCAGCTCAGCGCACTCTTTCAAGCAATTGAGTCAATTTTAATCGACACACTATCGGCATACAGATGAAAAATACTCACCTATGTTGCGGCACAAAAATAAACATAATTTTTTGTTAGTGGACTCAAAATTAGACCTTTAGGATTGAAAAGGGTTGTCTGACTGCGGAATCAGGCCTCATGGCGAGGTCTGATAACCTTAATATTAGCTCAAACCCGAAATGATTGGCGAGCCAATACTAAACTAACTAATACAAAAACGGCCATTGACCAGAGTATCGCCGAGACACTGACGCCCGCATCGATCATTATCCCTAACAAAAACGGTGATGCTGCCGTGCTCATAACACCTAGCGCCGTATTCAATGACCTAATCGAGCCTAGATGGGTGGTGCCATAAACCTCGGCCCATAGTGCATTGGTAATAGTGCCCGCCATGCCAATACCTCCCGCAAGCATTGCCATCATCACAAAGACAACCCAGACGCCATTAAAAGTCGCGGCTGTAGCGAGCCCTAAGAAAAGTGGTGCGCCTAAAAAAATTAACAGACTCGCGGCAGAATAACGATCAACTAGCGTACCGGTGACAAGAGAGGTTAACCAATGAACACCCCCGTAAATGACAAAACTGGTCGCAAACAGAGCAGTACTCCAGCCTTTTTCACTCAGAAAATACGGTTGCTGAACAAAAATACCGGTCACAATAAATCCAGGCGCTAGTATCAATGGTAGTGCCAACCAAAAACGTTTATCGCGCAGTACTGTTCTTCGCGAACCATCGGGGACATTATGAGCCTGTTGTTTCGTCACGATGCCTAGCTGGTCTACTTCACTTGGTCCTGCTTTATGCAGTAACCAATGAGTGACCGGCAAGTAAATACAGATTATCGACAACGCGACGATTAACCAACTGTTCTGCCAACCTACAAGAGCGATCACTAACACCAGAAGTGAAGGTAATAGCATTTCCCCAATAGGCACTCCACTACCAGCAACACTAATACTTCTTCCTCGACTAGCTGAAAAGTATCGTCCCATCGAGGTCATTGCGGTATGAGGTAATAGCCCTTGACCAAAAAACCGCAGCATAAATAAGGCTATCACCAAGCTGACCACTGAGTCCATTTGCCACATAACCAAGCTGGCAGAAAATAGTCCAAGTGAAATAACCGAAACAAAAAGACTCAATGGCACTTTATCAATAGATCCGCCAACCACCATGATAATCAATCCACTGCACAGTGTCGCCACAGAGTAGGCCAAACCATAGGAAGAAGAAGACAGTGCAAGTTCAGCCTGAATAGGCGCTGCAAACCAGCTAATAAAGAACGACTGTCCAAAATTACCGAAAAAAACTGTTAACAAGCCGAATATCAGCATCGGCCAATAAGCACGAAGTACATCTATATAACCGCGTATCACAAAGTAAGTCCTAGATTAGTGAGTGTTGGAACAATTGCCAAAAGAAAGATCTTATCATTGAAAACCGCAAAGCCGCAGCACCTATATAGAATAGGTGTATTCTAAATACTGCACCAAGACCACCCTTAATTGGTTGAAATCATCAATTTTATAAATAAAATGAAATTAACCAGTAAACAAGCTTGAAACCCGCGTCTAACGCTCATAACTTAGGGTTTCATTTGGTCAATTTATTTTAAGATTACATTTATGGACGCCCAAAACGCGATTAATCAGTTAAAACAATCCCTCGTCACCCGCATTATTGGTCAAGAAGAATTGGTTGAGTCTCTGATCCTATGTTTGCTGGCCGATGGGCATCTACTCGTCGAAGGTGCGCCCGGTTTAGCAAAAACAACCGCGATTAAGACGCTAGCCGACTCCATTCATGGTGATTTCCAGCGCATCCAGTTCACACCTGACTTAATGCCATCTGATGTTACCGGCTCAGATATTTATCGCGTTGAAGAGCATCGCTTTGAATTCCAAGCTGGGCCTATTTTCGCCAACCTCGTTTTAGCCGATGAAATCAACCGGGCACCGGCTAAAGTTCAGTCAGCACTCTTAGAAGCCATGTCTGAGAAGCAAGTTTCGGTTAACGGTACGACACATCCTTTGCCAAACCCGTTTTTAGTCATGGCGACTCAAAACCCGGTAGAAAACGAAGGTACTTATCCGCTACCCGAAGCTCAGCTCGATCGCTTCATTATGAAGGTAAATTTAGATTACCCCAGCATTGAAAATGAACAAAAAATATTACGTTTAGCTCGCGCCGAGCAAGCCCATCAATTACCTGAACTGACCTCTTTAGACTTAGATTTACTATTGCAGGCCAGAGAAGCATTAAATGACATACACGTCAGTGATGCGGTAGAGCAATACATTTTGCATTTGGTTCACGCCACTAGAGAGCCTGAGCTTTATAGCCCTGCCCTTGCAAGCACAATTGATTATGGTGCTTCGCCTCGTGCGACGATTGCCTTAGAGCGCCTTGCGCGTGGTTTAGCCTGGTTAGAAGGTTCCGAGTTTGTAACCCCTGATCATGTACAACGGGTTGCGTCTCGGGTACTCGCACATCGCATTGTTATTTCACTCAATGCCCAAGCCTCAGGTAGAGATGCCTACGCGATTATCTACGAATTATTACAATCGGTCGCTATTGCCTAATGAACGCGCTATCTGCATACGATCCATTTGCCATAAAGGGGGCAACGGTCAGTATCGAGGCATTACTCAATACTCAGTTGCTTGCGCAAGACACCAGCCGCTTAAAGAATGACCGAACCAAGTCACGTAAAGCGGGCGATCAACGCTCGTTTTTTAGAGGGCAAGGTCGAGAGTTTATTGAAATGAAGCATTACCAAAACGGTGATGACATTCGTCGTATTGACTGGAAAATAACCGCACGAAAACAATTACCTTTTGTACGTGTGATGGAAGAAGACCGCCATGCTGAACAAGCCATTTGGATAAACTTAACGCCGAGTTGCTACTTTGGCACGTCACGCTGTTTAAAGTCAGTCATGTTAGTGCATTGGGCGGCATTTCTTGTTTGGCGTTTTTTACATTTAAAACATCCTCTTCGCCTCATGATACAAGTAGGCGATAAGTTTGATGAGTTTAAAATCAGCAACAAACAACAAGCGGCCCAAGCATGTCATGCATTAGCAGCAAGCCATGAAAATTTAGCCAATACGTATCAAACAATTCCCGACTCAACTGACATTAACTGGCCGAGTCATTGGCGAGGCAAACCCAACTTGTGGTTACTGTCCGATTTTCAACAAACTAATTTAAGTATGATAAGACAAGCCATTCCTGTTTCTCGAATCAATAAGATTACCTTACTACAGGTTGTAGATCACTTCGAGCAGGAACTGCCGCGCTCTGGCCGCTTACCCGTCAAACATCGCTCGACCCAAACCGTCATTGATACTGAGCGTCACTCAGCCCGAACCGAACATGCTGACCAGTTCCTGTTAAAGCAGCAGTCTTTAGCGCAACTTGCGCACTACTTTGGTGGCTTGCTTATAAGCGCTTCGAATCAGTCCTTTGATTGGCAGGATGTATCTAAATGGCCAGTCTGATATTTCTAGCAAACCAAATATCGGTACCGCCGGAGCTGTTAGAGCAACTAGCACCGAATGATCCAATAACGGTTGTTAGCCCCTGGCCATTGGCCATCGGTTATTGGATTGTCTTAATTATAGCTTTGGCATTATTTACCGCGTTTATTTTTTATTGGCGCAGAACTCAAAAATTACGTACTTACTTAAAACAACTTAAAACAATTCGTCGATCTAAGTCACTCACGCAGTGCAGTGATGTACACCTTTTGCTGCGCAAAGTATTACAGAATCACTCTGTTACGTTGGCCAGCTGTAATGACAAACAATTTTCTCAGTACATATTATCAACGCTGCAAACGACTGAATTGCCTGCTTGGGTAAACGCTCACTATCGCGATAACCAGCAACCAACACTACCTTGGTCGGAAATCAAACAACTTGTTAAGCTCTGGACTAAGGAGGCACCGCAATGACCTTCGCCTGGCCTTGGTTGCTGTTACTCATCCTAGCCCCACTTGGGCTACTGATAAAAAAACCGATGAGCACTTATAGCCAAGAAGCAATTGCACACCCATATTTAGCGACCATAGGATCTCAGTCGCAAAAATCACAAAAAAGAAAGTGGGTCTCTGGCCGCTTTTTCTTAGTCTGGTTAACTTGGTCTCTTCTCATTGTCGCGCTTGCTCGTCCGCAATGGCTCGGCGAGCCCACCGCACAACCTAATATTGGTCGCAGTGTAATGCTCAGTGTTGATATTTCTGGCAGCATGGGTGAAACCGATATGGTTTGGAACAATCAGCGAGTGGCTCGTTATCAGGCGGTGCAAGCGATAGTCGGTGATTTTGCCATAGAGCGCCGTGGTGATTTTTTAGGCTTGGTGGTCTTTGGCTCATTTGCAGACATTCAAGCCCCCTTGACTCCCGATGTTGATGCAGTAAAAAACATTCTAATTGATTTACTGCCCGGCATGGCCGGTGACAGTACCGCCATTGGTGACGGGTTAGCTTTGGCCGTGCAACGCCTACGTGAAATTGATACACCTGAGAAAGTAATTATTTTGTTGTCTGATGGTGAAAACCATGCTGGCAGTATAACGCCATTAGATGCCGCCGAGATTGCAAAACAAAGTGATATTCGAGTACACACCATTGGCTTTGGTCGCAAAGGGTCTGCTTTTTTTGGCGACGCTGTTGATGCAAAAACACTCAGTGAAATTGCTAACTTAACCGGCGGCCAGTTTTTCCGTGCCACCAGTAGTGCCGAATTACAAAGTGTTTTTGCTGCGATCGATACCTTAGAACCGAGCGAAGACGCTGGGCAGGAATATCGAGTGGTTAGTGAATGGTTTTATTGGCCGCTGTCTCTTGCCATGCTGTTAACCATGCTCCTAACAACTTCGCACCTTTGGTTTAGGAGGCAAACAATACAATGACATTTGTTAGACCCGAGTGGTTATGGCTCTTTATTGTTTTAATTCCCATCACGTATCTGTGGTTAAAGCATGCCCAACCTAAAACAAATTGGCAGCAGGTTATAGAAGCTGACTTATACCAAGCCATTGCCGGAAACCTTAAACAATCGCATCGCAAACAAAGCTGGTTGTTACCGCTTATGTTCGCGCTCGCTATCATTGCTATCGCTGGGCCCGCACTCAAGCTTGGTAATGTGCAAACAGCCACGCAGGGGAACCTTGTAGTGATTTTGGATAACAGCTTATCAATGGAAGCTACCGATGTAACGCCGAATAGAATTACGCGGGCAAAGCGCATGATCACGGATTGGACGCAAAACGGGCTATTCTCACAATCTGCCGTCATCGTTTATTCTGGCTCTGCGCACTGGTTAACACCCTTTACCGGAGATGCTAAAACCTTAGATGTTCAGCTTGCCCCTATTGACCCATTTATAATGCCTGCACTTGGCAGTCATCCTGAGTATGCTTTTGCATTGCTCAATGAACGTCTAAATACCTTACCTGAATCACAGTTAAATATACTTTGGTTAACGGATGACATTACGCTTAAGCAAGCGGATAAAATTGAACGCATGCTTCCTGAAAAAGCCAATAAATACTTAGCTATAATAGGCACCGAGCAAGGCAGCGCGATCCCCTTACCTAACGACAACGGTTTTTTAACCGATGGCGATAACATGGTCATTGTTAAAGTAGATCGTTCGCAGCTTCATAATATCGGGCAAAAAATTGGCTTTAACTCGATCAATTTAGGTGACCAACCGACACCTGACCTGCTCAGTAAAAACATCAACCAGAAGACATTGGTACCCAATAGCCAAGAAGTGGGTTATTGGTTGGTTATCCCGATTATTGCGCTCTTTATTTTATTGATGAGAAGCCAAGCGCATTTGTTGTTTACCGTTGCGGTCATTGCGTTTGTTTCTTATCCGAGCGACAGTTACGCAAACGAGATCAGTGACTTATTTTTAAACGCCGATCAAAAAGCGAAACAATTTCTTGATCAGCAAGAATATCAACAGGCACTAGAAACTGCTAAGTCAGCTGAGTTAAAAGGCCATGCGGCTTTTGGTTTGGGTGATTATGAACTAGCGGCTGATGAGTTTGAAAACTTAAACACGGCGACAGGCTTTTATAACTATGGCAATAGCTTGGCACAACAAGGCAAGCTCCCAGAAGCTATTAGCGCCTATGATCAAGCTCTAACCTTGGCGGATCATACGAATGCTCGCAACAACAAACTAGCCATTGAAGCGTTCTTAAAGCAACAAGAGCAACAGCAATCACAAGATTCATCTACGGAGCAGCAACCAGACAACAAAGAAGCCGGTGATCCTCAGTCTTCCGAGTCAGAATCTAATCAGTCAGAGCAAGGCGAACCTGAACAGAGTCAAAATTCTCCTTCAGAGGCCGCTGAACCAACCGAGTCAGAACAACAGTCGGAGGCAGAAGCTAGCGAAGAGTCGAACGAAGAGCCTGAAGAAAGCGACCAACAAAACGCAAACCAAGGCCAGGAAACAAACGAATCAGCACTGAGCCCTGAAGAATTACGTCAACAGCAACAAATTGAATCTCTATTGAATCAATTAGAGTCAACACCGGGTTATGTAACCCAGCACAAATTTAAATATCAGTTCCAACAAAACCCAACGCAAGAAGAAGGCACATTATGGTAATGGGTAAACAAGCGCTTTTATTGATACTGCTCATATTTACGGCTTCATTAGGTTTTGCCCAAGTAACGGCGCGCGCGGACCGGCTTGAAATTTACGATGACGAAACCTTCATACTTACCGTCTCGGTTTCACCTTCAACTCAATTAAGTCGTGCCGACATTTCCGCACTGGAAAGTATTTTTACGATTATCTCACGCGGTCAATCATCACAATCTTCATCCGTGAATGGTCAACGTACTTCCGTTACAGAATATCAATTTAGGCTCGCACCTAAAGAATTTGGCTTGCTCGGCTTACCCGTATTTACAGTAAACAACGAACAAAGCGATGCCTTTTTTATCAATGTAAAAGATTCAAAGAGTCGTACCAATAATTTAGACCCAGATGCCATTCGATACAGCATCGACGTTAGTAATAAAAGCCCCTACGTTGATCAGACTATTAGCCTAACGATCGAAATTGCCTATCGCATTGCCTTGACTGGCCAGTTCTCAAACTACAGCTTCCCTGGCTTTGAAAAAGGCACCGACACCGAGCAACAATCTGTTGAGACTCGCCAAGGAAAAAGCTACAACGTTTATAAAAGAACCATCACGCTCACGCCGAGGCAAGCTGGTGAATTTAGCTTACCTGACATTGCGTTTTTGGGGCAATATCAAGTATCCAGCGCTCGGCCTGCACAGCGTATTAATCTAAATGCAAAGCCACCTAAAATAACTGTAAAACCGATTCCCGCAGAATACCCTGCAGGCGCTTACTGGTTGCCGGCTGAGAATTTAGAAGTTGAAGATAACTTAAGTCAAAAAATTTCGTTGGAAGAAAACGAACACCTCAGCTGGAGTATTACTCAAACCGTCACTGGTTTAAGCGCCAACCTATTACCCGACCCACTAGCTGCTATTGAAAACAACGCTACTTTTCAACTTTATCGTGACAACCCAATTTTCAAAAACGTTGAAAATGAAGGCACACGAAAAGATATAACCGCCTTATCGGCTAAAACTAACGCTGGCCCTACTCTAACCCTACCAAAAGTAAGCATACCTTGGTGGAACATAGAAACCGACCAGCTCGAATACGCGACCTTACCGAGCCGTAACATCACTATAACAGCATCGACTAGTCGCCCTAGCCAAACAGAAAGCAGCACGAACGAAACTAACCAACCAGTAGTTGCTAGCCAGCCAAGTTCTATATGGCAATGGGTCAGCTTAGTTT
>NZ_JBKEGY010000025.1:0-54219 GCF_046710285.1 Reinekea sp.
TAGTAGAGCCTTCTGACGCGCAATGCAAACCTATATTGATATTCTTTGATATAGCTATTTGCGATAGATAAGTACAATATTATAATCAGCTACAAACTATTTGAACTATGGAATTGGTGCTGGAGCAGCGGCCCATTGCTTGAAATTCGGGTGTTTGAAACATGGATGTTTCAATCAAGCGCCCATGGACGGGTTTATGGCGACCGAAATTTCAAGCAATGGGCCGCTAAACCCCGCGTAAGGTCTGAGATATTTATGGGAAAGCAGTGATTTGTTATAATTTTTTCTCCAATAGAACTATAGTAAGCTTCATTGATAACCCTTGCTGCTATTGGCCTTACAGGATAATACCCATGTCAGATATGTTAATTTCACTGCAACACTTACCCACAACCCCCACCTTGCCAAATGGCTATACAATGGATACAGCCAAGCCATGGGATAGCCAAGCGATCGTAGAATGGGTAGGCAAACATTTTGTACCCGAATGGTCTAGCGAAGTCTTGTGCGGAGTCTCTGGGCACCCTGCAAAAGTTTTAGTCATTCGTAAAGAAAACAACATTGTCGGATTTGCAGGATATGACATAACCTTCCCAGGCTTTTTTGGGCCTACTGGTGTTTTAGAATCTGAGCGCGGTTTGGGTTTAGGTAAAGTACTGCTTATTGAGTCAATGCATCGTCTAAAACATTTAGGTTATGTTTATGCATTTATTGGCTCACCAGGCCCAGTCGACTTTTATCAAAAAGTATTAGGTGGTTTGCTTTTGCCTGAATCAATTCAAGATGGATATAGCGCGCCATTAAATTCAAACTAACTTTTAAGGTGTACCAAGTTCGTGTCTAGAATAGATAATTTAGGCTTTCAAAGTGAGTTTGTTATCAGCCAACTTGAAGCCAAGCTGATAACTCGTCCAGAGTACACGGTATTACAGACACCTAGTAACCCTAGTTATTATTTTGGGAATTTACTCGCACTGAATATACCGCTTAACAAATACAACAAAGAAACCTGGTTAGAGATATTTAGCAGTGAATTTAAAAATATGCCTGACGTAGAACACTTTACTTTTACTTGGGTTAGAGGTGATGCTGACAATTCAGACACTATTTTAGAATTTACCAAGGCAGGTTACGAGTTTGAAGAGATGCATATTTTAGCACTATATAAGGCTGAGTTTAAGCAAACGACTCAGCTAAACGAGCAGCCATTGTATAGACCATTAACATCTAAAACCGACTGGGAACAATGGATCAGGCTTTCGCTATCTGAGAATACCGGAGACCATTCCGAGACGGGTTTAAAGCACTACCTGTCTATTAAAGCAGAGAACTACCAAGATCTTGAATATGCAGGCTTAGGTGAATACTTGGGTGCTTTTGTTGAAGATCGTTTAATTGGTTATGCTGGTTTGTATCACAAAGACTCACTAGGTCGCTTTCAAAACGTCCATGTTGTGCCAGACTATCAAAACCAAAAAATTGCATCTACTTTGCTGACTAAACTCATTCAGCGCGTGCCCAATAGTATTGAAACACTAGTCATTATTGCAGATGAGCACTATCACGCTACTCAGCTTTATCAAAGTTTAGGGTTTTCGATTGCTGAACGAGAGAGCTCATTATGTTGGTGGCCAAAGTCACATAGAAAAGTAAACCAGTGACTATGGCTTAAATCCGCCAGCTAACGTTACAGTATTGCTAGTGCTTCATAATAATGTCGACGGCACATAGAAACATACTTTTCATTACCGCCTATTTGAACCTGTGCGCCTTGCGCAAGTGCTTTGCCATGCTCGTCCATGCGAACAACCATTATGGCTTTACGGCCACAATGGCAAACGGTTTTTAACTCAGTTAATTTGTCAGAAATGGCAAGTAAACGTGAGCTACCGGTAAATAACTCACCTTGGAAGTCGGTTCTAATGCCATAGCATAGCACTGGGGTATTATGTTTATCTACAATAATGGCCAGTTGGTTAACCTGCTCCTTGGTTAAAAATTGAGCTTCATCAATAAAAATACAATTTACTTTTGGTCCATCTAAGTACCATGCAATTAGGTCAGTGCTTTCGTTAAAAGTATCTGCTGGCTTCGAAAGTCCAATACGCGAAGAAATAGTCGCTTCACCAAATCGGTTGTCCAATTGCGCTGTCAGTAACCGAGTGGTCATGCCGCGCTCTATATAGTTGTAATCAGATTGAAGTAACGCGGTGGACTTTCCGGCATTCATCGCCGAGTAATAAAAATAGAGTTGAGCCATAAAATGCCTAAAATTGGTAATTTGATGAAGGTCTGGTAATAATAGCGGTCCTTCCCTATAAGTCACAATGCCTAAGGACCCTAATGAAGATAATTTCTTTTAATATCAATGGAATACGCGCCCGTTACCATCAATTAGCTGCGCTTAAAGCCCAACAAGACCCTGATATATTGTGCTTACAGGAAATAAAGGTACATAACGATCTATACCCACATGAAGATATTCAGGCGGCTAGTGGTTTGGTTTCTCAGACATGGGGTCAAAAAGCACATCACGGGGTCGCTACTTTAACTCGCCAAGCGGTAGAATTTACCTGTGGCTACCCGACCGATGAAGAAGATGACCAGCGTCGTCTTATAATTACTCAACATCCAGTGACTGATGGCCGCACGTTAACGGTTATAAACGGCTACTTTCCTCAAGGTGAGAGCAATAAGCATGAAACGAAATGGCCTGCTAAGCGCAAGTTTTATGCAGATCTATTAACTTGGCTTAATACGAATGTCACTCCAGATGATCTGGTGATTATCTTAGGTGACTTCAATGTAGCTCCTGTAGATAACGACATTGGCATTGGTGAAAAAAATGCCAAACGTTGGTTGAGAGAAGGTAAGTCCGCGTTTTTACCTGAGGAGCGTGAGTGGTTTGAGCGTATCCGAGAATGGGGTTTTACTGATTCTTATCGTCATCTTTACCCGGAGGTAGATGATCGTTTTAGCTGGTTCGATTACCGCTCTAAGGGCTTTGACGATACTCCTAAGCGAGGCCTAAGAATTGATCAAATTATGATAACAGCACCATTGGTGCCGCTCATAACCAGTGCAGGAATAGATTACGATATTCGTGGATTAGAAAAACCAAGTGATCATGCACCCATTTGGCTCGACTTAAATATTGATTTAGCTTAATTAAAAAAGGGCAAGTAACCATGTGCTGCCCTATAAATTTTTCACAGTTTACGCAAGGCTCAGCGGCTCATTGCTTGAAATTTCGGTCGCCATAAACCCGTCCATGGGGCTTGATTGAAACATCCATGTTTCAAACACCCAAATTTCAAGCAATGGGCCGCTTCTAAACTATGGGACAGCAGTGGCAATTAATCACTTGCCTCTTTTAGTTTTAACAGCTTATATTTTTTGCCAATCAAACCCTTTATCGACTAACTGCTCTGCTTGCTCAGCGTTGGTTATGACGGCTTGCGAGGCAAGGTCTTTGTTAAGGTAGTTACCGGCCAAATCAATGAGTTGTTGTTTATTGACCGACAATATTTGTTGGCGATATTCACGACGGAACTCATCGCTGCGGCCAAACAACTTATTTTGATAAGCGAGTTTAGATTCACCTGCAGGTGAGCCAGGTTTATCAAGTGAACTCACAACACCTAAAATAGACTCTTCAACTTTTTCAGCGCTGAAGTCGCCTTGCGCTAACCAATCCACACTGCCATTAAAGTCTTCTAGCGTTTCTTCTAAGCGCGGATCACGATATGAATAAAAACGGAACACGCCGTTACTATTATCATGAGAAGCACCACCACCGTAAGCGCCGCCCTGTTCACGAATGGTTCTGTGTAAATAGTTGTTGCGTAACACACCCGCTAAAACCGTAAGCGGCGCTGAATCTTCATGAGTTGGTGGAACCGTTTTAAAAGCAGCAGAACAGAAGTTAACTTGAGTAGAGGTGCTCCAAACCATTTTAGTCGCGGGCGATATATCTATGGGTTGTGCGACTGCTTGTTCGGCGTCACTCAAGGTTAATCCACTGGCTAATAAGTTAGCTTCCAAAGCCGCTAGCTCATCATTTTCGCCGACTAGCAACGCATGTGGTGTTACTTTTGATAATTTCAAATGCAATGCTTGTAGCTGTTCTAACCATTGCGTTAACAAGGCTGGGTCTTTAGTCCATTGTTCAACCCAAACTTTTAAACGTGCTATCGCTGGCAAACCCGAGGTATTGTAAATCAAAGCGCTACCCGCACTGTGGCTACTTGAAGCCGCTTGCATGGCCAAACTATGGCCGCTGCCCGTAATACCTTGGATACGACGCGAGCTCATCAGTGTTAAATAATCAAGCACTCGCTCTACTTCATCAAAACGAGGTTTGCTCCAATGGTTGGCCATAATTTCTGAAAGTTCATCGGCATGTCGAACCAAACTCTTACCCGAAAACACCATATAACCGTTGATATTATTAAGGGTCGATAAGCTAGGTTTGTACATGGTATATAGGTGCACACTGCCGGTTCGAGCGGCTTGCCACTGCTGCATGTCTAAATAAGATTTAGTACCAGTGCCTAACTCGGTTAGCAACGAAGTGTATATGGGTAAAAGCACGCGTTCCTGTTCTGTTAACTCAGGCAACGCCCAATACAGTTGTTGGTAGGCAATGCCATTGGTACCAGCTCCGTAGTGAATGATAGGCCCATCTTTTATGGGTTCTTTAGTTTTTACATCTGGCTTTACATCGGCCAAGGTAACTTTTGGTAAAATATCACCATCGTCTTTTTGTTCTTGCCGCTCTTTTAATGCCTGTGCTTGAGAAACAATTGTTGCTTTATCTTCATCTGTTAACGTTGCAGCAACATTGTCTAAACGTTTCCGTTCATTATCTTTTTGATTTTGAATCAACAATGGGTCAGGTCTCATCGTGAGTGTTACGCGATGCACATTGTTTAACAACAGCCGATTGACCAAGTCAGAAATGTAGTTAGGCTCACGACTTTTTACTCTGAGCTTTTCAAGAGCAGCATCAATGTCTAAGGCGTCCATCACACTTCCACCGTGTGTGGCTGCTCCGGTTAAAGACATAATAAGTTGCAGTCCGTATGGGTACCCGTCACCGGTAATTTCGCGCTGTGATAACTCTAACTGATGCAACATGGCGTCTATGCTTTCTTGTGGTACGCCTTTTTCTGCAACTTGTTTAAGCGTGTTAATTACAAGGTTTTCGAAATCGTTTTGGTGTTTAACTTCGCTACCTTCTAAGCCACACATAAACAACATTTCACGATTTGAATCATCTAGGCCACAAAGTGGACTTGGGTTGGTACCAATGTCGCAAGTCTCTAATGCTTGGCGCAATGGCGATGAACTATTATCAAATAATAAATCACTTAATAAGTGCGCTTCTAGCTGAGCAAATAAATCGGTACTTTCACCTAACATCCAACCCATTGATAAGTAGGTTTTGTCAGCTGTATTATCACCTTCAAATGGGTAGGCATCTTCAACACGTAGCGTGCTATTGAATCGCTTCTCAAGAGGCACACTGAGTTTTTCCGATAATGGTTCAAACCGATGCAATGCTTGCTCATGGATACGTTCTTGAATATCGCTCGCAGGGCGATTGCCAAAGGTAAAAAAAGTAGCATTCGATGGGTGATAGTGCGTTTTATAAAATGACAATAACTGATCATAAGTTAAATCAGGAATGCATTCAGGGTCACCACCACTGTTAAAATGGTAGGTATTATTTGGGAATAAATAATGTTTAAAAGACTGATACACTTGGCTCACGGGCGAACTCATGGCGCCTTTCATTTCGTTGAAAACAACACCTTTATACACCAAAGGTGATTCTACGTTATCAACTTCTTCAAATTCTAACCGATGCCCTTCTTGCAAAAAGTCTAGCTCGTCTAATCGTGAGAAAAATACGGCATCGAGATATACCTCAAGTAAGTTCTCGTAATCCTTACCATTTTCGCTAGCAAACGGATAGGCCGTCCAATCGCTACTGGTCATAGCGTTCATAAATGTATTCAGAGAGCGACGGGTCATCATAAAAAATGGGTCGCGAACTGGGAACTTCTCTGAACCGCATAAGGCGGTATGCTCCAGTATGTGTGCTACACCGGTGGAATCGGTTGGCATGGTTCTTAATGCCACCATAAACACATTTTCGTCTTTATCGCTAGAAAGATGGAAATGGTCTGCGCCGGTAATTTTGTGACGATAATGCTCTAAGCGAACATTGAGTGATTCTACATATCTAGCCTCTACTGACTCGAATGCTGAGTAAGGGCTAAGCTGGGTGTTATTTAAATCTAACTTGGTCATTTATTAAGCCTGTGCGTAATTTTTAGTCTATTTTTATAGAGATAGTTATAGCTTAGGGCGCGAATAGGGTTGAAAGCAAATTAACTTTAACTATAACCCTTTAATATTGCGGGTAAATCCGTAGAATACCGCCCTTTTCCCAGACTTAGAGGTGTATATGACGGAGTTTGTTCAAGGACAGCGTTGGCTTGTCGACAGTGAACCCGAACTTGGCTTGGGTATGGTCCAAAGTATTGAGACCAGAGCCGTCACACTGTATTTCCCAGAAAACGACAGTGAACGTCAGTACGCCTTGCGCGATGCGCCCCTTACACGATTAATTTTAGAGTCAGGCGACACGCTAGAGCATCGTGATGATGGTCAAATGTTGATCACTAAAGTTCACGAGCTCAATGGCATCGTTATTTATGAAGTTGAGGGTGACCGAATGGTACCTGAAACCGACTTAGCCGATACGGTTAAACGTAACAACCCAATTATGCGCCTAATTACTGGACAAACTGACCACCCTAATTGGTTTTCGTTCCGGTCAAGTTTAGATAAAGGTATCTCAAGCATTTGGAACCAAAATCTAAATGGCTTGTTGGGGACTCGATCTACCCTCTTACCGCATCAGCTGTATGTTGCTAAAAAAGCCACAGAGCACACACATGTCCGTGCACTACTGGCTGATGAAGTAGGTTTAGGGAAAACTATCGAAGCTGGACTTATTGTTAATCGTTTGTACCATCAAGGTCGAGCCAAGCGCATTTTGATCTCTGTGCCAGAAGCCTTGCAAGCCCAGTGGTTAGTTGAACTAATTCGCCGTTTTTCGATTCATTGCGAACTGTACCAAGATATTTCACATGATTTCAGCATGGGTCAAGTGCACTTAATTACCCATAAAGAGCTTAAAAACGATTTCACTATGGCTCTTATCACTGAACTTGATTGGGATATGCTGGTGGTCGATGAGGCTCATCATCTGGATAGCGTAAATACTGAAGACTCAAGCCTACACTGGACTGAGCTAGCCCATATCACACCGCATTTATTGTTAATGACTGCAACACCCGAACAACTGGGGCAAAACGCACACTTTGGCCGCTTACAGTTGTTAGACGCGGGTCGATTCACGAGCTTTGAGAAGTACCAGCAAGAAGAAGCTAACTTCTCTACTTTAACCGACATTGCTCGCGACCTTAACGTTAATCAAGTTACTGATAACACTATCCAAGGCTTGTCTGAATTAGGCATTTCTTGGAATGACGATGCGCAAGAAGCACTTTCTGCCTTGTTAGATCGTCACGGTACCGGCCGAGTGGTTTATCGAAATACCCGTAAAGGGGTTAAAGGCTTCCATGACCGCGAGGCAAACTTCGAAGAGTTTGACTCCGAAACTGAACGTGAAAAAGCCTTATTTAAGTTCCTCAAAGAGCACCGTGGTGAAAAAGTACTGTTAATTACACAAACCATGGAAGCCGCGAAAGAACTCGCGCAAACTTTGTGGCATGTGTACGGTGCGGAAGCGACCGCTTTCCACGAAGGCTTAGATCTAATAGAGCGAGATCGTGCCGCGGCTCACTTTGCCGACGAAGAAGATGGAGCTCAAATTCTAGTCTGTTCTGAAATTGGCGGCGAAGGTCGTAACTTTCAGTTCTGTCATCACCTAATACTGTGGGACTTACCAAACCACCCTGACGTATTAGAGCAACGTATCGGTCGATTAGACCGTATTGGGCAGGATCAAACGATACAAATTCATGTAATGGCAAACGCAAACAGTGATGACTCGCTAAAATTCCGCTGGTACCAAGATGCGTTAAACTGTTTAGAAGGTATGCAGCCAGCAGCTGGTGCAGTGCATGAAAAGTACGCAAAACAATGGTTCGAAAACCCAAGTGACGATTTACTAAAACAAGTGATTAACGATATTGAAGAACTTTCAGAGCAGTTAGAGAATGGCCGGGACATTTTGCTTGAGCTTAACTCATGTCGGCAGCCTGAAGCGACTGAAATTCGTGATGCAATAGAAGACATAGAATTTGAGCATCCTCTCGATGTTGTAGAAATGGCAGCAAACCTGCTAAACCTGCACTTTGAAGCGCTCAGTACAGGTATATACGAGTTAATTCCATCAAGTAACATGCTTATCCCGACGCTACCTGGCATTCCAGAAGGCGGAGCGACTATCACTTTTAGACGCGATAAAGCCCTTGAGCGTGAAGACATTTTGTTCATCTCTTGGGAGCATCCGTTCATTCAAGGCTTACAAGACATTTTGTCAGGGACCGATATTGGCCAAGCCAGTATTGCGCTATTAGAGACCGAGCAAGTTCCGGCTGGGCAGTTGTTGCTAGAAACACAATGGTCAGTTGTTTTACCAGAAATGCACATTCATGCAATGAAGCCACACTTAGATGAAGCTCTCTACCGTACGCTTGTTTTGGAAGGTGGCGATAAAGATTTAGCCAACGTTCTAACAGAAGAAAACTTGCAAGAGCAAATTAAGACTTTGCCGGTTAAGTTGGCTCGTAAAATGGTACGTCAAGCAAAAGACCGCATTAACCCACTTTATGACAGCAGCCAAAAACACGCTAAGATGCGCTTTGAATCTATCCTTGAAAAAGCGCGTAAATCATCGTCAGACTTTAACCGTGCCCGTATAGAGCGCATTAAATACTTGGCAAGTGTAAACCCACTAGTGACCGAGGAAGATGTAGAAAAACTTGAGCATTTGATCAAAGTTGAAGCAAAAGCCTGGGATAATTGTGAATTTGCAACCAGTGGTGTAAGAATGATTTTATGCGCCCCGCCAGGTTCGTTATAAGCAAATAGCTTAATCTTTTGCTGAAAAACTGGCGTAAGTTGATTTAGTAGTTTAACTTGAATGTACCCTTCACCAAATAAGAAGAACATTCATGAAGGAAACTATAATTATCGAGCGCCCTTTCACTGGCGTTGCAAAAGTTATCTTTAATCGCCCAGAATCTGGTAATGCGTACGATCATGAATTTGTGTGTACGCTAATTACGGCTTTAGATGAAGTTGCATTAGATAAAACCATTAAAGTGCTTTGGCTAACCGCAAATGGCCAGCACTTTAGCAGTGGACCGGATATACGCTGGCTTACCCAGCGCCAACAATCTGGTCGCGCTGAGCATCAACTTGATGCCGAGAACATGTCACGTTTATTTCAAACCCTTTATCAGTTCACCATTCCTATTGTCGCTAGCGTTCGAGGCAAAGCGAATGCTGATGCGATTGGTATTTTATGTTGCTGTGACATTGTACTCGCCAGTGAAAAAAGTAGTTTCACCTTATCTGAAGTACATGTTGGCCTAGCGCCTGTTTTACAAAGCCCATATTTAATTAAAGTATTAGGGGAACGTGCCGCGCGCTATTACGCAATGACGGGTGAAACAATGGATGCCTATACCGCGACTAGATTGGGATTAGTTAATAAAATCACACCCGAACACGAGTTAGATTCGTATGCAGATATGATAATTCGGAAAATTGAAAAGATTGACACCACTGTCTTGATCCAAACCAAAGCAATGCTAACCTTAAGCTCTAATGAGCTTCTCGATGAGAGTTTGGTTGAAACAATCATCGCAAGTTCAATAGACATTCGAACAGAGGTATTAAAAGGCTCTAAGCTTGCTCAACAAAGCTAGGCTTGGTTTCTTGCTCTAATGCTGCGGCTAAAAACGGGATTAATTCATTCATGATATCGGCAATAGAAGATTTATTGCCCGTATCGTTCTCTTCCATACTCCGCAGAACCTCAATACTCGACATGGTAAATACAGACGCACCAATGGCAAAATGAATACGCCAAAATATTTCACGGCTTGATAAGCTTGGGTGTGCGAGCTTTAAGTAACCAACAAAACGTGAATAGGATGGTGCATAGTTGTCTAGCAGAAACTTTCGTAAATGACCCTGTGCTTGTGTATAGGCTAAGCCTAACAATCTCATGAAAACGGACAGTTTGTTGTAGTTTTCATTTCTATCTATACCTGTGAGCATCGTTTTTGCTAAAACGCTAAGCACGTCGTTAAACGATGGAGATGGATTATGCTCAACAACCAAATTTAATTCTTTATCTAGCTTTTCGGTAAAAGGCGTTAAAAACCGAGCAAATACGGCCTGAATTAGGTCTTTTTTAGACCCAAAATGGTAGTTAACTGCAGCAAGATTCACCTTTGCTCGTGTGGTAATCATCCGCAGTGACGTTTCAGCAAACCCCTTTTCCGCAAACAGCTGCTCAGCCGAATCAAGAATACGAGTTATGGTATCTGCCTGAGTCATAATTTAAAGCTCTTCCAATTCAAACGATCGTTTTAAACGACAAGAATAGGCCTTTTGAAAAACTTTTGCAGCACTTTTATTTGATTCAGTACATTATATGAACAAACTAAGGCATTTAAGTAAAACAATACGTAAAAATCATTGCACCTATGGCAGCTTTCCTTTAAAAATAGCCTTAAGCTATTGAAATAGAGGGGCTAACCCTCATAATTGAATAAATACCATAACTGGAGGCATTAGATGGCTCATTTAGAACAGAACGCTACGGTTCGCCAAGAATCGATACTTGCGACTAACAAAGTACTACGTAATACCTATTTGCTACTGTCTATGACCCTTGTATTCAGTGCAGTTGCTGCCATGGTTGCCATGGCAATCAATTTACCACAAGGTGCGGCTCTTATAATGAGTTTAGCGGCCATTGGTATTGTTTGGTTCGTTTTACCACGCACCTATAACAAAGCATCTGGCATTGTATGGGCATTTGCATTCACCGGCTTACTTGGCGCATCTTTAGGGCCAATGCTAAGCATGTACTTGGCGCTTCCAAATGGTGCATCTTATGTGGCGCAAGCACTAGGTGGAACGGCTATCATAACTTTCGGCCTATCGTTTTATGCCTTAACAACTAAGAAAGACTTTAGCTTTTTAGGCGGGTTTATCATGGTTGGTATGTTGGTGTTAATCGTTGGCATGATCGCTAACCTATTTTTTGGTAGTGCATTGGGTAGCGTGATGATCTCTGGTGGTGTGGTATTAGTTATGTCACTGGCCATTTTGTTTGATACTAGCCGTATCATCAATGGAGGCGAAACAAACTATATTCGAGCAACCGTTTCATTATACTTAGATATCTACAACATCTTCGTTCACTTATTACACCTAATAGCGGTGTTCTCAGGTAACGACTAGTCTTAAGGTTAGTAGTTAAAGGGCCGCAATGCGGCCTTTTTGTTGCCTGAACACTTTTCAAACGTACCCTAGCCCGCTACTAATTTGGTACTATTCTTATTTCGTTTACAGAGCCAAGCTTTCTTATGCGCATTCAAGTTAATGTTTATTCTGCCCCTTGGAGTAGTCAATCCTCTGTTGATGCCCTAACCTTTCTTGAGGAAGCTTTAAGACAAGGGTATGAAATTTCGCGCGTATTTTTCTTTTTTGACGGGGTTTACCACGGTTTAAGCAGTCAAAGCCCCGCCAGCGATGAAACAAACTTTTTAACTCAGTGGCAGAAAATACGTGATAACGATGTTGAACTACTACTGTGTATTGCCGCTTCAGCAAACCGTGGTTTGTTAGACGATGCAGAAGCTAAACGTTATGACAAAGAACACCCAACCATAGCCAACTGTTTTTCGTTAACAGGATTAGGCCAATGGGCGACTGGCTTTCACGACTCTGATCACATTATTACCTTCAAATAGCGGAGCAAACATGAGCTTTAATTTAATACTTGTCACTCAACCCGCTTATCGAAGCCGAGCTAGCCATGAAACTTTGGAGGCGATCATGAGTTTGGCACTATTTGATATTGAACATAAAGTGGTGTTTTTTGAGCAAGGTTTAACTTGGCTAACGGCTGATCAACGCTCGACTAAATCTAAATCAATAGAAAAGCAATTAAATGCATTGCCGATGTACGACAGCGAAGAGCTTTATTATGTTGCTGAACACCAAGAAGCGATAATAGGCAAAAATAAGGTTAATAGTTTGGTAGAACCTATCAACTTAGAAACGCTTTCTACTTGGTTTAAACAAGCTAAACATGTGGAGGTTTTTTGATGATCACTCTAACCTTATCTAAGCTACCAGGTGGTCTTCAGAGTGAATTTATTACGTCTTTGTTAAACGATGTCGATGCCATAATTTTAACAACCTCATCTATATCACTGGCATTCAACGAAAGTCCATTTAGCGCACAACCATTTGTGCGTGAATCTGATTTAACCATGTGTGGCGGCACAGCCCATGATAGTTGGCAGGTTATTTCCGATCAGCAATGGTGCAGCTTGTTATTAAACGCCACTAAAAATGTAAACTGGTAGTCATGACTCAATCAACCAATGAACAAGGTTTTCTGCTCGATTTCACACAATGGACAGAAACCTGGGCACAACAAGTAGCCAAAGAAAATAATTTAACTCTCGATAGTATAGATTTATCTATCATTGCAGCCTTGCGTGGTTTTTATATTGAATTCGATTTGTCGCCACCGATGCGCCCTCTAGTAAAGCTTATAAAAACTAAAGTCAACCTAGACTACGGCAATAGCATCTGGCTAATGCAACGCTACGGTGAAAGCCCTGCCCGCGTTTTAGCACTATTAGCAGGCTTACCTAAACCCAAAAACTGTTTATGAGTGAATTTTAAATGGATATGTCCGCAATAATCAAAGCCTTAGGCCGTGGTAAAAGTGGCTCAAGAGATTTAACTTTTGATGAAGCTCATTTTGCGATGACATCGATATTGGATGGTAGTATTCACGACGTACAGCTTGGCGCATTTTTAATGTTGCTGCGCGTTAAAGAAGAAACCGCCATTGAAATAGCAGGGATGGTCAGCGCCTGCCATGATTATCTTGATAAAAACGAATCAATGATTGTCGATGTAAATTGGCCAGCTTACGCAGGAAAAAAGAGACAACCATCGTGGTATATTTTGGCCGCAAAGCTGCTATCTCAAAATAATATATCTATCTTTATGCACGGAGGCGGACAACACACTCCCAATCGACAATACGCTGAAAGTGTTTGCGAGTTTTTAGAATTACCTATTGCTAGCAGCCTGGAGCAAGCAGCAACTCAACTTAAAGAACACAATTTTAGTTATGTTGCACTTCAAACCATCAACCTTACCCTTTCAAATCTTATCGATTTAAAGTTTGTGCTAGGTTTAAGATCTCCTGTTAACACTTTAGTACGGCACATTACACCTTTTAACACTAGGCTCACTCTTCAATCAATGTTTCATCCTGCCTATCAAGCGTTACATAGCCATACAGCCAAACTTTTAAATCAGCCAAACAACATAGTACTTAAAGGAGATAGCGGAGAATTTGAAGTTAGACCCGACTCAGAAACGCGTATAGCTATACAGGGCTTCAGCCCTGTTGATACTAATTTTCTGCCTAAATCTCTCAAACAACGAGCAGTGAGACCAGAACAACCATCTTTAGATGCTTTGAAAAATCTTTGGGATGGAAATAGTCACAATCAATACGGCGAACACGCTACTATTGATACCGCTGCCATTGTTTATGCAAAAGTTGAATCGATAGCTTACGAACAAGCCAAGTGTATTGTTACTGGTTGGTGGCATGAAAGGGCGTAAAGAGTTATACGCCCTTTCAAATTTGACTTAGTCATATTTAAATCGAGAAATTAGACTTCTTACCTGCTGTGTCAGCTCATCAATAGTTAAGATATCTTTATTAATTTGCTCTGTTTGAACAGCATTTTGCTCAGACAAATCACTAATCCTAACCACGTTAACATTCATATCTTCGGCGACATGGCTTTGCTCTTGTGAGTTAGTTGCTACTTGATGGTTCATACTCGATATTGAACCAATATTCTCTAAAATACCAAGCAAGCTAGCCTCAATGTCTTTTATCGCATCTGCGTTATTATCAACGTCAGCTTGGCCGGCTTCAATTTGCTGCGCTGTTTGCTGGGACATATTTTGCAGAGATTTAATCACTTCGACAATTTCTTGTGTAGACTGCGCTGTTCTATTGGCAAGTGTTCGAACTTCATCTGCAACGACTGCGAACCCTCTTCCTTGCTCGCCTGCCCTGGCTGCTTCGATAGCCGCATTTAGCGCGAGTAAGTTAGTTTGTTCAGCTATACCTTGAATAACGTCAATAACTGATGAAATTGAAGCAGTTTTGTCTTTTAGTAATATGACTTGTTCAGAAATTCCTGCCATTTGTGTTTTTAATGTTATTGAGCGGTTAACGGAGGTTTCGATTAACGAGCGCGCTGTACCAGCCTGCTCAGTAGCTTCGTTAGCTTGATTAGAGGTTTGCTCCGCATTTTGCGCAACTTCACGAATAGTTGCTGCCATCTCTGTCATTGCGGTAGCAACTTGCTGAGTTTCATCTGAAGTTTGTTGTGCGCGCTGCTGAAATTGCACGCCTCCTTCGCGAAAACTGGTGCTTAAACTCGCTAATGTATTCATCATAGTGGCTAACTGGCTTATCGTTGCTTTTAAGTTTTGCGCTAGTTCATTAAAGTACCCTGCAATCTCACCTAGCTCGTCTTTACGTTGATCATCTGCTTTTGTTAGCAAATCACCACCACTGATTTTGCTAAATGATTCTCGTAACCCACTTATTCCGCGATCTAATGAGCGTGATAGGTAACCCGCCAACGCGATAGCGATCAAGACTGAAGCCACCGATACAATTGCAAGAGCCTTAATAATGGTCGCTATGACGCTATTAATTTGGTTTGTGGTTTGGTCAATCAAATACTGAATAACGTCATCTGAATACGGCCCAACAGACTCTTGCTCACTAACAACAGCTAGAAAGGCGTCTGAAACTGGAAAGTTTAAATCTTCTGCTTGCGCCGCGTAGATGACATCGAGAAAACTTTCGCCTATTGTCGCTAACCCCTCTTCTAGCTTAGGGTCACCAAAATACGGGCTGTCTTCTTTGACTTGGCTAAACTCCAAGACTCTCGGCTCAAGGTCTTTTGCTAATTGATCGATACGAGTTGCATCTTTCTGATAAACCGCAACCACGATATCAAGTGTTTTATAGCGTAATTCTTGAAAATTTTGAATACCGGGAATCAAGGCGGTAGGAATAATACTGCCAGCCTTATTTACAACAGAAGACGCACCATAGCCACCGATTGAAACCACAATCAATAAGGTAACGATAAGCCCTAACGCGCCAATAACTTGAGTTCTGATTTTCATATTTGAGGTCCCAACCGAGCTATTTATAGTTCGTCTAGCGATAATTCTAGACCTTATAAAATAGTTAACGGCAGGAGCTTACAAATAATTACCATTTAGATTATCTTTTACTTAATTAAAGTTTACTTCAGCACCATTTGAGTTTTTCATGCAGTGAAACAACTTCACCAATAATCGTTAAGGTAGGAGCTTGGGGTTTTTCACGTTCAACAATTTTAGGCATACTAGCCAATGTACCTATAAACACCTTTTGTTCTGGAGTTGTGCCTTTTTGCACTAATGCAATAGGTGTTTCTGGATGACGTCCGTGTTTGATAAGTTGTTGGCAAATGGTATTCATTCCATTTAAACCCATGTAGAAAACCAAGGTTTGTTTTTCCACTGAGAGCTCTGCCCAAGGTAAATCCGAACTACCATCTTTTAAGTGACCTGTCACGAAACGAACAGATTGAGCATAATCTCTATGCGTCAAAGGAATGCCAGCATAGGCTGAGCAGCCGGAAGCGGCGGTAATACCTGGAACAACTTGAAAGGGTATGTGTTGTTCCGCTAAAAGATCTATCTCCTCACCACCCCGTCCAAAGATAAATGGATCACCGCCCTTGAGGCGCAATACACGCTTACCTTCGAGTGCTAAAGTAACTAATCGTTGATTAATATCCTTTTGAGGGACCGCATGGTTGGAGCTTCGCTTGCCCACATAGATTCTCTCGGCGTCTCTGCGCACTAGTTCCATAATTGCATCGGACACTAGCGCATCGTATAGCACCACATCGGCTTGTTGCATTAATCTTAATGCTTTGAATGTCAGTAAGTCTGGGTCACCGGGGCCGGCCCCAACAAGGTACACCTCGCCTGCTGAACGTACTTTAGGGTCATCTAACTGATCGGTTAATGATCGCTCTGCTTCTTCTAAACGACCAGAATATACATGCTCAGCGGTAACGCCATTGATGATTTTTTCCCAAAAATACCTACGATCGTCTAACTTTGAAAATCGCTGCTTAACTTTTTCTCTGTATTTGGCCGCTAATGAGGCTAGGTGGCCATAACTTGCTGGAATTGTACTTTCTAACTTCGCTCTGACTGATCTCGCTAGTACGGGCGCTTGTCCGCTGGACGTAATCGCAATAACCAATGGACTGCGATCTACAATCGAAGGAAAGATAACATTGCAGAGCGCAGGTGAATCTACAACATTCACTAATAACCCTCGCTCTTTAGCCAGCTCACTCACTTCACGGTTTAATGCTTCTATTTCAGTAGCTGCAATGACAAGCTTTATGCCGGCTAAATCATTGGGTTCAAATGGCTTGAAAATGCATTCACACTGAGGATTACTTTGAATTTCTGGCCTAATTTCAGGGGCAACGACACGAACCTTTGCATCACTTTTGGTGATTAGAGTGATTTTTCGAAGCGCAATTGCACCACCGCCAATGATCAATACCGTTTCATCAGTTAAACGATGATAGAGCGGAAAGTAGTCCATACCTGTAAAACCTATGAATGAATAAATCGGGAAATAAAAAAGCCGAGAAATTCTCGGCCTTTAGCAGTATTTACTTATTGGCGATAAACTCAAGACCGCCCATGTAGTTTCGCAGTACTTCAGGGACTACCAGCCCGTCGACAGTTTGATAGTTTTCCAAAACAGCAACTAGCGTACGACCCACTGCTAAGCCCGAACCATTTAAGGTATGTACGAGCTCAGTCTTCTTCGTTTCAGGGTTACGGAAACGTGCTTGCATACGACGCGCTTGGTAATCGGTCATATTTGAGCAAGAAGAAATCTCACGATAAGTATTTTGTGCCGGTAACCAGACTTCTAAATCATAGGTTTTAGCCGCTCCAATACTGGTATCTCCACCACATAGCACAACTTTACGATAAGGTAAGCCAAGCTTTTGCAAAATCACTTCGGCATGACCTGTTAACTCTTCTAATGCTTCAAAAGAATTCGAAGGCTCTACAATTTGCACTAATTCGACTTTTTCAAACTGATGCTGTCGAATCATGCCACGAACATCACGGCCATAAGAACCCGCTTCTGAGCGGAAACAAGGTGTATGAGCGACCATTTTTAATGGTAAGTCCGTTGCATCAAGTATTTCACCACGCACGGTATTGGTTAACGGCACTTCTGCCGTTGGAATCAAGTAATACTCTTGCTCGAAATCGAGTTTAAAAAGATCTTCACCAAACTTTGGTAGCTGCCCAGTGCCAAACAACGAGTCTTTGTTAACCATAAACGGTACGGCTGTTTCGGTATAACCATGTTCTTCGGTTTGAATATCAAGCATAAACTGCGTTAAAGCGCGGTGCAGCTTGGCCACGGGGCCGCGCATAACAGCAAAACGGCTGCCGGTTAGCTTTGCTGCAGTTTCGAAGTCTAAACCGCCTAGCGCGGCACCAACATCAACATGATCTTTAACAACAAAGTCATATTTACCAGGCTCGCCCCACTTGCTCACTTCGACGTTATCGTCTTCATCTTTACCTTCTGGCACAGATTCATGTGGAATATTTGGGATTGAGTACAAAATATCGTCGATTTTAGCCTGCAGCTCTTTCAGCTGGGCTTCTTTATCACCTAAGGTGGCGGCAATACTATCGAGTGTTTCTTGAACCTTTGTTTTTGCTTCTTCTGCAGACATGCCTTGGCGAACATATTCGCCAATCGCTTTAGAGGCTTTTTTGCGGTCTGCTTGTAGCTGTTCCGTGTCAATTTGTAAGGATTTACGGCTTGACTCTAACGACTGAAAAGACTCTACCGGCAAGGTATAACCTTTAACTTTTAATTTGGTCGCAATGGTATCTATATCGAGTCGGAGCTGTTTTATGTCCAGCATTCTGTACTTATCCTTACAGTTAAAAAATTAATTTTCCGGCGCCAAAACCTACGGTCACCGCAATCAAACAAATAATGACCGAAGCGAGCATATAGAGCAACGCTAAGGTGTAATGATGTTGCTGAAGCAACGTTAACCCTTCAAGTGCAAAACTCGAAAAAGTCGTAAATGCACCCAACAAGCCAATCATAACAAAGCCACGCCAGCCCATGGGCAAGTTAGGGTATTTTAAAGTGAAGAATACAAAAGCCAAGCCCATAATGAAGCTGCCAACGACATTGACGGTAAAGGTACCCCAAGGATAAAAACTACCGTGTAGTCGATTAATGCTAGTTACTACGGCAAACCGCCCCATAGCACCTAATCCGCCTCCGAAACCAATAATAAGCCAATGCCAAATATTCATACTGGTCATCTTTTACCCTTCTCTAAAGAAGCGGCTATATCTAGCTGCTTTAGATGGTCTAGTTTTTGAGAAATCTTCAACTCTAAACCTCGATCGACCGGTTTATAAATATCGAGAGTGCCAATCTCTCCGGGCAAGTAATGCTCACCGGCGGCGTAAGCACCAGGTTCATCATGAGCATAGCGATAGGCAGTTCCGTAGTCGAGATCCTTCATTAATGCCGTAGGAGCATTACGAAGGTGCAGTGGCACTTCATAGCTGGGTTGAGACTTGATCAAGGCGTTCATTTCATTAAAGGCTTTATAGACGGCATTCGATTTTGGCGCACTGGCTAAATAGACCGCGCATTGAGCTAAGGTTAACTCCCCTTCTGGAGAGCCTAAACGGGTTTGTGTATCCCAAGCATTCAATGCCAATGTGAGTGCGCGAGGGTCGGCGTTGCCGATATCTTCAGAAGCTATGCGCACTAAACGACGAGCAAGATAGATTGGATCAATTCCGCCGTCGAGCATGCGGCATAACCAATACAATGCGCCGTCGGTCGATGAGCCTCGAATGCTTTTATGTAGCGCAGAGATTTGATCGTAAAACTGCTCTCCACCTTTATCGAAGCGTCTTGGCTGTGACTGCAACAGCTCACCAATGTCCTCTTGACCAACCAACTGGCCATCGGCAAAGAAGTCGAGAGCAATTTCAACCATGTTTAAAAAACGACGCGCATCGCCATCTGCATACTGCACAAGTTGGTTTAAAGCTTTCTCATCTAAGTTCAGATTAGCTACGCGAGCATCTTGTAACTGAGCTTTTGCCCAAAGTTGCAGTAAGTTCTCATCGCTAAATGACTTCAATACATACACTCGAGCACGCGATAGCAGCGCCGAATTTAATTCAAAGCTTGGGTTTTCGGTTGTAGCGCCAACGAAGATGAAGGTGCCATCTTCAACGTAAGGTAATAAAGCATCTTGTTGGGCTTTGTTAAAACGATGGATTTCATCGACAAACAAAATACTGTTTTCACCATGATGCTGAGCTTGTTTGGCCTTTTCAGCAGCCAATTTGATATCTTTAACACCGGCTTGAACAGCGGATAAGGTTTCAAAACGAGCATCGACGGTAGTTGAGAGAATTCGCGCTAACGTGGTTTTTCCTACGCCAGGTGGCCCCCAAAAAATCATCGAATGGATATTTTTTTGATCTAGTGCTCTACGCAAAGGTTTCCCGGGCGCCAAAATGTGCTCTTGACCAACATAGCCTGATATGTCTGTCGGTCTGAGCACTTCGGCTAAGGGTCTATAAGCCTCTTTACCTTCGCTAAACAAATCTTGCATTACATTTGCTCAAACATATCCGTGCCTTCGGGAGCTTGGAACTCAAAAAAGGCATCGTCTACCTCAAAGCTATAATCGACATCGGTAAAGCTAATAAGGGTTTGCTGGTCTAGCTCATCTAAAATACGAATTTCGTAGATGATGTTGTTGCGATACAAAATTGACAGCTCGGCAAACAATGCATTTTCATCTTTGGGGAATAAGCGAAATGCGACCAGATTTTCGTCGCCTGCTTCTTGAACATCGTATTGGTCTGTAAGGGTAGCTTGTGGCTGCGCTAAGATCATCGCTGGCGATTGCAATAGCTGCTCACTGATCGCCTGATATGTGGCCTGCTCAAGATCAAGGTCGTAAACCCAGAGGGTTTCGCCATTAGAAATTAACTGCTGTGGAGCTGGTGACAACACTTCCCATACAAACTTCATGGGTCTTGATATAGTCAAAATACCCGATGATTCTTCGATAACTTGTTTATTCGACTTTAAGGTACGCTGAATAAAGCTAGCCTGAAGCGTTGAAGTTTCTTCTAAGCGGTTAATTAAATTGTTTCTTGCCTGATCATCAGCCAAAACGGGCTGCATAAGCACCCATGCGACGAAAATAACTAAAATTGGTTTCATGATCATCCTTTACATAGGGGGTGGTGGTGGCGCTAATACTTCACGAGCACCATTGTGTCCTGGAGCACTAACCACTCCAGCGTTTTCCATGGCTTCAACCAAGCGCGCTGCGCGGTTGTAGCCGATTCTGAGTTTGCGCTGTACAGAGGAGATAGATGCTTTTCGAGTTTGAGTAACGAAGGCAATAGCGTCATCAAATAACACATCAGATTCTGGGTCGTCGCCATCTTCAAAGCTTGGAATGCCAGGTATTTCGGTATCGCCTGCTTGAGTGATTTCTTCGAGGTAGTTGGGTTGACCACGGCGTTTCCACTCGGCAACAATGGCATGAACTTCATCATCATCGACAAAGGCACCATGGATACGCTCGGGTAAGCTAGTGCCCGGGGGCATAAACAACATATCACCGTGCCCTAACAACTGCTCTGCTCCGCCTTGGTCCAAAATAGTTCTTGAATCTATTCTAGATGACACCTGAAACGCGATACGCGTAGGTATGTTGGCTTTAATCAAACCCGTAATAACATCTACCGATGGCCGTTGAGTCGCTAAAATAAGATGTACACCTGCCGCACGAGCTTTTTGAGCAAGACGAGCAATGAGCTCTTCAACTTTTTTACCCACAATCATCATCATGTCGGCAAACTCGTCAATTACCACGACGATGTAAGGCAGTGCTTCAAGCTCGGGTGCTGGCGCACCGGGCTCTAATGACTGTAACGGGTCATAAAGCGGATCAATAATAGGTTCGCCACTACGTGCAGCTTCGGTAACTTTCTTGTTGAAACCACCAATATTACGTACGCCTGTTGCAGCCATTAACTGATAGCGACGCTCCATTTCAGCAACACACCAACGTAAGCTTCCCGCTGCTTCTTTCATATCGGTAATAACGGGCGTTAGCAGGTGTGGAATGCCTTCATATACAGACAATTCCAACATTTTTGGATCAATCAAGATTAAACGGACTTCTTCTGGCGTTGCTTTGAACAGCAAACTGCACAGCATAGAGTTTACGCCTACCGACTTACCTGAGCCTGTTGTACCCGCTACCAGTAAGTGGGGCATTTTGCCTAAATCAGCAACGACGGGGGAACCAGAAATATCATGCCCTAAGCCTAAGGTTAATGGGCTTTTCGCGCGGTCATATAAATCGGAAGACAAAACATCGTTTAAGCGCACTATGGCGCGCTGTTCATTAGGTATTTCAATACCTACGGTTGTTTTTCCTGGAATAATCTCTACGACTCGAACGCTCACAATGGCCATTGACCGCGCTAAATCTTTCGCCAAATTAGAAATTTTTGAAACTTTAATACCCGCAGCTGGCTGTATTTCAAAGCGTGTAATAACCGGGCCCGGCGCGACTTCGGTGACTTCGGCCGATACGCCAAAGTCTTTCAACTTAATTTCGAGTAAACGCGACATCGCCTCTAGCGCTTCCGCACTATAGCCGTGTGTTGGGTCGCCATCTGAACTGGTGAGTAAATTTAGCTCTGGTAAACTACCCGCTGGCAACGAATCATCAAATAAAGACTTTTGCTGCTCTTTCGCAATACGTGCACTTGGAGTCGTTTCTTTTTTCTTAAGTGGCTTTATTTGAGGTGGCTTGCGCTTAGACTGCTTTTCAAGCTGAATTTCTAAGTTTTGCTTTCTTTGCTCTACCACTCGCTTAACTTCTGCCTGCTCATTTGCTACGCGCTTTTGCTTCTGCCACTTTTCTTTTAACCAGCCCATACCATTAAAAACAGACCTTCCTATGCCATCGACTACCTGTAACCAAGAAATATGGGCGGCGAGAGTCAATGATAAAAACCCGACTAACAGCAAAATAAGCGTACTGCCGGTCAAGCCAAATAGTGGGAAGAACCATTCCGACAATGTTATGCCTAAGTAACCACCCGCACTGCCTTCGCCTGAACTACCGACGTGTACAGTTAATAAAGCACAACTAACCACCACAAAGACTATCCAGCCTACGGTTCTTAATATAAAAATTAGTGGATTCCAAGGTTCAGGGTTCTTTCGATCACGAAACACGCACCATGCTCGGTAAAAAGCAATTGCGGGTATGCCATAGCTGAATACGCCTATCAATGTAATTAAAAAAGAGGCAATCCACGCGCCAGCAGTGCCTGCTAAATTAGACACTTGAGGGTCAGATGACGCGTAAGCCCAGCCAGTATCCGAGGGACTATAGCTAAGCAGCGCCAAAAGTAAAAATAAGCCAATGGCTAGAGATAAAATCCAAATCGCGTCATGAACAAAACGGACTTTGATTTCACCAAGCCGACCATCAGTTTTATAGGAATTAAATCGTTCGGACAAAATGTCCCCTTTTTCTACAGTTGTATCTATGAAATTAGGCTATAAGATACCACTAACTCTTTGAATTAGTGACCTTTTTATGCCACAACTAAGCTGGCTGCAAGCTGAACAAACGCCAAACTTTCCTGACACTTCAATGGCGTTGAGCGAACCTGAAGGTTTATTAGCAGCCGGTGGCCAATTATCTATCAATTGGCTTCTTAGTGCATATTCTAAAGGTATTTTCCCTTGGTATAGTGATGGAGAGCCCATTTTATGGTGGTCGCCGGCACCTAGAATGGTATTAATACCAGGTAAAGCCCATATTTCTCGTTCATTGAAGAAGCATTTTCGGTCAATTGACATCGAAATTCGAGTAAATACTTGCTTCTCTGAGGTTATCAAACGTTGCTCTAAGCCACGCGCTAAAACAGATGGTACTTGGATCATTGAAGAAATGAGAGACGCTTACATAGATTTACATGAAGCAGGCTGGGCGCATTCAATTGAAGTATTTCAAAACCAAACCTTAGTTGGTGGTTTATATGGTGTCGGTATAGATTCTGTATTTTATGGTGAGAGTATGTTTTCTGACCTGACCAACGCGTCTAAATATGCTTTTATTGCTTTGGATGAATGGGCAAAAAACAACCAACTCTCACTTATTGACTGTCAACTTTACAACCCTTACCTTGAAAGCATGGGTGCTAAATTAATATCGAGAAACGAATTTGAGCAGTATTTGCCTATACGAGAGACACAACTCAGCTTTGAAAAAAACCAATCATTAACCACCTTATTGGAACGTGCATTTTTTTAACATGAGTAATTCAAGTGAAATATCCGGTGACACGATTGCCCTATATCGTACCGGGGAACACAAATGCAGCTATTTACCGGATCGAAAGTCTCGGACAATTTTTGTTGACCCAGACTACCGTTTTCCTGAGCAACTCTATGAAGAGCTTACTCACTCTGGGTTTCGTCGCAGTGGTCAGCACCTTTATCGACCCGATTGTGGTGCATGCTCAGCGTGCACACCGACACGAATTCTTGTCAACAAGTTCACTATGAGTAAACAACAAAAGCGGATTTACCGGAAAAATAAAGATTTAACGGTAAAAATTGCACGTTCAGAGTTTCGCCAAGAAGATTACGAGTTGTTTGAGCGTTACATCAACATCCGGCATCGTGATGGTGATATGTATCCGACAAGCCCAGAAAGCTATACAGATTTTTTGACTTGCCGGCCGGATATTTCATTCCAAATTCGGTTATTTGATGGCGACAAGCTAGTTTCCGTTGCTGTCACAGATAAAATTGCCAGCGGATTATCGGCACTCTATACATTCTTTGACCCCGACTATGAAAAGCGATCGCTGGGTACCTTTAGCATTTTATCGCAAATAGAGATAACCCGAATGAACGAGCTACCCTATTTATATTTAGGCTACTGGGTACCAGGCTGCCAAAAGATGACTTACAAAACTCAGTTTCAACCGATTGAACTACTTCAAGATAAAAAATGGCAAACTTTTGAAGCCGACTTAATATAACTTACCTATTTACAATTAATTTTTGCTAATTTGCGGTTTTTCAGGCAGAATGCGCGCCGATCCTAATTATCAAAGGTTTGCAAAGGGCAATATGGCAAAAGAAGATGTGATTGAAATGGAAGGTGAAATCTTAGACACCCTTCCGAATACTATGTTTCGCGTTAAGTTAGAGAATGGGCACGTTGTTACGGCTCATATTTCCGGTAAAATGCGTAAAAACTACATTCGTATTTTAACGGGTGACAAGGTTAAAGTTGAATTGACCCCTTACGACCTAACCAAAGGTCGCATTGTTTACCGCGCTCGCTAGTCTCTTCTGCAAACCAATTAAAAAAGCACCTAAATAGGTGCTTTTTTTATGTCTTATTGAATCACCAAGTTTACACTTCGGCTTCGGTCAACGCTTCTTCACTAACTAAAGTCAACTGCCCATCTACTACGGTAATCTTCGCAGATCCACCTTGTGACAACGAACCAAAGAGAATGAGATCGGCCAGTGGTCGCTTGATCTTTTCTTGGATCAATCGAGCCATTGGTCGAGCGCCCATTGCAGGGTCATAACCCTCTACGGCTAACCAATCACGAGCCGACTGATCAATCTCTAGATGTACACGTTTGTCATCAAGCTGAGCTTGCAGCTCAACTAAGAACTTATCAACTACGTTTAAGACAACTTCTTGCGTTAATGGATTAAACTGCACGATACCATCTAACCGGTTACGGAATTCTGGAGTAAAGGTTCGATTAATCACCTCCATGCCGTCCGTACTATTGTCTTGCGTAGTAAAGCCCACTGAACGCCGCCCCATTTCTTGAGCACCCGCGTTACTTGTTAAAATAAGTATCACGTTGCGGAAGTCTGTTTTACGGCCATTACTGTCCGTTAACGTGCCGTGATCCATTATCTGCAATAACAAGTTGAAGACATCTGGGTGCGCTTTTTCTATCTCATCAAGCAATAGCACGCTGTGAGGGTGCCTATTAACGCCATCAGTCAACAAACCACCTTGATCGAAGCCAACATACCCTGGAGGCGCCCCAATAAGCCGTGAGGCGGTATGACGCTCCATGTACTCAGACATATCGAACCGTATAAGCTCAATACCCAGTGATTCGGCAAGCTGCTTAGTAACTTCTGTTTTACCAACACCTGTCGGGCCTGAGAATAAAAAGGACCCAATAGGTTTATCAGCAGACTTAAGCCCTGCTCGCGATAACTTAATAGCCGAAGAGATATTCTCTATCGCTTCGTCTTGACCGAAAACGGTCATTTTTAAATTACGCTCTAAGTTCGATAAGACAGTTTTATCATCTTTGTTAACCGACTTAGCAGGAATACGTGCAATTGAGGCAACGACTTTTTCTACGTCGATAACACCAATTGATTTTTTACGTTTGCTAACAGATTTTAATCGCTCTGCTGCCCCAGCTTCATCAATAACATCAATGGCTTTATCAGGCAAATGCCTATCGGTAATATAGCGATCCGATAATTCAGCAGCTGCTCTCAATGCACCATCGGTGTAGCGTAAATGGTGATGATCTTCGAAACGAGACTTCAACCCTTTTAAGATTTTGTACGTCTCAATGACCGAAGGCTCATTTACGTCAATTTTCTGGAAGCGACGAGCCAAGGCTGAATCTTTTTCAAATACACCCCGATACTCTTGGTAGGTTGTCGACCCCATACAACGCAACTCACCCGAACTTAACATTGGCTTGAGTAAATTAGACGCGTCCATCACACCGCCAGAGGCAGCACCTGCACCTATGATGGTATGTATTTCATCAATAAATAAAATCGATTTGTCACGTTTTTTAAGTTCCGCTAAAAGTGCCTTGAGTCGTTTTTCAAAATCACCACGGTACTTAGTCCCCGCCAATAACGCGCCTAAATCTAATGAATATACTTGAGCACCAAGCATAATTTCTGGCACTTCTTCATCGACTATTCGTTTGGCCAACCCTTCAGCAATGGCGGTTTTACCAACGCCCGTTTCTCCGACTAGAAGCGGGTTATTTTTACGGCGACGCGAGAGTATTTGAACGACACGATCAACTTCATAGTCACGTCCAACCAGCGGATCGATTCGACCATTAGCAGCAGCTTCATTTAAGTTAGTTGCATAGCTATCTAAAGGATTAGCTGAGCTTTCAGCGCCTCCCTCTTCGCCTTGTTGTTCAGAGTTAAATTCTTGGCCACCAAGCTCATCTGATTGCACTTTACTGATGCCGTGTGCAATGTAATTAACCACATCGATACGAGATACACTTTGCTGTTTCAAAAAGTATACTGCTTGGCTTTCTTGTTCAGAAAAAATAGCGACCAGCACGTTTGCACCCGTCACTTCTTTTTTGCCAGAAGATTGCACATGAAATACAGCGCGCTGCAATACACGCTGGAAACCCAACGTTGGCTGTGTTTCTCGATCCTCATCATCTTTTGGAATCAGAGGTGTTGTTGAATCAATAAATTCAACTAAATCACGACGCAACTGAGGTATATCAGCGGCACAGGCACTGAGTACATCTGCAGCGGCGTGGTTATCTAACAGCGCTAACAACAGGTGCTCTACCGTCATAAATTCATGACGTTTAGCACGTGCCTCTTTAAAGGCACTGTTGAGGGTTAACTCTAAATCTTTACTTAACATAGTAATCACCTTTCCCCAACGATTGCTTAGTCGTCTAAGCGTTCAACCTCACACAGCAGCGGATGCTGGCTTTCACGCGCAAAATCATTAACAAGTGCTGCTTTTGTTTCGGCAATATCTCTCGTATATACCCCACATACACCCTTGCCTTGTGTATGCACGGCTAACATAACCTGAGTAGCTTTCTCCCGGCTCAATTGAAAGAACTGTTCAAGGATAAGTACCACAAACTCCATAGGAGTATAGTCATCATTTAGTAAAACAACCCGATAAAGTGAAGGTTGCTTTGTTTCAGGCTCTGCATTTTGTGTTGCGACAGAGCCCTCATCATCAAAAGATGGATTATCGTCACCTGATAATTTAGTTACAAATTCTAAGCCAAGTTTCTGAACCATGGCTGAATTTAGTGTCATTCTATTTCTGAGCATTGTTTAGTAAACCTGAATATAGAAGCTGAGCTATTTGAATATAACAGCATTATTTAGAACCAATCTACAATTGTAACGTGTACTCCGTCATAAGTCCTTAAGTTGGGGTTGACTTCAATCTTTCAACGGTATTGTATAAGGATTCTTAATTAAATCGCTTAATAACTGTACTCACAGTCAGTTAAAAAACGATTTTATAACGAAGTTTGTTGACGATTCGGTTGTAGTAGTACGATGTCGGCAGTGACTTTTACATTTTGTATCGTAAGGGGTCCGCTATGCCAGTAGGGAAAGTAAAATGGTTTAATAATGCCAAAGGGTTTGGTTTCATCGTAAGTGATGAGCACAAAGAAGATTTGTTCGCTCATTTTTCGACCATCCAAATGGAAGGTTACAAAACGTTAAAAGCTGGGCAGGAAGTCGAGTTTGAAACGGTAAAGTCAGACCGAGGGATTCACGCGGTTAATATACAGCTTGTGGGTATTGAGCCAGCCTCAGAAACGCTCCCAGAGCCAGCTGAAGCCATTAAAGAGCATTCATAACTTCAAAAATAAAACCTAAATTCAAAAAAAAGCCCGGTTTAACCGGGCTTTTTTGTCTATCTTTCCAGCTTATTTAATCAAAGCCAGTGCCGTATTAAGAATATCACTTGGACGCATTGCCTTAGATATCAATGCAGCATCTGGCTGGTAGTAGCCGGCTAAATCAACCGCCTTGCCCTGCACACTGTTTAACTCATCCATGATCTCATCTTCTTTAGCGACCAATGTTTCTGCTACTACAGAGAACTGTCTAGCCAGCTCTGTATCTTCAGTTTGTGCCGCTAGTTGCTGAGCCCAATAGGTTGCTAAATAGAAATGACTGCCTCTGTTATCAATTTCACCTACTTTACGAGATGGGCTCTTATTCTCTTCTAAGAACTTAGCTGTCGCCTCATCAAGTGTTGATGCAAGTATAAGCGCCTTGGAGTTGTTAAAGGTTTTACCTAAATGCTCCAAAGAAACCGCTAGCGCTAAGAACTCACCTAATGAGTCCCAACGAAGATGGTTTTCTTTTTCAAACTGCTGAACGTGCTTAGGTGCTGAACCGCCCGCACCCGTCTCGAATAAGCCACCACCATTCATAAGCGGAACAATCGACAACATTTTAGCCGACGTACCTAACTCCAAAATTGGGAATAAATCGGTTAGGTAGTCACGTAAAACGTTACCCGTGACCGAAATGGTGTCTTCACCGGCTTTCATGCGCTTTAAGGTAAATTCAGTCGCTTCAATAGGTGCCATTATCTGAATATCTAGACCATTGGTATCATGATCTTTCAGATAAGTTTCTACTTTTGCAATTAACTGAGCATCGTGCGCGCGGTTAGAATCTAACCAGAAAATGGTTGGCCAGCCTGTATCACGTGCGCGAGCTACTGCTAACTTCACCCAGTCTTGGATAGGCGCGTCTTTCACCTGACACATGCGGAAGATATCGCCTGCTTCAACGCTTTGCTCTAGCAATACAGCACCTGAGGCATCAATAACCTTGACTGTTCCAGCTTCCGTCATTTCGAAAGTTTTATCATGCGAGCCATATTCTTCTGCTTTTTGAGCCATTAAACCGACGTTAGGTACAGTACCCATAGTACGAGGGTCGAAAGCGCCATATTCTTTACAGAACTCTATCGTTGCCTGGTAAACACCCGCATAACTCCGGTCTGGAATTACGGCTTTAGTATCTTTAGGTTGACCATCTGGGCCCCACATGCGGCCTGAGGTACGAATCATCGCCGGCATAGATGCATCAATGATGACATCACTAGGCACATGCAGGTTGGTTATTCCATTGTCTGAATCGACCATCGCCATTTCTGGTGCATCTGCATAAATTGCATCTAAATCTGCTTTAATTTCTGCTTGTTTGGCTTCAGGAAGCGAAGCTAGTTTCTTATAAAGATCGCCTATACCGTTGTTTACATCTACGCCGATCTCTTCAAGTACTGCTGCGTGCTTGTCAAATACTGCTTTATAAAAAACAGAAACTGCGTGACCAAATATAATAGGATCACTGACTTTCATCATGGTTGCTTTCAAGTGCAAAGAAAACAACACATCTTTAGCTTTTGCATCAGCTATTTGCTCAGCAATAAAGCTACGCAATGCGCCTACTTTCATAACTGAGCAATCAATGACTTCTTTAGCAATTAGATCGAGATCTTTCTTCAAGACCTTGACTGTGCCGTTGGCATCATGGAATTCAATGTTCACACTGGTATCATCAGCAACTGTTGTAGCTTTTTCGTTACTATAAAAGTCACCATCGGTCATGCTAGAAACGTGAGTTTTTGAACTTTTATCCCAAGCGCCCATGCTATGCGGGTTATTTCGCGCATATTGTTTTACAGAACCTGGTGCGCGACGATCAGAGTTACCTTCACGTAGTACTGGGTTTACTGCACTCCCCTTAATTTTGTCATACCTCGACTGAAGCTCTTTTTCTTCATCAGTTTTAGGATCGTCAGGGTAATCTGGTAACGCGTAACCTTTGGCTTGGAGTTCTTTAATGCAAGCAATAAGCTGTGGCATTGAAGCACTTACGTTAGGCAACTTAATAATGTTGGCATCGGGTTGGTTTGCTAATGCACCTAGTTCGGCTAGGGCGTCCTCTATACGCTGAGACTCTGATAGAAATTCAGGGAAGCTTGCAATTACTCGACCGGCAAGAGAAATATCACGCGTTTCTACTTCAACACCAGCCGCTTTAGTAAAGGCTTCAACGATCGGCAATAGCGAATAAGTTGCTAATGCGGGCGCTTCATCAGTTAATGTATAAATGATTTTGGCTTTATTATCAGTCATAAAACTTCCTGTGGTTGTATTTTTAGCTCCAGATTTTCAAGCAACCTGGATGCGTACGCTTTAAACGCTTATAATTTTCGCGAGGAATTATACCAGTTGTTCAATTGAAAGTAATTCACCTCAGGGAGGTATATTGCAATACAATTAGTCGTACTCCCCTACTTTTTGACGATAAAGAGGTATAAGTGCCTTCTTATATTTTGTTTAACAAGCCATTCCAAGTTTTAACCCAGTTTACGGACCCTGATGGTCGTGCGACGTTAGCCGACTTCATTGATACGCCCGATGTTTATAGTGCGGGCCGGCTAGATTACGACTCTGAAGGTCTCTTACTGCTGACAGACGATGGTGCATTAATCCACGCAATGATGAACCCTAAGCATAAAGTGGCTAAAACCTATTACGCTCAAGTAGAAGGCATTCCAGATCCACAACAGTTAGATAAGCTAATGTCTGGCTTGGAGCTAAAAGATGGTCTAACACTACCCTGCACTGCAAGCTTGGTAGATAGTCCAGAGTGGTTGTGGGATAGAACCCCACCAATAAGGGAAAGAAAACAAAAGCCTACCAGTTGGATCAAACTTAGCATCACTGAAGGTAAAAACCGGCAAGTTAGGCGTATGACCGCCGCTATTGGATATCCAACACTTCGTTTAATTCGCTGGTCTATTGGAGAAATTACCTTGAGTGACCTAAATAGCGGCAATAGCAAAATACTAAGTAGGGACTTTATTGCAGATAACGGTATAAACTGGAAGCCTAAAAAAAGCAGCCCGAAAGCTGCTCATACTAAACTAAATCGCGCTAAACGATCGGATCAACCTCAGCGTCGTAGTCGACAGAATCAAAACCGAAGCCAAACAAACGGAAAAACTCAGCTTGGTAACCAGCGAAGTCGGTAACTTCATCTAGGTTTTCTGTATTTACTTGATCCCATATTGCTGCAACCTTCTGCTGCACCTCATCTTTAAGCTCGTTGTCTTCCATACGAATACGACCTACTGCGTCTAAATTAAGCTCGCCTGCACCGTACAATTGAGTTTCGAGCAATCCAAATATCTGCTCAATACAGCCTTCGTGAGTACCCTCTTCTTTCATGACTTTGTATAAGGCAGAGATATACAGAGGCATGACAGGAATCGCGGAACTTGATTGGGTGACAAGCGCTTTAAGTACAGAAACATAAGCCTTACCGCCTTTTTCAGCTTCAAGCTTCTTAGAAATCGCTTTAGCCGCACGATCTAAGTCTTCTTTGGCTTTACCAATGGTCGCTCCGCCATAGATCGGCCATGTGAGCTCTTTTCCAATATAAGTATAAGATGTTGTGATCACACCCGGCGCTAGAACATCGGCCGCAGCTAAGGCGTCAATCCACATCTCCCAGTCTTCACCACCCATCACTTTAACGGTATTGGCAATATCTTCTTCTGTTGCGGATTCAAGGGTTAAGTCGGCAACAACTCGTGTATCTGTATTTAAGTTCTTACGCGTGACCGGGTCGCCAATAGGCTTTAAGGTTGACGAATAAACTTCACCGGTATTTGGGTCTTTACGGCGAGGAGCACCTAACGAGTACACTACTAGATCTATTTGACCCATATTCTCTTTAATTTCAGCAATAACACTCTCTTTTGCCTCACTTGAAAAGGCATCGGTATTCAGTGATTTTGCAAACAAACCCTTCTCAACAGCAGCCTTCTCAAATGCACGTGTATTATACCAACCCGCAGAAGCTGACCGACGCTCACTTGGCTCTTTTTCGAACATAACACCTAGGGTGTTGGCTCCATAACCAAACGCACTGGTGATGCGCGACGCAAGGCCATAACCGTTCGAGCAACCAATAACCAATACATTTTTTGGACCTGCCTTGCCCGACTTGTTTGTTTCAACGTAAGCTATTTGTTCTTTGACGTTTTCAGCACAGCCTGTTGGGTGAGCGGTAGTACAGATAAATCCGCGAACTTTTGGTTTGATGATCATGTGTTAGTCCTGTTGCTATGGGTGTCAGATATTCTCTACTAGTTTAGAATACACTTACTAATTCTGAACACTAGTTTAAAGGAGTTAAGATCTACTATTCTCTCATCATTTGCAAAAGACTTGTGAATGGTGTGATAAAATCACTTGAAGTCTAGCGTTCCAGACCCATCTAACCCAGTTCAATAGCTATTTCAAATTTATTTGGAGCCATATTTATGAGCAGTAATGCATCCACAAAAGTTATAGTCGGCATGTCAGGCGGAGTGGATTCGTCGGTGACAGCGGCACTCTTACTGGAGGCAGGCTACCAAGTTGAAGGCTTATTCATGAAAAATTGGGATGAGGATGACGGTACCGAATACTGTACCGCCAAAGAAGACCTCGCAGATGCTCAAGCAGTATCTGATCGGCTAGGTATTCACCTTCATACCGCCAATTTTGCTGCTGAATATTGGGATAATGTCTTTGAGCATTTCATTGAAGAATACAAAGCCGGTCGCACGCCAAACCCAGATATTTTGTGTAATCGTGAAATTAAGTTTAAAGCTTTCTTAGACTACGCCATGGCACTGGGTGCAGATAAGATTGCTACGGGGCACTACACTAGAACCCACACGGTAGACGGTAGATCTCAGTTATTACGAGGCTTAGATACCAACAAAGATCAATCTTACTTTTTACACGCTGTAGGCCATACGCAACTCGCTAAAACCTTATTCCCGGTCGGAGAATTAGAAAAACCTGAAGTCCGAGCTATTGCAGAGAAATATCAATTAGCCACCGCTAAAAAGAAAGATAGCACCGGCATTTGCTTCATTGGCGAACGCCGCTTTACCGATTTTTTAAAGCAATACATCCCTGCGCAACCCGGTGAAATTCAAACTGAGTCAGGCGATGTTATTGGTCAGCATCAAGGGTTAATGTATTACACCATTGGCCAGCGTCAGGGCTTAGGTATTGGTGGTACTAAATACGGTGAAGCGCCCTGGTTTGTGAGCGCCAAAGACCTTACAAACAACATCTTGATTGCCGTGCAAGGTACCGACCACCCTAGCCTATTCACCAATCATCTAAAGCTATCTAATATCTACTGGGTAGACGAAAAAGAGCCAAAACTGCCAATAACGCTGACATGTAAGCACCGTTATCGCCAGCCCGATCAGCTATGTACGATTACTCGTGATGCCGACAACCTGTACCGTGTTGATTTTGACCAACCTCAGCGCGCTATAACACCTGGCCAATCTGCCGTATTCTATGCAGATGACGTATGCTTAGGCGGCGGTGTAATCGAAGCTACTTGGTAGGCTAAATTAGAAAATCTAACATCAGAATGTTCTGAAACGTTTCAATATAGGAAAAGACTCTACTCATGTCATTGAATGATAAAAACCAAGTCCTTGCTCTTTCCGGTGTATTCCAGTCGGCCTATCTTGTCGACAAGCTGGCCAAAGAAGGTCGGGTAGACAAAAACCTTTTAGAGCATTCAGTAAAAACAATTTTGAATTTAAACCCTGCCACCTACGATGAGTTGTTTCCCGACTATCAAATTTTTGAAGCAGGAACAGAAAGGCTAGTTAATGCCTTGTCTAAAAATGGTCAAGGAATTAATAAAGAAGTATTACAGTACGCAATGTCAATTATCACCGTTCAAGGCAAGCTAGCTAAGCGAAAAGACTTAATGACCGAGCTAGCAACCGGCCTCGACCGCGCTGTAGATCAACAAGCTTACTTTAATGATTATTTGCATGAGTCTATCCTTGGTTCAACAGCCAATTGCTACCAAACCAGTGTCAGTAAATTAAACTTTCGTATTCGCGTCACGGGTAACCCCATGCACTTGCAAGACCCTAAAGTAGCGGACCAAGTTCGAACTTTACTATTGTACGGTGTTCGCTGTGCCATTTTATGGCGCCACGCAGGTGGTCGTCGCTGGCATTTCTTGACCAGTAGATCAAGGCTACACCGTGCCGCGCAAGGCCTCTCGCAACTGGCCTAATTCTGAGTTTTCGGTATAATCGCCGCGCTTTCACAGTCGACTCTTATTTTTGCAAGGTTATTATTTTATGGAACTTTCTGCACTAACCGCAATATCGCCAATTGATGGACGTTACGGCAGCAAATCCGCTGCATTGCGTCACTACTTTAGTGAATTTGGGCTCATCCGCTACCGTGTCGAAGTTGAAGTTCGCTGGTTGCAGCAACTGTCGAACCTTGATGGGGTTAATGAATTGCCTGCCTTTAGTGCAGAGGCTAACCAGTATTTAGATGCCATCATCACTAATTTTTCACAAGACGATGCTCAAGCCATAAAAGACATCGAAGCAACGACTAACCACGATGTGAAAGCGGTTGAATACTTTTTAAAGAATAAGCTCGCTGCACATAAAGAGCTGATTCAATACCAAGAGTTTGTGCACTTCGCCTGTACGTCTGAAGATATTAACAACCTATCTCATGCACTAATGCTATTAAACGGTATTAAATCTGTAATTTTGCCAGAGCTTTTGAATGTATCGAAAGCCATCAAAGAAGTCGCAATTGAACTTGCTGCTGTGCCAATGCTAGCTCGCACTCATGGCCAAACAGCATCACCGACAACCGTTGGTAAAGAGTTTGCGAACGTTGCATACCGATTAGACCGTCAAATTAAACAAGTTCAAGCTATCGAGTATTTAGGCAAAATTAACGGTGCCGTTGGTAACTACAATGCCCACCTAGCGACCTACCCAGAGATAAATTGGGAAGCGAACGCCAGTGACTTTATAACCTCGTTAGGCCTTTCATGGAACCCTTATACAACGCAAATAGAGCCGCACGACTATATTGCCGAGCTCTATGATGCAATCGCCCGCTTTAACACCATTTTAATAGACTTTGATCGTGATATTTGGGGTTACATCTCACAAGGTTACTTTAAGCAGCGTACCATTGCGGGCGAAGTTGGTAGTTCAACCATGCCACATAAAGTAAACCCAATTGACTTTGAAAACTCAGAAGGCAACTTAGGCATCGCCAATGCAATAATGCAGCATTTAGGCGCCAAACTGCCGATCTCCCGTTGGCAGCGAGACCTAACAGACTCAACCGTATTACGCTCTATGGGTGTTGGCTTAGCCCACAGCCTCATCGCTTATCAAGCATCGTTAAAAGGCATCAGCAAACTCCAAGTAAACGAAGAACGCTTAGCCGCGGACTTAGACAACGCCTGGGAAGTAATGGCAGAAGCTATCCAAACGGTAATGCGTCGTTACGGCATCGAAGAGCCGTATGAAAAGCTAAAAGCCTTTACGCGTGGCAAAGCCATTACTAAAGACATGATGGTCGATTTTGTGGGTCAACTAGACCTACCTGAACAAGCCAAGCAAGACCTTCTTGTTATGACGCCTGCTAGCTACATTGGCAATGCTGTCGCTCAAGCTAAAAAGATCTAGCTTCTTTACTACCCCTGCTTTTTATTGCAGGGGTATTTCCCCCGACCTTTCTCGTTGTTTTCTACATTAGCCACTAAAGACTGCTAAAATAACTAAAAACCTACTGGTAATTTGCTATGTCTCAGATTCAAAATTTTGATATCGATGATTTCTTAAGAAACTATTGGCAGCAATGCCCTATGCTCATTCGTGGTGCATTTCCGAAAGTTGAATCTTTGATAGCGGGAGATGACCTTGCTGGCCTTGCAACGGAGCCTAATGCTGAGTCTCGCATTATCAGTTTAGATCGCGCGAAAGATGCATGGTCACTTAAGAATGGACCATTTGATGAAGAGATATGGGCAACTTTAGGTGAAGAAGATTGGACGCTATTGGTTCAAGCTGTAGATCATTGGGATGAAGATATTGCAAAACTGCGTAATTGCTTCTCGTTTTTACCCTCTTGGCGCATTGATGACATTATGGTGAGTTTTGCGACCAAAGGTGGCGGTGTTGGCCCCCATTTTGATCAATACGATGTTTTCCTGATACAGGGGGAGGGTCGCCGGGAATGGAAAATTGGTCAAATGTGTGCCGATGACAGCGAGTTAATTGAAAACCTACCGGTTAAGATATTGGCACAATTTCACGAAGAAGAAGTTTGGGTTCTTGAGCCAGGTGACATGCTCTACTTACCCCCTGCACTTGCACATTGGGGTACCGCATTAGAAAACTCTATTACTTACTCTGTGGGTTTTAGAGCACCTGCTGAGTCAGAAGTAATGATAGATTTTGGCCACTTTTTGTCTAATCATTTATCAGACTTTCAACGCTATACTGATCAGAACATTGAAAATAGATCTGCCTCAAACAGCGAAATTAAAGAATCAGATATCGATCGCATTCAACAAATTATTCGTGGCATTAGTGACGACCGATCATTACTGGCTAATTGGTTGGGCCAGTATATGACGGAACCCAAATACGATGATACCGCAGTAGATTCTGGAGATTGGTCTCTAGAAAAATTTGCCGCCCAATGGCCAAAAACACCGTTAGTTAAGAACACTGCTAGCCGGTTTGCTTATTATGAAGATCGATTACTGGTTGATGGTAGCGAACTCGAAGGCTGCCCTGAGCAAGTCAGTAAAGTGCTCGACCGCTATGATTATTTCCCTTTTGACGCTCAAATCGTCAATGCACACGATTTACTGCCTGCCATTTTTTGTGCGCTAGTGAATTTAGGGGCGTTGTATTTCGATGAGGATAACTAAGTTCATAGCAACGCTTAGTTGCGCATTTACACTCAATACAGCGCTTGCGAGTAATTTGTTTATTTATCTTTCTCCAACGGGTGAACGGGTGGTCACTGACCGCCCAATAAGCCTGGCGGGTTATGAGCTGGAAAACAATAAACTTAATGCAAATTCGGCTGGAACGGCGCTTCGCTATCAAGACAACCAAAAGAATCAAGACTTGATCGAAACGCATATAAATAATGCTGCTTATCTTTACGGTATCGAATCCTCTTTGATCAAAGCCGTGATACGTCAGGAATCTGCCTTTAACATTCAAGCGAAATCTCGAAAAGGGGCGATGGGCTTAATGCAACTCATGCCTGGCACCGCTGCTATTTATAAGGTGTCAGATATATACGACCCTAAGCAAAATATTTATGCTGGCACAAAACATCTTCGTTATTTGTTGCGCAAGTACAACGACACCTCGTTGGCTTTAGCGGCTTACAACGCCGGTGAAGGCGCTGTAAAACGTTTTGAGGGCATTCCGCCCTACCCTGAAACTCAAAACTATGTCGTTAAGGTAATGGCCTACTATGACCACTACCAAAATGGTAATTAGGTGGTTTTAAATTCATTCGCCAAGTTTTGTAACTGCACGGCTAGGTTTGCTTGCTCTTGTGCTGCAGTGGCTATTTGTTGGCCACCTTCAGCAGTAATTTGAGCACTTTCACCAATACCTTGAGCTTTAACCGCAATTTCACTACTAACTAAAACCTGCTCTTCAGCGGCGGTCGCAATTTGAACAGACATTTCAGATATCTGAGCAATCGCTTTTACAACTTCGTTGAGGGAGGCTTTAACGTCATTCGCTTTATCAACACTCAACTCTACTTGACTTCGGCTTTGTGTCATTTGTTCAAAAGCACTATTGCTGTCTTGCTGAAACCTTTCAACCATAATCTCAATTTCTTTGGTTGAGTCTTGGGTTCGCTGAGCTAGTGAACGAACCTCATCGGCAACCACTGCAAAGCCTCGACCCTGCTCACCCGCCCTTGCCGCCTCAATAGCTGCGTTCAATGCTAATAAGTTGGTTTGTTCTGCAATACTTTTAATGACTTCGACAACACTGGAAATATTACCACTACTTTGGTGCAGATCATTTATGCTTTCCGATACAGCGGTGACCGTAACAGACACAGACTCGATCAATTGAGTTGATTCATTTACCATATCGCTGCTTTTTAGAACCATTTCATCTGCTTCTGAAGCGGCATCTGATGTACTTTGAATGTTTTTAGCGACCTCACGAACTGAGGCGCTCATTTCTTCAATTGCACTAACTACTTGGAGAACATCTGCTTGCTGGTGCTCTAACGTCGCTGCGTTTTCTTTTACGGCAATGGTTGATTGTTCAGACGCGGCGGCAAGCTGCTCACTTGAAGACAATATAGTATTCATTGCATTGATGAGTTCTTGCAGCATTAAGTTTAAATTAGTCGCTATACCACCGAGTTCATCATTAGCGACGACGGTTGCTACTTGAGTTAAGTCTTTTTCGACAGCGGACTGCATTGTATCAGTAATAGATCGCACCTGTTTATTTAGGCTTACCACTAATTTATAACTAAAACTACTGGCTGCTAAAACAAGCACTATAGATAAAATCAAATAGAACCAAAGCTTGAAGCTACTGTAACTAACAATTCCATGCCCTAGCGCTAAAATGTCATCTGTTAATGAATTTTCAACAGTTTTCAATAAGTTTATTCTACCTGTTGCCTGTTTAAACCATTCGACAGAATCATAATCCAGGTCTTGGTTTAGGGCGTATTGTCGATAGACATCTACAGCCTCAGAGCTTGGTTTATTCAGTGAATCTAAGTAGCCCGCGACCTGTGCTTTTGTTGCATATATTTGAAAGGTATCAAAATACGTACGTTGCTCTGTGACTAACTCAATAAAACGTTGATACATTGCGGGGGCGAAAGATTTAGCCGCAAATGAATTTGACAGCACGGCACGCTCTATCCCTGCACGCTCTTTACCTTGAAGAAACTCATAATAGGCTGCAAGCGCAATGCTGGTATCGGCATCTTCTGATACGCCAATGGCTTTGCCGGGAACAGATAATAGAATTGAGTTTATGCGCGTGTAATAGTTAATAGCATCAGGAGCCGCAATACTTAGTTCGCTAACACTTGCGCGCAACTTCGGAAGATTAGTCAATAATTCGTTAGCATCGGAAACTAGTGTCCAAATACTCTGGAAGCGAGAAAGTTCGGTCTCGTGATGCGCTATATACTCTTTGAGTTCAGCTAAACTCGCGTCAGTGGCCCCCCTTTGTTTAGCTAAATCTGCACCAAATTCTTTACCTTGAGAACCTAGATAACCTGCCGACGTGCCGCGTTCCTTTTGGAGTTCATGCACTGAACGACTGCTATAGGCAGATAAGTCAATAAAGGCAGAAACACTTTTGGCAGCACTAAGTTCTCTATTAGCGATATCAATTTGACGCCAAGAGAAAAACACTAAGGCAAATAAGGTTGGCACGATCACAAAAAGCAATTTTTGCTTGACGGTCAAAGTCATAAGGCGGCCTCAGAATAATAAAGTTAACTATCTAACCTATCAAATCGGCTAGTTAGTCTTAAACTTTAGTTAAAGATGCAACCTTATACAAATATAAACCCCTCATATAAAGACGTGGGAGACTTTTTAAACTGGGAAGCCGGTTTAGTGTAGAACCTGTTGTCAGTGCTGTTAATGGACGGTATTCGGCTCGTCTTCTTCTGGTTCGAAAGACCCTGTCGCTACCTGAACGCCCGCGCCGATCATTGCTTTGGCGACATCGTGTATTAAGTCGCCTAAATTTTCTTTCGCATCAGCCGAAAACTGGATTTTTACTATTGGTGCACTGTCTTCTTCTGAACTTCTCAAAACGTAAGAGCCATCAGATAGTTGTGCTATTTCCCAAAATTTATTCATAATGTCGTCTTAACAGTACTCGTTTTGAGCCCGTAGATTGTCTACTAGCTCATTAAAGTGATGATACCATTGCTCAATTTCTGGTCTGTCTTGCTCAACCGTTGCAGTAGCAATCAAATTATCTTTAGATATCGGTTTGTCTATTGCGACCGCGTTCATTTGCTGCCAACTCTCGTGCCACGAAGCCAGCCAGCTCGTTGATTGAGCTAGGCTAGCCGTCAGTTGAATGATCATTTGATCTTCAAGCGCTATGGCAAATGGCTGCGTGATCAGGCTAAGAAAATCGCCATCAAGCTTTTTATTGTGGTTGGCTAGCTCGGGTACAACCTCAAGCAAAAGTGAACCTAATGCTCTATTCATCATCAAAACAAAAGACATTTCTAAGGTGTGGTTAACAGAGGCATCTTTTGAGAGTTGCCATTGCGTAAGCAATACCTTGAGGTGCTTCTGGGCCACGTTGGTCGTACCGGTAGGACTCAACATTAGTAGGTCATTCTAAAGCCAATGTGAAACGTTGAATCGATAACGCCTGTTTCTGCTTCTCCGGCTATATTATATTCGCCACGAAGATCATGATAACCAATAAATACTCGCGCTTGCGGCAAGACTTTATAGGTAAGCCGTGCGACCAATTCATTAGACGAGGTTAAATCTCCGAAGCTTAAAATGCTCGGAGAGAAATATGCTTGGCCTTCAAAACCTAAACCATTCATAAAATCTGGCTGCCAGCGCAAAAAACCACCCACGCCCAACCCAACTGCAAAATCAGCAATCTGATTGTTTAGGCCCATGGCTTTAAAGCCCAACCCACCAATCATTTCTTTGTTTGCCATGGTGGCATCGACTGCGTTAAAGCCCACTAAAACGGCTGCACTTTGATTTGTTTCGTTATAAACACCGCCCACAGTGAAGTGTGCGCCTGTTCCAACCATCGCCGCATCGTGCTCGATTCGAACTGAGGTGTTAGATAATCCAAAATCTATTGCGCCACCGGCGGTAGCAGTGCCTGCCATAAATATAACGGCGAATACCGTCGCAATCTTCTTAAACATGGTTGATTCTCCAAAAAACATGCCGCCATTGTAACGAAACAAAGGCGGCATGAGTAGGCATTAGCGTTTAGGCTAGGCCATCATTTCCAGCAATAGCTTATTTAGACGAGTCACAAAGCCGGCGGCATCGTTTAATTGCGTACCTTCAGCTAAGCGAGCTTGCTCAAGCAAAATGCTCGCTAAATCTGCAAATCGCTCTTCGCTTTGCTCTGTTTCTAGCCGTATGACTAATGGATGCTCTGGGTTCAATTCTAAGATTGGCTTAGAATCAGGCACTTGTTGGCCTGCAGATTCCATAATGCGACGCATTTGCGCACCCATGTCATTCTCGCCCACAACAATACACGCTGGGCTTTCTACGAGACGATGCGTCATACGAACATCTTCAACTTCATCGCTAAATTGCGCTTTTATGCGCTCTAACAAGTCTTTATGTTCATCATTGGCTTTTTCTTGGGCTTGCTTCTCTTCTTCGGTTTCGATATCGCCAAGGTCTAATCCGCCACGTGCAACGTCGACTATTTGCTTGCTGTCGAAGTCTTGCAAGTAACCCATTAACCACTCATCAATACGATCGGATAACAATAGAACTTCAATGCCTTTTTTACGGAAAACTTCCAAATGCGGGCTATTTTTAGCCGTTTGATGGTTGTCTGCGCAAACGTAGTAGATTTTTTCTTGGCCTTCTTTCATGCGCTCAATATAAGCGGTTAACGACTGATCTTGCTTGCTTTCACCGGTATGAGTAGAAGCAAAACGCAGTAGTTTGGCAATTTTTTCTTTATTGCCCATGTCTTCGGAAGGGCCTTCTTTTAATACTTGGCCAAACTCATCCCAAAAAGTTTGATACTTTTCAGGCTCTTTTTTAGCCAGTTTACTTAGCATATCTAAAACACGTTTTACTAATGCCGTTTTAATACTCTCGATGGTACTATCGCTTTGCAAGATTTCACGAGATACGTTCAATGGTAAATCGTTTGAATCAATCACACCCTTAATAAAGCGCAGGTAAAGAGGTAAGAACTGCTCAACGTCATCCATAATGAAAACACGGTTAACATAGAGCTTTAAGCCACGAACACGCTCACGGTTCCACATATCGTAAGGAGCTTTTTGAGGAACATATAAAAGACTGGTGTAATCTAATTTACCTTCAACCTTGTTATGACTCCATGAGACGGCATCACCAAAGTCGTGTGAGAGGTGGTGATATAGCTCTTGGTACTCTTCGTCTTTAACTTCGCTACGTGGACGGGTCCACAATGCTTTAGCGCTGTTGACGTTTTCCCATTGAGGTGCATCTACTTCTGCATCTTCTTCGTTTTCTGCAGCGGCCGGCTTTTCCTCAAGCATTTGTACAGGTACAGCAATGTGATCAGAATATTTTTTAACCAGATTACGCAACCGCCAAGTGTCTGCAAATTCAGATTGATCTGCTTTTAAATGCAGCACGAGCTTAGTGCCGCGGCTTGGCAGCTCAATATCGGCTAGGGTAAACTCACCTTCTCCCTCACTACTCCAATGCACACCTTCATTGGCTTCAGTACCGGCCTTACGCGAGTAAACATCAACCTTATCGGCAACAATAAAAGAAGAATAAAAGCCGACACCAAACTGGCCAATGAGTTGAGAATCTTTTTTCTCATCACCCGTTAGGTTTTGAAGGAAATCAGCCGTGCCTGACTTAGCGATGGTACCCAGATTGTTAATGACATCTTCACGGTTCATGCCTATACCGTTGTCTTCGATCGTTAAGGTATTGGCTTCCTTATCTGCACTAATACGTACACGGAAATCAGCACCATCGGCTAATAGCGAGTCATCTTTTAGTGCTTGGAAACGCAATTTGTCACACGCATCCGATGCGTTTGATACCAATTCACGTAAAAATATCTCTTTATTTGAATAAAGTGAGTGAATCATCAAATGAAGCAATTGCTTTACTTCGGTTTGAAAACTTAGCGATTCTTGGTTTGTTTCAGACATAAATCCTTCCTAAATAAGTACTGTATGTATTGCTAGCACTCTTTGTGGGGTTTTTGTGATGAATTTCAAGGTGTTAATTCAATTTCTCGGCCCTTTTGATAGCGTATTTCTTTTGTTTTTTCAGCCTATGGGGCACACTCTACCGTCAAAATAACAAACAAATGCTAGGAAGCACTCGATGAACAACCCCATAACTGTCCCGCCGGTTAAAAAACGCGAAATTTTTGGTTGGGCTATGTACGATTTTGCCAACAGCAGCTACACCACCGTTGTCGTTACCTTTATTTACAGTGCATTTTTTGTCTCTTATATCGTGCCACCTGAATTAGCGCATATGAAGAACACCTTTTGGTCACTGGCAGTGGCCATATCAACCGCATTGGCGATTGTTCTGGCGCCATTAGTTGGCGTACTGTGTGACTACAGCGGTAAAAAGAAGAAGTACCTTGCTGTATGTACCTTTACCTCCATTTTTGCCACAGCAGCTTTGTTTTTTGTAGAGCCTGGGCAAATATGGATTGGGTTAACCTTATTAGTGTTTAGTAATACCGCTTGGATGCTATCGGAATCATTCATTGCCAGCTTCTTACCAGAATTAGCGACCAAGAAAAATATGGGTAAAATCAGCGGCTTCGGCTGGGGCATTGGGTACATAGGCGGCCTTCTCAGCTTGCTAATCATGGCCGGATTTATAACCGCTGATAAAGTAACCGACTTCGACCTCTTCGTTAACCAAAACCAACTTGCCATGGTTTTTATCGCTCTGTTCTACTTTTTGGGCGCCCTGCCAACCTTCTTATTTGTTAAAGAACGCGCCATTGCTAAGCCGGGTTATGAGCAGGCTAGTTTTAAACAGCTGTCAACAGCCGCCGTTAAACGCGTGCTAGACATGAAAAACATCATCGGTGACTACCCTGTGCTATTTAAGTTCTTTCTAGCTTTTATGATGTACAGCGCAGGCATTGCAGTCGTGGTTAAGTTTTTTGGTATCTACGCACAAGAGGAAATCGGCATTAATGGCACCGCTCTATTATTAATTGGCGCAACTCTGCAGGTTAGCTCTATGTTAGGTGCCATTTGCTTCGGTTTTATAGAAGATAAAATAGGCTCTAAACAAACTATTTTCTTATCTCTGGGTTGGTGGATAACCGGAATCTTAGGTATTTATTTTCTAGATCCACTCGTTAGCATGACCGGTATGGAAATAAATAAGTTGTTTGTCGTGGTCGCTTTCATCGCGGGTAGTGCAATGGGTGCTACACAATCTGCAAGCCGTGCGGTGGTTGGCTTATTGGCTAAACCTGAGGACTCAGCCTTGCTATTTGGCTTATGGGGCACCTTTGGCCGGTTTGCAATCATTATTGGTATGACTTTCGGTCCAATTAGCGATTCTATCGGACGTCACAGCGGCCTGCTATTCATTTTGGTGTACTTCATTATTGGCGGTGTGATGTTGGCATTCGTGCCGCTCAACAAGGCCTTAGCTCAACGACATTAGCCAAATAGTGACTTTTGGCGTGGTATTTCGACTTGAATTAGCCACGCGTAGCGCCCATGATCTGTATATCTACATTTATTAATAGGGTTCTATTTTGTTCCAATTCCAGTTTAATCAACGTCCACCGTGGCAGCGTGCCATAGCCTTAGTGCTGTCAATTGTCATCGTCGCTACGCTTTTTTGGGTCGGTCTCGTTGTTGTGCTTGGTCTTGCTGTATTTGCTATTGTAATGGCTGTTATTAACAAAATTAAAATTGCGATTACTGGGCGCCCTCTATTTACGCCGCCTCAGCATTTTCATCGCTATCAATCACAATTCAAACAGTCCAACGTTATCGAAGGTGAAGTCGTTTCTAAAGACACTGAGCCTAAAGACTAAACAACATAACGCATGCGTAAACGCTGCATGCGCCTTATTACTTAAAGTCGCATCGTAATTTTGGTTTTTTTAGATTATATTAAAAAGAAAAAAATGACCGACGCGACCGATTTACTCAGTTCAGCTAAAGCCCAATACTGGCAAAGACATTCATCAACATGGATCTTGGCATTTACACTGTGCATGTTGTCACTCGCTATGCTCTATCAATTCGGCTATTTGCGTGCATTACAGCGCCTTACCGTAACTACAGAGCAAGATGTAAACCATCAGTTAGAACTTCAGGTTCAAATTCTCGAAAGCCACCTAGAAAAATACCGACTACTTCCCGTACTTATGGGCCAACATGGTGACAAGTCAAGCTGGAAAGATTCTGACCCTGCCTCAAATGCAACTCAGCTATGGTTACGGCAGCTAAATTACCTTTCCGGCTCATTTGATACCCTCATCCTCAGTACTCAGGGCGAAATAATTGCTTCGGCACAAGATTTAAATAAACGATTCTACAACTCAAGTTTACTAAGGGCACTCACTGTAGCGCCCAAAGAAGGACGACTAGGTAGGCAATATTTTAATATAGACGAGAATCACTCCCTATATGCATTTTCTTCTTTTATTCAAGCCAACGCGGAACCCATTGGCATTTTAGTTTTTATGGTAAATTTAGAGCCCGTTGCACAGTCTTGGGCTATTGCTACCGCAAAACTTATAGCCACGGATGACAAACAACGTGTGGTGCTGGCCAGTAATGCCGCTTTAATTGGTACTACGCTCATTGAATCCAAGCAACTAAAGCGAAAAACCAACCAAGTCGTGTCGAGTGTTCAACTAAACACCGTAGGCTGGACAGTAACGGCCCATGCCAGTATCGACAATAAATCAATTGCCAGGTTAACTATATTAACGGCGTTATTGGTTTGCCTGATTATAATTTCTATTTTTACTTTGTTTGTTCGTCGTAGAGAAAAGCTAATTTTGATTCAGCAAAAAGACCTTCTGCATGCCCAGGAATTAGAGCAAAAAATTTTAGTGCGAACCTCCGAATTACAGCAAACAAATAAACTATTAAGTCAGGAGGTTAACGACCGACGAATGGCAGAAGAGCAATTAAAAACAACGCAACAGGAACTCATTCAGTCAGCAAAAATGGCAGCTATTGGCCAAATGAGCACAACCTTAAGTCATGAATATAATCAACCATTGGCCACTATGCGCACTTACGCTGAAAATGGCATTAAGTTTTTAGCACTGAATAAAATAGACAGTGTTGCTGATAATTTAGACAGAATTATTCAACAAACAGATCGGTTGGGTAACCTCTCTCGAATACTCATGTCATTCGCCCGTAAGCCGTCTGACCAGTCTGATAATATCAATATTCATTCCTGTGTCGAAGAATCGTTTATGTTAGTCCGGCCGAGAGTGAAAGCAGCGTCCCTTTCGCTTTCTCACAACATTGCAGAAACAGATACAGCGTACGGCAACTCTGTTCAGATAAGTCAGGTTATTTTAAACTTATTAACCAATGCGATTGATGCGATTAACGACTCTGACTTGGTGAACCAATCACACCGAGTCATGGTTAGCTATCAACGCAATACCCACTATGTCTCAATATCAATAGAAGACAGCGGCCCTGGTGTGAGCCTAGAAAACCAAATCCATATTTTTGAACCCTTCTATACTTCTAAGCAAGCTGGCGCAGGCTTAGGCTTAGGCTTGCCTATCGTGAAGGACATCATGAAAGAGCACCGTGGTAATATATACCTAACCCAATCGAGCTTAGGTGGCGCCTGCTTTACTATTGAACTGCCCAATAAGCCTAATAAGAGTAAAACGCCTACATGACCAATACCTTAGACCACACAAGCCAAGCCACTGTCTGGCTCACCGATGATGATGGCGACCTAGTACACGCACTGCAACAGGGTCTTGAGTTAGAGGGCTTTAATGTACGCTCTGACCTAAGGGCTCGTGATGTACTTAGCCACTTATCTCGCGACAGTTATAGCGTAGTCATCAGCGATATAATGATGCCCGATTTAAACGGCATGGATTTTATGTCCAAAGTGGTCGAATTAGATGCTTCTATTCCTGCAATTTTAATGACCGGTCACGGCGATGTTCCCCTTGCCGTCGAAGCGATTCAGAAAGGCGCTTATGACTTCTTAGAAAAGCCTTTCCCCATTTTACGGCTAATCGAAGTTGTTAAACGCGCAATCGAAAAACGCCGACTGGTATTAGAAAACCGAAGTCTACGTGAAACCATTGATGACCATGATCCAATCAGCCAACGTCTTGTCGGGCGTTCACCGGGAATTGAGTTACTCAGAGAGCAAATCATTGCTCTGTCAAACGCGAATGTTGATAGTTTAATTATTGGTGAAACGGGGTCCGGTAAGGAAGTCGTTGCACGCGCAATCCACGATTTTTCACTTCGCAAAGACAAGCCCTTCGTCGCGATAAACTGCGCGGCGATTCCAGCAAACATAATTGAAAGTGAGCTCTTTGGCCATGACGTCGGCGCTTTTACCGGTGCAACCAAAAAACGAATCGGTAAGCTTGAGTACGCCGCCGGCGGTACGGTATTTTTGGACGAAATAGATTCAATGCCCCTCGATTTACAGGCCAAAATTTTACGAGCTATAGAGCAACGTACCATTGATCCGCTCGGCTCAAATAAAACTGTCGAGTTAGATGTCACTTTTATTGCAGCTACAAAAGAAGACTTAGAAGATTTATCAAATCTTAGCCAGTTTAGAATCGACCTCTATTATCGTCTTAATGTTATTCGGTTTAACATTCCGCCTTTAAGAGAACGAAACGAAGATATACCGTTGCTGTTTTTTCACTTAGCCAGAATTGCACGCAGTAAATATAGGCGAGATATACCAGACATTTCACCATCTCTAGTCGAGCAGCTATGCAGCTACCCTTGGCCAGGAAATGTTCGAGAGTTAAGGAATTACGCGGACCGCTTTGTATTAGGCATGTGGAACGGTTTTGTTGACACTTCTGAAGAAAAACTAAGTGGCGATCTTAATTCACGGTTACAACAGTATGAAAAAACAGTAATTGAACATGAATTGATTAAAAATGGCGGATCCTTAAAGCAAACCTACCAATCTCTAGGGCTGTCTAGGAAAGGTTTATACGACAAGATAAAACGACTCTCTATCGACGTATCAGACTTAAATGATAATGAAGATCTAAATGGGTAGTCAACTACCCATTACAAGTTTCATACACAACCAAAGTGTGCACCGCGCTACTCACGCCAGAGCCTAAAATATAGGCTCAGTCAGCGCCTCCCTTTTGGTATTGGGCTTCGAGCATGATTTTTATTTCTGGCATTAACATTGCTAAAGTAAACCCAGATTCGACTGTTTTAACCACTGATCGAGTCATACCAACAAAAATAAAAGGGTTTAACAATGACTATAAAAAAATTAGTACACTTCATTGCTGCTGTAACTTTAGGTGCCACTGCATCATACTCAGCTGCAAATTGCGATTCTGGCGAAACAGTTGTAAAACTTAGCCACGTGACTGGTGGTACAACTCATCCAAAAGTTGTTGCTGCAAATAACTTTGCTGAACGAGTCAACACAGAGCTTAATGGTAAAATGTGTGTTGAAGTTTACCCTAACAGTACTCTGTTTGGAGACAGTAAAGAGCTGGAAGCACTTCTACTAGGCGATGTTCAACTCCTTGCACCTTCACTATCAAAATTCGGTTCTTATACTGAAAAATTTGGTGTGTTCGACCTTCCCTTTATCTTTAGGGATATAGATGCTGCCATTCGATTCACACAATCAAATGAAGGTAAGGGTCTATTGAATGAAATGGAAAATGTGGGTTTCGTTGGTTTAGGTTATTGGATGTCTGGCATGAAGTATTTCTCTGCTAATAAACCACTCATTGAACCGACCGACTCTGCTGGTTTGAAATTCCGTGTTCAAACTTCAGACGTTGCGAAAGCCATGATTAAAGCAATGGGAGCTTCACCACAACCAATGGCGTTTGCTGAAGTTTACGGTGCGCTACAAACGGGTGTTGTAGATGGTCAAGAAAACACCTGGTCTAATATTTACACTCAAAAATTCTTTGAAGTTCAAGACTCAGTCACCGAAACCAACCATCAGTTGTTAGCTTATTTATTCATGACATCTAAAGAATTTTTAGACAGTCTGGATGCCGATGTACGAAATCAGTTCATTGAAATCGCGAATGACGTAACACTTCAAGCAAACCTTGAAGTAAAAGAAAAAGAAGCTTATAACCGCCAGAACATCCTCAATGCGGGTGGTGTTATCAACGTACTAACGCCAGAACAGCGTACTAAGTGGGTAGATTCAATGAAACCTGCTTGGGGCCAGTTTGAAAAAGCCATTGGTAAAGATTTAATCAATGCTGCTGCAGGTTCTTAATCTAAACTGAGAAGACCTTAACCGACACATGGATGTGTCGGCCGTACTTTTGGCACAACAAAACTCAAAAACAAAAAACGACGAATGGTGCTCAAACGTCCCATTCTACTTCTGCGTGATCTAATCAGAATAATTAGGAGCTGCCATGTCGACCTATTGGCCTCATCTCATTTTACTACTATTTGTAGCCATTCTATGGCTGCTTGAAATGCGTTTTTACAAGGTAATGCACCGCTTAGAAGAAAACTTTTTAATACTTATTATCACATCAATTATGGCGGTATCTTTTGTTCAAGTTGTAGCTCGTTATGGCTTCAATACTGGTTGGTCCGCTGCGTTAGAATTCAATACAAACATGTTTTCCTGGCTAATCCTGTTCGGAATGAGCTATGGAATAAAAACGAATCTACACCTCGGTGTTGATATATGCTTGAAGGCGCTTCCAAAACCTTTAGAGAAAATAGTGAGTTTATTCGGTGCTGTATGCGTCATTGCATATGGACTTATTCTTCTCGACAGCGTTTGGGTTGCAATGCTCGGAATTGATGTTCGTGGCGGTGCCATTGAATACTGGGCAAAAATGTATCAAATTGGTATTGGTGCAGAAGAACTGCGTTATCCAGCCTGGGCTCAAGAGATTTTTGGCGTTCAAAACCGCGTCCACCGTTGGATAGTTCTATTAGCACTACCGATTGGTCTAGCACTTCTGGTACTTCGCGGCACTCAAGCTTTTGTCGATATTCTAACCGGCAAACGCAAAGCACTTATCAGTGCGCATGAAGCTGAAGATTTAGTCGAAGATAATAAAAATATTTTGGCGGGAGATTAACATGGACGCACTCATTCTATTTTCAATGGTCCTGGGATTACTCTTTGCTGGTGTACCGGTTGGAATTTCACTTGGTTTATCATCAATACTATTTGTTACTTTTATTTCACACGCATCACTTTCATCTGTCGCTATTTCTCTTTTTGGCGTTGGCAACCACTATACGTTACTTGCTATTCCATTTTTTGTTTTGGCATCGGCCTATATGTCAACTGGCGGTGTTGCAAAACGGCTAATTGATTTTGCAATTGCATCAGTTGGCCATTTTCGTGGCGGCTTAGCCATGGCATCTGTTTTGGCGTGTATGATGTTTGCAGCTTTATCTGGCTCCTCTCCTGCAACGGTTGTTGCTATTGGCTCTATTGCTATCGTGGGTATGCGCCAAGTAGGCTATAGCAAAGAGTTTGCATCGGGGATTATTGCCAACGCTGGAACACTGGGTATTTTAATTCCGCCTTCAATTGTTATGGTTGTCTACGCGGCGGCAACTGACGTATCTGTCGGTCGGATGTTTTTAGCGGGTGTTATCCCAGGCATTATAGCTGGCCTAATGCTGATGATTGCAATTTATATTGTCGCGCGTCGAAAAAACTTACCTTCTGAAGAGTGGAAAGGTATTTTACATTGGCTACACGCCGCTAAAAAAGCAGTCTGGGGACTATTTCTAGTTGTCATCATCATGGGTGGAATCTATGGTGGCGTATTTACACCAACAGAAGCAGCCATAGTTGCAGCCATATATTCAATGCTTGTCGCCCTATTTATTTATCGGGATATGGGTCCTCTAGAAGGTATACCTTGGATAGAAGAATCAGACGACACCATTGCTAAATTTGGTTTCCAGTCCTCTGCATACGCCGTTTCTTTTTTTGTTATTGCAACGATGATTACGTTCTTCTCTGTTGGTAATGACGACTTAGGGTTTCAAGCCAAGCATTGGATTAATATTGCAATCGGAAGCACCGCTGTCCTAATTGCCTACTATCATTGGCGAAAGTTTAAAGGTGTTACATTTACGACGGCAATGACTGGGGCAACGCGAATTTGGGGGCGAAACTTATCGCTACTCATTCGCAACTTTTTACCTAGTATATTTGGTGGGCAGTCACGTGACGTTATTTTAGATGGCACTAAAACAACCGTCATGCTCATGTTTATTATTGCAAATGCACTATTATTTGCGCATACCCTATCTGCAGAACGTATACCTCAATTAATCACCGAATGGATGTTAGGTATTGGCTTCAACTGGTTTACTTTCCTAATTGTGGTTAATATTTTACTTCTAATTGGTGGTCAGTTTATGGAGCCTTCTGGTCTATTAATGATTGTTGCGCCGGTTGTGTTTCCAATTGCAATGGAACTGGGTGTTGATCCAATTCACTTAGGAATAATGATGGTGGTCAACATGGAAATAGGCATGGTTACCCCACCCATAGGGCTAAACCTATTTGTGACCTCCGGCATTACCGGAATGAGTTTATCTCAGGTTGTTCGGGCGGCACTGCCATTCGTAAGTGTATTAATGGTATTCCTCATACTGATTACCTATATTCCAATTATCTCAACTTGGCTTCCATACCTCATCATGGGACCAGAAATTATAATTAAATAGTTACTTAAAATGAGTAATGTGAGCACTCCTTTGGAGCTGCTCACCATTTTGTAATTTTATGATTCCATTCGTTTAGTAAAAGTGTATCTTAAAGTGACCTATTGAAACTTATTGGTCAGATACACTATGAATCAATTTACTGCCAACCTGTTAACCATTGTGCCCGTTTCATTAACGTTCATTCTAGCCACCTTGACTATCTTTGCTGTACGTTCAATTTTGAGCCGTAAATGGGAAAGTCAGCCTAATTTATCGTTCCAATTGCCGCTTATAATCCTCGGGCTCATTATTTTGAGCTTACTAGCAATCATCCTTGCCTTACCTGTAAGCGATACTCTCAGAAGCCAGTTACTGAGTTTGTTTGGTATTGTCATAAGTGCCGCTATTGCGCTCTCTTCTACTACTTTCATAGGTAATATTCTTGCCGGTATCATGTTAAGAATAATTAAGAGCGCACGACCAGGTGACTTTATAACGATAGATGAAATCACCGGCAGAATTACCGAAATGGGCTTGTTACATACCGAGATCCAAACGGAAGACCGCGACCTAGTTACTTTGCCGAATACCTCGATGGTTACTCAAGCCATTAAGGTAGTTCGATCATCAGGGACCATTATCTCGGCAGAGGTTTCTTTAGGATATGACATTTCACGCATCACGATTCAATCTTGCCTGCTAAGAGCCGCTGAAAAAGCAGGCTTACAAAATGGCTTTGTCCAAGTTAGAGAGCTGGGTGACTATTCTGTGCTTTATCGGGTGGCTGGGTTAAAAGAAGAGGTAAAAGGCCTAATATCGGCCCGCTCAAGCCTCAGAGAACAAATTTTAGATGAACTGCATGCAGAAGGCATTGAAATAGTATCCCCCACCTTTATGAACACAAGAGTGCTCGATGCAAATGCGCCCATTATTCCTAAAAAGATATTCGATAACCAATTAAAAGAAGCCTCCCAGCAAGAAGATTTAGCGTTTGATAAAGCGGAAGAGGCGGCTACGTTAGAGGAATTAAAAGGGGTGCTTAGTGAAACAGAGGTCGCAATACAAGAACTAGACGATTCAAATGATGACAATAAAGATGAACAGCAAATTCACTTACGCAGTAAAAGAGAAGACCTAATAAAACGAATTGAAACTGACGCGCTGAAGCTTAAAGAAGATTAATATTGCATCTAAACAACTTAGCGCTTTTTATTCAGTTTCATCCTTTATTGTAATAAGTTTTCTAACTCAGGACTTTTTACTCTCATAGCATGCGCCATTACTTGCTCATAACGACCTTTGTAATCAACTTCAACGCAACTCTCTGAGTAGCAATTATCATTGCGAAGCAGAGATAGTAAAATCCAGGGTAAGTCATAATGACTAACCTGTTTATCAATATGAACAGGCATGCCTCTATCCCATAGATAATAAACATTGGTATAAATGTTTGGATACCCGCGCTCAAGGTAATAATTTGTTGAACCTGACGTTAAAGGCAAATGATCACTAACCACTAAAATCACTGCGCTAGGATCTCGCTCAATTATTTCCTTAACATTTTGTTCAATAACGCGTACACGGTAGTAATACTGATTTACAATATTTTGAATATTCTCAAATTCAGTACCATCGAGACTAACGATCTTTGGAAAACGTTCGGAATCTATATAGAAATTATAATGCCCGTAAACACCCAACATATAATTTAATCCAACAGAGGCATCTGCCACCGTATTTAAGAAATACTGATTAGCTTGTTCAAAAAAATCTCCATCGTACATATACTCTCCACTTGTTTTTGTGAAGTTTACTTGCAAGTGTGTATCAGAGCCACTGGCGTACTCTTTTGGAAAATAAATATCAGTAAAGCCAACGCCTTCATACCCTTTAACCTGGTTAAAATAGGAAGGTTTATAGGCATTTTGAGCGACCGTCCTATAGCCAACAGTACCCAGCCATGTGCCGAGACATGAAGTACTTGCGCCACCAAAACTATTAAATTCAATAGTACCAACGAGTGCCTTAGCGGGTACGCCACATAAAATTTCAAATTCTGCTTGAGCTGTCGAACCTCCATAGACCGGCGATCGAGATAGGTTTTTAAACGCCTGTAAATCTCTCATCCATGGTGTTAAATAGTCTTCAGGAAGCTCTAGTTTAGGAAATAATGTAGGGTCTATAAATGATTCCATAACCATTATATAAATATTACGCGGCTCAATATTTTGGAGTGATGATTTGATACTAACAATATCATTTTTTAACCAATCTTTATCTGGAACTATTTGGTTC
>NZ_JBKEGY010000026.1:0-47500 GCF_046710285.1 Reinekea sp.
TTTATGCGTGAATCGCTTGCCTCAGTGAGTGGAGATGTCACGATCAGTCGCAGCGTGAAAACATGGTTTGATCAGGTTAAAGAGGTATTCGCATCGTTAGCAACGGTTAACGACGAAAAACGTTTGACTGTTATTGAGCAATTAGCCAGTGCAGCCGATGCTTATCGCGCAGACGTATATGATACAGGCCTATCTGATGCAACGAGCGTGTTGACCGTCCAGACGTTAATTGAATTTTTAGACAGTGTTATTCCGGTTATAGCTAGTACCTTACAAGCGAACCGTCGAGACGATGGTCTTTTCCACGGTTACAACATTCTACATTTAAACAAAACAGACGCGTCTATTTCGCATTTACCCTTGATGCTTGAAGGGCAGGTTGCCATGTTATCGGCTAACTTACTCAACCCGAAAGAATCTTTAACGCTACTCACGGCATTGCGCCAGAGTGACTTGTATCGTGAAGATCAACACACTTATTTGCTGTACCCAAATAAAAAACTGCCACGCTTTATCGATAAAAACAGAATCGAATCGTCAGCAGTGAGTATTCTAGGTGATAGTAAAAACACCTTATTAACACAGCGTGTCATCACCGAGAGCGATACCGGTGAATTTCATTTTGATGTGAATCTGCGTAACGCCAAAGACCTTGACTTGCGCATCGCTGAATTAGGCTTGCCAGAGTCAGATCGAGTAGCCTTATTTGATTTGTTTGAAAGTACCTTTAACCATAAGTCATTTACCGGTCGCTCAGGTTCGTTCTTTGGTTATGAAGGTCTAGGCAGCACCTATTGGCATATGGTGTCGAAACTGTTGTTAGCCGTGCAAGAAAATTGGTTTATGGCTCGCCCGGATGACAATGAAACCGCAGAGGCGTTGAAAGCTTGTTATTACGATGTCCGTGCGGGTATCGGTTTTAATAAAACGCCCGAACAGTATGGTGCGTTCCCAACGGACCCATACAGCCATACGCCAGAAACGGGCATTGCTCGTCAACCGGGCATGACGGGACAAGTCAAAGAAGAGTTAATCACCCGTTTTGGTGAGCTCGGCTTGGTATGGCGTCATGGGCAACTTGCGTTTGTGCCAGGCTTATTGAGGCAACAAGAGTTTTTAGCGCAAGCGAGTGAGCTGAATTACCTCGATGTAGCAGGTCAATGGCAGCGACATACGTTAGCGAAAGGTAGTTTGGCCTTTACCATGGCGCAAGTACCGTTTATTTATCACAGTGTGTCTTCATCGGCTGAGTTAGTCACTCGGGTTTATGCTGCAGATGGCCAAATGAATGAACATAAGGGTACAAATATATCGGAACAAGTTGTAACAGCGCTTGTTAACCGAACAGGTGAAATTAACCGAATTGAAGTTGACTTTCCTATATCGGCATAAAATTTCTTGCTGGTAAGCCAAGAGGAGCCTGAAAACGCCATTAAGCCCTATGCTTAGTGGCGTTTATCGTTATAATCGGTGGTTCGTATGCCTTGGAATTACTTGGAAATAAGACATGTCTGAAACAACAGCTTCAAATTTTTTGCGAACGATCATCGAGACCGACCTAAAAGAAGGAAAGCATAATGCGATCGTGACGCGTTTTCCGCCTGAACCTAATGGGTATTTGCACATTGGTCACGCTAAAGCCATTTGCATCAACTTCGGGCTCGCGCAAGATTTCCAAGGCCAGACAAACTTGCGTTTTGACGATACAAACCCTGAAAAAGAAGAGCAAGCCTACATTGATGCCATTAAAGAAGACATTGAGTGGTTAGGCTTTGAATGGGCTGGAGAGGTAAAATACACCTCTGACTATTTCGATACGCTCTATGACTGGGCCGTTCACCTCATAAAAAATGGTGATGCCTATGTATGTGATTTAAATGCAGAACAGATTCGTGAGTATCGTGGTTCGTTAACTGAGCCTGGTATTAATAGCCCGTTCCGCGAACGCAGTGTCGATGAAAACCTCGCATTATTTGAAAAAATGAAAGCGGGTGACCTCGACGAAGGCAGTTGTTCGTTGCGTGCCAAAATAGATATGGCCTCACCAAACGTTAACATGCGCGACCCCATTATTTATCGCATTCGTAAAGTGACGCACCATCAAACCGGCGATAAGTGGAAAATATACCCCGCTTATGACTTCGCCCATGGCCAAGGTGATGCACTGGAAGGTGTGACCCATTCTTTGTGCTCATTAGAGTTTGAAGATCACCGCCCTTTGTATGAGTGGTATCTTGCGCACTTGCCGGTGCCAAGCACGCCAAGACAGATTGAATTTGCCCGGATGAATGTAAACTATACGGTCACCAGTAAGCGCAAGCTGAAAAAATTAGTTGATGATGGTGTGGTGAGTGGCTGGGATGACCCTCGTATGCCAACGATCAGTGGTATGCGTCGTCGTGGTTTCACGCCAGCGTCTATTGTTTCGTTTGTCCATTCAACAGGTATTAGCCGAGCCGTAGGTACGACTGTCGATTTAGGCATGTTAGATGCTGCAGTTCGTGATGATTTGAACGAGCACGCACCACGCGCAATGGCCGTTTTGCAGCCGCTAAAAGTTGTATTGGCAAACTTATCAGAAGACTTTGAGCAAACCATAACCCAACCTGCGCATCCTCAGCAGCCAGAAATGGGTGAACGGTCTATTCCGTTAACTCGTGAAATATTCATTGATCAAGATGACTTTAATGAAGACAGCTCGCTGTCTAAGAAGAAGTTCAAGCGTTTGGTGCCGGGTGATTATGTGCGGCTACGCGGCGGCTTTATTATTAAGGCTGAAAGCTTTACCAAAGATGACCAAGGCAACATCGTTGAGATTCAAGCGACAGCCGTTGAAGGCTCAATTGGCAATAATGTCGAAGGCGCGAAACCACGAGGCGTTATTCAGTGGGTGTCGGCTAAGTACGGCGTAAAAGCAACAATACGCAGCTATGACCGCTTATTTAGTCACCCGACGCCTGATAAAGGCGACAGCGATTTTATGCAGCATATTAATCCAAATTCGTTAACGATTATTGAGCAGTGCATTGTTGAACCGAGCTTGGCAACCGCAGAACCAGAAGCAAGTTACCAGTTTGAGCGCGAAGGCTACTTTGTCGTTGACCGGTTTGATTCAAAGCCAGGCGCGTTAGTGTTTAATAAGACGATTGGCCTGAGAGACACTTGGGAACGATCAGTTTAGTTAATCTCAGAGCAAAAAAAACGGTCACCTAGGTGACCGTTTTTTTATGTGTCGATATTAGCTTTGCGCGTCAATGACCTTTTGAATCTCACGTTCTGGCAATGCACCTTTGATCACTTCGGTTCCGACCACAAAGGCAGGCGTGCCGGTTAAACCTAATGCACGCGCTTGCGCGGTGGTGTTGGCTAAGTGCTGGTTCACTGCTTCATCATTTAATTTAGACTCGATTGCTTTTCGGTCTAATTTCAGTTTATCAACCACCGCCCAAATAGCATTGTCTGAACTCAGGCTACTGCTGTTCATAAATGCAACATGAAGCTCTTCATAACGTTCAGGGAACAGTAAGTTAACCGCAAGGGCTACACGAGCCGCCGTTTCTGAACTTGGCGAAAGAATTGGCCATTCTTTATAAACAACACGCAAGTTAGGGTTTTTCTTTTTCAAAGACGCAAGGGTGCTCGAAGCACGTTTGCAATAACCGCAGTTGTAGTCAAAAAATTCAACGATGGTCAGCTCACCTTCAACATTGCCACCAATAGGGTCGATTTTGCTCTGGGTTAGGCCGCTTTGCATATCTTGCAACGCGTTCTGTGCTGCTTCTGCTTTGGCGAGCTCTTCTTTTTCTTGCAAGATGATCAACGCTTCCATGATGACTTCAGGGTTTTCTAACAGATAACCGCGTACGAGGTCTTTAATTTCTTGGTCTGAGCGACTTTCGGCATTAGCGCCACAACCTAGTAATAAGGCAATAAATAAAACACTGACAATTTTTGATGTATAGCGAGAAAGCATGATCGCTCCGATTAAATGAGAGTAAGGAGTTAGTTAGAGCTGGATAAGGAGCAAAAGTTCCCACTAGGCAGCGCAAATAATGACCTGCCCAGCATTGCTATTTACCGCAACTATTGTGAAACAGCCTTGCCAGCTTCATCTGCCAGCGTTTTAGGTGCGAACACCTGACCCACAATAAGCGTCCAATAGATTGTCAGGAAGGACAACCAATAAGGATACATGCTTTGGATATCATGTGCTGAAAGATTAGCAATATCTTTACTGCCAGCGGTTAGGGCAAGTTGATCCGTTAGCTTTTTATAGTCACCGTCTATTAAGGGTAGGGCCGGCAAGGGTGCAATTTGTGTAAGCCACTTTTTATACAATTGCACGAGTTTATGGTCTCGAGCACTTTGTTTGTTGGCGTCTATTAATTTATCTTCAATGTCCCAAAGTTCAAACTGTTGCGTGGCCTGAAGCGCTAGGTACAGTGCTTTGGCTAGCGGAAATGCTTTGTGCTGTTGAAAGTCTTCGGGCCAAAAGTTTGCGCTGGTTGCGCGCCATTTAGCGATCAGCTTGGCAACATCTTTCTCTCTTTTGGGTTTGGCGTGCATCTGCAGAGCGTTTTCGATTTTAACGCGTTGCGCATTGCGTACATCTTGGGCTTGTTTACTCAAGATAATGCTGTTGAGTGCGTTCTTCTTTTTTGGCGCTTCCAGTGGTGGCACTAAAGAAACAGGTTTAATTAACTTGCTGTCAAAGCGTTCTTGGTGTGGGTAGTAGCGTTGAAATTGCTGCCATAAACGAACGCCAGGCATTGAAAACAGCGGCTTATTCTCTGCGCGACTAAAGGACTTTTGATAGCCCGTTGTAGTCGATAATGCCCAAATTGCGGGTGCTTCCATACGAAAAAGCGCCTGAATTTCATCTTCATTTTTGACGCTAGAGGCTTCTTTAGCTACCAGTTGGTGCCAGTTAGTGCCTTGAACTCTAAGTGTTTTGCAAAAACCAATAAACTCAGGCCAATCTCGATTCATCTGAGTAAAGTTCTTATCTATTCGGCTTAACCTTAAGGATTCTTCGTGACCGACTACATCACGAGCGATGGCCAAGCCACGGTTGTATTGGTGTTCGTGCATTGGCAACACCCAATTATCGAGCAGCAATGCCCAAGGTTTATATTGGCCGCGCAGTGCTTGATACCACTGAATAAATAGCCCCCAAGTTCGGTTGTAAAAGGTACTGGCCGTGGGCGTCATACGCATGGCCAATAAGCCTACGAATTGTTGGAGGTTTAACGCTTCTAATACCGGTAGGCCGAGTTCAAGCGTGGCTTTATTGCTAAGCCATTGGATAGGCGATTGGTGCACTCGTAAAACGGGGCTTTCGACTACAACAATACGACTAAACTTTGGGGCACCCATAAAATGCGCCATCTCATTGCTTAAAGAGACCATCAACTCTTCGGTATCAGTGTCTAGGTCTATGCCTTCGATGGTTTCTGGACGAGGTCTTAGCCAAATGAGCGGAATGAAAAATAACGTGGCAATGATCAGTTGAATAAACGCACTGCCAGCTTGTGAGCTCCAGATTGAAATTGAAATTAGAGGCAATAACAACATCAAACCGATGAGCGGTAATAGAAGATAACAAACCACCGGAAAGGCCGCTAAAACGAGTAAACTCAGCTGGGTGTCGAATTCATCTTCAGCGTGTTTATATTTACTGGCGAAATACTGTTCGATGCCGCCATCCATTAGATGTTTGCGAAGGTCTTCTTGGTTGTTTTTCTGATTAACGGCTAAGGCTTGTGCTTTGATGATTAAACCAGATTGCGTTAAAGATTTGCCGAGCTTTAAGGCTTCTTCTTTCGATAAATTGTCTTTGAGAACTGTTCGGCGCTCGGCCATTAGGTCTGCGAGTTGCGCGTCCGTTAAGGCGAGGTCGGTTTTCAGGGTATAACCCAAGGCGGTTTTATTGGTACCGGGCTTGAAGCCTTCGAAAATCAGATGGTAGCGCGCCTGATCCATTGTATACATTCCTCGTTGCTAAGACTGTCTTTACGACTTATTTTTTATCGCAACTAAACTACTCTAATTGAACAGGGATTCAAGCGAAAAGGCGTCAGGATGAGGGCTAGTTCAAGATTCAGGGTGAGAATTGATCGGACAGAAAATGAAAAAGGCGAACCGAGAGAGGGTTTCGCCTTTTCATCACTAAGTTAGCTTAGTTGATACGGTATTCATTACCGTTTTTGTCCGTGAACTCTTTATGGCCCGTGCGGTAGTTGCACTGAGTTTGGCCACGCTTGTTCGTTGTTACCTGCGCATCACTGCGCATTAGGCTAAACCATTGGCTTTGCTCGTCATTGGCTGCTGTGTTGCTGGTCATATCACGTTGTGTCGTCTGAACTTGAATATCATCAATCCCTGCTCTATCCATTGAGCCTAGGCTGCCTTTTGCATTAAAGGTGATTTCAACGTGTGAACCTTCGTCGCATAAAACAATTGATTCTGGTTCATCTTTCGGGCCGCTCATGGCAACAAACTGAGCTGGCTTGCGAAGGCCGGTGGTGGTGCCGTCTGCAAAAAATGCTAAAACATGCTTGTAGTAAACAACATAGCTGCAAACATCGCTATGTGAACCTTTCGCTAATGGGAAGCGATTATCAAGAAAACGCTTTGAATACTGAGTTAGTTGAGCTGAACGCTGTAAGTTCATTTCACTAATTAATGAAACTTCCTCTTCTATGAAGGTGTCGAAGCTGTTGTTCAAAAGTGCAGTAGTCATAATGTTCTCTCTCTTATGTAATAACTAGGACAAGCTTTTTTGCTTGTTCCTTGATCCGATAATTAGCAGTCTAGTGAAAAAAAGACTAAAATTTCACAAAAGAAATTACACATTGTGAATTTTACAATTATAGTTTTTACACAAACGTCAAAAATAGCCCTGAAACCCCCAGGAATGAGGGTGTTTAAGTGAAAAGGAGCCACTGTGAAAAAAAACCTAATTCGACAGTCACATTTTTTGGGGACTAAAATCCGTAACCTGCGTAAGCGAAATAACCTGACTATGGAAGATTTGTCGGCCCGTTGTATCCGTCATGAGCCAGATTCAGCGCCTTCCGTTTCGTATTTATCTATGATCGAACGTGGTAAGCGGGTTCCTAGTATTGAAATGCTAGAGACCATTGCGATGGTGTTTCAAAAGCCAGTCGATTGGTTTTTAGATGATTCGCCTGTGGAGAGTGAAATCACACCCAATAAAGGCAGCCGTGGCGGTATCAGCGGTATGGCATTAGAACCTAGTTTTTTATTTTCGAATGAGATATTACAAATTGCGATTCCAGAGATGCTGTCGCAAACCGGGGTTTCAGGGCGACAGTTTGCCCATCTGTTGATTCGAGCCTACCAAGAACAGCACCAGAACCACTTCCCCGACTTAGAGCGCGCCGCTGAAGATGTTGGTAAGAAGCAAATGCCTCTGTCAGCAGAAGCGCTGATGAAAATAGCGAAACACCAAGGCTTGGCAATTCGCTGGTTTAAAAAGCCACCTCAAGGTGCAATTGATGAATTAGGCGTGTATTCAAAGAATATTGTTTCTTCTTATATTGAGGCCCCGAATACGCTTTATTTAAATGAGCTGCTTAAGCAATACCCAACGCGATTGAAATATGAGCTCGCTACTCACATTGGCCACAGCGTGTTGCATAACCAAGATAGCTTAAAGAGTGTTATGACAATTGGTGGCAACCATGGCGCTTATTTTAATAAAGATGGTGCCGTTAAACAGCAAAGCGCCAACGTAGATGCACAAGATATTTTGCAAGCTTGGCGTGATTTTGAATCGAGCTTTTTTGCCGGTGCGCTGTTGTGCCCGAAAGTACCGTTTCGGCAACTGCTCGACCGAACCGGTTATGAAATTGAAAGTCATCTTCAAGTAGGCGTTTCAGCCTCAGTGGCCATGCGTCGAATGACAGCGGTTTCGCCTTATTCTCATTGGCATTACTTTGATGCCTACTCGCCTGGCAAATTGAAAGCCGTTTATCGTGGTAACGGCATCCCCTTGCCGTGGGGGAATATGCGAGAAGTAGAAGATCCTTGTCAGCATTGGGCTGTGTTTCGCAAGATAAATGAAGAAAGTGACGCACCGTCGGCACAATTATCTATTTTAGAAACCAATGGCGAACCGCGAATCTATGTCTGTGAATCTATTCGGGTGGGCGATATGGCTGGTAATAAGCATGTCTTGTGTGCAGGCATTGACTTAAACCCTGCTATTACGGCGCAAGGCGGCGATGCGTTAACTATGGCGGCTGAATTACGCGATAAATGCAGTGTGAATAATGGCGTTACCCATGTGCCGCGTAAAATGAAACAAGACTTAGCCAGTGTAGCTAAAATTCTTAATATTAATTGGGTAGACCGAGCCATACACACCGATGCCAAGCTGATATGCCCAAGAGGAAAAACCTGCCCAAGAAACCCAAGCTGTTATGGGCGTTGCCAAAGTTAAGCGGATAGTTTTACCGCAACCTAAAATGAATCTGTCCAAAAATAATAGCAAAACTCGATATTTGTGCTTTCCTTAGCTAAATATTTCTGTGTATAGGCCGATGACGTAAGTTACAGGACGTTTAGTGCTGCAATAGGAGAGAGAACATGAATCTTAGTAGTATTCGAGTTAAATACACCATTGCCTTTGTTGGGGTGGGTCTACTCATGGCCGTGTCAAGTTTTATGACATTTAGTTTGTTAAATGATTTTCGGCATGGCTTTGACCGAGTTTCAACCGCATATACGCCCGCTATTTCTTCGGTGCTTAACGCCGACCGTGATTTATACCAGGCACGTGTTGCAGAGTTGAATGCACTATTGAATTATACAAATAAAGACTCTTTAGCGAATGAGCTTGCCGAATACAAAGAAAATGCTCAGCAAGCCTATGACAGAATGTATGTATTACTTGGCTTGCTAGAGGCCGATAAAGACATAGCCGCTAAAGTTAGTGGCTTTGAAGGGGCTTTTGAGACCTGGTTAAATACTTCCCAGCAAGTATTTGATCTGCTCGGACAAGGAAATCTTGAGGCAGCTAAAAACCTTAGTGATGGGGCTTCAATTTCTACTTTTGGTATATTAAGAGACTTTTATGACATTGCGGGTGTTGCTGCCGACGCGAATAGTGCGCTCCTTGCTGAGCAATTATCGACCCGAGTAGAAATAGGCTCTTCATTTTTGTTCATTGTTACCGCAGTCGTCGTCTTGGCTATCCTTGGGATGGGGATCTATGCGCCTAGAGCCATGTCTTTAGCGCTTTATCAACTCAGAGACAGTTTAAGTGTTTTAAACAGTGGTAATGGTGACTTATCCCAACGCATTACCAGCAATCGAAAAGATGAAATAGGTGAAGTAGCCAATGAGGTTAACCACCTCATGGAGGGTTTAACAGAGCTAATTAAAGGCATTGTAGATCAATCAACAATCATGATTGACGAAGTCAAGCAAATGGCCGAAGGCGCACAACAAGTTCAAAATACCAGCAACGAGCAGCAAGAGTCGGTGGATATGGCTGTTACCGCGGTAAATGAATTATCGGTAGCAATACGAGAAGTAGCGCAAAACGCTCAATTGGCCGCTGGCGAAATAAATGAAGTTAACAAGTTGACCGCCGATGGTAAATTGTTGACTGAGTCTTCTTTAAACCAAATACAAGGCTTGTCTGATACCGTATCTGAAGCATCTGCAACGGTATCAGAACTTGCAGAAAGCTCACAAAAAATAGCCTCAGTGTTAGATGTCATTCGAGGTATTGCGGAGCAAACTAACCTACTGGCGCTGAATGCTGCCATCGAAGCTGCACGGGCAGGCGAGCAAGGCCGAGGTTTTGCCGTCGTCGCTGATGAAGTAAGATCGCTTGCGAGTAAAACACAGCAATCGACAGATGATATTCAAACGATGATCGAAATGTTGCAAAGTGGTGTGAACAACGCCGTTAATGCGATCGAAAAAGGCAATGTAGCTGCTGAAAAAACCGTTGCAGAGTCTGCCAAAATGCTTGAAAGCCTTATTAATATTGATTCAGCATCGGCGCGAGTCAGCGATGCCTCAATGCAAATAGCGACATCAACTGAAGAGCAGTCGCACGTAGCGGAAGAAGTGAATGCAACCTTAGTTAGGCTGTCTGATCTAGCAACACACAATGCAGAGCAGGCCGCTGAAAACGGTAGCGTATCTCTTGAGGTGCGTGAAGTGGCCGAGGCCCTAAATAAGTCAGTGTCTCGGTTTAAGCTGAGCTAGGCAGGTTAAGGTAATATCCTATAGCGCACTGTCGTAAAGACTATGCGCTATGCTCACTTAGAGAGCATTTGAATAATTCGTGCTTTGAGCATTTCAATAACAACTCTGTTTTTGCCGCCTCGTGGCACGATAATATCGGCGTATTGCTTTGAAGGCTGTACAAACTCCATAAACATAGGCCGAACGGTTCTTCTGTATTGTTCAACCACTGAATCGACCGTACGGCCACGTTCTTCAATGTCACGTTTTAGTCGACGCAATAGGCAAATATCTAAATCGGTATCCATAAAGACCTTTGCGTCGAGTCGTTTACGAATTTCTTTGTCATTAAGCAACAAAATCCCTTCCACGATAATGACTCGCGCTGGTGCTAGCATCGTCGTCTTTTCTGAGCGATTGTGCTGAGTGTAATCGTAAACTGGGACATCAATAGTTTGTTGCTTTGCTAAGGCGTCAAGGTGCTTAATGAGTAAGCCATGGTCAAAGGCATTGGGGTGATCGTAGTTTATTTGTTCACGCTCACTAAACGACAAATCGCTACGCTCTTTGTAGTAGCTGTCTTCCTTAATAGTGGTTACGGCCTCCGAGCCCATTTCGCTGGCCAATTCGCTGTGAATTGTATGCGCCAATAAGCTTTTGCCTGAAGCAGACGCGCCGGCAATACCAATAAAAATAGATGACTCGTTCATAGAGGCCTTTTAAAAGAGAGTGTTTAATCAGTCATAATCGGTTTAAAGGGCGATGTCGCCAGAGATAACCGAGTTTCATAAGTTCGCTATTGTTGTCCAAGTACGAGTACGAGGCGGTCTAATAATTTCAAATACAAGATTATATGTTAAGCCCAATTGTATTCTATAGTTCCAGCTAGGCTAATAATGGCCTTAGCTATCAACTAAAACTCTGTAGTCTGCCTTCAGTTCTCGAGTACAATGCTCTAAAACTAGCTTATCGGGGGATTTTAGAAGGTTTTCCTGCTCGTGTCGCCCAATAGTGAAAGAAAGGTTTCTGACCAGTGTCAACGAAACTGTAATAAAACTACATTTCGGGTGATAAATAAGCACGTAGCAGCTACACTAGGGCCAGTTTATAATTTGAATTTGACTAAAAAGGAAAACACATGTCTGTTATCAAAATGTCCGATTTAGACCTTGCTGGTAAGCGAGTGCTGATTCGCCAAGACCTAAACGTACCTTTAAATGATGCTGGTGAGGTCACCTCTGATAAGCGCATTACTGCGTCTCTTCCGACCATTAAGTTAGCTATAGAAAAGGGCGCGAAAGTGATGATCATGTCTCACTTAGGCCGACCAACTGAAGGCGAGTATGAAGAAAAGTATTCATTAGCTCCTGTAGCGAAGTACATGGGTAAATTATTGGGCCAAGATATTCCTCTGGTAAAAGATTGGCTTAACGGTGTCGATAGCGATGCCGATGTAGTAATTCTAGAGAACGTTCGCTTTAATAAGGGCGAAAAAAAGAACGAAGACGAAGTCTCTAAACAGATGGCTGCCTTATGTGATGTCTATGTGATGGACGCTTTTGGTACTGCTCACCGTGCTCAAGCATCAACACACGGTGTTGCTAAATTTGCACCTATTGCATGCGCCGGCCCACTATTGGCTGGTGAATTAGAGGCGCTTGGCAAGGCAATGGATAAACCAGCTCGCCCAATGGTGGCGATTGTAGGTGGTTCTAAAGTTTCTACGAAACTAACCGTTCTAGAAAGCCTCTCTAAAGTATGCGACCAATTAATCGTTGGTGGTGGCATTTCAAATACCTTCGTTGCCGCACGTGGTTTTAATGTCGGTAAGTCATTGTGTGAAAAAGATTTAATCCCACAAGCTCAAAAATTAATGGCAGAGCTAGACATTCCTGAAGCGATTGATGTTCGAACGGCGCCGGAATTCTCTGCTACAGCTGAAGCGACCATCAAGTTGGTCGATCAGGTTACCGATGATGAAGAAATCCTAGACCTCGGTCCTGAAACGGCAGCACGCTACGCTGAAGTTATTAAAAACGCCAAAACTATTTTGTGGAATGGCCCTGCCGGCGTTTTTGAATTTGATAACTTCGACAAAGGTACTCGCGCTATAGCCGATGCCATAGCCGAAAGCGATGCGTTTTCAGTTGTTGGTGGAGGCGATTGTATTGCGGCCATTCAGAAGTTCGGTATGGAAGATAAGTTTTCTTACATCTCGACAGGCGGCGGCGCTTTCTTAGAGTTTGTTGAAGGTAAAAAGCTACCCGCTGTTGAAATTTTAGAGCAACGTGCAAAGCAGTAATCATAACGATCCGAAGAGAGTCACAATGATTCTCTTCGGTTGAATTCAGTTTTCTGGAAGTGCGCCACAGTGCTTTCAAAATCCAGTAACTAAGTAAGGACTTAATATGACTAAAATTCTAGATGTTGTTAAACCAGGTGTTATATCTGGTGATGACCTACAAAAAGTATTCGAAATTGCTAAGCAAGAGAAGTTCGCATTGCCGGCAGTGAACGTTGTTAACTCCGATTCTATCAACGCAGTTATTGAAGCCGCAGCAAAAGTAGGCTCTCCTGTGATCGTTCAGTTTTCAAATGGCGGTGCAGGTTTCTTTGCAGGTAAAGGCTTAAAGCTAGAAGGACAAGAAGCACAGATTAAAGGTGCAGTTGCCGGTGCTAAATATGTACACGCCATTGCAGAAACTTATGGTGTTCCGGTTATTCTTCACACCGATCACGCGGCGAAAAAATTACTGCCATGGATCGATGGTCTATTAGATGCAGGTGAAGAGCATTTCGCACAAACAGGTAAGCCTTTGTTCTCTTCTCATATGCTTGATTTATCTGAAGAGCCTATTGAAGAAAACCTAGCAACCTGTGCTGAATATTTAAAGCGTATGGATAAGATGGGTATGACCATCGAAATCGAATTAGGCATTACAGGTGGCGAAGAAGATGGCGTAGACAACAGCGATGTTGATACTGCCGATTTATACACCAAGCCTGAAGAAGTTGCATTTGCTTATGAACAGCTTATCGCCGTATCTCCTCGCTTTACCATTGCGGCTTCATTTGGCAACGTTCATGGCGTATATAAGCCGGGTAACGTTAAGCTCACGCCTTCTATTCTAGATGCGTCTCAAAAATACTGTTCAGAGAAATTTAGCCTGCCTGAAAACGCATTAAACTTTGTTTTCCATGGTGGTTCAGGTTCTTCTGCTGCAGAGATCGAAGAGTCAATCAGTTACGGCGTGATCAAAATGAACATCGATACTGATACTCAGTGGGCAACTTGGAATGGCGTTCGTGAATACGAAGCGAAAAACCGCGATTACCTACAAGGCCAAATCGGCAACCCAGATGGCGCAGACTCACCTAACAAAAAGTACTATGACCCACGTGTTTGGTTACGTGCAGCACAAACTGGTATGGTTACTCGTTTAGAGCAAGCCTTCAAAGAATTGAATGCAATAGACCGTAACTAATTTAGTTTATACGGACTAGTTAAAAAGCCGAGTTTACACTCGGCTTTTTTTGTGTTCGACAGAAATAAAAGGAATGATGAATTACCTAGATTTTTAGAGTCATCGAGTATAAATCTCAAAGATTAATGCCCTAGTTTCATGAAAAACCACAGACTGTGTTGATAACGCAGATCACAGTGCTATGGTACGTTCAACAATAATAACAAGGTTAGTTTAACGATGAAAAAATGGTTAATTCGAGTATTGAGTGCTTCCGCTGCGGTGATCGCGTTGTTGTTAGCGGTCGCCTATTGGGGTTTAGGTTACTCGCCAAAATACCTCGCCAATGCGCCGTCGGTGGCGACTGGAATTGGTGCTAAATTGGCTTGCTCGGCCAAATATGTGTCGGGTTTTAATGAAAACAAAATTGCCGCAGATATTAAAGTATATTCGTCGATATTGGCTTTACTCAACTATCAATATAATGATGATCGTAAAACCGTTGTTGCAGCGCTTGGACCCTTTGCACGCAGTGCTTCTTTTCAGCAAGGCGTTGGCTGCTATCTAGATTATAAACAGAGTGATCCAAGGAAAAGCATTGCTATTGCACCGGTGGTTGCGCCGTTGGCGGCATGGCCTAAAGGCGATGTTGTTTTTACCATCGATAATGACATTCAGACTAACCTAGATCAAATGCTTAAGAGTGATAACCAACAAGGCCACGACACCCGAGCATTACTGGTTGTTAAAAACGGCAAAATTGTCGCAGAGTCTTATGCCAAAGGTATCGACAGTTCAACGCCGCTTTTAGGTTGGTCAATGACTAAAAGTGTTAACTCATTACTCATAGGCCAATTAGAGATGGAAGCTCTGGTTGATGTAGATGACACTAATTTATTTAAGCAATGGAAAGATGAGCGCAAAGCCATTCGGTTAGAAGACTTACTGACCATGACCGACGGCTTAGCTTACGAAGAAGAATACGACCCTGGACAAATAGCAACCAAGATGCTTTTTCAATCTGAAGACACGGCTAAGTTCATGAAGAAAGTTAAACTTCGACATACGCCGGGGGAATACTTCGAATACTCATCAGGCACGGCTAATTTATTGTCAGACATAATTCATCAGAGACTAGAGGGTTCGAATCAACAAGATATTGTTGAGATATATGACCGGTTCTTCCGACCCTTGGCAATGTCATCTGTGGTGTTAGAAACCGATGCTCAGGGGCTTTTAATGGGTAGCTCTTATATGTTTGCCAGCGCTCGGGATTGGGCGAAAATAGGTCAGCTAATGCTTAATAAAGGTGAACTGAATGGACATAGATTTGTGACGCAAAGTTGGGTTGAGCGATCCATCACGCCGAACAGCTCAGAAAATAAAGGTTCTTATGGCTATCAATGGTGGCTAAATAAAGGCAGTGAAACCATGCGTTGGCCGAGTTTACCGAAGAACAGTTATGCCGCTTTAGGTAATCGTGAGCAACGAGTTTTAGTTGTACCAGATGAGCAGTTAGTCGTCGTGCGTTTAGGTTGGTCAAAGGGCGATTACATAGGCGATGAAAACTTTTCAACGATAGTTGATTGGTTTAAGTAAAGTTGAATTAGAGGTTTTTCTGCTGATGCCATAGATAAAACTCTTTGGCATCGAGCAGTTCAGACCACAGATAACCATGACCTATATCGCAACCTAGTTCTTTTAAAATTTTGGCATTATCTTCCGTGTAATGCATCCGCTTTTGAGTCAAGGTCGGTTATTCAACTAAGAAGCTATCGTATATGTTTTTAATTTGCCCTGATTTGTATAGTTCAGCTAAAGCTGAGGTTAAATCTTGAGTGGTTTTGTCTGAGAGACTCTTATTGAGCACAAGCCAATGCGGCTTATGTTGCAGCCTAGTTGGTAGCGTTTTAACTTCGAACTGGCTGTCGTTAGAGTAATAATTTAGTGCAAGATCATGATAATAAAAATATCGTAGTTTTTTCATTCCGACGAGTTTTATAGCGGCATCTAAAGAGTCAAAATTATCATTAACTAACAGCCCAGCATGGCCTTTTAACCAGCGTGATGAATTGGTGCCATAGAAAGTACCAACAACGCTGTTGTGGCGGATGATGTCATCAACCGATGTAGGGATAAAACTCTCAGATTCATGAGCGAGTAATAAATAGGATACGGTATAAAGAGAAGGGCTGATGTAAGTGAACGTTTTCTCACGATCTGGAGTTCTTTCTAAACCACAAAAACCATCTGCCTCCCCATTTTCAACCATGCTTAAAAGCCGCTTAGCGGGGTATAATGTTGGATCAACGAGCAGCTCAATGCCATACGGCTTTAACTGTTCTGCTAATACCGAGTATATTTGATCGCATAACCCTGTACTGTCTTCTAAATATTTGGGTTTTGAATTGTGTTTAACAAATGTCAGTGTTTCGCCAAAAGCTAATGCGTTTGGTAACCAGCACAGACAAAATAACAATAAATAGTTGAAGCCACTAAATCGCATCCGACTAAAATGCCTATCTCTTAAAAAAGACCCTAATACTATAGTCGATAAATTGCGTAGTGGTGGGCTCGTTAATAAAATGTTCATGGAGCCGCTTCTAAACTACGGGGCAGCAGTGAGATTGTCGGTACTTTTTACATACATCATAAAAGCGAAAGCATAGTGTCGGCATATTTTACATGTTCGGCTTTGTTATGTGATGAACCCCTCAGTTTTGGCTGTTCTATGAGTTGGCATAATATTTGGATACCAGTAGATACCTGAAAAGATCTCAATTGAAATAAACGAAGGGAATTGTTTTATGAATAGAAAATTAGTCCAAGGCTTAGTTGCCGCGACAACGCTCAGTTTTGCCTTGCAAGCCAATGCAGGTATGTTTGGAACGGATGTCACCATCAGCGATAATAACTATCAAGGTTCAGGTTGGGCGAGTGACCGTGAAGACCAAGAAACAGAGCCAGGTATGATTCAATCTCAAGTATGGGATTTAGAAGGCACCTTTATAGATGGTAACGTTTTAACCTTAGTCGGTGGTTATAACTTCAAAGATGGTGAAGATGGTTTTGATTCAGGCGATTTGTTTCTCTCTACAGGTACGCCAGTATACGGGGACATCCATCGTGGAGGTTCTGACGCTAACCTTCCTGAGGCGAATGTGTATGGCTATAACTACGTATTAGATATCGATTTTAATAATAATTCATACAACATTTTGGCCATTGATGAGACATCTATGGTTCAAGGTGCTTATTATCAGCAAAATGAAGGCTCTAGTCCTTGGCGTTATGTTTCTGGTGATAACGATGCTGTTATTGGAACGGGTTCATTAGGTTTGCAAAGCGGGTTATCTGATGCCGAAACTGGTTTTGAAGGTGGCGATCACTATGCCATGAGCTTTGACCTTTCTGCTATCTATGCTTCTCTAGGTGAGTCAACTGCATTCTACAGCCACTTCACAATGGGTTGTGGAAACGACAACCTAATGGGCAGCTGGGAAGTTACTGACGTACCAGAGCCAGCAACATTCGCATTGTTTGGAATGGGTATATTTGGTTTGTTAATTGCACGTCGTAAAAGTAATGCTCAAATCGTTGCTTAATCTATAGATTAGTTTCGACACAAAAAAACCGGCTTTCCGGTTTTTTTGTGTCTGATGTTTTTCAATCAAGCCCCCATGGAAGGGTTTACGGCGACCGAGATTTCAAGCAATGGGCTGCTGAACTCTGCGTAATCTCAAAGTTATATGGGGTCGTACTTAGCTAAAGTGAACCAAACTGAAAACTGATATGAACGCTTGGCTTTGATAAATCACCTGCAGTTAAGCCAGTGATATCTGGGTCGGTGGTCAAACGATAGCTTGCGCCCAAACCTATCTCCATAAACTCAGTAATGTTGACTTCTACTTGCGTGGTCAATTCTGAAATTAAGAAACTACCTAGCTCGACCGGATTATTTGCATCACGCGCGTCGATGACTGAGGCGCCACCAGCGCCTAATAATAAATAAGTATCAATGTGCACTAACGCCTCAGGGTCATAGGTATAGCCAAACATAAGGCCACCATAGCCCACTTCGAGATGGTTGTTGGTACCCCAGCGGATTTCATTGACTAAACCATAACCGCCGCCGCCAAGCATCAGTGAGTGCTTACCTGTAGTAAAGGTAGCGCCGCCCATGCCGCCTATTTCAAAGGTCTCAGTATTTTTAATTTGACTGACCTTAAATAAAGGGCCGCCAAAACCGCCAATTCGAGCATTCTCTAAATCTATCAGGGTTTCTTTAGCAAACGCAGTACTGCTTGCAGCGCTAACGATGCATAACGCGCTTATCCATTTGATCTTGGTTTGAAAGGGCATGTACTGTCCTCCTTGTGTGCGTTGAAATTATCTCACCATACAAGTATTTGATGAATGTACGCTGAATAAGTAGTCAGCATCATATTAACTTGATGAATGGTCATTGATAGTGTCGGAGGTCACCTCATTAAATCTAAGGTTTTTGTGTCGGGCAATATACACCTAGGCTCAAGCGTTGTTCTTTTCTAGCTCATCTAGTTGGCGCTGCAATTGATCTAATTGCGCGCGTGTTCGCTCGAGAATCTGCTGCTGTACTTCAAACTCTTCACGGCTAACGACATCCAGTTTAGTGACCTGTTGTTGGATTAGGCCGGTTATATTGTCACGAACTTCTTGTTTTATTTGTTGTCCTTGGCTCAACAGCTCGTTGATTTGGTTGGCCAACTGTTCCATCACATCATTTGGTATTTTCATCGGTATTCCTGTGCTTTTATCAATTCATTGGCAGCGCGCTAAAACAGGTCAAAGACACTCTTTTATGGTGCATGTAAGAAGCGTTGCGCTACATGGTGGTGCATCTTATTTTAACTTAATTAATGAATAAATCGGTAACCCTTTGTTTTCAAAAGGTTTTTGTAGTTGGCACGACCTTCGCTATATCAAAAATGAACCTTTAAAGGTACATGCAAACGCAAAAGGCATTTGTATTGTAGCGCGTAACTTATCGGTGCGACTAGGTGAGTGATTAGCTCTCCTAGTCGCATCAAGTAGATCTACCGTGAAATTCATCAGAACGTAGCGGCATTTTAGATGGAGCAAAACCTATGAAATTAGTCTCAGCCATTATTAAGCCTTTTAAGTTGGACGATGTCCGTGAATTGCTTTCTGAAATTGGTGTTCAAGGCATTACCGTCACAGAGGTGAAAGGCTTTGGTCGTCAAAAAGGACATACCGAGTTATATCGCGGAGCAGAATACGTTGTGGATTTTTTGCCGAAACTCAAAGTAGAAGTTGTTATCCCCGACGAAATAGTAGATCAAGCCATCGAAGCCATAACTAAAGCAGCGAATACTGGAAAAATTGGCGATGGAAAAATATTTGTGACCCCTATTGAGCAAGCTGTTCGAATAAGAACCGGCGAAACCGGCAATGACGCAATCTAATAACTCGGACAACTATACTGGAGAATAATTATGAATGAAGTTTTTGAATTACAGTACGCGCTGGATACATTCTACTTTTTGATTTGTGGCGCTTTTGTTATGTGGATGGCTGCGGGCTTTTCTATGTTAGAAGCTGGCTTGGTGCGCTCTAAAAATACGACCGAGATACTCACTAAAAATATCTCCTTGTTTGCCATTTCATGTGTCATGTATTTAATTTGTGGTTACTCGATAATGTATCCAGAATTAGGCAGTATGTTTTTAACAGGGATAACTGGTACAGGCGTTGAAGGCGGCGATACCTATGCTCCTTCTGCCGACTTCTTCTTCCAAGTTGTGTTTGTTGCAACAGCAATGTCCATTGTGTCGGGCGCGGTGGCTGAACGTATGAAATTATGGGCCTTCCTAGCATTTGCAGTCGTTATGACTGGCTTTATTTATCCAATGGAAGGGAACTGGACCTGGGGTGAAGAAGCTGTTTTCGGTTTATATGAGCTGAACTTCACAGACTTTGCAGGTTCCGGCATTGTGCACATGGCAGGCGCAGCTGCAGCATTAGCAGGCGTATTGCTGTTAGGTCCACGTAAAGGTAAATATGGTCCAAATGGTGAGGTAAATGCAATTCCTGGCGCTAACCTGCCAATGGCGACCTTAGGTACGTTTATTTTATGGATGGGTTGGTTTGGCTTCAACGGTGGCTCGGTCTTGCAAACTTCTACGGTTGAGACTGCAAACTCAGTAGCAGTTGTATTTTTGAATACCAACGCAGCTGCAGCGGGCGGAGCAATTGCAGCACTTTTGCTAGCTCGTATCTTATTTAAAAAGGCTGACTTAACTATGGTGCTAAACGGTGCTTTAGCAGGCTTAGTAACCATAACGGCAAGCCCAGATTCGCCGACGCCAGTTCTTGCAACTTTGTTTGGGGCAATGGGCGGTATTTTAGTGGTCTTTAGTATCTTGGCTTTAGATAAGGTAAAAATAGATGACCCAGTGGGTGCCATCTCTGTACATGGTGTTTGTGGCCTGCTCGGTGTCATGCTTGTTCCCTTTACTACCGATGCTACCTTCTTAGGCCAGCTAGGTGGTGCGGCGACAATTTTCTTCTGGGTATTTGGTGCCTCGTTAATTGTTTGGGGTATTTTGAAGGCTGTTATCGGAATCCGCGTGACCGAAGAAGAAGAGTACGAAGGTGTAGATATTACTGAGTGTGGCATGGAAGCATACCCAGAGTTTAGTAAATCTTAAACGCTGGTGAATCAAAAAACCTATTATAAATAGCGAATGATTTTGGGTGCCGAAAGGCACCTTTTTTTTGTTCAGCGCAAAATGACAACTATCGTTATTATATCGGTCAATCGCGACTGTTCGTGCCAATTAACACTAAATTAATGAATTTTGTACGCTTGTCCATTGACGAGCTAGTCCGAGCCTGACACTCTTATGAACTAATAAAAAGGAAGTCATTCATGAGAATAATCGTTGCTATAGTTGTTGGTTTATTATTGACAAGCTGCGCCAATTTATCATTAAACGATGTCTATCGTTCGCCTACGTTTGCGTATCAAGACACGCGCATTCAGTCTCTTGACTGGACATCGCTCAATGGCATGACAACGATTGAATTGACCAACTCAAATCCTTATGCCCTACCAGTGACCGAAATTAGTGTAGAAATTTGGTTAGAGGGCAACCCTTGGTTGACACTAGATAACACCTCAGTAAATTCTTTGCCAGCCTCAAGCTCGGTAGACGTTAACTTAAACTGGGGCTTTGTTTATAAAGAAATATTGCAGCAAGCAAAGGGCTCATATGACAAAGGCGAAGCCGATTTTACCTTGCATGTTCGACCAACGTTAAATGTGCCTGTTTTAGGACCGCAAACATTAAATTGGCAGGCAGATTTCACCTTGCCTGTTCCTAAACTGCCTCGTATTACACTCAGCAGTTGGTCGCTAGAAGATATTTCATTTACTTCGTTAGTATTGAACTTAGGGTTTAATGTAGAGAACCCGAATAAGTTCTCTGTCGATGGTAAAGACCTTGGAATTACCGTGCTTAACGAAGGACGAGCACTGACTCATATCGGAGTGCCCGATATGAACTTAAACTCTAATACCTCCTCGAAAGTTAATACACAAGTATCAATGTCGTTAAGCGATGTTGGTTTGGCTGTGTTCGATGGCTTTCGTAAACAGCGCTGGCCGGATGCATTTGATGTCGAATGGGGTGGCAAGCTTTCCAGTAAAGACTTGGGCATGGACCTACCAAGTTTAAATAATATAAACGTAGGTGGGTTGAACTAATGAGTAGGATAAAAGCGAACCTAAGCATGCGTTGGCACGTGGCTTTTGTGATTGCTTTGCTAGCAGGAGCAAGCTTCGGATCAACATTGAATGATGTAAAAAAAGCAGGTCATATCAAGTGTGGAGTTTCTACCGGTATACCGGGTTTCTCTAACCCAGATAGACAAGGTAATTGGACTGGGCTCGATGTTGATGTTTGTCGCGCTATAGCGGCAGCGGTATTGGGTGATGCAGACCGTGTGCGTTACATTCCTTTAACCCCTGGTGATAGGTTCAATGCATTGCAGTCGGGCGAAATAGATGTTTTGTCGCGCGTGACCACTTGGACTCATAGTCGAGATACGACATTAGGTATCATCTTTGCGGGTGTTTCATTTTATGATGGTCAAGGTTTTATGGTTCATACGGCTTCGGGCGTGACCTCTGCAGAAGCGCTAAAAGGGGCTGCTATTTGTGTGCAGTCCGGGACAACATCGGCACAAAACTTAGCCGACTATTTCCGTGAGTTAGAGTTGAGTTATCAGCCGGTAACGTTCTCTTCATCTGATCAAGCCTTTAATGCATTTAAAGCGGGCGGTTGCAACGCTGTAACTGCGGATCTGTCTCAACTTTATGCTCAACGAACTAAATTAGATCCACCTGAAAGTGCAACGGTGTTAAAAACTGTCATTTCTAAAGAGCCTTTAGGACCTGCTGTTAGGCAAGATGATATGCAATGGTACAACATCGTGAAGTGGACATTATTCGCAATTGTAAATGCTGAAGAACTAGGCATTACCAGTCAAAATGTTGATCAACTCAAAAACTCCAAAAAACCTGTTATTCAGCGTATGTTGGGTGTTAATTCCGATACCGGCGCACCGATGGGTTTGCAATCTGACTGGGCATATCGACTCATTAAGCAGGTGGGTAATTATCAGGAGATATTTGACCGTAATGTTGGTAAGGACTCGCCATTGAAAATTGAGCGCGGCTTGAATTCATTGTGGAATAAGGGCGGTATTTTATTTGCACCGCCGTTGATCTAGTTATTATTTTATCCGTCGAGCTTGGATGTAATTATCAATCCAGTACTGATTCGCTAAGCTCGATTTAATAACCCCTTTTGATGTCGAGGCATGTATAAAGCCCCCATCCCCAACAAAAATACCAGCGTGTAATTGCTTCGCGCTGGTCTTAAAGAAAACAATATCACCTTCCCTCAGTTGATCACGACGAATAACTTGACCTGTTTTAATGAGTTGCTCTGTGGTACGAGGCAGTGATGTATTGAGTGCCTCTTGATATGCAACATTGATAAAACCGGAACAATCAAAACCGCCGTCGCCAGTTCCGCCATATCGATAGGGCGTGCCGCGATATTTTGAATAAACATCATCAAAACTTCCGCGAGCAATTTGACTTTGAGCGACTGGCTTAGAATCTTCCAGTGCTTGAAAATTCGCACAACCCGCTAAAGCTAATAATAATAAAAATGCCAAATAACGCATAAGTTGTTCATGGTGATGAATATGCCTTTAGTTGTAGCAAAAAAAGCTAGAGGTTGCTAAGTTAAACGCTGTTTTAAGTGTAAATATCACGATTCGGACACAAAATTCGTCAGTCTCGAGTTATTTGCACTTTTCGGCGCTATTCGTGGCCTAAGGTCCTTACTAAGCATACCTATGAGGTTTAATTCGCATCGAATTTTAGTTGAAATAAACTAAGGTCGAATGGTGATGTGAATTGAACTGCGCACAATAGTCACACCGTTCATAGATCGACCCACACAACAAAAATTCGGGGGCAAAATGTCTGAATCAATATATCCAGTACCTGAGAGTGCTAAAGCAAGAACCACAATGACGAATGATCGTTATTTAGAAATGTATAAGCAATCCGTTGAGGATAACGAAGGTTTTTGGGCCGAGCATGGCAAAAGACTGGAATGGTCTAAACCTTACACACAAGTTAAAGATGTGAGTTATGACAAGACAAACCATCGTATTCGTTGGTATGCCGATGGTGAGTTGAACGTCGCTGTTAACTGTATTGATCGCCATTTAGAAACAAAGGGTGACCAAACGGCCATTATTTTTGAAGGTGATGATCCAAGTGAATCAATGAACATCACCTACCGAGAGTTACACGCGCATGTTTGTCGTATGGCGAATGTTTTAAAATCGTTGGGTGCTAAAAAAGGTGATCGAATTACCCTTTACATGCCGATGATCCCAGAGGCTGCTTATGCCATGCTGGCCTGTACCCGCATTGGTGCCGTTCATTCGATTGTATTTGGTGGTTTCTCACCGGAAGCATTGGCCGGTCGTATTGTTGATTGCGATTCAAATATTATTATTACGGCAGATGAAGGCTTGCGTGGTACTAAAAGCATTCCATTGAAAGCGAATGTTGATAAGGCGCTTGCGATTAAAGGCACTGATTGTGTTAGCTCTGTTTTAGTGGTTAGACGCACCGGTGGTAACATCGCTTGGGCCGATGGCCGTGATGTCTGGTATCACGATCGTTTTGATACGGTTGAGTCAGATTGCCCAGCAGAACCAATGAATGCCGAAGACCCGTTATTTATCCTTTATACTTCGGGCTCAACAGGGACGCCTAAGGGTGTTCTGCATACGACGGGCGGCTATTTAGTTTATGCCTCTATGACACATGAGTATGTGTTCGACTATCAAGAGGGTGAGGTGTATTGGTGCACGGCCGATGTCGGCTGGGTAACAGGGCACAGCTATATTGTTTATGGTCCGTTAGCCAATGGTGCAACAACGCTGATGTTTGAGGGCGTACCTAATTACCCAGGTCCAAACCGTTTCGCGCAGATAGTCGATAAACATCAAGTTAATGTGCTTTATACCGCGCCGACGGCGATTCGTTCATTAATGGCAACAGGCGATAAAGCAATAGAGGGCGCAGATCTATCTTCTTTGCGTTTGCTTGGATCTGTAGGTGAGCCAATTAACCCTGAAGCCTGGGATTGGTATTACAAGAAATTTGGTCACAGCCAATGCCCAATTGTTGATACTTGGTGGCAAACTGAAACCGGCGGTATTCTAATTACACCTTTACCGGGTGCGACCGATTTAAAACCTGGCTCTGCTACGAGGCCGTTTTTCGGCATCATGCCAGCATTGGTCGACAGCTTGGGTCGTGAACTGGAAGGGGCTGTTGAGGGTAACTTAGTTATTTTAGACAGTTGGCCTGGCCAAATGCGCAGTGTTTACGGTGATCATGAGCGATTCATTCAAACCTATTTCAGCACCTATCCGGGTACTTATTTCTCGGGCGATGGCGCACGTCGTGATGAAGATGGCTATTACTGGATAACGGGTCGTGTCGATGATGTCTTGAACGTTTCGGGGCACCGCCTAGGAACGGCTGAAATTGAAAGCGCGCTGGTGGCTCACCCTGCCGTATCAGAAGCCGCGGTTGTAGGTTACCCGCACGACATTAAAGGCCAAGGCATTTATGTTTACGTCAGTCCAATGGCAGGCATTATGCCGACCGATGAGCTGACGCAGGAACTAAAAGCGTGGCTTCGTCAAGAGATTGGCCCAATCGCAACGCCAGACTTAATTCAATGGGCGGACGGTCTACCGAAAACACGTTCGGGTAAAATAATGCGTCGTATTCTACGCAAAATTGCCGCGAATGAGTTCGAATCACTAGGAGATACCTCTACCTTAGCCGACCCATCCGTAGTCGACACCCTAATCGACGAGCGCGAAAACCGCTAAGCGAAAACCCACCTAAGGCGGCAATCTAACCCAAAAGATCGCCGCCTTTGCAATGATTTCTCAGGAGCGCTCGAAGCCTTGCGGAGACGCGAAAAAACCAACCAAAACTCAGTACCACTTAACGCATAGGCGAAAAATTACCCTTGAGTGGTCGCTGTTCGCGCCTCCATGCGCCGCTAAACTTCGGCATCCATGCCTCAGATTTCCACTCAAGGCTAATTCCCCGCCTAAGCTCACTTGATCGCCGCTTTTGTAATGATTTCGTAGGAGCGCTCGAAGCTTTGCGGAGACGCGAAAATACCAACCAAAACTCAGTACCACCTAACGCTTAGGCAGCAAATTACCCTTGAGTGGTCGCTGTTCGCGCCTCCCTGCGCCGCTAAACTTCGGCATCCATGCCTCAGACTCCCACTCAAGGCTAATTCCCCACCTAAGCTCACTTGATCGCCGCTTTTGTAATGATTTCGTAGGAGCGCTCGAAGCTTTGCGGAGACGCGAAAATACCAACCAAAACTCAGTACCACCTAACGCTTAGGCAGCAAATTACCCTTGAGTGGTCGCTGTTCGCGCCTCCCTGCGCCGCTAAACTTCGGCATCCATGCCTCAGACTCCCACTCAAGGCTAATTCCCCACCTAAGCTCACTTGATCGCCGCTTTTGATTTTCCCCCGCAGCTTGAAGCTAGCAGCCCAAAACAAGACAGTTTTAATATTTTCACTGGCAGCTGACAGCTTCCCAAACCTAAAACCGAATTTAGTTCGCCAAAACCAACCTTAAACCTTGTACTGGCGGTTGATATGCGTACAATTGCTCGGCTGTGAAACACGCCCTATTAGGAGAACACCATGGCTCGCGTTACAGTTGAAGATTGCCTAGACAAGGTTGATAACCGATTCGAACTTATTATGGTCGCCAGTAAGCGTGCCCGTCAGATTGCGAATGAAGGCTATGAAGCCTTGGTTGATGAAGAAAATGATAAGCCAACCGTTATCGCGTTGCGTGAAATTGCAGAAGGCAAAATTAATGCCTCTATCTTGGAAGTAAAAGAAGACTAATTCACTAGTTTTTAAGCTTTCTTTAAAAGTCGAGTCTGTCTCGGCTTTTTTGTTTTTTCGCCTAGCCTATTGCCGTTTTTCAGATCAAGGTTACACTTAACTCTTGTAAACCCATAAAGTACTGAGTTAATTTACCTTGCCTACCGTCCATGATCTTGCTGTTCGATTAGAGTCTTATTTGTCACCGGAGAAAATTGCCCGTGTAAAGCGTGCCTATTTCTACGCGGAACAAGCTCATGAAGGTCAAATGCGTCGCAGTGGCGAGCGCTATATTACCCATCCTTTGGCGGTTGCCAATATTCTTGCTGAAATGCACATGGACCACCACAGTTTAATGGCTGCGATGTTACATGACGTTATTGAAGACACGGCGGTGTCTAAAGCCGCCATTTCAGACCAATTCGGGGCTGGCGTTGCTGAGTTGGTTGATGGTGTTTCTAAGCTGACTCACTTGGAATTTGAGAGCAAACTCGAAGAGCAGGCTGAGAATTTTCAAAAAATGGTCTTGGCGATGTCCAAGGATATTCGTGTGATTTTGGTCAAACTGGCTGACCGCTTGCACAATATGCGCACGATGGGCGCGATGCCGCCAGAGAAAAAGCGTCGTAAATCACGCGAAACCTTAGAGATTTATGCTCCCATTGCCTTACGCTTAGGCATTAACGACTTGCGTGTCGAGCTTGAAAATTTAGCTTTTGATAATATGTACCCTTTACGTTCCCGGCGAATTCAGTCGGCGATGAAGAAGCAACTGGGTAATCGAAATGCCACAATCGAGAACATTCAAGAGGCGCTTACTAAGCGTCTAGCCGATGAAAATATTAATGCAGATGTTTCTGGCAGGCAAAAACACCTCTATTCTATTTACAACAAAATGCGCGAAAAACGTAAGACTCTAAATGAAATATTAGATGTATTTGCGTTTCGGATTACGACAGATTCGGTCGATTCTTGTTATCGAATTTTGGGTGTCATCCATAACTTCTATAAACCTATCCCTAATCGCTTTAAAGATTATATTGCTGTCCCAAAGACCAATGGTTATCAAAGTTTACACACCACCTTGATTGGGGCGAATGGGGTGCCTATCGAAATTCAAATTCGTACTAACGAAATGGAGGAGATGGCAAACTATGGTATTGCGGCTCACTGGCTGTATAAAACTGATGATTCTCAAAGCACGCAAACCCATGCGCGAGCTCGCCGGTGGGTTAAAAACCTGTTGGAAATGCAAGAACATGCGGGTGATTCGATGGAGTTTATCGAAAACGTCAAAATTGACTTATTTCCAGATGAGATTTACGTCTTTACGCCAAAAGGTGAAATCATGGAGATGGCCAAAGGGGCTACACCTGTCGATTTCGCCTATGCCGTTCATACCGATGTAGGTAATTCGTGTGTAGGCTGCTTGATTAATCGTAAATTGGCACCCTTAAGCCAGCCGCTGAGCAGTGGTGATTCTATCAAAATTATCAGCGCACCTGGTGCAAAGCCAAATCCTGCTTGGCTGAATTTTGTTTCTACGGCAAAGGCGCGTTCAAATATCCGACATTTCTTAACCAATATTGAGCATCAAGAAGCCGTTGCGTTGGGTCAAAAGATGCTGGATAACCAGCTGCGAGCGTTTGATAAGAGCTGGGGAGACTTTAGCGAGGAAGAAATCGGTAAAGTATTGATCGATTTCAATTTAGAAACGGTCGAACAACTTTATGGTGAAATTGGCACCGGTAACCGAGCTGTATATATCGTTGCGCGGCGTTTACTGGAGCTGGTGAGTGATGCCAACGTTGCAGGTGATACCTCTGCGATGACGATAAAAGGTACCGAGGGTTTATTAATTCAATACGGAAAGTGCTGCCGACCTATTCCTGGCGATGCGATTGTGGGCGTTATGTCTAAAGGTCAGGGCATGGTAGTACATATTGAAACGTGTCGAAATATTGCTGATCTTCGTTACGACACCGAGCGATGCGTACCTTTACATTGGGATAAATCAATGGAAGGTGAATTTGCGGTTGACCTACGCGTCGATTTGAAAAACTCACGCGGCGTTTTAGCCAGTGTTGCTAATGCGGTATCCTTAGCAGATGCCAATATCGAAAGTATCCAAATGATGGACATAGATGCTTCGACTTCTCGTATAGATGTGACCGTTGCAGTGACCAGCCGTGTGCATTTGGCGCGAGTTATCCGGCGTTTACATGGGCTGCCTGCTGTAGCGAAGATTGAGCGAAAATAACTTTTCAAGATTCCGTAAACGCGGTTAATCCCTCGTTAATTACCTGCTATCGTTGCGCACAGTCAGCGCGTATTCAGTTTTGCCCTGCCATAATCCCGTCCGCAATGAAGAGATAAATAGATGAATAAGATAAAGGCATTTGTGCAATCCCCGTTTTATTGGCTTGCTGTTATCGCGGTTGGCTTCGGGCTTGAAGGTGTAGCGTTGTTTTATCAGCATGTTTTAAATGAACCGCCTTGTAATTTATGTATCCAAGCGAGAGTTTGGACATTGTTGGGTATTATCGCTGCAGGCCTAGGCTTAGCCGTTCGTCGTTTCTTCTATATTCGGATGGCGGCACATCTTGCTGTCGTTGTTTCGTTGATTGGCTTATTAAATCGCAGTTGGATAGCTATGTTGGTTGAACGCGGCCAATATGAAGGTACTTGTGGTATGGATCCCGGTTTTCCAACGTGGTTACCATTAGATAAATGGTTCCCGAATGTCTTTGAAGTTTGGACGATGTGTGGTTATACACCGAATTTCATATTCGGGCTGACAATGGCTGAAGGATTAGTCTATGGCGTTTCTATTTTGTTGTTTGTTGCCATTGCTGCAGGCCTAGTAGATGTACTAAATAAAGACTAACAGCACATTAAATGAAGGACGCACGTATGAAATACTTTACCCTTTTTAGTATCGCTATAATCTCTCAGCTGTCCCTGTTGCAGGCGGAGTCACTTGAAGTCGATTGGCTTTATATGTCTCCATCAGGAACCTGGTTAGAGCGCAACGAAACACTGACAGAGACTAAAACACCTTTAGCGTTACCCATTGATAATCTCAACCCAGATTTGTTTTGGTGGCAAAGTACTGATGCGAAAACTCAGGTGACTTGGCAGTCGCCCTTTGCACAAGGTTGGCCAAAACAAGGGGATGTTGTCAAAAGCGATCAGCTCACAGGCGATTGGCTCATTGAAAAAGTTCAACCGCAGCATTTAGTTTTAGTTCAAGAGTCAGAACGTCGCTTTTGGCCGATGGCTCAGATACATCTATTGCAGTGGTCGCAAAGTGAAGCGGACAAGTCATTTGAATTATTAATTGAGCAACCGACTAACAAAACAAATCAATTTCAATATGCTTGGCAAGACGGACAGATCAACGCCAGGGTTACCTACCGGTTATCTTTAACCGACGAGCCGGTGCTGAACCAATCATTAATTGTATCGAATAACAGTCAATACGACTTAACAGCCAAAGGCTATAGTTTTGCGATGAATCAACAGCGACCGTTTGCCGTGATGCATGAAATGGTTTCTCGGGCGCAGTCAGATATGGCAACCCCGCAAGCTTCTCAAAGTGAAGGCATCCCGACACTTGTTGGCAATAACCCCGTGCAATTGAACGCTCAAGCTAATTTATGGCTGCCCGTTTCTGCGACGACGTTATCCAGTGTTGAACGGATCTATTCGCTCACTTGGGATACTCGAATGCAAGGTACGCAGCAAGCTAATAGTGCGGTAAAAATCACATCGGCGGATGTTTTACCTGATATTCCAGGTTCGATCACTTTGGGCGTGTTTGATCAGCAAATTGCAACACTAAGCAGCCAGTATCAGCCAAGCTCAGACCATGAAGCGATATTGAATTTAGGTCAAAGTACATTAGTCACTTTAGAATCGAAGGTCGTTGGTGAAAATCAATGGTCGTTAATTGTGACAAACCGAACCGATGAAGACGCAACACTGGATCTTTTGATTTCTCATTGGAACGGCAAGACTAGTGAGCAAATCCCGATGCCAATCAAAGTGAAAGCAAATGATATGAAAAAGGTGGCTATTCAATTAGGAGTCGGAGGGAAGGTTACTATCGGTAAGAAGTGAGATCAGGGCGCCGGGTGTCGTTGCTATGCAAGCATACGACAGCCAGCCCGCGCGCCCTTTTATGGGGAAGCCCCCCATCACAGGTGTCTGACTTGCATCACTGCAAGGGACAAGTGGAAAGATAGTCTTGATTCCTTAAAAAGACAGCCAAAGTTACAAATTGCCACACTATTGTTGTCGACCACTGCTATGAACATTGTTTGTTAGCCTAAATTGTCGTTAATTTGACGGTTGTCTGTTTTTTTCAATACCATCTTGTGAAAAATGCGATATCCAAAAGTACATTAAGAATTGTTATTGTGCTTAAAAACCTTACACTTCTCGCGACTATATTCTGTCTTCGTTCAAAAGGAACTATTTCAATGGCGCTCCATACGGTAGAAAAGATTGGCGGTACTTCAATGAATAATTACCCGGCGGTTCGGGATAACATTGTGCAAATTACACGCAAACCTACCGACATGTATCAGCGTATCTTCGTTGTTTCTGCTTATGGCGGTCTCACCAATAAATTATTGGAACACAAAAAGAATCGCGAACCGGGTGTTTATGGCTTGTTTGCTAACAATGATTCCGATTGGCAGTGGAGTGAATCACTTACCGATACTGCGAAAGCTATGCGCGAAATTAATGCAACTCTATTTACTGCGCCGCACCTTTTGAAACAAGCAGACCAGTTTATTACTGAGCGTATGGAAGGTATTCGTTCTTGTTTGTTAGATTTACAGCGCGTTTGTTCATACGGGCACTTTCAAATCAATGAGCATTTAGCAACGGTAAGAGAAATGTTAGCTGGAGTTGGCGAGGCGCATTCAGCATTTAATACGGCTTTGCTGTTACAAGTAGAAGGTATTAACGCGCGCTTTGTTGATCTGACCGGTTGGCGTGAACCTGATAATTTGGATTTTGCGGAAAAAATTGCAACGGTCTTTGCGCGCTATGATTTAGCAAGTGAAATGCCAATAGTGACTGGTTATACCCAATGCAAAGAAGGCTTAATGCAGACTTTTGATCGAGGCTATTCTGAAATCACCTTCAGTAAAATTGCCGAGGTAACGGACGCTCGCGAAGCTGTTATCCATAAGGAATATCACTTATCAACAGCCGATCCGATGGTGGTTGGAGAAAACAATGTTCACCCTATCGGGCGTACTAACTATGATGTTGCTGATCAGCTGTCCTTAATCGGGATGGAGGCAATTCACCCTAAGGCGGCTAAAGGTTTACGAAAAAAGAATATTCCGCTGCGGATCAAAAATACGTTTGAACCAGAGCATGATGGCACCCTAATTACTAATGACTATAAAAGTGAAACACCGCGCGTAGAAATCATTGCCGGTATTCCAAATGTCTATGCATTTAATGTGTTTGATCAAGACATGGTCGGTGAGCCAAAGCAGTTGCTTGAATTACAGCGATTGGTACAAGAGTTTAATGTGCCTTTGCTAGCCCAAGAACATAATGCCAATACCGTGACATTTTATTTAGATACTGGTTTGAAAGTGATTAAGCGTATTCAAGCTCGTATTGAGCGCCATTTTCCTCATGCGAAAATGAACAGCCGCAAAGTAGCGATGGTCTCGGTCATAGGCTCAGATCTAAATGTGACTGGCATTCTTGCGCGATTATCGACAAGTTTAGCAAAAAAAGAAATTAACATTATGGCGATCTACCAAAGTATTCGCCAAGTAGATGTACGTATTGTGGTCGCAGAAGACCACTATGAGGCGGCCATTGCTGCCTTACATTATGCGCTAATTGAGAGTGAAGGTTCAGCAACTGAAAAAACCTTAGCGACTGCTTAAAGTTTAACTGAGGTCGCCGCAGACTTGATTTCGACCGGCACTTTTAGCCATGTTTAAGCGTTGGTCGGTTTCAAAGAGTAACTGCTCTAAGCTTTTATTGCGCTGCCACATATGCACACCGGCACTGACCGTAATTGGTGGTGCTTGGTTATCCCATTTCAACTCAGACACTTGTTGGCGAAGCCGGTCTAAGGTAATGACCGAATCGATCATTGATGTCTCTGGCATTAAAACTAGAAATTCTTCGCTACTATAGCGAGCACAAAAGTCAGTTTCACGCAGCGCATTCTTTAACGTCCGTGCCACCTTTGTAATGACTTCGTCTCCGAAATCATTACCGTAGGTATCATTGATGCGTTTGCAGTGATCAATGTCGATTAAGCCAATTGTAAATGCACCTCCGTACCGTTTACCGTAATTGTGCATCTGTTGCATGCGTTCTAACGCATGGCGTCGGTTATGTAGGCCGGTAACGAGGTCTCGAGCATCGGCGGTTTTGTTGTGTTGCTGAAGCTGAATGTAGTCGTTGATTAAAACGTTAATGTTGGCCAGTATAATCACTGTGACGGCTTGACCTTGCCATTGGGTTTTATCGCTTTGTACGGATAACCAATTTTGTTGCTGTGATGTTTCAATGCACAAAGGAGTAGACGCTGAAGATAACAACGTTTGGGTTGTGATGGGTTTTAATTCAAGATCCTTTATTTTAATAGCCTGTTGGCTGAGCCACGAATCAGATAAATACACACCTTCTAGTTTCGCTTCTCCAAACCACAGCTCAGCCGTTGTGTTTGCTTGTATGACCTGATTGTTCCTATCGAGTATCAGTATGCCGATATTAAGATCATGCATTGTGGCTATTAGAGTGGTGGAGGACGTTAACGCGGTGCTGTTTTTTATCATCGTCAATTCCTTTTGGCATGTGCTAAGAGTATAGCTGAAATTGTGAGCTTCACCCGTTTTAAGAATAAACGTTGTGCTAATATCTCGCCAAACTAAGGAGTATCAAAATGAATAAACAGATTATCACGCTGGCGTTGCTAATTGCCGCAGCGAACTTGCACGCGAAGACCTCTATTTATGGTGAGGCAAATGCCCGAGTACAATTCGTCAATAGCCAAGCGGGTTCTGCGTTGATCGTTGATGGCAATATGTCCGAGTTTGGCTATAAAGGTGAGCAAGCGATATCTGAACAGAGCCAAGCGAACTTTAATATTTTATTAGGCGTTGATACATTAGGGGATTGGGGACCTAATATTAAGCAAGGTTCTGTAAGTGTTACGGGTAATTACGGTGAAATAGCCGCCTTTTATGACCTTAGCCCCGTTGCAGCTACTGGCCATTATTATCAAGTGATGAAAAACGACCCAGACTCTCGCTTTTTGTTGTTAAACGGCAGCGCTGTTAATTCACCAAAAGGCGTAGGAAATGTCGATGGCTTGTCTTATCGTTCGCCTTTGATAGAAGAGCAATTTACGCTACAAGCTGCTTTAGTTCCTGCAGAGGCTGTATCGGGAAGTACAGGTGTTTCATTTCTGGGCCGGTATGATCAAGGTCCGCTTGATATCTCATTGGGCTTTGAAGTTAACGTTGAGCAGGCGCAGTCGCAATTATTTCGAGTTATTGGTGAGTATCAAACCGGCAACCTGAAGCTTGGCGGCCATGTGCAAATGTCTAGTAACAGTGATACCGATTACTCATCGCGCAGTTTGGCGGGGTTTCTGAAACTACCGATTCAGTTTGCGCAACGAGAGACAAATAATCGGATTATGATGGGTTTTAATACCGAAACTGACCCAGCCGATAACGCAATCAACCAGTTATATATTAGCTTTCTACAAGAAATTCCGTGGAATGACAAAGTGAGCAGCTACAGTTTTGTTGAAGTGTTAATGGATAACGATCTCGATGATACGACAATGTGGGGCGGCGGCGGTTTAAAAATAGGTTTCTAAATAACAACCTCACGTTTTGTTCGATAGAGTAAAGCGTGAGGTGACTTAAATTTCCAAAAAGCTCTTAACTTTGCGAAGGTTGATCAAAAAGCGTCTTAGATAAAACTTGCCAATGTAGATTCCAGTCGGCGGTTGGTTTACGTTTGAATTCACTGCGTACAAACTGGTTGATACGCCCTTCGGCAACCGTCAACAAGAGCGTTGCCGCTTGGTTAATTGGCATTATGGGCCGCAAACCTTCGCGTATTTCTGCTTCTCTAATGACTTGTTTGAGTTGCGTCTCAAGTCGATCAAAAATTTGTGTTACGCGATCACGTAAGCGCTCTAATTCGCCGGCTAGGGCATCGCCAATTAAAATCCGGCACATGCCAGGGTTTCTTTCTGCAAAGGCTAAGAGCAGCGTCAAAATAGCTTCGCAGCGTGGAAGCGCAGCCTCTTCTTCTTGTAAAATACGAGTGACGCGTGAAAACAGGGTTTCTTCAATAAACTGAATAAGACCCTCAAACATACGCGCTTTACTAGGGAAATGCCGGTACAAAGCGGCTTCTGATACACCAACTTCTTTTGCCAATTTTGCTGTGGTGATTGTTTTACCAGGGTTCGACTCAAGCATATGCGCCAAAGCCTGCAAAATTTGGTCATGCCGAGACGTTGTGGGTTTAGACACGCTCATGGTTTCCTTATGCGTTACTGATCAAGGTGCCAACACCATGATCTGAGAATATTTCTAGCAAGGTCGCATGTGGTACGCGGCCATCAATAATATGCGCACTGGTCACGCCTGACGCAACAGCCTCAAGAGCGCATTCTATTTTAGGCAGCATGCCGCCGTAAATTGTTCCGTCGGCAATCAAGTCGTTAACCTGCGCAGTCGTCAAACCGGTCAGAACTTTGCCTTGTTTATCTTGCAGTCCACTGATGTTGGTTAGCAAAACAAGCTTTTCAGCGCCAAGCTTTTCGGCCATTTTACCGGCCACTAAGTCAGCATTGATGTTGTAAGACGCACCGTCTTTACCTACACCAATCGGTGCAATAACAGGTATATAGCCACCATCAACCATACGATTGATGAAGTCGACGTTGATCGTTTCTACTTCACCGACATGGCCAATATCAATTATTTCAGAGCTTTGCAGGTCAGGCGTTTTGCGAGTTACTTTGAGTTTTTTTGCTTGAATAGAATGGGCATCTTTACCTGTCATCCCGAAGGCAAGCCCGCCCGCTTGGTTAATTAAGGACACTATTTCTTTGTTAACTAGTCCGCCTAAGACCATTTCAACAACATCCATGGTTTCGGTGTTTGTAACACGCATACCATTGATGAACTCACTCGGAATATTGAGTTTTTCAAGTAGTGAACCAATCTGTGGACCGCCGCCATGTACGACCACCGGATTAATGCCTACGGTTTTTAACAGCACGATATCGCGCGCAAAACTGGCCTTCAGAGATTCATCGACCATGGCGTTGCCGCCATATTTGATGACAACGGTTTTACCCTGAAATTTTTGTAAATATGGCAAGGCTTCGTGCAAAACTTGCACAAAATTCAAATCGTGTTTTTTTTCAATGGTCATGAATGTGTCCTGAAGCTGCAGGTGGTCTAGGGCGATGCTTAGATTGCTAGTGAATACTTACTAGCAATCTAAGTAGGCGGGATTAAAACGGAATTTGTAGTTGACTGTCAACGGCCAAAAGCTGCTGTTTGAATAATGTTTGAATTTTCTTCAATGATTCTTCGTTATCTGCTTCGAATCTGCAAGAAAGCTTAGGTCTGGTATTTGAGGCTCGAACGAGACCCCAACCATCTTGAAAGTCGACTCTGACGCCATCGATATCGGTCAACTGACCATTGCCAAACTGGCCGTTGCGCTGCAACGCTTCAACAACCCTAAATTTACGTGCGTCGGTTGATTCAATGGTTAATTCTGGTGTCGAAATATCTTGAGGCAGCTCATTTAAAAGATTATCGAGGGTTTCGCCTTGCCCGGCGATGATCTCGAGCAAACGAGCCGTGGCATAAAGGCCATCATCAAAACCAAACCAACGATCTTGATAAAAAATGTGACCGCTCATTTCACCCGCAAGTGCAGCATTTACTTCTTTCATCCGACGCTTTATGAATGAGTGGCCGGTTTTCCACATGACCGGCTTACCACCGAAGCCTAAGATGAGGTTCTTTAAACGACGCGAACTTTTCACATCAAATAATATCGTAGCACCTGGATTAGCTTGAACAACCTGCTTAGCCAGTAGCATTAATAACCGGTCGGAATAAACAACTTTGCCGCTGTTGGTGACAATGCTAATTCGGTCACCATCACCATCAAAAGCCACGCCTAAATCAGCTCGTGTTTCTACAACCGTTCGGGCTAAGTCTTCTAAGTTACGAGGATCGCCAGGGTCTGGCAGGTGATTAGGAAAGTTACCATCAACCTCACAATACAATGGCAGGACGTGACAACCAATATTTTTAATCAATTGAGGCGCAATGCTGCCGGCTATACCATTACCGCAATCGATAACAATTTTTAGAGCTCGCTCTGGTTTGACATCCGATTTTATTTTATCAAGGTAGGCGGAACTTATATCTTGAGTCATCAATTTGCCGTCACCTTTCAAGAAGTTTTGATTCTCGATTCGGTGATAAAGGCCTTTAATTTCATCTTCTATTAACGCATTACCAGCGATAACCACTCTAAAACCATTGTGATTGGCTGGATTATGGCTGCCGGTTACCATAATGCAGGTGCCGACATCTAAATGTTGGCAAGCGAAATAGCAAACGGGAGTGGGAACTTCACCAATGTCGATCACGTCACGTCCGCTGCTGCGTAAGCCGCGTATTAGGGCTTGGGTTAATTCAGGGCTTGAGAGTCGACCATCACGCCCAACGATAACTGTTTGTTGGCCTCGGTCAAATGCTTCTGAGCCTACAGCAATACCAATTTGCACCGCTGCATCGTTGGTTAGCGTTTGGCCTACTATGCCCCTGATGTCGTATGAGTGAAATAGTTCTTCGCTGACCGCAATATGATTGGTGTTGCTGTTAGCGGATTGGTTCATTCCGAGTAAATCGTTATCTGAATCCATCATTGAGACATCGAAGCTGTCATTACCATCTGAATTATATTTAGTTTCCGAAGTACCCTGTGCCACAGGTGGCGCTCCTGTTGGTAGCTTCAAACCCTTGCCAAGGCGCATGCGATTAAGGGTTTTCTCTAGGGTGCTAAAAATAGCCAGTTCAAAATCGGCCGGAGCCTGGCTTTGACCCGTTAATAAGTTCTGCACTTGGCGAGCAAAGGCGTTAGCATCTTGTCGTAAGGCGGTTTGAACACGCTGTGAGGCTAAAATAAAAGGCAGTGCCGCGATAACGGCTAAAATACCGAAAACTAGAATAAAGATGGAAGGCGATTGAATCGATGCGTAACTTAAATCATTTGAAGGTTGGAAGGTGATCGTCCAATTAATATTGTTTGAGGCCAATTTTATGACTTCATTTGAGTTTTTAGCGCCGTATGTCAGTAAGGTTTGAATCGGTGCGTTTAAAAACTGTTGCTGAACGAGTAGGTTTCCATTGCTCGGGTCAATCCCTTTTAACTGCTGTGCAAGGTAATCAATTGATTGAGAGATACTCACTGTTCCCACAATGCGCCCTGAACCATTGCGGATAGCTTTAACCGACTGCAAATAGACCACGCCGGCACTTTGATGTGCTTCGAGGACGACTTCTTGGCCTTGCTCTGCTCTGCGGATCATATCCATTGCTGCATGGCTGAAGGGCGGCGTTGCGTTAGGCTTCAGCTCTGCTTGCCTTAGCGCGAATACGTGAACGGCTAAACCATTGGGTACTTGAGAGGCGATAGCCGATTCAGCAGCCGATACGTCGGCATTTGTGAGTTGCTCAAGAACATAGTCACTAGAGGCTATTTGCTCCATTAAAATATCGTGTTGATCGAGTACGTTATTGAAATAGGCTTCATATTGTTTTGCTATTTCTTCAATGAGAATTTGTTGGTGCTCTTGGTTAACCGGATTAACTTGCGTGCGGATTAGAAAAAAGGCTCCCGCAGCGATGGTAATGGCCATGGTAAGAATTGGGACGTAGAAATAACTTAAAACGGTCTTGTTGTTTCCATCGCTTGGCGCTTGATTGGCCGCCTTTTTCTTGTTTGCAGCGAGACTCTTGGCCACATTGATATCCTTCTAAATATGCAAATCAGTGATTTAAGGTAACTTTAGCTGATCAAAAGCTAGACGTTAAGTCAGTATCGCTATTAATTAGTATTACTTAGGGTTAATTATTGCTATTCGCGCCCGGTACTACCAAAACCGCCACTACCGCGCTCTGTTTCTGTGAACTCGCTCACAATATTGAATTGTGCTTGGATAACAGGAACGATGATCATTTGCGCAATCCGATCACCTGGTTCAATAGTAAAAGGCTCTGACCCACGATTCCAACAAGAGACCATGAGTTCGCCCTGATAATCTGAATCAATGAGACCAACCAAATTGCCCAAGACAATGCCGTGTTTATGGCCTAGGCCAGAACGAGGAATGATGGTCGCAGCTAAACTAGGGTCTTCAATATAAATTGCGATACCGGTTTTAATTAAATGCGTGTCACCTGGTTGAACAATTAAGGGCTTATCAATACATGCCCGAAGGTCTAAGCCTGCAGAACCAGGGGTGCCATAAGTAGGCAGATCTATACTTTTGCCAATTTTGGGGTCGAGAATCTTTAACTGCAATTTATGTGTCATGCTTTGCTACTCAATAGTTCGGTTAAGTGGTCAATAATATGTTTGGCGATGTTTGCTTTAGAGTCAGGGCCGTACGGCTTGCTCTGTGTCTCGGTTACCCAGATGATTTCGTTTTGATCAGAGCCAAAGCCAATGTCTTGCCGTGAAACGTCGTTGGCGACGACCGCATCAACGCCTTTTTTGGTTATTTTACGGCGTGCATAATTTTCTAAGTCTTGAGTTTCTGCTGCGAATGCGATGATCGCCTTGGGTCGTACCTCGCTCTGCGCAACACCGGCAATTATATCCGGGTTCTCAACAAGCGAGACGCTCAGTTTATCGCCTTCTTGATCTTTCTTCAGTTTTTGTGCCGCACTGTTTGCAGGCCGGTAGTCAGCAACGGCTGCGGTGCCAATAAATGCATCACAATTGTTGAGCGCAGCTTGTGCAGCCTTGTTCATGTCTAGTGCGCTGATAACGTTGATTCTGGTAACGAAAGCAGGTGTTGGCAGTGAAACTGGGCCACTAATCAATATTACCTCAGCGCCAGCATTGGCGGCGGCAGTGGCAATCGCGTAACCCATTTTACCACTGCTGTGGTTACTTAAAAACCGAACAGGGTCGATGGCTTCTAGAGTTGGACCGGCTGTTATAACCACTTTTTTATTTTTTAGTGGTTTATCCTCGCTAAACAAGGCGCAAGTAAGCTGGCAAATATCGAATGCTTCAAGCATACGACCCGCGCCAATATCGCCACAGGCTTGCTCGCCTTCGGCAGGACCAAAAATATGAAGATTACTGATTCGTGTTTGTATCTCTCGCAAATTGGCTTGAGTGACCGATGCATGCCACATTTTCTCATTCATCGCCGGGGCAATGGCGATAGGCGCTTGAGTGGCAAGGCAGAGCGTAGTGAGTAAGTCATTCGCCATACCAGCATTGAGTCGAGCGATTATATCGGCTGTTGCCGGCGCTATGACAACAACTGAAGCCCATCGAGCCAGTTCTATATGCCCCATGCCAAGCTCTGCTGTTTCATCAAGCAGGGCATCGCTCACTGGGTTGCCCGTTAAAGCTTGAAAAGTTAAGGGTGTGATAAAAGCTTTGGCCGCTTCGGTCATGACGACTCGTACATGGGCACCACGTTTGATGAAAAGACGCACGAGCTCTGCCGATTTATAGGCGGCGATACCCCCTGTCACGCCCACAACCACGTTTATTCCGGTTAATTGGTTGGCCAATAAGGTATCGGTGGGCATGGTCATAAGTAATTACTCAAAAAAGTGGCTATTGCTGTTAAAGACAACAATAGTTTATTAAGTTCAATGTAAATCTGCACCTTAAGGCTAGTGGCCAAGGCGGCTATATCGCAATATAACATGCAGCGTGACAATTTATTACTCTCAAGTGAAAGGATTCACTATGTCTATTCGTGATTGGCCGGCGCAACAGCGCCCGCGTGAAAAACTCTTAGCTGTTGGCGCCCAGGCGTTAACTGATGCTGAATTATTGGCGATATTTTTGAGAACAGGCATACCTGGCCTTGATGCGGTAGGCTTATCTCAAGCTTTGTTAGATCGATTTGGTTCTTTAGGTCGGTTGTTAAAGGCGAACCAAGCTGAGTTTTGTGCAGGGCAGGGCTTAGGCCCTGCTAAGTTTGTACAGCTGCAAGCCGTTATGGAAATGGCACGGCGTCATTTATGGAGCGAATTACAAAATCAGCCTGCGCTGACTTCACCGGGTGATACTCGACAGTTTTTGCTGGCAAAGATGCGCGATCTTGATCATGAGGAGTTTGCTTGTATCTGGCTTGATAACCAGCACCAGGTACTTGCCTTTGAAACGCTCTTTAAGGGCACAATTGATTCAGCAGCAGTCTATCCTAGGGAAGTCATTAAAACCGCGCTAAAGCATAATGCGGCGGCTGTAATCATAGCGCACAATCATCCCAGTGGTATCGCAGAGCCAAGTCAGGCTGATCAACTCCTAACAGAAAAGCTTAAAAAGGCATTTTCCTCAATTGATGTTCGTTTGCTAGATCATATGGTGGTAGGGCAGGGAGTCGTGGTAAGCTTCGCAGAGCGAGGGATCTTATGATTTCCCGAAAAACGCGCGTTATGAATGGTGTTAGAGCAAAAAAGCGGCAATATTGCTTGAGCTTAGGCCCTTGTTCTGGTATAAATCGCGCCTCTTGAATTTAGGGTCACAGGTCCCAACGGTTTTAGATTGCCTAACTCGATGACGGTAAGACGCCTAAAGCTATACATCCTGTGATCCAATTTGTTTTATTAATAATGCGGTGTCACCGTCACAATTGGAGGCGACAAATAATGTCTAGAGTTTGCCAAGTTACAGGTAAGCGTCCTGTAAGCGGAAACAATGTTTCCCATTCACAGATCAAAACTAAGCGTCGGTTCTTGCCGAACCTTCACTCTCACCGTTTTTGGGTTGAAGGTGAAAAGCGTTTCGTTAAGTTGCGCCTTACTGCTAAAGGTATGCGTATTATCGACAAGAAGGGTATTGAGGCTGTCCTAAAAGACATCCGTGCCCGTGGTGAAAAAGTTTAAGGAACTATAAAATGGCTCGTGATTTAATCCGTTTAGTGAGTTCTGCAGGAACTGGCTATTTCTACACTACAGATAAAAACAAGCGTAATACTCCTGATAAGTTGGAGTTTAAAAAGTACGATCCTAAGGTTCGTAAACACGTTATGTTTAAAGAAGCTAAAATTAAGTAATTAGTTTTAGACTCTTATGAAAGCCCGGGTCTTCCGGGCTTTTTTATGCCTTGAAATCACCCATCCGTTCCATATTGGAAAGGGTCATTTTATATTAGAGGTGATGAAGTTTTGCTACAGCGCCTTAAACTCAAGGTATTAATAAACTGAGGATTCTTAGCATGATGCTAATAGCGACCCTGCGGACAGCTGTCTTTTATCTTTTTGTTGTACCGTTTACCTTTGCATGGGCTGCTGTGTTTGGTTTATTTGCCTTTCTTATTCCATACCCACTGCGCAATAAAATTGTTATAGGTGGTTGGGCTCGAGTTCTTCATTTTTTAACTGTCTTCATACTTGGCATTCGCTGTAATGTGCATGGTCGTGAGAATATCCCTAAGCAAGCGGGCGTAATAATTTCTAATCACCAGTCGGCATGGGAAACATATTACCTGCAAATATTATTTGCACCGCAATCGCAGGTGGCTAAATCTAGCTTACTTAAAATACCTATTTTTGGTTGGACGTTTTCATTGATGAGGCCGATATCCATTAACCGCGCGTACCGCCGTCAAGCCATGTCGCAGGTTATTGAGCAAGGTTCGCAGCGAATTGCCGAAGGTAGCTTCGTGTTGATTTTCCCTGAAGGCACTAGAGCTCGGCCTGGGTTTCCTCTGCCTTTTCGAAAGGGTGGGGTATTGCTGGCTAAGGAAGCGCAATGTCATGTAATCCCTGTTACTCATAACGGCGGGGAGTATTGGTTAAATGATCGGTTTGCCAAATTGCCAGGCACAATCGATATATATATTCACCCTAGTGTGAATAGTGTTGATAAAGCCGCGGATGCTTTGTTAGCGGAGGTAGAAACAACGATAACCTCAAAGCTAGATGAAATAACCAATAAAACGGGCTATACCAGCCAGCTTGAGGTAGCAAATCGCTCTTAGAAAGGCTTAAAAACGACAAGAGCGACAATGGCAAACAGCACAATGGTTGGTGCTTCGTTAAACCAGCGAAACCAAACATGACTGCGAAGGTTTTGGTCTTCTCTAAATTGCACCAGAATACGCCCGCACCAAAAGTGATAAATAACCAGGAGCACAACCAGCATGATTTTCACATGGAGCCAACCGCCCTTAAGCCAAGCCGGGTTAATCCAAGTGAGTAATGTGCCGAAAGTGATGACGGCAATCATCGACGGCGTCATAATCCCGCGATATAACTTGCGCTCCATTATTTTAAAGCGATCTCTCGATATCTGATCTTCGCTGCTGGCGTGATACACAAATAACCTGGGCAAATAGAATAGCGCAGCGAACCAAGTGATTACAAAAATAATATGAAATGTCTTTAGCCACAAATAAGCCATTAGTGCAGGTCTCCTTCGGAGGTTAGTACAGAGGTTAATTTTTGTCGGGTTACTAAGCCTATTCGGAATGCATCTAACGGCACTTGAATTGCAGATACATCCTCACCTTGGAATATTTTGATACCTTCAAGTAAAGAAGCGTCTTCGGCTAAAATGGTTATACGGCTGCGATCGGGTAGGCCTAATTGTAGAAACCCGTAAAGTGATTGGGATTGGTTCTCTGTTAAGAGGTTCCACGCCTCGATGCGTTGTGCCAAAAAGGTGTTTGTCAATAAATAGCTGGCATTGGCGTTAGACCGAAATACAAACAGCTTTTGTTTTAATTGTGTTATTTGTTCAATGTTTTCATTATCCATATCAACAGTAATGACATTAAAGTGAGTCGTGGATATTTCCGCTAGATATCTACTCGCCAGAGCGTTTCGAAGAGGATGAGTTGAAATATGTAAGCCTCGACTCGAGAGCATTGTTCGGAATATAGAAGGTTGTTGAAATAATACTTGGCAAGTAAGATTTGAAATAACTACGACAATCATGGCGGGGAACATGAGTGTGGCATCAACCGACATCTCTAATACCGCGGTTGTAGCCGCCAAAGGCGCGTGAAGTAAGCCGCTCATCAGACCCGCCATACCTAGTAGCGCATAGAGCTCAATTGGCGCATCCCCTGGCAACATTCGACCCATGAGTGCACCCAAAAATAGTCCAATGACCATTGCAGGTCCAACAATGCCAGCAGGAATGCCTAAGCCAATAGCAGACCCTGTCGCGACTATCTTGGCGAGCAATATCATTGCTAATGTCCAAAAGGCCATATCACTGGAAAGCACAAATGGGATGGTATCAAAACCAATGCCCATCGAAGCGGGTGCGAGTAATCCACAGACGCCAGAAATTAGTCCGGCAAAGAGGAAGCGCTTGTACTTCTTCACTAGGTTTAGTCTTAAAAAATAGCGAATGAGCTGGTGGAGTAACGCTGCTCCCAAGCCTGTCCCAAGGCCGAGAACCAGTAACCAAATAAAGTCGATTGAACTGCCGCTTTGAATGTGCAAATCAAACATGGCTGGGTGGTCGCCCGTTATATAGTGCGTAAATACGGCAGCGGTCACCGATGCAGCAATGACCGGAATAAAACCATTTAGACTATATTCCATGAGCACGACTTCCATCGCGAACAACACCCCTGCAAGTGGTGTGTTAAATGCTGCTGAAATGGCTGCTGCCGTACCACAGCCTGTTAGCAGGCGTAATTGGCTAGGCGTTTGGTAGAAACTGCGACCTAGCTTGCTAGCAATGCCTGACCCAATATGAACAGCAGGCCCTTCTTTGCCAAGGCTATAGCCGGAGCCAAGAGAAATTAGCGCAGCAAAAAATTGAAATAAAGTCGTACCAACGGGGATATGGCCACGGCCGCGTTGAAGGCGATCAATGACATGGGCAATCCCAACATTGTGATACTTGCTTTTAGTGAAATGAAATAACGCCAGTAGCCATAGTGCACCGATGATTGGTAAACTAAAGCGCCAAAATGGGTCTAAGCCAATAAATCCAGATTTTTGATCTTCATCAAGTAGCCCGGTGACGATATCGATGGAAAATACAAACCACGCAATAACTAAGCCAGTAGCGAGGCCAGTTAAGACACCAAACAATGACAGCAGCGCCAAGGCTTGGCTTTGCAGTAGTCTTGATCGAATGTAAGGTAAAGAAAAACGTCGCATCTTAAGTAAGTTTGCCGTACAGCGTGAAATGTATCATACCCGTTTGCACTTCAATTTGTTACATTATAGGGCTAGATTATAGCGACTTCTTAAAAGGCGAAGTGAATGGGAAGTGTTAAAGGAACCGCGGTTACTAACTTTAAAGTCGTACCTGATCAACCGATCAGAAATATTATTTTGCGTGTTATTTATGTGGCGGTATGTGTAGGCTTGGTTGTTGCGGCCTATTGGTATGGTTTTGGGCAAGGGCTGGTCGGTGAAAAGGCACTCGTTACTGAGCGTAATCAGTTGCGTGTTTCATTATCGGAAAGTCAAGCTCGTGAAGATGTACTTCGTCAAAGGGTTGCTGTATTAGAAAACGCCTCCTTTGTTGATAAAGGCTCAAATGACTCAGTGCGAACTATGAACCGCGAGTTAAGTGATCGAATAGCTGAACTCGAAGAAGAGAACGCCTTATATCAGGGTATAATGTCACCTTCACTCACTGCATCAGGTTTAACAATTCAAGAAGTTAGCCTAGGCAAAACAGTTAGTCAGAATCGCTACCGTTTCAAAGTAATGTTGACGCAAGTAGGCAATAATAAAGATTATTTACGAGGATTTGTCGGAATTAACGTTTTAGGAGTACAAAATTCTGAAATTACCGCCTATCCTCTTAAGGAGCTATCGTCAGATATCTCAGATGTCGACATTAAATTTCGATATCGATACTTTCAAGACTTTAAAGGTGAGCTAGTCTTACCTGAAGGGTTTACGCCTGATCAAATACAGGTGGTTGCACAGTCGGTCGGTAATAAATCCGCTCGAATTGAAGAATCATTTGATTGGTCAGATTTGGAGAATGACAACAATGTGGGGCAGTGAGAAGAGCGTGGGTAAAAACGTAACGTTAATTACAGCGAAAGCTGAGATACAAGGCGATATTCGCATTTCCGAGGCGCTCCAAATTGAAGGCGCAGTGAAAGGCAATATTTTAGCAGATCCTGATAGCAGTGCTGAGGTCACCATTGGCGTGAAAGGTATCGTTGAGGGTGAAATTCGAGCACCGCACGTAGTCATTAATGGCGAAGTGAAAGGCGACGTTTATTCATCTGATCATATTACGCTGAATAAAAATGCTTTAGTTACTGGCGATGTCCATTATGTCATGATGGAAATGGTTATGGGCGCTAAGGTAAATGGCAAGCTTTTGCATGTGGCCTCTGATAAAGGCAAAAAGGGTAAGGGGGAAGCTAAGGCTATCCTGTCTGGTGCCCCGGCAAAAAATACACAGCCTGTAGTCAACGAACCGACTAAATAGTTGTTGATAGTTGACTAAAATGCTCAGGTATTGATAATTCTATTTTATCTTAATTAGTTGGGTGTTCAATGTTAGACAATGTAGTTGTGTCTGATCCGCTAAATATTACTGACTCTGCGATAGAGAAAGTAGGCCGATTAGTACGAGAAGAGCAGAATGATGCGATCATGTTACGTGTTTTTGTAACGGGTGGCGGCTGCTCAGGGTTTCAGTATGGCTTTACGTTCGATGAACTCATCGCTGAAGACGATACTGTCATTGAAAAAGACACGGTTAAGTTTGTTATTGATTCGCTAAGCGTACAATATTTAGGTGGGTCTACTGTAGATTACACCGAAGGTTTGGAAGGCAGCCGGTTTTTAATTACTAACCCTTCAGCTTCGACTACTTGCGGCTGCGGGTCTTCGTTTGCAATGTAATAAGGTTTTCGCGATATTAAGTTTTGCGTTAACCGCCGCGGTGTCGGCGGAGAATCTCTCCCCCGGCATTGTTACAACTTCTCCTTATGTGGCCCAAATAGAAGCCCACACAGCAACCGAGCTCGATCATATCTTGCAGCGAGTTGATAGCATTCTAAAAGAAGAGCAGAGTTATTCTGTGTCGAGTCCAGTAGCATTGGTACTGCATGGAGCCGAAATTCAGGCGTTTCTCAAAAGTAACTATCAGCAAAACCAAGCATTGGTCGATTTAGCCGCTAAGTTAGATGCTTATAACGCTGTGGAAATTCAAGTATGTGAGACTTGGATGAGGTTAAATGGAGTCGACCATTCGCAACTCCCGCCCTTTATTAGCACGGTGCCTTATGGACCTGCCGCCGAAGCGGCCTTGGTAGATCAGGGTTACGAGTACTTTTAACGCTCCTTATTCAAGGTTGATGATTGGCATATCTGATTGGGCATAAGCCTCATCGTATACTCCTAATTGGCCACTCATGTTTGCTGCGTAAGTTTTGAAGTTATCTAAATATTCTTTTTCTAGTGGCTGAGCGTTAGGCAATTTAACCGTTTGCGGATTTTTATGTACGCCGTGCACTTGGAATTCATAGTGCAGGTGCGCACCTGTTACGCGACCCGTTTTACCTACATAGCCAATGACCTGGCCCTGTTTTACGCGATTGCCAGAGCGAGCGTACTTCGAAAACTCATTCATATGTGCGTAAAGAGTGCGAATGCCTTCGCCGTGCTGAATAATGGCAACGTTGCCGTAAGTGGCTGAATAGTAAGCTTTAACGACTTTACCATCGCCCGTTACTTTGATTGGGGTACCAATAGGTGCTGCATAGTCGGTGCCTTTATGGGCAACAATTTTATTCAGAACTGGGTGTTTCCGGTTTGGGTTGAAGTTTGACGAAATTCTGAAAACATCCAGTGGAGTTCTCAAGAAGGCTTTACGCATACTATCACCGGTTGGGTCATAGTAGTCAGTGCGGCCAGACTCATCAGTGTAACGAAGAGCGGTGATCTCACGACCATTGTTTAAAAAGCGTGCCGCAATAATAGGGCCGTCACTAAGCTTCTCTCCATCTAAATAGTTTTCTTCGT
>NZ_JBKEGY010000026.1:52500-53924 GCF_046710285.1 Reinekea sp.
CGTTTTTAAATAAGCGGGAGGTTACTTAGTGATGGGGTGACTGCGTACCTTTTGTATAATGGGTCAGCGACTTACATTTTGTGGCGAGGTTAACCGAATAGGGGAGCCGTAGGGAAACCGAGTCTTAACTGGGCGTCCAGTCGCAAGGTGTAGACCCGAAACCGAGTGATCTAGCCATGGGCAGGTTGAAGGTTGAGTAACATCAACTGGAGGACCGAACCGACTAACGTTGAAAAGTTAGCGGATGACCTGTGGCTGGGGGTGAAAGGCCAATCAAACTCGGAGATAGCTGGTTCTCCTCGAAATCTATTTAGGTAGAGCCTCGGATGAATACCACTGGGGGTAGAGCACTGTTAAGGCTAGGGGGTCATCCCGACTTACCAACCCTTTGCAAACTCCGAATACCAGTGAGTACTATCCGGGAGACACACGGCGGGTGCTAACGTCCGTCGTGGAAAGGGAAACAACCCAGACCGTCAGCTAAGGTCCCAAAGTTTTGGTTAAGTGGGAAACGATGTGGGAAGGCTCAGACAGCTAGGAGGTTGGCTTAGAAGCAGCCATCCTTTAAAGAAAGCGTAATAGCTCACTAGTCGAGTCGGCCTGCGCGGAAGATATAACGGGGCTCAAACCAAACACCGAAGCTACGGACTTGCGTTTAGGCGTGAGTGGTAGAGGAGCGTTCTGTAAGCGGATGAAGGTGAGTCGAGAGGCTTGCTGGACGTATCAGAAGTGCGAATGCTGACATGAGTAACGATAATGGGAGTGAAAAACTCCCACGCCGAAAGATCAAGGGTTCCTGTCCAACGTTAATCGGGGCAGGGTGAGTCGGCCCCTAAGGCGAGGCTGAAAAGCGTAGTCGATGGGAAACGGGTTAATATTCCCGTACTTGAGTGTAGTGCGAAGGGGGGACGGAGCAGGCTAGGTCATCCACGCGTTGGTTGTCGTGGTTCAAGCGTGTAGGCCGAGTGTTTAGGTAAATCCGGACACTCATTAAAGCTGAGACGTGATGACGGTGCATCTACGGATGCCGAAGTGATTGATGCCATACTTCCAGGAAAAGCCTCTAAGCTCCAGCTACACTGAAACCGTACTCCAAACCGACACAGGTGATCAGGTAGAGAATACCAAGGCGCTTGAGAGAACTCGGGTGAAGGAACTAGGCAAAATGGTGCCGTAACTTCGGGAGAAGGCACGCTGCTGGCGGTGATCGGACTTGCTCCGTAAGCTGTTGGCAGTCGAAGATACCAGGCCCCTGCGACTGTTTACTTAAAACACAGCACTCTGCAAACACGAAAGTGGACGTATAGGGTGTGACACCTGCCCGGTGCCGGAAGGTTAATTGATGGGGTTAGCGTAAGCGAAGCTCTTGATCGAAGCCCCGGTAAACGGCGGCCGTAACTATAACGGTCCTAAGGTAGCGAAAT
>NZ_JBKEGY010000027.1:0-52421 GCF_046710285.1 Reinekea sp.
GGTTCTGTACAAGCAGGTATTGCAGGCGGTATGGAGTCTATGTCGAACTCGCCATATTTGATGGATAAAGCCCGCGCTGGTATGCGCATGGGTCATCAATCGGTTTACGATCATATGTTCTTAGACGGTCTAGAAGATGCCTACGACGGTAACGCAATGGGCAGTCATGCTCAACGTACGGCAAATGAACGCGATATTAGCCGTGAGCAAATGGATAGTTTTGCACTCGAAAGCCTTAAACGTGCAAATAACGCTATTCAAGAAGGCCATTTCGACGCTGAAATCACTCCCGTAACGGTTAAAAACCGTCGTGGCGATATTGTCGTTGCGATTGATGAACAACCGGGCCAAGCGAAACCTGAAAAAATTCCAGCATTGCGCGCTGCATTCGCTAAAGACGGGACTATTACAGCAGCCAACGCCAGCTCAATCAGCGATGGCGCAGCGGCATTGGTATTAATGTCGGCAGATAAAGCAGCCGAGCTGGGCTTAACACCGTTGGCGACTATTCGTAGTTACGCTAGCCATGCTCAAGCGCCAAGTGAGTTTACCTGTGCGCCGATTGGTGCCATGAATAAGGCGTTGAGCAAAGCAGGCTGGAAGTCTGAAGATGTTGAGCTAGCTGAAATTAATGAAGCTTTTGCGATGGTGACTATGCTGGGCATGCAAGACGTTGGTCTAGATCATGCCATTACCAATATTAGTGGTGGAGCAACGGCGTTAGGGCATCCTTTAGGTTGCTCTGGTGCGCGTATTATGGTGACTTTATTGCACAATATGATTCGAACCGGCAAAACTAAAGGGTTGGCAGCACTTTGTATTGGTGGCGGTGAAGGAACCGCTATTTGTTTACAAAGAGATTAACCCAAACTTGATCGACGGCAGGAATCTCAGTTGTTATTCCTGCCATTTGGCTCATAATTTTACGCTGTCTTACAATCAGAGAGCGTTTATATGTCTAATCAACAAGTTTGTTGCGCACAATGTTTTAAGTTAAATTCAGTCTCTTTAGGGCCGTTCGAGCCTGCTCCTTCATGTACCTTCTGTCAAAAACCTATTTTTACTTATCAATCAATAGCCGGAACCTCAGAAAACTTTGAAACATTAGTTTTACAGTCTGATATCCCCGTCATTATTGATTTTTGGGCTGCTTGGTGTAGTCCCTGTATTAGTTTTGGCTCTGTTTTTGAGCAAGCTGCAGCCAGTTGGGAGCCGCGCGTTCGCTTTGTAAAAGTAAATACTGAAATCAATACCGATTTATCTGAACAGTTGAATATTCGTAATATTCCGGCCGTTATTTTGTTTAATAAAGGCAAGGAGGTCGTTCGACAAAACGGCGCAATGCCGATCAATATGTTTGATCAATGGCTCGAAACGCAAGTCACTTTATTAGAAGAAAGTTAACGTCTCCTACAATTGTCCGATGGTTGTTTATTTATCTGACGATACACTGTTGAACAACCTAAAAAATTGAAGGAAAGCGGTGTGGCTGATCATATGATGGATTTCCCCTTAAATACGATCGATATTCTTAAAAGCGCAGCTTTGCGCTACTCGAATAAAGAGGTCGTTTCAGCCATGCCCAATGGCTCAATACATCGCTATACCTATTCGGAGGCCTATTTACGAGCAGCTCAGGTAGCAAATTACCTTGCTGGTCTGGGGGTGCAGAAAGGTGATCATATCGCGACCTTAGCGGTTAACCATTATCGACATTTCGAACTCTATTATGGCATCTCCGGAATGGGTGGTGTTGTGCATACCCTTAATGCGAGATTGTTCGTCGAGCAGCTGGAATACATTATCAACCATGCTGAAGATACCTATCTATTTATTGACCCTGAGTTTTTACCTCAAATTGAAGCGCTTGCTGGCAAGATTCCAACAGTGAAAGGGTTGATCATTTTATGTGAAGAAGATCAGCTTCCTAGCTCCACCGTTTTTAAGTTGCAAAGCTACGAAACGGTGATTGCAAACCAAGCTGATACTTATGACTGGCCAAGACTGGCCAGCAATGAGCCATGCGGTTTATGTTATACCAGTGGTACAACCGGTAACCCCAAAGGTGTTGTTTATGAACAAGGTTCGACTGTTCAGCACGCTATGATGGGTGGCGGTAGTAACTTTTTGAATTTTGATGAATGGACAGTCGCGATGCCGATTGTTCCGATGTATCACGTTGTCGCTTGGGGCATTCCGTTTTCCGCGCCATTATATGGCGCGAAGTTGGTACTGCCAGGTTGTGCGTTAACAGGTGAAAACATTCAAAGGTTAATTGAAGAAGAGCAAGTCAATAAATCTTACGCGGTACCAACAGTTTGGCTGACGTTACATAATTATTTGCAAGCCACAGGCAAAAAAATAGATAGCTTGAAACTTGTTGGCGTTGGCGGTGCAGCGTCGCCTAAAGCCTTAGTTAAAACATTCGCAGAAAAATATAACGTTTATTGGATGGGCATTTGGGGTATGACGGAGACCAGTCCGTTAGCGACCGCCGCTATTCTAACACCTGAAATGTCTGATTTAACCGCGGAAGAGTGTTATGAACTGCAGTCATCCGCGGGCAAACCTATTTTTGGTGTCGAGATTGAAATTTTTGACGCTCGTGGTAATCCCTTACCACACGATGGCGAAACTCGTGGTGACCTGCGAGTTCGCGGGCCTTGGGTGCTAAGCTCCTATTACAAGCAAGAAGGCAATAAAAGTTTGGTTGACGGCTGGTTTGAAACAGGCGATGTTGCTGTTATTAACCCTCAGGGCTATTTGCGAGTGGTCGACCGCAGTAAAGATGTTATCAAATCGGGTGGAGAGTGGATTAGCTCCGTTGAATTAGAAAACGCAGCGTTAAACTATGTTGCGGTAAACGAAGCCTGTGTTATTGGTGCAGCCCATGAAAAGTGGGATGAGCGACCAATTATGTTAATCACCTTGCGTGAAGGCGAGCTATACAATGAAGATAGCCTGAAACGAGTATTGACCGAAAAAGTTGCTAAGTGGTGGCTGCCCGATGCTATTATCGTAGTAGATGAATTGCCACACACAGGCACAGGTAAATTAAAGAAAGTCGATATTCGAGCGCAATATCGTCAATATTTGCTTGAAAATTATAACTAAAGGCAACACCCTAATGCGTCGTCATTATTGAATGTTGCTCTGATATGTTTAATTTAACATTTATAATCTTTATTTCATTACTCTACATAGCGATACTTTTTGGTATCGCTTTGTTAGGTGATAAGTACCCATTATCCAATAAATGGCATTCGTGGGTTTACGGTTTATCTCTCACTATTTTCTGTACCAGTTGGACGTTTTACGGTTCAACTCTGCAATTTGCGGAAGCTGGCTGGTTTTTTTCACCATCACATGTCGGCACCATCCTTTTATTTGCCTTTGGTATGACTTTTTGGCGAAAGCTGATTCGAGTTGCCAAGCAAGAAAATGTCACAACTATTTCTGACTTTATTGCCAGCCGATATGGCCACAGTCGGATGGTATCAATGCTCGCTGCGACTATTTGTTTAATCGGGATCATTCCTTATGTGTCATTGCAGTTAAAGGCAGTATCAACCAGCTTTAACCTTGTTACCGGTATTGAATTTCAATCAGATTCTTGGTTAAGTGATTCCGCAATTATTGTATCGCTTGCCATGGGTGGTTTTGCAATTCTATTTGGTACGCGCCATTTAGATACCTCGGAACATCATCCCGGCATGATGTTAGCCATTGCGTTTGAATCTATTGTAAAACTCATAGCTTTTATTGTTGTCGCCTATTGGGCCGTTAGCCAAGTTGGCGGTGGATTGGGCCAGGTGATTTCAGATTGGCGACTCGCGCCAGAAGCCGAAATAATGCGCAGCAGTTTTGATAACTCCTACGTTTACATGACACAGGTGATGCTAGGTGTCTTTGGCATCTTTGTGTTACCGCGTCAGTTTCACGTTGCTGTGGTTGAATACAGGCATGACGATGATTTAAAACGCGCTCGCTGGCTTTTCCCGGTTTATTTATTAGCAATCAATTTCCTTATTGCACCCCTTACTATTGTTGGCTTAAAGTACTTTTCAACGAACCCTGTAGATTTAGAATATTTAATTTTAAAACTCCCTCTATCTTTAGAACGTACTGATATGGCGGTACTGGCATTTATTGGTGGTCTATCTGCTGCGACTTCAATGGTTATCGTTGCGACGGTTGCGTTGAGTACCATGCTCTCTAATGAAATTTTACTCCCCATTCTGATTCGTTTTGGTTGGTGGAATGCAGACTCTAATAACTTAGGCCGCCGAGTCTTACAATTACGCCGCATCGGTATCATGATTATTGTTTTCGCTGCCTTTTTTTATTATCGGCTTATAGTTGCGTTTGAAGGCTTGGTATCTATTGGATTAATTTCTTTTGCAGCGGCCTCTCAATTTGTACCTGCATTGGTTTTAGGTCTTTTTTGGTCGGGAGTAAATCGTAAAGGCGCTATCTGGGGATTAAGTGTTGGCTTTATTACGTGGTTCTACACTCTGTTGTTACCTTTGTTCGCTCGTGCAGGAATATTATCTACGGGTTTTAGTGATTGGCTGTTTAGCCTACAGATAATGAACCCCTATAGTTTGTTTGGCCTTGATGGAATAGACCCGGTAGTGCATGGACTAGCTTGGAGTTTAGCATTAAATACCTTGGCGCTATTGTTAGGCTCGGCTTATGGTAAGGAGTCTTTAAGGGATCGTATTCAAGCCTCTCGATTTGTTCATTCAGCATTGGCTAAAGGCAGTAATTTTTCTGATCGTCTTATCACCATTGGTGACTTACATTTGCTGATTGGCAAGTTTGTTTCTAAAGAAAAACAGCACAGTTTGTTTGAAAATTATGTGAACCCATTGAACGGGCGCTTACTGGCCGATGATGTTGCCGATGCAGAATTTTTGCATTCAGCAGAACGGATGCTTACGTCAGTTTTGGGGGCGCCTGCCTCAAGATTGTTATTTGAAAAAATTGAACAAAAACAAGGACAGAACTGGCGTGATGTCACCAGTATTGTCGATGAAGCCTCTCAGGTTCTAAAATTTAACCGAGACCTTTTGAATTCAGCATTGCAATCGATTAACCAAGGTATCAGCATTGTCGATCGAGACTTAAATATTGTTGCTTGGAACCAAACCTATCAAAAAATGTTTACCTATCCAGATGATATTCTTTCGGTAGGTCGCCCGGTAGAAGATTTACTCAACCACAATGCGTTCATTGGAGAATGCGGTGAAGGCGACCCAGATTTGTTAGTGTTGAAACGGTTAAATCACTTAACTACTGGAACTCCCTACAAATACGAGCGCAAGCGTTTAGATGGCACCTATTTAGAAATTGAAGGTCGGCCAATGGACGAGGGTGGCTATATCACGGTTTATACCGATGTAACCGCTCGAAGAATTATTGAAGACCAATTGAGGCGCAGTAACGAGTACCTTGAAGAAACGGTTAATCGTCGAACAGAGGCACTGCAAGCTTCGAATACCGAACTTGAAAAAGCAAATAAAAATAAGACTCGCTTTTTAGCGGCAGCAGGGCATGACTTAGTTCAGCCTTTAAACTCCGCGGCATTATTTGCTGCGAGTTTACAGTCTAAACTGAGAAAGCTCGATACTGATAGTGAATTAGTCGTATTGTCTCACCAGATAGAGCAGTCTTTGCAATCGGCAGAGAACTTATTGAATGAACTGTTAGAAATATCAAAGCTCGATTCAGATATTATTAAACCGAGCCAAACAAAAATATCCTTTTCAGAGTTGCAACATTCGTTGGCGGCTGAATTTAGTTTAATCGCCAAGGCAAGAAACGTCAGTTTGACGATTGTACCTTGTTCTTTATATATAAAATCGGATGTTCGTTTACTGCGTAGAATTTTACAAAACTTGTTAAGTAACGCTATTAATTACAGCCACGGTGGTCGGGTTGTCATGGGCGTTCGTAGACGTGGGAAAACCTGCCGAATTGATATTATTGATACTGGACCGGGTTTAACCGAGTATCAAGCAAAGGTGATTTTTGACGAATTTTATCGAGTTGCAGAAATTGTTTCAGATGAAAAAGGACTTGGCCTTGGTTTAGCAATTGTCCGCCGAATGGCAGATTTGTTAGATCACAAATTGGAATTAGAGTCAGTCCCAGGAAAAGGCAGTCGATTCAGCGTCAGCGTGCCGATAACTAATGCGGCAACAGCGGTGAAGCTTCAAGCTCCTGTCGAAGAGTTTTTTGAGCATAGCGGGCGAGTTCTGTGTTTAGATAACGAGCAATCTATCATTGACGGTATGAAGAGTTTAGTGGGCGAATGGGGTTATATAGTGGATGTTGCCCTGAATGAAGCCGCCGCCAATTTGCTGATAGCAGAGGTTAAACCTGACCTTGTGATTATTGATTATCACTTAGATAATAATGTAACGGGTCTAAATGTCTTAGATCGCTGGAAGTTAAGCTGGTTAGAAAAAACCCCTGTTATTGTAATAACCGCTGACTACACAGAAGAAGTCCGAGAAGCAACCAAAGCAAGAGGGTTTCAGTTACTTAAAAAGCCCGTTAGGCCCATGCAGCTTAAATCGCTGATAGCGTCGATTCTTAAATAATTACGGCCAAATGAGAAAAAGCATTTAAATATCAGTGGCTTGCGAAAAATATTTACTAAAGTTTCTAGACTCGCAGGGCACTCCCGATTACAATGCACAGCGTTCCAACTCGGAACATTCCAAAAGCGCTCGTAGCTCAGCTGGATAGAGTAGGTGGCTTCGAACCACTTGGTCGGGAGTTCGAATCTCTCCGGGCGCACCATTTAAAGCATCAATCCTTCAAGTACGTACCATTTTCGTTATGCTGTAACCTATGACGTGTTCACGCACGGAGAGATTGTTTTGCCCAGCAAAACTAGCAAACGCAGTTTGCGTACGAACGAAAAGAGTTCGACCCGCAGGGCCGCGAAGCGTATCTCTCCGGGCGCACCATTTAAAGCATCAATCCTTCAAGTACGTACCATTTTCGTTATGCCGTAACCTATGACGTGTTCACGCACGGAGAGATTGTTTTGCCCAGCAAAACTAGCAAACGCAGTTTGCGTACGAACGAAAAGAGTTCGACCCGCAGGGCCGCGAAGCGCATCTCTCCGAAAGTGCCGCAAAACTCTAGAATTCCGCACAACATATTAGGTCAGCATCATATCCCGTCGCTGAGCGACCGCCCAAGGGTAATTGGCCATCTGACCGGACCATTGGCTAATAACATTCGACCACCGGTAAAATTAATGTTTACCGCAGTCCTAAACTGTTAGCCCGCAGCCCTAGCAGCGACAGTAATTATCCGTATAATCCCGCCCATGAAAAAACACGCCGTCCATTTACTCTATGAGCAACGTTTAGCACGCTCAACCAAGCCTTTTAAAGCGCGTGGTGGTGCGGTGCGGCGATGTGCTTTCTGCCGAATTGACGCCGAGTTTTGTATTTGTGCGTTTAAACCTGAACTCAGTTCGAATGCTGGCTTCTTATTACTGTATTACGATGATGAAGTTCTTAAGCCGAGTAATTCAGGGCGTCTTATCGCTGATCTAATTCCCGATACCTTTGCCTTTATTTGGCAGAGAACATCAGTTGAGCAGGCGTTGTTAGAGGTTTTGGCGGATCCTCAGTGGCAACCAATGGTTATATTTCCTGAAGAATACGCGGCTGAAGGTCGATCGGTTTTTAGAAAATCAATTGTAATAGAGCAGGGCAAACGACCTTTGTTTATCTTATTAGATGGTAGCTGGCGAGAAGCTAAGAAAATGTTTCGTAACAGCGAATATCTCGATAAGTTTCCGGTACTGGCATTTAACCCAGAGCAAAAGTCGCGCTATTTAGTTCGAACGGCCAGTTATGAGCATCATTTAGCAACTGCAGAGGTCGCTGCTGCTGCGCTAACATTGCTGGGTGAAGTTCGAAATGGTGAATTCTTAGATACTTGGTTCGATGTCTTTAGCTATCGCTACCAACAAGGCGTCATGAGAAAAAATCAAGGTGACGCCAGCTCATTAGATCGGCTAGAACTTTTATTAGCAAAAGTTAATTAAAACTACCTCCTTAGAGGTGGTTTTTTTAAGCATTTATCGTACTGTAATTATCCCCTGCCAGTAGAATTTATAGAATCTACGTTTTGATACACAAAATACGTCATCTGGGCAGGCTAGAGCATTGCATTATTGAAATAAGGTAGGATAATGCGCCTCCTATTGAGTCATTGAATCGACTTTTCCTAAGTTTTCTATTAGCCAAAGAAAGCTTAGGAAAATAGATAATGAGAGAGAAACGTAATGAAAGCATTCTTAATGCTAATCGCTGGTATTCTTTTACCCTCCTTAACGCTAGCCAGTGGCGAAGGCACAAGCGAAGTTTTGGATTTAACCCGTTCATGGTTTGGTTATGCTGCCATTGCACTATTTGTAATTGCTTATATCTTTGTGATATTTGAAGAGCAATTGCATTTACCCAAGTCGAAACCGGTCATTGTGGCTGCAGGTCTAATTTGGGCGCTGATTGCGATTGCCTATACAACACATCAAATTCCACACTTAGTAGAACAAGGCATTCGACATAACTTCTTAGAGTATGCTGAGTTGTTTTTCTTCCTATTAGTGGCCATGACCTACATTAATGCCATGATGGAACGCGGGGTTTTTGAAGCGTTACGCAATTGGTTGATCGAAAAAGGTTATAGTTACCGTCAACTCTTCTGGATTACCGGTATTCTGGCATTTTTTATCTCGCCAGTAGCCGATAACCTGACCACAGCACTGATTATGTGTGCTGTTGTTATGACTGTTGGTAAAAACAACGCCAAATTTGTATCAATGGCCTGTATTAATATTGTCGTTGCGGCAAATGCGGGTGGAGCATTCAGTCCATTTGGTGATATCACTACGTTAATGGTATGGCAAAAAGGCAATGTCCACTTTTGGGAGTTCTTCTCTTTATTTATACCTGCAGTTGTAAACTTTGTTGTACCTGCGGCTATCATGCATCTCGCGTTACCTAATGGTACGCCCGAAAAGGCAGCCACCTTAAAGTATGCTTCAGGTCGTATTATGAAGCCCGGTGGTGTTGGTATCATTGCACTGTTTATTTTAACTATTGCAACCGCAGTGAGCTTTCATAACTTCCTAGACTTACCACCTGTATACGGCATGATGCTGGGTTTGGGTTACTTGAAATTATTTGGCTATTACCTAAGTCGTCGCTCGCGCTCTTGGCAGAGTAGAGCGGAAAATCCACCAGGTAATGCTGTTGATCCTTATGAGTTTGATGTGTTCTCTAGAATTGCTCAATCTGAGTGGGATACCTTGTTCTTCTTCTATGGCGTAATTTTGTCAGTTGGCGGTTTAGGTTTCCTAGGCTATTTGGCGGTAGCTTCTGAGGCTATCTATGTTGGCTTAGGCCCTACCATTGCAAATATTCTAGTCGGTTTCGCTTCAGCGATTATTGATAACATTCCGGTTATGTTTGCCGTTTTATCTATGCAGCCTGAAATGGACCTAACCCAATGGTTGTTAGTGACTTTAACAGCAGGGGTCGGCGGAAGTATGTTGTCAATTGGTTCAGCAGCGGGTGTTGCATTAATGGGTCAAGCGCGTGGAAAATATACCTTTTTTGCTCACCTAAAATGGTCACCGGTCATTATGCTCGGTTATTTTGCTTCAATTTGGGTACACTTTTTAGTTAACGGTTAATTCGTATTAATTGCTTAGTTTGATTATGAATAACTCCCGTTTGATCGGGAGTTATTGTTTTAGGAGAAAGGAAAATGCCAAGAGCACCAGAAATTAAAAGTGGTCAGGTTATCGAAATTGATTCGAACCAATACGTCGTTAAGTCTATAACCGTAAGTAACCCGTCCGCACGCGGAGCAGCAACGTTATACAAAATGGTTATCAACGAGATAAAAACCGGTCGCAAAAAGGATGTGAGTTTCAAGGGCGATGAAATGATTGCTTTAGCCGACTATCGAAACTGTCACCTGTCTTATTTATTTGCCGAAGGTGATATGCACACCTTTATGGATGCCGAAGACTATAGCCAACACACTTTGTCCGAAGAAGAGTTAGGTGACCAGTTACCTTGGTTAAATGAGGGTTTAGAGGGCATCATGGGTATGATGGTCAATGATGTAATGGTTGCAATTGTATTGCCACAATCGATCGATAAAAAGATCATTGAAACTTCCCCAGGTATAAAAGGCGCATCAGCCTCTGCACGTACTAAGCCTGCCACTCTAGAAGGTGGAGTCGTAGTGCAAGTGCCTGAGTACATAGAAAATGGTGAACTTATTAAGGTGAATACCGAAACACAAAAGTTTATGTCTCGGGCTAAATCTTAACTAGCAGTCATACCTAGCTTCTTCTAATGTTAGGCTTTTGAGCATAAAACTGGAACATACCGGCAAAGGTGTTCGGGTTTTTTTGCTCAAATTCTTGCCAATTGTCTAAATTGGTTAGAAGTGAATCTTCTGGGTGATCCTTTGTGAATGATTGACGGACTTGTTCCGGAAGTACAAAGCCCAAAAACTTCAGTTTTTCTTGATTTAACATCTCTTTTAGCTCTAATGGCTCAAACTGATGCTCTTGAATGTGAAACAGCAGATCACGACAGCCACTTAAAGAGTAAAAATCCTGACTCGACAAAATGCCTTTGAAATCATAGGGCATATTGCCTTCAAGAATGGCTTGCCTCATGGTTCGTATACCCGATGCGCTGATAGGTAGATCATACTCTTGGATTAACTGACGCATTTGACGAACAATACCGCGAGCTTGATAGCTGTATAAACCAAGCTTAATTAGGCCATTTGGCTTTAGCCTTCTTAATAAAGCATGTAGCCCTGCTTGTGGGTCTTTCATATGGTGAAGTACACCCGAACATTCAATGACATGGAACTCTTCGTCTAAGGCGTCAAAATCTAAAATATCGGCACATAAAAACCGAATATTTTGGATGTCATGTTTGTCGGCCATGCGCTTCGCATAAGCCAAACTACGTTTGCTTAAATCGACCGCCAAAACTTCTACATTGCGAAAGTATCGCGCCACTCTAAGTGCATGTCTGCCTGTACCAGCGCCAGCGACCAATACTTTTATTTTACCCATATTGAAATATTCTGGTGCTCTGAAACCGGCTAATTCAGTTTCTAATGCACGGCCATAATTCGTAGGTGTGTTGTAGCCTAGGTGCAACCAACGAGGGTAGGGGTTTTCTTCATATTGTTGTTTTACATCCTTTGAAACAGAGTCTTCAATGTTTGATAATTGCTCGATACTTTGGGCAATGCCAATCTCTTCAAAGCGATGTAAAACAGAATTTTTGATCAACGGTTGGCAGTAGCTTGGCCAATCTTTCATAGACGTTGTTTTTACTTGATCAATGCCATTTAATGCCGTTAAAGGTTCATACATGCCGTACAAAGCTAAAAGATGGCCAAATTCAGTGCCATGTGTGCTTGAGTATAAAGTAGATTCAATAAGCTCTCGAAGCGTCTGTATTAAATCCGTCTCTTCTTTGTCATAAAGATAAACGTGCTCATTGTGTTCCGCATTCAAAGCAATTTGAGTGGCTAGTTGCAGCAAACCATTGTCGTTATATTGTGAAGCAATACTGATTAACAAAACTTGCTTGCGCAGTAGTATGATAAATAACTCTAAATCGTTATTGGTAAAGTAGAGTTTTTCTAGCGAGAGTTTTAGTAATTCATCTTTCGCTAAATCTTGAATATCGATGACAGCGTTTGGATCACTAAGTTGATATTTATGGGTCAAGAGAGACATCACTAAAGTCGATAGTGCTTGGTGATCAACATTGTGAAGCTTCAACCAGCCTATGGCATCTTTTTCTAAATCGGCCTGATAGTAATCTGCGCGAATAGATGAGATAACTTCAAATAACTTTTCTTTCACGTGAGCATCACTAGGGTGCAGACGATACAAGTTACGATATGCTTGAAAAGCTTCAACTACCCGACCTTGCCTTGCCAGCGTGTAAGCTAGAGATGTAGCTGCACGGGTATGGCCTGGTTTTATATCTAGAGCGTTAGAGAAACACGTGAGCGCGTCATTGAAGTGTTTTTGGGCCAACTTAATGTGGCCAAAAGTGTACCAGTGGCCAGCATCCTTTTCGCTTAACACCAATGCTTCATTAATATGATGCTCTGCCAACTGATAGAAGCCTTCATCTAAAGCAATGCGCGCCAGTAAATTATTGGCGGTCGCCTTAATTGGCTCCATTTCTCTTAACTGCAAAGCAATGCTCTTAGCCTTACCCCGATGGGCTACGGTTTGTTCACTAGGCGTTTTGGCATCTAAGCTTTTGTCATAGTGATACAAAGCCCGCTTTTGCAGTTCTTTCCACTTTTTAGGTTTATCTACCTGCTGCTCAAGTTCCTGAGGATGCAGATTCTTCATTGCTTGTGTCATATTCGACTTCCTAGCTCTTTAGCCTGCCGTCTAAAGAAAACAAGACTTGCCGACTTGTATAAAAAAGCGGCAAATGATCTCCGAAAGGCCGTGTTTTTCGGGTGGTTACTGAGGATATTGCAGGTGGTGTGCCAACTACGACTACCAAAAAAAACAATAGATGAGGAAAAAAGGCCTAAGCTAATCGAACATTCGGCCGATAACTCAAGTAAGCCAATTAGGGTGAATCATTCCATCTCTTATCGTTATGAGGTAATGCTATGTACGCACAGGGTATTAAAGAGTATCAATCTGTAGGCACGCAAACGTCGATCGTTGATGCTGACCCACATCGTCTGGTCCAACTGTTGTTTGAAGGTGCGTTGGCACGTATATCGGCCGCCAAAGGCCATATCGCCCGAAAAGAATATGATAAAAAAAGTAATCAAATAAATTCAGCCATCAACATTATTGGCGGCCTCCAAGAGTCATTAAATTTAGATGCCGGAGAGTTAGCGTTAAATTTAGAACGTTTGTACGATTATATGATTCGACGGCTATTTGAAGCGAACGTGCGCAATAGTGTTGATATGTTAGAAGAAGTCACCAGTTTATTGTTACAAATTAAATCAGCCTGGGATGAAATTCGTGAGCAGGCATTACAAGGTCTTTAATCGTTACGTTTAAGGTAGTTTAAAGCCAGTAAATTTCCCTACAGCCCTAATAATTAAGAGATTTATATTAGGGTTGCCTTTCTTCTATGAAGAATTATCGCTGCAATTTTAACCATTAAATTTAAGTTCTGACACATAGGTAAAAAAATACAGTCATAAATTTGACAAAGTGTAAGTTTAAGTCTTAACTCCATTTTGTCGGTCATTGGATGTTGTGCCTATCAATTGGCAACAATCGACTTATATATCACAAGTTGTTTTCTCAATAATTTATGGAAGTAATAGGGCTGTTGGGATGTGGAGAGAAATTAATTTATTGGTCGTCGATGACGATGAACAACGTCGCCATGACATCAAGGTTATCTTAGACTTTTTAGGTGAAGATAACCTAGTGCTATCTAGTGACGACTGGCTCAACAAGGCGAAAGAAGCCTTTGAAGATCCGTCCGTAATTATTGGCGTGGTTTTTGGTAAGCTTAATCAGTCGCTAGAAAAAGCTGTTAAAAGTATTGTCGAATGGGATGAGGGTTTACCATTGCTTCTTTTGGGTGACCACCCAGAAAGTGAATTACTAGAAGACGAACTGCGTTCGAGAATAATCGCTAAGTTTAAATCATCACTCTCGTACAATAAATTACTGGATAACTTGCACCGCGCTCAAATGTATCGTGAGCAGTATGACTTATCTCGTGGCCGTGACCAGCGCCGAGAAATAAATTTATTTCGAAGTCTAATTGGCAGTAGCCGAGCGGTGCAATCCGTTCGTGAAATGATGGCACAGGTAGCCGATAAAGAAGTCACTGTGCTAATTCAAGGTGAAAGCGGCACCGGTAAAGAAGTTGTGGCTCGTAATCTACACTACAACTCACATCGACGACATAAACCATTTGTGCCGGTAAATTGCGGTGCCATACCGCATGAGCTCATTGAGAGTGAATTATTTGGTCATGAGAAAGGTGCTTTTACCGGTGCAATAACAACTCGCGCTGGCCGGTTTGAAATGGCCGAAGGCGGCACCTTATTTTTAGATGAAATAGGCGATTTACCGCTTAATATGCAAGTGAAATTATTGCGTGTTCTGCAAGAGCGTACGTTTGAGCGAGTTGGTGGAACCAAAACGTTTAGCTCGGATGTTCGTGTTGTTGCTGCGACACATCGCAATTTGGAAGAAATGATTGAGCTAGCAGAGTTTCGTGAAGATCTATTTTATCGGCTTAACGTGTTCCCTATAGAAATGCCAGCATTGCGAGACCGAAATGAAGATATCCCGCTTTTGCTAAACGAGTTAGTTTCCCGGTTAGAAAATGAAAAGCGAGGCTCTATACGCTTTAACTCCAGCGCTATTATGTCTTTAGTGCAGCATGATTGGCCTGGGAACGTTCGAGAAATGGCCAACTTAATTGAGCGCTTGGCTATTATGCATCCCTATGGCGTCGTTGGTGTTCAAGAGTTACCGGCTAAATATAGGCATGTTGAAGAGTTAACTGAAAATATGTTGCCAAAATCGGTCGTTGATAATATTGAAGAAGCCAATATTCCGAAGTTCAATACAGATCAGTCGGCTTTGTTGCCAATGAATGGAATTGATTTAAAAGAATACTTAACCGATCTTGAGAAAAACCTCATTCAACAAGCGCTCGATGATGCTCAAGGAGTGGTTGCCCGTGCAGCTGAAAAATTACATATCCGCCGAACTACCTTGGTTGAAAAAATGCGCAAGTATGAAATAAATCGTAGAGATGTTATGAACTAACAGCTTAAAAACTATGCTAAGAGGCCGCCAATTGCGGTCTTTTTTTTGCTTCAAACATTGGCACTGCAATTGCAACAGTACTACTACAGTCAATTTTTTGAACAATTAGCGTATGCAAATGCAAAACGTCAATAAAATAGAAAACTCGATGCCCTTGGCCAAACCACAGACACTCAATAAAGATTCATTGAGTGAACTGCAACAGGCATTTAGTGCTTTTACCACGATGTCTGAGCAACTTTCTGACAGTTACCATCTATTGGAAAATAGAGTCGTAGAGCTAAGTGGTGAGTTGGCGTCATTATCTGAGCAGCGACTTAAAGAGTTAAATGAAAAAGAAATCTTAGCGGAGCAGTTAGAAAGCTTGTTACGTTTAATGCCCGCCGGTGTGATAGTGGTTGATAATCGCGGTTTGGTTCAAAGAGTAAACCCAGCGGCTGAAATTTGGCTAAATTCTGCTTGGGATCAAGATGGTGATTTGACTCTAATTGGCTCTCCCTGGGGAAGAATAGTTCGTGGCGCATTTAGTCCAAAACAATCTGATTATCATGAGATTAGCTTAAAAGATGGCCGCTTAGTCAGTCTAGAGACCAGTGCTCTAGATAATGCAGGTCAACTGATTGTTATGACGGACCAAACTGAAACCAGAGCATTACAGAGTCAGGTGTCGCGGCAAGAAAGACTGACTGCAATGGGCCAAATGGTTGCTTCTTTAGCCCATCAGGTACGCACACCCTTATCTGCTGCCATGTTATATGCTTCGAATCTGAAAAACCCTAAATTAGATCAAGAAACTCACCATAAGTTTGTCGATAAACTGGTCGGTCGTTTACACCATCTTGAGAAGCAAGTTCAAGATATGCTGCTATTTGTTAAAGGCGATTGTCAGCTATTGAACTTAGTCACTACTGAAAAATTATTTGATTTAATGGCCGACGCTTCAGTAGGCATCAGCCACCATAGTGTTGGCGCTATAGACTGGGCTAATAAAGCGCCCGGTATAAAAATACAGTGTCAAGCCGATGCACTTGTGAGTGCCTTTATGAATATTATCAATAATGCGTTTGAATCTGGTGGTAAGGGGTTGCAGCTAAAAATTTCAGCCAATGATGATACTAACAGCGTCACCATTTCGTTTAAAGATAATGGTCCAGGTATGTCCAGTGAAGAGCTTATTAGAGCGCAAGAACCTTTTGTTACTACAAAAAGTTACGGTACTGGCTTAGGAATCCCCGTAGTTATTGCTACCGTCAAAGCCCATAAGGGTAGCCTGGCCATTCACAGTAAAGTAGGAGAAGGCACAGAGTTTTCCATTACCTTGCCTATCTATCAGGAGAGCAGTGAGCGATGAATATTTTAATTGTTGAAGATGATGCCAACTTAAGAGAAGCGGTTAGCGATACATTGTTGTTGCAAGACTATGATGTGGTAGCTGCGCAAAGTGGTGAAGATGCTATCGTCAAATTAAAGCAGTCTGAATTTGATTTCATCGTTTCTGATGTCAGCATGCCGGGTATTAGTGGGCATGAGCTGCTTAGTTACGTTAATGAAAACTACCCACATATTCCTATGCTGTTAGTCACCGCTTATGCCTCTGTCGACAAAGCCGTAGATGCAATGCAAAGCGGAGCGATTGATTATTTGGTTAAACCGTTTCAGCCAAACCAACTGATCGAGTTAATTGAGGCTCATACAAGCGTAACACCAACAATCACAGATTCGCCGGTGGCAGTTGATGTCGGAAGCCAGCATGTCTTGGCGTTAGCTCGAAAAGTCGCCAAAACTGATAGTACTATTTTAATTAGCGGTGAAAGTGGGACCGGTAAAGAGGTGCTTGCTCGTTATTTACATCAGCATTCTGACCGTGAACAAATGCCATTTGTTGCCATTAACTGTGCGGCCATTCCCGAAAACATGCTAGAAGCAACACTGTTTGGTCATGAAAAAGGCTCCTTTACGGGTGCAGTGGCTACGGCGCCAGGAAAGTTTGAACAAGCCAATGGCGGTACTATTTTACTCGATGAAATTTCTGAAATGGATCTTGGATTACAAGCGAAATTATTGCGTGTTTTGCAAGAAAAAGAAGTTGAACGTATTGGCGGCAGACAAATTATAAAGTTAGATGTTCGAGTCTTAGCGACGACAAACCGATCGCTAATTGAAGAAGTGCAGGCCGGACGATTTAGGGAAGACTTATATTATCGCCTGAGTGTTTTTCCACTGCAGTGGCAGCCACTCAGGCAGCGCAAAGCCGATATCATCCCTTTAGCGGAGCGATTATTAGCGAAGCACAGTAAAAAAATGCAGAAACAGGGCATTATACTTGATGAATCTGCAAAGCAAGTTTTGTTGACTCATCCGTGGCCTGGTAATGTACGCGAGCTTGATAACGCGATACAAAGAGCGTTGATATTGCAGTCGGGTACTAAAATAAATGGTACAGACCTAGGGGTTAGCGGTGAGCATCTAATTGATTTTGAATCTCATCGGAACTTGGCATTAGAAGCTAACGCGACAAGTACAGAGAGGCTCGAACCTAAGCCTCAGTCGGATATGAGTTTCAGTGTGATAGAGCAACCGATAAGATCTGAAAGTATTCATGTTGATCTTAAACAAAAAGAATTTGAAATAATATTGGATGCCTTGCGCGTCCATAATGGACGTAAAAATCGTGCTGCAGATCACTTAGGTATATCTTCACGTACTTTGCGATATAAACTCGCTAAAATGCGTGAAATGGGCATGGACGTAGACTCAGCGATTGCTGCTATTCGTTAATTCTATGTGGGTTAACTTTTAGTTAGAGGGTGTCAAGTTGCGCCACCGCATTCCCATTGCGAAGCGGGCCACTGGTTGGAATTCGGGTGTTTGAAACATGGATGTTTCAATCAAGCCCCCATGGACGGGTTTATGGCGACCGAAATTTCAACCAGTGGGCCGCTGAACCCGACGTATACTGTAAGAAATCCGGTTGCGGTCTTTTTTTTACGTTTGCTTATCTCCTTTCTAATTTCGTTTGAAACGTAAGACAAAAATTAATTTATGTACTTTAAGATTCCAATCTAAACATTAATCAAAATGCGGCCAAAGTTGGCCTGCCTATTGCAAAATATCTATATAAACGGAAAAAGTGTGCGTTATTCGACAATTTGTTGGCATATAGGATTCACTTTCTTCGAAATAACAAATTTATAGACTGATTTTTGACAATAGGCTGGTGGGTCATGGTAGATCGAGTTGATATTCAGAGCGTTTTGAACCAAATGCAAAGCTTGCGTAGCCAAATGCAGGTTCCAGAAACGTCAAACCCTACAAATACGCAGTTTGCTAATACTGTTGAGCAAATGCGTAAACAAATATCCTCCTCTGCAGAAGTACCCACTGCAACCACTGATAATTCTATTCAAGACACGGTAACGCAAAAAGGAAACGTTCCTTCTTTTGGCGAAATGCTCAAAGATGCAGTTGATACCGTGAATGATAACCAACAAACCGCCAGTGGGTTAGCCACACGATACGAACTAGGTGACCCTAAAGTAGATTTACCTGAAGTTATGATTGCATTGCAGAAGTCAAGCGTATCGTTTCAGGCGATGACTCAAGTTAGAAATAAGATGATCGAAGCCTATAAAGAAATCATCAACATGCCTTTATAAAGCCTTTTTATAAAGGTAAGGAAATATTATGACTGAAAATGTGCCCGTAGCGAATGCGAATCAATTGGCAGAGGAATCACAAAGCCAACAGCTGTCACAGACACAGCAGCCGCAACAAGGCTTAGCAACAGAACGCACAGAATTAATCGACAAAGATGAGCCGAATTTATCAGCAATGCACCCAATTGTTGTTGGCTTTAATAAGTTGACGATGATGCGCCAGTTCAGTTTGTTAATTGGGCTTGCAGCGAGTATCGCATTGGGCTTAGGCATTGTTTTGTGGTCACAAAAAGAATCCTATCGTCCTTTGATGAATAGCAATAATAGCTACGATGCCAGAGAGCTGATCGAAGTTTTACAGTCGAACAAAATTGATTTTGATATAGACCCTTCAAGTGGCGTGTTACTTGTTAGACAAAGTGATTTACATAAAGCTCGGTTAGTTGTTGCGGGTGCAGGGTTGTCTGATGACAAAACGGTAGGTTATGAATTGCTCGATCAAGATCAACCACTAGGGCAATCTCAGTTTATGGAAAATGCTCGTTACCTGAGAAGTTTAGAAGGGGAGTTGGCTCGAACCATTTCGGCAATAAACCAAGTGAAAACAGCACGGGTACACTTAGCCATTCCAAAACGATCTGTATTCGTCCGCGATCAACGTATGCCAACGGCTTCGGTATTTGCGGAACTTTATGCAGGTGCCGAACTCGACGCTAACTCAGTGAAAGCAATTCGAAATTTAGTCTCAACCTCAATACCAGAACTGGCATCGAAAGATGTTTCCATTGTTGATCAGCGCGGTCGATTGTTGAGCGATGATGAAAAGAATACAGAAGATGAATTAACCAATAGGCAGTTCGAATACCAACGCCGAGTCGAAGACAATTTACTTGCACGTGTTAATTCAATATTGGCACCCATTATCGGCACCGACAAGTTTCAAGCAGAAGTCTCAGCGGATATTGATTTTACCAAAGTAGAGCAAGCGGAAGAATTTTATAACCCTGATTTAATTGCGCTCAGAAGTGAGCAAACTATTGCCGAGGAACGGGTAGGTGAAAACCCCGGCGGTATTCCTGGTGCTTTGTCTAACCAACCGCCAACGGATGCCGAAGCGCCAGAAGTGACAGGAGAAGGTGCGGGTGCTAATACGCCACCAACTTCAAGCAGAAATGAAGCAACGCGAAACTATGAAGTAGACCGAACCTTGAGCTTTACGCAGTTCCAGCAGGGACGAGTGCGCCGCTTGACCGTTGCGGTGGTGATTGATGATTTAAAAGTCACTAATCCAGAAACGGGTGAACTCATGACAGAGGCGTGGAGTGATGAGTCTATCATGCGCTTGCGAACACTGGTCCAAGATGCCGTTGGCTACGACCCTGCTCGTGGTGATAGTATCAATGTGATTAACTCAGCATTTTTAGCCGCTGATGACAACATTGAAGAACCGCCGTTTTATACCCAGCCCTGGTTCTGGGACATTGCAAAGCAGCTCTTGGCTGGGTTATTTGTACTAATATTGGTACTGGGTGTGTTACGTCCAGCGGTTAAAAACATACTTTCACGCGGCGAAGCTGAAATAAGTGGCAGTGATGAAGATGCTGCCTTAGCTGATCTTGATGTCGATGAAGATTTAATATCAGATGATCGCGTGAGTTTAAGCAGTGTTGATGAGTTTACACTGCCAGGGCCTTCGGAAAGTTTTGAACGTCAATTAGATGCCTTACGTGGCTTAATTGCGGAAGATCCTGGTCGAGTTGCGCTGGTATTAAAACGATGGGTAATGTCCAATGACTGAAAATAGAAATTTACCGGTAACGCAAGGCGTCGAAGATTTAGCCAAAGTATTAGACGGCGTGAGCATGCAAACCCGAGCCGCAATGCTGTTGATGAGTGTTGGTGAGCAAGATGCAGCTGAAGTTTTAAAGCACATGGGCCCCAAGGAAGTACAGCGTGTGGGTACCGCCATGTCGACAATGCCAGAAGTAAAGCAAGAGCAAATTGAAGGCGTAGTTCGAATGTTTTTAGAGGAAGTTGGCGGCCAAACCAGTTTAGGCATGGGTGCCAATGAATACATTAAAAATATGCTGACTCAAGCGCTAGGCGAAGATAAAGCTGCGGGACTGATAGACAGAATATTACTGGGTGGCAACACCACAGGGCTGGATACTCTAAAATGGATGGAACCTCGTGCGGTCGCTGATATTATCCGCAATGAACACCCGCAGATTCAAACTATTGTTATTGCCTATTTAGAGCCCGATCAGTCGTCTGAAATTTTGGCGCAATTTCCAGAAAAAGTACGCTTAGATATTATTATGCGAGTGGCGGCTTTAGAGTCTGTGCAACCTTCAGCGTTACAGGAATTAAATGCCATTCTAGAGAAACAGTTCTCCGCCAGTGCAGGTACACAAGCGCAAACCTTAGGGGGTGTGAAGACAGCTGCAGAAATTATGAACTTCTTAGAATCGGGCGTTGAAGCAGAGATTATGGATGGCATTAAAGAAGTCGATGAAGATTTGGCAACTGAAATTTCAGATCTCATGTTCGTATTTGATAACTTAATTGACGTAGATGATCGGGGTATTCAAGGCTTGCTGCGAGAAGTGTCAACTGATTCTCTTAAAATTGCTTTACGTGGTGCAGATTCTGACTTGGCCGATAAAATTTTGGGCAATATGTCTAAACGCGCCGCTGAGATTCTACGTGATGATATGGAGGCCATGGGCCCTGTAAAAGTATCTGAAGTAGAGATCGCTCAGAAAGAAATTTTAGGTATTGCACGTCGTATGTCAGACGCTGGCGAAATCGCATTAGGCGGCGCTGGTGGCGAAGACATGTTGTAGTCGAGAGGACTAGAATAAATGAGCACCACTAAAAAGAAGATCCTACGAGATGCAACCGGCGTCAGTGAGTTGAACTTGCCGAAATGGGATCGAGACGGCAATGATGTAAAGCAAAAAGTGGTCGCGCAACCCAAGGCAGCCGTTGTGCAAACGGTGACGCCTGATATAGAAGAAGAAACAATTAGCGCACCCACGGTAAAAGAACTCGAGCAAATTCGTGAAGATGCTTACAACGAAGGCTTCGAACAAGGTTATGAACAGGGGTTAAAACAAGGTAATGCTGAAGGCAAAACTCAGGGTATCGAGCAAGGCACTGAGCTGGGTCACCAAGAAGGCTTGTCCCAAGGATTAGAAGTTGGCCAAGCACAGGCGCTTGAGGAAGGTAGAAAAGCGACTAAGCAATCTGTGCGGGTATTCCAAGAAATGACAGAAGCGCTTTTAAGTTATCGTCAAGAAGACGAAAAAGAGTTAGAAACAGCGCTTGGTGCGTTAGCGGTACGAATAGCGCGGCAAGTCGTTCAAGATGAATTACGTACAAAGCCCAGCCACATTAATAGTTTAGTTTCTGCTGCTGTTCAGGCATTGCCAAACCCAGATGATAAACTCACGATTCGATTGAATCCAATAGACTATGAGTTTGTAGAATCAAATTCAGAATCGAATTGGGAGCTCGTCAGCGATGATCAAATCAGTGCCGGTGGTTGCACAATTAAAAGCGGTTACAGCTACATTGATTATACGTTAGAGCATCGATTTGAAACGGCCGTGAAGCAATTGATCAGTCATTTAGATACCAGCGTCGATGAAGCGAAACTTAAAACACCTATATCAGATGATTATCTACTAGACAATAATTTGACTGAGCATAAGCAAGACATCAACACGGAAGACGAGGCCGATAGTGAGCCAGTTGACGAACAAGTTGACGCTACAGAGCATTCCGATTTAAAAGTTGAAAATACAGAGCAAAACGAACAAAAAATTGACGACACGATAGAATCTGGAAAACAAGTTGAGCGTGAAGTACAGCCCGATTCAACATCCGAAAAGGTAGCAGATAACACTTCAAGTGAAGCTGATCACAGCACCAATGAGAATTTGGACAAAGCGATAGAGACTCCAGTGCGTGAGTCAAATGAGTAACCGATTTATAGATTATCTAAATGATAGTCAGGCGTTATTGCCCGATAAAATAGAGCCCGTTTGCCAAGGCCGATTAACCCGCATGGTTGGGTTAACGCTTGAGGCGGTGGGGTTAAGCGTCGCTATTGGTCAACGCTGTCAGGTTGTTGATATTCACCAAGTCGTAGAAGCCGAAGTCGTCGGTTTCCAAGACGATAAAACCTTTTTAATGCCAGTACAGGCTGCACATAACCTACGCGCGGGTTCAAAAGTGATCCCATTAGAGTCAGCTAATGATTTAGTGATTGGTGATGAAATGCTTGGTCGTGTCGTAAACGGTTTTGGCGAACCGATTGATGGTAAAGGCCCTTTGCGGTGTCGAGAAAACCAAAATTTGAACGGTTCATACATAAACCCCCTACATCGACAGCCGATTCGAGAGCCTCTTGATGTCGGTATACGTTCTATAAATTCAATGCTGACGGTAGGTCGAGGCCAGCGGCTAGGGTTGTTTGCGGGCTCGGGTGTGGGTAAATCGGTGCTGTTAGGCATGATGACCCGATTTACTACCGCGGATATAACCATTGTCGGTCTAATTGGCGAGCGTGGACGAGAAGTTAAAGAGTTTATAGAGGATATCTTAGGTGAAGAGGGCTTATCGAGGAGTATCGTCGTTGCGTCTCCAGCTGACGATGCGCCATTGTTACGGTTACGTGCTGCTCAATACACAACCGCCATTGCCGAGTATTTTCGAGCTCAAGGAAAATCGGTCTTGTTACTGATGGATTCATTGACGCGATTCGCCCAGGCGCAGCGCGAAATTGCTTTGGCTGTTGGAGAGCCGCCGGCCACTAAAGGCTATCCGCCGTCAGTATTTGCTCGTATTCCTCAGTTAGTAGAGCGCGCTGGCAATGCGGAAGAAGGAGGCGGTTCGATAACCGCTTTCTATACCGTTTTAACAGAAGGTGACGATCAACAAGATCCAGTAGCCGATGCATCCCGGGCAATTTTAGACGGTCACTTTGTATTAAATCGAAAGTTAGCCGAAGAAGGTCATTACCCAGCTATAGATATTGAGCAAAGTATTTCTCGAGTCATGCCACAGGTGGTAGGTGAATCTCACCTGAAAGTGGCCCAAAAAGCTAAACAGCTGTGGGCGGTTTATTCGCAAAATAAAGACCTTATCTCAATTGGCGCATATCAAGCTGGCAGCAGCGAAGAAATTGATCAGGCCGTAAAAATGCAGCCGATTATTCGGGATTTTTTACGTCAGGGGTTAAAAGAGCAGGTTAACTTTGAGCAATCTTCTCAATTACTGAAAGGCATGATGCAAGGGGCTGCCGTTAAGCCTGAACAGCCGACAATGAAAGGCGGGCGTCCTTTAAGGGGAGCCAAACCACCGCCACAGAGTAATGGCTAATGAAAAGATCAGAGCGTTTAAGGGTCATTGAGACGTTGGCGAAACAACGAGAAGACCAAGCTGCAACAGCGCTTGGCCAAATTCGAGCACAAGTAGAAGCAGAGCAAGGACGTTATCAAGAGTTAGAAAACTACCGTACAGAATATATGGGCTACTTAGATGAGCAAGCAGGGCAGAGTATTTCGATAGAGCAGTGGCGTCGAACTCAAGGTTTCATCGATCAGTTAGGCGATTTAATGCTTAGGCAGAAGCAAGCGGTGCTGCAATGGAAGCAGCGCGAATCTCAAGTGTTACAGAAATGGCAGGTGTTGTACCAACGTCGTAAGAATATTGGCCAATTTATTGATAATATTTCCATGGAAGAAGTGGTAGCAGAGGACAAAAAGGAACAACAAGCCATAGATGAACTCGTGTCGATACGGTTCCATCAAAGCGATACTTAAGAGCCAATTAACTCAGACAGGAAGGCTAACCATTAATGGAACAGTTAATGGAACTTTGCAGTAAATCTATGCAATTTGACAATATTCAAAGCAAATAACAACAAACTACACCTAGTTTAGTGGGTGTTTTCACCTGTCTTTGGCACTTTTGTCTGGCTTTGATGCATAGTAGCTTGAATCAATAGTAAATGCGGGTAGTATTATCTACAGATAAAAATATACCTAAATTTGCTGTTGCATCTGGCAAGTTAAAAGAAAGCACCTACACTAATATAAATTAGCTGTTTATCAATAAGGAAAAGGTATGGCCGTCACCGCGACAACCACCGATAACAAAATAACAATTAAAGTATCAGGACGTTTTGACTTTAGCTCTCACCAAGAGTTTCGTCAGATATATGAAAGCGTATCAGACGATGTCACTTCTTATACCGTCGATATGTCAGAAGCCACTTATCTAGATAGCTCTGCTTTGGGTATGTTGTTATTAATGAGAGATCATGCCGGTGGTGATAACTCTAAAATTGATATTATAAATTGTAATGACGACGTTAAGAAAATACTAACAATCAGCAATTTTGGTCAACTGTTCACAATTAGTTAATAAAGAGTCGGCTTTATGTCTCGAGCACTAAAAGTTCTGATTGCTGATGACAGTGAAACCGACCGAATAATCCTCAGGACGATTGTCCAAAAAGAAGGGCATGATGTTATTTTGGCCAAGAACGGCAAAGAAGCTGTCAGCCATTTTCAACAGTACAAACCCGATCTAATATTGTTAGATGTGCTTATGCCTGTCATGGATGGGCATGAAGCTGCGCGTCAAATAAAGCGGTTGCTCGGCGATGATCTCGTCCCAATCATCTTTTTAACCTCACTACAAGACGCCGACTCTCTTGCGACTTGTCTTGAAGTGGGTGGTGATGATTTCTTAAGCAAACCCTATAATCGTGTCATCTTAAAAGCCAAAATTATGGCATTTGGCCGAATGCGGGTAATGCATGAAAAGCTTCAAGCTCATAATCGACAAATGTTAATTGAGCAACAGGTCGCGAAAACAATATTCGATAATGTTGCGCACTCTGGTTGTTTAACACTTGATAATATTCGTTTTAGTTTATCGCCCTTATCGGTTTTTAATGGCGATACCGTACTGGCTGAGCGCAAGCCGGATGGCGGCATTCACCTGTTTTTAGGTGACTTTACAGGGCATGGGCTACCGGCTGCCATTGGTGCCATGCCGTTAGCAGAAATATTTTACGGTATGACAGCTAAAGGCTTCTCTGTTGATGAGGTATTAAGAGAAATTAACAGCCGATTACAAAGTATATTACCTATAGGCGTGTTTTGTTGCGGTTGTTTTGTTGAACTGAATCTTTTTGAAAAAAAAGCACGTATTTGGCTCGGTGGGTTACCCGATATTGTCATGTATCGTTCAAAAACTAACGAGTTTGAAACTATTAGCTCATCTAACTTACCACTGGGTGTGCTCGCTTCTCATAAGTTTTCTCCCTCAATTATTGAGTTACCTATGGAAAATGGTGATGAATTATTTGTCTGGTCTGATGGCATTATTGAGTCACGCAATGAAGATGATGAAATGTTTGGCGAATCACGACTGCATAGCCTAATTCGTCGAGCTACACATCAAGACTCAATTTTTCAAGATATCCTAACCAGCGTTGATGAGTTTGTTTCAGAGGCTCGTGTAGAAGATGATTTAACCTTAGCCACCGTGAAGATGGTCGACATAGAAGACATAGGCCTCCCTGATTTTGAAAGTACGCGTGGCTCGTTGATTGGGCCATTAGATTGGGATTTTGACTACAGTCTTCGTGGTCAGTCGTTGCGTAACTTTAATCCGCTGCCACTAGTGTTAAATATGGTGACCGAAGTTGAAGGCTTGCGAAGCCAAAGTGGTCCTTTATATACGATGATGGCAGAGCTGTACTCGAATGCCCTTGAACACGGAGTACTAGGTCTAGATTCTAAGATTAAGTCGACAAGAAATGGTTTCGATATTTATTATCAACAAAGAGAAAAGCGCCTAGAAAATCTAACCGATGGTTTTGTCAGAATATGCATCAAACATACGCCGACCGAAACGGGTGGAGCACTAGTGCTGCAAGTGCAAGATAGTGGACAGGGGTTTGATTATCATCACCTAATGAGTAAAGTAGCCCCAATTGAAGGCTATTCTGGTCGCGGGATCCCACTCATACGCGGAATTTGCCAAGAGTTTTATTATAATGATCTAGGTAATATGGTCACAGCTAAGTTAATTTGGAGTCATAAGGGTTGATCAAGATGTTTGATAAGGAAGTTTTAAAAGAATTACAGGAGTTATTAGAAGACGATTTTGTCGGGTTAATTGAAATCTACTTGCGTGATTTAAAAGTCAAAGTGCCCGAAATGGGGCAATACGCTCACAACCTAGATTTTGAGAAGCTTAGTAAAGTAGCGCATAGTCTAAAGGGCGCTAGCATTAACTTAGGAATTGGTGACTTTGGTAAACTTTGTGGTCTTATCGAACAAGCTGCGCGGCAGAAAAAAGCTGAGGAAGTTACTCAGTTGCTGTCGGTCGCGGGCCCTCAAGCAATAACATTATCGACTGAGTTAAGCTTGATGTACCTAAAATAGTAAATATGGCCTTAGAATTGCAATCTAGCTTTACGTAGTGCAATTTTAAGGTAACGATGTTCATGGTAAATTTCCTTCAAAGCCCAAACATTAAGGAAGCTCACACCACGCCAACCCCCATTATAGGCGGTGCAAGTTTAGTTCAAGGGCAATCATCGCCTGACTCTAGCCAGGAGTTTCAAAACTTATTGCAGCAATCAAAAAGCGAACAAGTTTCACCGCTCGACGTGAAAAAGCTGGCCGCTGCAGTCCACCAAGCATCCGATATGGTCACACCAAGTCCAGGAGCGGAAGGTAAGCATAAGCTATCTGAATTATCTGGCGATGAATTGCTTCAGTTTTTAATGGCGCAAACTGAACTTACCGACATTGATGAAAATGCGCCTGTTCCGGAGCACTTAGCCTCTTGGCTAGAAAGTGAAGTATCACCCTTGGAAGTTGATGATATCAACAGTGAAGTTTTAGGTATCGTCATTGGGGACACGTCAGGTTTAAGCAAAATAACAGATAAACCAGAGTCATTAGCTATAAATGTAACGCTGGCTAGTGGTGATTCAGCAGTTACATCGGATACACCAGATGTCCTTAATCTTGATTCTAGTTCTCAAGCAGCCATAGGCGGGCTTAATGAGACGCCGGAGGAATCGATATCGACTGAGTTGAACCCAGAGGTTGAATTAGAGGCATCAACGGAAGCAGTAAACATAGGCATAGGCATAGACAAAGTAGCGAATGCGCTCAATGAAGCGCCAGGAGCGGAACAGGCCAAAGCCATAGCGGCGGCCAACGTGGCTAATGAAAATATAAAAACGTCAGTAAGTCCGCTCAATGATGCCATGAAAATAGATACCAAGAGTCAGTCAGATCTTCTAGCTGTGTTGTCTGGGTTAGATGACAATGGAGATTTAAAACCAATTAGTTTGCTCGCTACAACAGATGAGCCAAAGAGTGTAGAAACGTTGAAATCCCAGCTGCTTCCCGAACCACCGGTGAAAGTAATCAGTTCAGACTCTGACGCTAAAACAATGGATCTATTATCAGCTGCCACTGCTACGCTGAAAGAACCTGATACAACCCCTTTGATTGTACAAAATTCTGCATCAACACTTGAATCTGCAAAGGTTGAGCGTACAGTTTTGGATGCAATTAATGGGCTTAATACAGCCCAGAAACAGGCCAAACTGCCAGATATCACACCGGCGCTAAGCGATCGAATTTTTACAATGATCAAAAATGACATTCAACATGGTTTTATTCGTTTAGACCCGCCTGAACTAGGTGCACTGGAGGTTCGAATTCAAGTTACCCAAGAGTCGACTCAAATTCAGATCGTGAGTCAGTCGCAGCAGGTTCGAGAAGCATTGGAATCACAAAGTGTGCGTTTACGAGAATCTCTAGCAGAGCAGGGTCTCAATCTATCTAGCTTAGATGTCAATGACCAGTCAACAGGGGACACTTCTGCTCAATCAGAAGGAGGGCAAGATAACTCGTCCGAGTTTGAAGATGGCGGACAAGAAAGCCAAAATATTGACTCAGATATGCCTATGAGTGCCTCAAATAGTTTGGTAGATCACTATGTTTAAGCGTGTAGGGCTGGCGTTAGCGGGGATTGGCGCTACACTTAACTAAGAATTGATTTTCTGGCGCGTAGCTTGCTAGATAAATACAAAGTGATGAAATTAACATAGTGTGAGGATGCTTCATGGCAGATAAAGAGCCAAATGAAGAATTAGTAGAAGACGGGCCTAAAAAAGGTGGTGGTTTAAAAAAAATCGCCATCATCATTGTTGGTTTTTTATTAGTCGCCGGCCTTTCTGCAGGGGGAACATGGTTCTTTTTAAAAGATAAGTTAGCGGAGCCTGAAGTTGCGGGAATTGATGGCTTGCCGATGGAAGAACAATCAATGTCACCTGACAATGGCGAGGCGATTTATCATGCATTGCAGCCTGCGTTCATAATTAACTTTAACACCAGTACGGGTAAGTCTCGATTCTTGCAAACTGAATTGACAGTATTAACCCGAGACCCAGAAAGTGTGGAAGTGTTGGTTTTACACAATCCACTGATACGCAACAATTTATTGGATGTATTCACTACGCACAGTTTCGATAGTTTAATGACCGCACAAGGCAAGTTGGCCTTGGCGGATGACTTAACCCTAGCGATACAAGATGTTTTAACTAATGAGATGGGGCGACCCGGTATTGAAGCTATTTTGTTCCGTAGTTTCATTCTGCAATAGGTAATAATGTGCAAGATTTACTTTCGCAAGACGAAATTGACGCTCTCTTACACGGTATCGACGATGGTGCTGTGGAAGACGACGACGACGGCGATGTTGAAGGTGTCAAATCTTATGATTTGACCAGTCAAGATAGAATTGTTCGTGGTCGAATGCCAACGCTCGAGATGATTAACGAACGCTTCGCTCGCTACACCCGTATCAGTATGTTCAACTTTTTACGACGTAGCGCTGATGTTGCAACGGGAGGGATACAAATATTAAAGTTTGGTGAATATATTCACACGCTTTACGTCCCAACCAGTTTGAACCTAGTTAAGGTCAGACCATTGCGCGGCACAGCGCTTTTTATTCTCGATGCGAAACTTGTTTTTAAGCTCGTTGATAACTTTTTCGGTGGCGATGGACGCCATGCCAAGATTGAAGGTCGTGAATTTACACCGACAGAAATAAGAGTAGTACAAATGGTACTCTCGCAAATATTTCAAGATATGAAGGAAGCTTGGGGTGCAGTGTTAGACGTAGACTTTGAATATGTCTCCAGTGAAGTTAACCCATCAATGGCAAACATAGTATCACCGAGCGAAGTTGTTGTGGTGAGCACCTTTCATATTGAATTAGATGGCGGTGGTGGTGATTTACACATGACACTACCGTACTCTATGATTGAGCCTGTACGTGAAGTACTTGATGCTGGCGTTCAGTCTGATATTGATGAAATTGATGATCGATGGGTCGAGTCGTTGCGACATGATATTTTAGGCGCGAAAGTGCCGACCAACGCAACCCTAGTTGAGCGTGAAATAAAATTAGGTGAGTTGGTCGACTTGCAGGCAGGCGATATTATCCCAATTGATTTACCGCCAACCATTACTTTTAAAGCGAATAATATTCCCTTGTTCGAAACCAAATTAGGGCAGTGTGGAGATAACCTGGCACTGAAAGTTGAAAGAAATGTCAGAGGCCCTAACCGAGATATTGGTGATATGAAATCTCGTCTTATGGGTATGCGACGAAAAAAACGCGATGAGCATGCAGTAGAGGCCATTGCTGAAGTAGCAAAGCAGGAGATTGGCAATGAGTGACGAAGACAATAAAGACAACGAAACTAATGAAACTGACACAGGCATCGACGTTGATGCATTAGTTGATGAAGTTGCCGGTGGCGCCGATGACAGTGCCCTTGCCGAAGAATGGGCAGCAGCTATGGAAGAGTCGGGAGATTCAGACAATGAATCTGAAGACGATGCGCAGCCAGCACCCTTAGAGCAATTTGCCAGTACACCTGCGGGCGACTTTAACGAGTCGAATCCCAACTTGGATGTCATTCTAGATATTCCGGTGACCATTTCGATGGAGGTCGGAGCAACCCAGATACCCATTCGCAACCTGCTCCAGCTTAACCAGGGCAGTGTTATTGAACTTGATAGACTTGCAGGTGAACCCTTAGATGTTCTCGTAAACGGTCGCTTAATCGCCCATGGTGAGGTTGTCATGGTCAATGAAAAGTTTGGTATTCGCTTAACAGACGTTGTCAGTCAACAAGAACGGGTACAACGTTTACAATGAAAAGTAAGTTAGCCGTAGGGCTGTTCATGAGTTTGCCGCTAAACGCTTACTCTGCAGATCTAAATTACACCAGTAATCAGGATTACATAAAGGTATTTCTGATGCTTATTTTAATAGTTGGCCTCATCTTTGCGTGTGCATGGTTAGTGCGACGGATGTCTGGCGGATTAGGTGTAAACCAACGTCATATTCAAGTGCTATCGGTTATGCCGCTAGGTACACGTGAAAAATTGATGATTATCAAGGCCGCACATGAATACCTACTCATTGGAGTGACGCCCAATGGTATTAGTACTCTACATCGTTACGATGAACCGATAGACATGAACAATGCGATACAACGCAGTCCGTTTGCAGATCGACTTAAAGGTTTGTTAAAAGGTGAAGAGCGTGAATCGAACTCAACAACACAGGGCAGTACGCCTCCAAAAGACGACTAGCATTGTTAAAGCATGGCCAGTGATCATCATTGGCATGCTGTTGTTGTTATCCTCCAGCCCAAGCCTAGCCGCTGGTATTCCTGCCGTCGTACTAGAGTCCACCGAAGACGGTGGCACTCAATATTCTGTTACCATTCAAATTCTAGCCATCATGACCGCGCTGACGTTTATACCCGCGATACTGATGATGATGACCAGTTTTACTCGTATCGTGGTTGTATTTGCAATCCTACGTCAAGCGATTGGCTTACAACAAACGCCCTCTAATCAGATGCTCATTGGATTAGCACTTTTTCTAACCTTTTTTATTATGGCTCCCGTATTAAATGAAGTGAATGAAAAAGCCATTCAACCTTATATTGCGGAAGAGGTGCTTCCTCTTGAGGCAATTGACCTTGCAGTAGCGCCATTTAAAACCTTTATGATTGCACAGACTCGGGAAACAGATTTAAATATGTTTATCCGAATTGCAGGCGAGGAGGGAACCTATCAGACCCCTGAAGAGGTGCCGCTTAATATTCTGCTACCCTCGTTCGTGACCAGTGAGCTGAAGACTGCTTTTCAAATTGGTTTCTTATTGTTTATTCCGTTTTTAATTATTGACTTGGTCGTGGCTTCTATTTTGATGGCCATGGGTATGATGATGTTATCGCCAATTATTATTTCATTACCTTTTAAAATTATGTTGTTTGTACTTGTCGATGGTTGGGCCATGGTAATGGGTTCGGTTGCATCATCGTTTAATATGTAAGGAGTTATTATGGATGCTATGAATATCGGTGACTTGTTTTCCGAAGCGCTATTTATTGTAGTCATGATCGTTGTCATAGTTATTTTGCCGAGCTTACTTATTGGTTTAATGGTGGCAACCTTCCAGGCGGCCACTCAAATTAATGAACAGACGTTAAGCTTTTTACCGCGTCTAATAGTAACGTTGTTGATGTTGATTTTTGCAGGACCATACCTAATTGCGAAAGTAACCGACTACGCCAATACTATTTTTATGAATATTCCAGCGCTGATTGGTTAACCGATGCTCTATGTAACTGATGAAGTCATCGCTAGCTGGGTCAGTCATTTTCTGTGGCCGTTTTTTCGGCTCAGTGGTTTTTTTGTGATTGTGCCAATCATAGGCTCCCGCTTAGTACCCGCACGGGTTCGAATCAGCTTAGCTTTTCTAATTACGTTTCTAATTTATCCAATTATGCCTGAAATGCCAATTATCGAAGCGGTCAATTTAAAAAACTTCATTATGATAGCCGAGCAAGTAGTCATAGGTACAACGCTTGGTTTTATTGTGCTTATGATGATGCAAATATTTGTTTTGGCCGGGCAAACCATTTCTATGCAAATGGGTTTAGGCTTTGCCTCAATGGTCGATCCAACGAATGGTATTTCGGTTGCGGTTTTATCGCAGTGGTATCAGGTGTTAGTGACGTTGGTCTTTTTAGCTATTAACGGTCATCTAATGGTGTTGGAAGTTGTGATCGATTCTTTTTATACCCTACCCATTGGCGAGGGCTTGTTTGGTCCTGATCAGTGGAGGGTGTTAGCAGAGTTTGGGTCATGGTTGTATCAAGCCTCTTTGTCGCTTGCGTTACCAGCCATTACAGCATTGTTGCTGGTAAATTTAGCCTTTGGTGTTATGACGCGTGCAGCACCACAATTAAACGTTTTTGCCTTGGGTTTCCCTGTCACAATGATGACTGGGTTGGTGATTGTTTGGGTCAGTTATGCGGCTGCCGCGCCGTTGGTCGAACAATTTTTACAAACACATATTTCCCTTATGCGTGCGCTAATAAGATTTTGAGGTACGACAATGGCTGAGGAAGATCCTTCCCAGGAGAAGACCGAAGAACCCACGCCCAAAAAACAAGAAAAGGCGCGTGAAGAGGGTGACGTCACCCGATCAAAAGAACTCAATACCAGTGGTATTTTGTTGACGGCGGCATTATGCATGCTGGTATTTGGCCCAATGATAGCGTCATCACTGATGAAGGTTATGGCGTTTTGTTTTAGTTTTGATCCAAGAGCTAGTTGGGATACGGCTATTGCCGGTGGCTATTTAAAGGCGGTGGTGTTTGAAATGGCGGTGGCGATTTCACCGGTCTTTGCTTTTTTATTACTGGCCTCCATTGTTGCACCGATCAGTTTAGGCGGTTGGAACTTTTCAACAAAAGCCATGGCACCCAAGTTTTCACGCATGAATCCATTGAAAGGCATTAAACGAATGTTTTCAATGAACTCTTTGGTTGAATTAGGAAAAGGCTGGGGCAAAGTCTTGGTGGTCGGCACTGCTGCGGTTATCGTTTTGCTGAGTTTAAAAAATGAATTTCTATCGATGGTATTCGAACCGACTAATACGGCAATTGCGCACTCAGCTAAAGTATTGGGCTGGTCTTTTTTGTTCATCTGCGCAAGTACCATTTTAATTGTCATAGTTGATGTTCCGTTTCAAATTCATAGTCATGCGAAAAAGTTGCGTATGACTATGCAAGAGATCAAAGAAGAATATAAAAATACCGAAGGTAAACCAGAGGTAAAAGCCAAAATTAGGCAGTTGCAACGTGAAATGGCCAACAGAAGAATGATGAGTGATGTACCGGATGCAGATGTCATCATTACCAACCCGACTCACTACGCTATCGCCCTGAAGTATGAGCCAAATGCTATGCCAGCGCCCATTTTATTGGCCAAAGGTGTTGATGATGTTGCCTTTAAGATTCGTGAAATTGGTACCGAATATAAAATACCCATAGTTGAAATGCCTGCACTGGCTCGCTCTATTTATCATCACACTAAAATAGGCGATGAGATTCCTGAGGGCTTATATATTGCGGTGGCTCAAGTCTTAGCTTATATCTATCAAATAGATATGTGGAAGAAAGGCCAAACGCCGGAGCGGCCATTGAAACCTTATACACCTGTACCAGAAGATTTGCGACGTGACGATTAAAGTACCTGGCCTAGTAACCAAGCTAAGCCAAACAATGGCGCCTGGTGAATTAAGTAAAACACTAAACTGTGCTTGCTTAAAAATAACAGCGGCTTTGAAATCCACTTCAGACCAATGGCCGGCAGGTTAAAGGCTTGCTTTTGACCAACGTATATACCTATCCAAACCATGCCAATCCAAGGGATAAGACGAGTTAAGTCTTGTGTCGCGTTCGGTAAGTGAAGTGGTTGCCTTAGCAGGCTCCACAGCGGCTGTAGATTAAACCAGCTGGTTAGGTTATAGAGAAAGAACATACCAACACCCAGCGCTAAAGCTACCCTTGGCACGCGAAGCAAAGGTAACGATAAAAGGCTGGCGAGCGCAATAAAATGTAATACACCAAACCAAACCCAGCTATTGGGGTACATAAAGTAGGTGGTTAATGAAATAACGACTGCACCGGCTACTATTTTAGCTTCACGCCACCAAAAAGCTCGCCAGTGAATGCTTTTGCTATTAGCAGCGTACAAGCCATAACCTACGGAAATAAAGAATAGTGTGACAATGATATAACGAAAATAGGGGAAAAAGCCGTTTTCTGAGTCAAATTGCACGAGCCCATAAAGGCTAAGATCATAGCAAAAGTGAAAAACGGCCATCAAGATCAGTGCAAAGCCTCGGCACTGATCTATGAGAAGATTACGTTGCGGGGTATTATTTGAAGAGATTGAGGAGCTCATCACCAGTCATTTCATTAAAGTCTTTCTTTTCCTTCTTGAACTCTTTTTTCACAACAGGGGCCGCTTTAGCTTGCTGTTTTTGAGCTGCTTCAATGCGCTTTTGAACCGATTGCTTGCCATTAGTCGTGTCTTTCTGGCCTGATTCATCTAAGAATTTCTGGTACGCCGACTTTTGACGAGATTTTTTGTGCTTATCTAAACGATTGTGAGAAGGGATTTTGCCCATTTCACCTTGTTTAATAAAATCTTTTTTTGACCCGGTCTTAATACCGAGTTTCCCCTTCATGGTGCGGGAGCCTTTACTGCGAGACATGTGTAACCTGTATATTAATTGATAGTAGGCGGTATTATAAACGAAACAGAAATAAATTAACGAGTTAATTGCTTAAAATTTCATCAATCGATGTAAAGTCTATTGAATTCGTCAAAAACACTGACATTTTTACCCGCATTGAAGGCTAATTGATTGTTTTCATTCGATGGCTAGCCAAATGTATGAAAGGCGATCAAGATACAATAGCTAATCCTATGCAATCGGAACCAACCCAAACTACGGTCATTTTAATAATTGGAGCTACCATGGGTAGGTTTTGTAGCTGCCCTGACACCATCATACCCGTGTGCCAGTGCTGGGGGTTGAATGGCTCTTTGCTAAAGGCTATACCGCCATCCGATATATCCCAAGTTTCGCCAATAATTACGTCACCTGACTCTAATGTCAGTTTAATTTCCATTTTGATGGAGGTACGGGGAAAGCTTCTCTTGTCTTGACTCATAGCTACCAATGATCTCGCTGTTCTCTTAACTTAGTAAATTCGGCTTCGTTATTTGCCTGTAAAAATAAATTGATTTGCTGTTCAATTGCCCAGTTGGTGATAGTTCTGGTTTGGGGGCTTTGCTTTTCGGCTTGTGTTAAGAGCTGTTCCGCTAATTCTAGGCCAGGGTTCAAGCTAAGACTAAATTTTAAATTAGTTATTAGGTAATCATGGCCTGTATAAATAACAACTGAGTCGGTAAATAGGCGCTTAAGCCGTAAAATGGTTTGGTAAAGTTCAGATACATCACCAGATTTAGTGTTGCCTACGCCTGCGTTGAATAGTGTGTCACCGCACACCGCCCAATGTTCTGGTTGCCAAAATATTCCATGGCCAGGGGTATGGCCAGGCGTCAGTAAATGTTCAATTTCACATTCACCTAGTTTTAGTTTTTGCTGATCTTCGAGCCAAACATCGGCGTTTAATTTACCTTTACAACTAATGGGGGCATAAACGGTAGCTTTGGTTAGTTGCTTTAGGCGTTCAAACCCGCGGGTGTGATCGGGATGCTCATGTGTTATCCATATTTGATCTATTGACAAATTCTTATGCTGGGCATGATTAAAAACGAAATCAGCATCAAATGGATCGATAACTGCGGTTTTACGACTATCAGTACAGACCACCAAATGGTTATAATTCAAGGCTGAATTAGGAATGAAGAGTCGTTCTATTTCAGCAATCATAGCTGTGGCTCTTAAAATTATGAATATTATTGACAGTGTAGGGGAGAAAAGCGATATGTTGAAGGTGTTGGCGGTTATTTCGCCGTCGAAGAAACTGGATTTCGAACAAGAGAGTCCGGTGAGTGAGTCCACCCAATATCGTTTTCCAAAACAAGCTCAATCTTTGATCGATCAGCTTAGAACGAAATCTGCGACCGATATTAAAACTTTAATGAAATTGAGTGACAATTTAGCCCAATTAAATGTTCAGCGCTATCAAGCATGGTCCCCAAAAATGACCGAGACCAATAGCAAACAGGCTGTGTTTGCATTTATTGGTGATGTTTATACAGGACTCAGTGCGAGCACCTTAGAACGACCGCATATAGAAAAGGCACAAGAAACGGTGCGCATCTTATCGGGGTTATATGGTTTATTAAGGCCATTAGATCGTATACAGCCTTATCGTTTAGAGATGGGTACAGCTTTAAAGACTGAGCAAGCTAGTAATTTGTATGGGTTTTGGGGTGAGCAAATAACTCAATTGTTAAACAAAGATCTAAAGCATGCACAAGCCGACATTTTGTTGAACTTGGCATCACAAGAATATTTTAAAGCTGTTCAAGTTAAAGATGTTAGTGCTAGGGTAATTACGCCATTGTTTAAAGACGAAAAAAATGGTGAATACAAAATAATTTCGTTTTTTGCGAAAAAGGCGCGCGGTCTAATGGTTAGATATATACTGGATCATGACTTAAAAGATATAAATGATCTTAAAGCGTTTGATTATGCAGGTTATCAGTTTTGTGAGACACGCTCATCTGAGAATGATTGGGTGTTTATTCGAGACGAACAAAAATAAGGACAGAGCATGCTTTTAATAAAACAACATAACGTCAAAGCGTCATTACTTTCTATTGTTGCATTGGTTTTGGTTGCGGGTTGTGCGCAATTATCGCCGCAGCAGGTATCGTTTGAACCTTCTATTCCAATTGATGGCTTAATTGAAGGTACAGGTACCATAAGCTTGTCTGCTCAAGATAAACGCGCGAGCAATGTCATAGGTATTCGTGGTGGTAGTTATGCGCAAACCAGTACATTGACTCCTAAGGTGCCATTAACAGAAGTCGTACAGTCCATTGCCAGTCAAATCTTGCAGCGCGGTGGCTTTGAGCTAACCGATTCTTTACCAGATAAAACGGTTGAAATTCAAATCACCGAACTGAGCTTTGTAACAACCGATGAGCGCGCCAGTATTAAGCGAAATACAGCCGTTGCAGCCGTTGCAGTTGTGGTAAATAAAGGCAATGTAACGTATGAAAACAATTATAAGACGACTCAGTATATTGAGACATTGGGTTACCCTAAAGAAGATGATAATGAAACTTTGCTTAATGGTGTTTTTGATGCGGTCTTAGAACGATTATTCCGTGACCCTAAACTTGAAGCGTTTTTACAATAATAAGGTATTTAAATGATCTACCCAATGTTCGCCATGGTATTCATAACTTTTTTAATTGGCTTATACACCTTTGTGGTCCGTGTTCAAAGTGTTCGTAGCCGTAAATTAAATTACCGCGCTTTTTTGTTGATGAATGCGGAGAGCTACCCTGAAAATGTCCAAAAGACAACTCGCAGTTTCAATAATCAATTTGAAATTCCGGTCTTGTTTTATGCCGTATGTTTGGCTTATTTAGCCACCGGAACTCTGTCTGAGTTAGCGCTGCCGTTGGCCTGGTTGTTTATTGCATTACGCTTAGTTCATACCGCAATACACCTTACCTATAATCACCTAGTACATCGGTTTAGTGTGTTCTGGTTGTCTGCATTTGTGGTTTTAGCTATGTGGGTAGACCTAGTGGTGAAGATTTCTTAGCAAGGTCACTATAACAAAGCAGCCATCGAGCTAATGCTAGCCTACACAAATTTCACTGTTTAGGCTGGGTTCAGCGGCCCATTGCTTGAAATTTCGGTCGCCGTAAACTCGTCCATGGGGGCTTGATTGAAACATCCATGTTTCAAACACCCGAATTCCAAGCAATGGGCCGCTTCTAAGCTCTGAGGTAATAGTTGCCATCGAGCAACTCTTTTTAAAGCAAAGTATTAAACATCGTCTAAATTATGCTCAACAAAATAGTTGGCCATAAAATCTACAAATGCTCGGCTTTTTGCAGATAAGTATCGATTCTCTGGATAAACCACATGAATGGTTCGAGTAGGGAAGTTAACTTCAGGAAGCAGGTTTACTAAGCGTCCAGATTCAATATGCTCACGAATCATATAATAGGGCAGTGCGGTGATACCCATATCGTTCAGAGTCGCTTCACATAGGGTGTCTAAGTCGTTTACGGTAAATCTGCGATCCTTATTTATAAGAGCTGCTTCTTTTAAGAAACGTTTTATCCAACGTGGCTCAGCGAAATCTATTCCTGACACCATCAAAATATAGTGATTCGATAGCTCTTGTAAGGTTGTTGGGTGACCGTGCTTATCTAAGTATGCTTGAGAGGCCGTTAAGATGACCTTCTGACGTGCAACTGGGCGAGCAACGAGTCGACTGTCTTGTAATGACCCAAGGTGAATTGCAAGGTCTATGCCTTCGCGAACTAAATCCATCCCTTTATCTGCTAACGTTAAATCAAAATTAACATCTGGGTACTGTTCAAGAAACTTGGCGAAAATTTTCATCAGCATGGCACGGCCAAAAGTTGGCGTGGCAGAAATTTTTAAGGTGCCGCGTGGGCTTGTTTCTAAATCTTTCACCATGTGCTCGGCTTCTTCGAGGTCTTCTAGTAGCCGACTGCAACGATTAAAGAATAATTGACCTGCCTCGGTAGGGCTGACTGAACGAGTTGTGCGGTTCAGTAGGCGAATACCGAGACGATCTTCCAATAGACTAATTTGCTTACTAACTGCAGATGGGGTTAAGCCGAGCTGGTGAGCAGCATTTGTGAAGTTATTGGCTTTAACGACCGTGGTGAAGATGACAAGAGAATCTAAACGAGCCATAGATGTTTCCAGTTGAAAGGTGAAGATTCGACTATCTTAAAGGCACTCATAGCAATAATCCATATTTATCTGTGAAAATAATTTGAAAGTGAACAAGTCAGCAAGGTAGAGTGAATTCGGCGAATTTAACGGGTATATAGGCTATATTTTAGATATTCGAAAGTGCCCATTAGGCAGAATAGGCTAAATTACTCTGTTTTATAGGCAATTCCGAGGTTAATAACTTTGTAATTTTTTGACGAACTTCACACTCTACTTACAAACTGTTACTAAGCTTTATTAAAGAAAAGGCTCAGAGCGCCGATAACTCCACTAGAATTGCTACACCTGCACTGGGCGTAGCGCAGGTTAGAGGGATTCCAAATGCATCATCCAATTTCTGGTTATTCCGGTACATCGGTGAATTACGACCGACATAATCGAGACAATCGCGCTGAACATGCGCCTAAGATGCTTGATAAGAACCCAATCTCGGTGAATGAAGCAAAGGCAGCTTCCGAAGTAGAAGCTCCCTCTAAAGCGATTAATTTTGACGTAGATGCTTTAGTTGATCAAATCTGGGGTTTTGCCAAACAGCGCATTTCAGATGCCAAGGCCAGTGGTGCTTCAGAGCAAGAACTGGACAAGATGTTTGCCGCAGCAGAAAAGGGCGTTAAACAAGGTTTTGGTGAAGCTAAAGAGATTTTAGAAGGCTTAGGGCAGTTAGATGAGCCGTTAGGCTTCAAAATTGACTCAGCCTTTGGTCAAATTATGGATCGTTTAGATGACCAAGATTTAACCGTAGGTTCCAATTCAGCCGTCCAGAGCCCCGTAGAGGCTAAGCCCGCATCTGCATCGGTTGATCGTCAAATCAATATGTATCAGTACGAACGACAAACTTTCTCATTGAATTTAACGACAAATCAAGGTGACCAAATCTTGATTAGATCCGTTGCTGAGAGTGAAAGCACGCTCGAAGACAAACGTTTTGGTCGTGAATCCTCCACTGTTTGGGGCAGTCAGCAATCTTCAGGCTTTCAATTGGTGATTCAAGGTGACCTAAATGAGCAAGAGGCGGCCGATCTAGATGCATTGTTAGCGCAAGTGAACGAAGTTGCTAATGAATTTTATGACGGTGACTACCAAAAAGCTTTTGATATGGCATCGGAATTAAATATAAATGGCAGTAGTTTACGGTCGATGGATTTATCAATGAAAGAAGTTGAAGCTAAAGGTGTTGGCGTATACGCCGATGTAGCAGAGCAACCGTCTCGGCTACCGAAAGGCTTACAACCATTAAAAGAGTACGCTGATAAACTTATTGCGAACCAAGAGAAGTGGTTTGAACGCTTTAACTCTCGGGAATCATTCCTGAGCGCTGTTGAGCATCACCCAATGAACAACGGTAAGTTATTCGATACACTGTCGTCTTTATTGTCATAAATGCGCTGCTTTTTTGAATAAAATCTTTAAACTAAGCACTTAATCTTCTATTAGGTGTTTTTTTTGAATCTCTATTTATTTCATACTTCGGGTTGCCATCTATGTGAATTGGCAGAGGCTGAAGTAGCTGTCTTACCTAAAAAATTCACCTTCAACCTTATTCTGAGTGATATAGCGGATTCGGATACATTGATGCAGCGCTATGATGTTAGAATACCGGTATTAAAGCTAGAAGGTTGCGTGCAAGACTTAGGTTGGCCATTTACTGTCGATGACATTGCTACTTATCTTGAGCGCCATGCCTAATCATCAGTTAGAGGAAATTCGTATGTCATTAAAGCATTTTGCAGTTTTCATACTCGCGCTAACGTTTGTCGGTTGTTCATCCATGCCACCAAAAACTGAGGCTATATATGACACCCTAGTCTTGGACACTAGTTTACGCGGCGTAGTCGGAACTTGTGCTGCCTTAGGTGATGCAGAAAAACGAACCATTGTGGTTGCCCGTAATCAGTGGTGGCAAAATAATGCCAGTTACGTTTTAGCGGCCGATTGGGGCTTGCTAAAGCTAAATTGGGATGATGCTCATAGCGGCTCAGAAAGTCAGCGAGCCTTAATGGGGTTGGCATTGTTAGAAAACATTCAAAATGAATCTTTAGCCAATCAGGCTGACTTGTTGAAAGGCAAGGCAAGCTCAGATAGTTGCGGAAAAGTTGCTAAAAATATCGCTAAAGGCAAATATGACATCGATAATAACAAGTCGGCCGTGAAAATATTAGATACACTGAAGGTAGAGCGTCTTAATGTTGAAGGTGAGGCCGCCATCGCACGGTCTATAAATAATCGTTATAGAAAATATGGGCGGTCACTTTTTGTAGTCGAAAAAGCACTACGCGAAACCGGCTGTAGCGCTCCAAATATTTCATTATTGCGTAACTCTTGGCCTTTAGAAGTTTATGATGCAACTTGCAGTGAAACAGACTACCTCTTAATTCGTTGTGAATGGGGGCGGTGTGAAATCAAACGCTAAGGTTTGGTTCAATGGTAAAGCTCGCTTAATTACCCTGTTGGTTATTGGGCTCATGTTGGTCATGAGCCTAGTTGTCGGCCGCTGGTTTCAGTCAAACTATGTAGGCTGGCTAATTGAGTCAGTCAACTCTCCAAATGTCCTCCATGCCCAATGGCAGGAGGCTTTAGACCAATTACCGCAATTGACGCATCCTGCTGTTATTCATGTCCTACCAAGCGACTGTCTTTGTACTTTATTAACCATAAAACACGCTAAAACCGTTTCAGTCAAAGCTAAAAGTGCAGGTTTTTCAATATTACAATTAGGCTCTAGTCACACAGGGCTTGGTGAAACAATTGAGATGGATGTACCTGAGTTATCTCCCTTTATAGCAATGACTGATGAACAAGGTGTCTTGAAGTACTTGGGTGCCTATAGTGATGGCGTACGCTGCACGACGGCTAACAGCCTGGTCGATCAGTTTATAGGTGATGTCAGTAATTTACCAAGCCATACAATTATTGGGTTAGATGTTAAAGTGTGCCGCTGTGATAGCAACCAATAGCGCATATTTCTAAAATATGACTACACTTATGAGGTAATTAGCCGATACAACGTAAAAGCGCAATTAGTGGAGTCACCTGTATGTCAGACATGCTCAAAAACGTAGACAGTCGTACCAACTTAGTCGGGCAAAACAGACTCGAGTTATTAATGTTCCGCTTAAATGGTCGACAAGTTTATGCGATCAACGTTTTTAAAGTTCAAGAAGTTCTTACCCTTCCTAAATTAACATTAGTTCCGCAACGACACCCTGCTGTCATTGGTGTTGTATACCTTCGCGGGCGATCAATTCCCGTCATAGACTTAAGCGCGGCTATTGGGTTAAGCCCAGTAAGGCACAGTGAAGAATCAACCATAATTGTGTCCGAATACAATTCAACGGTGCAAGCGTTCCTTGTGGGCGATGTCGACCGTATTGTGAATATGAACTGGGATCAAATACAGCCACCGCCTTCCGGTACTGGTAAATTTCACTATTTAACGGCAATTACGCAATTAGATGATGCCATCATTGAGATCATTGATGTAGAAAAGGTGCTGTCAGAAATATCTCCATTAAAAACAGACCTACCGGAACACCTCCTAGCTGAGGACTTTGTTTCAAAAGCTAAAGGTAAAGAGATCTTGATGGTCGATGATTCACTGACGGCTCACGCACAAGCCCGGGCAACTTTTGAGAGTTTGGGGTTGAAAGTGTACCAAGCAATGGATGGCCAAGAAGGTTTAGAGTTTCTACATAAACTTGATGCGCAAACAGATGGTCCGCTAAGCAAAAGATTGCTCATGGTCGTAACCGATGCCGAGATGCCCCGAATGGATGGTTATCGCCTGACAACTGAGATTCGTAAGCACGCCAGTTTAAAAGACTTATATGTCGTTTTACATACCTCTTTGAGTGGCGCATTTAATGAGGCCATGGTTGAAAAGGTTGGTTGTGATGCGTTTTTGTCAAAGTTCAAAGCAGAAGAACTGGCGAACGCGGTAAAAAAGCGAGTTAACGCGACAGACCCATAACGGTGATGTATATTTATTGGTAAATTTAACTTAACCAAAAACTATGCAAACAACAATCGAGCAACTTTATGTTTATCCGGTAAAGTCTTTAGCAGGCGTGCCGGTTAAACAAATTACCTTTGACGAGTTTGGACCTAAAGATGATCGTCAATATTTGTTAGTTAACTCTAAAGGCCGGTTTATTTCTCAGCGTTCTCATCCTATTTTAGCCACCTTTACTGTAGATTTTGCTGAGCAAGGTTGGTTGGTTAAAGCCCCTGATAGCAGCTCAATTCTCATCTCCAAAGAAACCTATACTGATCGCAGTATTGAAGTGACGATCTGGCGTGACACCCTTATGGCCTTTGAAGTTGACGGTTGTTTATCAGACTGGTTTAGTGAGCAACTAAACGAAATCGTATATCTAGTTACCTTTGATGATTTAACCAGCCGAACTGTTACAGCACAAGGTGTTGCTGGTAAGTTTGCATTTGCCGACGGTTACCCATTGTTGGTTTGTAATACAGCGACCCTTGATAGTGTGAATAGACAATCCAGTCAACAATTGTCTATGCGTCGCTTTCGTCCCAATGTGGTGATTTCTTTAGCAGCAAATACCGAATATCAAGTTAAAGAGTTACGCTTTGAGAATGGCGGTTCATTGATGTTTGCTGAGCATTGCGTACGCTGCAATATTCCTGCAATTGACCCTGAATTAGGTATTTTTCAACGTGAAACCCATGATTACTTAAAGCAAGCTTTGCTGCGCGACAATGAAGTTGTGTTTGGCATGAATGCTATCAATAAACAACTCAGTCGTATTCAACTAGGCGATGTTTTAACGGTCTACTAATTTAACTGGGCAACTCCAGTATTTTGTTGCGTCCATTGGTTTAGTTGCCAGCCATTGTCTGCAGTTAATGCATAAACTTGACTATATACCAAAACGGCTTTGACATAGTTTCGGGTTTCATCAAAGGGAATTGACTCTATCCAAACTGGAATATTAGTTGGGTAGCGTTTTTGCCAAGCAACGACTCGGCTTGGCCCGGCATTGTAAGCAGCAGTTGCATAAACAGGGTGCTCGAAACGAATCAGCAGTTCGCTTAAATAGTGGCTGCCAAGAGCAATGTTGGTTACCGGGTCATTTAGGTCATTTGTGGTGGCATAGTCGACATTATATTTTTGTGCAGTCGCGGCAGCCGTTTTAGGCATTAATTGCATGAGACCTCGAGCGCCTACAGGACTTTTGGCCTGTTGCATGTAACGACTTTCTTGGCGGATAACACCGTATATCCAAAAATCAGGAATGGCCAATAATTCCGCGTGATAATCTATGATAGATGCGTACGCTTTTGGGTAACGTAAATGTATTAAATCGTATCGACGACTCCAGCCTGCCGCTTGTGATGCTTTACTGTACCAGCCCCATTCTAAAGCCAGCTCAGCGGCGTCATGTTGTGTTTGAGCATCTAAGTTGCGTAACCACAAATTCCACTCTACTTGAGCGCGATCTATTTCATCGAGTTGAAAGAGCAATTTTGCTCGGTTCGCCGATGTGTTGTTACGAACTTTATCAGGGTCTCCTATTGGGTAAGGCGTGTTATTGGATAGCTGAGTGGGAAGCCCGAGTAAGCCAGCTGCCATATAGCCATAATAGCTGCGTTTTTTACTTAACGAATAAAGTGGGTTTAGTTCGTCTTGGGCGCTGGTTTGCTTTAACAGAGCATAGCCATACCAGTATTGCCATTGCTCTGTTTTTTTGAGCGAATCAGACAGCTCGGAATATAAATAAATGACTTCGTCAATTTGGTCTTTGCTTAATGCAATTTGCAGTCGCCAATGCTGAACTTCTGAGTCGGATCGACTGGAGTCGGCGATGGTGAGCCAGTAATTTGCTTCGGGTAAGCCTTGTTTTGCCATAGCAAGCCCTAGGTAGCGGGATGCGGTGCGAATTTCTTTTGGTTCAAAATCAGGCGTTACTTTAACAAGCTTTAACCATAAGTTAGAAGCTGAACGAGGGTCTATGTAGGCCATTTTATTGACCGATGCTAACGCCAGTTCGCGCATGTCGCTATTGCTAGGGTCATAACCTTGATTAATAACTTCTTTAGGGTTTTGATAGACCGCTGCTAAAAATTCACCTTTCTTTTTGTCTGGTTCATTTACATAAAATCGGTTCAAATATCGTAATAAGTTTCCGTTTCGGCTATAAAAAGCAAGCAGCTGTCGTTGCCATATTAACTGACCCTGATTCGGTTGTTGGTCTAGCCACGCTAGTAAAAAAGGATCGCAATGGTCTGGCCGAGAATGCCCGCTTTGCCATAAAGCAGCCACCAGGTTTTCAGGAATGGGGCGATCAAGCTTTTCCAGAGCAACAAATAGATGACACTGCAATTCTGGAGATTTTTCATTGGCAAACTCTTTGGCGATAAGCGACCAATTTTCGCGACGAATGACTTCACGCTGCCAAGTGTTTTTTAATAGCCAGTAGGCTGCTTTGTTTTCGTCATGCGAACGGAATTGTTCGATGTCTTTAACAGATGTTTTTTCGATATGTTGTTCATACCATAGTCCTAATAAATGCGGATAAAGAGGGTCCTTCTTATAGGTTTTTAGCGTGCTGAAGTTAATAGAGTTTGTTTCTATTTGGTCTTTTATTTCCAAAAAACCAGCACAAGCGTTATTGATGCTCATTAAACACACTAAACTGAAAAACAACGTACGAATGGGTGACATGATGACTACACAAATAACCAATATTAGGAGTTAGGCTAATTGGTTTAAAAATAAATACAAGAGTTTAAGGAACGTTAACTCACTTAAACCAGTTTTAGTCTAAGTGAATTAACGCAATAGTGCGGAAAAGGAACTTACTTACGTCTGAATCGCTCGCCTAAAATTAGCAAGCAAGGTGTTAATACCAAGGTGAGGACTGTCGCAAATAATAAACCGCCAGCAATGGCCGTTGATAGCTGGGTCCACCACTGTGCAGATGGGGCTCCGACAGAGATTTCTTTGCCCATTAGGTCGATTGTAAGCTGAAATACCATCGGTACTAAGCCCAAAATGGTGGTTGCGGTTGTGAGTAGTACTGGGCGCAAACGTTGAGCGCAGGTCATCAGAGCCGCCTGTATAGGCTCTACGCCTTGTTTACGTATGACGTTAAAGGTGTCAATCAGAACAATGTTATTGTTCACCACGATGCCAGCTAGGGCGATGATGCCCACGCCGCTCATCATAATGCCGAAATTACTTCCGGTAATGATGATGCCAACCAATACACCAACGGTCGATAAAGCTACCGATGATAAAATTAATGCAGTTTGGAAAAAGCTATTAAACTGCGTCACCAAAATAATTATCATCATAAAGAAGGCAACACCAAACGCCTTGCCCATAAATGCGCCCATTTCTTGCTGTTCTTGTTGGTCGCCGACGAATCGGAACACAACGTTTTCAGGAATGGCGCCCGATTTATAGAGTTCAGTGAGCTCTGCTGCTAATTCGTTGATTACCGCAGGAACTTGATAGTCAGCTTTGACGTTGGCTTCTATATCTAAGGTCAGTTTGCCTTCGGTTCGGAATAAATCTCCTTGTTTATTTTGCGCGTTACGCTCAATAAAGTTGCTGATTGGTAATTGTTGACCGCGAACGGTAATGGTTAGGTTATCAATTTTGTCTAAATCTCGGCCATTAAACGGATAGCGAGCGCGAATTTCGACTTCATCGTCAGCATCACTCGGTCGGTAAGAGCCAATTTTTAAACCATTGGTAATCATTTGAATAGAAGAGCCCACCGTTTGTAAGTCGGTACCAAAGCGGCTTGCCGCTTCTCGGTCAACATCGATACGCCATTCAAGGCCATCAAGAGGGCGGTTATCGGAGACTTCTTTGATCTTTTCGTTAGTTTGTAATCGACTGACCACGGTTTCTACGGCTTCATTCAGTGCAACAAGGTCATCTGAAAACAACTGTAACTGAATATCGATGCCAGTTGTTGGACCCATTGCAGCGGCTTTAGATTCAGCAACAATGCCGGGTACTAGGCTCGCAGCATCTAAAGCTTGTTCAGTAATGACACCGGTTCTCGGTCGATCTGGGCTCCAATCAATAAACTCTAATTGCATGACTCCAATGGTATCTTCTGTGTAATCACGTAACGGGATAGCATTGACCTTGGTGGTGACTGTTTTAATGGTGTCTAAGGTCAGCAGGTTTTTCTCAACTTGTTTGACGAGATCATCTCGCTCTGCAAGTGATAGGTTTCCGCGTGCGCGCACGACAATGGAACCAAAATCGGCGTCTATTTCAGGAAAAAACTCAACATCTGGACTACGCGCAACAAACAACCCAACGATAATCGCAATTAACACGGCAACTAAGCCTATGGCAATCCATGGACGAGGTAATAAAAAGCCAATAAAGCGCACATACTTACCCAAAAAACCTGGGATCTCCGAAAAGTCACCGTGGTCAATGGCATCCATTGTTTGTTGTTGCCGCTTAGTTGTCGGCAGAGGCTTACCAATGACAAAGCCAATGGCTGGTACGGCAATTAAGGCCATAACCAGTGATGCCAGTAGCGTAATAATAACTGTTTTTGGTAAATAACCCATAAACTCGCCAGCAATGCCGGGCATAAAGAGTAACGGCATAAATACCGCTAAGGTAGTTGCGGTTGAAGCAATAATTGGCCACGCCATTCTGGTTGCGGCTTCGCGATAGGCACTTCTGCGATCGGCACCTTCAGACATGCGCCGATCTGCGTATTCCGTTACAACGATAGCGCCATCTACTAGCATTCCCACAGATAGAATCAAAGCAAATAGTACGACAATATTAAGCGTAATACCGAGCGTTTGAAGAACCAACATGGTCGCTAAAAATGATGCAGGAATAGCGATACCAACTAATACGGCACTGCGGACACCTAAAAACCAGACGATAATTACAAACACAAGAATAGTAGAGGTTAATACCGAGTTGAATAGGTCGTTAAGCTGTTGCTTGATCATCACCGAATTATCTTGTGTGTAGGTGACTTTAACGCCTTCTGGCCAATTTGGAGAAACAGTCTCAACGATCGCTTTTGCTTGATCTATGGTCGCGATAATGTTTTCACCGACACGCTTTTTAACTTCAAGAGTTACCGCCGGTTGGCCGTTGACGCGAGAAATGCTATCGGCGTCTTTGTAGGTACGTTGGCCTTGGGCTATGTCTCTAAAATGTACGACCACATCACCATCAATTTTTACGGGCAGATCGAGGATATCTTTTTCGGTCTCGATTAAGCCTGGTACTTTAAATGAGAATCGACCGGCACCCGTGTCTAGATTACCCGCGGTAACTAGTTGGTTGTTTTTTGAGACTAGAGTAAATAGCTCAGCATGAGAAATGTTATAGCTAGCCATAAGAGCAGGATCGATGATGATCTCGGCTACTTCATCACGTTTGCCTGCGATAGTCGCTTCTAGAATGCCTGATGTGGCTTCTAGTCGTTCTTGCAGGTCTACGGCTACTTTAAATAGGACTCGCTCATCTATATCACCGGATAACGAGATGTTGATGACTGGGAATAGGGCTAAGTTGACTTCATTAACGGAAGGGTCATCTGCATCTGCGGGTAACTTTGATTTAACCTTGTCTACGCCATCACGGACATCGACTAGGGCATCATCAATGTTAACGCCAATTTCAAACTCAAGCATGATGGAGGCATGGCCCTCACTCGCAGTGCTTGATATTTCTTTTAACCCCTCCAGTGAGTTGAGCTCTTGCTCTAGCGGTCTAACTAATAGGCGATCGGCATCTTCTGGTGAAATGCCTTCTAAACCTGTGCTGACATAGACAAAGGGTACGGTGACATCGGGTTGCGCTTCTTTTGGAATAGAAACCAGTGCGAATGCACCCATCACAAGTATTAGGGTGAAAAACAATAAAACTGTACGGGTCCGATTTAACGAACCATTAATAATAGATACCACAATATCCCCTTAAAGGCCTACAGCTTTAGATTGATCGAACGGTTTGATGGTCGGATTCGCTGTGTTCCCAGCATTCACAAAGCCTTGGCCGACCACAATAATCGCTGCTTGTTTTGGTAAGCCCGTTACCCAGACACCGTCGGTTGCTGATCTGATAATCTCAACTTTGTTGAATTGAACCTCATTATTTGCACTAATTGTTTTTAAGCCAAGATCGCCAGAGTCGTTAATAAACAGTAGGGCAGGGCTGATATAGTGACCTTCAGCTTGGGCGATTGAAACACGAGCCTTGGAGGTAACACCCGATACATTTCGCGTGACATTGAGAACATTGAGTTCCACAGAAAAAGTTCGGGTTGATGGGTTAGTTGTAGCACCAATATAGGAAACTGTTGCTTCTGCGACATCACCGTTGATAAGGTCGACACTAGCGCTCTGACCTAGTTGAAGGCTTAATATGTCTTTTTCTGATACGGCACCTGAGAATACCAGTTCAGAAAAATCGTATAAATCGGCAACTGGGTCACCTTGACGGACATAGCTGCCGATTTCGACAAATACTGTTTCAAGTTGCCCATCAAATGCTGCTCTAATATCTTTGTTTTCAAGTTGCAAGTTTAGCCCAGCAAGATTGGCTTTGGCTTGCTCATAGCTGGCAAGAGAGGCGGCAAGTTGAGCGCCGTTCTGTAAACCTTGCTTTTGTAGTTTTTGAGCGCCTTCATATTCTAGGCGTTCTTTTTCAACTGAGGCCCGAGCTTGAATAAGCCGAGCGCTCAAGTCTCCCAGATCAACTTTGGCGATAATATCGCCTTTTTTAACTGAGTCACCCTGCGTTTTTAAAACCTGAACGACTTTACCGGTAGATTCACTGCTCAAAGTAACCCATCTTTTAGCCTGCGTGATACCATTAATGGTTAATGTTTGTTCAACAGTGCGTGATTGACTATTTATCACTTGAACTTTAGGGATGAAATCCGTACTTTGCACTGCTTTGTCAACGGGCGCATTTGCGTCAGAATCATTTGATGAGCCAGAAAACATCCAAATGATTAAAATCACCAAGATAGAAATTGCAATAATAGGGCCGGTATAACGGGTTTTAGACACGAAAAATTACCTCAGTTTAGAATCGGCGACACATTAATAGGGTATCGACTCTCGATACAGTGCCGAAAGTCAGTCTACATATGAGTCTTATAATATTTGATCAAGTTTCATTCGCATTGGGCGCCGCGCCTTTGCTTAACCAATGCTCATTTTCAATCGAGAAGAATGAACGAGTTGCTTTAGTTGGGCGCAATGGTGCCGGTAAATCTACCTTGCTTAAACTTACTTTAGAACAATTTAGCCCAGACAGTGGGGTAATTAAGTATTCTAAAGGTTTAAAGTTAAGCTATTTACAGCAAGACTTGCCTGTGGGCGACGATGAGCCGGTGGGCGATGTCATCCTAAAGCGTGTCGGAGCTGTGGGAGAAGCGATACTTAAGTACAATGCTTTAACCGTTTCAGATCATCCTGATATGGATGAACTGGAAAAGTTGCAGCATTATATTGAAGAAAACGATGGGTGGAAACTACAGAATCAGGTTCAAGCCATCTGTACCAAATTAAATTTAAACCCAGATAAACGCTTTAATGCTATGTCTGGTGGTTGGCGACGCCGTGTACTCTTGGCTTCTGCTTTGGTCGTTGAACCCGATGTGCTCATCCTAGACGAACCCACCAACCATTTAGATATTAAAATGGTTGAATGGTTAGAAGACTTACTCATTAATTTTAAAGGTACGGTTTTGTTCGTTTCTCACGATAGGGCGTTTATTGACCGAATCGCTACTCGGGTTATTGATCTAGATCGCGGTAAAATTGCCTCCTACCCAGCGCCTTACGAAACCTATTTAGAATTTAAAGAAAAAGCCTTAGAAGACGAAGCGAAACAACGAGCCCAAGAAGATAAAGTATTGGCGCAAGAAGAAGTCTGGATTCGCCAAGGCATTAAAGCACGTCGTACTCGCAACGAAGGTCGAGTACGAGCTTTGAAAGCAATGCGAGCAGAGCTGTCGGAGCGTCGCTTTCAGCAAGGCTCAGCGAAATTTAAGATTGAGATGGATGATGCGTCCGGTAAGCGTGTTGTTGAGTTAGACAATGTTGTTTTTGGTTTTGGTGATCAGCCGATAATCAATGGCTTTACTTCTACAGTGCTACGTGGCGATAAAATTGCGTTACTGGGACCTAATGGCGTAGGCAAGACAACGGCGTTAAAGTTATTACTGGGTGATTTAAAACCTCAATCGGGAACCATAACTGAAGGTACACGCTTGCAAGTAGCTTACTTTGACCAAGCTCGCGAAGCATTAGACCCTGAAAAGCCAATTGTCGATGTCGTTTCAGAAGGGCGAGACTTTCTCGAGATACAAGGCAAGCGACGTCATGTAATTAGCTACCTTGAAGACTTTTTGTTTAAACCAGAGCGTCTGCGAATGAAAGTTCGTCAGCTCAGTGGTGGAGAAATTAACCGCCTCCTATTAGCAAAAATGTTTAGCCAAGCAGCCAACGTATTGGTTTTGGATGAACCAACCAACGACCTTGATATGGACACGCTAGATTTACTCATTGATCGCTTGAGTGACTTTGAAGGTACTGTTTTACTAGTGAGTCATGACCGTTACTTTATTGATCAATTAGCGACCAAAAGTTGGGCATTTGAAGGCAACGGTGTGGTCAAAGAATATGCAGGTGGCTACGAAGACTGGAAGATACAGGGCGGAAAATGGCCGGATCTGGAAAAAATGGAAGTTGAGCCAATGAAAGTTGGTGTGTCCGCTAAAAAAAGCGATGCATCGGTCACAAAAAAAGCACAAAAGAAACTCAGTTATAAAGATCAGCGTGAGTTTGATCTAATGCCTGCTATGATAGAAAAATTAGAGTTAGAAATTGAGACATTGGAAGCAGACGTAGCCGCCCCTGACTTTTACAATCAGTCCTCAAATGTTACTACTACAGTGCTAGCGAAACTAGAATCTGTTCAACAAGCGCTA
>NZ_JBKEGY010000028.1:0-51454 GCF_046710285.1 Reinekea sp.
CTCCTACAGACGGTGGTATTGATTTATTTGTAGGAGTCTTCGCAACGCAGTGGAGAGACGATGGTTTGGCACCATGCAATCGCGTCTCCGCTTTGCTTCGAGCGCTCCTACAGAAGGCGGTAGGGTTTTATTTGTAGGAGTCTTCGCAACGCAGTGGAGAGACGATGATTTGGCACCATGCAATCGCGTCTTCGCTTTGTTTCGAGCGCTCCTACAATTGAGGTTTCTCCTTAATTGGGGTCAAGTAGAGCGGCACAAAGTTTGCAGAACAGTAGTAATCATTTAACTATCGTCAACGAGATGACACTTATGAAACCATTCATAGCACTAGCATTAATACTGATAACCAGCAGTGTTTGGGCTGATCGCATTAAAGATTTGTCGGCGGTTCAAGGTGTGCGCAATAACCAACTGGTGGGTTACGGTTTAGTTGTTGGTTTAGATGGCTCAGGCGATAAAGCACCCTTTACCAATCAGACCTTCCGCAACATGATGGAGCAATTTGGACTCACCATTCCAGAAGGCGAAGACCCAAAATTAAAGAATGTGGCGGCAGTAAGTATTCATGCTACTTTGCCAGCGTTTGCTAAGCCCGGCCAAGAAATTGATATCACCGTATCAAGTTTAGGGAATGCATCCAGTTTACGTGGCGGCAGTTTATTGCTCGCACCATTGCGTGGTGCCGACGGCAATATTTATGCTGTGGCTCAGGGTAACTTAGTAGTGGGTGGTTTCGGGGCCGAAGGCGAAGACGGTTCATCGATCAAAGTAAACATTCAATCGGCAGGGCGTATTCCCAATGGCGCTATTGTTGAACGTGCCGTACCCAATACATTCTCTCAAGGTGATTATTTAACGTTTAACCTGCATCGCCCAGATTTCACCACCGCCAAACGTATGTCAGAAACAATAAACACATTGCTCGGCCCAGAAGCCGCCTACGCAGTAGATGCCGCCTCTGTGCGAGTGACCGCACCACGAGACGCTAACCAACGCGTGAGTTTTTTAAGTGTCTTAGAGAACCTAGAAGTTGACCCAGGTGAAGGCGCAGCAAAAGTTATCATCAACAGCCGCACCGGCACCATCGTTGTCGGCAAACACGTAAAAATTGAAACCGTCGCCATCACGCACGGCGACCTAACCGTCACCGTACAAAACGACGTCATCATAGACCAACCCGAAGGCTTCTCCGCCGGAGAAACCGTCGTCGTACCCCAAGCCAACCTAGACATAGAAGAAGAAAAAGGCCCCATGTTCCTATTCGGCCCAACCGTCACCCTAAACGATCTAGTCAACGCCGTAAACGAAGTAGGCGCAGCCCCAGGCGACTTAATGGCTATTTTAGAAGCACTAAAAAGTGCAGGCGCGTTGAAAGCGGAATTGATAGTGATTTAAAAACGGCTTTGAGCTGCTGGCTGCGAGCTTCGGGTAAAAATTAAAACCAAACAGCGCTGTTAGTAACTTTTGAACTTGTAGGAGTCTTCGAAACTCAGTGGAGAGACGATGGTTAAGCAACATACTGTCGCGTCTCAGCAAGCTACGAACGCTCCTACGAGGTCTACTAAAACGACGCTTTAAACCCGCAGCTCGCAGCCTGAAGCCCAAAACCGAACTTCTGGCACACTTCTCGCATCACTCCCTACACAGTGCCAACTAACTGAACATATCGGCAAGCTTTTGCCGGAGAGGGTTTTATGACTGCGCAACTCGATGCCGCTTTTAACTATAACGATTTACAGGGTTTAAATACCTTGAAACGTGGTGCGTCTAAGGATGACCCTGAGGCGTTGAAGGCGGTTGCTCAGCAGTTTGAGTCGATGTTTATAAGCTTAATCATGAAAAGTATGCGTGATGCGACTGATGTTTTGGCTTCTGACCTTGAAAGCAGTTACCAAACTAAGTTTTACCGCGATATGAGCGATCAACAGATGTCGCTTTCTATGTCGCGTGATGGTGGTTTTGGTTTGGCAGAAGTGTTGTACGAGCAATTATTGAATGATAAAAACCCAGTGCGTCCGAACTATTTAGATAATAATATTAAGCCTTTAGATGAATCTATTCGGCCAATTTTGAATGCATCGCCGTGGTCATTTAACAGCCAAGACAGCAAAGCTAAGAGCATAGCGCCAAGCCTTGACGATGTGTTGCCAGAAATAAACAGTAAGCAACTCGATGCTCAAGACAGTAGTGATCCTTTTGCTTCGCCAACCAGTTTTATTAACCACATGCTACCCATTGCAGAAGCAGCAGCGCAAGTCTTGGGCGTGCAGCCACAAGTATTAGTGGCTCAAGCTGCATTAGAGACTGGCTGGGGCAAAAAATTAATTGCCAATGAAAACGGCGACGTAGCGAATAACTTCTTTGGCATAAAAGCCGATGGTCGTTGGCAGGGTGAAACCGCCGTGACGACAACGCACGAATATATCGAAGGCAATAAAATTACCATCAAGGCGCCGTTTAGAGCTTATGACAGTATTGAAGCATCGTTTAATGATTATGCGCAGTTTTTAGCAACTTCCGATCGTTACCAAGAAGCCATTAAACATTCTGAGCAACCGGAAAAATATTTAAACGAATTGCAATCGGCCGGCTACGCGACCGACCCGCACTATGCAGAAAAAATTATTCGTATTGTAAACAGCGATTGGTTTAAACAGGCGTAAGGTGAACAAACTATGAGTCTGATTGGAACCGCCATTACAGGTTTAAAAGCGCAACAAGAAGCGTTAAAAACCACCGGGCATAATATCAGTAATGCCAATACACCGGGCTATTCTCGTCAAGAGGTGGTATTGAGCAGCGCTAACCCCTTGTATCGTGGCTTTGGCTACATTGGCCAGGGTGTTAACGTGGACAGTGTTCGCCGTATTGGTAACCAGTTTTTGCAAATGCAGCTCAACGCCGACACCTCCAGTTATAATCATTTACAAACCTACCGTGAACAAATTGAACAAGTCGACCGTATTTTGGCCGATGATCGCACCGGCTTGCAGCCCCAACTCGATCGTTATTTTGCCGCCATGCAAGGCGCGGCCGATAACCCTGCCTATGTGCCATCGCGTGATGTCGTGCTAGGTGAAGCACAAGGGCTTGTTGACCGTTTCGAAACCATTAGCCGCTACCTAGCCGATCAAGGCAACGTGGTTAATAGCCAAATTGAAGCAGCCGTCGGGCAAGTAAACGCGATTGCCGCGGGTATTGCTCAATTAAACGAAAAAATTGTCACCGCACAAGGTTCCGCAACGGCTGCGCCGCCTAATGATTTATACGATAAACGTGAAGAATTAGTCAGGCAGTTATCAGAACTAGTTGATATTGATGTGATTGATGTAGACGGCACGGTAAACATCGCCATAGGCAATGGTAATCCATTAGTTTTAAAATATGAATCTGCTCGCCTAGAAGCCGTACCCGGTTTAAAAGACCCGTTTAAAGTAGGTATTAAATTTATTAGTAAGGTCGAAAATACCGAAATTACCGACTCACTTAATCAAGGCAAAATAGCTGGCTTGTTAGATTTTCGTGAAGAAGGGCTTTCGACAGCCATCAACAGCTTAGGTCGTATTGCCGTTGCCTTTACTCAAGAAACAAACCAAACCCATAAATTGGGCATCGATTTAGAAGGGCGCTTTGGGCAAGATTTTTTCAAAGACTTGAATGACCCTGAACTTAGCAGTGGACGGGTATTTGCATTTTCAGATAACGCCTTGCCGAACGACAATCTATTTAATGTTAACTTCAAAGATAGCTCATTGTTAACAACGTCTGACTACACTTTTAACGTACCCGGGCCAGAAAACAGCCGCTATGAAATTGTTCGCAAAGACACCGGTGAAATAATTCAAGAGGGTGGGCTAAGCAATGAATACCCACAAACATTTGAATTTGATGGTTTAGAGCTGGTGATAAAAGCGGGCACGTTTTCGCAAGGTGACAGCTTCACCATCGCGCCTTTGCGCAACGTTGCGCAACAAATGGAACTCATGCTCAGGCAACCTTCAGAGTTAGCCCTTGGTTACCCAATGAAAGCCAATACCAGTTTAAGCAACTTAGGCAGCGGTACCATAAACCAAGGCGCCATGCTTAGCCGAGATTCAAATGCTTTTGCGGTAGATGGCACCATGAGCCCACCGCTGATTATTCAGTTTGAAAGTGAAAACCGCTATTCCGTGTTAGATAATTCCGACCCAGGTAACCCACGGCCATTAAACCCGCCGATGGAAAACCTAACCTTTGTACCCGGAGCGGTAAATACTATTTTTACCGACGACCCCGGCGAAACGATGGTCAACAGTTGGCGCGGCAGGTTGCCTTTTAAACCTGAAATTGGATACGGCGGGCCGACGACCATTCCAATGGAAAATGGCATTAACCCAGAACGGTTTTCATTTTACAGAACAAACCCAGACACCGGCGTTGAAACCAAAGAGCCAATTATTTCGACACTTGGCAGCGCCAGCGCAAAAGAAATTGTTCAGCAACTAAATCAAGTTGAAGGCGTAGAAGCACGTGCCTATACCGAAGTTAAAATCGCTAACTTTACCAACTCAGGTACGCCTTATGACCCCGACAACCCATTTGAAATTTGGGTGAACGGCAAAGAAATAACGCAAACGTTAAACAGCTTGAACCAAACCACCTACATGGAAGGTTACCCAGAAATAGTACCCGATGACATGGGGCCAAACTTTTTAGCCGACCGTATTAATCATCACTACGAACTTCAACAGTTAGGTATTCGAGCCGAAAGTGATGGCACAACACTCACCATTGTGGATGAGTCAGGTAACGATATTCTCATTGAAATGCGTGGTGATAAACCGCAACCTGTCATAACTGGCGCACCTGTATTGCCACCCGGTATTCCCGCAAACATAAACGCCTATATTGATCCAGGTGATACCTTCATGTTATCAACCGGTGAAGAATGGCCTGTTGAAATGATAAGCGGCGATACCCAAGGCAAAATTAATAATTTAACGGGTTACGATTTTTCAAGTGATGGCCCGTACGAATTTAAAATGTACCTACCCGATGGCCGTACCGGCTATGTAGAGTTAACAGGTAATCATGCAACCGGCGAAGACGTAAAAGATGAAATCGCCTCAAAAATACAAGCCTTACTCGACAGCCCCGGCCATGTAAAAGCCGTAATAGACGAGCGCGGTAATTTTAGTTATCAAATATTCATGAGCGTAGAAGGCACCGGCAATCAAAACGTTTCGAGAGTGAATGTAGGCGGCCAAGTAGACATTGCCATGGCTGATGGGCTACGCCTAAAAACCGATCCAATGGTCGGCGGAATTTTTAACGGCACACCCGAAGCCAAATCAACCTACATGGGCTTCCAATTTGAAATTAGCGGCAGACCTGTAGCCGGAGATGAATTTACCATAGGCTGGAACGAAAACGGCGTCTCCGACAACCGCAACGCCCTAGATTTAGTTGCCATAGAAACAACCGACACCGTAAACGTAGAAGACGGCGGCATGACTTTAACTGAAAGCTACAGCCAAACCGTAGAACAAATAGGTACCCTAACCAGCCAAGCCCAAATACGCAGCGACGCCTCAAAAGCGGTACTAGATAAAACAACCGAAGAACTACAAGACATAAAAGGCGTAAACCTAGACGAAGAAGCCGCACGGTTAATAGAATTTCAAGCCGCTTATAACGCCAATGCGAAAGTGATATCGATAGCACAGGAATTGTTTGATTCATTGTTGGCGGCGGTTTAAGGGCGGTTCTGGGTTTTGGGCTGCGGGTTTAAACATAAAAACGGTTGAATTAAACACGTAGGAGCGCTCGAAACAAAGTGGAGACGCGACAGGGCAACACCAAGCCATCGCGTCTCCGCAAGCTACGAACGCTCCTACAAGAAATTTGAGTAATATTAAGTGGCAAGCAGCGTGTTTTTAATCTTCAAAACCCGAAGCCCGCAGCCCAAAACTGACCTTAGAGGTTTAAAAAAATGTCCGACAGAGTATCAAGCTATTGGATTTACCAGCGCCCAGTCAACGATATGATGACGCTGCAAGCGAATCTGAATCGTACGCAGGAGCAGTTGAGTACGGGTAAAAAAATGTTATCGCCTTCCGATGATCCGGTAGGTTCTGCGCGCGTATTGCAGTTAGATCAAGAAATTTCCTTGCTCGATCAATACGAACGCAACATTACCTTGCTCGATTCTCGCTTAGAAGCTGAAGAGGGTGTGTTAAAAGGTATAACCACTACAATCCAGCGTGTACGCGAACTGACCGTACAAGCCGGTAACGCGGCTTTATATACCACCTCTGAACGCATCGCCATTGGCCAAGAAATTAGCCAGCGCGTAAAAGAAATGTACGACCTAATGAACAGCAAAGACGGCGGTGGTGAATACATATTTTCAGGGTACTCTGGCGATCAACAGCCATTCGTGCAAAACCCAGGTGGCGGTTACAGCTACCAAGGTGATGAGGGCGTGCGCTTTTTACAAGTCAGCCGATCCATCACCTTAGCCTCTAGCGACAGCGGTAAAGATGCTTTTTTAGACATAGATGCCAATGTACCATCGTTTTTCACCTCTGCCAGCAGCGAAAACCGCGGCAATCCGCCAGCGGTGGTATCGGCAGGTATCACCGTTGATCAAGAAGCCTTAAACGACTTCTTCCCAGAAAACGCCGTCATCACCTTTAATAACGAACTCGACGTAGATCCGCCAGGGCCAAACTATACCGTTCGCCAAAAATCAGACGGCCGTGAAATAGAGGGGCTATCAAACATATCCTATAGCCCTGGAAGCCCAATACAGTTTCATGGCATCAACGTCAACGTAACCGGTAAACCCTACCCAGGTGATAAGTTCATAGTCGAAACCTCGCCTAAGCAAGGGCTACTGGTCACCACCGAAAAGCTAGAATACGCACTGAATAACTTCGGCGACGCCCCAGAATTCAGCGATATTTACGACGAAGCCATATTCAACACCCTAGAAAATTTAGATGCTGCCCTAGAAAAAGTATCACTCGTACGCGCCAGAATAGGCTCAAGACTCAACACCACCGAAACCACTATGAACCAACACGCCGACAACAAACTCGCCGCGCAAGATATTAGATCCAGCATACGCGACTTAGACTACGCCGAAGCCATCAGCCGGTTGCAGCTAGAAGAGTTTATTTTGCAAGCCGCGCAGCAGACGTTTGCTAAGGTTACCTCGCAGAGTTTGTTTGACTTCATCCGCTAGCCATAGGCTAGCTGATGAGAACTGTTGCTCCAAGGGCAACAGCTGGCTTCGGGCTGCGAGCTTCGGGTTTAAACATTAAAACCAAAGCAACGTGGTTGAATTGAAAAGGTAGGAGCGCTCGGAACAAAGTGGAGACGCGATGAATTCAGTTTTAGGCTTCGGGCTGCGACCTGCGGGTGAGGTCAAAAGATTAGGGCGGTTGTTTTGTGTTTTTGTAGGAGTCCTCGGAACGCAGTGGAGAGACGACAAAACGTTGCATAAGGTCATGTGAAAAATCTATGGATTAGGTGGTTGCTTGTCCTTGTTGTCATTTATCTCTAGTATGTGTATGAATTGATTTTCTATGTGTATGGGGCGAAAATGAGAACTAATATCGTAATTGATGATGATTTGATGGCTGACGCTCTTAAGGCTACGGGGCTGAGTACTAAGAAGGAGGTTGTTGAGCAGGGCTTGAGGTTAATTATAAAGCGTAACCAACAGCAGGCTATCCGTGAGTTAAGAGGGCAATTGCACTGGGAAGGCGATTTAGATGAAATGTGTGGTGCAGAGTGATTATAGCGGATACCAGTGTTTGGATAGATTATTTTAACGGTCACGACAACTCGGTGACCGATGAACTTGACAGCGGATTAGCACAAGGGATTATCGCCATTGGCGATCTTATATTTCTTGAAATATTACAAGGTTTCAAAAGTGATAAAGACTATAATTTGACCAAGTCCACTTTAGAAACGCTCGATCAATATGAAATGCTAGGGCACGCGCAAGCTTTAAAATCGGCAGAAAATTACAGAGCCCTAAGAAAAAAAGGCATAGCAGTTCGAAAAACCAACGATGTGATCATTGCAACATTCTGCATAACAAATAAACTCCCCTTATTGTTTTCAGATAGAGATTTCATGCCTTTTGTTGATCATCTTGGGCTTGTTGCTGCGATAGATTAAGGGATAAAGGCTGTTGCGGGCTTCGGGTTGCTGGCTGCGAGAAAGTTCAAAAGATGGAGGGCGGTGGTTCAAGGCTGCGGTCTGTGAGTAAAAAGTTAAAGCCGAAAAAGGCGCTGTTTTTGTTAATTTTTATACCCGCAGCCTGAAGCTAGCAGCTAAAAACAAAAAAACAATCTACAATTAAAACATGGCACCAAAGAAAAACATGCCACCAAAAAACAATACAAACCTCAAGCCTCAGGTTCCAAACCCGCAGCCCGAAGCCCGAAGCCAAAAACGGACGGAGTCCAAAAATGCCCACCCTAAAACAACTAGACACCGCCTTCAACGACCTATGGCTCCACACCGAGCAACTCCCCACCTTGCTCGAAAAATGGCAAGAACTCGTCAGCGAGCACCTAGCCGAGCTAGGCGATAACAAAAAAGAGCTAGACGCTTTCGAAGAGCGCATGAATTTCTGGCAGAAAGTGTTAGAAGAAAACCGCACTTTAATACAAGCGCATCAATCAACGTTGAAAGAGACTATAAAAACGGGAGAGCCTAGCCCGAAGAAGGATAAGCAGACTAAGGCTTATAGGAAGGGTTGAAAAAAGCTGCAAGTAAGTTCAAAAACGGTTACGGGCTGCGAACTTCGGGTAGGGTCAAAAACTTAACGACAAATCACCTTTGGCTAGCCATTGGGTGAGGGTTTGAATTTAAAAGTGAATGACTGTTTGAGCGAAGCGAGTTGTTATGAACGGCTTAAATTCATACCGGAGCGCAAGGGCGGGTTGAGCCACAGATCTGAGATTTTAAGAAAGCTGCCAGCTTCAAGCTTTCAGCTGCCAGCAAAAAAGCTAAAACAAACCCCACACAAAGCCCTAAACCACCACAACCCAGCCCGTTATATATCTTTTGAACAAACTCGCAGCCCAAAAACCGTTTTTGAACATACTGACCGCTGAAAGCTCGCAGCTGACAGCTACCCAAATCCCTTGACCCCACCCGCAGCCCGAAGCCCAAAACCCGCAGTAACTAATTTTATACATAAAAATTAGTTTTTTATTCCAAAAAACTATAAAAGATTCCCAAAAACCGGCCGCTATAGTCATTGTAACTAAACAACGTCGCTAGATTGCATACGCTATACGCGACTACGGAGAATTAATATGGCTCAAATTATTAACACCAACATCTCGTCGTTAACGGCTCAGCGTAACTTGAATACCTCGCAGGGCGCTAACAACACAGCCTTAGAGCGTTTGTCTTCTGGTCTGCGTATCAACAGTGCCAAAGACGACGCCGCCGGTCTTGCGATTTCAACCAAGTTTGAATCTCAAGTAAAAGGCTTAAACGTCGCCATCCGTAACGCGGGTGACGGTATCTCTCTAGCACAAACTGCAGAAGGTGCCCTAGGCGCCATGACTGAAAACCTACAGCGTATTCGAGAGCTAGCGGTTCAGTCTTCAAACGCAACCAACTCAGACGATGACCGAGTAGCACTTCAAGCAGAAGTTAAGCAATTGATGGCGGAAGTTCAACGTACAGCTGAAGAGACAAATTTTAACGGTCGAAACTTACTTGATGGCTCTTTTGAAGGGACATTTCAAATTGGTGCGAATGCTGGTAACACAGTCGAAGTTAAAATTACGGAACTTACAGCGGACAAGCTTGGTTCAAGTGCTCAGGCAGGTGTGAGTGCATCTGGAAATACTAGTCAGTTAGGTAATGGGGATCTAGTGATTAATGGCGAATCGATACGCGCATCGGTCTCTGGCGATGACGAGTTGTCTTTTGCTGGAAAAGAATACTCAGGGATCGCGAAAGCAGCAGCGATAAATGCTTCTTCAGAGTCAACAGGGGTAGTAGCTACAGTAGACGAGAACGTTGTTGTTGGTTCTGATATGGCGACTTCAACAGCAACAGGTACTGCAGCTGGAGCAGCCACTATCGTATTAAACGGAGTCTCAATAGATATTGAAGGCACAGACAATGCAGACGACTCAGCTAAAGCAGCAACACGTGGGTCAGTCATTGAATCAATCAATGCTAAAGCAGAGCAAACAGGTGTGATGGCAAGTGATGGTGGTAATGATGGTGGTGTTATTTTAACTGCATCTGATGGACGAAATATTACAGTTACAAGTGCAGCAACTAATGATCTTTCTGTTTATGGCCTAGCTGATTCCGATATTACAGCAGCAGCTTCAGTTCAGTCTCAAGCTGGCTTTACTCTAACATCGCAAAATTCAAGTATAGATATTGAGATTGCAGGTGGGAATGGGACTGGTAATGGCGATATCACTAATTCAGGCTTAACTGCTGGAACCTATAAAGCTCAAACAGCCTCTACATCTACTACTAAGCAAGAGGTGAATGGAGTGGATGGAGCATGGGCAACGGTAAATTCAACTGATGGTACTGCTGCACTTTTAACTGCAGCAGCAGCAGCAGGGGAGTTAACTATTGGTACCGCTGGTGGTGACACGTTAGCTGATTTGCAAGCAGCGTTTGATGATGCTGGCTTTGACGTAACTGTAGGTGCTGATACTCAGCAAGGTATTGCAGTCGCAGTCAATGAAGCGTTAGCCTCAGAGAAGCGAATTGGAGATGGTGATTTAGTTATCAATGGCGTAGCTATAAAAGCATCATCAAGCTTAGATGACACTGCTTCTGATACGACAGCAGGGTCATCTGATGGAGCTGCATCTGCGATAGCGATCGCTGCAACAATTAATAAATCATCAAGTGACACTGGTGTGACTGCTGAAGCAAATGCAACAGAGGTTGTTGGAGGCGCTAAAAATGCTCTTGGTCTAGTTGCAGCGGATGGTACTGCTGCTGTTCTAGGGACTGACGTTGTTGCAGGCGCAAGTGTACAGTTGACACTTAATGGTGTGAATGTTTCTTTAGTTGAAACTGAAGATTATGAAAAAAATAAAGCAGGAGCTATTGCTGCTATTAATGAAGTGTCAGGTCAGACTGGCGTGGTTGCCACTGATAACGGCGAAACGTTAACCTTAACTGCCGCTGATGGCCGAAATATATCACTCTTTGCTGACTCCTCAGATGCCGGTGAGGCATTGATTGATTTAAACACTAACATTAATAACTTTGGTTTAAGTGGTTCGTCTGTTGGTCAAAATACGGGTACAACTGGTCTTAAGGCATTTGATTATGCCAGTGGCGCAGAAACAACCTATGGGACTGTAACATTATCTTCAGCTAAATCATTCGATGTGAGTTTTGGTACTGCAGGTACAAAGGGTCTTGAAGATTCTGGGTTGACCGCAGGTACTTTCGGTGGAGGGGAAGATGGAACATTCCTAAAGGATGTAGATATCTCTACTTTCCAAGGTGCCCAGGATGCAATCACAGCAATCGATAACGCACTAAAAACCGTATCAAGCCAACGTGCAGAACTCGGTGCCTTGCAAAACCGTTTCGAGTCTACCAGCTCTAACCTTCAGATTACCTCTGAAAACTTAAGTGCTGCAAACTCTCGAATCCGTGATGCGGACTTCGCTGCTGAAACTGCTGAACTGTCTCGTACTCAGGTATTGCAGCAGGCAGGTATTTCGATCTTGGCTCAGGCTAACCAGAAACCACAGCAGGTATTGTCACTACTCGGTTAATAGCGACTCCTTCGGGAGTAAACCAGGCGATGGCCGCTTTCGCGGCCTAGGCCTAACGCTAGCGCTCTTGAATAAAGCAGTATTAAGAGCAATCGAAAGGTGAACGGAGGTTGTAACATGAATGAAATTAGTATGCAGCCAGCGCTAAATACTAAGCCTTCCGCACCAACACGCGACACTGGTAATACGGGTGAGAAAGGAAACCAGCCCAAGGTAGAGCAAGCGGAAGCACGCCAAACCGTGAACGTGAAAGCAGTTTCTTCCTTTGATTTACAGAAGAAAGAAACAACGGAAAAAGCGCAAGAAGAACGAGTAGAGCAAGCAGTCGCGAAACTCAATGACTACGTACAAAACACAGAACGCAAACTTGAATTCCAATTGGATGAAGAGTCAGGAGCAACAGTGATTAGGGTTTACGATAAGGCATCATCGGAATTAATTCGACAGATGCCCAATGAAGAAGCCTTGGAACTGGCGCAGAGGCTTAATCAAGAAGAGCCGTTGATGTTGTTTAGTGCGCAGGTTTAGAAAAAATCCCGCTTTTAGCGGGGTTTTTTGTTTTGGGCTTCGGGCTGCGGGCTTCGGGTTTGGACCTAAAACCTAAAACCTAAAAATTGTTAGGGGGTTTTGGTTAGGGATTTTGTTAGGCCTGTTAGCATTCTTGATATGGAGTTTAATTGTTTTATCCAGTTCGTTGATTGTTCCTTTTCGATATATTTTACTTTTTGCCCAATCCATATTTGTGTTTTTAGTTCGGCTGCTGAGCTATAGGCGATGTTCAGAAAGCGCTTCTTTTCAGAAGAGCTCGTTCGTGTCATGCCTTCGGCAATATTTGAAGGGATCGACAACCCAGACCGGGTTATTTGATCTTTAAAACCCCAATCCTTTAAATCTTTCAATTCAATATACAACTCCGCACTCAATTGAGCAGAAGTCTTCCATACATCCAGTTTTTCAAAATTCATATAATCATCCTTGATTATGGCTTTTCGGGTTGATTAGTTTATCAGGCTATTTGAATGGCGGGTGTTGAATGGGTCACAGGTGAGGGATTGTTTCTGGCTGCGGGCTGCGGGCTGCGGGCTGCAGCCCAAAACCGCTCTTTCAAAAATACCGGGCGGCTAGCATTCGGTCATGTAGAATGCGTATGACTTCCACGCCATAGGATGTTTCACGGTAGTAAATAAAGTGTCGCATGACTGGGTGCTTACGGTAACCACGACGAATGTTGTCACAGGCTATTCCTGCTTTAGGGCTTTTTGCCAAAAACCTGAAGGCTGCTATCAAATCGTCAATATAGCGCTCTGTTTGATTTAGCTCCCAATGTTTCATTGAGTATATCCAAATAGACTCCAGATCTTCTCTTGCCTTTGGTGCTAACTTATATTCAGGCATGCTTTGTTTTCATTGTTTGCTTGAATAATTCACCATCAAACGGCTGCGGGTCTCCGCTTTGCTCACCTTCGATAAGTGCAGCGCGCACGGCTTCTATATCTGCTTGGCTTGCTTGGTCACGGCGTATTAAATCGCGAATATACTCACTATCATTTGTGTATTCGCCTGCGGTAATTTGGGATTTAATCCAAACATCTTGTTGAGCGGTAACCGTGATGGTTTTCCGTGTGGTACCCATAAAAGCCTCCAATAAAAGATCATACTATTGATGCAATATAGCATACGCCCGACCAAAATCCACCGTAATGTTGAAGGGGAGGGGGAGCTGTCAGCTATCAGCTTCAAGCTTTCAGCGAAAGAAAAAAAGCAAGCAATGTCTACTATAACGGTGCCACACCTCTATCTTTTGACCTTACTTATAGCTTAAAGCTGACAGCTTGCAGCTATTCTTCCCCCATCCCAATACACATGGAAAACTGAATTATCTATACACATACCCCTGATATGTATAGAATTTCTAAAAAGCTATCCATAAGTATTTTAAATGACCTCAATACAACCTTTACCACTGCCTAATATTGAAACGTGGGAAACTCGAGCAGTTATGAAGAAAGCTGCGCAAGCACACCGCTTTTTAGCGGAGTTAAAGGGTGTTGCGCTTACTATTCCTAATGAAGGCATTTTAATTAATACACTGGTATTGCAAGAAGCTAAACACAGCTCAGAAATAGAAAACATTATTACTACGCATGATGCTCTTTTCAAAGCTGAGCTTGATCATTCAACTGAAACCAATGCAGCAACCAAAGAAGTGCAAAATTACTCTACTGCATTGAAGCTAGGGTTTAGTCATGTACGTCAAGATAAACTTATCCGGCTGAGTGATATTTTGGCCATTCAGGAAACCTTAGAAAAAAACCGGGCAGGGTTGCGTAAGCTGCCAGGAACAGATTTGAAAAATTCCGCCACAGGTGAGGTAATATATACGCCGCCACAGCACCCAGATGATGTACAAGCCCTCATGGAAAATCTGGTTGAGTATATAAATGACTCAAGGATATGTGATGCCGATGAACTCGTGAAAATGGCCATTATTCATCACCAGTTCGAGAGTATTCATCCCTTTTACGATGGTAATGGTCGTACTGGCCGCATTATTAATATGTTGTATTTGGTTGCAACGGGCCTTCTGGATATCCCCGTTTTATACCTGAGTCGTTACCTTATTCACAGTAAATCTGAATATTATGGTCAACTGCAGGCTGTACGTGACTCGGGTGATTGGGAGCCATGGATTCTTTACATCTTAAATGGCGTCATAGAAACCGCTCAAGGCACGGTGCAGTTGATAAACCAAATAAAATCGCTAATGGTGCATTACAAAAGTGAATTGCGAACCAAGGCACCCAAAATCTATCGACAAGAACTACTTAATAATTTGTTTAACCACCCCTATACAAAAATTGAGTTTTTAGTGCAAGATCTGAGCGTATCTCGTCTAACCGCATCTAAGTATCTAGATCAATTAGTCGATATAGGGCTATTGCGAAAAGAAAAAGTAGGTCGCAGCAACTTCTACATTAACGAGCCTCTACTGCAGCTTTTTGTAGAACACAGCTGACAACATAACCTCCCCCATCACTTGAACTTACTGACAGCTGTCAGCTATCAGCTTCAAGCTTTCAGCGAAAGAAAAAAGCAAAACAATGCCTGCTATAACGGTGCCACACCTCTATCTTTTGACCTTACTGGCAGCTATCAGCTTCAAGCTTTCAGCGAAAGAAAAAATCCAGGCAGAACCTATTAGAGCGGTGCCGAACCTCCATCCTTTGACCTTACTTGCAGCTTAAAGCTGACAGCTTGCAGCTATTCCCCCCCCCCAAAAAACCCTAAAGTTTTAACCACCCCCGCCGATACATATATCAACCAATAGTCTACTCTATGATCATTGGTTTGGTTTTTGCATTAAGACACTGTTCAACGGTTAAGGGTTTGAGTTATGGCGGGCATACAATCACTGGGTATCGGTTCTGGGTTGCTGACTTCAGATTTAGTCGACCAGCTTGTGGCTGCGGAACGGGGGGCAAGTGATCTCCGCTTAGATAGAAAGTCGGCCAGAGTTGAGGCTAAAATTTCCGCTTATGCTGAAGTTCGTACGGTGATGGATGCGCTGCAGTCGAGTATTGGCAGTCTTTCTCAGGCGGCGACTATCCAGAGTAGTTCGGCTAAATCTTCCGATGAAACCGTGTTAACGGCCACGACCTCTAGCTTGGCTGAGCCAGGTTCTTACCGTATTGAAGTTGATGAAATTGCAAAGTCGCATTCGTTGGCGAGTATGCAGTTTAGCTCGGTTGACGATACCGTCGGTACGGGTACCTTGTCGTTTAAATTTGGGACCACAACTTATGATGGTTCCGATGAATACCTGGCATTTGAACAAGATGCTGCCTCGTTAGTGACCTCTATTGATATCACCTCAGAAAACAATACTTTGGGTGGTATTCGCGATGCCATTAACAATAAAGATTTTGGCGTGTCTGCCTCGGTTGTTTACGATGGAACAGGTTACCGTTTATTGCTTACCAGTGAAAAAACCGGCAAAGAAACCAGTATGGAAATTGAGGTGTCGGGTGATGCGGGTTTACAGTCTTTAGCCTACAACAGTGCCCAACATGACCCAGCCAGTAACATGACTGAAACCCAAGCCGGTTCCGATGCGTTAATGCGCATTAATGGTTTAACAGTAACCAGTTCAACCAATAAGCTAGATCAGGTGGTTCGCGGTGTAACCATTAACTTAAATGAAAGCAGCCTCACCGGCGTGATGCTCAACGTTACTCGCGATACCGATGATATTGCCGATAAATTGGAATCGTTTGTTGAAAAGTACAACGAGTACAAAGGCCTTTACGATGAACTCACCAAATATAACCCCGATGACGAAGTCGGCGGTATCTTGTTGGGTGATAACGTTTTAAGAACCGTTCAATCGCAACTGCGATCGGGCATTACCGATATTATTTCAGGCGTTACCGGTTCTACCTATAAATCGTTGATCGAAATTGGCATCAGCACAGACCAGCACGATAGTTTTAATTTAAGATTTGATCGCGCTGAATTTACCAAAGCGATGGACACCGATGCTCAAAGCCTAGTGGGTTTGTTAGCGACCGATAATCAAGCCAGTGATGCTCAAGTTAAGGTGGCTAATATTGGCCCAAATACCAAGCCAGGCACCTATGATGTCAACGTAACGCAAGTCGCTACTCAAGGTTCATTTCAGGGTTTAACAACGCCTGCTTTAAGCTTTGCCAATGACGTCGTTGTTTCTGATGTGAACGATGAATTTACCATGACCATTGATGGTAAAACTAAATCGGTCAGTTTAGAGCAGGGTAACTACAGCAACGGCGAAGACTTAGCTTTAATGTTACAAAACTCAATCAATGGGGCGTTCAGTGGCCAAAGTGTCACTGTGAATTTTGATGACGCCAATGATCGTTTTAGTATTACCTCAAGTAAATTTGGTAGCACGTCAGAAGTTAACATGGGCTCAGGCGATGCCTTAGTAGCCAATACTTTTGGTTTTGCCAGTTCAGGCAGCGGCCAATACGCGGGCAGCTTTTTTAACACCTTAAACGATGCCTCATTTGCGGCTTCTAGCACACCAGGTGGCCAGGCCTTTACCGGTGAAGCAGGAGCAGATTTTAGCAACAGCCCTATTACCTTCGATTTAACATTAACCGGTACCAGCGCCGATGGCACTTACAATATGTCGTTCGATGAAAACTGGGCCGATGTACTCAATAATGAAGGCGAAATAACGACCGATCGTGATCGTTCAGATGTATTAAGTTATATTCAAAGTGAAATAAATAGTAATGCTGCTTTGGTCGGTGTTGTAACGGCAGAGTTTAACAGCAGTAACCGGTTAGTTTTTCGTACTGAACCTACGGCGGGCACTAGCCAAACGTTAACTATTGCCAATACCAATGTCACGGGTGTTGACTATTTAGGCATTACAAACGGCTCAACCAGTTCGGGTGTGAGTATTTCAGGTGTTAATTTTGAATTAGCCTACTCGAATCGACAAGGCTCGGTGACTGGACAAAACCCTATAGCAGTCCCTGACGGTACATATGAAACCGCTGAAGATTTAGCGGCCGCGATTGAAGCAGCCATTAATGCCGATGGCAACATAAGTGGTGGTGCGACAGGCGCGCAAACTGAAAAAGGCGGGCGTAACATATCGTCGGCAATAGACTTTGCTGCCGACCCTGCACAGTTTGAATTTTCTTTTAACGGCTCCGATTATACGGTAGACGTCACCGCCAATGGTGCCGATAACCTAGCCAGTATTCAAAGTGCAATTGACACCGCAATAGGCGGAGCAGCGGGTCAAGTTGTTGCGAGCCTAAGCGGCAATGGCCTAGTGTTAACGACAGCAAATGCTGGCTCAACCCAAACATTAGAAATTAAACGTGATGGTATTGGTGCGGTTACGAATGCAGGTTCGGTTGATTTATCAACCGGTGTCGATTTCTCAGCTACGCCTGCCGCATTTACGTTGGCTGTCGATGGTTTCGATATCAATGTTAACGTTGATGGCAATGGTACCTTAGGCACTAACGACGGTGAGTCTAATTTAGCGGCGATCCAAAGTGCCCTTGATACGGCATTGACAGCCGCCGGTGGTGGCGGTGAATTCCAAGCGGGCGACGTTGTTGCAAAATTGAACGCCAGTAATCAAGTGTATTTTGAAACCGTCTCAAAAAATGGTGTACAAACTGAAGCAACCTTTGGCGCCGATGCCACTGTACAAATTACCGCTGCCGATACCAATGCAAATAACGCGCTAGGTGTCACCGATGGTGCACTTAACATTAACGGCTTCGATGGTTTCGGGTTAGACAAAGGGGTTTACACGGGCTTTGATTCGCAAAGTACCGTCAGCTATCAGCAAGATGACACAGGCAAGGGCCGCTTTGTTATCGCGTTTGATAACAGTACCGATGTCACCATCAGCAACCCATCGCTGAATTCTATCGTGCAGTTGGGTTTATCAGATACCAATCAAAGCAGCGCTGATTCGAAAAAAGGCGTCGATGTAGAAGGCACCATTAACGGCGTAATCGCAACGGGCCGAGGCCAATATCTAACCGCTTCTGAAGGCAACCAAGCCGCAACCAACGGCTACTTACTCGGCGGCACCGGCTCAGACTTTTCATCGGCTGAAGTAATAGATGGCACCAACAACACTTTAAAAGTGACGATCGATGGCACTGAATCGGGCACCATTACTTTAGCAGCAGGGGCGTATGCCTCAGGCAACGAACTTGCCGCCGAATTGAAAGCGAAAATAAATGCCGACACAACCTTAAAAGACGCAAATAAAGCCGTCGACGTACAGTACGATGCCGACACTAATACCTTTGGTATTTTCTCCGTATCAAAAGGCGCAACATCCACCGTAAAAGTCAGTGAAATAACCGCCGGCGGCATAGGCATATTTGGCTTTACAACCTCATCACAAGGCGTTAGCGGTAAAGATACCCAAGGCACCGTCGATGAAGCTGCCGGACTCATGCTAAAAGTCTCAGGCACACGCATAGGCGACCGAGGATCAGTCACCTATGTTCAAGGGGTCATGTCGAAACTCGATGCCTTATTCGACAGCATGCTCTCGTCAAAAGGTTTACTCACCGCCAAAGAAACCAATCTAGGTGATGACCAAGCAGCCATAGAAGACGAACGCAAAGCCGTAGATGAAAAAGTTACCGTGTTTGAAGCAAGGTTAAGAGCCAAATTTTTATTCAACGATAAAATAATTAGTTCATTGAAAGTGACTGAGGATTTCTTGAAGAGTCAGTTTGAAGCTATGAATGCTTCGAAGGATTAAAAGATAGCTGTCAGTTTTTAGCTGCAAGCTGCAAGTAAGGTCAAAACATAAGACGCTGAGCTTGGTTTTGTAGGAGCGTTCGGAGCTTGCGTAGACGCGATGGTGTAGTGGTTAATTGTCGCCTCTCTACTTTGTTCCGAAGCCTCCTACGAATTGTTTCGAAGGCACGTACGAATAAAGTGGTTTAAAAGCAAAAATAGACGCTGAGCTTGGTTTTGTAGGAGCTTGCGTAGACGCGATGGTGTGGTGGTTAATTGTCGCCTCTGCACTTTGTTCCGGAGCCTCCTACGAATTGTTTCGAAGGCACGTACGAATAAAGTGGTTTAAAAGCAAAAATAGACGCTGAGCTTGGATTTGTAGGAGCTTGCGTAGCTTGCGTAGACGCGATGGTGTGGTGGTTATTTGTCGCCTCTGCACTTTGTTCCGGAGCCTCCTACGAATTGTTTCGAAGGCACGTACGAATAAAGTGGTTTAAAAGCAAAAATAGACGCTGAGCTTGGTTTTGTAGGAGCGTTCGGAGCGATGGTGTGGTGGTTATTTGTCGCCTCTCCACTTTGTTTCGAAGGCTCCTACGAATTGTTTCGAAGGCTCCTACAGAATATTGTGGTTTTAAATCTCAAACCAGCAGCTCGAAGCCCGAAGCAAGCGGTTGCCCATCGGGCAACCGTTCAATCTCCCTCTATCTAAACTGCTTGGATACTGCAGTGGTTGCTCCGCTATCATCTTCAACACTTAACGAGACCGTTTTAATGTTGTTGCGGTGTAGGTATCTGCTTGAGATAAAGAACCACGGTTGATTAATCTCAAGGTTTCCTAGCGTCCACGTTTGCGATGCAATATAGCCATCGCTGTCAGAGCTGTTGCTAAGAAAAATATACCAAAAGAAAAACCGGTACGCGCTTATGCTGGCCTCTGGCGAGGCATTTAGGCCGATATCGATGATTACAGGGTCGTGGTCAGATGAGCGATAAGCACTGGGTGCGTATAGGCTTAGTACCTGCGCGTCCGATTTATACTCGGTGTTGTAATCCAAAATAAGTGGCTCGTCTGTGTTGATGTGCCAGTCTTGAGTGTGAATGACTTTTTCAGCAAGTGCGGCTGAGGCCAATGCTTGGTCTAAGCTGCCAGTTTCGCCGTCAAACACGTAAGAATAATCGCCTGGTTGCTTAAGCTGAGTGAAGCCTGCTTCTTCAACTGTACGGATTGGGTCTTCTTTGCTGTAGGCATTTAGATCGCCCATGATCAAAATGTTGTCGGTAGCAACACCGGTTGGGTTACCTGCTAACCATTGCGTTAATGCGATAGCAGCGTTGGTACGTGTTTGGTTGTACGCGCCTTGGCCTAAGTCGCAATCATTAATGGTTTCACAGTTACTGCTACCCTTAGATTTAAAGTGGTTTACGATCATAGTCATGGTTTCTGAACCGTCTACAGTAGAGAACGATTGAGTTAACGCAGGGCGGTTACGAGAATCGTCAAACAGTGGTTCACCAAGATCATTCAAGGGTGAGTTTGTTGAATCCAGAATGGCCGTGACACCGGTTGGCGTCACAACAGCAGGGCGGTAGATAATACCCACGGCAATAGCGTCATCACCAATTTGCGGGAGGCCAGGGTTGATGTAGGTGTATTGGTTGTCCGCGCTTTGCTCTACGTTGATTGCATTCACCAATTCTGCAATAGCACTGGTTTCAGAGAAGCCATCGTTTTCAATTTCCATCACACCAATTACGTCCGCATCAATAGCGGTCATGGCCGACACGAGCTTCGCCGTTTGGCGTTCGAGTTCTAATGGCGTATCAGCACCGCGATCTGTTGGGAAGCCGCCGCCTAAACCGTCGCCATTAAAGAAGTTAAGCACGTTGAAGCTGGCGATTCTTAAATCGCTTTCCGGTACCGGAGTGGGTTCCAAAGTACGTGGGTTATCACCGTTGAATACTGGCGGTGTGGTAGGGATTAACTTGTAAGCACCAAAGTTAAAGTTAATTACACCGGTTAAGTTGTTTACGGTATTGCCAATGCGCAAAGTGTTGTAAGCATCTAAAGCCGGAGCCGGGAAGATAATCGGATCAGGGTTTTGGGTGCTTATGCCGTCATCCACAATTAAGCGGTTTAGGTTGTTAGCCGCTCGAATGGCATCGGCGTCAGGGCCAGGTGCAGCAACATCTGTTGGGATGCTCCGACGACCATTGGCCACCATGAACTCACCATAACGACCTAGTGTATAGACTTCGTTAACCGTTAGAGGGGTAGTGGACGTCACTAACATGCCCTCAAGTGCTTCTAATTCATTAGCTGAACCGAAAGGCAAGTTTAAAGAAGCGGCACTTGGCAGTGTGTTATTAGTACTGCAAACTGCAACATCTGAAACATTGGCTAACTGTGTAAAGCCATAATATTCAGCGGCTTCACCACGCACCCGTACTTTATCGCCAACATTTACATCGGTGCTGCTGTGGTAAATAAATAAGCCTTCAGAGGTCGCTGGGTCTGCATCGGCATCTATATCGGGCGATTGTACAAAGAACCCGCTGGCCTGATTACCGGCTTGTAAATCGGCCGTTACAATGGCTTCAATATCAACAACTTGGCCAAGCAATGGCGTAGCGGAGCCACTGCCTTGAACTTCGGAAATAAGGGTTGCAGGGTCTGCGCAAGCAAAAGCGGTTGGTGGGTCTACGGGGTCTGTACCGCCACCACCATTGCCTAAAAAGGCAAACGTATCTTTGGCATGGCTTACCCACTGCACACTGGGGTCAAATGCTGCTGTAAAGTCGGCATCACCTGCACTAACAGAGGTTTTACGTGTAAGGGTAACGTCTTTACCGAAATAGTCAGCATTACCGAGCTGGCCAATTCGATCAACCACAACGCCGTTTTGTTTAAGTAACAAAACATCGTTGCCGTTAAAGTTGGTGACGCCAGAGAGAACATCGGCAATACCGGTAATATCTGCAACGGCTTGGCTATTGCCGATCACATAAGCTGTATTTGCCGCGAGACTGCCAGTAAGAGGCAATATGGTGTTTACCGTGGTTGAGCCATTGGTATAAAGCTCTAAACTATAGCTGCTTAAATCTGCCGTAGTCGAGTCTAAGTTGGTTAGCTCAATCGCTTTGTTGTAGCTAGAGCCTTCAACATATTCTGTTATCAGTACATCGGCATAGGCTGCATTTGCAAGCAGTATACCGAGTAATAGGGGGGTTCTAATGGTCATTGGGTATTCCTCGTCGTTATTATTATGTATTCCTTTGGACTGACTTTCGCCGACTACACCAAAAAGCTGTTCGTTAGGACAACTTATCAAATTAATATGACACTATTCTTACAGTAGAGCAATGGAGAATTGTAACTCTTCTCTTTGCAGTTCAGCCAGTGAAAGTGGAGTTTTGTCGGACTAACCAAAGGGTCTGTTTTAATAGGTCGTTCGGGCACATCCATGTGACACTCCACAGCGAGATCCTTCTCGCTGAGGCCTATTAAAACAGACCCTTTGGTCACTCCTGATATTGTGGCTGGTTTAGCATTGTTGTTTTTGGTTGGGTTCTAAGTAGGCTAACTTCGCACAAAGCTACGCAGAGGTGCTATAAAAATAGGACGTTCATTGGCATGGATGCCAATGACGAGCCCCCATGGACGGGTTTACGGCGTTCCTAGTTTTATAGTACGTCTGCGTGGGTAGCCCAATTAGTTTGTTCGTAAACTAACCAGCAATTTGCAATGCGTTACGTCGCTGTGTACCATCGCGCGCGGTTCAAAGGTGGCTTACGAAAGCCATACATTCAGAATGAAAAGGTTACTATTGCATGTTGTTGGCTCAAAAAAGAGAAGATTGGTTAGGAAATATACGCGGTGATGTTTTAGCCGGTCTGGTTGTGGCGCTGGCGTTGATCCCAGAAGCCATTGCATTTTCTATTATCGCAGGTGTAGATCCCAAAGTAGGCTTGTATGCCTCATTCTGTATTGCCGTCATTATTTCAGTCGTCGGCGGCCGCCCAGGGATGATCTCTGCAGCAACCGGCGCGATGGCCCTGTTAATGGTCGACTTAGTCGCCGAGCATGGTATTGAGTACTTGTGGGCCGCAACCTTATTAACGGGTGTTATTCAAATTATTGCAGGTTACTTAAAGCTCGGCGAGTTAATGCGATTTGTGTCTCGCTCAGTGGTGACTGGGTTTGTAAATGCCTTGGCAATTTTGATCTTCATGGCGCAATTACCCGAGCTCACCAACGTATCATGGGTCGTTTATGCCATGACAGCCGCGGGGTTAGGTATTATTTACTTGTTTCCTTATATTAATAAAACGATTCCATCGCCGTTGGTAACCATTGTCGTGTTATCGGCTATTTCTATCTTATTTGATTTTGATATCCGCACCGTTGGCGATATGGGAGATTTACCCGACTCCTTGCCTCACTTTTTCTTACCTAATGTACCCTTTAACCTCGAAACCTTAGCGATAATCTTCCCTTATGCAGCGCCATTGGCCGTTGTTGGCTTGTTAGAGTCGCTAATGACAGCAACCATTGTTGATGATTTAACCGACACCACCAGTGATAAAAACCGTGAATGTAAAGGCCAAGGTATTGCCAACATTGGTTCAGGCTTAATGGGCGGCATGGCGGGTTGTGCGATGATCGGTCAATCGGTTATTAACGTGAAATCGGGTGGGCGCGGGCGCCTATCGGCTTTTGTAGCAGGTACGGTTTTGCTTATCATGGTGGTGTTTAGTAGCGATTGGGTCGCTCAAATTCCAATGGCGGCACTCGTGTCCGTAATGATCATGGTCTCTATTGGTACCTTTAATTGGGGCTCAATACGTGATCTGAAGCAATTCCCCTTATCAACAAATTTAGTCATGATAGTCACAGTCGTAGTGGTGGTTTGGACGCATAACCTAGCTTACGGTGTATTTGCTGGCGTATTATTGGCTGCATTGTTCTTTGCCAACAAAATTAGCCACTTTATGTATGTTGAAGCAACACTAGATGAAACCAGCGATAAGCGTACTTATAATGTTGTAGGTCAGGTATTCTTTAACTCAGCAGATAAGTTTATTGCCGCCTTTGATTTTAAAGAAGCAGTAAGCCTAGTAGAAATCGACCTGTCTCGTGCTCACTTTTGGGACATTACAGCCGTAGAATCGCTTGATAAAGTCGTTATAAAGTTTAAGCGCGAAGGTACAGATGTTAGTGTTATTGGACTTAACGAAGCCAGTGAGACCATTGTTGACCGATTCGGTAAACTAGGTAAGCCGGAAGAAATTGATAAAGTACTAGGAGGCCACTAATGGCTGATAATAATAACAACGAACGTACGTGGACAGTCGCTTGTATCGACGGTTCAAAATTCAATGAATCGGTCAGTGACTATTCAATTTGGCTAAGCCAAGCTCTGGGTGCACCTTTAAAGGCACTGCACGCCATTGAGCACAACGCCATTGCCGCGGTATCAGATTTTTCTGGTGCCATTGGAATTGGCGCCCAAGAGCACTTATTAAGCGAGCTGACCGAAGTAGAGCAGCAGCGCAATAAGCTCGAAATTCAAAAAGGCAAAGAAATTTTAGACGTTGTTAAAACGCGCGCCGAAGCAGCGGGTATTGAAAACGCCACGAGCACGCAACGGCACGGCCCATTGGTCGAGGCTTTAATAGATTTAGAGCACGAAACTCGTGTAGTGGTGATTGGCATTCGTGGCGAAGCCAGTGATGAAAAAAATAACCACTTGGGTGGCCACCTAGAAACCATCGTCCGTTCCGTGCAGCGGCCAATCTTCGTCGTGAATAAGTCTTTCGAAGCCCCTAAAGCCGCCATGTTGGCCTTTGATGGCAGCGAATGCAGCCTTAAAGCGCTCGATATGGTTGTAAACAGCCCAATGTTCAGCAATTTACCGGTACATATTGTCAATGTGTCTAAATCGGTGAGTGCCGGTGAAGAATTAGTTGCACCGGCCAAAGCCAAGCTAGAAGCCGCAGGGCGCACCGTGCATAGCTCGGTGTTAACCGGTGACCCGGCTCAAGCGCTTTGTCAGTATCAGAAAGAAAACAATATTGGCCTAACCGTAATGGGTGCATTTAGCCACAACCGTCTACGCGACATGGTTTTTGGCAGCTTTACAGCCAAATTACTATTGAACACAGAACAGCCTTTGTTGTTGCTTCGTTAATATATATTCTCATTGGTTGTTGCGTTGGCTAGCTAAAAACTGCGCTGAGGCACTGTAAAAACAGGGCGTTTATTGGCATGGATGCCAATACCGAGCCCCCATGGACGGGTTCACGGCGTACCAGTTTTTGCAGTTCCTCAGCGCAATCAGCCACATAAAATTGCTTGCCGACCGTGCCGCTTTGGTTTTTACAGTAATTTCACTATTTTCGCAGCCAGTACCCCCACAAAACAGCGGGTTATATACTTGACTGTTTTAGTCAGGTATTTATAATGCAGCCAACTTTCGATAACCTTTAGGTTTTTTCGTATGCGTCTGACCACAAAAGGCCGTTATGCGGTAACAGCATTGCTCGATTTAGCGCTCAATCAAGACAAGGGGCCCATTAATCTTGCTGATATATCCGAGCGGCAAGGTATTTCTTTATCCTATTTAGAGCAATTGTTCTCTAAATTGCGTAAAAGAGCATTGGTGTCGTCGGTGAGAGGGCCTGGCGGTGGCTATTTATTAGGCCGAGAAAAATCTGAAATTAGCATTGCATCCGTCGTTGATGCCGTGTCTGAGTCTATGGATGCAACCAAGTGCCAAGGTAAAACCGGCTGTCAGGATGGGCAAGAATGCTTAACGCATCATTTATGGCAAGACCTTAGCTGCCAAATACATGATTTCCTTGATGGAATATCCTTACAAACATTGGTTGACCGCGGAGAGATACGCGCAGTGAGTGAGCGGCAAAATAAAAAAATGCAGCAAACTCTTAATGATCAAACCATTCCCACATCACAGGTTAATTAATGCGTCCCATTTATTTTGATTACGCAGCCACCACGCCAGTAGACCCGCGTGTTGCACAAGCCATGTCAGAGTGTCTTACGTTTGAAGGTAATTTTGCCAACCCAGCATCACGTTCGCATGCCCTAGGCTGGTTGGCTGAAGAAGCTGTAGAAGATGCCCGCAATGAAGTTGCCGATTTACTCGGTGCAGATAGCCGCGAAATAATTTGGACCAGCGGTGCCACTGAAAGTAATAACTTGGCTGTTAAAGGAGTCGCTGAAAACTACGCACCCGATGAATGCCATATTGTTACCACCACTATTGAACACAAAGCTATTTTAGACCCAGTTAAGCACTTACAGGAAAAAGGTTATGGCGCAACCTTTGTGTCTCCTAATGCACAAGGTCTGGTAACGGTAGAATCTATAGCTGCAGCCATTACCGATAAGACTCGTTTAGTCTCCGTGATGGCCGTCAATAATGAAACCGGAGTGATAAACCCAGTCGCAGAAATAGGCGAGCTTTGTAATCAGAAAAATATTTATTTTCACGTGGATGCAGCGCAAGCGATCGGGAAAATTCCAGTAAATATCGACGACTGGCAAGTCACCCTATTATCTATATCAGCACACAAATTTTATGGCCCAAAAGGCGTTGGCGCTTTATATGTTCGTCGCAGAAGCAGTTTAGATTTAGTTGCCCAAATACACGGCGGCGGGCATGAACGCGGAATGCGCTCAGGTACCTTAGCAACACATCAGCTAGTGGGCATTGGAACAGCGGCTGCGGTACTCAACGAAGGCTTTAGCGATGAAAGTAAACGCATTGCGAAACTAAAAGAGCGTTTATGGTTAGGTTTAAAAGAGTTAGGCGATGTCTCCGTTAATGGTAAGGGTGCACCTATAACCGCCGGGCATTTGAACGTCTGCTTTAAAGGTTTAGATGGTGAGTCATTAATGATGGGTGTGCGTAACTTAGCTATTTCTTCGGGTTCAGCTTGCACCTCAGCAACGGTTGAACCTTCTTTTGTTTTAAAAGCAATGGGCTGTAGCGATGAAGACGCACACAGCTCATTGCGTATCAGTTTAGGTCGATACACCACCAAGGGCGATGTCGACATGGCGATAGAGAGTTTTACTCAAGCAGTAACAGGTCTGCGTACCGCCAAATAAATTAAGTTTAGCGCACAGATTAAGCGCGCAACCGATTAAGGTGAAATATATGAGCCAAGAAGTTGAGAAGTATTTGAAATCAGAGTACGAAGCAGGTTTTATTACCGATATCGAATCTTTGACAATTCCACCAGGTTTGAATGAAGACGTGATACGTTTGATTTCAGCCAAGAAAAAAGAACCTGAGTGGATGACTGAGTGGCGCTTAAAAGCATTTCGTGCCTGGGAAGAAATGGAAGAGCCCGATTGGGCGCACGTAAAATATCCAAAGCCTAACTTTCAAGATATCTCTTACTATTCTTCACCAAAAAGCATTGAAGACGCACGGCCAAAATCACTTGATGAAGTTGACCCTGAGCTTATTGCAACTTACGAAAAACTCGGTATTCCTGTGCATGAGCATGCTGCATTAGCCGGTGTTGCCGTTGATATGGTTTTCGATTCAGTATCGGTAGGTACAACCTTCCGTGGCAAGCTAAAGGAAGCGGGCATTATATTTTGCCCAATCTCAGAAGCCGTGCACGAATACCCAGAGCTGGTAAAAAAATATTTAGGCTCAGTCGTGCCACAAAAAGATAACTACTACGCCGCGTTAAACTCGGCTGTGTTTTCTGATGGATCCTTTGTTTACATTCCTAAAGGTGTTCGTAGCCCAATGGAACTGTCTACTTATTTCCGGATTAACGAAGCCAACACTGGCCAGTTTGAGCGCACCCTAATTATTGCCGACGAAGGCAGCCATGTCAGTTACCTTGAAGGCTGTACTGCACCCATGCGTGATGAAAACCAATTGCACGCCGCAGTAGTAGAGCTAGTTGTGTTAGATGACGCTGAAGTTAAGTACTCTACAGTGCAAAACTGGTACCCAGGCGATGCAGAAGGTAAGGGCGGTATTTATAACTTTGTGACTAAGCGTGGGATAGCCCATGAGCGTGCAAAAATATCGTGGACACAAGTTGAAACTGGTTCTGCTGTGACTTGGAAATACCCATCGTGCATCTTAAAAGGCAACGACAGCGTCGGCGAGTTTTACTCAGTAGCACTGACCAGCAACATGCAGCAAGCCGATACCGGTACTAAGATGATACATATCGGTAAAAACACTCGCTCGACGATTATCTCGAAAGGCATCAGTGCTATGAAGAGCGAAAACACCTACCGTGGTTTAGTGAAAATGAACCCAGGTGCAACTGGTGCGCGTAACTTTACCCAGTGTGATTCATTGCTTATCGGCGATAAAAGTGGCGCCCATACGTTCCCATATATAGAAAGCAAAAATCCTAGTGCTATTGTTGAACATGAAGCGACAACGTCTAAGGTCAGTGATGACCAAATGTTCTTATGCCAACAGCGTGGTATAGACCCAGAAAAAGCGGTATCGATGATTGTGAATGGTTTCTGTAAGGAAGTTTTCAAAGAACTGCCAATGGAATTTGCTGTAGAAGCTGGGAAGTTGTTAGAGGTTTCCTTAGAAGGCGCAGTCGGTTAATTCCGATATGACAAATTAAACAAACTGCATATCCAAAACGAATTTATAAGGTTTATAGCCAATGTTAAGTATCAAGAATTTAGCAGCAAAAGTAGAAGAAAAAGATATTTTAAAAAGCTTATCACTTGAAGTTAAGCCAGGTGAAATACATGCCATTATGGGTCCGAACGGTGCAGGTAAGAGTACACTGGGTAATATATTAGCGGGTCGCCCTGGTTATGAAGTGACTGGCGGATCTGTCGATTTTTTAGGCGAAGATATTCTTCAGTTCGAAGCTCATGAACGGGCACGCAAAGGTATTTTCTTGGCTTTCCAATACCCAGTTGAAATTCCTGGTGTTTCTAACATGGAATTCTTAAAGGCTTCTGTAGATGCTGTTCGTGATTCTCGTGGTTTAGAACCGTACACCTCGGTTGAGTTTATCAAGCTAGCCCGTGAAAAAAGTAAAGACGTAGATTTACCAGCAGACTTCTTAAAACGCGGTGTAAACGAAGGCTTTTCTGGTGGTGAAAAAAAGCGTAACGAATTACTGCAAATGATGCTCTTAGAACCTACCCTCTGCATCTTAGATGAAACAGATTCAGGTTTAGACATTGATGCGTTACAAGTTGTAGCCAATGGCGTCAACAAGTTACGCGATCCTAATCGCTCATTTATTGTCGTGACTCACTATCAGCGACTATTAGATTACATCGTGCCTGATTTTGTTCACGTATTAGCCGATGGCAAAATTGTTAAGTCGGGTGGCAAAGAATTAGCCTTAGAACTTGAAAAAGAAGGCTATGGATGGATAGAAAAGGAGACAGTGTAAGTGACTAATCAACTTATTGTCGCTACCACTCCAACGCCAGTAGCCAGTGAAAATGCTACAGCAGCCCATTGGGCAGAGTCGGCAGCGTCTCGTTTCGCACAATTGCCGTGGCCAACGCGTAAAACTGAGCATTGGAAGTATACACCGTTAAAAGCATTACTTGATGCGCAGTGGCAAAAAGCGCCCGCAAAAATCAGTCATACCGGTGTGGTATTTGAAGACTTTAATGAAGTGACCATTACCATCGAAAACGGCCACTTGCAGGGTAATCCAGCATTGCCGAAAGGTGTATCACTTAAATGCTTATCTAAGTGTACCGAAGCAGAGACCACTGAGTTCCTTGAAAAAGTAGCTGCACAAAAAACAGACTTTATGTTCGATGAACTTAATGCTTCATTATTAGATGAAGGCTACTGGCTAACTATCGAGAAAAACGCTCAGGTTACCACGCCGATACATTTTAATTTTGTAACCAACGGCAACGCAAATATTGTCAATACACAAATATTGGTTGATGCCCAACCGTCTTCATCTGCTGTGTTGGTTGAAAGCTTTAAGCATGAATCGGGCTCTGTGTTTGTTAACCCAAATACAACGTTGTACGTTGAAGAAAACGCCCAGCTTACTCATTACCATCTTTTGTTAGATGAAGGCGATGTCCGCCATATTGGCCGAGTTGCCGCGGTTATGCAGCGCAGCTCAAAGTTGGAGTCGTTCCATATGGCGGTAGGCGGTGTCGTTAAGCGCAAAGACATTGTTGTGCGACATTGTGGCGAAGGTGGTGAGTTAATTTTAAATGGCGTTTACTTGCCAAAGGGCAATGAACACATAGATTACCACACTATTCTTGAGCACGAAGTCCCTCACTGCACCAGCCAAGAAGTATTTCGCGGCATTATTGGTGACTCAGCAACAGCTGTGTTTAACGGTCGTATTCATATTCATAAGGATGCGCAGAAATCATTGGCTGAATTGAGCAATAGAAACTTATTGTTGAGTGACAAAGCAACCATTTACACCAAGCCTGAATTAGAAATATACGCCGACGATGTTAAGTGCGCACACGGTGCAACCATTGCACAACTAGATGAAAGCGAACTGTTCTATTTTCTGTCACGCGGTGTTTCGCGTGCGGAGGCTGAAGTTATGTTGAGTTTTGGTTTTATAAATGAATTGCTCGATGCATTGCCGCATGACCCGGTACGCCAGCTATTGCGTCCTTTATTGGCGCAAGTATTTTCTGCAAAGTCTGGTGATTTAACGAGGCACCTTGTATGAGTTTTGATGTATCGACAATTAAAGCTGACTTTCCCATCTTGGCACAACAAGTCAATGGACAGCCTCTGGTGTATTTGGATAACGGCGCAACCACGCAAAAGCCCAATGCCGTAATCGATGCAATCACTCATTACTATAGAAACGACAACAGTAACGTTCACCGAGGCGCGCACACCTTAAGTGATCGCGCCACGAGTGTTTTTGAACAAGCTAGAAAAGATGTGAAAGGTTTTTTAAATGCCAATAGTTCAGATGAAATCATCTGGACGAAAGGCACCACCGAAGCAGTTAACTTAGTGGCTTTCAGTTGGGGTTTACAAAACCTAAGGATGGGCGATCAGGTTTTGGTTTCGCACATGGAGCACCACGCTAATATTGTGCCTTGGCAAATGGTCTGTGAAAAAACCGGCGCTGAATTAGTTCCTATGCCGGTGAACGACGATGGCGATATCGATTTAGATCAGCTAAACGGCTTGCTAAGCGAAAACGTAAAGTTTGTTTCGGTAGCACATGTTTCTAATGCCTTGGGTACGGTTAATCCGGTACAAGACATTATTAATTTGGCGCATAAGGTTGGTGCGTTAGTGATGATAGACGGCGCGCAAGCCGTCGCTCATTGGGACATAGACGTGCAACGGCTCGATTGCGATTTCTATGCGTTCTCGGGTCATAAACTGTATGGCCCAACAGGCATTGGCGTGCTTTATGGTAAGGCTGACTTGCTTAATCTAATGACGCCATTTATGGGCGGCGGTGAGATGATTGAAACCGTCACCTTTGAAAAAACGACGTTCAATACCTTGCCCTATAAGTTTGAACCGGGCACCCCGAATATCGCCGGTGCTGTTGGCTTAAGTGCAGCGATTAACTATTTAAACAGTCTGGATCGCGAAGCAGTTGCCAGTCATGAAGAAGATGTCATGGACTACGCACTTGCAAAGGCAAAGCAAACTAAAGGCTTGCGAATTGTCGGCAATGCAAAGCATCGTGCAGGCGTGCTCAGTTTTGTAATTGAGGGTACTCATCCTCATGATGTAGGTACCTTGCTCGATCAACAGGGAGTTGCAGTAAGAACTGGGAACCACTGCGCCATGCCAATTATGGAGCGTATGGGTGTGCCGGGAACTGTTCGTGCTAGTTTTGCATTGTATAACAGCCGCGAAGATGTTGATGCGCTGTTTAATGCAATAGAAAAAATACGGATGTTTTTTTAAAGGCATCCTTTAAATTTTGAGTCGGTGGCGTCATATTTATTACAACCACCGATTACTCAGAGAGGTTTCAAAATGACTGTTCAATCTTTTGATCCAAATAATGTCTCGACGGCCAACATCACGATCACAGAAAAGGCAATAGCCCATTTTGATCGTCAAATAGCAAACTCAGACGCGAAATGCGTGCGCTTGTTTATTGAAGAGAGTGGTTGTTCTGGTTATATGTATCGTGTCGATTTAGTGGAACAAGCTAAAGAGGGCGATATTCAAATTGACGTCAGCACCGGTTGGCCGCTTTACGTTGCAGCAGACGCAGTTACTATACTTCAAGGTACCGAAATAGATTTTAAGCGAGACGGCTTAAATGAAATGGTCAAATTTAATAACCCGAATGTTACAGCCGAGTGTGGTTGCGGTGAAAGTTTTGTTGTGGAGGGTTCGCTTTAATGGAACGCCGCATGGTTGTCACCCAGCGTGAAGTAGATGCACGTTTGGTCCCAGTAGGAACGCCGGTTAAAATTCCGGCCGATACATTTGTAACTTTGACGCAGTCTTTAGGCGGCAACTACACCATCGTTCATAATGGCAATATGGCACGAATTGATGGAACCGATGCCGATGCCTTAGGTTTTGAGCCAAAAGTATTTGAATTTGAAGCACCTGCAGATGGCAGTATTTCAATTGATCAAGTATGGGAAGTGCTCGACACCATTTTTGACCCTGAAATTCCGGTCAGTATAGTCGCGCTGGGTTTGGTTTATAGCGTCGATATTCAAGGTACGAATGTCAATATTACAATGACACTGACCGCCCCTGGTTGTGGTATGGGTCCGGTTTTAGTTGATGATGTTAAGTATCGTGTTGCCAAAGTACCTAACGTAGAAAATATAAGCGTAGAGTTGGTCTTTGACCCACCGTGGACTCGCGACAAAATGAGCGAAGAAGCACAATTAGAAACTGGAATGTTTTTTTAATTACAAATTAGGTGCCGCATGAGTCAAGTATTGGGTGTAGATACCACGCCAGAAGATATTATCGAAACGCTGTCGTTTTTTGACAGCTGGGAAGAGCGTTACAAATATATCATTGACTTGGGTAAAGAATTGCCCAAACTGGATGATGAATTAAGAGTAGAAGAATACATAGTTAGAGGCTGTCAGAGTCAGGTTTGGTTGGTGCCAAATCAACAGGGTGAATTGTATTTTTTTGAAGTAGATTCTGACGCTCATATTGTAAAAGGGCTGTTAGCAGTCGTTTTAGCTGCATTTAATGGCAAAAACGCCGAATCAATCCTAAGCTTCGATGTAGACAACTACTTTAATCAATTGGATCTAGTCCGGCACTTAAGCCCGACCAGAGGAAACGGCCTTCGTGCCATGGTGCAGCGTATTAGAGATATAGCGCAAGCCTGATCAGTACGAAGCTGCTAGCAATGTAGTAAGGGTGCCTGTGACGTTATCGCCAATTAAGCTGACCATCTATACTTTACTATCATTGCTTGCCGTAGCAGCCCTGCTTTATTTGAACGGTGTGCAAGGCTATAGCTTAGCGTTGCTGATTTTACCGGTTCTTGTAGTCGGTGAGCTTTCACAGCGCTGGCATAAAGCGCATCGGGCGCAATTGAGTCGAGTACAAACTGAGCTTATTGATGCTCGTGCAGCCGTTAATAGTATTCGACAAAGTGTGAATCAAGATGCACTAACAGGCTTATATAGCCGAGCGTATGTGCGCGAAAGGCTTGAAGAACGTTTAGTCATTGCTAAAAAGCGTTCCACTAAATGCGCTGTCCTCTATTTCGACCTCGATTTTTTTAAAGAATTCAATGATGCATTAGGCCATAACTTAGGTAATCAGCTTCTAATAGCTGTTGCCAATCGCCTTAAAACTCTGGTTAAAAAAGGTGACCTTTTAGGTTACCAAGGCGGCGATGAGTTTATAATTGTCTTGCAAGAGATAAGTGATCCGATGGCTGCTGAGTTAGTTGCTCGGCGCATTATTAATGCCATGGCGCAAGAGTTTGAAATTCATGGTCGACAATTAAGTATATCGGCTAGCATAGGTATGGCGATTGGCCTGGATGATGGCAAAGAAGCTGAAGACCTAATTCAGAAGGCAGAAAGAGCACTTATTCAAAGTAAATCTAACGGCCGAAAAGGCTATTCATTCTACAGCTTGCAACTTAACCAACTTGCAGTTGAGCGACTGAAAATAGATCAAAGCTTACGCGGTGCACTTCAACGAGGCGAGTTCAGCCTTGTTTATCAAGTGATTGTTAACGAAAAAACTAAAAGTATTAAAGGTTTTGAAGCCCTCATTCGCTGGCAAAGCCCAGAATTAGGCTGGGTTTCACCGGTAGAGTTTATTCCGGTGGCGGAGCAAATTGGCCTTATCACTGACATTGGTAATTGGGTTTTGCGTGAATCGCTTCAGCAACTGCAGCAGTGGCAAGTACGCTATGGCAAAGCGTTGCTGATGTCGGTAAACGTTTCCCCTCGGCAGTTCCAAGATGAATCGATACTTCCGGCAGTTAAAACACTTTTAAAACAAACAAGACTCATACCGAGTTCGTTACAGCTTGAAGTAACCGAAGGCTTGTTTTTATCTGCATCCGATCAAGTTTTATCAACAGTAGCCGCTCTCAAGCATGCCGGAATTAAACTGGCGTTAGACGACTTCGGCACCGGCTACTCGTCGCTTTCCTACCTAAACAACCTACCATTCGATGTGCTTAAAATAGACAAAAGCTTTGTCGATGGCATGGACAAAAGTGAATCTGACCTCAACATGATAAAAGCCATAATATCCATCGCCCATGGCTTAAACATGGATACAGTAGTCGAAGGCGTAGAAACAGCGCAGCAAATACACAAACTTAGAGAGCTCGGCGCAGATTCAATTCAAGGCTACTACTACTCCAAACCCCTCACAGCCAAAGAAGCCGAACTGCGTTTTCTAGCCCAAAATGCCATGGTGGAGATGAATGAAACAGTTTGGGAGAAGCTTTAGTTTTTTAGCTGTCAGCTTCAAGCTATCAGCTAAAACAATGATATGACCCCACTAAAGTAAGAACCGCATCTTTATCTTTTGAACTTACTGATAGCTTGCAGCTAAAAACTTGCAGCTTTCCCTCAACCCCGTATAATCCGCCGCCGTCCACATAATATAAAACACACGGAGTGAGTGCCTAATGGCTATCGAACGTACTTTTTCAATTATTAAGCCTGATGCTGTTGCTAAGAACGCAATTGGCGCGATTTATAGCCGTTTTGAAGCGGCGAACTTGAAGATTATTGCTTCTAAGATGATCCATATGTCTACTGAGCAAGCTGAAGGTTTCTATGGCGAGCACAAAGGTCGTCCTTTTTTCGCTGCATTAGTAGAGTTTATGACTTCAGGCCCTGTTATGGTTCAGGTTCTTGAAGGCGAAAACGCGATTGTTAAGAATCGTGAAATTATGGGTGCAACAAACCCAGCAGAAGCGGCGGCGGGTACACTTCGTCACGATTTCGCAGAAAGTATTGACGCAAACGCTGTACACGGTTCAGACGCTCCAGCCTCTGCCGCTCGTGAAATTGCTTATTTCTTTAACGATAGTGAAGTTTTCTCTCGTTAATTTGAAAATATAACGACAATTTAACAGTTGTTTGTCTGGCTATTCGGTAGAATACCAGCCCCACAAAGGGAGGCCAGTTGACTGGGCTCCCTTTTTGAGTTTTTAGGTTTTGATGTCTTACAGTGATAAAAGGGTAGTTCATGACAAATACAGTTGAAAAGGTAAATTTGCTCGGTATGGGCTTAGAGTCCATGCAAGCCTTTTTTACGGAAACACTTGGCGAAAAACGTTTTCGTGCTGTTCAAGTTCTGAAATGGATTCATCACCGTGGCGTTGATAATTTCGACGACATGACCGATGTCAGCAAAGCCCTGCGGGATAAGCTCAAGCTGGTCGCAGAAATTATCCCGCCTGAAGTCACATTCAAAAAGTACTCTAAAGACGGCACGCGTAAATGGGTCATGCAAATGCCTGGTGGCAGTGCAGTCGAAACCGTTTATATCCCTGAAGGCGATCGTGGTACCTTGTGTGTGTCTTCTCAAATTGGCTGTGCGCTCGATTGCTCATTCTGCTCAACAGGTAAACAAGGCTTCAACCGTGATTTAAGCTCAGCTGAAATTATCGGTCAACTCTGGGTTGCAGCACGGTCTTGGGATGAGCCTGGTAAGAAGCGTGATCGTCATGTTACCAACGTCGTCATGATGGGCATGGGTGAACCGTTATTAAATTTCGATAACGTCGTTGAATCTATGAATCTAATGATGGAAGACAACGCCTACGGCTTGTCTAAGCGCAGAGTTACCTTGAGTACCTCTGGTGTCGTGCCTGCAATTTATGAATTAGCCAAAGTGACCGATGTCTCACTTGCGCTGTCTTTACACGCGCCGAATGATGCATTACGCAATGAATTAGTTCCAATTAACAAAAAATACGGTATTGAAGAAACCTTAAAAGCGGTTAATACCTATTTTGATCGCCTTCCTGATAAGCGTGTTTGTACCATCGAATATACCATGATTGATCAGGTGAATGATCACCCTGAGTTGGCTCATGAGCTGGCAGAAGTTCTTAAAAATACCCCAAACAAGATCAACCTGATTCCGTTTAACCCGTTTCCTAACTCAGGTTACGAGCGCCCGAGCAATAATCGTATACATCGTTTCAGGGACATATTGCAGAAAGCTGGATACAATGTAACGATACGTAAAACACGTGGCGAAGACATTGATGCCGCCTGTGGTCAGCTAATTGGCCAAGTAAACGATAAAACTAAGCGTTCAGTACGATTCATTGATGCAGTTGAGTTAGGTCACACCGCAGCAACTGTCGCCAGTAAGCGCACCAACCGGAATACAATATGAAGCTTTTATCACGCACAAATTTGTTCGTTTTGGCACTAGCGCTGAGCTTGTCTGCCTGTGTTACTACCTCGACTGGCCCATTTGATGCCAAAAAAGATTTAGCCAAAGCAGAGCTAACCCATGTGCAAATTGGGTATAGGTATTTTGAAAAAGAGAACTTCCAAGAAGCTAAAAAATCATTGATCACTGCGTTAGAAATAAATCCTAAATCTGCTGGGGCTCACCTAGGTTTGGCTCGAGTATATGAGCGTGAGCTGGAGTTTGACTTAGCCGAAGACCATTTCAAAAAAGCAATTCGTTATAATCCAGAATCAGAATACTATTTTCAATATGGTGCCTTTTTGTATAATCGCAGCGAATATAAAGATGCTTTTAAGCAATTTAAAGTTGTGCTCGAAAACACCGTCTATGTGCGACGCGCACAAACCTTTGAATTACAGGGCTTCGTTGCAGAAAAGTTAGAAGATTCCGATACCGCATTAAATATGTTTCATCGAGCAATTGCGGTAAACCCTATGTTAGCGAGTAGCTATGTCGCTTTAACACGCATCTATTTTGAACGTGAAGACTATGCGTCAGCGTCGACCCAATATAAGGGCTTTGTGAATCTGGTTCGAGCGAAAGTCACTCGCCAGAATGCCTCAACCGTTTGGTTGGGTTTGCAAGTTGCTCGCATGGCCAACGATCAAGACAGCTTATCGTCACTTGAATTGCAAATGAAAAACCAATTTGCTGATTCACCTGAATATCAAGAATATACCGCTTGGAAATAGGCAAGGAATCGCATGAATAAACAACACGAGAGTCCAATAAAACGACGAGTTTCTCGAAAAATATGGGTCGGAAATGTACCTGTCGGTGGCGATGCGCCGATAGCCGTTCAGTCGATGACAAATACCGAAACCACCGATGTTGCAGCGACGGTAGCGCAAATTAAGGCGCTTGAAAATGCGGGTGCCGATATCGTGCGTGTGTCTGTACCTACGATGGATGCTGCAGAGGCCTTTGGGAAAATTCGCAAGCTCGTTAATGTGCCATTAATTTCGGATATCCATTTTGATCATAAAATAGCCTTGCGTGTTGCGGAACTCGGTGTCGATTGTTTGCGTATTAACCCAGGTAATATTGGTCGTGAAGATCGTGTTCGTGAAGTTATTGCAGCGGCACGAGATAAAAACATTCCTATTCGTATTGGAGTTAACGCCGGCTCCTTAGAGAAAGACCTGCAAAAGAAATATGGCGAGCCCACACCTGAAGCTCTGGTTGAATCGGCCATGCGCCACATTGATATATTAGACCGAAATAACTTCCTCGATTTTAAACTAAGTTTAAAAGCGTCCGATGTCTTTATGACCGTCGCTGCGTATCGACAAATTGCCAATCAAATAGAGCAGCCATTACATTTAGGTATTACCGAAGCGGGTGGTTTACGCAGTGGTACGGTTAAATCGGCGATTGGTTTAGGATTGTTGTTGATGGACGGCATTGGTGACACCTTGCGAGTATCACTAGCTGCCGACCCAGTAGAAGAAATAAAAGTAGGTTTTGATATATTGCGCAGCTTACGTTTACGAAATAAAGGCATTAATTTTATTGCGTGTCCGAGTTGTTCAAGACAGAATTTTGATGTTATCGGCACCATGAATGAGTTGGAATCCCGTTTAGAAGATATTTTGACTCCGCTTGATGTTGCCGTGATTGGTTGTGTCGTCAATGGCCCCGGTGAAGCGAAAGAAGTTGATGTGGCTGTCACTGGAGGATCGCCAAATTTAATTTACTTAAACGGCAAACCCGATCATAAAATAACCAATGATAAGTTGGTTGATCACTTTGAAACTTTAATTCGTCAACAGGTTGCAGCAAAAGAAGCTTTAGACGAAACCATTATTGCCAAAAACTAGAAAGGAGTTTCCATTGTCAGGTTTGCAATCTTTGCGTGGCATGAACGACATATTACCGACCGATAGCCCGCTTTGGCAGTATTTGGAAGGTCAAGTCAAGGAAGTGCTCGATCAATACGGATACCGTGAAATCCGTATGCCGATTGTTGAAAGTACCGAATTATTTGCTCGTGGCGTGGGTGAACATACCGATGTCGTTGAAAAAGAAATGTATACATTTCTCGATCGCAATCAAGAAAGTTTAACGCTGCGCCCAGAAGGCACCGCAGGTTGTGTACGTGCCGCCTTGCAGCATGGTTTAACGCATAACCAAGTTCAGCGTTTGTGGTATCAAGGCCCTATGTTTCGCTACGAGCGACCACAAAAAGGCCGTTATCGTCAGTTTTTCCAAATAGGCGCTGAGACTTTCGGTGTAGGCAGTCCCGATATAGATGCTGAGCTAATTATATTAACGCATCGGTTGTTTAAAAAACTGGGTGTATCTGAATCGTTAACATTGCATTTAAATACTTTGGGCAGCAGCGAAGCTCGGGCGCGCTTCCGTAAGGCCTTAGTCGATTACTTGGAAGGCGTGAAAGACAAGCTCGATGAAGACAGCCTACGTCGACTTTATGTTAACCCGATGCGTATTCTTGATAGCAAATCGAAAACAACACAAGCCTTGTTAGATAGTGCTCCTCAGTTTAAAGATTTTATTGATGAAGAATCAGTCGAACATTTTGATCGTTTATGCGAGCTGTTAACAGCCGCTGGCGTGACTTATGTCGTTAATCCACGCTTAGTTCGTGGTTTAGACTATTACACGAAAACAGTTTTTGAATGGATGACCGATGCCTTAGGTGCCCAAGGAACCGTGTGTGGTGGTGGTCGATACGATGGCTTAATCCCATTGTTAGGCGGCAAGCCAACGCCAGCTTCGGGTTTTGCCATGGGCGTCGATCGCTTGTTGTTACTGTTAGAAGCGTTAGAGGTGATACCAGCAGACATCTATAACACTGTCGATGTGTATATGGTCGTCGCAGGAGAGCAGGCAGAGTTAGCAGCCTTTAAATTAGCAGAAACCGTTAGATCTTTGCCCTCTAAGCCTCGCTTACAAATGAATTGTGGCGGTGGCAGCTTTAAGAGCCAAATGAAGAAGGCCGACAAATCGGGCGCAAGGTGTGCGTTGATCTTAGGTGATGACGAAGCGGCACAAAAAGTCGTGCAAGTGAAAGACTTACGCGGAGAATCTGAGCAGAAGACACTGGCTTGGGACGATTTAGCTGAAATATTTGCTTAAGTCAGTATATAATCGGCGGCCTTTGAAATTTTTAACCCATTATTGATACGTTAGGTGTTTTTTATTTAGTGAATAAAAGCCTCACGTATGGATTATTATTTAACCGAGACTCTCGGTGTGACGGAGTAATAGCGTGTACGATACCGATCAAGAACAGATAGAAGCCATTAAATCCTGGTGGAGCGCAAATGCGAACTGGGTTATAGCCAGTGTCCTTGTGTTTATTTTTGCCTTTGTTGGCTGGAATTGGTACCAAGCGGATCAAATAAACCATAAAGAAGAAGCGTCTAAGTTATATGATCGTTTATTGGTCAATATATCGTCACCAGATGGTGATTTGGACGATCGTGCAAGCATGATCAGTGCGTTAAAATCTGACTACAGCGATTTAGGCTATGCAGTTATGGCCGCTTTGTTTGAAGCAAAAGATTTAGTTGAAGCACAAGACTACGATGCAGCCTTGGTTGCTTTAAATTGGTCTGCAGATAACGCCGATGAATCACTCCAGGCTGTTATTAGCTATCGCAAAGCACTGGTGCAATTTGAGCTAGGGCAAAACGATGCCGCATTGGCGAGTTTGAATGCTATCGCCGGAGACGGTCATCAAGCACTGAGCTTTGAACTAAAAGGTGATGTTTTACTAGCGCAAGGCGATGAATCTGGTGCACGTGATGCCTATCAGTCAGCGCTAGATTTCAGTGCTGATCAGGGTATTAATAACCCTTATTTAGAAGTTAAATTAAATGACCTGGCTGTTGCTGAGTAATGAAATTGATGCAAAAACTGGTTAGTTTAAGCCTATTGATAGTCCTCACTGCTTGCTCTTCACAATCGTTAAGAGAACAGGCCGCTGTGTTACCAGAAACCCTACCGTCTGCGGTTGATGTTAATGTTCAATGGTGGCAAGTTCTGGGTGATGAAACTAAAAAGAACCAGTTTGGGCAGTTAGCGCCTGCTGTGCACGGCGGTCGTGTGTTTGTACCGTTAGCCGATGGTGATATTGTTGAGTTAAATGGGCAGGGTACCGAAGTTAGCCGAATTTCAGTTGGGCAAACTATTACCGCCCCTCTCGCCATGACCGATGAATTTCGCATAGCGCTAGACAGTAAAGGTGTTGCGCATGCCTTCAATGGTTCATTTAAGGCCTTGTGGTCAACGCCAATTAAATCACTAGCCACCCGAGCCGCGGTTATTTCGAACGACCGAGTTTTTGTACAAACAATTGATGGCCGCATAACCGCATTAGAGCGTTTAACAGGCCGATTATTGTGGAGCTACCAAGACGCTGAACCAGCCTTAACGTTGACTGGCACGGCACAACCGATGTTAGTGCCAACCCAGCAAGGTGATATTTTAGTGACGGGTTTAGCTAACGGTAAGTTCATCGCGCTAAATTCGCTCAATGGCAGTTTAGTTTGGGAATACCGTATTGCCAAAGCAACAGGTAAAACCGAAATCAGCCGCTTGGTCGATGTGGATTCAAAAGTCACCATGATAGATGGTTTATTAGTGGTAACGGGTTACCAAGGTGGCTTGGTTATTATTAACCCTGAAAACGGCGCTATGGTCGCAAACAAGCCGTTTTCCTCGTATCGTGCGGTCGCCATAAATGGCCCTAATGTGTATGGCGTTCTAGATAACAGCCACATTGTTGCCTTAGAAACCAATACTCTAGCGCAAGCTTGGGTCAACAGTGATTTTGAATATCGTCAAATAAGCGATGTAGTGGTGCTAGGTCAGTACTTAATCGCTTCCGACATCGAAGGCTATTTACATGTTCTCGATAATCAAACTGGAGAATGGTTAGGGTCCCGTCATATTGATTGGCAGGGCTCCAACAGTTACCCCGTACCTTTTGAATCTGGTGTGCTTTTGCAAGGCTATAGTAGCCGTATAAAGTACGTCACGATTAACTAAATGATTGGCGAAATGCTTAATTTTCGCCAATCATTGCTTGATCTAAATCTTCAACTAAAGTTAGCCTATATTTACACCCACTGAGACTGTTCAAAAAATGACACCTGTAATTGCACTTGTTGGTCGCCCCAACGTTGGAAAATCGACACTATTTAATCGTTTCACTCGATCGAGAGATGCGTTGGTGGCCGACTTTTCCGGTCTGACCCGTGACCGCAAATACGGTGACGGTAAATTGGAAGACCGTCCGTTTATTGTTATCGATACCGGCGGTGTCAGTGGCTTTGAAGAAGGATTAGACGCGGCTATGGCTGAGCAAAGCTTTGCCGCTATCGCTGAAGCAGACGCGGTATTGTTTTTAGTTGACGGCGTAACCGGTTTAACCGGTGCCGATGCCTTTTTGGCTGAGCATTTGCGTAAGCAAAATAAAAAAATATGGTTGGTTGTTAATAAGACAGATGGGCGCGACCCTGATGTTGCCATTGCTGACTTCCATGAGATGGGGTTAGGCGAGCCTATTCCGATTGCGGCTTCTCATAACCGGGGGGTTTTATCGTTACTTGAAAGCGTTTTAGAAGCCTTTCCAGACGATGAAGAACGCATTGACCCGATGACTGATGATTCCATTCGTATGGCGATTATTGGCCGTCCGAACGTGGGTAAATCGACATTGGTGAATAGAATGCTTGGTGAAGAGCGGGTGGTGGTGTTTGACCAACCCGGCACAACTATGGATTCTATCTATATTCCCTTTGAACGTTTTGAGAAAAAATACACCATTATTGATACCGCCGGTGTACGTCGTCGTAAAAACATTAAAGAAGCGGTCGAAAAATTCTCGATCGTGAAAACCTTGCAAGCCATTCAAGACGCTAACGTTGTGGTGCTTGTAGTAGATGCCCAAACAGGGCTTGTTGACCAAGACATGCACATGCTTGGTTTCGCGCTAGATTCTGGTCGCGCTATGGTCATTGCCATCAATAAGTGGGATGGCTTAGACCCGTACATGAAAGACAAAGTCAAAGAAGCCATTGACCGTAAAATGCCGTTCATGGATTGGGCCGACATGCACTTTATCTCTGCCTTACACGGCACCAACGTTGGTCACTTATATGAATCTATCGATACGGCTTACACGGGTGCACGCGCTAAGTGGAGCACTAATCAGCTAACCAGCATCATGCAGGGCGTTGTTGAAATGCATCAGCCGCCAATGATCGGCGGTCGCCGTATTAAGTTACGTTTTGCTCACCAAGGTGGATCAAACCCGCCACGCGTGGTGATTCACGGTAACAAGTTAGACAAATTGCCAGGCAGTTATAAGCGTTACTTAGAAAACGCCTTCCGTAAGGCCCTAAAAGTACGCGGTACGCCGATTCGTTTCGAATTCAAAGTCGGCGAAAACCCATACGATGATGAATCGAAAGGCCGTCGTGCCATTAAGACCACAGAAAAAGATCGTAAGAAGAAGGGTCGTTACAGTAAGTAGCCTCTTCTGCAGTAAAGTTGCCTTTAGTTTGGTGGCTTTTCTGAGCTGAGGTTCTGTAAAAATAGGGCGCCGTAAAACCGTCCATGGGGGCTCGTCATTGGCATCCATGCCAATGAACGCCCTAGTTTTACAGCACCTCAGCTCAGCTATAACGTTTGACTAGAAGCGCCTTTGGGATAATCTTGGCGCTTTTTTTTGTCTGTTGGTTTTTTTTGAGCTTCAAGTATAAAGCCACTTCAGTTCTTGGATTGTCTGCAGTTTGGTGGCTTTTCTGAGCTGAGGTGCTGTAAAACTAGGGACGCCGTAAACCCGTCCATGGGGGCTCGTCATTGACATCCATGCCAATGAACGCCCTAATTTTACAGCACCTCAGCTCAGCTATAACGTTTGACTAGAAGCGCCTTTGGGATAATCTTGGCGCTTTTTTTGTGCCTGTTGGTTTTTTTTTGAGCTTCAAGTATAAAGCCACTTCAGTTCTTGGGTTGTCTGTGGCTTGGTGGCTTTTCTGAGTTGAGGTGCTGTAAAAATAGGTGCGCCGTAAACCCGTCCATGGGGGCTCGTCATTGGCATCCATGCCAATGAACGCCCTAGTTTTACAGCACCTCAACTCAGGTATTACTCGCGAATTGAGGCGCTTTAGAGGTAATCTTGGCGTTTTTTATGTGTTAGTTATCTTGGTGACTGTTGAGGTTAGGGTGCCGTTTTGTAGGCGGGTTTCTAGTTGATCGCCGGTTTTAACTTCAGAGGCGTCTGTAATTACGGTGCTATTTGCGGATAGGGTGATTGAGTAGCCGCGCTCTAGGGTTGAAAGTGGTGAAAGTAGGTTTAGCTTCGCTAGCAGTTGGGCAAAGCGGGACTGCTTGGGTTGTAAGCTGGAAAGGGCGGCTTGGTTTAAGCGTTTCACTGTGGTGATTAATTGCTTTTGGTCAGCGGCTATTTTTAACGCTGGGCTGGCTCGGTTTAGGCGGCTTTCTAGCACGGTGAGCCGTTCTGATTTTTGCTTGATTTGGCGATTAATGGCGCTGTGATGTTGGTTGCTTAGCTTATCTAAGGCGGTACGCCAGCCACTGACGATGCTCAATGGGCTTCTCAGCCGTTTACGCAGTTGATCTAGGGCTTTGCTTTGCTGGCCTATAATGAACGGCATCAGCTGCTTTAGGCGCTGCTCTATTAAGTCAAAGCGTTGCATTAATTCAAACTGATCTGGGCTGACCATTTCTGCGGCTTGCGATGGCGTAGCGGCTCTTACATCGGCGACATAGTCTGAAATAGAGGTGTCTACTTCATGGCCAACGGCTGAAATAACTGGGAGGTTAGAGGCGTAAATAGCGCGAGCGACGGCTTCGGTGTTGAAACACCAGAGGTCTTCTAGCGACCCACCACCGCGACCTACGACCAAAACATCGACTTCATTGCGGCGGTTTGCGGTTTCAATGGCGTTGACGATAGTGGCCGTTGCTTCTGCGCCTTGCACCTGTGATGGGTACAAGATGAGTTTGATGAGTGGAAAGCGGCGATTTAGTACGCTGATGACGTCGTGTAACGCTGCGCCGGTTGACGAGGTAACTAAGCCGACTGTTCGAATGACCGGTGGCAGTGACTTTTTAACCGCAAGATCAAATAAACCTTCTTTACTGAGTTTTTCTTTTAGCTGAAAAAAAGCCGCTTGCAGGGCACCTTCGCCTCTGGGCTGCATTGAGCTGACGATAAGCTGATAATCACCTCGGCCTTCGTACAGGCTGAGCCGCCCGTAAACTAAGACTTCATCACCTGCCACAGGTTTGTAGGTGTTTTTTGCCAGCGAACCTTTAAACATGGCGCAGCGAATTTGGGCTTGGCTGTCTTTTAAAGTAAAGTAAATGTGGCCTGAGGCGGGTTTGCTTAAGGTCGATATTTCACCTTGAACCGGCACCATTGGGTACTGGCTTTCAAGTAATTGTTTTACTTGGCGGTTTAGTTGAAAAACGGTTAGTGGGGCACTAGGTTGGTACTGACTCATGGGGTAATTTTCGCAATCATCGCAACGGATTTTATTTGACCCGCGAAAAGGCACGGTATAGAAGTGCAAGATAATGCCATAAAGCTTTGCGTTTTGCCAAAAATAGTTATAATGCGCCGCCAACTTGATTCAGACATCAAAGCTGAGTCCCAACTGTTCCACTCCACATTTGAGGGAAACAAAAGATGTTGCGCATTGCCCAATCTGCCTTAACATACGATGACGTATTATTAGTACCTGGATATTCAGAAGTACTGCCAAAAGAAGTTAACCTAAAAACCCGCCTTAGCCGCAACATTATGCTGAATATGCCCTTGGCTTCTGCTGCCATGGATACAGTTACTGAAGCTCGCTTAGCCATTGCTATGGCGCAAGAGGGTGGTATTGGTATTATTCATAAGAACATGACACCTGAGCAGCAAGCACATCAAGTACGGTTGGTTAAAAAATTCGAATCAGGTGTGGTTCGTGATCCTGTTACCATTTCTCCAGATGCGACCATTCGCGAACTTATCGCTTTAACATCAGAACATAGTTTTTCTGGTGTACCGGTTACATCTGGCGATGATCTTGTTGGCATTGTGACTAGCCGAGATGTGCGTTTTGAAAAGAATCTTGATGCCTTAGTCTCAAGCATCATGACGGTAAAAGATAAATTAGTGACCGTTAAAGAAGGCGAAAGCCAGTCTAAAGTTCGTAACCTATTGCACGAACACAGAATTGAAAAAGTCTTGGTGGTTGATGATTCATTTAAGTTAACCGGCATGATGACCGTTAAAGACATCAATAAAGCAAAATCTTACCCGCTTGCCTGTAAAGATGAGTTTGGTCGATTACGTTGCGGCGCGGCTGTGGGTACGGGTGCCGATACTGCAGACCGAGTTGAAGCCCTAGTTAATGCCGGTGTAGACGTTATTATTGTTGATACCGCACACGGTCACAGCAAAGGCGTTATAGATCGCGTCCGTTGGGTTAAAGAGAACTTCCCGCAGGTCGATGTTATTGGTGGCAATATTGCTACCGGTGCGGCAGCAAAAGCCCTCGCCGATGCAGGAGCCGATGGCGTTAAAGTCGGTATTGGCCCAGGTTCAATTTGTACCACACGTATTGTTGCCGGAGTTGGCGTTCCTCAAATCACCGCCATTGCGAACGTATCAGCGGCGTTGGCAGAGTACGATATTCCATTAATCGCAGATGGCGGTATTCGCTATTCAGGTGATATTTCAAAAGCCATTGTGGCGGGTGCATCCTGTATTATGGCCGGCGGAATGTTTGCCGGTACCGATGAGTCTCCTGGTGAAGTTGAACTGTTTCAAGGTAGAGCTTATAAAAATTACCGTGGTATGGGCTCAATGGGCGCCATGTCTCAATCACAAGGTTCAAGTGATCGCTATTTCCAAACCGTTGAAAGTGGTGTTGAAAAGCTGGTACCGGAAGGTGTTGAAGGCCGTATTGCGGTAAAAGGCCCCATTTACTCTGTAATTCACCAAATGATGGGTGGTTTAAGAGCCTCTATGGGCTACACCGGCTGCAAAACAATCGAAGAAATGCGCACTAAGCCTGAATTCGTACAGATTACCGGTGCTGGCATGACTGAATCGCATGTTCACGATATTCAAGTGACTAAAGAAGCACCAAACTATCGTATGGGTTAAAGTAAACCTTGTTATTGATTAAACTTTAATTAGTGCCACATCTTATTCGATGTGGCCTATTGTTATTTAGCCCTCTATTAAAAGGTTAGGTTATGAACCCAGTAAATATCCATTCACATAAAATACTGATTTTGGATTTCGGTTCGCAGTACACGCAACTTATTGCCCGTCGAGTTCGCGAACTTGGCGTTTTTTGTGAAATTCGTCCTTACGATATTTCAGACCAAGATATTAATGACTTTGGTGCCAAAGGAATTATTTTATCGGGCGGTCCCGAGTCCGTCGGTGAAGCAAACAGCCCGCGCGCGCCTGAGTTGGTTTTTAACTTAGGCATTCCAGTTTTGGGTATTTGCTACGGCATGCAAACCATGGCAGAGCAATTAGGTGGTGCGGTTAGTACCTCTAATGAGCAAGAGTTTGGCTATGCAGAAGTTAAAGTTGAGCCAAACGGCAAGCTGTTAGCGCAGTTAAATGATCGTGAAACCAATGGTGAATCTTTCCTTGATGTTTGGATGAGCCACGGCGATAAAGTATCTAAGCTGCCAGCTGGTTTTGAATTAATGGCCTCTACGCCTAGTTGCCCAATTGCCGCGATGGCGAATGATGACAAGAAATTCTATGGTGTTCAGTTTCACCCAGAAGTGACCCATACCTTGCAAGGTCTTGAAATATTAGAGCGTTTTGTACGCACACTTGCTGATTGTGATGCGCTTTGGACGCCAGCGAATATCATTGAAGACCAAATTGAAAAAGTTCGCCTACAGGTTGGTGATCGTAAAGTGTTATTGGGTTTATCGGGCGGGGTTGATTCGTCAGTTGTCGCGGCATTACTACATAAAGCCATTGGCGATCAGCTTACCTGTGTGTTTGTTGATAACGGCTTACTGCGCTTAAACGAAGGCGATCAGGTAATGAAGCTGTTTGCCGATAACATGGGCGTTAAAGTGATTCGCGCCAATGCTCAAGAACGTTTCTTGAATGCATTAAAAGGCGAAGCTGACCCAGAAGCTAAACGTAAAATTATTGGTCATGAGTTCATTAATGTCTTTGATGAAGAAGCCAAAAAAATTACCGATGTTGATTTCTTAGCGCAAGGGACAATTTACCCTGACGTTATCGAATCGGCTGCGTCTAATACAGGCAAAGCACACGTTATTAAGTCACACCATAACGTCGGTGGGTTACCAGATGACATGAAAATGTCGCTTGTTGAGCCATTGCGTGAATTGTTTAAAGACGAAGTTCGTAAAATTGGACTAGAGCTCGGCTTACCTTACGATATGGTTTACCGCCATCCGTTCCCGGGACCGGGGTTAGGTGTACGTATTTTAGGTGAAGTTAAAGAAGAGTATGCCGATATTCTACGCCTTGCTGATGCCATCTTTATGGATGAATTACATAAGGCCGATTGGTATCACAAAACCTCACAAGCCTTTGCTGTTTTTATCCCAGTTAAGTCTGTGGGGGTGGTTGGTGATGCTCGTCGCTACGAATGGGTTATTGGTATACGTGCTGTTGAGACCATTGATTTCATGACTGCGCATTGGGCTCATTTGCCTTATGAGCTGTTAGGTCGGGTTAGTAACCGGATCATTAATGAAATCAAAGGTGTTTCGCGCGTGGTTTACGATATTTCTGGTAAACCGCCAGCCACTATTGAGTGGGAATAAAGCCCATTCTTCAATCAACTTTGTTCAGTCGCTTAAAGGGGCTGAACAAGGTTGGATGTTTAGTATTGCGCTCGGTGAGGAAACCGTGATAAATCAACACGAATTCTACATGCTAAGGGCGCTAGAGCTAGCCAAGCAAGCCGCCAGCATTGGCGAAGTGCCAATCGGTGCTGTTGTGGTCATTGCTGATGAAATTGTGGGTGAAGGCTATAATCAAACAATTTCTACCAATGACCCAAGTGCCCACGCAGAAATGGTCGCAATACGAGCGGCTGCAAAATCGCAAAAAAATCACCGATTGGTCAATTCTTCACTTTATGTCACCATTGAACCCTGTACAATGTGCGCCGGCTTGCTTGTTCATAGTCGTATTGAACAGCTAGTTTTTGGTGCGAGAGAGCCCAAAGCAGGGGCGGTGTGCTCTGCGCTTAATATTAATGAGCAATCACACTTTAACCATCGCTTTCGCGTTATCGAAGGGGTTTTAGCTGAAAGCTGCGCTCAAGTGATGTCCGATTTCTTTGCAGATCGGCGGGCGCAAAAGAAAGCTCAAAAAACCAACCTCTAACGTTTTGAGTCATGCTCGAATTCTATTTTGTGTATTTTCTGATGTATAAGTTGAGGTTTCATTGAATAACAATTCATTATCGTTTAAGCAAAAGTCATTTCGATTATCCCCGATGTACCTCTTTTTCTTCACGTTGTGGGGAGTGTTTTTACCGTACTTGGGCCGTTTCTTGTTGGCACAGGGCTTAACTGAGCAAGATGTCAGTATTGTTGCAGCCGTAGTGACCGGGGTGAATATGTTTGCCCCCTTCTTGTTCAGCTATTTTTCCGATCTCCTTGGCCGACGCATGATCTTTATTCGGGTTGGCTACATAGCGGTTGGGTTGTTGTATGCGGCTACTTTGTATGGCGAAGGCTTTTGGTACTTCTTATTTGTTTTTGGTCTGCTAGGCACCTCGCTAAGTGCGGTTTTACCGCAAATGGAGGCGATAGCACTCGATGTACTGGGCAGTGAAAAAAGCCGCTATGGTCAAATCCGTTTATGGGGCAGTGCGGGTTTTGTCGGCAGTGTCTGGGTGTTGGGCATAATGTTGACAACTTATTCTGTTAAAATCCTACCTATTATTGGCGTCTGTTTGACAGTATTGATGTTCCTGTCAACTTTCCTCATTAAAGAAAAACCCCGTAAAACTAAAGAACAGCGTGCCGACGATGCGCACAGTGCCAGCCAATTCACTGTGAATTGGACTCAGGTTGCAATTTTATTGGCAGTGATTGTATTTTGGCAATTTGGCATGGCGCCCTACAACACCTTCTTTGATATTTATTTACAACGATTCGACTACAAAGCCAGCACGATTGGCTTCTTGATCAGCTTTGGCGCAATGTGTGAAATTGGTGTGTTTTTCTTCGTTGCCAGCTTCTTTAAACGTTTTAGTGAACGCAGCCTAATGACCGTTGCGTTAGCATTAACCGTGCTTCGTTGGTTTATGACTTATGCTATGCCGGAGTCATTCATAGTGATATTGTTTGCGCAGACATTGCACGCTGCGACGTTTGGCGTGGTGCATTCTGTCGCCATTCATCGAATTGGACATCTATTCCCAGCCAGTAAAGCTGGCCTTGGGCAAGGCTTGTATGTGGCCATTGGTACCGGCTTTGGCTTGTCGATGGGTAACATTTTGGCCGGATTTTTTTGGAGTGGTGGCGGCATGGTATTTTTACAGGGCGCAGGCTGGGCGTTGCTTGCTACGTTGTTAACCTGGTTTGGCTTTAAAGATGAAGATAACCTAAAAAAATAACATAAAGTGGGTTGGCTCGACCGATAAACAAAAAGGCACTTAATGTTAAGTGCCTTTTTTAATGTTAGCTTTAAAGCAGTGGATGGCTTCTCTTTGGTTTTTTTAACGTAGAGAGGTATAGTTTTTCATATTTCTTAGTTGCGCTTTCCCAATCAAACCGTAAAGCCATGGCGTTTGCTTGCATTTGTTTCCAGAGCTTAGGTTTGTTGGTGTAAACGTTAAGCATTCGTAGTGTCTCTTGCAAAAACGCCTTGTCATCTATTTCATCAAAAGCGAAGCCGTTGGCTGATTTAATATTACGCTGAGAAGCAGACAATCGCGTAACGGAATCTTTCAAACCGCCCGTGTTACGAACTAAGGGTAAGGTGCCGTACCGTAAGCTATAAATTTGGTTTAAGCCGCAAGGTTCAAAGACAGACGGCATTAAAAACGCATCACCACCTGCTTCCATTCGATGAGATAGGCCAACATCATAACCTTCGATAAATCGAATACGTTCAGGGTAGTGCGCATGCAACTCATTTAGAGCAGCCGCCAATTTTTTATCTCCCGAGCCCAATATTGCTACCTGACATTCAGCGACGCGCATAAGCTGCCAGAGCATTGGGATCATAAGTTGAATCCCTTTTTGCTCAACTAATCGACAAATCGTGACTAATAAAGGAATTTCAGAGCTGATAGGTAAATTTAACTCTTTTTGAAGTGCAGCCTTATTTTCAGCCTTACCGGAATCTTCAGGGCTCGCGTAATGGTGTGCCAGCCATGGGTCGTTTTCAGGGTCCCATTGGCTATAATCACAGCCGTTTAGGATGCCTGTTAATTGGTCGAGTTGCTG
>NZ_JBKEGY010000029.1:0-42549 GCF_046710285.1 Reinekea sp.
TAATCTTAGTTTAGAGAGCCTAATTAAAAACGCCGGCAGTGCCCTATACAGAGCCAAAGTCGCAGGCCGCAATACTGTGATAATCTCTGAGTAACGTTAATCGTTTTTCAAGCAAATCACTGTCGCGGAAATTAACGGCCAGGCCAAAACAGACCCAGTACCTTCACCTATTGCTAGGCCCAAATTTAGTAGCGGCTTTTGTTTGAAGTGCTGGCAAATTGCGGCTTGCCCAGCATGAACAGACTGATGGGTAAATAATGCATAATCAATGATTGCGGGGTAATGAATCGACAGCGCAAGCAGTGCAGCAGAACAAGCATAGCCATCGACTAAAAATAGCCCGCCTAATTCTGCCGTTATAGCCATGGCTCCCATAATGGCTGCAATTTCAAAACCACCCAGCTTTTCAACAGTGCTGTAACCATCTGTGATCGAATCACGATGCAGCATAAGGCCTTGTGTGACGATTAATAACTTATCTTGAGTGAGCTGAGCGTTAAAGCGATTGTGATTTTTGATGCAAGCTTCGGCAGATAAACCGAGTAAGTTTGAGGTGATCGCGGCAGCACTTGTGGTGCTTCCAAGTCCGAGTACACCAAAAGAAAGCACGCGTGCACCTTCGGCCAGTTTAAGCTGCGCGATTTCTTTGCCAACATTCATTGCACTATTAAATTGAGTTGGTGTCATGGCAGGCATCATTGAAAAATCTCGAGTACCTGGGGCTATGGATGACTCCAAGAAGTTTTCGTGCGGATTGTCAATTGGCGTCTCTAAACCGCAATCAATCACGGTTAAATCAATATTATAAAGGTCACAAGCTTTGGCTAATGGAGATTGGGTTTTTAGTAATCGATTAATGTGATCTGTAGATGAGGTAAGTTGTGGGCTTGAAGCGTGAGATCGCTCATAGACACCGTGGTCGGCGCAAAAAAGCATATGGGAAAGCTGACCAACATCTATGTCTAGTGTTTGTTGAATACAGGCCAACTTCTCTACCACCGTCACTAAATTGCCCAGTGATTGTTCGGGTAAGCCTAAGTTTGTAATAAAATGATCAAGTTCTAGCGCTTTGCTGGCATCAACTGGATTAATGGTGAAGGATGGCTGCATGGGTTACCTCTGAATGTCTAACAAAAGTGTAGCAGAGGTTTTACCGAGTGATTTTTTATTTTACCGATTCAGTCGAATTGCCGTTATAAGTTTGACCTAAATAGGGTGGCATGCTCATAATCTGCTATCTACAGGCTAATCAAGCAAAAACATGAACGAAATAGAAATTAACCATTCAACTGATGTTTCAGATCTAGAGTCGAGTTTTGCAGAGCGTTTACGAAGTTTAATTGGTGACGGTTCGGTATCTGCTTTTGCTCGCAAAGTAGCACTTAGCGAAAGCTTGATTCGCAAATACTTAAAGGGATCAGAGCCAAGCCTGGCTAGAGCTAACCAGATTGCACAGCAGTTCAATGTAAGCCTAGAGTGGCTCGCGACCGGCTGTGGCTATATGTATCGTCAGGCTGAAGTTGTCGACTCCTCTGCTTTAGCGCTCGCGCGCGCGCTTGTTACTTCAGCTGTACAGCCGAACATTGCTGAACATGACCAACTTACCATTATTGTCTCGGTCTACCAGCATCTGCGCGCGCATAAAAAAGCAGATGGCTATTTAGATGAATTGGCAGCACGTCAATTTGTTGAGCATTTGATCGACGCTAAAGCAGGCTAGCTTTACATTAGAGTTCAATTAGCTTTACGCAATGGCCAAATTTGTTTGTGCACCTTAATTGGTGAATCGCCTCTTTTCTCGTTAAATTCAAGGAATAAAAAAAGAGAGGCTCATAATAATGACAACAGCGCTTCAATATTTATCTGGTTTTAACAACGAATTTGAATCAGAAGCCCGTGTAGGTGCTTTACCTATAGGGCAGTTTAACCCTCAAAAAGTGCCGTTTGGGTTATATACCGAGCAGTTTAACAGCACTGCGTTTACCGCTCCACGTGCCGACAATCGGCGCACTTGGCTGTATCGAATACGGCCGTCAGTGAGTCAAAGCGATTACACCCCTTATGCACAGCCAAACTGGCAAAGTGCACCAGAGACAACACCCACGCCACCTTCGGCGATGCGTTGGAGCCCTTTGGCTATGCCAGAGCGACCCGATGTCGATTTTATAGATGGCGTTGTGACTATTGCTAGTAATGGCTCAGCTGCTGGGCAGGTAGGCATTGCTATATCGCACTATGGGGTGACCCAATCGATGAAACAGCGAGTATTCACTAACGCCGATGCCGAAATGCTGTTTGTGCCCCAACAAGGCCGTTTGAGAGTGACTACCGAATGCGGATTATTAGAGCTCGCGCCGGGTGAAATTATGGTAATCCCCCGTGGCTTAAAGGTCAGTATTGCGTTACTTGATGATCAGGCGCGCGGCTATCTTTGTGAAAACTATGGGCAAGTATTAACGTTGCCAGAGCGAGGTCCGGTCGGGGCAAATGGCTTTGCCAATGATCGAGACTTTTTATACCCCGTCGCTTGGTTTGAGGAGCAAAACCAAACTTATGAGTTGATCACTAAATTTGCAGGGCACCTTTATAAAAATAACTTAGCTCATTCACCGTTCGATGTTGTCGCTTGGGTTGGCAATAGCGCGCCTTATAAATACGATTTATCGCGATTTAATGTTATAAATACGGTAAGTTTTGATCACCCAGATCCGTCAATCTTCACGGTGTTAACATCTCCGTCTGGGCAAGCAGGTGTTGCAAACCTTGATTTTGTTATCTTTCCACCCCGTTGGATGGTCGCCGAACATACATTTCGCCCGCCTTGGTACCATCGCAACTACATGAGTGAGTTTATGGGGCTGATCGAAGGTGTTTATGATGCTAAAAAAGAAGGTTTTGAGCCTGGCGGGTTCAGTCTACACAACGCCATGACCCCCCATGGTCCTGAAAAATCGGTATATGATAAAGCAACAGCAACCTCGCTAGAGCCTGAGCAATATCAAAATACCTTGGCATTTATGTTTGAGTCACGGTATATCATCTCACCAACGGCACAAATGTTGGTGGCTCCTGAGCGGCAAATAAATTACGCCGAATGTTGGCATGGATTAAGCGCAAATTTTACTGAAAAATAACATTTTAATTAAAGAGAGTGACTATGTTAAATGCAACACATGATCCGAGTTTAACCAGTTGGGTTGCCAGCGCTAATGACGGATTAACAGACTTCCCTATACAAAACTTGCCTTTTGCCAGTGTAAAAAAAAGGGGCGGCAATGCATTGTTTTCAATTGGCGTTGCTATTGGGGATCAGGTCTTGCCTTTAGCACCATTAGCTAAATTGAACTTGGCTAAAGGGCTTGTCCAAGAGGCGCTGCAATGTTGCCAAGATTCAACCATGAATCGTTTAATGACCCTCACGCCTGCCTATTGGTCGGCACTGCGTGCAGATTTATCGCGTTGGTTACAAACGGGTAGCGCCGAAGAGGCGATATTAAGCCCGCTGTTGTTTTCGCAAAGCGATGCTCAATTTCAAAGACCGTGTCACATAGGCGATTTCACCGATTTCTATTCCTCAATCTATCATGCAACCACGGTTGGTAAGCTATTTAGACCCGATAACCCGTTATTGCCTAACTACAAGTGGGTGCCCATTGGCTACCACGGTCGCGCATCGAGTATTGATGTTTCAGGCCAAGCGTTCCATCGTCCCAAGGGTCAAACTAAAGCGCCGAACGCGACCGTACCGAGTTTTGGGCCCTGTAAAAGACTGGATTACGAGTTAGAAATCGGCTTCTTTGTAGGTCAATCTAATGTGTTAGGCGATAGTTTAACCATGGAAACCGCAGAGCAAAGATTATTCGGAATATGTTTGCTTAACGACTGGTCAGCACGTGATATTCAAGCATGGGAATATCAGCCACTAGGACCATTTTTAGCAAAAAGCTTTGCATCAACTATATCGCCTTGGATTGTCACCGCCGAAGCGCTTGCACCGTTTCGAGTACCCTTTACAAGAGAAGAGGGCGAGCCAGAACCGATGCCGTACCTTGATTCAGTGCACAATCAGAAATTTGGCGCATTTGACATACAACTAGCCTGCGCCATAGAAGCGAAAAACTTGCCACGAACACAGTTATCGCACTCAAACTTTAAAGACTCTTATTGGAGCATTGCACAAATGCTCACGCACCACGCCAGCAATGGTTGTAACTTGCAAGCCGGAGACTTAATGGGTTCAGGAACGCAATCAGGGCCTAGCCTTGAGCAGGCCGGTTCAATGCTTGAGCTGACTCAAGGCGGTAAAGTTCCAATTGAGTTTGAAAACGGGCAGCAACGCATCTTTTTAAACGACGGTGACACCATTATCATGACCGGGCACTGTGAAGCTGCAGGTGCCGTGCGTATTGGTTTCGGTGAAGTTCGCTCAATGGTATTACCGGCCAAAGCTTAGGAGGTTTGATGAATAATATCGTTTTATTTAACTACGCTCGCTCAACCGCCGCATATCGAGTGCGTATCGCGCTGAACTATAAAGCCATCGATGCGCGACTAACCGATGTTAATTTGTTGGCTGGTGAGCAACAGCAAAGTGACTATAAAAGTAAAAATGCTCAAGGCTTAGTGCCCGCCTTAGAGACGCCTCAGGGTGTGCTAGGGCAAAGTTTGGCGATAATTGAATGGTTAGATGAAAGCTATACTGAAGCGCCTTCATTGTTGCCTGGCGACGCCTGGCAGCGTGCCCAGATTCGAAGTCTGAGTTATGCCATCGCTTGTGATATGCACCCATTGAATAACCTTCGGGTTTTAAAATATCTAACCGAGCAACTGGGCCAGCCCGAACAGGTAAAAACCAGCTGGTATCACCACTGGTTGGCGCAAGGCTTTGATAAAATTGAAGCGACATTGGCGGGTGGCAATTATTGTATTGGTGACACGCTAACAATGGCCGATATCTGTTTGATCCCGCAGCTGTTTAACGCTCACCGGTTTGAGTTCGACTTATCGGGATACCCAAAAATACAAAAAATCGAGAAGCATTGTCTAAGCCTTAGTTGCTTTAAGGCGGCAGCACCGGAGCAGTAGGAATCTCCTCTAAGTTACTCTGGGTTATATACAGGGTTGGTTGCTTCATGTAGCATAAGTGACCTTGAGTAACTTAGTAGGATTAAAGCATTATGACATATACGTTGATTACCGGCGCCAGTGCCGGCATTGGGGCTGTTTTTGCAGAGCAAATGGCCGCACAGGGACACAATTTAATATTAACCGCTCGTCGAAAAGACAAATTAGATAGTCTTGCAGAAACGCTGCGTCAAAAATATTCCATAAATGTTGAAACCGTTAGCTCAGATCTTGCCAGCAGCCAGGGCAGTGAAGCCTTAGCCAATGAACTAGCAAATAACGGCTGGGCAATTAATGGGTTGGTTAATAACGCTGGCTTTGGTGATCGTGGACTATTTGAAGAGTTGCCGTTGAATCGTCAACTGCAAATGATTCAACTGAACGTCACCAGCCTTATTGATTTAACCTATAGGTTGTTGCCGAGCTTACATAGCCAAAAAAACAGTTTTATTATAAATGTGGCATCAACCGCAGCCTTTCAGGCGGGTCCAAAAATGGCTATCTATTATGCCACCAAAGCCTTTGTTTTATCGTTCTCTGAAGCGTTATTTGAAGAGCTAAAACCTGCTAATATTGCGGTAAGCGCTCTATGCCCAGGTGCGACTGAATCTGAGTTTGCCAGCGAAGCCAATATGACTAACACCAAGTTGTTTAAAGCCGGCGCTATGTCAGCAGAAGATGTTGTCCGGATTGCGCTAAAAAATAAACACAAAGCCATTGTTATCACCGGTTTGAAGAATGTAATCAGTGTCTATATGGCAAAGCTGTCGCCTCGTTCAGTCACTCGTAAACTAGCCGGTTGGTTACAAGCTTAAGAAATAGGAAGCTCAAACATGTGTGTCATCAAGCAACGCGCAAAAAGCCCAGAGCAGAAAGCGCGTCGGTACCAGCAAATATTGTTAGCTGCTGAAAATCGATTTAGTGTTGGTGAGTTTGAATCCGTTAATATGAACGATATAGCAGCGGATGTCGGCATATCCAAAGCCGCTCTTTATCGTTACTTTAGAACAAAGGAATCTTTGTTTTTAGCGCTCTTTGTTAGAAATTTAGAAGCACTGATTGAAACCAGCCAGCTCGAATCTAAGCAACAGTCTTTAGCCAGCGCTATTTCAAGCGCTCTAATTAAAAGCCCAGTCTATTGCATGCTTAGTGCAATTTTGCACACCATTTTAGAGCGCAATTTGACGGTAGATGAAGCAAAAACTTTTAAACTGACACTGCTAAATTTAATGACAAAGTTTGCTAAGGTAATACAGCAGCATGACATTGAACTGGGCTTAACTGAAGCAAATGCGATTAAGCTATTGATGCAAATTCAGCCCACTTTAATAGGTGTCTGGCACATGACTAACTCAACAGGTGCAGTAGCGGAGGTAATTGAAATGCCAGAGTTGGCGATGTTTAAGCAAGATTTTAGTCTAAGCTTAAATGAACATATTTCCTTATTAGTTAGGAATACACTAACAAGCTCCCAAGATTAAACCTGGAACGCTTAGGTGCCTAACAAGCAGGTATTAGCGATTGCTGATGTCAAATAAAAAAAATATTTTTTTTCTTTAATAAAATGTTAGAAGACTCTAACAAGAGATGGTGCGGACGGAGAGACTCGAACTCTCACACCTTACGGCACCAGAACCTAAATCTGGCGTGTCTACCAATTTCACCACGTCCGCACGTCGATGAGGCGCGCATATTAAGTAAAATATTTATATAAATCAAGAGGTTATTTTAATTATTTTACTGAATTGTGATTTTTTTGTGTTTTAACCAGTCTTCGGCTTCTTCAATTGGTTTTGGTTTGGCATAAACAAAGCCTTGAATGGAGTGACAACCCAGCTTATCTATCAGCGTTAGCTCTTCTTCGGTCTCAATACCCTCTGCGACGACTTTAATGCCAAGGTTGTTACACATCTCAACAATGCTGCGTACAACGGTCTGCTGCTTCTCTGAGGTGCGAATATTGGCAATGAAAGTGCGGTCTAGCTTGAGAATTTGAAAAGGCCATTGTGGTAGGCGAGAAAGGTTTGCATAACCGGTACCAAAATCGTCAAGAGCCAAGGTAATGCCAAGCTCCCGAATTTCATGCAGCAGCTTCAAAAAGTCTGAGTTATTTTCCGGCAGGCGATGTTCGGTTAGCTCAAGCTCAATGTATTCAAAAACGCGCGGTTCGCGTGCTTGCCATTGGTAAAGGTGATCAAGCAGAGTTTGATTCACACTCTGCAAGCTTAAATTCACGGCCAAATTGATCGGCTCTTGGCCTTCCATAATCCACTCTTGCAGCAGTGACAGTGCATATTCTAGGATATATAGATCGACGTGCCGAATTAAACCATTGCTTTCAGCCAGTGAAATAAATGCACTAGGGTATTGTATTTCACCGTTTTCGGTACGAATGCGAGCTAAGCACTCAAGCGCTTCAATTTCATTGGTTGTGCAATCAATTCTAGGTTGGACATGCACCACGAAGGCTTCATCGGCGATGGCTTGTCGCAACATTTGCTCCTTGTTCAATCTCCGAGCAGCTTGACCCGCGTAACTGTCTTTGTACCAATGAATTTGGTTGCGGCCGAGTTTTTTTGCGTTAAACAAAGCGATGCTGGCATTTTGCTCAATACTTTCTAAAGAATCACCGTGCTCAGGTAATTGCGCAACCCCAATTGAGGCGGTAAAACTGTATTGGCCTTCTTTAAGGCTGATGGGCTGTTTTAGCAGTTCGAATATTCGTTCAAGTGACTGAGTTTGATCATCGTGTGCTGGCCAAATTGCCACAAATTCATCTGCACTCACGCGCGCTAAAAAGGCGCCTTCTGGGCTGGACTCTCGGATCCGATCTGCAACTGTTTTTAATAAAATATCACCAGTATCTTTGCCTAGAGAGTCATTTAGTACTTTGAAATGGTCTAGGTCGATATGTAAGCAAAGCGGGTTCTTATCGAGCCATATAGAGCTCTGTAATTGTTGCTTTAGACTTTGTTGATTGGCAAAACCGGTCAGTAAATCAAGGCCGTGGTTTGTTGAGTCAACCTCTAATTTGTAAATTGAAATATCGACCGCCAGCCCCAGAACGCCGACAACATTGCCATCTTCACCGAGTAGCGCATAGCGCTCTATCTTCACCCAGCGTGGCGGCTGACCCGTGATTTCTAGTTTAAGTTCAAGGATATGAGGTTTGTGATCGGAGAGTACTTGTTTGTCTGCAGCGGTAAATGCGGTAGCGAGGGTTTGGTTGAGTAAATCTTCATCGGTTTGACCCACGGGGTCGGTGTTGTTGCACCATTGGCTGACAAACGCCTTATTGGTGACTAGATATCGACCAAAGCGGTCTTTTAACCAAATGGGGTAAGGTAAGTTCTGGGTGAGAGACTGCAAAAGAATGTGTTCGTCACGTAATTGCTTTGATGAATCGAGCATGTCTTTAGCCTGAATCAAGGCATTTTGGATATGTTTTTGATCATTTTGGGCTAAACGAAGCGACAATGAAGCATAGAGTCGGAATGCCACCGCAAATAGTGCCACGCTCATAAAGAGCATGACTACGGCAAACACTGTGCTGGCCATTCCGAGGTTGGTATTGAAAAACCAAAAGCCACCCAGTAGAAGAAAGCCTGAGCAAAAGCCAACGCCAATGAGAGCAAACAGAGTTTGCTGATAAGGGTTTACAATGTTGATCTTTTTAGCGTCAGGCATTTATATCTCTATTTTCTAAGGTGACTTAAACAGGTTTTTATTATTTTATGCGCTTATATTTCATGCGCTTAGGACCTTCGTTACCGTTACGTTTGCGATGATCCGCCTCGTACTCAGTAAAGTTACCTTCAAAGAACACCGTTTTTGAGTCGCCTTCGAATGCTAATATATGCGTTGAAATACGATCTAAGAACCAACGGTCATGCGAAATAACAATCGCAACGCCAGGGAAGGCCAAAATAGCTTCCTCCAATGCGCGCAAGGTTTCAACATCTAAATCGTTGGTTGGTTCATCTAGTAAGATAACGTTGCCGCCTTCTTTAAGCAGCTTGGCTAAGAATAGACGGTTTCGTTCACCACCGGATAAGTTTTTTACAAACTTTTGTTGATCACCACCTTTAAAGTTAAAGCGCCCCAGATAGGCGCGAGAGGAGGTTTCATAGGTACCAATGGTGATGTTATCCATACCGTCTGAGACTTCTTCCCAAACCGTGTTGTCGCCATTTAGATCACGCATCTGGCCAACAAAAGCCGTTTTCACAGTTTCACCAATGTTAATAGTGCCTGAATCGGGTTGTTCTGTACCGGCGATCATATTGAATAAAGTTGATTTACCCGCGCCGTTACCACCAATAATACCGACAATCGCTCCAGGTGGAACCACGAAGTTAAGATCATCATAAAGCAAGCGGCCATCAAATGACTTTGAAATGCCTTCGGCTTCAATAACAATATCGCCTAAGCGTGGTCCAGGTGGAATATACATTTCATTCGTTTCATTACGAGTTTGAAACTCTTGCGAGTTCATTTGCTCAAACTGTTTTAAACGTGCCTTCGATTTAGATTGACGACCCTTACTGCCTTGGCGCACCCATTCTAATTCAGCTTTAATAGCTTTATCGTGAGAAGCTTGCTGCTTTGATTCTGTTTGTAGGCGTTGGTTTTTATTTTCTAGCCATTGCCTATAGTTGCCTTCAAAAGGAATACCTTGGCCACGGTCAAGCTCTAAAATCCAGCCGGCGACGTTATCAAGGAAGTAACGGTCGTGGGTAATGGCCACAACGGTGCCGGTAAATTCATGTAAGAAGCGCTCTAACCAAGCAACCGACTCTGCATCTAAGTGGTTGGTCGGTTCATCGAGTAAAAGCATATCTGGGTTAGAAAGAAGCAGGCGACATAGAGCCACACGACGACGCTCACCACCAGAAAGGTTCTTAACGCTGGCATTCCAATCGGGTAAGCGTAAGGCATCGGCGGCTATCTCTAAGCGAGTCTGGGTATTGTGGCCATCGGCCGCATTAATGATGTTTTCTAATTCTTGCTGTTTGGCTGCAAGTTTGTCGAAATCGGCATCGGGTTCTGCATAGGCAGCATAAACGGCATCAAGTTGCTCTTGGGCATCTTTTACATGGTTGAGTGATTCTTCTACAACTTCACGTACCGTCTTTGTTTCGTCTAATTCAGGTTCTTGCGGTAGGTAACCAATATTCAGACCTGGCTGAGGACGGGCTTCACCTATGATGTCGGTGTCAAGGCCAGCCATAATGCGAAGTAGAGTTGATTTACCTGAGCCGTTGAGACCCAAAACCCCAATTTTGGCGCCTGGGAAAAATGATAATGAGATATCTTTAAGAATTTGTCGCTTCGGCGGTACGATTTTGCCGACTCGGTTCATGGTAAATACGTATTGAGCCACGGAAATTGCCTCGTTTTTTGCAGTTGGTGTTATGGGAGAGCCCAATAACATCGGTGTATTAGTTTGCGCAGTTTAATGGGCTTCGCATTAGATTTCATCCTTAGCAGACAAAAACTCAATTTAATTTATGAGTTTCTTACTTTTCAGAGAAATAAGCTTGAATTTTTTGCATTAAAATATCTCTATGAATAGGTTTGGCAATGTAGTCATTCATACCAACGGATAAGCATGCTTCTTTGTCGCCCGTCATTGCATTGGCGGTCATGGCGATGATAATGGCTGTATTTTCTGGGTTCAATTTTTCAAGCTTGCGAATGGCCAGCGTTGCTTCAAAACCGTCCATAATGGGCATCTGGCAATCCATAAAAATTAACGAATATGGGTGCTCATTATTGTTTTCAACTTTTTTAACCGCGTCTTGCCCGTTAATAGCGGTATCACATTGCAGTCCAAGAGATTTTAAGATCCCTTTGGCAACCAGTGTATTGGTTTGATTATCTTCAACAAGGAGTATCTTTAGGTGCCGAGGCCAAGTTAATTCTTCAAGGATTGCTTTAGAGGTAGACTTGATTTCATTAACCATGTGTCGAGTTACTAACGAAGTTGTTTTTGGGGCTTGCTTGTCGTCCCAGCTTTTCAACAGCGATAAGATATCTCTCAATTCTTTGATATCAGAAGGGAAGGTAACGTAAGCATGAAAACCCATATCAGCAAATATTTGGCCATCGCCTACTTTTGAGTTTGGTGTGACTAATATTGCCGCCGCTCGAACCATGGCATCGTTTTGCAGTATTTTTTGAATCAACGGCAGCGCTGATTCCCTCGGGTCATCTAAGACACAAAAAATAAAATTAGGGCGAACAGCTGCTTTATACTTGCGATTAAAAAGGCTAGGTTTAATGAGCGTGGCATTAACTTCCAATGCATTTAGTTGATCAACAATGGCAGCTTCCAGTTGAGCATCTTCTGAGACAATGAGTGCATTGCAGGCAGCTAGGTCAACTTGAGGAATGGTTTTGAGCGTGACCGTAGATTGGCCAACTGGAATGTTCACCGTAAATTGGCTACCTTGCCCGAGCTGGCTTGTGACGGTCACAGTGCCTTTCATGCATTCAACTAAATTACTAACAATGGATAAACCTAAGCCAGTGCCACCAAAGTTTCGGGTAGTCGAAACATCCTCCTGTTGGAAAGGCTCGAAAAGCGATGCCGTTTTATCGCTGGCAATGCCAACACCGGTGTCAATAACATCAATCCGCAAGTTGGTTAGATTATGCGGGGTATCGACTTGGCTGCACCTAACTAAAACACTACCCTGAGCAGTAAACTTTATTGCATTGCTGACGAGGTTGGTTAGTATTTGTCGGATACGCGTAGGGTCACCTCGTATAAAGTCTTTCTTTAATTCACTATTATCAATGGTTAATTTAATATTTTTGGGTGTTGCGAGTACGCTCATCGACTCTAAAAGTTCTTCAAGCATGCGAGTGAAATTAAAGTCGACAACTTCTAGCTCCATTTTTCCGGCTTCGATTTTAGAAAAATCAAGAATGTCATTGATGATAGCAAGTAGTGAGTTGGCGCTCGATAACGCAAGATCTAAACGATGAGATTGTTCATCGGTAAGGCTGGATTGATTAACAAGCTCTATCATGCCAATGACGCCATTCATCGGAGTACGAATTTCATGGCTCATATTGGCTAAGAAATTACTCTTGGCAACCACAGCTGCTTCAGCTAGCTCTTTAGAATGAACTAGATCTAACTCAAATTCTTTGCGCTCTTGTATGTCTTGTATTGAGCCCATTATGCCTAAGCATACGCCTTCTTTGAAATCTGGTTGCCCGATAACATGGATCCACAAATCATGATCTTTCGCAGTGGTAATTTGGCACTCAACACTGAAAGCGCTGCCTTGATTAATCGCATTTTCTATTGCTTTCGCCATCGTAGCTTTTGATTCGCCAGGTTTAAAAAAGCTGAATGCTTGTTCTATAGGTGTTTTAAAGTGATCCGATACTTCATGGATTTGCTTAGTGACTGCCGACCAATATACCGTGTTCTTGACAAGATCAACTTCCCAAGCCCCAACTCTTGCGTGCGAACCCATTGTGTCGATCATCAGGCGTTGACGATCTAATGCATATTTTTGCTCAGATAGCATGCGCATGGCTTGATTTTTTTGTTCTATTTCAGTGTTCAAGGTGTTTTTTGAGGCAGTGACTTTAGATAAATTTTCGGCCATTTCATTTAAAGTGCGAGATAAGTTAACGATTTCATCATTACCTTCCACTTTTATTCGATGTTCTAAATGGCCTTCGCCAATAGCCTTGGCGGCATCAATCACGTGTTTAAAGCGACCAACCAAGCTACTGCGGAGTATTAAGGTTAGAGCTAAGATGATAATGAGTGTACTGGAGAGGAAGACGGCTAAGGTATATTGCGATAGGTCGCGTATGGGGCCAGTGGTATCAATTGCATCGTAGGTTAGCTGTAAATGGTAAGGTTGATCGAATAGCGTAATGGGCTTATCAATAAATCTGAGAAAAGGTACCCGTTCTGGGGTATGCCATGCGTGCACCGGATAAGTGGAGGTTAATAATGGAACATGTTCTGTGTTGTAGAGTTGAGCCTGTAAATCATAAAAAACAAATGCGTCAATTTCGCTATTCCACTGTTCAATGCCTTTTATAACTCCATGTATGTCACTATTGTTTTTTTGCAGTAATTCGATGTTGTGTAAACTTGCACGCGTTAAGTTATCTTCAATTTGAGTGAAGATGATTCGACTGGTTTGCTGAACGGTTAAATAAGTGTTGAGCGCCACCAAAATGAAAAGCAATAAAAACCCAGACAAAGCGATTTTTTTGACAATGGATAATCGACCATAGACGTGTTGGACGCTAGATAACTTAAAACCCATCGGCAGCAGCAGCCTTAGCTTTATGCATAATTAGGAGGGACTCGCCGTATGAGTCTAGTTCATATTTGATATTTTGCTATTGGTTGTAAGAGGTTTGTTCATTTAACCGAAGCGATTAAGATCGACTCTAGACTAGGCAGGCGGCGCTGATTGTGTACAATAGCTCGCCTATAAAAAGAGGCTTTACGCGGCCAAAACCTGACTGCATGGATAACAAACGAACGTTTGCTTAAACAGTTTTGCTTTATTTTCCTTAAGAAACTATTTAATCAACCCTTCCCTTTAGCTGGAGAGTCTAATGTTTGAAAAGTCTATGAATATTGCCGACTACGATGCCGATTTATGGCAATCAATGGAAGCTGAGCGTGTGCGTCAAGAAGAGCATATTGAACTAATCGCTTCTGAAAACTATACATCACCTCGCGTGATGGAAGCTCAAGGTTCTCAGTTAACTAACAAATATGCGGAAGGTTATCCTGGCAAACGCTACTATGGCGGTTGTGAGCATGTTGATGTTGTTGAACAGTTAGCCATTGATCGAGCAAAAGAGCTTTTTGGCTCGGGTTATGCGAACGTTCAGCCTCACTCAGGTTCTCAAGCAAATGCTGCGGTTTATATGGCATTGTGTAAGCCAGGCGACACCATTTTAGGCATGAGCCTAGCGCACGGCGGACACCTAACGCATGGTGCCGCAGTTTCTTTCTCAGGCCGAATATACAACGCAGTACAGTATGGCTTAAAGCCTGAAACAGGCGAGATCGACTATGAACAAGTAGAAGCGTTAGCGCGTGAACACAAACCTAAAATGATCGTAGCTGGATTCTCAGCATACTCACTCATTGTAGATTGGGCACGGTTCCGTAAAATTGCAGACGAGGTGGGTGCTTATCTTTTCGTTGATATGGCGCACATTGCTGGACTAGTCGCAGCAGGTGTTTACCCAAGCCCTATTCCATTTGCACACGTTGTTACCACAACAACACACAAAACCTTAGGCGGCCCACGCGGCGGTTTAATTTTGGCACCAGAAGATGAAGAGCTAAACAAAAAGCTTAACTTCTCTGTATTCCCAGAAACTCAAGGTGGTCCACTCATGCACATTATCGCGGCTAAAGCGGTTTGTTTTAAAGAGTGTATGGAACCTGAGTTCAAGGTATATCAAGCGCAAGTCGTTAAAAATGCTAAAGCCATGGCAGCAGCCTTTATGGCCCGTGGCATCAATATTGTTTCTAACGGCACAGAAGATCACCTGTTCTTAGTTAACCTAATTGGAAAAGAGTATTCGGGTAAAGATGCAGACGCGGCTCTTGGCCTAGCTAACATTACCGTAAACAAGAACTCAGTACCGAATGACCCACGTTCACCATTTGTAACCTCAGGGCTACGAATCGGAACGCCAGCAATCACTCGTCGTGGCTTTAAAGAAGCCGAAGTCACCGAACTAACTGGCTGGATTTGCGATGTTCTGGATTCACTTGAAGCAGGTAACTCTGAAGCAGTTATTGCAGAGGTGAAAGAGAAAGTAATAAAAATTTGTGCAAGCCTACCCGTTTACAAGTAAGCGATAGCACTAAAACTAAATCTCTCCAAGGGCAACCAAGGAGAGATTTTTTTTGCCTAAATTCCAGCTTAGACCCAAGACTAACTTACCGATGCACCTGAGCCGAGGCACTTTAAAACTAGGACGTTCATTGGCATGGGTGCCAATGACGAGCCCCCATGGACGGGTTCACGGCGCTCCTAGTTTTAAAGTGCCTCGGCTCAAAGGCCAAACCCCATGGACAGGTTCACGGCGTTCATAGTTTTACAGTGCCTCGGCTCAGAGACCAAGCCCCATGGACGGGTTCACGGCGTTCCTAGTTTTAAAGTGCCTCGGTTCAAAGGCCAACCACTAACTAATGGTTAAACATTAGGGTGAAACAAAAAGTTACGAATCAAGTCTTTACCGCCTTCGGTAGCAAAAGACTCCGGGTGAAATTGAATACCGTGAATAGGGTATTCAACATGCTGAACACCCATTAACTCGAAGTCACCGCCACTGGCCAGTTTGCCTCGGTTATTAAAGTCGTCTGCGGATAACTCACCGACAGTGCTGGTTACGCGTAAGCACTCAGGCAAGGTTTTGGCTTCAGCAATGAGCGAGTGGTAACGCATCACTTCGAGTTGATCTGGCAGGTTTAGAAACACACTAGAGTTATCATGATTTATCGGGCTAATTTTGCCATGCATTGGTAGCGGGGCTTTAACTACCTTACCACCAAAACAATGAACAATGCCTTGCATGCCTAAACATACACCAAGTAAAGGCGTTGTTTTGCCGACTTCTAATATAACCTCGGCGCAAACACCAAAATAGTGCTTGTCTTCAGGTGTGCCTGGACCTGGTGAAATAATAATGCGGTCTGCCTTGAGTGCCTTTACTTCTTCAAGGCTAACTTCATCATTGCGCTTCACTAAAACTTCAAACCGCTCTATTAAGCCACGGTTCTTTTCTGACTCTAAAATTTCACCAATAAATTGATACAGGTTGTAAGTAAAGGAGTCATAGTTGTCGATAATTAAAACTTTCATAATTGTGCGTCACTCACCTTGCTTACATGAATTTTTCGAGAACTTTTTTAGTGCCAGCGAACTTACGTTTTATTTCTTCATATTCATCTTCAGGGTTCGAATCATAAACGTTGCCGCCGCAGGTTTGTACATAGGCTTTCTCGCCATTGGCAAAAACTGTGCGGATAGGAATCGCAAACGTACAGTCGCCGTTAAATGAAAAGTGCCCAACCGCACCACCGTATGGGCCGCGGCCATCGCCTTCGAGCTCATTGATGATTTTCATGGCTTCAATTTTAGGAGCTCCAGTCAAGGTTCCGGCTGGAAAGTTTGCCGCTAACGCGGTAAACATGTCTTCTTTTTCATTGATGATGCCAACGATTTCACTGGAAATATGCTGTACGTGACTGAACTTTTTAATGTCCATTAAACTGCGTACTTTTACTGTGCCGTAACGGGCGACACGGCCGATATCGTTGCGGTGTAAATCAACGATCATATTGTGTTCAGCGATTTCTTTAGGATCATTCAACAAGGTTCTAGCAAAAAGAGTATCTTCTTCCGGTGTCGCGCCACGCTTTGCAGTGCCAGCCAATGGGAAGGTCTCCATTTCACCTTGGCGCAGTCTAAACAGTAGTTCAGGGCTGGCACCAATGAGTTTTTGTTCGCCAAATTTAACGTAGTACATTTGCGGTGATGGGTTAACTTCACGCATTTGTTCGTAAATGTTAATGGTGTCGCCTTCAAGTTTAAAGTGCTTCTTGAAGCCAACTTCGGTTTGGAATATTTTCCCTTCGATGATGTCTTGCTTAACTTTCAAAACGGCGGCTTTGTGCTGTTCTTGGCTCATGTCTTCACCAAGGTCGGTGATTTTGAGTGGCTCATTGCCGGAGTAGGGGGCATCTATAAGCGACCGAACCAGTTCGATGCGGTTTTCTTGATAATAAAAGTAAAAAACCTCCCCCGTCATTTTGTCGAGCACTAAACCATCTTTATAAAGCCCAAAACGAAATGCATCAAACATATCGCTAGTATCAATATTTAGGCTGGGCTCAAAATAATTCATAGCATCGTAGCCAAGGTAGCCCGTTAAGCCGCCAGCGTACATGCGCGAAATTATGTTTTGCGGCATCATGGCGCGCAGCGTTTGATAAGGGTTGTCGCTTTCTATGCTCTGAGAACCACCATCGCGCTCCTCAATAACCAGCTGCTTACCGTTTGCATAAATGGTTTTTTCTGGGTCAAAACCAATAATACTTTGCCGTGCAATGTGGCTGTCTTCGCCCAATGATTCAAGCATAAAGCATTGATCAAACTGTTTATCGATTTTTTTAAATAACTCAAAAAAGTCGCAAGAGTCGGTTACTTTAACGTAATGAGGCTTTCTAGGAAGCTCAAATTTTGATAGCGAATTCATGTTACAGCAGTCTCATTTATAATCTGTCTTTACGCGCACGCGCGCCTCGGGATACGGTTGCGATGCCCACGCCTAGGGTTTCCGCGATTTTCCGCTGGGGTATGCCTTGATCGAGCATGTGCAATATTTGTAACCGTTTAACAACTTCGTCGTATTCAGAAGGGGTTAACAATTGCTCTAATTTTGTTGACATTTCAAGTCGAGATTTTGCCTCGAGTAAATGATCTAACAATTGGTCTAATTCAATATTTGATGTATTCATGTACTAGTATGCTATAACAATTTGGTGTAGAGTCAACGCTTATTTTAAGCAATCGTCGTGGTATCATTTTCGGCAATTGAATAACGATGACGAACTATGGTTTTAATGATAGATAACTACGACTCCTTCACATATACCATTGTGAATTACCTGGAGTCGTTGGGTGCAGCGGTAAAAGTAGTCAAAAATGACGCTCTAAACCTATCTGAGTTAGATGCACTACAGCCCAGCCACTTAGTTATTTCGCCAGGGCCTTGCACCCCCAATGAAGCCGGTGTATCGCTGGAGGCAATAAAGTGGTTTGCCGGAAAAGTGCCTATCTTAGGTATTTGTTTGGGGCATCAGGCAATCGGGCAGGTGTTTGGCGCGCAGGTCGTTAATGCCAGCAGCATCATGCACGGCAAAACCTCGCTGGTTCATCATTCTGGCTTAGGTGTATTTGCTGGTTTGCCCAGTCCATATAAAGCGACGCGCTACCACTCACTGGTATTAGCGGGTGAGTCATTGCCGCAATCATTAGAGGTCACGGCTTGGGTTGAACCAAGTAATGACAGTACGCATGAGGTTATGGGTATTAGGCATAAACAGTTAGATATCGAAGGGGTGCAATTTCACCCCGAATCAGTATTAACCGAGCATGGCCTAGCGTTACTCAAGAATTTTTTAAATCGCCATTGACTTAAGTGGCTGTTGAAGGAAAACAGATGGATATTAAAAAAGCTTTAAATCGTATCTCAATGCACGGGCATTTAGATCAAGAAGAGATGATGTTGGTCATGAAATCGATCATGACAGGCGAATGTACCGATGCACAGATTGGCGCTTTTTTATTGGGCCTGCGCATGAAAGGCGAAACGGTCGACGAAATTAGTGGCGCGGTTATAATCATGCGTGAGCTGGCAACCAAAGTGAGCGTATCTAGTGAGAAATTAGTCGATACCTGTGGCACAGGCGGCGTTGGTGATTCTGGTCAAAAGTTATTCAATGTATCCACGGCAACGGCTTTTGTCGTGGCTGCAGCCGGTGGACGAGTTGCAAAGCATGGCAACCGAGCGGTATCGTCAACCTTTGGTAGCGCCGATGTGCTAGAAGCCGCAGGTGTGAATCTTGATGTCAGCCCAGAAGTAGTTGCACGTGCCATTGATTCGATCGGTGTGGGCTTTATGTTTGCCCAAAACCATCACAGTGCCATGCGCCATGCGATTGGGCCACGTAAAGAGTTAGGCTTACGCACCATTTTCAATATGCTCGGGCCGTTAACCAACCCCGCTGGCGTAAAGCGTCAAGTGATGGGTGTGTTCTCAGAAGAGCTCTGTGAGCCATTGGCGCAAACACTAGGCCGCTTAGGATCTGAACATGTTATGGTCGTGCATTCGAAAGATGGTCTCGATGAATTCAGTTTAGCGGCGCCTACTCGAGTATCAGAATACAAAGAAGGTAAGTTAAACTCCTATACGGTTACGCCAGAAGATTTCGGTTTGGCGAGTCAAGGTATGGGTAGCTTAAAAGCCAATAACGTCACTGAAAGCCTTGCGATAATAGAAGGGGTTTTTAATGGTGAGCCAGGTGAACAATTTGCCTGCGCGGCCGATCTTATTGCTTTGAACGCCGGCGCTGCCATTTACGTTTCGGGCGTAGCATCGAGTTTTGCAGAGGGTGTCGCGATGGCTCAAGATGTTATCGCTACTGGGCAAGCGGGCGAAAAATTAAAAGAGTTAGCGCTATTTACTCAAAGCGTTAGTGAATAAAGACCAAGTAGAGAGTTGTAGCACAATGAGCAATACGCCAACTATTTTAAAGAAGATACTCGATCGTAAAGTTGAAGAAGTGGCTATACGGCGCAAAGTTAAAAGCATTCGAGATCACGAGCAAGAGTTTGATCGCTATGCAGCACCACGTGGCTTTACTGCGGCAATTGAGGCAAAATTAGCGCAGCAACAGTCTGCTGTCATTGCTGAAATTAAAAAGGCCTCACCAAGTAAAGGTGTCATCCGTGATCCGTTTGTGCCGCAAGATATCGCTGAGAGTTATGAGAAGCATGGCGCTGCCTGTTTATCGGTGTTAACCGATGCTGACTTTTTCCAAGGTCATGAAGACTATTTGATTCAGGTTCGTGAAACCGTAGGCTTACCGGTAATCCGTAAAGACTTCCTAATTGATGCTTATCAAGTGGCTGAAGCGCGTGCCATTGGCGCTGACTGCATTCTGTTAATTGCCTCGGCTCTAGATCAAAAACAGTTGCACGATTTACATGCTCAAGCAACGGACTATGGGATGGATGTCTTAATAGAGGTCCATGATGCTGAAGAGATGAAAATTGCATTAACGGTTGATAATAAGCTAATCGGCGTGAATAACCGAAACTTACATACCTTTGATGTCTCGTTACAAACGACTTTAGATTTACAAAAAATGGTCGATGCTAACCGAATTTTAATCACTGAAAGCGGTATACTCGGTGCAGAAGATGTCGCTTTAATGCGCAAGAATAACATTCATGCTTTCTTGGTCGGTGAGTCGTTTATGCGCGCCCCTGAACCCGGTGAAATGCTCGCCAAACTATTTGGAGATTCGTAATGCCAGTCATTATCCCAATTCTGTTAGTGCTAGGTTTAGTGATGCTAGCCGTCATCAAATTTACCTCAACAAATTCACAACCCTTAACAGAAGAGCAAGCCGCCACCTACTCAAAGTGGTTCAGAATACTCTTCCCAATCCTACTAATAGGCGCCGCGATAAAGTTCTTCATAGGTTAATCAGCTGGGCGCTTAAACCCGCCCCTAGTATTATCACCAAATGAACCTGTAGGAGTCTTCGAAGCAAAGCGAAGAGACGATTGTTTAGCTCGCAACTATAAACCGCCTCACCACCAAATCACCCTTGCTCGGTCGCTGTCCGTGCATCCGTGCACCGCTAAACTTCGCCATCCATGGCTCAGATTCCCGATCAAGGGTAATTTGATGCCGAGGCTACAATCCGGTGTTGGTTGTATGCTTTAAACACGCAGCTCGAAGCCAGAAGCCCAAAACCGATTCTAATCTTTCAATTGCAGCTGACAGCTCAAAAACCCCGCCTCACCACCAAATCACCCTTGCTCGGTCGCTGTCCGTGCACCGCTAAACTTCGCCATCCACGGCTCAGATTCCCGATCAAGGATAATTTGATGCCGAGGCTACAATCCTGTTTTGGTTGTATGCTTTAAACACGTAGCTCGAAGCCAGAAGCCCAAAACCGTTTCTAAATTATTTCAAAAACCATCTTCCGCTCCTGCACATCAATACTTTTCAACCTAACCTCAACTCGGTCACCTAGTGAATAGCTTTGCTTACCATTTGATAGTTTTTGCAGTGGTGCGTCAAAGTTGTACGTATTACCTGATAACGTTGAGGCATGAACTAAACCTTCTGCGCCGATGTTGTCAATTTCTACAAATATCCCGAAATTGGTTACGCCTGTGACCGATGCTTGGAATGCGTCGCCTATGAAGGGTTGCATGTACTGGCACATTAGGTCGCTTTCTACTTCACGGCTTACGGTGTCGGCTAAGCGTGATTGTTCTGAGCAATGTTTGCTGAGCATTTCCATGTCGTCCAGATCATAGGGGTAATCTTTTTTCGGTAGTGGCTTTGTTACTAACTTGCCTAGTTGTAAAAAGCCGAGCATACGTTGTAAGCCGCTTTTTGCGCCGCTGTTACGTAATTTGGCTCGTATGGCTCTATGCGTTAATAAATCTGGGTAGCGTCTAATGGGTGAGGTAAAATGCGCGTAGGCATCGTACGCTAAACCAAAGTGGCCTTGATTCTTTTCCGAGTATTCGGCTTGGCTTTGGCTTCTCAACAGTAGCGTTCGTATGTTGCTGGCATCGGCTCTGTTGCTAACCCTCTCTAACAATTCGTTGTATTGTTTTGAATTTGGCGAGTCTCCGCCACCTAGCTTTAAGCCTTTGTCGGCGAGTAACGCACGCAGTGCCGTTAGCTTTTTCTGCTGTGGGCCTGGGTGTACTCGGAACATGCTGGGTATTTTATTGCGTTCTAAAAATACCGCAGTGGCTACGTTGGCACAAAGCATAAACTCTTCGATCATTCGGTGTGCGTCGTTGCGTTTCACGGGTTCGATGCTGGCGATTTTTCGATTTTTATTGAGGCTGAACGTCAGTTCTTTTGTTTCAAATTCAATCGCGCCACGCTGTTTACGCTGATCGATTAATTTTAAGTAAAGTACATGTAGGTTTTTAACATGAGGAACAACAGCCGGTGTTGTTTCAGTCACTTTTTTGGTTAACTTAGAACGAGGTTGCGCGACTAGTGCGTAGGCTTGATTATAAGTAAGCCGTGCATGAGATCGAATTAGGCCTTCTGAGAAGTTTGATTCTGTAACGATACCATCTTTGTTAATGGTCATTTTACAGACCATCACTAAACGGTCTTCATCTGGGTTTAGCGAGCAGAGTCCATTAGACAATGCTTCTGGCAACATTGGTACAACTTGGCCGGGAAAGTAAATTGAGGTGGCACGTTGTTGGGCTTCTATATCGAGCGCATCATTGGGCTTGATGTAGTGAGAAACATCGGCAATGGCAACCATTAAGCGCCAGTTACCCTGCTCTGTTTGTTCGCAATAAACGGCATCATCAAAGTCTTTTGCATCGGAACCATCAATGGTCACGAACGGTAAAGCTCGGTAATCTACTCGTGAGGCTTTGTCTTTTTCGGCAACTTGGCTGCCAATATTCTTGGCTTGAGAGACTAATTCGTTTGTCCAATACTCACTGATGCCATGACGGCGCAGTGCCAACCTAGCTTCCATTCCTGATTCTTGCGGGAAACCAAGCACTTCAATTATTTTTACTTGAGTTGGTTTACGGAAAGTAGGGTAGTCGGTGATTTCAGTATTTACATATTGACCTACTTTCGCTTTCAGCAAGTTCTGGCTATCGACTTGGATTTCTTGGCTGATCTTATTGCTGTCAGCGGTTAAGAAATAACTTTTACCCTGGCGAGTGAGTAAGCCAGCAACCTGTGTGGTTTTTCGCTCTACCACTTTTATTAAGCTGTTGAAGGAGCGTTTTGCTTCTCTTGTCGGCTCAATTAAGACTTGCACAATATCGCCATCAAAAACATGACTTAATTGAGTCTTCGGTAAAAATAGATCTTTATCGGTGTCGTTGTAGGTAACAAAGCCGAAACCATCAGGGTGAATGCTAATGACACCTGTGATCAAAGATTCTGGATCAATTAACTGATAACTTTTACGTTGAAACATCAGCTGACCATCGCGCTCCATGGCACGAAGTCTTCGGCGTAGCGCTTCTTTTTGTTCGGGCGAATCTAAATCTAAAGCGTTCGCAATTTGTTCGCGATTAAGACGTTGTTTAAACGAATCGAATAGGCTAAGAATAAATTCACGACCGGGAATTGGGTTTTCGTAGGTCTGATTAGATGGTGAATGTGTTGATAGGCTTAAATGCATAATAATTCTCTCAATGCCGCCAATCGTTTTTTGCTAAGTATCTTCGAACTAGGGATATAAGGTATCTCAGAGGTGGAATAGATAGTAGGAGGTAAAACTTTAAGCGGTGTTGATTCAATGTTGAATCAAACTTGTTATAACGGATTGCGAATGTGCAACGCGTATGGGGTAAACTTTAAAATATTATCACACACGCCTTGGGCATGTGTGATAAAGCAAAGTGCTTTAGCGCACTTTAAGCAACGCTTTAGATGCAAACGATGTTTTCTGCTTGAGGGCCTTTCTGACCGTCAGTAACAGTAAACTCAACTTGCTGACCTTCAGCTAAAGTTTTGAATCCGTCGCCAGTGATCGCGCTGAAATGTGCGAAAACGTCAGGACCAGATTTTTGCTCAATAAAACCAAAACCTTTAGTTTCGTTAAACCATTTAACTGTACCAGTTGTAGTAGACATAATAGATATCCTAAAAAATAATAATAAAAGTGTCTGTAAAATCAGACAACGAAGCACGAAGAAAACGAATATTTAACTGAGGATAACGCGAAGAATTATAACTAATACAACGGGGGATCTAACAAGTAAACAGGGCTTTCTCTTAAGCCAGGCCGCCACCTTAACAGTTTGTGTTACGTTAGCAAGCATTTAGATAAAATAGTTTAAAATTAAGGCAAAAAAAACGGCGCTAAGCACCGTTTTTTGTCGTAATTGTCTTATTAAGACTCAGAGCGACGCGGTTTGCGATCACTGCGAGGTTTGTCACCTGAAGGCTTACGGTCACTTGACTTGCGATCTTCGCGAGGCTTACGATCACCGCCAGCTGGCGCATCTTCAGTCCAAGAACGTAATGACAATGGACGGCCTTTAACGCGAGTCTTTTGCAGTTGAGCAAAAACTTCTTTTGGCATGCCATCTGGTAAATCAACCAACGTAAAGGTGTCTTTAATGTTGATGTTGTTAATGAACTTACCTTCAATGCCGCCTTCATTGGCGATAGCACCAACAATTTGACCTGGTTGAACGCCATCACGACGACCAATGTCTAAACGGTAAGTTTGTGCTGCATAATCTAAGCTGCGCTTACGTGAACCACCACGTTCGCCGCGATCACCACCACGAGCGCCACGGTCACCACCGCGATCGTTACGGTCATTGCTGCGAGGGCGTTCGTCACGCTCACGACGTGGACGACCAACAGGATCTTTAGGTAACTGAAGTGGCTTATCTTCTTGCGCCATTAGAGCTAAAGCAGCGGCAACATCAAGAGGCTCCATGTCGTCGTCATTCTGCCAGCGTTGAATCATGGCTTTGAAGTAATCTAACTTGCTTGTTTCAATATGGTCCATCACTGTGGCTTTAAACTGCTCACTTCGGTGTTCACCAAGTTGATCTGCCGTTGGCATTGGGTATTCAAGCATTGGGCGTTTGGTATGGCGTTCAATATCACGTAATACACGCTGCTCACGTGGCTTACAGAATAAAATTGCTTTACCAGAACGACCTGCACGGCCGGTACGACCGATTCGGTGCGTATAAACTTCGACGTCACCTGGGATATCCCAATTAATGACGTGAGTAATACGTTCAATGTCTAAACCACGAGCGGCAACATCGGTAGCGATAATGATATCGAGCTTACCTTTCTTCATTTGGTTCACAATTTCTTCACGCTGCTTTTGCGCTACTTCACCGCTAAGTGCGGTTGCTGCGTAACCGCGTGCAGAAAGCTTTTCAGACAAGAACTGACATTCAACACGAGTACGAACGAAGATGATAATGGCATTCCATTCTTCAATTTCGAGTAAACGGGTTAGGGCTTCGAGTTTATCTAGGCCAGTCGCGCGCCACACAAATTGTTCAATCTGAGACATTTCGGTAGAGGTTGACTTGATTTCAATTTTTACTGGGTCTTTCTGGTACTGGTTGGCAATACGCTTAATTTGCGCCGGCATTGTTGCTGAGAACAAAGCAGTCTGCTTGTCTTTTGGCGTATGCTCTAAGATCCAGTCGATATCGTCAATAAAGCCCATGCGTAACATTTCATCGGCTTCATCTAAAACAAGATGCTTTAGCTGAGATAGGTCAAGTGTGCCGCGACGAAGGTGATCCATTACTCGGCCAGGTGTACCAACAATGACTTGTGGATTTTGCTTAAGCGCGCGAAGCTGGTTACGCATATCGGTACCGCCATATATTGGCAATACTTGAAAGCCTTTCACGCCACGAGCGTAAGTTTGGAATGCTTCGGCAACCTGAATGGCAAGTTCACGAGTAGGGCATAACACTAACGCTTGTGGTGTTTTAGAATTGGTATCTATTTTACAAAGCAAAGGTAGAGAGAAGGCAGCGGTTTTACCGGTACCTGTTTGAGCTAAACCTAGTACATCGTTGCCGTTTAACAACTCGACGATCGCTTTCGACTGAATTGGAGTCGGGCTTTCGTAACCTAAAGAATCAAGAGTTGTTAGAATAGAAGGCGTTAAGCCTAAATCGGCGAATGTGATGTTTTCTGACATTAATTTTTTCCAATAAACAGCATGCTTACCTAACTTTGAGTAAGTAGAGCACTATAAAAATTTCCGGTGGGGATGCCAACGGGGTATATCCAGTAGTTCACACAGGCGGTCTGGATGCCGCTGCGAAGGTGAATTAACTGCGCCCCATGCCGCTAAATGCGGGAAAACCGTCTATCACTAAGTCGAAAAGGAGCCAGTAAATGGCTGCTGAGCAGGTTGGGTCACCTCGGCGGCGCGGAGTATACATTTTTGAAACAAAGATGTCTGTTTAAATTTCAATCAATTTCGGATTCATCGTCTGGGGTTGGGGCGGGCGGCAAAAGTGAGATGTTCTTCCCTGTCCAAAGGTCTTCGGCTGCAACAAAGCGTTCTAGCCGTAAGGCGCGGTCTTCAATGAGTTGACCAATGGTCGGGCGTTCTTCGATATGTTCTATGCGGAAGTCACCGAAGTCTTCGCCTTGCTTAAGTTTTTCAGATGCATGTAACCATTTCTTTACGAAATGATCGAGAACTTTGCGAATATCGCCGTCAAAATAATTGAGCGGCACAACATCTGTTGGGTGATCGCCCGCAATACCATACCAGCCATCGAATCCGGGTGAGCCCATGCTGGGTATTTTCCACAAGGAGGTACGTGGGACAACGGACCAAAACGGCTCATCTTCAAACTTGCCATAAACCAAATTACGCGAGTCGAAATAGTACTTTAGGTCACGACGCCGCTCAGCCATCCACAGCTTGCGGTTGAAGCGATTCTTATAGTCCGTTTTTATCGAGAGTATGTTTTTATTTTTCATGTCGCGTGACGGCAGCCATTGGCTATACGCTCTACTTTATTGGGTTAAGTCCGTCAAAGTTAAGCATTTTCATGACAAAAAGCGAGCGTAAAAGATTAAAACCAGCAGAATCGGCGGTTTATGGGCTGAGAAAGTCAAAATTATGATCACGTAAACTTCATAAGTTACCATCTGTTAGATAATATTCGTCCGAAAGTTGCCGCCTTACACGCTAAGAAGTAAGCTTCGCAGTCCGCTAATCTCTGAAGAACTTTTTTACTATGAAGCCAACCTCATATCCGACAAGTCCTGAACATATTTGGGAACATTTTTATCAAATTTCGCAAATACCACGCCCTTCCGGGCAAGAGCAGTTAATACGTGACCATATAATCGCCTTAGCCAATGAGCGTAAGCTGGCACACAAAGTTGATTCTGCGGGTAATTTAGTCGTTTATGTCCCTGCAAGTCAGGGTTATGAGAATGCTCCAATCGTGGCTATTCAGAATCACCTAGATATGGTGACGGTAAAAACTGGCGATAAAGAGCATAATTTTGAGACAGACCCGCTGCAATTAGAAATTGTTGATGGCTGGTTACGTGCTGACCGCACAACCTTAGGCGCAGATAATGGCATTGGCGTTGCAGCAGCGATGGCGGTTCTGACTGATGAAAGTGTCGTTCATCCAGCCTTAGAGTTGCTATTCACAACAGAAGAAGAAACCGGATTACACGGCGCTTCAGGATTAGATGCCTCGCTACTATCTGCTACCAAAATGTTAAATCTTGATACCGAAGATTGGGGCGAGATTTATATTGGTTGTGCAGGCGGCTACGGTTACGAAGCGCATCGGCAGCTTATGTCTAAAGTACCTAAGCCTGGCTTAGAAGCTTGGACACTGCACTTAAAAGGCCTGCAGGGCGGGCACTCAGGCGTACAAGTACACGAACAACTGGGCAATGCGAATAAGCTATTGGCTGAGCTATTAATAGAAAATAAAGACTTGGAATATCAGCTCGTTAGTTTTCGCGGCGGCTTTGCCCATAACGTAATTGCACGCGAAGCCAGTACGGTATTAATGATCGACGAAAAAGATCTCGAATCTTGGAAGGCAGCAATGAACGCAGCCAAAGATCGTTGGTTAAGCTATCTGCCAGAAGCTGACAATGCATTAGAGTGGGTATTCGAGCCCTGCATGGAACAAGACCTCTATGTTATCTCTAAGGCCGATACCGATGCGTTCTTAAATTTAGCCAGTGCGTTACCACATGGCGCACAAAGCTATAGCTTGCAACACCCAGCAGACTTAGTTGATTTAAGTTGCAACCTTGCAGTCGTTACCATTAAAGAAGGTTGCCTACGAATTCAAACCAGCTTGAGGTTCTTCAATGAACGCCAAGCCGTTGGGCTTAAGCAGCAAATAGAAGGCATATTAGCGGCTTTTGATTTAAGCACTAAATGCATCTTAGATTACCCAGGCTGGAACCCAGACTTCAACAGTAAACTCGTTGCCCAAGCGCAAGCCTTAGCAGAAAAAATCACCGGCGAAGAAGTCGCATTAAAAGCCATACACGCCGGACTAGAATGCGGCATATTACTCAGCAAAAAGCCCGACATGGACATCGTCAGCATGGGCCCAACGATCCGCGGCGCACACAGCCCAACCGAACGCTTAGAAATAAGCACCGTAGAACCGTTTTGGCAATTAGTGAAAGGATTGTTAGCGGAATTGAAGTAAAAGATAGAACGGTTGCCCGAGAGGGCAACCGCGAGCTTCGAGCTGCAAGCTGCGAGTGAAAGATAAGGTCAAAATCTTAAAACAGTTTAAAACACATTTTTGACTTTACCCGAAGCTCGCAGCCCGCAGCCTAAAACCGTCTTTACCCCATCCTCCCTTCTTCTACTGCAAAGCATGCGACATCCGATTTACCTTCAACCGAAATCAACACCGGTGTTTCGGTGGTGCAGCGATCGTTGGCGTATTTACAACGGCCGTGGAATGCGCAACCTGAAGGTGGGTTGAGTGGTGAGGGTAGTTCGCCGGGTAGGCGTATTTTCTCTATACGATGTTCTGGGTCAATTCGTGGTGTCGATGACAACAGTGCCAGCGTATAAGGGTGTTGCGGGTTTTCAAAAATATCTTGGGTTTTACCGCGCTCGACGACTTTGCCCAGATACATCACCATCACGTCATCGGCGATGTGTTCTACTACGCTTAAATCGTGCGAGATAAACACATACGCTAAGCCAAACTCTTCTTGTAAGTCCATCATCAAGTTTAAAACTTGCGCTTGAACTGAAACATCAAGCGCCGACACGGGTTCGTCGGCGACAACTACTTTCGGGTTCATCATTAGGCCGCGGGCAATGGCGATACGTTGACGCTGACCGCCTGAGAACATGTGCGGGTAGCGCTCGTAATGTTCGGTTTTTAAACCAACTTTTTCGAGTAAATACAGCGCACGTTCTTTGCGTTCACTTGCACTCATGTCGCTATTGATTGCTAACGGTTCTTCCAAAATTTGGCCGACTTTTTTACGCGGGTTTAACGAGCCGTATGGGTTTTGAAAAATAATTTGAATACGTTGGCGAGCTTTAGCCTTTTCTTCTTTAGTTAAGGTTAACAGGTTGGTGCCTTCAAACGTTAAGGTGCCCTCTGTTGGTGTTTCAATCATGGTCAGCTGGCGAGCCAATGAAGACTTACCACAACCCGATTCACCAACAACGGCTAATGTTTTACCAGCATCGACACTAAAATCGACACCGTCAACGGCTTTAACAGTACCTTTAGGTTTCATAAAGCCTTGGCTAACTTCATAATGTTGTTTTAAACCGGTGCCGTGTAATACCGGATTATTTGTCGCTTTCGTCATTAGGCGGCATCCTTTGAATGAGGCAAGGGTATAAAACAGCGAACTGCATGTTCATTAGTGGTAATCAGCTCGGGCTCTTCGGTTCGGCATCTATCGGTGACGTATGGGCAGCGTGGGTTCAGCAAGCAACCCGAAGGTCTATCGTTAGCGCCAGGTACAACGCCTGCAAGCGCATCTAGTCGAGAGCGACCTTGCGCCGACTCAGGTAATGATCTCATTAAGGCTTCAGTGTAAGGGTGCTGCGGGTTCGTGAAAATTTCTTTCGCGTCACCCATCTCAACTACTTGCCCTGCATACATAACCACCACTCGGTCGGCCGACTCTGCAACCAATGCTAAGTCATGGGTAATTAAAATAAGACCCATGTTTTTTTCACGTTGTAAATCTAGAAGCAGATCAATAATTTGCGCTTGAATCGTTACATCTAATGCGGTGGTTGGTTCATCTGCAATCAATAACTTTGGATCACAAGCAATCGCCATCGCGATCATGATGCGCTGGCTCATACCGCCAGAAAGCTGGTGAGGGAATGTTTTTAAACGATCTTCAGGTGCAGGAATCCCGACCTTATTGAGTAATTCAATGGCTTTGGCTTTGCGCTCTTTTTTGCTGCCACCCTGATGGACTTTGATGGCTTCCATGATCTGATCACCCACGGTAAAGCATGGGTTCAGCGCCGTCATAGGGTCTTGGAAAATCATCGCGATATCATCGCCGGTGATTTTTCGGCGGGCTTTATCTTTCAGGCTTAACAGCTCTTTACCTTCAAAAGATAGTGAGTCCGCCATGACCTTACCAGGGAAATCAATCAAGCCCATTAAGGCAAGTGAGCTCACCGACTTGCCCGAGCCAGACTCCCCAACAATACCGAGTACTTCACCGGCACTGACTTCATAGTTTAAACGGTCGACCGCGCGAAACGGGTTTTCACTTGTACCGAAAGTGACCGACAAATTTTTAACAGATAATAATGACATTTCGGCCTCCTATTGTTTTAGTTTTGGATCAAGGGCGTCACGTAAACCATCGCCCATGAGGTTAAACGCAAGTACCGTGGTTAAAATCGCTAAGCCAGGGAAGGTCACAACCCACCATGCGCTTTGGATAAATTCACGAGCCGTTGCCAGCATGGTGCCCCATTCGGCAGAAGGTGGCTGCGCACCTAAACCTAAGAAGCCCAAAGCGGCCATATCTAAAATTGCGTTTGAAAACCCTAAGGTCGCTTGCACAATAAGTGGCGCTAAACAGTTAGGTAAAATAGTGATGAACATGATGCGTATAGACCCGGCACCGGCAACACTAGATGACACGACATAGTCTCTGTTTTTCTCGGCTAAAACTGAAGCTCGCGTTAAGCGAATATAGTGAGGCAAGTAAACCAAAGATAGCGCCAAACCGGCATTTAGAATGCTTGGTCCTAATACAGCAACCACCGCAATAGCGAGTAACAAGGCAGGAAGTGATTGTAAAATGTCACTCATGCGCATAATGGCTGAATCTAGGAAGCCGCCGATGTAACCCGCGAATAAGCCAAGGCAAATGCCTAAAACAAGGGAAATGCTGACGATAACTAAGCCTATCAAAAGTGATAGGCGTGCACCGTGCATTAGCCTCGATAGAATATCGCGACCTACTTCGTCAGTGCCTAACCAAAAGGCAGAGTGGCCACCTTCAGCAAAGGCTGGTGGAATAAGCGTGAACTCTCGAAATTGTTCAATCGGCGAGTAAGGGGCAAGTACGTCGGCAAAAATAGCGAGTAACACAATAAAGATTACATAGCCTAAACCAACAACAGCGCCTTTGTTTTGACTGAAGTAAAACCAAAACTCAGCGATAGGTGAGCGAGGAGCAACAACAGCTGGGACAGTGGATTGAGTCATGTTAGCTCCTATTTAGAATGACGAACGCGAGGGTTAATCACGCCGTACATTAAGTCGATAATAAAGTTGACGATAATAATCATGGTCGCAATCATTAATAAACCACCTTGAACGACTGGGTAGTCTCTTCGGCTAATGGCTTCTATTAGCCACTTACCGATACCTGGCCAAGCAAAAATGGTTTCGGTTAAAATAGCACCAGACAATAGCGTGCCAATTTGCAGGCCGATAACGGTGACCACAGGAATCAACGCATTACGCAAGGCGTGTTTTAACACCACGGCCGTGCGTGATAGGCCTTTAGCTCGGGCGGTACGAATATAATCTTCGCCGAGAACTTCGAGCATTGAGGAGCGGGTCATTCGGGCAATAACAGCCATCGGAATGGTACCTAACACGATACTAGGCAATACTAAGTGTGCAAAAGCAGATTTAACCGCGCCTTCTTCGCCAGAGAGCCAAGCATCAATAATCATAAAGCCAGTGACTTCATCAACCCAGTAAGCAACGGCTAACCGACCAGACACGGGGGTTAAATCAAGTTGAATAGAAAACAGAAGAATAAGCAGTAAGCCCCACCAGAAAATAGGCATGGAATAACCCGCTAAAGAGACCGTCATCACACTGTGGTCAAATAGACTGCCTCTTTTAACGGCGGCGATAATCCCCAGTGGCAAACCGACCAAAAGGGCAAAAAGCGCTGCGAAGAAAGAAAGTTCAATGGTGGCAGGGAATAGAGTTAAGAATTCATCCATTACCGGCTCGCGAGTGACAAAGGATGTGCCTAAATCGCCCTGTAGCACGTTGCCAATGTAGACAAAGTACTGTTGATAAAGGGGTTTATCTAGCCCTAGCATTACTTCAAGCTCTAAACGTTGTTCGCTTGTAAGCCCTCTTTCACCACCCATTACTGTTACGGGATCACCCGGAATAAAATGAATTAATGAAAAAGTCAGCAAAGAAACACCGATAAATGTAGGGATAACCACACTTAATCGCCGCATTATGAATTGAAACATAGGGAGTACCTGAATTAATACTTATAGTGAGCGCGCAAGTTTAAGCTACGAGTTCGTACTATACAAAACAAAAGGGCGGCTAGCGCCGCCCTCACTTATACTAAAGTAACAATTACTCAGTAAGATCTACTGGGTAGAAGTCATGTCCACCGAATGGACTCATCTTATAGCCAGTCACTTCTTTACGTACTGGTTCAAATACAACCGAGTGAGCAAGAGTGATCCAAGGCGCTTCTTCTTTGAAGATAACCTGAGCTTCACGATAAAGTTCAGTACGAACTTCAACATCAGAAGTTGCACGTGCAGTTTCTAGTAGGCCGTTAAACTCTTGGTTACACCAGAAAGCACGGTTTCCGCCAGCTTCTGCTGCAGGGCAGCCTAATAAAACGTACATGAAGTTATCTGGGTCACCGTTGTCGCCAGTCCAGCCAAGCATTACTGTGTCATGCTCGCCGTTTTCAGAGCGCTCTAGGTATTCACCCCACTCGTAAGAAACGATGTTTGCTTTAACGCCAACTTTCGCCCAGTCTGCTTGCATAACTTCAGCCATACGACGTGCATTTGGGTTGTATGGACGTGAAACAGGCATTGCCCAGATATTGGTTTCGAAACCATTAGGGAAGCCAGCTTCAGCAAGTAACTGCTTCGCATATTCAACGTTGTATTCGTAATCGACGATGTCATCGTTGTAAGACCACATTGTTGGTGGAATTGGGTTCTTCGCAACTTCACCCGCACCTTCATAAACAGCATCTAAGATGGCGTCTTTGTTAGTGGCAATGTTAAGTGCTTGACGAACGAGTACGTTGTCGAACGGTGGCTTTTGCGTGTTGAACGCTAAGTAACCAACGTTTAGGCCGTTAGATTGCAATACGTTTAGATCATCATTTTGCTGCATTGCTGCAACGTCAGATGGGTTCGGGTATGGCATGTGGTGACACTCACCCTTCTGCAATTTCGCATAACGAACGCTAGCGTCAGGAGTGATAGAGAAAACTAAACGGTCAATATTTGCTTTACCTTCCCAGTATGCGTTGTGCGCAACATAACGGATGATAGAGTCTTTTTTGTACTGAGCCAAAATGAATGGGCCTGTACCGATTGGCGTTTTATCGAGCTGTTCTGGCGTACCAGCTTCTAGCATGGCATCTGCATACTCAGAAGAGTTCATAGATGCGAAATCCATCGCTAGGTTAGCTAGGAATGTAGCATCGACAACATTTAGGTTGAAACGAACTGTGTAATCGTCAATTTTTTCAACAGACTTAATAGTATTTGCCATGTCCATGTAACCGAAGTAAGCATAGTCTTTACCGCTTACATCATGGTATGGGTGGTCAGCTAGCAACTGACGGTTGATGCTGAACAATACGTCATCGGCGTTGAAATCACGTGATGGACGGAAGTCTTTACGCTGGTGGAACTTTACACCCTTGCGTAGGTGGAATGTATAGGTTTTACCGTCTGCTGAAATATCCCAGCTCTCCGCTAAACCTGGCTGTACCGCTGTGCCGCCGCGCTCGAATTCAACCAAGCGGTTGAACATAGGGCGTGAAGACGCGTCAAAGGTTGTGCCTGAGGTATAAAACGCAGGGTTAAAGCCTTCTGGGCTTGCTTCAGAACAGTAAACAAAAGTTTTGTTTGCTGCCATAGCGCCTGTGGCAAGTGATGCTGCCATCGTAACGCCGGCAAGAAGTTTAATGCCTTTCTTCATGATATTGAATCTCCATAGGGTTACCTAAAATGCTCTTAGCAAGCGGTAACGTCAGTGAGTAGCAACTTCTCTCCAGACCATTTAATCCGGTTGTTGTCGCTTTTTTTATTGTAACGAAGCTTTAAAGCAGCTCGTCAATTGTGTCGCAGTACCTTAAATCAGCCTTTCAATAAGGGCAATAGGTTAAGGCTTAAGAAAAGGGATTTATCGTTATAATTTTTTTGAATAAACTGTAAAGTTAGGCGTCCCTGCACGAAAACTAGGCGCTCTGGTTAGTAACTAAACAAATTGAGCACAGTTATTGTGCAGTGCTCACAAAGCGTTGAAAAGTGCTTGTGCCCTTAAACTTTCTAAGTTTATCCTTTAATAGATTGTTGTTAGATAGCATTACCATTATTTTCAGCCATACTGCACCGGTGGCGAAGTTATTTTGTAAAAATGTCGCACATGCTAAAGTGGTAGGTGTTAATGTGTTTTACAAAAGCACTTATGTTTAGACAAAATGGAAGCCGAATCTAATAACAATAAATATTCAGTAATGCTGTCCTGCTCAGTTCTGGTCAATGTTATATGTAAATCAAAGAATTCTAGGAGATAACAATGTCAGATATTGCCCCTCTGATCGTCAACGATGTATATAAGCGATTTGGTAGCCACGAAGTTTTAAAAGGTATTTCTTTAGAGGCTCAAAAAGGCGATGTTATTTCCCTCATTGGATCTTCAGGTTCAGGAAAGTCCACATTTTTACGTTGTATTAACCTTTTAGAAATTCCAACTTCAGGCGATATTCAGGTTCATGGTGAGAAAATAGCCTTCAAAACCGATAAACATGGTGAGCGCTCTCCTGCAAATATGCGTCAGGTGGAGTCAATGCGAGCACGTTTATCAATGGTTTTTCAGGGGTTCAACCTCTGGTCTCACATGACAGTTATGGAAAACATCATTGAGGCGCCTATTAATGTTTTAGGTATTTCTAAAGCAGAAGCAATAGAGCGTGCCGAAGAGCATTTAAACCGAGTAGGCTTGTATGATCGTAAAGACTACTACCCAGCGCATATGTCGGGTGGGCAGCAGCAACGAGCGGCAATAGCTCGTGCGTTGGCGATGAACCCAGAAGTGATGTTGTTCGATGAACCGACATCTGCCTTAGACCCTGAACTAGTCGGGGAAGTATTAAAGGTAATGCGTGGGTTAGCTGAAGAAGGCCGTACAATGATCGTAGTCACTCATGAAATGTCCTTTGCACGAGATGTCTCAAATCATGTAATTTACTTGCATGAAGGCGTTATTGAAGAGCAAGGTAACCCTAAAAACGTGTTCGAAAACCCATCTTCAGAACGAATGAAGCAGTTTTTGTCACCAAAGTATTGATTTTAAAGCGCAGTCATGAGGTTATTACCTTCTCGTGATTTTACGATAACTAGAACAGAGCCCTTAGGCTCGACACAAATAATCCATATTGGAGCAAAATAATGAAAAAAATCTTAATTGCTTTGGCTAGTGTAGTAGCCATGACCTCTGCTGTAGAAGCTAAAGAATGGGACACAATTCGTGTAGGTGTTGATGCCCCTTACCCACCGTTTGAATTTAAAGCACCTGACGGCACGTTAACGGGTTTCGAAATTGAACTTGGTAACGAAGTGTGCAAAGAAATTACAGGTAAAGAGTGTGATTGGGTCATTCAAGCATGGGACGGTATTATCCCTGGCTTGTTAGCGCGTAAATACGACATGATTTTCTCTTCAATGTCTATCAACGAAGAACGTGCAAAACGCGTTTTATTCTCTGATGCATACTACACAACACCGTCTGCGTTCTTCGCGCCAAATGGCAACGGCTTTGACGCTGCAAATGCTAAAGATAAGCGAGTAGGTGTACAGCGTGCGACCATTCAAGACACATACGTAACAGAATTCTTGTCTAGTTCTGAAGTTGTTCGTTATACAACTGCTGACGACATGGTTGTAGATCTTAAAGGTGGTCGTTTAGACGCTATGTTCGTTGACGCCCCTGTTGGTATTGACATGCTGGGTGATGACGCAGGCATCAGCCAGTCTGGTGGTTATGTTAAAGAGCCTATCCGTATTTTTGGTGAAGGTGTTGGCGCTGCATTCCGTAAGCGTGATACTGAATTAGAAGACGCGGTAACGGCTGCATTAGCAAAAATCAAAGAGAACGGCACGTATGACGTGATCATGAAGAAATACTTCGATTTCGATATCAAACTCTAATGTTTGACTAAGCGCCGATCAGTTAATCGACGCTTACGTTTCTAAAGAGTGCCTATTCTCTACTCAGAAGTAGGCACTTACTTTCACTCAGTTAGGTTTTACTTGTTATTTGCTTGTTCAATTTATGGCAATTGAATACCAAGTATAATCGATAATAATAAGAGAGAACTTCGATGGCTGGAATGTTTGATTTTGGAGGCTATGGACCTTCTATCATGGGTGGCGCGGTTGTCACTATTGAGTTAGCTTTGCTGTCTGTGTTGTTAGCCTTTACCCTAGGTTTAATAGGAGCAATGGCAAAGCTTTCTAAAAATCCGGTTGCAAAGGCAACTGCCACTCTATATACCACAATTATTCGTGGCGTACCCGATCTAGTCTGGATGTTACTGCTATTCTTTGGTGGCCAAATTATGGTCAACGCTTTTTTCGATTGGATCTACGATTTAACTGACGGCAGCATTGATATTTTCCTACCCTTTAACGAATTCACTTCAGGCGTATTAACCATTGGCTTTATTTTTGGTGCCTATATGACAGAAACCTTCCGCGGCGCATTTTTAGCCGTTGACTCCGGCCAAATAGAAGCTGGCAAGGCTTATGGAATGAGTGGTTGGCAAGTATTTAAACGCATTTCATTTCCACAAATGATGCGTCACGCCATACCGGGCATTGCTAACAACTGGCAGGTACTGCTAAAAACTACAGCCTTGGTGAGTATTATTGGTTTATCCGATATGGTTCGCCTAGCAACCGAAGCCGCAAAAACAACTGGGCAGCCGTTTAAGTTTTTCATACCGGTCGCTATTGTATTTTTAATAATAGCAGCACTTTCCGATGTCTTGTTTAAACGGCTTGACGTAAAATTCAGTGCTGGTGTGATAAAGGGTTAAGTCATGATCGAATCAATTGTAGAAATTTTCAGTAACCCTTATACCTGGACGCATTATGGAGAAGGTCTAGTAAAGACCATACAGTTAGTATTGTTGTCATTACTTATTGGCGGTCTGCTCGCAGTACCCTTGGCAATAATGCGCACTTCAAGCAATAAATTTATTAATGGGCCAGTTTGGTTATTCACTTATGTGTTTCGTGGCACGCCTTTGTTGATTCAGCTGTACATGATCTATTACGGTGTAACCCTCATTGAGGGGATTCAGGAATCTTTTTGGTGGGAAATATTTAAGCGAGCGTTTTACCCATGTTTAATCGCCTTTGCGTTAAACTCCGCTGCTTACACCACTGAGATTTTTCGTGGTGCAATTATGGCAACACCTCGTGGCGAAATTGAAGCCGCAAAAGCCTACGGTATGGGCTGGGGTAAGCGTATGCGCAGAATTATATTGCCAAGTGCTTTCCGAAGGGCCATCCCTGCGTACAGTAACGAAGTTATTTTCATGCTGCACGCCACGGCGATAGCCTCTACCGTTACTATTATTGATTTAACCGGTGCCGCTCGTGATATTTACGCAAGATATTATGCGCCATTCGAAGCATTTATTTTTGTAGCGCTAATTTATTTGGTGCTTACCTTCTGTATTCTGGCCGTTTTCAAACAAATGGAAAAACGTTTACTTGGGCACTTGCAGGAGCGTTAGATTAAAAGCGATTAATTAAAATGTAAGAGCGCTATCTGCAGACACAACTAGCCTCTTACATTAAGCGTTTAAACTTTAGATCAATCCTTCATGTCTTAACCAAGCAGACTCTATAATGACCTCTAACATCTTCGCACCACACAAAAATATCATCAAACACACCATGGCCCATGCTGATAAGAGCATTGAGCCACAGCATCAAATTTTATCGGCTGGCACGGAAGTTACTTTTCTAGATGTCGGTGTTATTAAGTTTGAACCCAATACCGCTTGCGATACCTCGTTAGTTATTTCTTGTGCCGTACACGGTAATGAAACAGCACCGATAGAAATTATCAGCAAAATAATTGACGACTTGTTAGCCGAAGATCAAAAAAGTGGTCAGCGAGTGTTGTTTATTCTTGGCAACCCTTGGGCAATGATAGAAGCCGAGCGCTTTATCGATGTAAATATGAATCGTCTGTTTTGCGGAGATTGGCAACAGCACGAAATAACCTTAAAAGAAGTAAAGCGTGCAGCTAAATTAGAAGCCTATGTTGCCAACTTTTTCGCGGAAGAGCCCGTTACCGTAACCCAAAGAATGCACTACGATTGCCATACGGCCATTCGAGACAGCGCACGAGAAAAGTTTGCCGTGTACCCATTCGTATCTGGCCGAACATTGCCTGAAAGCCAAAAGGCTTTTCTGGCCCGAGCCGACGTTCAAACAGTGCTATTGCAACAGCAAGAAGCCAATACCTTTAGCTCATTCTCAGCACTTAAATACAACGCAGAGAGCTTTACCTTAGAGTTGGGTAAGGTAATGCCGTTTGGTGCGAATAACTTAAAACAGTTTGTTGGTATAGATTACGCCCTACGAGAACTGATAGCGGGTGAGCCACTACCCGACGCACCTAAAAAGCAAGTCGATTCTTTTGTAGTTTGCCATGAAATTGAAAAAACCAGTGACAATTGGCAGTTCAATATACCCGACAGCGCCGCGAACTTTTCTGCATACCCCGCAGGCTTTACCGTTTGGCAAGATGGTGACCAAGCGTATCAAGTACAAAATACAGAAGAGTTTGTTGTGTTTCCAAACCCAAAGGTACCCGTGGGCCAGCGTGCTGGACTCATGCTTAAAAAAATTATCACTGAATAAGTTTAACGACCCAATCCGCTAGTGGCGAAACCGGCAGAACAAAAGCACTGACAACGCCGGTTAAGCTCATAGCAAGGCCTGCAAATGCGCCACAAGTGACTGACTTTTCAAACGCTTGAGCCGTGCCAATGCCGTGCGCGGTTAAGCCAATGATAAACCCTTGGGTTGCGTCATCTTTAACCTTCAGTAATCGCAAACTAATCGGTACAATCAAGCAGCCTAATACACCGGTAATTAACACAATGCCCGCTGTTAACGAAGGGCTGCCGCCGGCTTGTTGAGAGATATCCATAGCAATGGGCGTCGTTATGGATTTGGGGATTAAACTTAAGCTTAGAACGACATCTTTTGTCCATAAAGCACTGATCAAGGCAGCACTGCTCGCTGCTACCAATGCACCCACAAAGCAAGACAATAAAATGGGCACCGCCATCTTTTTAATCAAAGGCAGTTGTTCATAAAGCGGAATAGCCAGCGCCACGGTTGTGGGGCCGAGTAAAAAGTGAATAAACTGGGTGTCTTTTTTGAACTCAGGGTAATCCCAACCGAACCAATACAAAAAACCAATCAGCGTTGCAATAGAAAGCAGCACCGGATGGGCAAGTGGCGAACGCCGACAAAGCACATATATTTTTTCCGCAACAAAATAAACCCCCATCGTTAAGGTGAGCGAGAACAACATTCTGAGTTCAGGGGTCATGTTTTCTTACCCGTTAGCTTAAAAATAATCACCATGGCGACCACGGTAATCAGGGTGCTGGCGGCAATAATCGCGAACATTTCCACACCAAGGCTCTGAAGGCGACCAAGGTGCTCAATTAAGCCCACACCTGCAGGCACAAACATTAAAGTTAAATAGCGAATGAGTAAGTTCGAAGGCAGCTTAAGCCAGTCTGGCACTCGACCATAAAAAACCAACGTCACCCAAAGCCCCATTAAACCAACGACACTGCCCGGAATCGGCCAGCCAGCCCAGGCGACCAAGGCCGTGCCTAAAAACCAATAAAGTAGTAAAACAAACAAACCAAACACGGTGAATCCTCTTTTAAAGTGCCAGTAAGAGTACGAGGCATCCGTTAAATGAGCTAGAAAAGCCATACAATACCCGATATTTGCACACATGATGATGGTCAAATAGTCTAAAAGCGATATAATCCCAATTATGAATAAACCAAAGAAAAAGAAATCGAACAGCGGCGGCTCGATTGCGCAAAATAGAAAAGCCCGCCACGATTATCACATCATCGACAAATACGAAGCTGGCCTAGCCCTAATGGGGTGGGAAGTGAAGAGTATGCGCGAAGGAAAGTTACAGCTAGTAGACAGCTACGTGATCTTCCAAAACAGTGAAGCCTACCTCATCGGAGCGCATGTAACGCCACTGAGAACGGCCTCTACTCACGTAATAGCCGACCCAACACGCACTCGCAAAATGTTGTTGAATCGACGTGAAATAGAAAAGATCGAACGTAATTCAAAGCAAACCGGCTATACCGCCGTTTGTTTGGCCGTTTATTGGAAGGGTAACCACATAAAAGCCGAAATTGCGCTGGTTAAAGGCAAGCAACAGCATGACAAACGTGCCTCAATCAAAGACAGAGACTCCAACCGAGACTTACAACGCGTTAATAAAGCCTATAACCGCTAAAAGTACTGTTCAGGTCAATCTCGGCCTGAACAGAGCAATCTAAATCACCCTCTCATAGTTCCTTTACTTGTTGGATTTAGCTTCCTTCAAACAAACATCTCAGCCATATTTTTATCTAATACTTTATGTGTATTGGCCGATAGATTATTAAGTACAAGCTTTCTAACGGCCATATAAAGAGGTATTTAGTGAATTACTTACGCAGCGTTAAAGTTAAATTACTAGTTGTGATCTTTAGTGCAATTATTGCCCTAAGCCTTGTCACGTTTGTTGCATTAGCCCGTATGAATGCAGATATACACAGCTACGACACCCTTATTCATATTGATGAGCAGGCAAGCCAGCTCGCCTTGCAGGCAAATGTAGAGTTTAAGCGCCAAGTCCAGGAATGGAAAAACATATTAATAAGGGGAGCAGATGCAGAAGATATGGAAACATATTGGACCCGTTTTAACCAACGACATAATTCCGTTCAAAAAACTATAGAAGAGTTAATCACATTGCTACCGCAAGGCAGTGAGTTATATCTTATTGCCAAGCAATTTTTGGTTGATCATCTAGCCATGAAAAATGCCTATACAGAAGGGCGATTGAAATTTATTGATTCAGGCTTCAATGTATTGCAGGGAGATCAATCGGTCAGCGGTATAGATAGAGCACCGTCAACCGCCTTAGACACAATTGTCGACTTGCTCACAGCCCAGGTTCATCAAAAGTTAGATGTGCTTGATAAGTCTGTGCAACAGAACCTAAGACTCAGTGTTTCGGGTTTCATCTTAGTTGTGTTGATCGTAGGGGTGATTTCATTCATTGTAATTAATCGAGTTATAGTTAACCCATTGAGCAAAGTAGCAAGAAACCTAGCGTTACTTGGGCAAGGGGAGCTAGCAACAGCTTGTGATTACGTCAATGAAGATGAGATAGGCGATATAGCTGAAACCGCTCGTATTTTGCACGGGTTTCTAACTAGAAATGTAGAAACAATGAAAGCCACGTCAGCGGCCTTAACCGGCTCATCACAAAATTTATCAAGTATGTCACAAGAGCTATCTGCGCAATCTACTCAGCAATTTACAGCGACTGAGCAAGTTGCCACCGCCATTCAAGAAATGTCTCACAGTGCAGAAGAAGTGGCTAACAATTCAGCCTTAACGTTGGACACAACTAAAGCGACAGCAGAAAAATCTTCAGCGGGTACGCTCACCGCCGACGCGGCAAAAAATAAATCTATTCAGCTAGTAGCCGACTTGAATGCCGGTGCAGCCGTAATGAAAGAACTCGCCGAGAACGCCACCAACGTAAGCAGTGTATTAGACGTTATTAGAGGCATCGCAGAACAAACGAATTTACTTGCCTTGAATGCCGCGATTGAAGCCGCCCGAGCAGGCGATCAGGGTCGAGGTTTTGCCGTTGTTGCTGATGAAGTTCGAACCCTTGCCCAGCGCACACAAGACTCAACCACAGAAATTGAACGCATATTAGACAGCGTAAAAAAAGGTGCAGATAATGCCGTCGTGGCGATGGATAAAGGACAGTTAAGTTCTACAGAAACAGAACAAGACATAACCAATGCCAGTAATACATTACAAGAAATTGCAATCATGGTCGAAGACATTAATGAAAAAAATATCCAGATAGCCACCGCCTCGAAAGAGCAGACAGAGGTCGCAAGCGGAATTTCATCGTTAATGCACGATATTCAAAACCTTGCAGAGGCAACAAACCACAAAGTCGAGCAAACCGAGCAAATATCACACGAGTTGAATGCCTTAATTCGAGAATTTGATCAACAAATAGCGCAATTTAAACTTTAATCAGAGCAATAGAGCAACAACAAACATTTATAGGCAGAACAGTTGGATACTGTTATACTGCAACCACTTGATAAATAGGGGCTCGCACCCATATCAAGGTGTAAGACATGGTGATTATTATCCCAAGCCACTCTCGTAAGAGAGCTTTAACCAGTCTAAAGGGGGCGACCTGGCTTCGACGTGGATTACTAAGCTCCAGGTGCATGTCGTGTTGGTAG
>NZ_JBKEGY010000030.1:0-41340 GCF_046710285.1 Reinekea sp.
CTCCATGCTAAAGCACTACTGATTACATAGCGTTGGTAATCAAAACTTTCAGGTGTTGAAATGGTCCAAAAACTATCTGCCGATAGCGTCAGCCGTAACTGAGACAAAATTAATTTTGAACCTACGATGGATGTAGTTATTAATGTTTTTGATTCTAACGTTGAATCAGGCGGATATTGAGTATAGGAAACATCACCCTTTGCCTGTAATTGCCAACTGGCAATATACGACATAAAGGCACCACCGGCATTTACCCTAACTTTCTTCAGTTCATAATCTTGATTAACATGAAGCTGGCTGCCTAAGGTGGCAGAAATAATCGGCTGGGAACCCTTTTGCGTTAGTAACTGTGTGGCAGAGATACCGGCTAGGTATCCGTTTAGAGATTCATCGTCTGGGTATTGCTGAGCAATGAGGTCTGTTACAAAAGATAAGCTATTTTTACTCGTGTTCAAATAGAAACGATGTTGGGTTAGCCAATCTTCCTTATCTAGATCGGTTTGCCCATAGCTATAACCCAAACGTAAATCTATCGCACCTAAGACCGCGTTAAATTCGCCGGTTAGCTTATGAGACAACAAGTTATAATCGGTGACTTCGGCATGTTGAGTCACGGCACCTTGGTAACTCAAGTTAACCGCTTGTACCGGCTGAAAGCTGCCATCAAATTGTAATGCACCGCGAACGTCACTTAGCTGGTTCTCACCATTGGCTAATGTAACATTTGAATCGTACGAGGCTTTAGCGCTTAATTCTGCCGACCATTTCTTTTCGCCTTGCTTTAATTTAATGTTATTAAGAATATCATTGGCAGCTTGTTGATATGGACTTGTTTCAACCAAGAGTACTTTCTTGGCAGATTGAGTGGCTAGACTATTTCGCCCTGCTTTATAGGCACTGGCGGCCAATAAATAATCCAACTTATCGGCGCTAATAGATGCAACTGCAGTGTTGCGATCAAGGCTTTGTAATTGATCAATAGCACCTTGATAATTGGCGAGTTCATAAAAACTCATCGCAAAGTAATATTTACCAGGAACGTGCTTGGGGTGGCTGTCTACCCAGCGACTTAAATATCCATTGGCAACCTGCGCATTACCCAATTTGAGTTCAATGGTGGCTATATCGAGTAGCCATTGGTCTTGTTGAATAGAGGAGTTGTCGAGTTGTTGCAATAATGCAGCGGCGGTTTCTAACTGACCCTGTTTTAAGGCAGTGATACCTTGTAAATAAAGCCAATCGTATTCAAACCCAGTTGATTTGAATTGGATTGCTTTTTCATCTGCCACTTTTTGTGCAGCCGTATAGTCTTTTGAGCTGAGTAAGAACAGTAGTTTGGTCTTAGCCACTTCATACTGATCTTGCTCCGATGCTGCCCAGCCTGTCGACACTATGCCAGCTGATATTAGGACACTTAAGATCCCTTTAGAAAAAAACGACATATCACTCCCTGCCTAAAAATACTCATTTGTGTGATTTGAATCACAACTCAGTATTGATAATAGGTTGACATATCGCCTGTTGCACTAATTATTTAGCCTAATTAAGCATCAATTGTGACTATAAAGCTCAATTTAGGCTGCCTTTACAGCCTTTGAGCGAACATTAAGCCCTGAAACCGTCTTAGAAAAGCGTTTAACTTCATCCCAGTTGGTGTACTCAATGGTACTGGTGCCATCGGCGCATCCGCCCGTCATTTTCATAATCAAGCGGATCATTTGACGATCTATAAAAGAGTATTTTGGATAACATAGCCGACCAGCGAACATGGCTATTTGATTGGGCATCCAGCCTGTTGACTTAATGAAGCGCTGAATATAAGCGCTGTTTGCGGGGTCTTGTTTTTCTGGCTTGCGAGCCGTTAGGTTTACCGAGAAAAATGCTGCATTTTTAGCTTCTAGCCAATCTACATGGGTATGAATTAGCTCCATTACCACTTTGTTATAATGCCCATAACGAATTGACGCACCCACTATGACTTGACCTATGCTTTTATCGTTTACATAGTTCGGCAATTCATTAATGGTCAAAACCTTAACATCGCCATTCCAGTCATCTGCCATTTTTTCGGCGATTTTCTTAGTTTGACCATCTGTAGTGGAATAAAAAATAATTGCCGTCATCGTCGCGCCTTCTTAAAGTCATTCAAGAAGTAAATGGTAGTATTAACCGTTTTAAATACGTTGATGTAACGCATTAAAACGGCTTTCAAGCTGCAATTAGAACTACAGCAATGAGTAAAGCTTCAGTGACAACCAGCTTCTACACTCACTAAAGGGATGAGCCCCGCTTTTGCCACTTCTTGCTCAGCAACTCGTTTAAGCACTATGAACGCACCCCACATCATTGCAGCCATGGCCAGCAACCAACTCGCTGAGAAAAATGCATGCAAGTGGAACGTGCCTATTTGGTAGAGCGACGTTGATACTGAATACGCTAAAATAGTGCTCCAACTGATCACAACAATAGACCAAGACCGTCCAGCCTCACGCACTAAAGCCCCCATCATCGCTACGCAAGGCGTATAAAGCAAAATAAACACTAGATAGCAAAAGGCGGCAAAAGGCGTCTCAAATAAAGTTGCCAGGGTACTTAAGGTACTGGTGCGCACGCCTTGCTCATTGGCGGCGGCTTCTTGGTTGCTGACATCTCCAATGCTCAAGCCTAACGGATCGACCAAAGTACCGGCTAAACCCCGTGCATTGTCCATAATTGATGCAAAGGCCGTTTGAGTTGACTTCCAATAGCTTAGCGACTCGCTATCACCATCATCGACACCTGCAATATCGGCATAGAGAGAATCTAAAGTGCCCACGACTGCCTCTTTGGCAAAAATACCCGTCACAATACCCACCGTGGCAGGCCAGTTATCGGCTGTAACGCCTAGCGGATAAAAAATGGGTGTAACTGCTTTGCTCACAGCACTTAAAACTGAGTTTTCTTTGTCTTCGTTACCAAAGCTACCATCGATACCCCAAGAATTAATAAAGGACAGCGCAACCACCACAATAACGATTGTACGACCTGCATCTAAACAGAAGCTCTTCAAGCGATGCCAAGTACTCATCCAAATATTACGCAGCGAAGGCACGTGGAAGGCCGGTAAATCTAAAACTGAACTGGTCAGCTGGCGTGCACTAAATGCCTTCCTGAATACCCAACCTGTGACAACTGCCATGAAAATGCCCAGCAAATAGAGAAGGAAAACGATATTTTGGCCATTTTGGTTAAACATCGCTGCAGCAAATAAGGCATAAACAGTAAGCCGTGCACCGCAAGACATAAACGGCGTCATTGCAACGGTTACCATGCGGTCGTACGGATTACTCAAACTGCGAGTGGCCATTACCGAGGGAACGTTGCAACCAAAACCCACAATTAAAGGCACAAACGACCTTCCAGGTAGCCCTATCGAACGCATCATTCTATCGACAACAAAGGCGGCTCTTGGTAAATAGCCCGTGCCTTCCAGTACCGACAAACCCACATACAAAAAGCCAATAACCGGAATGAATGTCCCCACCAACTGCAAGCCACCACCAAGGCCGTTCGAAATTAAAACAATTATCCAGGTTGGGGTATTAACGGCACTTAGGAGCTGGTTCGAGCCATCGACCAACCAAGTGCCCAGCAGAATATCGAAGAAATCAATAAACACAGCACCCACATTAATGGCAAAAGCAAACAGCAAGTACATAACCGCTAAAAAGATAGGTATCCCTAACCATCGATTCAGCAAAACACCATCTAGCTTCTCTGTAAAAGTAATTTTATTTGACGATTGCTCCATAACCGCAGAACACCAGCTATTGACCACCGCCAAACGCTCAATAAGCCTATCTGCATTACTTAACCCGTCTATGATTGGCTCAACATCAACACTAGCCGCCAATGGTATTTGGGCCTTCAACTTATTCACAGACTCTTTAGAAGAAGCCACCGTGCCTACCACAGGCACACCGAGCTTGCTCTGTAGCGTTTGCAGGTCAACCTGAATATGGTTGCTTTGAGCTACATCTAGCATATTAACAGCAACAATCATCGGAATACCGTATTCACGCAACTGGTGCGTTAACAACAGCTGCCTATTTAAAGCAGAAGCATCGACAACGTTTAAAATAATGTCAGGACGGTTGGTTAAAAACTTCTTAGCAATAGCTTCATCCAAGCCAAGCTGAGCCTGCTCAAGTGAGTAAATACCCGGCAAATCAACCAACTCATATTTTTCATCACCAATTGTTACAAAGCCCGACTTTTTATCAACCGTCACCCCAGGCCAGTTACCCACCGTTTGGTGACGACCGGTTAGTTGATTAAATAAAGAGGTTTTACCGCAATTGGGGTTACCGACCAGCGCAATCGTTTTAGCCACTATAAGGACCCCTCATTGACCAAAATACATGCCGCTTCTTTACGCCGAATACTCAACAAAGAATGCCCAACCTTCACCTGTAACGGACAACCCATAGGCGCAGACCGAATAACACGAACCCGCATCGCAGGCGCCAAACCCAGAGACAAAAATAAACCCACCTGGCTCTCGGTCGTGTTTTGAAAACCAGAAACAGTCATCTCATGACCAAAAGGGGAATCAGAAAGTGTCATGGCAGAAAGCCTTTTTTAGAAGATAGACACATTGTATTTGATAACCAATATCATTTAATAATTATTCTTATTCCGGTTGATATAGATCAACAAAATAAAGTCACCCTCAAAACTGAAATTGATTAAAAGACAAACAAAAACCAACTTTTTGTTAATTTTCAGCAGCTTAGCGAGATTTTTTGTTGACACGAAATTACAAAACGGTATCATGCCCCGCAACTCAAGGAGAGTTGGCAGAGTCCGGCCGAATGCACCTGACTTGAAATCAGACGTAGGGCAACCTACCGGGGGTTCGAATCCCTCACTCTCCGCCATATTAGAACGTCCTGAAAGCCCCGCCTCGTGCGGGGTTTTTAGTTTCTGGGGTTTTAAAACTGTTTTATCACTTCTGATTTGGAACGATGTTTGAAATATTTTTGAAATTTCAAAAAAAAACACCATTATTTCGCCCAATTTTAACTCGACCTAGATCCGACATAGAAATTGAATAGCTATCACTTTCAAATAAAAAAAACATGAACTTCTAATCAAAAGCGCAAAAAATATCTATTCAAATGCCGTTATTTGGTAGATGCACCTTCTATACTTTCGATAATGCCTAAAATATTATGATGGAAATCTTTAGGCATTCCGGTTGCCTTATATAAGTATGTCGACGAAGTAATTATAAACTGATTAATTCGATTCGATTTTTTAATTTTCAAACTAAGTAGTTTATCGAATTCAGGATCAATAGATGAGATACACCTTAACGATATTTCTCTACAGGGAATAAGTGCTTCCCTGAGTTCGGAGGGAGCATCAAGAAAAGTTCTTGATGCTTGAATAAAATCACTCCAACCTGGGAGCTCTAACTCTGTTTTTTCTGAACCAGTGGCTTCTAAAACTGCATTTTTCAAATTCCGCCTTTGTATATAGCTTTCTCTGCCCCCCCAAATATAGTATCGAAGTATTTTCTCATACTCTTCTTGGGTCATATCGTGATTATATATATCGCTAATTTGGGAGCATATAGGTGCCATAACCAACATAAAGCTAAGTATAATTGACGAATAAATCGCCATATGGCTGAGTTTATTGGGATCAAGCTCACCTTTGGTTGCTCTAATAGCACCAAGTAATTCTCTTAGGGATTTAGCGCTATCCTTTTCCAGTGGAAGTTTAGTATTAATGTGTTCACCTAACGAACTTAGTTTATTATCCTTCTCAAATATTGAGTAAAAATCATGCCAATTAGAAATATTCGATGAGTAGGATAGTAGATCAAGGTAGTTTATATTGGCTGATTGAGCATATGAGTGAAAATCTTGTTCCTGAAAAAGATGCACATTAAGTGACCTGGCACTAACTCGATGGGCTTCTGTAGCTTTTTTAGTCAAAATAACATACGACTCATCACATCCAGTGTATGCCATAACGCCGGCAGCCCAAAATGCTCGATTGACAGCGCTCATTTTTGCAACGGTTTTACAATCAAAAAGGATTTTTCTTGTTACACCTCTTCTAGATACTTCGATTCCTAAAACGTCAAGGTCTGTGATCACAGTCTTTATATCTGATATTTCTCTTGAGTTATTTACTATTACTTCTAGAAAAGGTAACACATCATTAGATATACAGTAACGAATTGCTTTCTCTTTTTGCACTGTGTCTTTATCAAGTTTAGCCATATTTAAATATCCAAATTCAATAGCAGCTGATCCATTTCGTGTTTTGCTTCTTCTGCAATATCTACTTGCTTGCGTTTTCTCATTTCAGAAGCTGCCATAATAGATTGAACATATACTTCATCTTTAGAAAAAGAAATAGTGGCCTCTTTGTTAACTTCTAGACTAGCAAGCTCGCCTGTTTCTAAAAGATTTATAGCTATATCTAGTGCTTGAACATTTTCTTCAGATTGAATTAGGACCAATTGGCATTTACTCCCGACTGGCCTGAGAAAAGCTACTTTCATAAATACAAGATTTTTGTATTGCTCGCTAGCCTCAGAATTACTACTTAGAAAGCCTTTATTTCTCAAACTTTTCAAAATTGCAATAGGATAATTTATCCTATATCGAGCAGGCATAAGTTGCCCCTTACGCACACTAGAAACCAAAGCCATTGATCGCTCGTAAATTTCTCTGTTAGCCGCATTTAATCGATTAGATCCAGGGTTCGGTGTGAATATAAACTGCTCAAGATTACCATTCCCAAACTTTATTGAGGGTGGTTTCAATATACCTTCAGCAGACATTGAATTTATCAAAGATAATTCTATATGATCTAGTTTTTGCCCTCCAATTTCTTTGTTACTCATGACCATCGAAAGAGGCCAGCCTTGATTAGCTTTAAGTTTATCGAGAACTCTTAAAATGTTACTTGAACCCGACTTAGCAGTTAAATCAGCCAAGCCATCTAAGTTATCAGAAAAGTAATATGGACTTAAAATAATTTCTTTTCCACGTGCTTTATGTGTACGTAACAAACCACCAGCTTCACTATACTTTAAACATATATCAATTATTGAGGACTCTGCGCCTACCCCATTTATCAATTTTTGTTTGTTTTCCGGTTTATTATAGACCTGATTTAATATGGCAAGCATTGCAAGCTCACTCTCATTTAAATCACCATCTTCAGTGAATTCACCAATGGTGCTATATATGCTCGCAAAATGAGGGATTTTTGGAATTATGGATTTTATTTTTTTCTTAGGACCTAATACGTCGACAAATTCTAGTTCAGACAATATATCTATAACTTTGTCTAAAGCAAATGACGGGATTTTAAAATAATGGAATGAAGCTAGTTTCAGAACTTCATATGAAATTTCACCTAACCCCCTTATATGAACTGCAAGAGTTGCAGCCATACCCAAGGTTTTTAGATAATCAAATTCTGGCGTTTCATATTCACCTAAGGAACTATGAATATCGTAAGAAAATTCAGCAATTTTTATTTTTTCCATCTATACAATCCCACCATTATCGGATTCCAGAAATATCAATCATACAATTAGCCGCTACTTTAATATCCACATCGATATCTTGGGACAGCCTATTTCATCTAATGCAAAATCAATTACATGACAGTACTTTTACATAATGACTAAGTCATCATATGTTGTCAATTTGGCAAACAATATTTCGTCATTTTATGATAATTGGACTTTTTTACCTCTACTGAAAACTAGAAGTACATTCATAGACTCTTTAAATGTTTGTTGTAAACATGCCGTTTACACCGATCAAGCTCAAAAAAGGTAATTTTAATCATAGTATATTTATGAGATTACTTGTTACGAATAGAATTGATATACTTGCTGCATCTTGCTTTTTACGACTTATTTAACCCGTTTAGGCTTTAGAAGAATTCATTCGCCAGTAGACTCTAAGTCAATAGAGCATTTTTGAATTTTAATTAGGAGAAGCATCAAACTATTTGGTTAAATGTCGACCTATTTTTGGTATGCAAATTTGTCTATATCATGAATTTGAAATAGCTGAGGTTTTTCTTCACTCTCGTTATAAACACTTACTTTCTCTCAAGCGCCCTTACCCGCTTAACCTTCCGATCATAAACATCAACTTGCGCAGCAGTCTTATGCCCAGAAAATTCCTGCTTATTCCCCTCATAGTCAGATATCCCCTTGGCTTTCAAGTCATGGAAAGTAAAATCAGGTTTGTACTTAAGCTCATATTTTTGGGCGTATTCAAACGCTTCCTTTCGTGCTTTCCGAAAGTTAACTTCCATGGTGCTCTTGGCAATGTGCTCGGGGTAGCCTGGTCTATCATTTCGTCCAGGGAACAGATAATGTGACCCTACAGGAATCGTCTTCTTCTGAATCCGCACCGCTTCTTTTAGGGCTTTAGACCAAGTTTTAACCTGCTTCTTGCCAGTCTTTCCCTGGCGAATGTAAATACCCTCCTCCGAGATCTGCGCCATAGTCAGCGTTAAAACATCACTAAAACGTGCGGCACATAAGTAACTAATCAGAATCATAGTTTTCAGTGCCGGTGGTGCTTGCTCAATCAACAGCGTTAATTCCAAATCTGATATGTAACGATCGCGCGGCCGCTCTTTGTTCTTCACTGCTATCCCCTTTGAAGGGTCATTCAACACCCAGCCTTTGCGCTTGCCCCAAGTAAAGACTCTACTCAGGGAAGCAAAATGGCGGTTGGCCGTTACAGCGCCGCGCTTAACAGTGAATGCTTCGTGTATGTTGTCAATCATCGGTGAGGTAATGGAGCGCACATCACGAGTACCAAACAAGTCACTCAGCGTATCCAGATGACGCACATAGTCGGCTTGAGTGCGCGGTGCGAGCTCCGTAAACATGGGGCTTTGCCTGTAGCCCTTCACCATATTTCGGAACGATCGCTTGCTACTAGACTCTTTCTCATCCTTGATTTCATTGATAACGCGCTTGTACTCGGACAATATTTTTACTTGGCCAGCATCGATACGACCTAACCGATAATATTTACCATCTGGCGAAATATAACGATAAAGGTTACCTGCGGGGTAAACACGCTTAGGCAACCAAACAGGTCGAGTAGCTTTAGATTTATTCATTCAATCAAATTCCTTAAAAAATGAATTAGCCAATTGCAGACCAATTTAGTTCTGGCTCGGATTTATGCCCTTCATATTCCGATCGGCTCAACAGAGGCCGACCATCACGAGGCCGTACTAACGGACTAAACCCCATTTCACGAAGTGCTTGCAGCTGCTTCGAGGGTATTTTATAGCCAGTGACTTCTTCCAACTCTTCGGTAGTTAGGTTTAATCGGTATTGCCGCTCGGTTATAGATTGTTGTGTATTCATGGTTTTATAAACCCCTGTATTTTGAAACACTTGCGGTTATTTGGTTTAGAAATTCTCTTTTAAACACCCGGCAAGGCCTTCAAGCTGTAATCACGACCAGGTGAAAAAAACGACCACTTAAAATGAACTTTCGGACCACCCTTTTTCACCACTTCTTTGTGTGGGTGATGAATACAAATTTCTAATCGCCGGCCGCCGTCTTTCTTTGCCAATTCCATCCATTGCTTGGCAATTTCAGGAGTCGAAAGCATTGGGCTAAGTTTCACAACCCTTTCACTATCCATCAGGTTATTAACGTAAGAATCAAAAGCCTTTTGGTATTGTGCCTGGCTTAATGGTTTCCGGTTTTTCACCATCTTCACATTGGCAATTGCCTGTCTCTTCGCGTATTCGCGATTCATTCCAAAGACTGCAAACATTACGCCCTCTCCTTTTCAACTTGGTTGTGCTCATCCATGACCTGGTTCAATGCGTTTTGAAGATCAGATAATTTGGGATGTTCATTGGTTACCGCAAGCCATTTGGCTGCCCATTGTTGGTAACACTCAAAATTAGCAATAGGATTGGCGTTTTTGGTAATGCCCACCGGCAAGTGTTTTGGACTAACGCGAAAAGTTAGCCTACACATGAGTTATCACTCTGGTTCGAACTCGCACAATCCTGACTGAATGAGCACCACCTCGTTTTATACGGTATGGATGATCAGGGGTGGCATATAGAGCAGAAAGCATCGCCGCCAGTGCAAACACAGCACACAAAAGCCCTTCGCTGGTGGCTTTGTAAACAACCTCAGTAATGCGACGTGCTTTGAACTTATACAAAATGGTGCTCATCGCGCCTTCAACTGTTCGGTGAGATACGCCGTATTCGCGCGCCACTTCTTTGTTGCTCAAACCGTGTGCTCTACCTGTGAGATACAGCAACTCTTTTGGTCCAAGTGGTATGTAGGTTTGTTGTGTCTGGGTATTCATGCTCAACAACTCATATTGTAATTATTTAAGAAAATACTACATAATGTCATTATTATAAGTCAACACAAATTGTCATATTTATTGATTTAATTGAGTTTGGTAAAACGGCAGACATAAAAAAACCCGCTAGGTGCGGGCTTATAAATCGTATTGAATAGGAAGTTTCGTTAATCGGAATTTAGAAGATAAAAATTAACTTACCCTCACCGCTTGTCTTTCTGTATAGCCAGGTAAAGCTCTTGCCGATGAATTGTGACATCTTGAGGTGCTTCGATACCTAAAGTTACGGAGTTTCGGGTCTGTTTGGCGATTGTGATTTCGATGTCGTCACCTACTTTGATGGTTTCGCCGATCATTCTTGAAAGTATTAACATTCTATATCCTTATAGATTTGTTGGTGGGTTAAGTTCCTTACCCAGTTTTGACTGTTGCTATTACCCTTTGAAAATAGCGATATTGAGATAGCATTTCAATAAGTAACTTTCGTAAGTTTGTTTCTCTTCTAGGAAATGTGATCGAATTGGTGAAAGCCCTCAAGGCTCTCAAATTTAGCAGACTTCTTCCAGATTAACTCAAAACAAAATCATTTCCTGTTTTAACCACGAATTTGTGGTAGGATTGCGAAATGGAAATCAAATCGAGAGGTTTTATATGCAAAATTTAGATCTAAATAAAGTTGTTACGCTATCTTCTTTAGGCGTAAATGAAGAGCACTTATTGAATGCTGTGGAACGTGGGCAAGCAGATAGAAACACTGCACTACCAACACATCCAGCGAATACGCCTGGCACATTAGCGTTTTTTGGAACTGTTTCAGAACTACGAAACCAATTAATTCCGTATGGCTGGAAAATTCATAATCATCGTAATCTCTCAATGACTAGCCACCCGACAGGAAAAGTATCTATCGTTGTTTCAGGTGGGACAAAGGAGACCGGCACAAGCTCAATTCCTACAACTCGAAATCCTAAAGGCGAACTGGCAGTTCAATATACAGCTCAAAATACACAAATGAGTCTATTCGACGTACTTGAGGAAACAACAGAGTCAGAACCTAATAAACCATTAGAAACACAAACTTGGGTACTTCTTTATTATTTTGACCGACTCGCTAGCGAAGTGAGATCTGAATTATCTTTACCTTTAGCTGTTGATAATTCAGGCAAGGTAGGCAGCTGGTCTCAGCGGTTCATCCTTCCGGCTCTCCCAGTATCTACAACCGAAGGTGACTTTAATCCAGATTTTGACCCAGAAATTGAGCTAGATATCTAGATGACAACCAAAAGTAAACTAAACCCTAATAGGCTTAAATTAGCAAGAATTCGTAGGCAACTGACCATCAGAGCGTTAGCTGAAGAGGTGGGTATGTCTTCACGAATGATTTCCCTATATGAAAATGGTAAGAACGAGCATGACATTCCAGCAGAGACAATTGAGAATATTGCCACAGCACTTAACTTCCCGATCGAGTTCTTTTTTGGGGAAGATATCGAACCTTTAGATCCTGACACTGTTAGTTTTCGCTCGTTTAAAAGCATGCGTGCGGCCCAAAGAGACGCAGCCTTAGGTGCTGGAAGTATTGCAATTCACTTTTCCGACTGGCTCGACAACAATACTAACTTCAAACTACCAAAAACAAACTTAGCTGATTTGCGTGGAGTAGACCCAGAAACAGCGGCTAGCTCACTAAGGAGTGAGTGGGGGTTGGGTGTAAAATCTATTAGAAACATGATTCATTTATTGGAGTTGCATGGAGTCCGGATATTCTCCCTATCAGAAGAAAATAAAGAGGTCGATGCCTTTTCTTTTTGGAAGGATAACTTAGCCTTTGTTTTTCTGAATACGTTTAAATCTGCGGAAAGAAGCCGCTTTGATGCAGCACATGAGCTTGGGCATTTAGTACTTCATAAGCATAGTGGCATCACTAAAGGTAAGGAAGTTGAATCCGAAGCTGATCAGTTCGCATCCGCTTTTTTAATGCCTGCAGAGAGCGTAAAAGCTCTTGCGCCAAGACTACCAAACCTGAGAGTTCTTATAAAATTGAAAAAAGCATGGAATGTCTCATTGGCCGCACTTGTGAGGCGTCTAAAAGACTTAGGATTAATTTCAGATTGGCAATACCGAAGCTTGAATATTGAGATGTCGAAAAGCGGAATGCTTAGAAACGAACCAGATAGCATTGATAGAGAACAATCTCAATTATTGACTAAGGTTTTTAGTCGCTTGCGAGATCAAGGAATAACCAAGTATAAAATTGCTGAATCACTTCAAATTCCAATTAAAGAGTTTGAAAACTTAGTGTTCGGGTTAGCTTTTATAGGATCAACTGTTTCCGATACAAAGTATTTATATTCTGCACCAAAGGAAAGACCAACTCTAAAAATTGTCAGGTAATAGTTAGAACGGTATGATTTATAAAAGGCGGATATGGACACCTGCCTTTGAGTCTAACCATAGCTAGTACTTAGCATGAACCTTTAGATTCAAAAAATTATTGAAACTCCATGCTTCACCTCAACACCGAATACCAAAAGACACGCCCCAATATTGCGAGACTTCCGGTTTCATCGCCTTTTACCTCAGTAGCTGAATAGTTACGATCGTTGAATACTTTAAGCCGATAACCGTTTGGTAATCGCTCAAGCACCCTAACCTGCACTAATGGCCCGTATTGCACAACATACAGCTCGCCATCCTTCACTGTGGTGTTTTTGGTATCAAAGGCTGCTATTGCACCATCGGGAAGTGCAGGAGCCATTTGATCGCCTTCTACAATCACGCAATAAGCAGAATCAACGGACACCCTCGCCTCTTTTAGTTGAGATTCAGTAAGCCTTACACGCTCTTCTGGCTCTAACAGATTGAGTGAGTCCGAATTTTTAGCGATATCAGGCTCTGACAATAAAGGCAAATAAACACCATCATCGGAAGGGGCTGTAGATACTTCTATAGTCTGATTGTCTAATGAGCCACCAAATGCCAACCAAGCGGCAGAAAGGCCCACAACCTTCGATATTTTCGCTATATCTGAATAATTTGGTTCAGTTCTATCGCTTTCATAACTACTAATGCGTGTTTGGTTATCCCCCCATCCGCATTTTATAGCCAAGTCGCGTTGGGAAAGCTTAGCTTCTTTTCGTCCAAATTTAATTCTAGCGCCTGTCGTATCCATAATTTAGCCAATTTAGCTGGTTTAATTCATAAGAAACATAACACCACAAAATGAAATGATTGCATAATGACAATATGCGGTGTCTAATAACACTACATTTTGTCATTTAATGCAGGAAACCCATGTCCAAACTTCGAACCTATAGAGAGAAAGCTGGGCTTACACAAGAACAGCTTGGTAAGCGCTGCGGCTTTTTATCACCACAGTCACGAGTAGCCCTTTATGAGTCAGGAGGCCGCACGCCAACACTGATTGTTTCCAGAATTCTTGTTTCAGCATTGCAGGCATCAGGAGTTACCTGCTCTCTCGACGATGTATTTCCACCACAACAAGAACAATTAAAAACAGGTTGATTCATTCACATCCTTAAATCTCTCTTTTTCACATACACACATTGTGACAGAACTAGAGGGAGAGTTAAGGCGAGCAATCACTATGTGAATACAACCAGTAATGCGATTTACACGAATATTTGGAGCATGCCATGTCACTACAAGCAACCACATTATATATAACCAAAGATGCCCAGGCACCAAACATCAAACGCAAGCCGGTTGGTGAAATCAAAATAGATCTAGTCAAAGCTGTTGCTCAGGGTCTAACACTTAGCCAGGCATGTACTTTATCTGTTGTTCATCAAATCATCCGAAACAACTTAACGCAGTATGTCGATATAGACGACAACCGCTGGTGGTACATCACTGGCCGCGCTATCTCTGAATATGCGCCGCTGGTGGCTGCCCATGCCTGGACCGGCGCACAAAACCTAATAGCACTTTCACGTACCAAGCTAATTGAACTCGATGAAATGCAAGTTAATGGCGAAGTTTGGTTTGTTGTGAAGGTTAATGAAAATTTGGTTCTGGATTCTGAAGATGAGTAGACAGCAGATAATCGATTGGGCCATGAACCAACAAACGGGTAGCGCCAGTTCAAAGCTAACCCTTCTTGCCTTAGCACACTTATGTGAAGAAACCTTCGAATGCTCACCTAGCGTGTTTTACCTGGCAACAGCCACCGAACTTAACGAGCGAACAGTTTGCCGTAACCTCCCTGCCCTGGCACGGCTTGGGTTTATTACCGATACAAAGAAACGAGCAGGCTGCCGGCGGAAAATCCGTGTGTGGCGATTGGAGGTACCCCAATGAGCTTAGACGCATTACGCTGGGCGCTGAAATCCGCGCCACAGAAGTCATCACAAAAACTGATTCTAATTAGCTTAGCCGATCGCGCATCGGAAGAACTTGAAGCGTGGCCAAGTACGGAACGTTTAGAGCTAGACACTCTGCTAGACCTCAAGACGGTTAAGAAAAGCTTATCGGAATTAGAGCAGCAAGGTTTTATTGCAGACACTGGCAAACGCAAAGGCCGCACTGGTCGCGTTAAAGTATGGAAACTGGTTGACGTTAATTTGCGTGAACATGAAACCAGCTGGAAGAAAGAGCAGATCGAAGACCGCAAAAAGGCGAAAGACGATGAAAATAAACCAGCCCAAAAGCGGAATGATTCCAAAAACGGGTCGATTAAATCAGACCATAAACGGGTCGATATAGAATCTAATCAACCCAAAAACGGGACGATGAAACAACCCAATAACGGAACGATTGAATCGACCCAAAAACGGGACGCAGAACCACCCATTCTTTTAACCACCCAAGATAACCACCCAGTTACAAAACAAAAGATTTGCGCAACCAGCTCTGACGAGCCGGTAACGCGACTCACTGATCAAGAAAACGTTCCTGGTGTTATTTCGAATGAACCCGAAGTGTACATCACGGCAAAGAATCGAAAGCTCAGTGGTGAGAACCTAGCGAACTTCATGGAGTTCTGGGAAACGTTCAATTACAAAAAGGGCAAAGCCCCTGCCGCCGATGCCTGGTTAAAAATTCATTGGGCCAAGAAGACCGATCATGCCGCTGCTGAGTTGAACCGAGAACTCTTGGTGATGATCTTAACCGGTGCGGCCATCGAACGAGCCCAACGAGAGTTGAAGATCGAGGCAGGCCAAACACCCTGCTACGCCGAAAAGTGGCTTTCAAGCAAACGCTGGGAAGACGAAGACCCCGATCTAGTCGCCCAACGCTTGGCGCTTCGAGAAGAAGTTAACCAAGTACCGGCAAGTAACTCAAAACAAGCCCGTGAACGTGTTCGCGCCGTTTTACGCGATGTTATGGCCACCAACTGGTAAGGATGAATTCATGAGCAAACGAAAAAGCCCAAGCTTCAACGCACACACGTCGCTAGCCAAGGGTGAATACGTTGTAGATACCAATTGCCCTAAGTGTGGTTCACCCATACGCAATGTGAAAACCGATGACTGCGCAAGCTGCCCAAAATTTGAAGCCGCCAATACCAAAGCTGATTGTGAATTCAACGCAAAACGCCGGCGCCTAGAGCTCGAAAAGGAGATACGAGACATAGAACGCGACCTTAGCTTTGATTTGGTGGAGTACTAACCATGCAAACCATCATTGCAATTGATCCTGGTACCGACAAAAGCGGCGTGGCCTGTTATTTCGATGGCAAGCTAGTAGAACTTAAAACCCTAACGTTGCCCTCACTGGTGGAGTTCACCAAAGAAGTCGATGGAGTGTTTGTTGTTGAAGATGTAGAAGCCAATAGCTTCATGTACGCCAGGAACACACATCACAAAGCCGCGGCTCAATCCAAAATGGCGCAAGGTGTGGGCATGGTCAAAGGCACAGCTCGTCACATTCTTGAGTTTTTGGCATACCAAAACAAAGCGATCGTAAAAATAGCCCCACGATCGGGCAATTGGGGAACCATAAAACCTGCTGTTGGTAGCCGTCATTTAGCCGCAACAACAGGCTGGACAGGTAAAAGCAATAAAGACACTCGAAGCGCAGCTTACTTTGGATGGGTTTATTTGCAGCAATTGAAATATCAACGCCGTGCTGAGCAATGACGAAAAAGCACGGACCAAGCTACAAAAAGACAAAGCGGCCATTAAAAGGCTGTGATGACTGTAAAGGCACAGGATTAATCAAAGGCGTGTTTCACGAAATGATCTGCTTCACCTGCAATGGGGGTGGCGTAGTACTGAAAGAAACAGGCGAATCCTTAACTGCCGATGAGCTGGTGGTTGAACTGAGATTACGACTAACTGAACGTGGCGATCGCATACGAGTACTGGAATCAATCATAGAAGGCTTAAAACCGTACATGGAGAAGAAACAGGCCGAAGCCCTGCAGGAATCCATGTACCCCAAAGAGCTTATGAAGCAACGGGCAAAATACGTAAACGGTGGGTTTGGAGACTAATGAACAACGAGCAATTTGAACGCAGATTAGACGAATGGGCCTGTTATGTTGTGGGCAACTACTCGATCAGAGGTCTAGGCTACTCACCCGTTGCGCCAGGCTTCTCTGAATTCGTAAAAAATGACCGTGCGCCGGTGGTGAGTGACGATCGAGAAATGGAGATTGAGCGGGCTGTATGCGCCCTAGCCCTTAGAGACCCCAAGGCCGCTGAAGTGATTCGAGCGGAGTACCGCGCCCACCCTAAGTATGGCGATGCTCGGTTTGAGGATGGAGGTAATGCGAAGCAGCTTACTTATCGGCAATTGGCGATTAGTGAGCGTACTTATCGCAGTAAGTTGGAGAAGGCTAAGGATGCGATTTGGGTGTTGGTTTCTATGCGGAAAACGGGTTGATTATCCTGATACCTGAACTAACCCCATAGATACCTTAGTCAATGTTAAGGAATTTTAATGACAGTTCTACACTTTGGAAAAGATGAACAACCCCAAAACTTTTGGCCTATATGTTGTCCTCTCTTTGATACTCTAAGAAGCATATTAGAACCGCATTTTGGGCAAATTGTTACATTACTTAATGGTTCTAACTTTCGCTCGTCCTCTTTGCCTGCTTCATGAAGCTCTGTAAAAGTAGGTTCAATTCTTTTGGTTCTTGAAGACTCTTTTGTTTCTACAATGCTTTTTACGTGTGCAACATGCGCTCGGTTAGTTTTAAAACCACGTTGTAGTCGACCTGAATTTATTTGTTCAATTATTTGATTTACTTGTTCTTGAGAAAAAACTTCCATTGTTTTTGATTTGATATACTTAATACCATCACCAGAGTGTGTAACATTTTCTGGCACCTGAGTTTTAAAGGTACTGTCACCAATGAATATGACTAAGGAGAAGATAAACTTGGGATCAATATCTAGGCAATTTTCAATTGTTTTAGTGTGTTTGTAGTTCTGGCGAAGAGGGTTCTGAAATTTACTTGTATGTTTATATATTTTCTGAGTCCATTGAGACTGCTTCTCAGTCCCAAATATCCAACCTTTCATGTTTTTTGTTTCAATAACAAAAACACCAAATTTCGATACCAAGATATGATCTACTTGAGTTGTACCATCTTCTGTTGGTAGTGTTACATTCTTAATCAATGTGTACTTTTCTTTGGGTAGAAGTAACTTAAATAGTAAATTGACTTTAAACTCACCTATAACGCCCTTAAACCAAGGTGTTTTAAGGACTGTGATGAAGATAAAAATTGGTATGAAATACCAAAATGACTCAAACAAAGGTTTTAACATTACCGTATAATCCATATCTACTATCCCAGCTCAGAAATCAAATAACTTAAGTCTTATCTGCCTCAATGCAATTGTAAAGGAAGGTTTAAAAATTCAATATAAAGTTAAAATTTAGTCACCATCAACTACACCCATCTTGAGAATATCTAACTCAAATCGACTGTATATCATTTAGTAGAAGAAAATACCATTGCAACAATACTCGTAGAGAAAAACATTCTGATTTCACCTATACTTAATTGATTTAATATTAGAGACCTAAAATATAGGATATTCTAAAACTAACATCTCAATTCAAATAAATAGGTTATAAATGATTAAACATAAGTATATAAAACTAATTGAATTCGCAATATCACAGGACAGTGCATATCATATGCAACTTGGCTTAGATGCATCGAAAATGTCAGAGTCTGAATTCAAACTAATTAGAGATAGCACTTTCCTAACTGAACATTTAGAACCTAACATGCCTATGAGCTATATTTTTGATTGGAAGTTGAAACCAGAAGCAATTTTTGGATATCTGAGCTATATGCAATACGAGCATTCAGATAAATCTTCTAAACGAGCGATGTTCTTTTCGACAGCATCTTTGATTATTGCCATTGCCTCTCTAGCTATTACTGTTTTAAGTATGCTGTAAAAAAAATGTCAATTCATCTTCTGTTCAGGTTCAAAGGGTTAACAGTATATAAATCGTCATCATGTTAACCCTTAAGGACCGAACAGCATGTTTAAACTATTTTCAGAAAACACAATCAAAAAAGATACCCACCGTGAGCAAGCCCTTTCAAACCAAGTAGATCGCCTTGAATACCAATTGGCTAGAACTAATAGAGAGTTAGAGGCAGCTAAAATTCAAAACTCTGATCTTAAGCGCCAGTTTTCAGAGCATCGATTGCGCGACTACCCTGCTGCCTCAAGCTGGGTTACCGATATGCATATCGCCGATCTGTTCAGTGCTGAATTTCAAAACCCCGTTGAGTATGTATTAGCTGATGTTGAGGCGCTTGGCTATGATGTTTCAGCTGCTTGGATGGTTCACCGCGCAATGCTTGATCTTGCTAAACAACACGAAACTGGTGTGGCTGAAATCCAAAATATGGTGAAGAAGCTTTCGGAAAGCAGAGCCAAACTAAACTAACTGGATCGAGCATTAATGTATGTTTAACTTAATTGCTAAGTACCTAGCATTAATTGGCACGACTGTTTCAAGTATCATTATTTGTTATTCTCTTTTTAAAATTAGCCTTACATTTATACAACATTAGCTAATTGACTCCGGTGCCGGATCTGTTACTAATATCTCTATCGTGGCCTTGGTGCCATTAGGATAAATCGCATTCTTTGAACTCGCCCACCAGCGGGTTTTTCTTTTTCTGAGCCTGGCTTTTTAGCTAGGCTTTTTTGTGCCAGTGAGACTCTACTATATGGACCCTAGCCAACACGTAATAGATAACGCCCAAGCAGTCACCAAGGTTGGAGGGTTAAGTGCTGGGTCATCGCCACTATTGTATTGGATGGTTGATAATAGTGAGGTTATCTCGTTAATGCTGGGCTTGGGTGGTTTCACATTGGCTGCTGCTGGGTTCACGGTTGCTTGGGTTTATAACCATAAGCGCTTCAAAATTTTAAAGCAGCAGTTTCAGCTTCAGATTCAAGATAGAGAGCGCAAATATGATGATAACAAATAGTAAGTCAGGCTGGGTCACACTGGCAATCACATTATTGGTTTTACTGGTATTCACCTGGGTTAATTACATTCAAATTGAAATACAAAGTAATGAATTAGCAATTGAGCATCTCTCAAAAAAAATAAACTTGGAAGATGGGCGAATTGATCGGCTGGATACAGAGAGTCGGCAGGACATAAGTCAGGTAAAAGAAAGAGTTGATCGATATTTCGAATCACAGGTGAATCAATGAAAAAACGTACCCAAACTAAACGCATTGTAGTTCATTGCTCAGCAACCAAGGCGCACCAGACTCACGTTGACGCCGCCCTCATTCGTGATTGGCATGTGAACGACAATGGCTGGTCCGATATCGGTTACAACGCGGTGATCTTACGTGATGGCACTATTGAAATGGGTCGGCAGGAAGGTGCCGCCGGTGCACATGCTCGCGGCTATAACCATGATTCATTCGCCATTTGTTTGGTGGGTGGTATGGCTATCGATGGCAGTGCCGAGAATAACTTTACGAAAGATCAGTTTGAATCAGCAGAACTTTATATTCGCGGGTTGTTGCATTGGTACCAGGGCGCGGAGGTGATCGGTCACCGTGACTTACCAGGCGTGACCAAGCAATGCCCTTGCTTTGATGTACAACCATGGTGGAGTGAACTCAATGAAATGGCTTGATGCAATAGCGAAGATCATTAACCCAGTGACCGAGCTGGTTGATAGCTTACACACCAGTGATGAAGAACGCTTACAGATAAAACATAAGCTGTTTGAACTGCAAACCCAAATGGCTTTCAAGGTTATGGAGTACGAGGGTAAGTTACTCGACTCTAAAACCAAAATCATCACTGCCGAAGCGACTGGCCAAAGCTGGCTGCAACGTAACTGGCGCCCTATCACCATGCTTACATTCTTGGTGTTAGTTGTAATGGATACCATGGGCTACACCGAGTTTCGGTTAAGTGCTGAGGCTTGGACGCTGTTACAAATTGGTTTGGGTGGTTATGTGGTTGGCCGATCAGCCGAGAAGATCGCACCGAAAGTCACTGAAGCTATGCGCAAGGGTTAATGAATATGCCACAACGCACCGCTCGCCTTTGCTTGGTTCGTACCTGCAACGCTAAGCATCGAAACAAGCATGGCTATTGTGATGATCATCAAGCGTTAGCCACCGGTTGGCGTCGCAGTCATCAACACACAACATCAACACGTGAAGGCTATGGCAAAGAATGGCGAGCATTACGCATCCAAATCTTACAACGTGATGAGTATATGTGCGTTGAATGCAAACGAAATGGCATAGCGACAGCAGCCACCGACGTGGATCACATCAAGTCTAAAGCATTGGGCGGTACTGATGCCGTCACCAACCTGCAATCGTTGTGTGGTGCGTGCCACAAGGCCAAGACCATCGCTGAACGACGGGGGGCGGGTCGAAACCTTGGGGCCTGAGTTTGCTCGATGGTCCCTCCAATCACATTTTTACATTGCCAAAAAACACATTTTTTATTTGGGGAGTTTTAATCACTAATGGGCAGAAAGAAAATACCCACCGCATTGAAGGTGGTCGGTGGCACTGCTCGTAAAGATCGCATGAATCCGCATGAACCAGATTTCGGCGAACTCAAACAAATCGAGCCCCCACTGGAAATTGAAAATGATCCTATTGCCACGGGCAAATGGAACGAATTAGCCAACGCCCTGGCAAAAGCTGGTGTTTTAAAAACCACCGACAAAGATGTGCTTATGCTCTATTGCAAAGCCTTCTCTCGTTACTGGGAAGCACAAAGCGATTTAGAGGAAAACGGGCTAACCATCATGAATTTCAATACTGGTATGCCCGTTCGTAACCCAGCCGCGATGATCCAAAACGAAGCCGCACGGCAAATAAATGCGTTTGGCTCAAAGCTAGGTTTAGACCCTTCTAGCCGACAAAACATAGCGGGTAAAGATAAGGGCGTCGGCCAAAACCGCTGGGCCGAATTTGATTAATACATGGCTAGCTTCAATAACGTCAACAAGGCGAATCGATACGCCCGTGACGTTGTCGCCGGCAAGATTGTTACTGGTCGGCTCATTAAACTGGCCTGTAAACGGCACTTAGACGACTTAGCAAAGGAGAAAGATACCAAGTTTAAGTATCGGTTTGATCGTAAAAAAGCCGATAAAGCTTGCCGGTTCATTCAGCTTTTACCGCACACCAAAGGTGAATGGGCCCAAAAGCGCATGCTCATCGAGCTTGAGCCTTGGCAACTTTTCATTGTTGCTTGTTCATTTGGGTGGGTGGTAAAGAAAACCAAGCTACGCCGATTTAGGGAGGTCTATACAGAGGTTCCCAGGAAGAACGGAAAAAGCGCAATCAGTGCCGGCGTTGGTGTTTATGCGTTCGCGGCCGATGGTGAATTTGGTGCTGAAGTTTATTCAGGGGCGACCACTGAAAAGCAAGCTTGGGAGGTGTTCCGCCCTGCTCGCTTAATGTGTATGCGCTCGCCCGATATGTTGGCTCACTTTGGCATTGTGGTGAACGCACAAAACCTAAACAGGCCAACAGATGAAGCGAGATTCGAACCGCTCATTGGTAACCCTGGCGATGGACAAAGCCCAAGTTTAGCGATCGTTGATGAGTACCATGAACATCAAACGGATTCGCTTTATTCCACGATGTTAACCGGCATGGGCGCGCGAAGTCAGCCGCTTATTTGGACCATTACAACCGCCGGCTACAACATTGATGGCCCCTGCTATGACAAGCGCCGTGAAGTCATAGAGATGCTGGAAGGCTCAACACCAAACGATGAATTGTTTGGCGCTATTTACACCATTGATGAAGGCGACGATTGGACCGATCCTGCTATTTTACGTAAGGCCAACCCAAATATGGGGGTGTCGGTTCGTGAAGATTACTTGATCAGCCAGCAACAACGAGCGATTAATAATCCACGGTTCGTAAACACCTTCAAAACCAAACATCTAAATATTTGGGTGAGTTCGAAAACGGCGTTCTTCAACATGGAGCGCTGGAAGGCGTGCTATGACGACTCATTAAAATTAGAAGACTTCAAAGGCAGTGAGTGTGTGTTGGGGTTAGACCTTGCCCGCAAATTAGACATGAACAGCATGGCCCGATTGTTTTGGCGTGACATCGATGGCAAGCGTCATTACTACAGTGTTTGGCCTAAATTCTGGGTGCCAGAAGATACCGTTTTCGATAACGACAATCGGCGCTTGGCTGAAAAATATCAAAAATGGGTATCGAGTAGCCACTTAACACCAACAGACGGCGCCGAAATTGATTACCGAGAAATACTAGCCGGTTGCATTGAAGCCAATCAAGAGGGCCAAGTGATTGAATGCCCGGTTGATCCGCACGGCGCAACGAACCTTTCGCACCATTTGGATGATGAAGGGCTTAACCCGGTCACCATTACTCAGAATTACACCAATATGAGTGACGGTATGAAAGAACTCGAGGCAGCCATTAACAGCGGCCGTTTTCATCACGATGGTAACCCCGTCATGACCGACTCTTTGATGAATGTCGTTGCCAAGTACATACCAGGCAATGATGACGTTATGCGCCCAATTAAAGAACACAAAGACAGCAAAATTGACGGTGCCGTTGCTTTAATCATGGCCGTTGGCCGTGTGTTGGCTGGTGTCGAAACCGATACTCAACCGGAGATCATCTTACTCTAATGTGGCTATTTAACCGTAAATCCAAAGTGCTCGAACAACAGGTTGTTGATCTTCAGCACGATTTGGCGAACACACAAAACTGGACGCTGCAGGATTCAGAAGCCTTTGATGTGCTAACCAACGGCATTACTTCAGCTGCAGGTTTGGCCGTGAATGAACAAACCGCCATGAGTGTGGGTGCCGTTTACGCATGTGTACGATTAATTGCTGGGGCAATCTCTGGTTTACCCATTCCAATTTACCAGCACACGGAAGATGGCCGCGAAAAAGTTGATCACCCTTATGGCTGGTTAATCAATACCGAGCCAAACCCAATGTGGTTGTCTTCAACGTTTTGGCAATACATCGTTAAAAGTAAATTGTTACACGGTGATGGTTTTGCAGCGATTTACCGAAAAGGCGCAGAGGTTCAAGAAATAATACCGTTGGATCCACGCATTGTTGAGCCGGAAAAGAAAAACGGTTACTTAATTTATTGGGTATTCCCAAACGACAGCGACCCGTTTTGGTTACACCAAGATGATGTGTTGCATTTTTCTGGGCTGGGTTATGACGGGTTGCGCAGTTTATCGCCCTTAAAATCTGCCGCGCGTGATGCCATTGGCCTTTCATTGGCGACAACAGATTTCAGCAGCCAGTTTTTTGCCAACGGTGCCAAGCCGGACTTTGCAATAAAAGCCGAGGGCAAATTAACTGACGATACAGTTCGGCAACTACGCCAAACGTGGATGGAGCAACACAGCGGCCGCAACCGGCACTTACCCGCTATTTTACCTCAAGGCATAGACATTAAAGAGCTGACCATGAGCGCGGAAGATGCCCAGCTTTTAGGATCGCGCCAATTTCAGGTAATCGACATCGCCCGTATTTTTGGAGTGCCACCGTTCATGATCGGCGAAACCGATAAAACATCGAGCTGGGGAACGGGTGTTGAGTCTATGGGTATTGGTTTTGTTAAATACACTTTGAAGCCACATTTAGACGGCATTGAAAAAGAATTACGCCGAAAGCTATTTCGCCGCGGCGGTCCTAATGAAAAATACTTTCCTGAATTTAACGTTGACGGCCTGATGCGCGGTGATTCAAAAGCGCAATCAGAATACTACGGCAAAGCATTGGGTGGTTCTTCAGGCCCTGGTTACATGACCGTCAATGAAATACGCAAATTACAAAACTTACCGCCGGTGACCGGTGGTGATGAACTGGTCCAATGGAGTCAAAAGAATGCTCAAAAACAAACTAACGAATAGGCTGCAACAGCTCTTTGCCCAAAACCAACCAGCAAAAGCGACAGGTACCGGTTTGACCATTAAGAACGAAGGCAACGAAACAACCATCTATCTTTATGATGCGATCGGCGGTTGGTATGGCGTCACCGCTGAAGACTTTGCCGTTGCATTGGCTGATGTGAATTCTGCAACTATTCACCTACGCATTAACAGCCCAGGTGGCGATGTCTTTGAAGCACGCGCAATACAAGTGGCGTTGAAACAACACAAAGCCAAAGTCATTGCTCACATTGATGGGTTGGCCGCTTCTGCCGCCACCTATATCGCCCTAGCGGCCGATGAAGTTGAAATGGCTGAAGGTGCGTTCTTCATGATTCACAACGCTTGGACAATGGGTTTAGGCAATGCCAACGACTTTGAAGAGCTAGCGGGCATGTTGCACAAAGTTGATGATTCTATTGTTAAAGATTACCAACGTAAGACAGCCCAAGCACCGGAGCAAATTAAACAATGGATGGATTCTGAAACATGGTTCACGGCCGAAGAAGCCAACGAACATGGTTTTGCCGATCGCATTTATTCTGGTGAAGATGACACCGAAAACTCAAGCAATTGGGATCTATCGGCCTACACCAATACCCCCACTAATTTAATCAAAATCGAATCACCGATCGATGACAGTAAACAAAAAGTGCAAGAACATCGAAACAATTTAATGCGTCGAGTGAACATGCTCGAAGCAATCGCATATTAGCGGGTTCCCGCTGATAACCAGCCGCCTACGGGCGGTTTTTTTATGTCTACTAATGAGGAAATATACATGAAATCGATTCAACAACTGCGGGAACAGCGCGCGGCCAAAGCCAAAGAGTTGCGCCAGCTGGTGGAAAAAACCGAAGTCTGGAAAGATGAGCACCAAACCCAATACGATGCCCTAGAGCAAGAGATCAGCAGCATCGATGCGCAAACCGATCGTTTTCAAAAAGTTATGGATGTTGAAGCCGCTGAAAAGAATAACATTCAAGACCGCGCGAACAGCGAAGGCATCAGTAACGATCAAGCTGAATTTAAACAAAGCCAAGAAAAGGCCATTTTCAGTGCCTGGTTACGTGGCGGCCGCGATGGCTTAAGCAATGAGCAGCTTCAATATGTAGGTGCTCGTCATCGTGAATTACAAAATGCTATGGGTACGGGCACTGGCGCCGATGGTGGTTACCTTGCACCAAACGACTACGCCCGAACAGTGATATCGGCACTAAAAGAATACGGTGGCATGCGTGAAGTGGCGACGGTCATTCAAACCGAGCGCGGTACCGAACTGCCCTATCCAACCTCAAACTCAACATCAGATAAAGGTGAACTGGTACCAGAAAGCCAACGAGTGTCTAAATCAGATCCGACCTTTGGTACCAAGTCTTTGTTCGCGTACAAGTTCAGCTCTAAAGTGATCACTGTGCCAATCGAACTGTTACAAGACAGCGTGATTGATCTTGAAGCATTCATTCGAAACCAAATTGTCGAACGTTTAGGCCGATCAACCAATGAGTTTTACACCGTTGGTTCGGGGGTTGCACAGCCTGAAGGTATTGTTACCGCCTCTGCAGCAGGCAAAATCGGTTCAACCGGCCAAGTCTCCACCGTGTCTACCGATGATCTACTGGACTTAAAACACGCTGTAGACCCTGCCTACCGCAAAGCTGGCAAAGCGCGATGGATGTTCCACGACCAAACATTGAAAGCCTTGAAGAAACTCAAAGACCCAAGCACTTCTAAGCCAATCTGGATGCCTGGTTACGATATGGGCGAGCCTGATTTGATCGATGGCAACCCTTACACCATTAACCAGGATATGCCCGAAATGGCCGCTAGTGCGAAATCGATTTTGTATGGTGATTTCAGCAAATACATCATCCGTGATGTGATGCAAATGGTGTTACTACGGTTCGATGATTCCGCATACATGGAGTATGGCCAAGTTGGTTTCTTAGCGTTCATGCGATCTGGTGGTAACAACATGGATGTTGGCGGTGCGGTTAAGCATTACCAGAACTCAGCTACATAGTCATGAAATATAACTAGGGTTTCTTCGGGGACCCTTACTCATAAAACGGAAAAATCACATATTCCTATTGGCTAAAACCCTACAATATGACAATCTAAGAGAATTATTAAATTTGAGGGAACCCAATGTTTAAAGAAATATTGACATCAGTCCGTGCTCAACTCTATGAGCGTGCAGTCAGTCCGTTAATGGGGAGTTTCGTCATTTCATGGTTGCTATGGAACTACAAGATAATTCTTGTATTATTTTCAGACCTCGACCTACATGAAACGATAAAATATATAGAGATCACTTTATACCCTACTTGGAATGATTTTCTTCCGACTGGTGTGTTATTTCCACTTATATCCGCTTTAGCGTACATTTTTATTTACCCATATCCAGCACGATGGGTATTTAGGTTTACTCAAACGCAACAAACTATCAATTCAAATTTAAAAAAAGAAATTGAAGGTAAAACACTTTTGACCGAAGATGAAGCTAGAAAGCTAAGATTAAAAATTAATGAACTAGAACGCGAGTTTGAATCAATAATAGAAGAAAAAAACCAAGAGATATCTGATTTAAAAACTGAACTTCAAAGTCCAAACGAATTGTCACCGGCCAAGCAAGGTGTCCTTTCAGAAATATCAATAAATAATGAAATTAAACAAGGCGATCTAGACGGAATTAAAAAAGATGGATCTAAAACTATAAGTGAATCATTTTTTAGTAACACCTCTTCAAGCTTAAGTAACAGCCAAATTAATATTTTGAATAAGATTGGCAATAACCCATTTAAATATCAGGAAATGGGTTTAGTCTATGAATCAAAAAATAAGATATCCACTCGATACGATATTAACCTACTCATTGAGTTAGGTTTAATCAAAGAAATCCCTGATGAGATGGGTAATGGAAACAATCTTGACTTAACGCAAAAAGGAAGAAAATTCATGATAGAGAACAACCTACAAAAGCTCTAGTTTACTCAATTAAACAAAATATCATTATTTAGGCCCTGGCATCCGCTGGGGCTTTTTCGTTTCAGTATGGAGAAAATAAAATGTCAAAGAAGAAACAAATCCAAAACGAGCAACCGCAATCCACTCCACAAGAAAACGAACCACCGAAAGCCAAACCGCCTGAAGAAACAGAACAGGAAACGATTGAAGTATTAGCGCTTGTAGATAATAAAACCTTTGGCTTGAAGTGCGGCCAGATTCACAACGTGCCGGTTGATGTTGTCGATCAACTTGTAAGTGCGGGTGTGGTCGATGGCGAACAAGCTGCTATCGCTTCGGGTAAACGCCCCGAGAAGGAAGCCGACTAATGTTGGTGTCTCTTGAAGAGCTCAAGCTTCAGTGCCGGCTACCTGTTACGCATGTAGCCGAAGACTCGTTGCTAACCACCATTGCGATTGCAGCCAGTGAAGCGGCCGCCGCCGACCTGAATAGAGCGCTTTACATCGATCAAACGGCCCTAGACTCGGATTCAAACGCACCGGCCAATGCCATGGTTGTAACGGCGGGTATTAAAGCTGGCATTCTCTTAATTGGCGCCAGTTTGTATGCAAACCGAGAATTTGAAGTCACGGGCACCATTGTCTCTTCATTCGAACGAACGCTTAGTTACCTTTGGGGCCCTCACCGCTGGTATGGAGAAATTTAATGCGCGCAGGTCGATTAAATACCTTAGTAAATGTGACGCATCAATCCGGTGACGTAAGTTCCATTTGGGCGGAATGGTTAGCCGATGTTCCTGGGACTGTTGGAGCTATAGAAAGTTTAGAACAACCCAATTCAGTCACCCTACGACACCGTAATTTGCCACCATTAACACCAGGAGATTGGATTGAACATGGTGGCCGTTTATTACGAATCGGCTGGACCGGACTAAGTACAAAAGTTCGTAACGGTTACGAATCTGTTTGCACTGAATATGCTGGAATCAACGCCACTTACACTCCGCTGGTGGGCCAACCAAAAACGGTACGAATTTTTATAGAGCGAGATCTAGATTATATCGGTGAAGTTGGCCGCATTGCTGAAACACGGCACCGAATTGAACTATTGCAAATTGAATTAGAGCGAAGCCCAGAACGAGGTGATTTAGTGACGGTTGGGCCTGAAACATTAACCGTCGAAGGCTTAGCGCCGGGCATTGATGACGGCATTTTATACCAAATAGTTGCAGCATGAACGGCTTCACCATTGATACCAGCCGTTTAACGGGGCTGGGCACTTACCTGGGCGCGTTTGAATCTGAAATTCTGGCCGCCGCTCCCAAGGCCGCTAACAGTACTGCTACTTGGTTGCGTAAAACATTTTCTGAAAAGGTCGCAACACTTGGTCCAGAAAAGAAATTAGTTCAAGCCATGACCAACATTACTCGAGCAAAAAAAGGAAGCCCTTGGGCCTTTGTTCGCCCCTCTGGCCAACGGATCTATGCCGCTAGTTTTAATGGTACTCGGTTTGTCTCTGGAGAAAACCCAACACGAGGGCACATTGAAGTTCAAGGTTTTCAAAGTAAAACAACGGCCATTGGTTTTGTAAACACCAAAGCCAAGTCGGAAAATCCGCGACCTATGCGAACCAATAAAAAACAAAGTAACAAATTAGCGCCGGCACTTGGACCAAGCCCAGCCATGTTGTTTGCGGAATATCTGAAAACCGAGTCCGACCTTGAAGAAAAAATTTATTTAAAGCTCACCACCTATTTTGAAAACAACTTAACCAAAGCGATGAACCTACGATGACAATCAACGCAACGGCCATTAGCCAAGCCATAAAGGCACAGTTAGAAACAATACCTGGGCTCACTGTAATAACGGGCAAGTCAGTAGATTGGATCAACAACCCTGTTTACCCAGTTTTGGTGATGGAACCTAAATTTGAACGGATCGAAGGCATTAGCGTGCCAAAGATAAAATATCAACGTGTTTGGGCCGTGGAGATATTTGTAGAACAAGAAGATGCCGAATCGGCTTTAACCTCACTGCTTCGTGAAGTGTTTGAAGCATTAGGTTTGGCGCAGCAGCAACCCACATTGGCCAGTGCCCGGATCAGTGCCAGTGATATTTCATTTACCCTTTTTATTGAGCAACAACCGCAGTCCAGTGCTGATTTCCAGCTAACTGCCCATTTCGTTGAATAACCCCAAACCTATACCAGGAGAAACCTATGGATCTAAAATCCTATATTGGCAGTGGCCGCGTTTATTTAAAAGAGCGTGGTACCACTGACCCGCTGCTACCCGTTGGTAATGTATCTTCATTAGCATTCGCTTTCGAAGAAGACAAAAAAACGTTAGCAGACCATCAAAACCCAGGCGGCGGCGTTGCGGATTCTGTCTCTCGCATCACCGGTGCGACGGGTAACATGAACACCAACACCATTAATTCACGCAACATGGCGATGGCCTTGCGTGCCGATGTTACCACCGTGGCAGGTACAACCATCACCGATGAGTTACACAACAGCGCCGGCGTTCATGATGAATTCATTCCGTTTAACTTCCCGTATGACAAGGCACAAACAGTCACCGTGAAAAGCTCAGCTGATTTAGCGCTAGTAGAAGGCACTGACTACCAGCTAAGTAATGGCGGCATCATTGTTATGGGGGGTGGAAGCATCGATCAACTGGGTGTAAAGCTGTCTTACACTTCTCTAGGTGCTGATGTTGTTGAAATGCTCACGAACTCTGGCAAAGAGTACGAATTGCATTTTGATGGTTTGAACGAGGCCGACTCAGGCCGCGCTGTTCAAATCATTATTCACCGCCTTAAATTCAGCCCAGCCTCTGGCATGGATTGGTTAGGTGATGACTTTGCTGAAATGCCATTGGAGTTTGATTTACTGTCTGCAGGCAACATCGTGGCAGCGGGTAAATCGCAATACGTGAAAGTAACCTTTACCAACTAATTGTGGGGGCGCTTGCCCCTGCTTTCCCTCGTCTTTAATGAAGAACTCTTATGTCTGATGAACGTCTCTATTCCATAAAACTTGGGCTGGATGCAACGAGTGGCGCCCGCAATATGCGCCAGTTCCATACCTTGTTCAATAAAACCTTGAAAGAGTTAGGCGAGCAAGCACCCGACATAAAAGCGTTTAAGGAAATTGCCAAGCAAGCCGAAACGAGTGAAGCCGCCCTTGATGGTGTTGATGGTGAAATGGCCGACCTGGTACACAGCTATAACAAATTAAAATCTGAAGCTTCTGCGCGTGACAAACTGAACTTTATTCCAGATAAAGAAATCGAACGCCAAGTTGCCGCAGTTCGCAAACACTTCGCGACACTTAAAAACTCTGGCTCGTTATCAGCGAAAGAAATTGAACGAGCCTATGAACAAACTGAATTACAGATACGTTCCTTACGAGGCGAAACCGAGAAGTCAGCTACAAAAACGGAAGGCGCGTTAAAGCGTATAGCGAAACAAGCCCTGGCAGTCGGTGCAGCTTTTATTGGTTTTCGGCAAATCGGGCGCTTAAGTGGCAGTATTCTGCAAACCGGTGATTCCTTTGAAAAGCTAGACAAACAACTCGAAGCACTAACGGGCAGCTCTGAAAAAGCACAACAAGCCAGCGCTTGGATTAAAGACTTCACCCAAGAAACGCCACTTCAACTTGAGCAAGTGACGGAGCAGTTCACCAAGCTTAAAGCCTTTGGTTTGGACCCAATGGACGGCACCTTACAAAACCTCGTTGACGCCAACGAACGGCTAGGCGGTGGCATGGAGCGGTTGAATGGTGTGGTCACTGCCTTTGGCCAAGCCTGGGCAAAACAAAAACTGCAGGGTGAAGAAATCATGCAGTTAGTCGAAAAAGGTATTCCAGTTTGGGAGACCTTAGAAAAAGTCACCGGTAAGAATACTGCAGAGTTACAAAAACTGAGTAGTGCCGGCAAGCTAGGCCGTGACGTTATTAAACAACTTATGGAAGAGTTAGGGAATCAAGCCAGCGGCGCTGCCCTGGCAAACATGACCACACTCTCTGGGTACATATCGAATCTAAAAGACCAATGGCAATCCTTTTTAAATGAAATTGCTAATGCGGGTGCGCTTGATTACGCCAAAGAGCGACTAAGTAGCCTGCTAGAAACCATAAAAGAACTTGATCGTAACGGAACATTAAAGTCGTGGGCAAAATCTATTAGCGACGCAATGGTGAACATTAGTAAGGGCGTTCAAGTCACAATTGAAACGCTAGTTAAGTTCAAGACTGAAATACTCTCTATCGCGACCATACTTACAGCAGGCGCTTTTTATCGTGGACTTGGCAATGCCATGGTGGGCTTAGGTAAATTCGGTGCCGCCGCTAAAATTGCTGGCGGTGCCGCTAAAGTATCTGCCGGCAACATGGGTATTTTAGCTGCCTCGATGCGCGCGCTACCCGCTACGATAGCCATTACCGTTGCTGTCACAGGCATTAAGGCTGCTATCTCAGGTTTCGATACTTTGTTTTCAAAAATGTCGGGATATGAAGAAAGCCAACGTCAGCTCATGCAAATTAATGATCAGTTCAAAAACAATATGTTTGATCTGGCAGCTGGTTTTCGAGAGCAAGCCGAAGCCCTTGGCACTGTTCGAGATATGGAATACCAAAGTACTGAAGCGTTGTTGCAAATGTCCAAACAAGAGCGCGATGCCTACGAACTAAAATTGAGCAATATAAAAGAATACCTACGCTTAAAGGTCAGTGAGTCTCAAGCAACTAAGGCCGCAGGTGCGGACCTTGATGATGAAACAAAACGAGCTCTCGAACTGTACAAAACCCATACCGCTGGGATGATGTCACTTAAAGAAGCTAACGATTTTGTGGCCAAGGCGATTAAAAACAACTTATCTATTGCCGCACAACAAGCCGTTGATAGTTTTGCAGAGCTACAAGCCAATGGCATGAGTGCGGCCGATGCTTTTAAAACCGCTGGCGAAAGCCTAGACCTAAAAAACCTCGATGATGTGCGCACACTAAACGCCTTGCTCAAAGAAATTGAAAACTCTGGTTCCGAAATGAGCCAGGAGTTGTCTAAGGCATTAGGTGACATCACCGGCGATATTAATTTCAGTGATTTAGATCGAATCCGCACCACCATTGATGCCGCTTTCACCAACGCAGAAGACAAAGCCCGCGCATTAGGGGCTGTTCTTAAAACGGGCTTAGCCGATGAACTTAGCCGGCTGGGCCTAAGCTTCTCTGAACTTGAAACCGGTATCGATGCCAGCGCAAGCCAAGCCGTCACCGATTTTCAGGCCGTCATAGAAGTCATTAAATCAACAGGTGTTGAAGCCGAGATTGCAGAGCAAAAAATTATTGAAGCGTATCAGGCAGCGAAAAATCAAGCTGGCGACAGCACTGTCGCCGTAGATCAATTAAACGATGAGTTGAAGCGATCGGGTGATGAAGGCCTAGTTAGCCAAAAGAAAGTACAAACCGCCATTAAAGAAACTGGTAACGAAGCCACCAACTCAGGTCAGCAAATCAATACAGCAAACCAAAACGCCAAAAAAGGATTCAAAGAAGTGGCGCAAGCCGCTGAAGAAGTCACCGAGGCAATGAAGAAACAAGCCGATGCCGGCGCTGCTCTGGCAAAAGTGGTGGGTGACTTCATAAACGCCACTGTATCTGAGCTAAAAGGCTTAAGTGATCAAACGGCGAACCTGTTCAATGAACGCGTTGGCTTCGATACAACACCAATATTAAACGACACCGAGCAATTGAAAGCCGCTATGCAACAAGCCCAACGAGCGGCCATAGAGACCCGCCAGGGCATAGCTTCTATAGGTGTTGATGCGACTGGCTTAAATAGCTTTAGGCAGCAACTGACCATTGCTAGCAATGAAGCCAGCGCCGCATTTTATAAACAAAAACTATCTTATCAAGAGCTCATGAATGAAATCGACAGCGGTGATTTAAGTGGTAACGCCCTGGTACGGGCGGCTCAAGATGCTGTAAATACATTCGACCTACTCGACAGCAAAGACTTATCAAATCTAGAAAACGCCATTGTAAGCGCTCGCCGTGAAATGGAGTCACTCAGTGACAGCGCCAGCGATACTTTAGGCAACCTCCAAGATGAATTGGATCGACTAAAAGGCAACTACGACGAAATTGAACAGCGCGAATATGATCAGAAAAAATCGGAACTTGAAGCCCTAATAAAACAAGCTGAAGCCGCTGGTAATTCAGCGGCCGTGACAGATTACCGAGAGTCACTAGACGTTCTAAAAGAAATCAATCGCGAGCGTGAACGGCAACGAACAGAAGAGCGTAAAGCAGCACAAGAAACTAAAGAAACTGAAAAATCCACAGCGCCCGAACCTTCTCAAACCAAAGAAAGCCCAACCAAAAGCAGTAGCGTTAATTTAAGACTCCCAGGGGGAGGCACTTCAACAGTGTCTGGAAACCCTGAGGACATAGACGCCCTGCTCGACTACTTAGCCGAAGCCCAAATGAGTACTACCGAATGACTTTAGATAATATTGATATTTCAAACATGCTCTGGATCGACCAATTTAACTGGGGACCGATCGCTCAGCAATCCGACCGCACTATTACAGGTGGTCTGGTTGTACAAGAAGGCGTTAAAAAATTCGGCCAACCCATCACGCTCACTGACTCCTGGCTTCCCAAAACCACAGTAGATGCGCTTAAAGCCAAAGAAGCGATTGGTGGCTTGAAAATGCTGTTAACGCTAGACAATGGCGCAACCCATTCCGTTATTTTCAACCGATCGCGTGGGGCTGCTGTTGAAGCCACACAGGTTTTCCCAAATACCGACGCACCAGCAGATTGGCAATATGAAACCACTATCAGTCTGTTCACCGTACAACCATAATAGGAACCCGTAATGAGCATTACAGCCAACGACATCAAATTAATGCAACCGGAACGTTTGACGGACAACAGCGACGGTGGTGGCAGCATGACCGGACTGCCTGTCATCGATGCTGAGATCAATAACTTGTTCGAAGATATCTCTCGCATCAACCGCACCTATGGCAATGTGTCATTGCGCAAAGGTTTTTTGAAAGTAGATACAGCCACGGCCGATCTATATCTCGATAGTCACGCGATCATAGCTGAGCAACCTGCTGACCCTAATGTTTCGGGTTTGCTGTTTACGACTGAGAACTTTTATGATGAACGCGCATCAGCACGCCAGCGTATTGAATCATTTGTTATTGCGGGTCCTAGAACTGGTTTAAGGCTCCGTGGCAACCAAAACAAAGGCCAGCAATCAATCATCGCTTATAGCGGTGTAACCAATACCCCAGCGCCAGTTTCTGGTGACACTTACATGTTGCAAATTGGTGAAGATGAAGCAACCCGACAGTTTGTTAAAGTGACTGAAGTCATCGAAACGAATGAAATATTCACGTACTTACGAAACGAAGGCGGAAACACTGCTGTAATCAACTTCCCTGTTCGACAGTGGATAATGAGCATCAGCACAGAGCTAGAGCGAGACTTTCCGAATGTAGACCCGCACCCTTATCAAACCCAAACAAGCTATGTACACGATACGTCACCCAGTGTGAGTGCAAAGTACTACGGTACTAGCAAGCTGGCTGAAGCGATCACGGCAGGCGCAACATCACTGAAGGTAGAAAACACCTTTGCCCCCATTATCCCAACGGCCAGTAGCGAGACTGCGATTATTGATCAGAAGCCTGGCGGTTATGTTGATACCTTTATTCCAACAACGACCCCGTTGACGCTCACGGTAAATACAAACGTAGGTGAAATCTATCTACCGACTGCGATATTACCAGGCTCAATTTCGTTTCAAGTGGGCGGAGTAACATTTACAGATAAGAATGATCGCTTCGAACGGTCTGACGGCACGACAACTGGATTCGATTTAGTGCAAATAGATTATGCCGGTGGTGTAATCAGTATCTTAGGTCAAACCTTGGGCTCAACCAATCAATCGCTCACGTACACACCTGCAGCTGTTAAAACTCGGGTACCGCACACAGGCGCCATTGAGATCAGCGACAACAACCGGAACTTCAACTATGTATTGCAATTAAACGCACTACCCGCGCGGCGTAGCTTTGAGTTGAGTTATCAGTACTTGAATAAGTGGTACACCATACAAGATGACGGCGCAGGTAATTTAACTGGCGACGGTGGTGGTCAGATCAACTATTCAACAGGTTCAGTAGCCGTTGCATTGAATGTACAGCCTGATGCAAACAGCCAAATCTTCTTTCAATGGAGTGATCCTGACGATTACATCAGCGGCGAAGGCACTGCGTTTTCTGGCGCGGTACCGACCCGCATTAACTTAGAAAACCAAGACATTACACCTGGTAGTTTTACGATCAATTGGACTCAAGGGAGCGTGGCCAAAACAGCGAATGACAACGGTGCCGGCGCGCTAACTGGTGATGCTACTGGGGCTATTTCTTACGCCAGCGGGTTTATTGAAATAACAGGAATACCGGACGCGGGCACTGATTGGGAAATGAACTACACATACAACCCAGCAGCTACTCGCCAGACTGACACAATCAGCATCGCAAAAAATACCAACCGAAGCGATATAACCATCAACATCTTGGCGGGTGGCGTTAAGCCGGGAACAGTGAGGTTCCAGCTAGAAAAAAGCGAAAAGAAACTGGTTAAGCTATTTAGTGCACCCAACCTTGAAAAGTATCAGCATATCAGCCTGGCATTCGAAGATGATGGGAATGGAGTCATCAAGCTAAATGATGCTAACGTTGGAACCATCAACTACCTAACCGGGACAATAGTGTTGACCGGCACTGCCTTTTTAAGTGGTTCTAGAACAACACGCGAACGCTGGGAGATTGACCCTAACGATCAGGCTTATACTAAATACGAAACAAAAGTATTTGAGACTACTATAGTCGAGCAAATACTCGCACAGTCCATTGAGGTCACTTACATTTTTGATTCTGAAACACCAGTGTCTTCAACCGAAGTTAAACCGCGCAATGTTTTTAAATGGCATTTTAGACTAAGTGATGGTGACCCTGTTGTGCCAGGCTCAGTCATTTTGCAAGTTGCTAGCGAGCACTGGTATGACAACGGCGCTGGTCAAATCGTGCGAAGCTTTAGCACGTCTACGGGCGTTGGTACCAGCATTGGCACGATCGAATACAAGACTGGTCAGGTCATCATTGACGATTACGCTGGCCGACCCGCTGCCGCAAATATCACGCCGATATCAGTGCTCACAGGTGAAGACTTCAACGTCATTATTGCAACAACGTTTAGAACCAAAAACAGCCCTTTACGGCCTTCAGGTTTTACGCTTCGATGTGAAGACGGGGTTGGCGGCAGCTACACATCCGCAGGTGATGGCGCGGGGAATCTTGTTGGTACCGGACTAAACGCCAGCGGAACAATCGACCTTGATGACGGTATTATCAACGTTAAGTTTTCAACCGCCATGGAAGCCTCAAGTATTTTTTATAACGCCGTGAGTTACAAAAGCGTGCCACTTAGTTCTCAAATTTTAGGTCTTGATCCTGTGCGACTGCCGGCAGACGGTCGCGTACCAATTTTCAGAGATGCCGGAATATTGGTATTAACCCACACTCAAAAAGACGAGATTACCACGCCAAGCGACGGGCTAGTTGTAAGCGCAAACCGAACCACGCTACACGACGGGTGGATAGAAGACCAAACGGGTACCCGACTAAAAGCTGATCAAGCCATTCTTGATAAAGAGCTAGGCACCATAACTCTAGCGACTCCCTTTTCAGCCGTAGACGAAGCCAGCACACCACTGACAGGCACGCTTTATTTTGTACATCGCATTGATGATATGGCACTTTGCAGTGAAGCTCGCATTGACGGCCAACTAACCCTAGCCCAACCGATCGCGCACGATTACCCAATCGGCTCATGGGTCGCATCAGCGGTATACTTGGGCGACTTGCAAGCCCGCATCAAAAACCTAAACAGCTACACAACTGATGTTGGCTATGGCAATACCGGAACGAAAACGGACGCGCAATACAATGCAATTGCCTATCCGATCGCGATAGACAACAGCGGCAGCGTACCCGATCGCTGGATGATTAAATTCAATTCATCAAGCGCGTTCAGCTTATACAGCGAAGAACGCGGCTTAGTGGGTACCGGATCAACTGCCGTGGATTTCTCACCAGTTAATCCACAAACCGGAACACCCTATTTCACAATAAAAGCAGCTGGCTGGGGTACAGGCTGGAACGTTGGGAATTGCTTGTATTTCGACACCAACGCCGCCGCCGCGCCGCTTTGGATGATTCGGACGGTATTGCCTGGTCAAGCTACTGAAACTGACGACAAAATAAAATTAGAGCTTCGGGGAGATCACAACTAATGTCAGCTTCAGAAATATCAGGTGTTGTTAGCATTGATGGCGTTTCAGCAGTGCGACCTGTGTTAGTGATTTCAGACGATCCCACAGGCCGACAGATTTTAGCGGAAGGTATGAGTAATCCCGATGGCTCATTTTTAATTCAATACACAGGCTGGGAGGGCTCAGTAATTGCACTAGCCCTAGACCACTACGGCGCAGACTGGACCGCAGAAAAAACTTTAAACGCCGGCACTATAATTCACCCGACAGCGGCAAACGGCTTTGTGTACGAAGCAAGCACCGGTGGCACGACAGGAATTACCGAGCCTGCGTGGGCAATTGATGGTACCAGCGCGACAACAGATGGTAGCGTCTCATGGGTGCCTAAGCCATATTATAGACCCATAGCGAGCGGGCCGATTAAAGGGAATGTAACGCAGCTAGAGCCAGCGCCAATAGTTTTTAGAGAAACCATTACTGCTGGCGGAGACTTTACTATTGCGATAAATAGCAACGGAGCGATAGAAGGCTGGGGAGCAGACACAGGCGGAATTTTGAGTGGTATCCCAATAGTAACTAATGCAATTGAGGTTGTAGCAGGCCATGACCATGCACTGGCACTTTTGTCTGACGGGTCCGTGGTTGGATGGGGTAACAATACAGCAGGTAAAGCAACACCACCAAATAATTTAGGGTTATGCCAAAAAATAGCAGCAGGGCCAACTGGGTCGGCGGCAATACAGAAAGACGGGAACCTAGTTGTTTGGGGCGACTCAACAAAAGGACAAGCTAACATTCCTGCGGAAGTGATAAACCCAATAGATATTGCTTTCACTTACAGAACAATAACAGCCCTTTTGTCTAATGGAACGCTGGTAGCATGGGGAGATAATTACTCCACCCTTGTTACAGGAAAACCGAATATTTCAAATGGCATACAGGTCGTTGGAGGTAGATATGCGTTTGCCGTTTTGACAGATTCTGGTCAAGTTTTTGAGTGGGGTCAAAAACAAAGCGCACCTTCGGCAGCAGACCCTAACATTAAGTTCATTGCTGGCGGTGGTTACTCGTTTGGCGCACCTAGAAATGACAGTACTATTATTAGTTGGGGACAAACAGCTGGGCCGGCCCAATCACTAAATATGGTGCGCCTAGCGTATGGCTCCTATAATTCAGCACATGGTGCGGCAATATTGAATGATAAGTCGGTTTTTTGTTGGGGTGATAACGATAATGGGCAATCAACCCCGCCGGTTGGGTTTCAAGCCCTCATACCGAAAAATCCAGACCGCTTTATTAAATGAATTATATTCCAGAAAACCACAACGCGATCGCTCTAGATTTCTCAGCTAAGAATTACAAGCCAGAAAACTGGAATGCAATCGAGCTAGACTTTAACGACGCCTCTGGCGGTCCAGTTTTACCGTGGAAAAAACCAAACCTCGTGAAGTCATGGACGCTGGCAAGCAACACAGCAGACCATAGCCCCGCACTAGCGAGCTTGATGCATGGCGCAACAAACCAAGCCGATCATGGGAGTCGATGGTTGTATGGGCAAGCAGAGCACCAACCGCAAGTAACGATTGCAAGTTTTGGCGCTTCTAACCAAATCGATCATGGCAACCAATCGTTGTGGGGCAAAGCTGATAGCAAAGCACACTCAATCACAGCCAAACATCGTGATTCAAAGCCGCGCGACAATTTCAGCAATCAGCCATTTAATGCCAGTACACACAAAGACCGAGTAGATTACATCGTTCCATTTGTTGTCAACACTGCGATCGTTGATCGGTTTCAAAACAACCCTTGGTGGCATGTGAATGTGACAGGCCACCTTTACGATGATAAGTCGGATAAGCGACGACTTCTAAACACCGACCCAGATCGTGCTCACTTAACATTGGCCGTTTTTGGCGAACCGTACACACCACAAGCATGGAACGATATTGGCTTAAATTTTGGATGGATTAAACCAAGCCGACCAGCGGTACCGCATGACAGCAGCATGAGACTTACGGCAAAGCAAGCAACTCCCCGTGACAGTGACCACGGATTACCATGGGGCTTAGGTGAAAGCCGGTGGCGCAACTGGAACCTTCCCTACCCAGTCGAAGATAATGAAGTGCCACCCGACCCTACAGAGCCACCAGAAATTAGAGAGGTTTACCTAATAATGAATTCACTTGATGTCAGAGACATATCAACCAGCACCCCGTTAGACATCGCCAACGTTTCTATCAGCCTAAATATTGACTCCCTTGCCTGGAAGTTTAGCGCAGACCTATTTGGTGAAGGTAGCCTAGCATTAGTACAGCCAGACAATAGCGGCATGAAAGATATCAGCGTGACAATTAATGGCCATCGCTGGGTATTTGCAATTGATCGTTACGAATCCGACGAACGCTTTCCAACCAAAAAATACAAAATTGGCGGATCTAGTCGAACTCAATATATGGCCGCTCCCTTTGCCCCAACATCAACCCACACAAACGCATTAGCCACAACAGCCAATCAAGCAGCTGTACAAGCACTAGCAAATACAGGGTTCACTTTAAACTGGACCCAAGGCGGTAGTGACGACCTGCCGGATTGGCAAATCCCGATCGGAGCCCTTCGGTACCAGAACAAGACGCCCGCCCAAATAGTGGCTCAAATTGTTACCGCTGCCGGTGGGGTTATGATCCCTCAAAAGGATGCCGACAACTGGAAGATTCGCCCGCGTTATAGAGTCGCGCCCTGGCATTGGAACTCAGCCACGCCAGACGTGAGTGTTTACGCTGGGATGATTCGAAGCCGCTCGGCTAAGTACGAGCCCGCCCAAGAGTTCAACGCCTGTTTCGTGTCTGGTACCGAACTGGGTGTCAGTGTCGATGTAAGACGCCAAGGGTCTGGTGGCACTCAACCCATGCCCGATGTGTATGAAGACCTAATCACGGACCCACAACCTGCAATCAGTCGAGGTAAGGCAGAGATAGCCAGCACCGGTAACAAGGTAATCGAAACACTTTCGATATTCATACCTGAAAGCCAAGCGGTACCAGGCATAATTGAACCAGGGCAATTGCTCAAAGTTTTACATGATGTCAGCGCCAACGACTATTTAGGCTTGGTGCTCTCAACCAGTATTAGCGTGACTCAATCCGGTGGCGCAGCTGTATACCAAAACATAACTATTGAGAGGAACCCGTAATGGCCACACGTAACCCCTGGTTAAAGTTCAAAGCATTGCTACAAGG
>NZ_JBKEGY010000031.1:0-39826 GCF_046710285.1 Reinekea sp.
ATATGGTTATTCATTGCCATTTATCGCGATACAAAAGCAAAAAGAACCACAGCGGTTGTTAAGGCGACAGCGTCGAGCTAATACATGTTACTGGTTTTTCTATATCAGGATTTTTGATTTAACTCAGCCAACGCGGCGTCAAGTGATGAAAATTGGAACTTATAGCCTGACTCGAGCAACTTAGAGGGTACAATCTGCTTGCCCTCTAACAACAACTCTTTGCCCATCGCACCGAACAGTATCTTTAAAACAGAACTAGGCATGTTAAATATTGTTGGTCTATTTAGAGACTTTCCTAGGGCTTTAGTAAAATATTCATTTGTTACTGGGTTTGGCGCAGTACAATTAATAGGACCGCTAATATTTTTAGTTTCTATGGCGAATTTAATTATGCCAACAACATCGTTAATATGTACCCAAGACATCCATTGCTGACCAGATCCAAATTTACCCCCTAAGCCTAATTTAAACGGCAGCAACATTTTCTTTAAAGCACCACCTTGACTGCCCAAAACAACACCTAGACGCAGCAAACAGGTGCGAATACCTAAAGCCTCAGCCTCAAGAGCAATAGATTCCCAGGTCGAGCACACCTCGCTAGCAAAACTATGGTCGGGTGAGCCGTTTTCATCGACCGTGCCCATTACAGGCTCTATTCCATAGAAACCAACCGCCGAGCCACTAATTAGAACGCATGGCTTTTTAACTGTTACTTTTAAAAAGTCTATTAATTCACGCGTTGTTTCAATGCGGCTATTTAAGATTTTCATGCGCTGAGAGGATGTCCAGCGTTTGTCTGCAATAGGTTCGCCGGCCAAATTAATAACGATATCAAACTCGTCGGAGCTTGCTAGCTCGTTAAAGCTTGAAACTGCCCGATAGCTTGATGTTACGAGACTTGCTTGCCGTGTCTTTATCGTTAATTCATGGCCTTCAGAGATTAGATCTCGGCATAGAGCAGTACCAATAAACCCAGTTCCTCCTGTAATTAAAAACTTCATTTTTCAAATCCTTAAACGCTATTAGTTTTCAGATAAAGCTTCAATTTCTAGTCTTATTTGCTCAGCTTGGTCAGTAAGCAATGAGTAACTACGGATATCTCCATTTCTTTGTGCTTGAAAGGCCTTAGCTATCAATTGTTCATATTGCTTTTGTAGCCTTTTTTTGGGGTCCGCTTTGAAGATTGAAAACACAAGATGCCTCACTTTTAATTTGTTGTTTAGAAATTTATGGCTCAGTCACAGCCCATGCTTTGATAAGTTTAAATATACGTTAAATGACTAAAACCAGATTGCTCTGCAATTAAATCTAGCGGCCGCCTGAGACCTCAATAAACGCGCCTGTTGAATAAGCTGATTCTTCTGAAACGAAAAAAGATATCGCGGCGGCCACTTCTTCTGGAGTGCCTCCACGTTTCAGAGGTAGGTTGTTTTTTAACCGATCAACTCGGTTGGGTTCTCCACCGTCAGCGTGCATTTCAGTATAAATTAGACCAGGTCTGACACTGTTCACTCTTATCCCTTCTTCTGCGACTTCTAAGGCCAAACCAATAGTTAATGTGTCCATAGCACCTTTTGACGCTGCGTAATCAACATACTCGTTGGGCGCGCCTAGCCGTGATGCAGCGGATGAGACATTAACTATATTGCCACCGCGATGACCTTGCCTTGTCGACATGCGTTTTATGGCTTCGATGCAACACAAGAAAGAACCAGTCACATTTGTTGCCAAAACTCGGTTAATTCTTTCTGCGGTAAGTTCAACAACTGGAGATTGAGTAAATAAAATGCCGGCATTATTTATTAATACGTCTAATCGACCAAAGTGCTCATCAATTGATTGAAATAGCCGTTGCACGTCATCTTCGTTTGATATATCAGCTTGAATAGCTATTGCTTGGCGTCCAATATTTTCAATCTGTCTTGTTATTTGTTCTGCAGCGAGACGGTTTGCACGATAATTAATTACAATGTTGTAACCATCTTTAGCCAGGCGTTTCGCCGTTGCGGCTCCGATACCACGGCTTCCTCCAGTAATTAATGCTACTTTTACTGCCATATCGGAATTACCTTAAATTTATAATTACTAAAAATAGTAGCAGGAACCGATACATAACCCAAAAGGCTCGCTATAATCCGCCTTTTATTTGATCAAGAGTAATTATGAGAATTTGTGGTATTGAATTAAAAGGCAGTGAAGCTGTCTTATGTGTGTTGGGCTATAACCTAGGCGCTTTCGAGCTACCTGATTGTCGCCAACGGCAAATGGCTGTGTCTAACTCAGAAGACACTGAAACCATTCGTAAATTTCAGTTCACTATTCGTAAACTATTCGAAGATTACAAAGTTGAACGAGTGGCGATTATTAAGCGTGAACAAAAAGGTAAGTTTGCCGGTAGTGCTGCTAGCTTTAAGTTAGAAGCAGCACTGCAGTTATTGGACATGCCAGTTGAGATTTATACGCCTTCAACGATTAAAGACCAGATCAAGCGCAATCCATTACAAACAGACTTCGCTTCATTGGGGCTTAAAAAGTTTCAACAACAAGCATTTAACGTTGCTTATGCGGCACATAATCTTCGTTTATATAAAGATAGTGTACCCGCAGAAGAGGAATAAAACCGCTAAGCATCTGCTAATAATCTATTTTGGCCGATGCTTATTCTGCAGGCCTTGTAAGAAGTTTCTAAGAACCTGATCTTTACAAGGTCTAAAATGCTGGTGATCAGGCTTTCTGAAAAACGCACTAAGCTCTGACTTGCTGAGTCTAAAATCAGCTAACTGAAGTAAATCTAGCATGTCTTCAGCTTGGAGGTTTAAGGCAATTTTGAGCTTACGAAGCACTATATTGTTATTAAGCTTAGTCTCGACCGCGGGTGCAGCCCCCTCTTTTTTACCACGGTGTTTGATTATAAAACCGTTCAAGAAATGCGCTAAGGTTACATCACGGCAGGCTTTGTAAGCCTCTTCTGTGTCGGCTTTGAGCCAATCACTTATTTCGCTTCGGCTGACTTCTAAATCGCCTAACGCGAATATCTTAATCATCGCATCGTCTTTTAAATCATAGATATAGCGAATTTTTCGTAATACATCGTTGTTAGTCATAGCTACCTTAAAAAAATGTTCACCGAGATGATAAAGCAGGATTCTAACAGGCATTTAGCATGAGTTGGTGCTTTTATAGGTTCGAGAGTTCAATTATCTTTAATTCAAGCTCTGTTAAGTTCATTTCAGCTAAATCTATTTTCAAATGTGTTTCGTTCCAAACAATATCTTCGACAAAGCGGTCAAGAATCATGTTAAAACTTGTTTTATCTGGCCGTTTTTGAAACAGTTGAAAAGCAATTTTACAGGAATTCGCTAAGCTCTTGCGCTCATCTGAGCGGTTCAGATAATTACCAACGAGCTGAACAAGCTCTGAGGCCCTATAGGTTTTGAGGGTTTGCTGTATTTGTTTAGTTCGTTCAACTGCATTATTAGCCGATAACTTGCTTATAGACTCTCTGAGCCCTTCAATTATTGCAGAACTAATGGTGTCTTCCCCAATTAATTCTTTGAATTCAATCAGTACCTTATGTGCTTCAGGCGTTAGAGTGATGTTTATAGGTGAAGTGTCATAGCGTTTTTCTTTGCGCCTTCTTTTTTTAGCTGAAAGTGCTTTCCGTAAGCGAGCCCAATCTTCAGATTCAAGTGCATTGTCTAAGATTTTTTGTGCAGCTGTACAAAGCTCATCTGAAGGAACCGCCACATCACGCCATTGATTAACACAGTCCATTAGCGCAGGAATACCCATATCATGGATAGAATGCTTTGGCTGTTCTAACCACTTGGGTAGAGTTAGCTGGTAAGACAACCAATCTAGGCAGTCTAGCCAATCCTTTCGATTAATTTTGTACTTTGGTCTCGCCATATATCTACACGGTAGTCATTTATATATTGATATTAAACTGCATAAGAGAATGATATGCGAGCTTTATTGCTAATAAACTATTATTAACGTTAGTTTGGCAATTTAGATTACACCTAATTCTAGGGCCTTTAAAACAGCTCTAGTGCGATCACGAACCCCTAGTTTAGCCAATATATTCGATACATGGTTTTTAATTGTACCTTCGGATTTAAATATCGCTCGAGAGATTTCTTTGTTTGAATAGCCGCCGGCCATCAATCTAAGAATTTCAATTTCGCGTAAAGTGAGTGGGTCTTGAATTGGATCTCTCTCAACTTTACTTTCGCCATTTTTTTGCAACTCGGTAAAGCCCTTAATGACTCGCTCTGTCACGGCGGGTTGGATAAGTGTCTCACCGCGGCTGACGGCATCTATAGCGTCAACTAAACTCTCCAGCGATACATCTTTTAGTAAAAAACCACGAGCACCCGCTCGAATACCGTTTAAAACCAGTTCATGGTCATCAAAAGTGGTTAAGATAATCACGGGCGTCTCATTACCTAGGTCTTTCAGGGCTTTTAGTGCTGAAATACCATCAAGCTTGGGCATCCGTATGTCCATTAATATGACATCTGGCGAATACTCATCGACCATATCAATAGCTTCTTGCCCGTCAGCGGCTTCGCCGACTATATTGATATGACCTGCAAGGGTTAATAAAGACTTAATGCCTTCTCTAACAAGGTTTTGGTCATCAACTAACATGACATTGATCGTTGGTTTATCGGTATCCATCATATTTCTTCCTTATAAGGGATATGTATTGTTATTGAAAATCCATTTGAGGTGTCTATGGTCACCACACCTTGAACATTATGAACTCGTTCTTTCATACCCAGTAGACCATTGCCTTCAGCTAAGCTGGGCTTAGGGGCACCATTGTCATCAATCTTAAGTAATAAATTCGTGTTTTCATATTTTAAGGATATTTTAATTAGACTGGCGCTTGAGTGCTTTAATGAATTCGTTATACCTTCTTGAATACTGCGGAATAAGGCTTCGGTGACGGCAACTTCGGTAATTTTAATCGACGTATCAATATCCAGCTCTATGTCAATATTCGGTACTTGAGCAATTAGTGCATCTAAGGCATCAAAAAAACTTATTGTTGATTTTTCTCGCATTTGATTAACAGTGTTTCGAACATCTTGCAGAAGTTCTTTTGCAAGCCCATGCGCTTCGGTTATTTCAGTCTTGGCTTCGCCTGTTGTGGTGTAAGTTAAGTACTGTAGTTTCAGAATTAATGCCGTGAGATGGTGTCCAATACCATCGTGTAAGTCTCTTGATATACGCAAGCGTTCGCTTTGTTTGGTTGACTCCTCTAAAAGCGCTTGAGTCGCAATAAGTTCACGATTTAAGGTTGTAATTTCGTCTCTTGCTTCTTGCTCTTGAATAACGCGCTGAGTCATACGAAATGCAAATAGGTGAAAAGCGCCCGCTAATAATGTCCAAATGAATGCATCTGGAATATGCCAAAGCCATTGGTTGAAGATAAAATCGACCAAAATAAGCATCAAAACCCCTAACAATGCGGCTAGGTGATTAAAATACAGTGGCAATAAGGCAGCTAATGCAACGCTAAGAATAACCACGACTCCTGATTCGTTTAAACTACGAATAAGAAGAATTGCCGCAAATTGAGTCAAGATAGCGAAAAAACGAATCAATTTATCGGATTTTCGAGCTTTTTGAGGGCGTGTTGCGAAATAGAAACCTACAATAAACAATAATAAGCCCATCACTAAAATGAACAGTAATATCTGCCCTGTTGGGGTGTTTGTTGGCTGTCCATTTAATGTTAGGTAGCACACCATAGCCCAGGCTAAGTATCCAATGATGCCTTCAAGGTTTTGAGCTATAGAGTTTTGATACAAAGTTAGATGTCCTTTCTATTCGGCTAGTGACACACGAAAACAGTGTATCTTGATTTGTGATCCATCGCACAGTGACTAAGGTCACTGTTGCTATTCACTAATAAGCATGATGATATTAGCCAATGCAGAGTTCGACAATGAAAAAGACAGCACAACTTCATATATTTCTTGATGAAAACATCACCGGAAGAGACTTTGTTGTTTCTGACCTACACGGCTATCGTGAGCAATTAGATAAAGCCCTAGCCGATGTTTCATTCAATCCTAAGAAAGACCGCCTAATATCTGTTGGAGACTTAATTGATCGCGGGCCTGATAGCATTGAATGCCTAGACTTACTCGAAGAGCCATGGTTTTGGTGTGTGATGGGCAACCATGAGCAACTACTCATCGAAGCAATAGAGCATCAAACGGATGCGCTATGGAGTCGCTGGCTTCTTAATGGCGGTAGCTGGGTGCTGGAGCGCGATGATACTGAAGTTGCTAGTTTTGCAACGACACTAAAGTATTTACCTCTGACCATTACAATACCAGTGCAAGGCCACCTAATAGGTATTTGTCATGCAGAATACAATGAAGAGTCATGGCTCACTCGGAAAACGGCCTCAGAGCAGGTTCAAGCTGATTGGCTTTGGGGGCGAAATCGAGTTAAGTCGAAGAATAGCCAGGCAATTAAAGATATTGATTGGGTCTTTAGTGGGCACACTATCGTCCCTGATGTAACGGTTTTGGGGAACAGCGTATTTATAGAACGTGGCGCATATTTAGATAACCCAATGACTCTCATTAATTTAAATCAATGGGTTATAGACCAGTAATTCGGCACTAAAATTCTAATGTTAGGCCGAATTAAAAGGTTATAAATTAGCTATATGGCTAATACAAACAAAGTGTTCTTAACTAACTGCTAAGCCAACAAATCTCGATGGTTCGCGCATCGTTACAAACTCTTCTGCAGCTGTAGGGTGTATACCGATCGTATTGTCAAAGTCATTTTTTGTCGCACCTGCTTGCAATGCAACACCAATCCCCTGAATGATTTCACCTGCATCATGCCCCGCCATGTGGCAACCAATAACTTTATCTGTCTCAGTATCTACCAACAACTTCATTAGCATACGCTGAGGGTTACCGGATAAGGTGTTTTTCATCGGTCTAAAGGCACTATCAAATACAGCCACCTTATTGAATTTAACCGCAGCCTGCTCTTCCGTAATACCGACAGTTCCCAAGTTAGGCTGGCAAAATACAGCTGTTGGGATCAGGTCATAACCAACTTTGCGTGGCGCTTTATCGGAAAACAAGTGATGTGCAACATACATTCCTTCGGCAAGTGCTACCGGTGTTAGCTGTACTCGACCAATTACATCGCCTACGGCAAAAATATGTGAGACAGATGTCTGATAATGTTCGTTTACTGAAATTTCACCATGATGGCCCTTAGTTAATCCGGCGTTTTCAATTTTCATTGGGTCAACAAGTGGCTTCCGGCCTAGCGCGCAAATGATGGCATCGGTAACAACAGTGGTTCCATCGTTATAGGTCGCTTTAAGTTGACCATTATCGAGCTTTTCTATGGCATCTATCGTGCTGTTGTAATGTAGGTTTATCCCAGATGATGCTAGCTCTTCTGATACGAAGTCTCGAACTTGCTGATCGAACCCACGCAACACTGGCTCGCCACGATAAACTTGATGTGTTTCACATCCTAGGCCATTAAGTATTCCAGCAAATTCTACCGCAATGTAGCCACCACCAATGACTATGGCATGTTTTGGAAACTTATCCATGTAGAAAAATTCGTTTGACGTCATGACATGTTCAGAGCCAGGTACTGAAGGTTTAAATGGCCAGCTCCCTGATGCAATCAATATGTTTTTAGCGGTATAGCTCTTATCGCCTATTTTGACCTGATGAGCCGTCTCAAATTCTGCATGACCATCAATGATCTGAACACCTGCACTTTCTAGCATGCGCTGGTAAACGCCATTTAATCGTTCGATCTCTGTGGTCTTGTTATCTCGTAGCTTTACCCAATCAAATTGGGGTTTGCTGTCTACCGTGTAGCCATAACCTGCAGAATCTTTAAAATGCTCCTGGTATTCTGAAGCATATACGAATAATTTTTTCGGGACACAGCCGACGTTGACACAGGTTCCGCCTAAATAGCGAGATTCGACAACTGCTACACGGGCACCCATAGAGGCCGACATTCGAGCTGCTCTAACGCCACCGGAACCAGCGCCTATTACTAAAAGATCAAAATCAAACTCCATAAAATCTGCTCCGTCACGTGATATTAAAAAAAGGCCGAATATCGACCTTTTAAGCTTTTTATATTGAATTGTAGCCCTCGCAGCTAAGCGGGGTTCTCAGAATAATTGGGGTTTGGCCGGTATAAAATATATTCTTTTTGCGGACCTAAAGGTAATTCTGTAAAGACTTCATAGCCGAGTCCTTGGTAAAAATTTAGATACTTATTATTACCAGTATCTAAAAAGAGACCTATCGAGTTGTTATCTTTATCTGTCATCTCATGAATACTGTCCAAAAGCTTCTTACCTAAGCCCTGCTTTTGGAAGTCTGGATGTATACCAATTAGGCTGACCATTCTATGGTTTTTAGCCGGTAAGCTGTCCTGAACATCATTAATGTACTCAACGAAACGTCGTGTACCCTCAAAACCAGCGGTTAATATCATTTTAAAACGCCACAAGACCTGGCTTGAAATATCCATTTTCAACTCTAGATCACTAAAGAAAGCAATACCGATTAAGCGTTCTTCTTTTTCATGTACTACACCTAAAACAAATTCATCTCGGCTGAAATGAAGTTTAATTAGCTCACGGATGGTCGCTCTGATGCGCTGCTTGTAACCTGGCCTATGTGCATCGAGTAAATACTTGAAAGTCGGCTCATCTTTATATGAATGAAAGAGTAATGAGCGTGCTTGGCGAGAATATCGATCATCTAAACGAACAACCTTTACTTCATCAAGGTCGATTTGAGGCATTTTTTGGTTCCTACTTTTTTTATTATGTATCCATTTAGAGTAATGTCAGTTTAAAACGAATACAAGGGCTTTGCTTTAGCTATTTGGTAAGCTAAATGTCGCTCGAACCGTCACAAAACCTGGTTTATTTCTACTTTCTAAGCTTAACTCAGCATGGCTAATGCCCATAGACTCAAGGCCAGCAAGCCACTTAACAACAGATGGATACCTCGCCTCTTCTAACCAAACCTTAAGGTTATTGCCATCAGGCTCAAAACGCTGAATGGTCAGACCGTTACGAACTGCTTGACGGCGAATTTCCGAATTTAGTGAGCTTGTTGAAAATGCCGGTCCCGATTGATTGTTCGCCAATGCTTGTGGTGCTATTGCAACAAGTTCGTTAAAGGTGGCTTCAGCTCTGCTTAATGCGTCCTGTGCGTCATTCTGATATTTTTTAATCGGTAAGATGACTAAAAAAATAACGATGGAGAGGCTTAGGCTAGCAGCCAATAAAACAGCTGCCTTTTTATCTCGGTCGCTCAATTGCATCCATTGGTCGTTAAATTTTGATGTGATCGCTTCGAACATAATTTAGCCCCCTTTCACACTTTTAAACTTGGCTCTGACGGCGTCCCGGTCTTGACTGGCTGAGTACTCAACTTGATAACCTTTGCCGATTAGCGTGGTTTTTAGAATTTCGAAATGATTGAAAGCGTCAGGGTTACTTTCACTTGCAATAGTAAAGTTAGTTTCATTTCGACTCTGATTGAACCTAAAGTCTTCAAGCAATAGTGTTTCTTCCGCACTGCGCAGATCATTTAATAGCGTTAGGGCATTGGCACTCTCAGCCTGTCCTTGCTGGGTGCTGAGTGAAGCCGCTAGCCCCCTCATCTCCCGGACCATTAATGGACGTTGAATACGTTTGTTGCTGCCAAAAACTTGTTTAAAAACCGTTTCACTGGCTGCCCATGTCTGATTAGCCCGTTCGTTTACCTTCATACTGGTCAAACTAGACGTTACTGCCCATATAACTAAAACAAACAGTGCTGCTATTGAAACGGGCAACCAATATTGAATTCGGTTATTGCCTTTATTTGGCCGTAAACCTGCGGTAATAAGATTACCGAGTGTTTTGTTACTTGATGCAGCCTCGTGCCAAGTGGCTAGATCGCTTGGTTCCTGTACTACCCATTGCACTTGATGACCATTTGATTCTAACGAAGTGACTAAATGGCGCGCTGGACCATCGGTGTCGGCACTATAAATAATAATAGAAATGGTTTCTTCTAGTGTCGATTGGCTTAGCCAATGTTCAAACCACTGGGGGAAGCCTTGGTGGTGCGCCTCCATAGAAATAAGGCCTGAGCGTAACGTGACCTTGCCGTTATCAACTCTTAATTCAACATCATGAGTGCCTTGATTCGGCAGCACAAATTGCCCTGCATCGTAGGCTTCAAAAACAGTCAACTGACGAGCTTTGAGTGTTTGTACCACTGTAAAAAAGGGGTCTTTGGCGGTAGCAGTCACCATAACGGTACCGTCATGCGGTTTACCTATCATGACTAGATGCATATCTTCGATATCTTGGGCAAGAAACTCTTCGGCTGCGAAACCGATCATTTGTGACGAAACGCGTTTATTGCCTTTTGGTATTTTTAGCGGGAACGTTGTAAACCATCGAGTTGGTAAAAACAGACGAGTAGCGACATTGGCTAAATTACGTTGCTGAACTTGATCTTGCAGCTCTTCCAGCGCACCATGGAACTGTTTATCATCATCAGCCCAGTACCAGCTTAAATCATGCGCTTGCTGCCAATAAATACTCAGTTGAATGCTCATATTGAATCCATCATTCTATAATATCTTCGTCGTTTTCAATTTTTTGGCCTTTAATCGGATCACCCGGTATTCTATTTGCGCTAACGGCTGACCTGTTTCGCATTACGATTATAACTTCTTGATTTAACCGAGAGAGCAAACTGGCTTGAGTTAGGGCTTTATCTTCTATAGTGACAGAAGTATAAAGTTCGAACCATTGCGATGAAACGGTTAGCTCGGGAATATTGACCGATTTATCCTGATTTATCGTAAAGACTGGGTATTTTTTGAAATCCTCGATATTTTTGAAGCCATCTTCGCCCCTATCCGTCACCATTTTATTCGCGGTTTCCAGGTCAATAAAAGGCGCCACGATCTGTAATATTTCAACCGGTGCCGTATTAATATTTAATGCGCTATTTGCAGGCAGTGCACTTAAGTAAGGCGCAATCTCTTTATAAGTATCTGGCTCAATTGCGTTGAGTAGATTTAACTCAGATATGTCTGCTATTGGCTGAAACGATGGAGAATAGGTTGGCAGCTTGTCTAAATACAAATACTCTGCTCCGCTGTCTTGATCGAACCACATATAAAGCTCGTCGGCAATCTCAGGGTCTGAACCTATTAACGTTAATAGTTGCTTAAGCCCGACTAAAGCGGACTCTCTAAATTTACAATCCATTGAAAGCCAATTGACATTAAATCGGCCTTGAAGATCATTTAACTCAGTTTCGAGTAAAGCTTTGGGTTCGGTTAATGGGAATATGCCTTCAGTCACATTCCAACGTTCATAGAGGTGATCTGTTTGTGAATTTTGCTCATCAAGAATCAACACCACCTTTGCAATAGTTTCTGCGCTGTCGAGCATCACGGTTGCCTGTGAATAGAACAAAGATTGTAAAGCTCGTTCAATATTTAACCTCTGATTTAACTGTAAATTAACAGCGACAATGCTCAGCAATGCAAATATCAAAAGTACTTGCAGCAAGGCTATGCCTTTTTGTTTAACCATTAGGCGCCTCTGACTGTTGTGTGCCAATTTGCATGGGAGTAGATATCAGCCGCTTAAATTCTCGGCCGTCATCTAATTCTATATTTATCTCGACAGCCTTTACTTGCAGTGGTACCGAAATCGCCGGATCATAATTCTCTGGCAACTCAGACACTAACTGGCCTTCGCCGGTGGTTTCATCAACGACTAAAAATAACCATTCAAGTGAACTTATATGTTCGCTTAATATTTGGTGCCGCCATTGTAAGCTGCCGTCGTCATCAAGCTGAACGGTAAAGCTTCGTACTAAGCATGGGGTGTTCAGGGTCTCATTTGTTGAACTATAAGCACAAAGCTCACTGCCACGAGGTGCTAATCGATATTGAACTCGCTGCAAGGTCGAACGTTGATAAGTTTGATACGGACTAACAGCCCATCCATTACGAGTTAGCTGCAAACCTTCAAAATCTAGAGTCAGGAACTCATTGTATTCACCATAAGGTGTTCTAACTTTTCGGTAGGGAGCGAGCTGCGAAAAGTCTCTTTCAATGACTCTCATGGTACGCGCTAGCTCGGTAAACAAGTTACTTTGTGCCTCAACATTTTTCTTAGTATCGACACTGATACTAAATAGCCGAAAAGACACAACAGCAATGATTGCAGAGATAGCCATTGCAATTAGCAACTCAATAAGTGTTAAGCCTTTTTGATGGGTCATTGCTGCACCTGAGCCTGCACTTCACCGATGACAGCGTGTAGCCTATCTATAACAGCATTTTCTGTCATTAAAATCGCCCTAACCTCTACGCGGCGTAATGAAGGACCAATAATGTCTACTTCTACATTGAATGACTCTACTTCGATGGACCAGTCATTATTGTTAAATTCAATCGTATCTTTACTGATTCCAGGTTTAGGTAGTGCTCCAGACAATCTCAGTTCAGTTAGCGCATTCTGCGTTAACCATCGTGCACTTTGCTGCTCTTCTATTTGTCGAGAACTTGCTATGGTTTGGGTGTTCGCAATAGAAATAGCAGAGGCCATAACAGCAAAAACAACTAACGCAACCATCACTTCGACAAGTGTAAAACCAGCATTACTTTTGTTCACGAGTCACCCTCGCACGATTGAACCCGTCTGCTAAAACAATTACCTGTTCATCGCTATAATTTTGATCATAAAAATTAATTAGAAAAGTTGGGAAATATTCTTCCGATGGCGTAACGACAATATGAGGAACTAAAAACTCATCTTCATCAGGCGGAGTTACCTCAAGGTCTACCCAATCGCTTAGTTCAATATCTAAGAATAGCTCTAAGTTTAACGAATCAGGGAAAGTGAAAGTGCCTAAGCTTTCATGAGCGTTCCAAACAATATCAGGTTCAGCTTCTTCTAAGTCGCCTTCCCGCCATGACAAAGTTAAAACGCTTGTTTCAGTAAAGTATAAACCAACATCCTCGCCCGACAACAGGGCGTTGTCGATGACTTTGTCAAACCAATACTGGAATGCGTAAGATTTTTTAAGTGTTTCTTCAAGCGGATCTTTAGTGGTAGTGGCTAATGAGATCATGCTCAAGACAACACCCATTATAAGAATGACGACCAACACTTCAATGAGTGTAAAACCTTTGGAGTTACGGCAGGTCATCACTTTCATAGCTACTGCGCTGCAGAGGAAATATCGGCATTAACGCCATCACCACCTTCAACAAAATCAGCACCATAAGATATGATTTCTGGTACGGCGCTGTCATTTATATAACCATATTCCGTTCCCCAGGGATCTGTCGGCTTGTCTTTTAAGTAAGGGCCGCGCCAGTTTTTCGGATCAGGGACTCCAGAGGGCTTGCTTACTAAAGCTTCTAACCCTTGATTGGTTGATGGGTAATGAGAATTGTGTAAACGGTACATTTCTAGGGCATTTTCAATTGTTTTCATATCAATTGCAGCAGCATCAATTTTGGCTTCATCACCACGCCCCAATACATTTGGCGCTACCAATCCAATAATGACGCCTAAAATAACAAGCACAACCATTAACTCTATAAGTGTAAAACCCGTTTGCTTTCTCATCTAACTTACTCCAAACATATTCTGATGGTAATTAACCGGCTAATGTATTCATTGTTAACATAGGCAACACAATGGCCAATACGATAATTAAGACAATCACACCCATGACTAAAATCATCAACGGCTCAAACAAACTTAAAATACTGGAAATTAAAATTTGTATTGATTTTGTTTCCGCGTCAGCGGTTTTTTGAAGCATGGTATCTAATTCACCACTGGCTTCTCCGCTACCTATCATGTGTAGCATCATGGGTCGAAAGTAGCCTGCTTCCTTTAAGGCTTTATACAAGGACCCACCTTCACTGACTTTGATAGCTGCTGTTGCAACTCGTTTTTGAATTTCCAAATTTGTCACTACCTGAGTAGCTATTCTCATGGCCTCAACTAACGGCACTCCGCTGCTAGAAAGCATGGCTATCGTACCGACAAATCGCGAGGTATTAAATCCTTTTGAGATACGAGCAACCAACGGCAACTTTAAATACAGCCGATGTGTACGAATGCGTCTTGAGGGATTTTTATTAAAAATAATTAAACTGATGATAACAAACAGAGTAAATATCAACCCTTTACCCCAGTGTGCTTGTATAGCCTCACTAATTTTAAGTAAGGCTCTTGTGGGCCCTGGCAATTCAGCACCTGAATTCACAAACACACCCACTATCTCAGGTACAACGGTATTAAGGAGCAAAATAACAATGCCAATTGCAATAATACTCAGAATTGCGGGGTAAATGCTCGCATTTAGAACTTGGGCGTTAATAGCTTGTTGCTCTTCCATGTAGTCGGCTAACCGATCCATTACATCATCAAGATGGCCGCTGTGCTCACCTGCACTTACGGTTGCTCTATATAAAATCGGGAACGCTCTAGGATACTCTTCTAAAGCTTTAGCTAAACTGTAACCTTCTAAAACCTTTGAACGAACACTGAGCATGATATTGCGGACCTTTACTTTTTCCGATTGCTCTGCCGCCGCGCGTAAGCACTCTTCTAACGGCATACCTGAACCGACTAAGGTCGATAATTGACGCGTGACAAGCGACAAATCTGCAACCGACAATTTTGGCCCCAAAAGTATATACAGGCCATTGCTTTGCTTGCGTGCTTTGGTTGATAGTTCTACTGACTCTACATACCAGTCTTTATCACGAAGCTGTTGTCGAACCTGGCGTGCACTGTCGGCTTCTAAAGCACCCTTCTTCTTTTTACCGTGCTCATCGAGTGCAACATAGGAATAAGCTGCCAAACTAATAGCTCCTGTTTACTCGTAGAATTTCTTCAATGGTGGTAAGGCCTGCCAGTACCTTGTCTTTGCCATCATCCATTAATGAAGGCGTGACATTGCGTGCATGTTTTTCAAGCTCAAGATCGCCTGCATTTTCATGTATTAGTTGGCGCATTCCATCATCTACTTTGACTAGCTCATATAAGCCCAAGCGACCTTTATATCCGCTGCTCTTACAGGCATTACAACCCTTAGCTTGGTAGATTTGAATATTGTCAGTTGGACTGACACCTAAAAATTCGCGTTCTTTTTCATCGGGTTGATACTGTGTTTTACATTCATTGCACAAAGTTCTCACTAGGCGTTGCGAAACCAGACCAATGACGCTGGACGACAATAAAAATGGTTCAATACCCATATCTTGTAAACGAGTTACAGCACCAACAGCTGAGTTTGTATGCAAGGTACTCAAGACTAAATGGCCTGTTAAACTCGCTTGTACTGCAATTTCTGCGGTTTCTAAATCACGTATTTCACCAATCATGACCACATCGGGGTCTTGACGAAGAATGGCGCGTAGCCCTCTAGCAAAGGTCATATCTACTTTTGTATTTACCTGCGTTTGACCAATTCCGGGCAAGCCATACTCGATTGGATCTTCAACCGTCATGATATTTCGAACTTGGCTATTAAGTGACTGCAGCGCGGCGTACAAAGAAGTGGTTTTACCAGAGCCAGTAGGCCCGGTGACCAAAATAATGCCATGTGGTCGAGTGATAAGCTCTTGCATAACCACTAAATCACGATCCGCTAACCCTAAGTGAGTTAAATCTAAGCGACCGGCTTGCTTATCTAGTAATCGCAAAACTACTCGTTCACCATGGCTAGAAGGAATTGTTGAGACACGCAAGTCTACTTCACGACCGGCAACTCGCAATGAAATACGACCATCTTGTGGGAGCCGCTTTTCTGCAATATCTAGCCGTGCCATAACTTTAATACGTGACACCAATAAAGAGGCTAATGCTCGTTTGGGCTGCACCACTTCACGTAAGACACCATCGACCCGAAAGCGAATAGATAAACGTGTTTCAAAGGTTTCCACATGAATATCAGAAGCGTTTTCACGCACAGCTTCGGTTAAAATTGCGTTAATGAGCCTAATTATGGGCGCATCGTCGACCTGATCCATCAAATCTTCGGTTTCAGGTAGAGAGTCGGCTAACGAGCTTAAGTCCATTGATTCGCCAAGCCCTTCAACCATCTGCATAGTTTCATCGGAATCAGTTTGATAGGCCTGATTAAGTGCCTCTGAAAATACGTCATCGTTGACCTGCTCTAGGAGCAACAAGGACTGCGCAATTCGCTGGGCTTCTTGCATAGCAATGAGATTTGCGTGTTCAGTATAGAGTAACCGCGCACCATCGGCAGAACGATAGTCAATAATAACCCCGTGCCGTTTAGCAAAAGAAAATGGCAATTGTCTTTCCAAGCGTATAAGTCCTTATAATCATTATTAGCCGACTGAAACGAATTTAAAGATATACTCTAAGGTATTGATTCTCCATAAGTTTCACGCGTCCTTTACATCTTTTTCACTGGTCCAACGTTGCATGACACTGACTAACTCTTCATATTGCAGTGGCTTAGATAAGAAATCATCCATGCCTGCGGCGAGATATTCACGCTCTTGTTCAGCAGATTGCTCAGACGTCATCGCTATAATTGGGATATGTGTTCCCATTTTAGTTTCAATTTGCCTAATTTCTTTTGTCGCTAATAAACCATCTAGCCTTGGCATATAGCAATCCATTAAAACAATGGCGTATTCATTCTCAGTAAATCGTGCGATAGCTTCGTGGCCATTGACTACTGCCTCTACTTCAGCGCCCATTTGCTCCAACATGGCGATCAAAACGCGTTGATTAAGTAGATTATCTTCCGCTATCAACACCTTGACCTGTTTTTCGCAGATGTATTTGTTCTCAGTAGTTTCATCAAACACTTCGATTGCATTTCTCAATGCATGCAATAACTGATCACGTGGAGCCGGTTTTTCTATAAAAACAGACTTAACTGATAAGTTATTAACGATATTTCGCTGCAATTCTGAGGCGTAAATTATTAAATGTGTGTTTTCGCTTAGCTGACTGGACAAATCATTTAGCTGCTGAATTTGCGACAAGGCTTTTTGGTCTTCGACCGATAGGTTGACCAGTACAAAATCCACCTTGAGTTGCTTAGCTTGTTCTAATAGTTGTTCTAATGTCAGCTTTTGGACCTCCATGTTCCAACTTAGAAACTCAGCATTAAGTGCCCTTTCTGAAAGTGGGCTAAGATCTACTAATATAATAGAACGGCCAGACATATGTTTCGATGGCTTAAAGGAACTGGCCTGTTGCGTGGTTGCTTTTATAGGCAGTTGGACTTCAATAGTTTTTAAGTCTCCTTTAGCTCTAATATATATTTTAGCGCCCATTGCTTTAAACTGAGCTGTCGAGACCATCAGCGTTAATTGATCTGAAATATCTTCATCTTCAGGAAGGATCGCCATTTGCCGATCGACTGCGGCACTAAGGTCTGACTTTTCCATTTCGTTATTCATAAAATAAAAAGACAATACTAATAAATCGTTATCTTTTTCAGTGTCTATGCCAATTTTTACGGTAATCTCACCCTGCTCTGCCGAATCTAAGGCAAAATCTAACATACGACGAAAGGCATTTGATAACCAAGTAGGATCCGATTCAATGCGTTCAGGAACCTCGGGGTGGTACAGGTAGGACAACTCTCTACCATGCTCATGCGCCTTTGGTCCCATATCTGCTAACGTATGCTCTAGGGTTTTTCGTAAATTAAAAACAATGGCTTTTGGTACTCGAGTTTGATCACGCTGCTCAATAAATGCTTCTAAATCACTCATTAAATCTAAGATAGAAAAGCCTGATCGTCTTGCTATTGTCAACATACTGCTATTTTCTTGGTCTTGTTCTTCTGAACTTAGCATTCCCAGAACGCCCAACAGACCGCTTAATGGTGTTTTTAATCGGAGTAATATTTGCTGTACGAATCGTCGATTGGATGATTTTTCAACGGTTGTTGCTTCTCTTGCTTGCTCTAAGGCAGTCAATCGAAGTTTAAATTCAGTGTTTATCTTTAAAAAACTCCAGACCAATTCTGATAGTCGAGAGGCAGTCATGACTAAATAAGCATATAAACCAATAATAGACACGCCTATGACATAGCCATGAGAGTCGTTTTGAAAACCAAGATAGTAGACGGCTACTGGCAAAAACAGAATCGCCAAGTAAACGCGGACGGTATTGCCATATAGAGAATAAACAAAGGTCCCTCCCGCTGCTATCGCAGAGGTATAAAGGATACCTAGCAATAAAATTGGGTGATCTGTCGCTGTAAAAAGCCGATAGCCTAAGTAGCTTGACCAAATACCCGCATGAAGGATGCCTGATAAAATAAATCGCTCACGCCATTTTGTAGGTCCGCGTGAATACCAGTTTTCAAATTGCGCTATCATCACAAATCGCCAAGCAGCCATAATGATCAAAGCAAAGCCAAAGAAATAAACGGTATCTGGAATGGGTGATACATTATCGCGAATGTAAGCTTCAAGAACAATAAAAAGGCCAAAATGCAGTAGCGCGCTAGGTAAACCTTGTCGACTTAAGGTTTGGTCTATCTTCTTGAGAGTTGCCCTATCTTTCTGGGCTTTATGCTTTGGCTGAAAGAATAAGCTCATGATTAGTTCGTTATTTACAAAATTGCAACTATACGCTGGAATCGCCCATATCCCAATACCTATAGCCTTGCTTTAAGCGACTAACGTAAACATTTGTTACCCTTTCAGCCATTCCACAGCCATAAAAAAGGCCAGCATTCGCTGGCCCTTGTATTTAAAGTTGTTTTGGACCTTAAATAGCCTTTTCCAATTCAGGTAAAGCGTCGAATAAATCGGCAACTAAACCATAATCGGCCACTTGGAAAATAGGTGCTTCTTCATCTTTGTTGATTGCAACAATGACTTTACTGTCTTTCATACCAGCAAGATGTTGAATTTGCCCTGAAATACCAACGGCGATATAAAGATCTGGAGCAACGATTTTACCAGTTTGACCTACTTGCATATCGTTAGGGACGAAGCCAGCATCAACCGCTGCTCGAGATGCACCGACGGCTGCGCCTAGTTTGTCCGCAATCTTATAAAGCATGTCAAAGTTTTCACCGTTTTGCATACCTCGGCCACCCGATATAACAACACCCGCTGCTGTTAGCTCAGGACGGTCAGATACCGCAAGTTCTTCGCTTACAAATTGGCTTAGACCAGCATCGGCAGCGTTTTCAACTGCTTCAATAGCCGCACTACCTTCTAAACCGCAGGCATCAAATGCTGTTCCACGCACGGTAATAACCTTAACTGAATCAGAAGACTGAACAGTCGCAATTGCGTTACCGGCATAGATAGGACGACGGAACGTATCTGCACTTTCAACTGAAATTATTTCAGAAATTTGCTCTACATCTAGCTTTGCTGCAACACGCGGCAAAAAGTTCTTACCTGTCGTTGTTGCGGCAGCCAGAACATGACTGTAGTTAGCGGCTAATGCGCTGACTAAATCACCCATTGGCTCAGCTAATTGGTGCGCATAGTGATCTGCATCGGCAGTTAATACCTTGCTAACACCTGATAACTTAGCCGCAGCTTCAGCAACAGGGGCTATATTACTGCCCGCAACTAATAAGTGAATATCGCCACCTATGGTAACACCCGCGGTTACAACGTTCTTGGTAACAGCAGAAAGATCTACGTTGTTATGTTCGGCAATGATAAGAATACTCATGACAACACCTTTGCTTCATTTTTCAATTTATCAACAAGTTCGGCAATAGAGGCTACTTTAATGCCTGCTTCACGCTGTGCTGGCGCTTCAACCTTAAGTGTAGTGACGGTGTTCTTAAGCTCGATACCGAAGTCTGCTGGAGTCTTCTTTTCTAGCGGCTTGCGCTTTGCCTTCATGATATCTGGTAGTTTTACGTAACGAGGTTCATTCAAACGTAAATCAGTTGTCACTATTGCAGGAAGCTTTAAACCAACGGTTTGTAAACCACCGTCAATCTCACGTGTAACATTGACCGTATCACCTTCAACCGCAACTTTATTTGCGAATGTTCCCTGCGGTAGGTTACTTAATGCAGCTAGCATTTGTCCGGTCTGATTGTTGTCTGTATCAATCGCCTGCTTACCTAAAATAACTAGACCTGGCTGCTCTTGCTCAACAATAGCGTTAAGTAACTTTGCTACACTTAATGAACTAGGGGCTACTTCGGTGGTAATTAAAATACCTCGATCAGCACCAATAGCCATCGCACGTCGAATCTGTTCTTCAGCTTTTGCTTCACCGATTGACACAACAATAATTTCTTCAGCTATACCAGCTTCTTTTAACCGTACAGCCTCTTCTACAGCAATATCACAAAATGGGTTAATGTCCATTTTCACGTTAGCAAGGTCAACCCCAGAGTTGTCGGGCTTGACGCGTACTTTTACGTTGTAATCTACAACGCGTTTTACAGGAACCAGAATTTTCATAGCGTCCTCAATTTAATTTTCATCGATTTAAACGGGCATTTTATGCCTACGCACATAATATACGGCGTTTAAAATCATTATTGTTAACTAAATGACCATAAACACATACATAGTTAAGTCTATTTAAGCTGGTTTATTGATAAAATTCAAACAGTTGTTTTAATTTTTTGTATATTACGGGTAAACTGCAGTCAAAATGTTAGATATCTAGCGGATATTTAACGCAAAACAACAATTTCAGGCTAAGTTGAGCCGTAACGTTATTTTTAAGGGGTCTCTATGGAACGCGAATCTATGGAATTTGATGTAGTAGTTGTTGGTGCGGGCCCTGCTGGCCTGTCTACAGCTATTCGACTGATGCAAAACGCTCAGAAAGAGTCAAAAGAAATTTCGGTCTGTGTTGTTGAAAAAGGTTCAGAAGTGGGCGCGCATATTTTGTCGGGTGCAGTATTTGAACCAGAAGTACTTTCTGATCTCTTTCCAAACTGGTCTGAAATGGGTGCGCCATTAAACACCAAGGTGACCCGTGATGAAATCCACGTTCTTCGCTCTAGTAGCAGCACTATTAAAGTTCCAGGACTGTTTGCACCAAGCACAATGCACAACGACGGTAACTATATAATCAGCCTAGGTAATTTATGCCGTTGGTTAGCTGAGCAAGCCGAAGGCATGGGTGTTGAAATATTCCCCGGCTTTGCGGCTGCAGAAGTGCTCTATGATGATCTAGGCTCAGTTAAGGGTATTATTACCGGCGACATGGGTGTTGCTGAAGATGGCACTGAAAAAGACTCTTATATGCCCGGCATGGAGCTACACGCTAAAACAACGGTTTTTGCTGAAGGTGCTCGAGGCCATTTAGGTAAGCAGCTTATCGCGAAGTTTAAGCTCGATGAAGGCAAAGATACGCAACATTATGGGCTGGGTATTAAAGAGTTGTGGCAAGTGAGCGATGAAGCTCATGAGCCTGGTTTAGTGGTTCACACTGCCGGTTGGCCTTTAGATGAACATGGTGCTGCGGGTGGTAGCTTTATGTATCACTTAGAAGACAACCAAGTTGTTGTAGGTCTTATTACAGATTTAGGTTACGACAACCCTTATCTGTCGCCTTTTGATGAATTTCAACGACTAAAGAGCCACCCTGTTTTCTCAAAAGTACTTAACGGTGCGAAACGAATTTCTTACGGTGCACGTGCATTAAATAAAGGTGGCCCTCAATGCCTACCTAAGATGCACTTCCCTGGCGGCCTATTAATAGGTTGTGATGCTGGCACCATGAATGGCGCGAAGATTAAAGGCACCCATACAGCAATGAAGTCCGGTATTTTGGCGGCAGATACTATATACGGCCAAATAGATACAGCCGAGTATGGAACAGACTTAAAGCAATACGCTGATGCATTTGCAACAAGCTCTTTAATGAAAGAATTACATCTTCAGCGTAACTTTAGCCCAGCGCAACATAAGTGGGGCAATATACTTGGCTCCGCTTACGTATTCGTCGATATCAATATTTTCAGGGGCAAGCTACCTTGGACATTAACTGATCCAACCCCCGATCACGCAACCTTGAAACCAGCGAGCGAATTTAAAGAAATTAACTACCCGAAACCTGACGGTGTATTAAGTTTTGATAAATTAAGCTCAGTCTTTTTGTCGAATACGAATCATGAGGAAGACCAGCCTGTTCACCTTCGGTTAACTGACCCATCTATACCCTTGTCAGTTAACTTGCCTAAGTATGCTGAGCCAGCGCAACGTTACTGCCCTGCCGGTGTTTATGAAATAGTCGAAGATGCTACGGGTACCAAGAAGTTTCAAATTAACGCTCAAAACTGCGTACATTGTAAGACTTGTGATATTAAAGACCCATCGCAAAACATTACCTGGGTAACACCTGAAGGTGCGGGAGGACCAGGTTATCCGAACATGTAGCCCGTAACGGTTATAAGGTTTTTGAAAAGGCTCATTTTAGAGCCTTTTTTATTCTTTACTAGAAATCTTTTCTAATAAGTAACCCTGCCCTGCACTGTATAAATACAGACCGTCCTCTTTAAGGCCATTATTTTCTATTGCATGCATTTGCAATTGATACATTAAATTTGTCGATATTCTGGCTGGAATATTGCGTTTCCAAATTATTTCTGGAGACTCATTGCTCAAAATAATGGGGTGCGTTGAATCAAGAATTAGCTGCTGATCCAAGTTGTTGGTAAATACAATGGAATCTTCGACTGCTTCGAAACTAACCGCTACAAACGGCGTCGATTCAACCCGAATTTTTACCTTTTCAACGGGAGTCACCAAGAAATAGTCTTCATTTTCTTTTTTTATAATAGACGCAAAGAGTTTAACCATTTTAATACGGGAAATAAGCCCTCCCTCATGGTACCAATCGCCATTACGTTTAATTTCAATATCGATATCGCCACAAAACTCAGGATTCCAAGATTCTACAGGAGGGTCTGATATACCATCGATTTGTTTTAGCAATTCTGACAGTTGCATTATTTTACCTCGCCAATAATTGAAACCGATTCAATAAGAAATTTTGAAAAGCCACGACGATCAGCTATTAACTGATGAAAGTACTCAGAGTCTGAAAGTTGCGCTACACCCGCTGCAATAGACCAAACTAAACCATAATAAAAACGAATACTTTCTGAATCTAATTGGCTAGATTTAGTCGATTTAGATTTTACGATCCGAGTGAATTCATCAACATTATTTGAACGTAGGGTTTTCCATTGTTCAAACCGATTAATTTTTTCAGTGTGATATTGTAAATCTTGCTCAAGCTGAATAAGTAGTTTGTACTTCTCGATATTTTGTAAGCAGTAATTCAAGTAAGCTTTCATTAAATCAGAAACGGAATCATAGCTTTGAACTTTTGTTAGCATTTGACGGATTAACAGTTCTTCATTTAACAGAATAGCCGCAAACAAATCTTCTTTACTTGCGAAATATTTATAAAAGCTAGACCGACTAACACCTGCTACTTTAATGAGTTGAGATACAGATAAGGGTTTTTCTTGGTGTTTAATCAATAGATGGTAAGCAGTCGATATGAGCGCTCGCTCTGAAGAGCCTTGTTCTCGAATTTCATTATTTAGAAATTGATTAGACATAAAGAAAACAGTACTAATAGAAAGAGTTTCTACAGTACTGAACTTTAGCGCATAATCCAAGTATTACATGGTATGGGTCGGCTTGTCAGAGTTTAGAGCCCCAGCAAGATACTTTTCTATTTTATCCTTAGCCATTTCGTTTTTCTTAGAAAACTGAACGCCTATACCCGTTGCACGGTTTCCTTGAGCGCCACGAGGCGTTAACCAAATGACTTTACCTGCGACTGGAATTTTTTCGGGTTCATCCATCAAGGTTAGCAATAAAAAAACATCATCACCTACGCTAAAACGCTTATTTGTTGCTATAAATAAACCGCCATTTTGAACAAAGGGCATAAACGCAGCATACAAAACAGCTTTGTCCTTCATTGTGACAGATAAAATCCCGCTACGGGCACCACCCATTTTAGGGTTCATATTATTCCTCTCATATTTATCCATCGGGCTGCGATTTGCTCACTCATGAGCTGAGCATTCAAGTTAGCCTGATTTTTCACTGATTTTAGCATGCTTACAATATAGTCGCGAAATTGAAAAAGCAAAACTGCTGGAATTACGGATAACTCCGCAAGCATCGCGCTAGAAACACTCTGCTGCGGTTTACCTGCATCTTGACGCTGCCGAAGGCTGGTATCTACCCAGCACAGCACCTGCTCAAGCAATACGGGTAATTCTTGGCTAAAAACGTATTTACCAAGAGCCGTAAAGTGCTGATGATTTAAAAATGACTTTTCACGCTCAAACCAAGCTTGTTCTGCTTCTGTTGTCAGTTTAATTGCTTCGTATGGTTGATCAAAGCAAATTGACAGTTTCCGTAAGGCTGAGTCTTCATCAAGCCCCTGCTCTGCTATCCAAGCTAAAGATTGAGCCTGGCTGGGTGTTGATAATCGTACCAGTCGACTGCGTGAGCGAACGGTAGGCAAGACCCGACTTAATTCATCTACATCCATTAATAAGAAGGTATTGGGTGTCGGCTCTTCAAGTACTTTTAATAAAGCATTGGCGGCATTAAGGTTCATTTTTTCGGCATTTTGTATATATACCACCTTGTTACCTGCTTGCTGAGCGGTTTCTGACACCAAATGTGTTAACTGCCGTATAGCATCAACCTTAATGGTTAGGCTTTTACCTTCAGGTATCACTTTTAAAAAATCAGGGTGTGAACCACTTGCGAGAAGTTGGCAAGATTTGCATTCTGAACAGGCGAAACCGGCCACAGGCGCTGTACACATCAGATATTGAATGACCGATGTAGTTAACTCGCGGCTCCCATTTCCCTCATGACCAACCATTAATAGGCCATGTGGCAATTTATTTTGATCGTATTGCTGGATAAGATTTTGATAGTCGTCGGCCAACCAATTAGGAATTTGTGTCATACCATCCCTCTAACGCCTGTACTAAATCTGCTTTTACCGCTTCAATGCTTTGGTTTGCATCTAAACGAATAAATCGCATTGGGTCTGCTTCAAATCGCTGCTGATAAGCGGCTCTGCACTGATTAAAAAAACCGATATCTTCAACTTCGATTCGATCTAACGCACCTCGCGCTTTAGCCCTGGCAAGGCCAATTTCAGCATCACAGTCTAACCAGATGGTAAGATCAGGTTTGAAGCCTTTTAGTACTAAATTTTCTAAGTGGCTAATGGTTGCAAGGTCTAATTTACGACCACCACCTTGATACGCATAGGTCGCATCCGTATATCGATCAGATAACACCCAAGCACCCTTTGTAAGCGAAGGCCTAATTAAGCTCTCAGTGTGTTGTTTACGTGCGGCAAACACCAATAATAGTTCTGTCGTCGGGTCCATTTTTTCTGGATGCATATCTAGCACTACGTCACGAATGGCTTCTGCAATAGGCGTTCCGCCAGGTTCTCGAGTACGAACGATGGTGTGGCCCTTGGTTTTAATCCACTGTGCCAAATTATTAGCTTGAGTTGATTTGCCAACACCTTCAAGACCTTCGATGGTGATAAATTTACCGGTCATTGTGCCACCTCAGAACTCGGAGCAGACTGATAATCGTCTCGACGTCCGAAGCGTTGGTACTTTCTAACCGCTGCATTGTGCTCACTCAATGTGACTGAGAAATAATGCGTGCCATCACCTTTAGCGACAAAGAAAATCGTATTGCCTTCAGCGGGGTTCAACGCAGCGTTAATGGCTTCTCGACCCGCTCCTGCAATAGGCGTAGGCGGTAATCCATTACGAGTATAGGTGTTATAAGGCGTGTCTGTTCTTAAGTGTGTGCGGGTTAAGTTTCCACTAAAGCTCTCTCCAACGCCGTATATGACCGTTGGGTCGGTTTGTAATCTCATACCTTTTTCAATTCTGCGGGTAAATACACCTGAAATCATAGGCCTTTCAAAGGCTGCGCCGGTTTCTTTTTCAATAATAGATGCCAAAATCAATGCCTCGTAAGGTGTTTTCACTGCCGCTTGATCTGACTTTTTGGCCCATTCCTCTGCTAAGACTCTTTGAGTTCGCTGATAAGCCGTCTTTAAAAGCTCAATGTCGGAGGTGCCTTTTTCAAAATAATAAGTATCAGGGAAGAACCAGCCTTCAGGGTGCTTAATATTAGGATCGATGTTGAGCATAATTTCATCTATTGATAGCTCATTTATGGTATGAGCAACATACTCATTGGCTTTAAGTGTTGCTAAATACTCTGAAAAGCGATGCCCTTCAATAAAAGCTATTGAGTTAAGTATCTTTTTTCCGGCAATCATTTTTTCGATAGCGCTTAACGCGTTTAACTCGGGTGTTAACTGATAATCTCCACGTTTAATCGCTGTTTTGTCTAAGTATCTTAGCCATAACTCCGCAGCCTTGGGTTGAGTGATCCATCCGTTATCGGCGAAGTCCTGCAGCACCTTTCTCAAATTTGAACCGTTTTCGACGGTATATACAGCGTTTTCATCTATATTTAACGGCAAACGAATTTCGTTGAAAACATAATTACCGTATCCCAATGTCGCAACAAGGACGATAATTGGAAGTATAAGAAGAAGCTTTTTAGTCACGCAATTGCCTTACAAATTGATTAAAGGTGATAATAGTTTGACATTCTTTGAGGGGGCGTTGATTCAGCTCGATTATGGGAACTAAACCTAAGAGGCTGTTTGTCATAAAGGCTGATTCTACCTCTGTTAGGCTGTCACGGTCTATATTCTGCACTAATATCTGCTTATTAAACTGCTGCAGCAGTCGCTGTCGGATTATACCTTTTACACCGGCAGTTTCTATGGCTGGCGTTAACCACTGCCCGTTTACCTGAAAAAACACATTTGCCATCGTTGTTTCAATCACTAGCCCTGCCGAGGTTACCATTAAAGCGTCATCAACCTGGGCGTTACGGGCAATTTGTCGTGATAGCACAGAATCTAATCGATTAAGATGCTTTAAACCCGCTAAATAGGCGTTTTCTGTAACCGGAATATTGGATGTCACAAGCCGAGCACCCTGAAACCAAGAAGGTTTATGGTAAGGCGTCATCGTTATGATGGTATCGCTGCTCTGTTGCGTTGGATCAAAGTCATAACCGCGGCCCGTTGCGGTTCTTAAAATCATAACTTTTAAAACATGTGGCTCAACAACGTCTTTAATTAACTGATTCAATTGCTCAGTTATTAACTTTAAATTTACATGGATATTGAGCGCATTACAGCCGTTCGTAAGGCGATTTAAATGACCTGTAACATTATAAATATGGCCAGAACTGACCAAGCAGGTTTCGAATAAACCATCACCAAAGGCGAGACCTCGATGAGTTAAGGCTAACGCTGTGGGTTTTCCATTTAGTAATGCAATGTCCATAAATCAAAAAGGGCTCCTAAGAGCCCCGATATTATCAGACTTTACTGAATATGAGGGAGCCATTTGTCCCACCAAAGCCAAAGGAATTGCTCAAAGCGTGATTGATTTCCATATTTCGTGCAGTATTCGCCACATAATCGAGATCACACCGTGGATCTGGATTATCAAGGTTGATCGTTGGCGGAGCAACTTGGTCGCGAATAGCTAGCACACTGAATACAGCCTCTACAGCACCGGCTGCGCCTAAGAGGTGACCTATCATCGACTTAGTTGAACTTACGACGATCTTATCAGCATGGGCTCCATAAACAGACTTAGCCGCTTGAGACTCAGCCACATCGCCGGCGAGTGTGGAAGTACCGTGTGCGTTGATGTAGTTAACATCGGTCGCATTAAGACCTGCATCATTTAACGCATTTTGCATAGAAGCAGCGGCACCAGAACCATCTTCCGGTGGTGAAGTCATGTGGTAAGCATCACCACTCATACCAAAACCGGTAAGTTCAGCGTAGATTTGAGCGCCACGAGCTTTTGCGTGTTCGTACTCTTCTAAAACTAAAACACCCGCGCCATCTCCAAGAACGAAACCATCACGATCAGCATCCCACGGACGACTTGCGCGAGTTGGATCGTCATTTCGTGTTGATAATGCCCGTGCTGCACCAAAACCGCCCATTCCTAAACGCCCTGAAGCCATTTCGGCTCCGCCCGCCACCATGACATCTGCATCGCCATAGGCAATCGTTCGTGCAGAGTAGCCGATGTTATGCGTTCCGGTGGTACAAGCCGTTGTTATTGCAATGTTTGGACCTTTGAAACCATATTGGATTGAAAGGTTGCCCGAGATCATATTAATGATGGCTGCGGGTACAAAAAACGGGGACATACGACGAGGTCCTGCCTTTTGCATGGCTAAGAAGTTCGTTTCAATGGTGTCTAACCCACCAATACCTGAGCCAATCGCAACACCCATACGAGCTGCATTTGAATCAGTGACTTCAATGCCGGAATCTTTAATAGCTTCTACCGCTGCGGCAATGCCGTACTGAATAAAGCCATCCATTTTTTTGGTATCTTTTGAGTTCATATAGTCGGATGGGTCAAAGTTTTTAACTTGAGCAGCAAACTTAGTGGTGAATTTTTCGGTGTCAAAATTCTCAATAAGGTTAACGCCACTTTTGCCGGCAAGAATGCCGTCCCAAGTATCTTTAACGGTGTTTCCCAGAGGGCTGATACAACCCATTCCAGTAACAACTACGCGTCTTTTAGCCATGTAACTCTCCGAAATATAAATCAAAATTCGTCCATAAAAAAAGCCGTATCACCCTAGAGATCATACGGCTTTCGATACTATCTAAATCTGTACGACTTAAGACAAGTGACTATTGATGTAATCAATCGCGTCTTGAACAGATGAAAGCTTTTCTGAATCTTCGTCAGCAATCTCAGTTTCGAACTCTTCTTCAAGAGCCATAACTAGGTTTACTGTATCTAAAGAATCAGCACCTAAGTCATCGATGAAAGAAGCTTGGTTTGTTACATCTTCTTCTTTAGCACCTAGCTGTTCGCAAACGATTTTCTTAACGCGATCTTCAATGTTGCTCATTATGAACACTCCCTAATATGTGTTTAGCACGTCTTGTGTGCCGGTTAGTTTATATAATTGTCAAACCTTTGAGCAAGTCAAAAGACTTTCAACTTGCAGGAATTATCCCATATACATGCCGCCATTAACATGCAAAGTTTCACCAGTGATGTACGAAGCGTTATCGCTGGCTAAAAATGCAACGGCATGAGCGATTTCATCTGGCAAGCCTAGGCGTGCCAATGGAATTTGTTTCATCAGCGTTTCTTTAACGTTTTCAGGTAGCTCAAGCGTCATATCCGTTTGAATAAAACCAGGCGCTACAGAATTCACAGTAATAGAACGAGAACCAATTTCACGCGCTAAAGAACGAGTAAAGCCTTCAACACCGGCCTTTGCTGCACAATAGTTGGCTTGTCCAGCGTTGCCCATAGAGCCAACTACGGATGATATATTAATGATTCTGCCGTAGCGGGCACGTGTCATTGATTTAATAACAGCCTTACTCATTGCAAAAACAGAGGTTAAATTAGTATCTAAAACAGACTGCCACTCTTCCTCTTTCATGCGTAAAAAGAGGTTATCTTTGGTAATGCCTGCGTTATTTACTAATACCGCTGGGTCTGCATACTCCTCCTTAATTGATGCTAGGGTCGCTTTAATTGACTCAGCATCGGTAACATTTAGGCAGTAACCTTTACCTTCAATGCCCTTTTCTTTAAAACGTTCAGTGATCGCATTCGCGCCACTATCTGAGGTAGCTGTACCGACTACGATAAAGCCTTGCGCGCCTAGTGTATCTGCAACGGCAGCACCGATGCCTCTGCTCGCGCCGGTGACCAGTGCTACTTTTTTAGAATCTGTCATCTTAGTTCCCTACTCTTTCTTGGAACGCGCTAAGACTGCCTATTGCAGTATGAACAACGTCTTTGGCAATTCGTTTGTTTAGTCCTGACAACACTTTACCAGGGCCACATTCTATGATTTCGTTTATACCCTGTTCAGCCATAAAAGCGACTGAATTCGTCCACAATACTGGCATATATAGTTGCTCTAGTAAGTTAGCACGAATAGAGTCTAGATCAACAACGGCGGTTGCCACTCTATTTTGAACAATTGGGCAGCTTGGAACAGAAAACTCAATATTATTTAGCTGCTCAGCTAGTTTTTCTGCTGCGGGTTTCATTAACGCACAATGCGAAGGGACGCTTACGTTTAATGGCATGGTTCGTTTTGCGCCTGCTTCTTTCAATGCGACCATAGCACGTTCTACCGCGGCTTTTTGCCCGGCAATGACCACTTGCCCGGTAGTATTGAAGTTAACGGCTGAAACAACGTCTCCTTCAGCTGCTTGAGCACATACTTCTACGACCTTGTCATCATCTAAGCCTAGAATTGCGGCCATTAAACCTTCGCCTGCAGGTACGGCTTGCTGCATATATTGTCCACGTAACTCAACCAATTTAACGGCATCGGCAAAGCTAATAACACCGGCTGCAACCAAAGCACTGTATTCGCCTAAGCTATGTCCAGCCATTAATGCGGGACTAATATCAGATAAGGAATTCCAAAGTCGATAAAGCGCAACACTGGCAGTTAACAACGCAGGTTGTGTCTTTTCGGTGCTATTAAGGGCTTCTACAGGTCCGTCGTTAATTAGTGCAGACATATCGTAACCAAGCACATCAGAGGCTTCGCTAATGGTTTCGCCAATAATAGGATAAACCGCAGCAAGATCAGACAGCATGCCTATTTGCTGAGAACCCTGACCAGGAAAGACAAAAGCCACTTTTGACATAAGGTATTACCAATTAATTCAATTTGAGCGGCATTATGCCGTTATCTTTCAGAATGAAAAGACGAACCCTGTTAAAACATTTATGAATTCTAGGCATTGACGAAATGCAATTTGGCGTAAAAAAAGCGATAAGTTAATTAATTTTATCAAGCTCTGCCCAGATAAGCTCCGTAGATTTATGCTCAATGGCGTAAACAGCTCGCTTTAAAGCGGCGGTTAATGCTCGCTTTTTAGCATTTCCATGGCTCTTGATAATGAGTAATTCTGTACCTGCGACTAATGCACCATTAGCTTCATCAGGGTGAAGCTTGGTCATTGTGTTTTTTAATTGCTGTTTTAATACTAAACCCAATACTTTGTGCAGTATTGATTGCTGTAATTGAGTCGAAACCGACTTAATGGCGAGCTTTAGTGCACCTTCTGCTGACTTTATTGCCGTATTGCCAGTAAAGCCATCGGTCACAACGATGTTAGTTGAGCCATTATAAATATCGGAAGCTTCTATAAACCCAGCAAAATCTATATTTTGCCACTGGCTGAGCACTTTATACGCCGTACGCAATTCTAAAGGGCCTTTATAGGCTTCTGTGCCTAAGTTTAAAAGACTGACCTTAGGTACAGCATAGGAACTGCGCATTAGGCCAATGCCAATGGCAGAATAAGCAATAAGTTGGTCTGATGTTGCAGAGAATGATGCACCGAGATCTAACATGACTGTTTCTAAGCCTGTAGTTGGCAGCCATGAAGCAAGAGCGGGTCTATTTAGTTGGTTATGAAGCTGACCGTATTTTGTCGCTAACGTAAGTAGAACACCCGTATGTTCAGCAGAGATAACTGCATCAACGTCTTTGTTCGCAAGTGCTTTATAGGCAATTTCTATTGAACTTAACCCTTGTTTACGCAGTAGCTTAGAGGGCGATGCTTTTTCAACATCTGACAGCTCATCGGTATCTATCCATTCTAAATTACTCGGGCATTCATGTATGAAGGCACGATAAAAACGGGCGTCACCAAAAAAGTAGCCTAAATGCTCAGGATGAGATCGAAAGAAGTCTAAACAGGAGGGAATAACAACAGAGGGGCCATAGTCCCCTCCGTGTATATCGACGGCAAGCTTTGCCATCTAAAGAGCTTAGTCGTCGCTACTAGCGATAACTTTACGGCCTTTGTAGAAACCGTCAGGAGATACATGGTGACGACGGTGCGTTTCACCTGTAGTTGCATCTACTGTTAGTTCTGGTGCTGTTAACGCATCGTGTGAACGACGCATTCCGCGACGTGAACGAGTCACTTTACTTTTTTGAACTGCCATGGCCCAAAGCCTCCTAATTAATATTTTTTTGAAGATTCACTTCAAATCTTTTAATACATCGAATGGGTTGGGTACTTTCACAGTTTCCTGCTCTGCACCAACCTCACCAAATTGGGTTTCAATCCGGCATTCGCCTTTTGGATGTTTCGCGTGAATCGGCAAGCACAAGAGAAGTTCTTCCTCGACTATTTCCGCAACATCCATGGCTTCATCTGGCAACAACATAAGTGCATCCAGATGCGCCGGTAATGCCTTAGACATTTCATCGTTATAAACAAGAGCAAGTTGAAAATCACCTGCTAATTCATAACCAAACGTATTAAGGCATCGTTGGCATTGCACAGTCGCAACACCTTTTACCTGCCCTGCTACCACTCTTCTATTGGATTCATCTCTGTAGAAGCGCAAAGTTGCACTTGCTTCAGAAGGCTCACCAGCAGTTGCTTGAGCAAGGCGTTCTAACCGACTTCCACTTATCACGCCATCTAAACTGGTTTCTTTATCTGCCAGTTGATATGGGTTTACATGTACCGGTAATTCGAAATTTGACATAGGCGCGGTATGATACTTATGAGGTTGATTAAGTCAAAGGCTTTTTAGTAAAAACTCGGCTAAAAACAAGGTTTTAAGCATCTAACACCAATTTAAAAGGTATATTACACGTGAATCCAATTATTTTCGCTAGTACATCAAGCTATAAGCAACAACAATTATCTGCATTAGGCCTTAAATTTCAAGCAGTTGCGTCTCAATTTGATGAATTTCACGACGCCACAATACCTGCTGAGACCTTATCATTGCAACTTTCTAAACAAAAAGCTCAAGCACTCCAATCCAAATACCCACAACACTGGATTCTTGGTTCAGATCAGGTCGCAATGACGGACAACTCAGTACTGCTTACAAAACCAGGCTCTAAGGAAAACGCCGTTAAGCAACTGCAAGCGAGCCGCGGGCGGAAAGTAAGCTTTTACAGCGCTGTAACATTACTAAATAACCATCAAAAACTAGAAGCTTGTAATCAAACAGATGTTTACTTTAGAGACTTAACAGATGCAGAGATTGAACGCTATGTTGAAGCAGACAACCCTATTGATTGCGCCGGTAGCTTTAAGGTAGAAGCGTTAGGGATTAGTCTATTTGAACGCATCGACTCTAATGACCCAACAGCACTGATCGGCTTACCGTTAATTGCCTTAGGAGGTTTATTGCGTCAAATAGGATTTGCGGTTCCCTAACAAACCCTACTTGAACTGCTTATTGAACAAACAACACTATTACTGGAGTTTCAATTCATTCGATGACGTTATTTTAACCAAAGCTTCTGCCATGCTCACACCCAGTGAGCTTGCGAAAGATTCCAGCGGTGAAGGTCGGTAAGTAAAATCAACAATCCGCTCAAAACCAATCTCTCTCGCCAGTTCGGAAGTAGACTTTAACCCGTCTACTAAACCCATCTCAAGCGCCTGTCGTCCTGTCCAAAACAAGCCAGAGAAGGTTTTATCATCAAACTTCAACCGATCTCCACGCCCTGCTTTTACATCATCAATAAACTGCTGATGCACGTCATTTAGTAAGGCTTCGAAAATCTCTTTCTCTTCAGGTTTAAGTTCTGCATAAGGGTCTAAAAATGCTTTATGCTCACCCGAGGTAAACTGTCGACGCTCGACGCCGATTTTATTTAACAATTCTTCAAAGCCAAATTGAGCTGCGGTAACGCCTATCGAACCAACAATACTTGCACCATTAGCGTAAATTGCTTGAGTCGCTGCTGCAATATAGTAAGCACCACTGGCACCGGAGTCGGATATGACCGAATAAATAGGCACTTCAGGGTTCAAGCCTCTTAAGCGCATAATTTCATTATAAATATAAGACGACTGCACCGGGCTTCCACCAGGGCTGTTTATCCTTAAAATTACCGCTTTGGTATCGCTGTGCTTTAACGCCGCACGCAAACTACTCACCACCGTATCTGCACCGGCTGTTTTCCCGTCGGCAATAACACCTTGGACGTCAATAACCGCTGTATGCCCACCGGTCGCTTTCTCGACATTACCAATATTGCTACTGGATATAAAAATTGCCATGAGGATAAACAGGTAGATGAAAGTCAATATTTTAAAAAATATACCCCAACGCCGACCACGCTTAAGCTCATTAGTATTTGCCATAACAACACGTTCAATGAGTCGCCACTCTTTTGCTGTAGGGTCTTGTACACTTGGGTCAAATGACTTTCCCTTACCTATTCCTAACATTTAAAACGCCTTAACTTAGCTTAGATGATGATGAGTGTAATACCCCTAATAAAGTATTAGCATCATGGTTTTCATAATATTTAATAAATTCTACAAACTCGCTAATAGAGCCTGAAGGCGTGGTTCCAACTCAGCAGAAAAGATCATTTCGTTACGTTCCACGGGGTGTGGAATGGCTAATTGGGCTGCATGTAAAAACAGACGTTTCAAACCAATAGTTTTTGCAAGCTGCTCACTTTGTGCATCTTGATACTTATCATCGCCCAAAATTGGACAGCCCGCCTCTAGGCAATGCACCCGTATTTGATGTGTGCGACCGGTGACGGGTTGCGCTTCAACCCAAGCACAGTGCTCAAACTGTTTTAACAGTCGGAACTTGGTCACAGAAGGCTTACCATCTGGGTGAACAGACACCCGGCGCTCACCAGATTTACTCTCCTCATGCCGTAATAAGGGCGCATCTATTTTAGTGACAGATGTAGGCCACTGCCCTTTTACCAAGCACCAGTAGGTTTTCTGGACGTCTTTTTTAAGGCGAAACTCATCTTGCATCAAGGTGAGTGCTTTACGCTTTTTTGCGACCAATACGATGCCAGACGTATCTCTGTCTAAGCGATGCACTAGTTCTAGGAACTTAGCTTCTGTTCGATCCGCTCTCAGTGCTTCTATGAGCCCTAGTTTAAGTCCTGACCCGCCATGCACTGCTAATCCACTCGGCTTATTAATGGCCATCATCACATCATCTTCATAAACAACGGCTTTTTCTAATGATAATCGCAATCCGGCACTTGGTTGCACAACATCAACCACTTTGGCTGAGTTTGTTACAGGGGGCACTCGAACCAAATCGCCTGTTTGAAGTTTGGTATCAGGCTTCGCACGTTTTTTATTTACCCGCACTTCGCCCTTGCGAATAATGCGATAAATGCGACTTTTGGGTACATTGTTTAGATAGTACATTAAGAAATTATCTAACCGCTGCTCTGAACGATCCTCTTCAACTTCAATAATTCGAACACCCGACACAAAATAAACCTTAACTCAGAGTAAAAACGGCATGATAGCAGGTTATCCAGCATTGAAGGAGCGGGTATTTACTGCTATATTCCATCTGCTTGGTATATTTAGGCTACCGTCCAGCGACTACACAGGCGGATAGGCTATATGCCCAACACTTAAATTAAACGGTTGGGCAGCAAGAACAGAATGAACAGTTTTAATATTTTCGCGCCACCGGAAGCACGCTTTCCAACTCAAAGCCGAGAAAGCGACTAAAGAGAGCAGGTATCTCCATAAGACTCTATCCAAGGACGTAGATATTTTAAGGTAATATATCGTTAACTTACGCATCAACTCTGCGAAGTGTTTTAGTGTTAATCGATTTCTATCGGTGTTAGCCGACTGTATCACCCTGCCTTGTTGCTCTGAAACTTACAAATAGAGTAATAATCCTCAATGAAGAGAATGTTAATTAATGCAACTCAAGCTGAAGAGCTTCGTGTTGCCCTTGTAGATGGTCAAAAGCTATACGACTTAGATATTGAAACTGGTTTTAGAGAGCAAAAGAAAGCCAACATCTATAAAGGTCGAATTACCCGTATTGAACCAAGTTTAGAAGCTGCGTTTGTTGAATTTGGCGCTGACCGACATGGCTTCCTCCCCCTTAAAGAAATTGCCCGCGAATACTTTATTGATCCATCAATGTCTTCTCGCTCAAGCATTAAAGAGCTTGTGAAAGAAGGCACTGAGGTTATCGTTCAAGTAGACAAAGAAGAACGAGGCAACAAAGGCGCTGCCCTAACAACAATGATCAGCCTAGCGGGTCGTTATTTAGTATTAATGCCAAATAATGCTCGTGCAGGTGGTATTTCACGTCGTATTGAAGGTGATGAACGCGCTCAGATTCGTGATGCGCTGCAGGGTGTTAGTGTGCCAAATGGCATGGGCATGATAGTTCGTACCGCTGGTATTGGCCGCACGACCCAAGAACTGCAATGGGATTTAGACTACCTGATCCAGTTGTGGACTTCTATTAAAGAAGCGTCAGAAACACGCCCTGCTCCATTTTTAATCCTTCAAGAAAGCAACGTAATTTTACGTGCGATTCGTGATTACCTGCGTCAAGACATCGATGCCGTGATGATCGATACGAAAGAAGCTTATAATTATGCACTTGATTTCGTTCAAAAGGTTATGCCTGGATATCAGAACAAGATCAAACTGTATGATGACTCTGTGCCGCTTTTTAACCGCTACCAGATTGAATCTCAAATCGAAACAGCTTTCCAACGTGAAGTTAAACTACCCAGTGGAGGCTCAATTGTAATTGATCCTACTGAAGCGTTAGTTTCAATCGACATTAACTCAAGTCGTGCAACTAAAGGTAGCGATATTGAAGACACCGCTTTCAATACGAATATGGAAGCGGCAGAAGAGATTGCTCGCCAATTACGATTACGTGACATGGGTGGCTTAGTTGTTATCGATTTTATCGATATGCACCAAGCAAAACACCAGCGTGAAATTGAAAACAGAATTAAAGAATCAACTAACTCAGACCGTGCACGTGTTCAAATTGGCCGCCTATCCAAGTTTGGCTTGCTTGAAATGTCACGTCAGCGTTTACGCCCTTCTTTAGGGGAAACGAGTGGTATTGTCTGTCCTCGTTGTAATGGTCATGGCACTATCCGTGACGTAAAATCATTATCCCTCGCTATTTTGCGCTTAATTGAAGAAGAGTCATTGAAGGAACGAACTGCGCAAATCCGCACGATTGTACCTTTAGCAGTAGCCACCTTCTTGTTAAATGAAAAACGCGACGCAATTACTGAAATTGAAAAGCGTAATAAGGTTCATGTTTTAGTGGTACCTAACCCACAAATGGAAACACCTCATTACGAAGTAATACGCATGCGTGATGATGATGAGTCTTTAGTGACGGGCGAACCTAGCTTTGCAATTAAATTTGAATCAGCTCCGCTAGAAACTGAAACCGTCCTAGAAGTTCAGCCTAAGATGGAAGAAGCTGCAATCAGTGCATTAACACCGACCCATGCACCAGCGCCAACTCCAGAAGCTGCACCAGCAAAGAAAACTGCCGCTAAAGTTAAGAAGAAATCTACCGGATTATTTTCAAAGCTAGGCTCTATGATTGGTGGTATTTTTAGTTCTAAAGAAGAGGAGCCTCAAGAAAAACCTGCGGCACCAGCAAAGAGCCGTCCTAGCTCTGATCGCCCTCAGAACAGAAATCGCAACAACAATAACAACCGTGGACGTAATAACCCTCGAAACAATGATCGCCGCCCTAACAACAACCGTAACAAGCCTGAAGCAAAAGAGAAGGCACCCGTTAAAGCAGTAGCGACACCTGAACAGGCTAACGAGAAGCCAACAGCACCGCCACGCAAAAATACCAAGCGTCGCCCTACTCGTGATGCTCAGTCTGGACGTGTTTCGAGCGATGAAATCGGCGCAAACCGAAAGTCACGTGGCGATAGTAAAAACGCGAGCAAGCGGGTAAAGCCAGCTAAGCCAGAAGAGATTATCAATGAAATCGATTTTGAAATGCTAGGCAGAGCACCTGCTGCCGTTGCGAAAGCAGCAGCAAAAGCTGAGCGTGCTGCCGCGGTCGAAAACGCAGAAAATCCAGAAGCAACGAAAGTTGAATCAACTAGCACCGCTCCTGAAGTTTCAAACGTCGAAGTAGTAGAAGTAGCCCGCCCTGCCGAAACGAAAGTAGTTGAAGATATTGTTTCAGAACCAGCGCAAAAAATGGCTACTGAACAACCAGAGCAAAAGCAAGAAGCTACTGTAACAACGGCGTCTGCTACTCTTGCAAACTCTCCTGAGCCTAAGGTTGCACACGAACCCATCTCTGCTAAAGCAGACAGTGAGCCCGTGCCGACTCCAGTAGCAGAAACTGAAGTCAAACCAGAAGCACAGGCCGAAGCAGTTTCAGTCGAAGCCCCTGTAGAGGCAGATACAACAAAATCGGAAAAGAAACGCGCTGCTAATGATCCACGTGAAGTTAAGCGTCGTAAGATAGCAGAAGAAAAATCTGACGATTAGTCGATTTATGGTATCCCATGAAACCGGCTAAGGCCGGTTTTTTTAGCTCTATGGTTTAACAGCATTAGTTTATTGCTAATGATCAGCACCAAACTTACAACTAGCCTACGCACTATTCTGTAAAGTAAGTATCGTAACGACCGTCTTGCTTAAAACCTTCAAGGTGAGAATTAAATATTTCAAGAAGAGCTTTGCTATTAGGTCCTTTTTTTGGGAATAGTAGAAAACTTTGATTTTCAAGGATGGGTTTTGGGTGGTAAGTAATTAAGTCTGCAAGTTCAGGCGTGCGCTTTAATAGTGTGTAATTTGCCACACTCATTTCTTCAGCATAAATATCTGTCCGACCCGCGGCAAGCATTCGTAAATTCTGGTCGACTGTCGGTAGCCTTAATTGCTTGAAAACTCCTTCTTCGAGAGCGGCATCAAATTTTGGGCCATAGCTATAGCCAAGAACCCCACCAATTGACTTGCCTCGTAGATCGTTCATTTCATTCCAATCAAAAGGCGTATCCTTCAAGTGAAAAAAAACAAATTTTTCGCTTAAAACTGGTTCGCTATAGAGAAAATCTGTTGTTCTATCTTTTTTGTACATCCAAATTGAAGTGGCTGAATATTCACCTTGGGCGGTAACTTCGAAGGCTCTGACCCACGGCAAAAATTCGAACTCTACTTGAATTCCTGCTTCATTAAAAATATCGCTGATTAGATGAGCTATTATGCCCTTATTAGGTAATGACTCACTCAAAAAAGGAGGCCATTCACCTGCACTAATTTGAATATTAGTAAATTCATAATTTTTGCCAAGATTTTCTGCCTGTGCGGTGTTCATAAAAATTGCCAAGGCTAAGCCTGTGCAGGAACACAAGAAGGAATAAATAAATTTAGGCTTCTGCATTTAGAGTATATCTCCCTATTTTGACCACTTACCAAGACAAACTGGTAACCAACCACGTAAAACATTAGTTCAATTTAGATAATTTAGCGAATGGGCATACTGTAAAGTAATGTTATTTAAAGATACTTAAACGACTTGCGAGCAAACCTAACGGCTGACCCCAACATAATCTAACATGATGTTTACTCACCGTCTGTTGCCATAAACAGCCTTATCCACGTTATTTCTTTTTAACAAAAGAACATTCGGAAGCACCCTATTTTTTTGTACAGCTCTCGAGGCTATTACCTGTCGTTCCATCTTCTAAATGTTTGAATAAAGCACCTTCTGAGGCCTCGCCCGTACCTTTACTCCACCATTCAAGCCCTTCGCCTACATAGCGTGAACCACTAGCAGAAACAGCTATAGTCAAATTGTAGTTATTGCCTTTATAT
>NZ_JBKEGY010000032.1:0-34032 GCF_046710285.1 Reinekea sp.
CAAGCGCCCACACGAATTACTTCTAACAATTTTAAAGATCGGAACAGAGGCGCTCTGGGCTTGTTCGTTTTGATGCTGCGTATCATACTGATTCCGCTCACCGAGTCAACCGTTATTTTTAATTTTTCTTTTAAAATCAACAACTTAACGACTTTAAAAGAATCAACCAACACGCGTTGAATCCCTACCGCCTCAGCAGCAGGGAGGCGTATATTACGGTTTTCCGTAGGAAGGTCAAGGGGTTTTTGTTAAAAAACCCAGAACGGTGCCCGAAGGGCATCCGCGAGCTGCTAGCTTCGGGCTGCGGGTAAGGTCAAAAGATGGCGTGGTGTTGGGTTTTAGTGTTGTGCCATGGGTCGTCCCTGCACCTTGGGGTCGCGTCTCCGCATGCTCCTACAGGCAACTAGTGACGATGTAATCTGTAGGAGTCTTCGAAGCGCAGCGTAGAGACGATGGTTTAAGCTAAAGCTGAAAGCAGAATAAATAGCTGCCTAGCTACTATGAATAAAATCGCGTCTCCGCAAGCTCCGAGCGCTCCTACGTGAGGATATGGTTACAAAAGACAGGCCTAAGGTGTTTTATCCTTTGAACTAACCCGAAGCTCGCAGCCCGAAGCCTAAAACGGATTCCCCAGCTCACAACCACAACTATCTATAATAAATTCGGGACTATCCAGCACCTCCCCTTTTACACGAGCAAGCTCGATGGTTTCTCGGGTTTTGATGTTTAAGCCTGCGGCTGAGTTTATTAGTGATATCACTACTTCGTTTTCTTGCGTTAAGTTTATGGTGATAGCGGTGTAGCCTTCTATTGGCTCTTCTTGTGAATATAGCCAGACCTGTGGCGATAGGTTTTCAAGTAGTACGGCTAAGTTGTCGGGTAGTTTTACTTCAGCTATATAGTTAATTTGCGTTTCCCGGTTACCCCATTTAAATTTGGCGTATGTTGGCATGTAATTTAGAGACGCTGGTAAATAGTTATATTCTAGCTTGGGTGGGTGAATGTATTTAAATTCAATGGGGGTTTGTGAGGGGTCTCCATGAAAACTGCCCATTTGCATATAAAGAGGGCCACTTTCATCGGTATCAAAGTAAAAATAAACGTCTTTCGGTAAAGTGCTGGCGAGACAGGCTGAAAGAAACATGCTGGTGACTAACATACTCGTAATAACGAATTTCATTAAAAGGTGGTCCTTAATAAATTTTGATCAAACTTGAAAATTTAAACGTGCTTACATTTAACTAAGGATCATCACGCTCAAACGGAATGCCTTGGGCTCGGCCTAACTCTATCAGTTCGCGCTTTTTGATATTTGGGCCACCACCGGCATTGGCCAGCCAGGTTATGACCCAGTTGTCACTTGTAATACTTGTGATTAGATTAAGGTAGGCTGGATCTGGTTCTTCCTGGGAATACAGCCAAATTTCCTTAGGCATATTCGAGGCCATTTCCTGGACGTTATCGGGGTATTGAACCTTGGCCTTATAAAACTGCTCTTGTTTCATATCGTACCAAGTAAACTCTCCATAGCTTGGGTAGTAGCTTACCCTTAAACTGGAAGATGCTCCGCCAGAAGCTAGGCAACAGCCTACCGTTCCCGCTGGGGCTCCGAAGGTTCTGTCAAAAATGGCATCGGTAATGAAAAACCGATCAGACTCCTCAGCACTAAAATTAAAAATATACTTTTCAAATTTCGGATTAGCCGAACAACCTGCTAACAAAAGACTAGCAAGAAACACTAACGTAAATATTTTCTTCATACTGCCTTCTCTTTGTAATTGTAAAATAACTCTCTTATACCTAGAGGAGTCGTGTTTTCTGGCCTTTTCTCTGGTTTGTCTACATGTAAGACATCGCCCGCTGGAGCATCTGGCTGATGGGATATCTCAATGTAATTTGCTTTAAGCCAATCCATAGATACCTCATCACCCTTCATTGCCCTTGCTACATTTGCATTAACATTGCCTGGCACTTGGTACCTAAGTCGATGCAAATCTAGAATACTAAGCTCTTGAAGGGGTAAATAGTGCTTTTTGGCTTGTTGATACATTTTGAGGAGGGATAAGTGTTCAAGTTGTGGGTCTATTGCACGCACTAACGTTATTGCAATATGAATATTAAATGCATTGCCGTGCTCGTTAAGCTTTTCTTTTCGCTTTACTTTAAGGTCACCGCCCCAGGGTGCATAGGTTAGTTTTATTTCTTCGATTCGCTCTGCCGCTTTTCGTTCAGCTCGCTGCTTAGATTTCTTATTGTCTTTTAAATAAGAAACAACAAAGCGTGACAAGGTAATGGTTTTAGGGTGATTCGCTAGGGCTTGCCCTCCGCCTACATCAGCATGAGCACCAGGCATATACTCTTCTTTAAAGGTATGCGGTGTAACCTTTCCTGGTTCAGATTTCACACTCGATAACGGAAAGTAAGCGCGCTGTTCATGTAAAGCGCATAAATGATAAACCGCATTAGCACTACCAAAATTTAAGTTTAAATTGTAAGGGCAATTAAACTCATCACCTGGAATACCTATTGAGCCGACTGTTTCATAAAGGCCTAAAAACCTAAACTTAATATCCTCTAATTTCTGAAGCTTATCCGGTAGCTCTCCTTTTTTAATTAATTCATGAAAGTCATTAATAAATGCTCGTGCGTTTGCCGCGCCTCTACTGTACCCAAATAAATCAATGATCAAATCATGCTTCTGATTCTCACCCACCTCCCCTAGAAACTGCAAAACTCGCCTATAAGCCTCTTCAATCCGCGCCTTCATCCCAACACCAAATGCCTGCGCCAACTTCTCTTTCCATCCTGGCTCTACGTTCTGACAAATTTGGACTTCATTCTCAATATCAACAGTCCCTATTCCATCAATATAGTGGCGACCGATCCCACGAGATACATCCTGCTTATAACACTCATACAACTTAGCAATATTAGAAGGTTCAAACTCATCCGTTTCGCAATGCTTATCAGCGTTATAATTTTTCCCTGTTCCGTCAAAGAACAATCCAAACTGCAACGTTTTAACGGATATTACATTAATCTGCTCGGTTACCGTTGCTTCACCTGATTGTGCGGTAATTGTGTATTCGCCTGGCGGTAGCTCTACTTCTATAGACCATTCATGAAAATCTTCCCTTTTTGCATCATCAAAGCTGAATGATTGCTGGCCTGTTACTGGGCCTTGCCATTTTAAGTTGATTGACTTGGTGTATTGAGCGCAGCCACTTAGGCTAATTAACCAGCCGTTATGAAGCCGCACAACATCGCCAGCTTGGGGTAAGGATTTTTCGGAGTAATGTTTATCGAATTCAAACAGGCCTCGCGCGTCTTGGTGTCCTCGGGTAGTTTGAGCTACGGAAGTAGGAGTATCACCTTGCTGCCAAACATAGTCGGCTATATTAGCTTTTACATTATGACCGCCTTTTTTGAGGACGCTTTCACCCTTGTTATAAATACTGATTAGCGGCTGACGATGTATTAGCCTATCGGGCTGCGGGTGTGTTGAGCGAGATAAAGGGCCGTTCCAATACTCGGTTAATTCTTGCGGTTGTTGGTTAGAGACACAAGTTGCCGTTGCAACATCTAAGCAGTCTTCGTTAAGTTCTGGTCGCTGGGTTGCATACTGAGGAATTAAAATGAGCACCTCTGATGCAAAACGAGAGGCATAATAAGGCTCAATGCCCCAAGTTCGCCCCGATTTCACCCAAAAACCGGTCAATGGATTGTTTCGAAAGCGCTCAACTTGGTGTTTTTCAACTTTGCACAGCGGAAGGCTTTTCTCTTTATAATGCTTCTGAATTTCTTGCGGTAACTGCCGGAAAGCCAAAAATGACAACGGCTCCAATATTGGAAACTCGTGCTCGAGCAGTAAGCCAGCGGTGTCGATACCTTTCAGTAGGCCAGATGATAAATCTAAGTCCACTACCATTCCTTGGTAATTTCAAAATTTGGATCATTCTGACTTATCCGCTATTTCCGTCAACAGCCTTGGCGCTTTTGTGCGATTGCGCTCACAAAAAAACCGCTCGAAAGCGGCTTATTATAAATAAAAAACTGAACACTGCTAAACTACTGACGAATAAGCGCCAGTAATTCTTGAGTTTTTTCATCCATCAGCTCTTTATCAGCGCGGGTTTCTACATTCAACCGAATAACCGGCTCAGTATTTGACTTACGTAGGTTAAAGCGCCACTCATCAAATTCTACTGAAAGACCATCTACTTTTTCGATTTTCTTTGCTGAGTCTTTATAGGCCGCTTCAACACGGTTCATGGCTTCATCCGCATCGGCTACTTTACTGTTAATCTCACCGGGGCTTGGGAATTTTGCCATGCGCTCTTCTACTAAGGCTTTTAAGGTGGTTTGTTTGCGACTTAACAAATCTATAATTAACAGCCATGGGATCATGCCGCTATCGGCGTAGGCGAAGTCTTTAAAATAGTGATGCGCACTCATTTCACCGCCGTAGACCGCATCTTCTTTGCGCATGCGCTCCTTAATAAAGGCATGACCAGAAACCGACTGAATGGCTTCGCCACCAGAGGCTTCAACTATTTCTACGGTATTCCAGACCAAGCGAGGGTCATAAACAATTTTAGACCCCGGTCTTTGCGCCAAAAACGCCTCGGCAAGTAAGCCTACAATGTAATAGCCTTCGATGAAGTTAGCGTCTTCATCCCAGAAGAAACAGCGGTCAAAGTCACCATCCCACGCGATGCCTAAATCGGCCTTGTTATCTTTAACCGCCTTACCTGTCACTGGCTGTTGCTCATGTAACAACGGGTTTGGAATACCATTTGGGAAAGCCGCGTTAGGTTCGTGGTTTACTTTAATAAACTCTATTGGCGCGCCTTTGGCCAAAAGAGCCGCTTCAATAGCATCTAATGAAGGACCTGCCGCACCGTTACCGGCATTAACAACCAACTTCATTGGCTTTAAGCCTTCAACGTCTACATAAGTCATTAAATGCTCAACATAGGCAGCGCGGTTATCAATAACGGTAAGCTTGCCAGGTGTTTGGGCTTTTTCAGCATAGGTTTCGGCTTCAGCCATGGCTTTAATGTCGGCCAAGCCGGTATCGGCTGAAATAGGTTTGGCTTCTTCACGCACCATTTTCATGCCGTTATAATTAATTGGGTTATGACTCGCGGTGACCATACAGCCACCTTCTGCGTTTAAGAACTTGGTTCCAAAATAAACTTCTTCGGTACCGCACATGCCTAAGTCGACCACATCTGCGCCGAAATCTAGTACGCCTTGGGCAAACGCATCCTTGAGTTCAGGCGATGTTTCACGCACATCCCAACCCACAACCACCTTTTTAGGCTTTAAAAATGTCGCGAAGGCTCGGCCAATTCGGTAGGCTATTTCAGTATTTAGCTCGGTACCAAGCTGGCCACGAATGTCGTACGCTTTAAAACAAGTAAGTTCCATTAGGAGTCCTTTTAGGTTTATTGCATCTAGTCAAACTTGGGTAATAATACCTATTAAAAACAATGTTCGCAGTACTGTAAATCAACGAAATCGCAAGAAATTGCAAAAATAAAACTAAACCAATGATTTATATGAAAATAATAGCCAAAATGCATCGTATGGGTTTATAAAAATCGAATCTTCATGCTATTCTCACTCCAAATATAATTAACGAAGATTTATATATGACCAACCAAGATTTAGCCCATTTACGCCCTGAACCAACTGATGAAATTGACCTTGGCGAACTTATTCGTAATTTAATAGCGCAATGGAAGCTAATTGTTGGCATCACTATTATTGGTGCAATTGTTGGTGTTGCTATTGCACTGGCATTACCCAAAGAGTATCGCGTTGAAGCTATTTTCGACAAGCCCTCAACAAATGATATTCAACCCCTATTAGCGCAAACCTTGATTCCACTATCTCGCCAAGCAGTGTTAGGCAGCTTTTTAAAGAACCTGCAGTCACGTGATTTAATAGAACAAGCACTTGAAACTCAGAATGCGCTTATTGACGACAAAGGCAAAGCACTCACACCTGCTCAGCGCTTCAGCAAAATTGCAGATATATCCAACAGTATTCGCATAGCGCCCGCCACCTATGACTTTATGGAAGATATTGAAGGTTTAGAAGCTGAATTTGATGAAATATCACTTAGCACCTTATCTAGCGACCCGCAACAAACCGCACTATGGATGAATGAGCTGCTAAAACTAGCTTCAACAAAAACCACCGCTGACCTCAGCAACGACATTTTAGGCCAACGCAATGTAGAAATTGCACAAGTTAAACGCCAGCTAGCCGAGCTAGAAGGTACGGCCATTGCTAAACGCGCACAGCAAATAGAGCATTTAAAAGCCGCCCTCGCCATAGCAACGGAGCTCAATATTAAAGAGCCTACTTCATGGTCAGCCTTAGTTCATGGCAATGGCAACGTTCAGCTGTTAAATGAACAACCCGAAAAAGAGGAAGACTTCTTAAAAGGCACTCGCGTACTAACAGCCGAACTGTCTGTACTTGAAAATAGCCCAATACAATTAGCTGACCAAACGATTGTAACTGAAACTAAAGAAATGACCAAAACAACAACCATAAGCCCTAATACACTGAAAGGCCGAGCCGCCACCTTAAAAGCCTTTAGTTTAGATTCGTCGAGCATTAGTTATATTCAACCAACGGTTAAAGCTTTGGTTCCAGCAAGCGCTGAAAAACCAAACCGCAAGCTAATTGCTATAGCTTCAACCGTTTTAGCAGGGTTCTTTGCGATTTTTATCGCGCTTATACGCTTAGCCATAAAAAAAGATTAACATTTGGCACTAACACCTAAGCTCCCCTATAATGGTTTAGGTGTTAGATATAGAAAAAAGTTACTATTCTAATTTTAAGACTCCGCACAGTGAATAAAAGGGCACCATTGTGATATTCCGCTATATATTCACTGAAACTCTCAAGCCATTCATCTTCATTACCGTTGTGCTTATTGCACTATTAACCACCGCAGAGCTTTCTGACACTGTTCAGCAAGTCATTGCAGGATTATTTGAGCAACAAGCCATTTATAAAATAATTGGCTTTACCATTCCTGTAATTTTACCCGAGCTGTTACCGCCAGCCTACTTACTGGCTATTCTAATTTCACAAAACAGGCTTTCTCAAGATTCTGAACGAACTATTTTTAATGCTGCAGGCTTATCCGATCAAAAATTGACTTCTAATCTGCTGATAACAACAGCCCTGCCCCTTACATTCGTCATGTGGTTGTTCACACTTTTTATAACCCCTAGCTTTGCTCTCATGTTCGAACAATACAGCGTGGACCAAAATAATCGCCCGATAACTGACTTAGTAGACCCAGGCGAGTTTTTTAACTTACCCAATAACATGGGCACCTTATACGCGGCAGATAGCTCACCCATTACCGGCAAGCTACTTGATGTCTATGTTATACAACATCAAGAAAAAGGTACTACCGTTATTAGCGCAAACTCATTGAAAATTGACCGAGAGAACCAAAGCTCCACGCAATACCTGATGTTTGAAAATGGTCGCTTAATAACTCAGAATTTAAATTCTGGCAGTGATCAGAGTTTTACTAGCTACAGCGTCGCCCTGCCCATAGATTCATATACTTATACAAATAACAAACTAAATACCATGAGCACAAAAACATTAACGATGAATGCTAACCAGTGGCAACAAAGTGAATTTTTATGGCGTATTCTCTACCCTCTCATTATTCCAGTTCTTTGTATATGGGGTGTGGGCTTAACCAAGGTAAAGCCCCGTCAAGCAAGAGTAGGCGCTATTGCAATAGGCATTGCCTTGTATGTAGTCTATAGCTATATTTTTAAAACCCTAAACGCCAGCATTGCTTACTCTAAACTGCCCTTATGGGCACATGGTTGGTGGCTTCACAGTTTGGCGGTTTTTTTAGGATGGTGGCTATTTATGCGGCAGAAACATAAATGAAAAACCAAATACTTTTTCGCTATTTATTTCGCAAAGCCATCTTTACCGTTTTATTGGTGTTCGGTTCCTTGGGAGGCCTATTACTTATTTTAGGCATCGCCGATGAAACGGGTCGGCGTGTCTCTGGTAATTACACAGCCATTGACGCCTTGCAATATAAAATTCTCACCCTGCCTTATGAACTTTATGAATTTACCCCGTTGCTCATTGTTCTGTCGGCTTTAATAACATTTGCGACTCTCAATAAAAACTCAGAACTGGTCATCATTAAGCAAATGACCTCCAATGGTTTATTACTAATTCTAAAGTTGTTTTTACCCATAATCGTCATTGCTGCACCTTTGTTTTGGATGGGAGAATGGCTAGCACCCACATGGAGCAATAACGCGACAGCAACACGTGCGCTATTACGCGGCCGTGAACTACCGGCACAAGAGCAACAATGGATAAAATCGGGTAATTGGTTTATTTCGACTGCATTTGTTGATCAATCCGATGGTTCACTAGTGTCTCCAACATTGTATCGTTTTGATAACAATGGTTTATTTAGCATAACAGAAGCACAATTAGCTCAAGCAAAAGCTGATCACTGGGTATTACCCGATGCAACGGAAAAAGATATGCAAGCAGATAGCGAGCGACATATCGTTGACCATGCTCTTTTAAGCTTTAGCACGCCTACCCTTACTCCCGATATTGCACAGCAGCTTGCAACAAACTCAAGTACTTTAACGCTAAGCCAGCTAAGCCAACGAGTATTTTATGCGAAAAAAGAAGACAGCTTACGATCAAGCGAGGCATTAGAATGGTGGCAGCGAGTTTTGTTTCCAATAGAGATTTTACTAATGCTCAACCTGGCGTTAATATTCAGCTTGACTTCATTTCGACAAAAAACAATAGGCGATGTGGTGTTCAAGGGCCTAGCAACCGCCCTTGCACTATCGACACTTCTAGATGTTAGCTCTGGTGTTCTTGCTATTTCAGGACTTCCTGTATTGGCTGCCGCTATTTTACCGTTGCTCACAATCACCGCCTTATCGCAATACTATTCCTTTAAAAGGTTATAAATGACAACAATCGCTTTTATTGGTCGCAAACAAAATTCATCTTCTTGGCACAAACGGAAGTTTATCTCTGATAACGCTATAGAAGTGCCCAGAGTAAAAGAAATTGAAGGTTTGGCCCAAAGTAACTTGATACCCATTCAAGATATTAGCCAAGCAGATATAGTGTATATTCGACTTAACCCAGAGCGGGCTAACAAAAAACACCTAAAAAATATATTAGCCGCCGAGAAAAAAATCAAACCGAATGCACTCGTATTAAACAGTGTATCTCACTTTACCAATTATGCCAGTAAAGTGAATACGTTCAGCTTATGGGCAAAATCAAACATAGACTGCCCAGCATTCCAAGTTTGGAGCCCATGGCTTAGTAAAAACAAACAAATTAAGAGCGTGAAAGAGCTAATTAAACAACACAATGGCTTATATTTGCGCACTCACAATGAAGATTCAGGCAAGGGCATTGTTTTCTTACCGCCTAGCGCTACAACAAATGAAATTACAAAAGCCATTTTAACTTTAAGGCTGCGCGCGCTTTCAAATAAGGTCAATCAATCTCAAATTTTAGCCGTTGCCCCGGTAGACAACAAAGATGCAAGCGGTATATATCACGTATACCGAGCACATATCGCCTGCAATAAAATACTTGGCGGTTATGCGTTGGTTGGCACCCAAAAAGTGATACATGCCAGCGACCAACGTATAGCTTATTGGGAAGCTTTTTGTGACTACAATGCCAAACTACAGAACATTCTTAGTAACCCTATCTACCACAACCAAATATTACAGGGATTTACTACGCTTAAAGCGAACATAGGCGCAATAGAGTTTTTTGAAGTAGGAGGTAAACTCATATTTTTAGAAATGAACCCTCAATGGGGTGGTACACACCGCTATGGTGACACGGCCTTTATGAGCAAGCTACGTCAGAATATTAACGAACCCTCGCTTAGCCACGTTAAAGATTGGTTAGAGCCCGATAAATACTACTGCAACCTTTATAACCACCTAGCCACAGCAACGGTAAGCAACAAAAATGAAGACTGCAATGCTTAATAAATATTTCAACACACCACACGAAAGCGGGTTAGGTAAAACACTTTACCAATTTAACGGCTTGCTTGTGCTAACATTTTTTATTCTAACGTTTTTGGTTTGGGGGGGCACAGGCTATTCAGCAGGTATTATGCTGTTGTTAAGCCCACTAGCCTTGTTTGTTAAAGACCGCCCACTACAGATTACAAAAGAACACTACTTAATAATACTAGCATTTTCCCTTATGTTTGTTGCTCATGCATCGGCGATTTATCGAGGAAATTCAGCTGCGGAAATTACCGATTTAGACCAACCTATGCGCTTTATTCTGATTATCCCTATTTTTTTATATTTAAAAAAGGTTGGATTTAATCAAACTTGGTTTTGGCTAGGTATTTATTTAGCAGGGTTGATTTGCGGTTGGCAAAGCATTGCTTATACAGCAGGTGAATACGGAACTAGAGTATCAGGGCCATTCAACCCGATTATTTGGGGCGACATTGGACTGGTTTTTTGTTTGGTTATTGGTGTTAAAATACACCACCTAATTAAAAATAAACCCCAAACATTAATACCAAAATACATTGAACTAAGTACAGCAGCAATCAGCCTAATAGCGGCTAGCATTGGCGTTATATTATCGGGTTCAAGAGGGGCTTGGTTAACGGTAATACTGTTAGCTTTATTGTTTCTAACCATTGCATTTGTAACCTTACCGAAGAGAATAAGTTTAGCCTTTACCAGCGTAATGATTATTTGTAGCGTTCTGGCCTATGCGTATATACCCACGGTAAATGTACGTATAAATCAAGTAATCAACGAACTGAGCAGCTTTGAATTAACGTCAAGCAACCGTTCCTCTACAGGTTTACGTTTGCAAATGTGGTATACCTCGATCATCGCATTTCAAGAAAGCCCCATAATAGGCCTAGGAAAGTCAGGCTTAACAGAACTTGAAAAGCGCTTAGTGAATGAAGACAAAATTAATAACTGGGTGGTAACGGAGTCCAGTCAACAACACAGTGATCTATTTGATATGTTGGCTAAAAGTGGTGCACTGGGTGTGCTGATATTAATATTTTTTTACTATAGCACTATGAAAGCAGGCTCAGCCCTCATACCACCCTATTCATCTACGATAGTAATGACAACATTAGCCTATATTGGCTTTGGTTTAACCAATACAATATTTATAGGCATGAATGGTACGATGTTTTTTCTCGTATTTACTGTATTTACCATAGTAGCTGGTGAGCGCGAAGTTACATCAAAATAAGAATTACACAGCGCACTACTGTAAAAAATCAACAATAGGTGAATTAGGTTTAAAACCAGCCACTACTTTTTCTAATTCACTTCGTGCTCTTACCGCATCAAAAGTTTGTTCAGCGGTTTGAAACTCTAGAAGGCTTTGCTCTATAACCTGCAAACCTACAAAGTCTTCATTAGCGCGGAGTATTTTTGTATGCTCTGTGCCAGTTACAGAGTCACCTATGAGTAACTCTTCGAACAGTTTTTCACCTGGGCGTAAACCAGAGAATTCAATAGCAATTTCACCTTCAGGTGTTTCATCGGTTTTAACTTCGAAGCCACTGAGCTCTATCATTCGGTGAGCTAAATCAACTATTTTAACCGAATCACCCATGTCTAAAACAAAGACATCGCCGCCTTTTGCCATAGCACCGGCTTGGATAACTAGCTGCGAAGCTTCCGGTATGGTCATAAAAAAGCGTGTAATTTCAGGATGGGTTACAGTAACTGGCCCTCCTGCAGCTATTTGCTTACGAAATAATGGTACAACCGAGCCTGAAGACCCTAACACGTTACCAAACCGCACCATACTGAATACTGTTGATGACTCTTGCGCCAAATTCTGCACCACTTGTTCAGCCAAACGCTTGGTAGCACCCATTACGTTAGTTGGGCGCACGGCTTTATCTGTAGAAATTAGAACAAAATGGCTAACATTCAGTTTATGAGCCGCTTCGGCCACTGTTTTAGTACCAATTACATTGTTGCGTATACCTTCAAATATATTGTGCTCGACCAAAGGAACATGCTTAAACGCCGCTGCATGATAAATGGTATTAACAGCGAATTTTTTGATCACCCCAGAGACACGCTCTTCATTACACACCGAACCCAATATGGGTAAAATTTGTATTGAAGCTCCTGTAGAACCTACTGATTTTAACAACTCACGCTCAATGGCGTATAACGAAAATTCATTTTGCTCGAACAAAACAAGTACACTCGGCTGAGCAGACACAACTTGACGACACAATTCAGAACCAATTGACCCGCCCGCCCCAGTAACCATAACCACTTTGTTTTTAATACAAGCTTCAAATAGCTCTTTTTTAGGTGGAACCGGGTCTCGTCCAAGCAAGTCCTCTAATTCTACTTCTTGTAGTTGATCAACGCTGGCAATACCCGACACAAGGTCAGTCATAGATGGAGTGGTTTGTACATGGACAGGAAACGGCTCTAGCCGGTCTAAAATAATTTTACGTTGTTTTTTTGTGGCTCTAGGTACAGCAAGCAACACACGCTTTACTTTCAGTTCTTTTAATACAGACGCTATTTTACCTGGACAATAAACAGAAATACCTTGTATTGAATGCTTCCATAGCTGAGGATTATCATCAAAAAAGGCGACAGGGATGTATACTTTGCCTTTTTGTAGCGCGGAAATAAGTTGCATACCCGAGTCACCCGCACCATAAATGGCTACCGGTTCTCGGCTAGCAAAATTGGTATTTATCCATTGAAACAGCCAACGTACGACTAAACGACTGCCACCAATGACCAACATAAGCACCAAAGCAAATATAATTGGGATAGAGCGAGGAAAGCCAGGCTCTCGTGAAAGAAATACAAGAGACCAAACTACAAACGCCATTAAAGCAGACCCGTTAAATACAGCGTATAAGGCCTTACTGCCAATATAACGAATAATAGCGCGATAAAGCCCTAATCGAGCGAATATAAGAATGGCCGTTGGAATAACCGCAATAAATAGCCACCCAAAGCCAGCTAGCTGACGCTGGGGCCACATATCACCTAAGCGCAGCGCCCAAGCGGCCCAGAGAGAGAAAGGCACCATGAAGACATCTGCAATGACCATTATCCACTTTTTTTGGGTGCGTCTAAGTTGAGTATACTTAGCCGTGAGCTTGGACCGCATTTAGATATCGCCTTTTTTATCGCGCTTTATAATTTTAAAAATTGTTCTAAAGATTAATAATATATCCCCAAAAAAACTATTAGATTCAACATATTCTAAATAGTATTTTTCTTTCAATGGCATTATAATTCTAATGTAGGCCGCTTGAGGGTCTGGGTATTCAGCTAATATTGCATTTTCATCGACCATTTCAATAGAAGCCCAATCCGTAATTCCGGGCCTCAATGACAGAATTTTATTACGTGACGACTCAGAATATAGCTTCATATATTCAGCTACCTCAGGCCTAGGCCCTACAATACTCATTTTCCCTATCAGAACATCAATTAACTGAGGTAATTCATCTATTTTGTATTTCCGTAAAAAATTTCCCGATCGGGTTATTCTACTATCTGATCCTATTGTCAGCTTTCCAGCTACTTCGGATTCAAGTTTCATGGTTCGGAATTTATGAATACGAAATATTACGCCATTACGCCCTACTCGTTTTTGCCGAAAAAATATTGGCCCTGCCGAATCATACTTGACCCACAACGCAACAATCACAAACAAAGGCGAAAGTACCAATAAACCTAAGCTTGAGGAAACAATATCAAAAAAGCGTTTAAGCATTATTGATAACCTGCTTTATGGTTGCCACTACCCGATTTTGGTCTTCTTTAGTCATTTTAGTATATAGTGGAATTGATACCTCTTGTTGATATATTTTTTGGGCAATAGGAAACATTTCCGGCGTTAATTTATAGGTATCACGCCAATATGGATGCAAATGAAGTGGGATAAAGTGTACTGAACAACCGATACCCGCTTCTGCCATTTTTTCTATAAAAACATCGCGTGCAATACCCGACTCGGGTTTTAACTTTATAGGGTACAAATGCCACGCATGAGAGCTGGTTTGTTCAGCGCCTATTGGCAGCTCTATAGGTAAATCTGCTAGTAGATCATGATAGACAGATGCCATTGCATTACGCTTTTGTTGAAAGCCTTTTAGCCGCTTTAACTGATGAATTCCAATTGCTGCTGATATATCAGGCATATTATACTTATAACCTGGAGCGACAACCTCATAAAACCAAGATGGTTTTGTCGAAACATAACGATCAAAAGCATCACGACTAATTCCATGTAATCGCATGACTTTACAACGCTTGGCATATGCAGGGTTTTTCGTGACAACCATACCTCCTTCGCCAGTTGTCATGGTTTTATTTGCATAAAAACTAAAAACCGTAATATCTGAATCCAAGGTACCAACTAACCTTCCATTATAAATAGTCGGCAGAGCATGCGCTGCATCTTCAATGACTTTAATTTTATGTTTTTTAGCAATTGAAATAATTGAATCCATATCACAAGCTAAACCAGCAAAATGAACAGGGATTACAGCTTTAGTGCTAGCAGATATTGCACTTTTGAAGGAAATTGGCGTCATGTTAAATGTGTGTTCATCTACATCAACCATAACGGGTGTAGCACCAAGGTAGCGAACAATTTCTGCCGTTGCAGTAAACGTATAGGTTGGAACGATAACTTCATCTCCGGGTCCAACACCGATAGCCTCTAAAGCTAAATGCAAACCTGAAGTTGCTGAATTAACTGAAATTGATTCAACACCTCCGCCAAGAAAAGCACTAAACCTTTCTTCGAATTTTTTCGCTTTAGGTCCTGTAGTTATCCAGCCAGAGCGCAAAGAGTCTACTACTTCTGCAATCTCTTCTTCGCCTATTTCAGGTAACGCAAATGGTAGGAATTTTCGCATGATAATTAGCCTCCTTAAAAACGTCTATTTACTATATCTATTAAGAATTTATAAAATCAATGAACCGCAGTGACAACTCACAATATTGATGGTTCTCATTTACGTACTGAATTCCCCGTTGACCCATAGCATCCCGTAATTTTTTGTCTTTAAGTGTAACGACTGCTTTTGCAATTGCTTGAAAATCACCAGGCGGCACAGTCAACCCTGCCTCCGCTAACTGGACAGGGTTATTTGGACTATTAATAGCTTGAATAATAGGCTTACCGGACAATAAATAATCAAATATTTTATTGGCACCGGTACCATACTTATAAATCTCTTCATCAGCCCAAGAAATAAGCAAGATATCCATACCTTTCAAAACAGGTGCCACTTCTTCTTTTTCAATTGAATCTAAAAAAACTACATTTTTAAAATTTCGAGCACTTGTTTTAAGTTTTTCTTTTTCATTTCCAGAGCCAACAAAAACGAATGCCACTTCTGGCGAAACCTCAGCAGTTGCCACTAAAGTATCCAAATGATTGGATATTGCATGCCCACCAACATAGCCAGCTACTAAATCATAATTTCTTTTTAATTCAGTGATGGCGTTTAGAGTAGCCGTTGCATTATCACTAAGTGAGTCCTTAAACTTAAACTGAGCATTGCTATCAACACCATTAGGTATATAACAATAGTTCTCAGGTTTAACACCATATAATTTCACATGATCATATGCATTTGACAACATGGAAACGACTTTATCTGACAACCAATAACTCAACCTCTCTCCGACTTTCATCAGCATAACAAAAGGATGCCATCTTGGTAACTTACCAACTGTATAGAGCGTCATTGGCCAAATATCGTGTAATTCAAAAGTCACCCGACTACCCTTTGAGACATATTTTGCCAATAATATATCCAAGGGATATGTAGATGACGCAATAACGTGGTCATATTCACCTTTCTTTTTTCGTAAATAGCTACATCCTGAAAGTAAAAACTGACTAATATTTAGAAGCCGTGCAAATCCATTACCTTGATATTTAATAGTTGGAAGCCAAACATACTGAATACCGTCTATGATTTCAGACCTTCGCCCATGACCGTTTGGCTGACAATACCTTAAATGTGAATAATCGGCTGCAAGGATTGTTACGCTGTGACCTTGCTTAACCCATTCTCTTGCTATATAAAAAGGTCGAAACTCCATTCCTAACTTCGGGTGGCCAGCATAGTGGTTTATGAGTAAAATATTCAAATTGGAGCCTTTTCATGCTTGATAAATATACCTCTAGCATTCTTATACTATAACGGTTAAGCATCCTATACTATGTGTCTAGAAAGAATCTTGTAATATACCAACGATTTTTTCAGCAGCCTTACCACCACCATACATCTCATATTTATCGCTAACAATGCGACCAAAATTATTTTTTACTGAATTTTCCATTTCAAGCTGATTTGCTCCAACTAGCTCATTTACTCCTGCATCCACTAACTCAACCCACTCAGTTTGATCTCTCATAGTCACACAAGCTTTCCTAAAAAAGAAAGCTTCTTTTTGAACACCGCCACTATCAGTAACTACTAAAGAGCAACGATCTAATAACCACAACATTTCAAAATATCCAACTGGATCAATAATATAGACATCTAATTTTAAACCAGCCTTTTTAATAGCACTTTTTGTTCTTGGATGTAAAGGCAAAACAACTGGTGCAACATTACGATGTATATTATTTAAGGCAGCAACAAGAGAAGTTAACCGAACTACATCATCAGTATTCTCTGCTCTATGCAGGGTAGAGAGAATAAACTCTTTAACATTTGGCATTAATAACGGCTCTACAGCTTGCTTGCTAAAAAAAAACGCACAATCTTGCATAACATCGCCAACGTTTAGAACACTTACGGTCTTGTTTGAATAGCCTTCATTTTGCAAGTTATCTACTGCTGTTTCAGTAGGACAAAAAAGATAATCACTAATTTGATCAGTAAGAATTCGATTTATCTCTTCTGGCATTTGCATATTAAAACTACGCAAACCAGCTTCAACATGTGCAACAGGAATATGCAGCTTGGCTGCGGCTAGTGCACCCGCTAAGGTTGAATTTGTATCACCATAAACCAATACTCGATCTGGCTTATATTCAAGTAGAGCTTTTTCAATTTCGATTAACATACGTCCAGTCATGTCACCATGACTACCGCCATTAATATCTAGCTGAACATCAGGACGTGGTATGTTTAGCTGGTTAAAGAACACATCAGACATATTAGAGTCAAAATGTTGCCCTGTATGCAGAATTATTTCTACTATCCCATCAGTTTCCTTAATGACTCGTGATATCGCACTGGCTTTAATAAACTGAGGGCGCGCACCAATGATTGTTAGTATTTTTTTCATATATTTCTCAATTTTGGATTGAATGATATAAATCGAGGAGTTTAGTTTCTTCGATTGTCCAATTATATTTTTCATGCACAGCTTTCTGACCGTTCCGTCCCATTTCTTCAGCTTCTTTTGGGTGAGCAACCAAAAAATCTAACGCATTTGCTATTGCCTGTGGGTCTAGAGGGTCAACACATAGTCCACAACTATTACCTTCTATGATTTCTTTCCATAAAGGGAAGTTTGATCCAACTATTGGAACACCGGCGCTCATATACTCAAACATTTTATTTGGTTGCGCATCGATATGATTGGGGGCTGGTAAAAAAGTCACTAAACCTGCAATACACCGAGTTAACAAATCGCGAACACCTACACGGCTTACGGTACCTAATGCATTAACCTTATACCACCCTTTATCCGATTGTACTGCAAGCTCGACGGTTGCCTCATTAAACTTTCCAGCTAATTGCAGTTCTATCTTAGATAATGTCATGTCCATAGCTTGAACAATCTGATAAATTCCACGAATCTGACTAATTCCTCCAACGTAAGCTGCTTCATTTTTTTTGTGAGTCCAATCTATTTCTCCCGTAGACAACTCTCCCAACAATGGAAAGTTGTTTACGTCCACTGTATGAACACCCAGTGCGATGAACTTATCACGAATATAAGGAGTCGCAGCCACAACAGCATCTAGTCTACGATAGGCGAACAGCTCAAATATGGTAAAAACTTTAGATAGTAACAATTTTATGGGCATATTCAGATAGGGCTTCCCCAATAATTGTTTAGGAACATCTTCATGTGCATCAAAAATGACAATTTTGCCATATTTTTTAAGTTTAAGACCAATGGGAATCAGCTCAGGATCATGTAAATGATATATGTCGGCATCCAATTCAATGGCTTTCATTAAAACTCGACGCGGTGCGTTTCGTATTCGATCTAGCCTACCTTTGGAAGCACCAACATCGTAAATAGCAATATTGTTTTGGATATCATCACCCTTACCATCTGCTACTATCATTGAAACATCATAACCAAAACGAGCAAGAGACTTGCATTCTTTAAGAAATATCCTTGTATCAAATCGAGAATGTGCAGACGTTAAGTGAGCAACCATTTTTTTAGAGTTCATCATAAATCTCTTGTAAAACTTTTTCTTGCTCTTCCCAGCAATATTTCTCTCGAGCAGAAAAAACGTTTTTTTGAACACTGGTATATTCCAGCCTTAAAGAAGCATCAATAGCTTTTTTAAAGCCATCAACTGTATTTGTATCTGCAACAACACCTACGCCCTCTTGTTCAACCAAGCGTTTCATCTCAAACAAGTTAGATGTTAGCACTGGTAATCCGGCCATTAGATATTCAAATATTTTATTAGGTGAGCAGTAACGATGGTTTAAGCATGTATCCTCATAGAAAAGAATTCCATAGTCCGCTGAGCTTGTATAGTTCAATAATACTTCATGACCGACTGCTGAACGATAAAATATACTATTTTCTGAATCAGCTTTTGATTGTACAAGCTTATCTAATGGCCCATAACCCATAAATACTATAACTATATTATCACTATCTAGATTAGAAAATGTTTCGAGCAGTATTTCGATACCGCGGCCGCTACTAAAGCCACCCTGATACAGAAAAATAATTTGGTCTTCTCGAATTTTGAGTTCCTCACGAAATAAATCACTCTTCCTTTGCTTCGTAAAGGCTGGACAATTAAGAATTAGTTTAGGTTTATTCATTTCGTACAAACTACTATATTCTCGAGCTATAGAATCGCTAACAGTTATTGTTTCCTCAGCATATCTAATTAGTAGACCTTCCAAATAGAAGCGTAATTTTTTCTCAACTTTTGAAAGACCGTAAACTTCAGTTTCATATTCGTGAGCATCATATATTACTTTTTTTGTATTAAACGATAACAATTTAAACAAAATACCGATAGGCAATGCATTTAAATCATGACAATGAACCACATCGGCATGTCTAAATTGAGTAAAAACCACTCTAACTATAAGCTCTATATACTTAAAAAATTGAATTACTTTCCATTTAGGTAGGAGCTTTGTAATTAGAGGAACTCTAATTACTTTAATATCTCGAATAGTTTCATTAGTCTTCAACTCGTTCTCATGTAGAGCCAATACAGTCACCTTATAACCAAATGACGATAAGGATTGAGCTTCTTTAAGTACGCGATTGTCATTAACAAAAGGGTTAAGCACTACCGATAATATTTTTTCCATTTACTACACCAATCTACGAAATTTAATTTTGCCACTAACTAGAACCCATAAAAATACTATTGCAATCATAACTACTGCATAAAAATCAATTAAAAAGCCACTAATTCCTGTAGCTGCTAAATTCTTATAATGTAGGGCTGCCCAAACTGCGAAAGCCACAGATACTGGAGACGATGGCAACATAAATGACAAATACCAAATTAAATAAACTAGTATTCCTATGAAGACAGGAGACACCAATAACCCAACAAAACCAAAATTCACATATACCTCTCCCCAATACACAGTAGGAGCACTTCCAACCACACCAATAGCTTTAAGCTTAGGAGATACTAGGTCCATGATTTCAACTGAAATTGATACGGGTGTAAAAGGCCAAATACTTTTAGGATTTGGGAAACTTCTGCCTAAAAGGTATTCCCTTGTCTCAGGATAAAAATCCAAATAAAAATATACGTTAGCTATTTGTCCGGTAAATAGACGACTAAATATTGCTTTTAGTGCCTTAGGCAACTCTGTAATATTTGAGAACATTAAATAGTTACTTATAAGTAAGGCAAAAACTACAGAAAATAAAAAAATTGTTATTTTTACGGGGTATTTCATTTCACTTTTAATGTAGACGTACACTAAAAACAGACCAATTAGGAACCATGCAAATGGAGATTTAAGAGAAGCAGAAAGCAGCCCAAAAGATGTAAGTAAAAATAGAACAATAAAATAGAAACAAAGAAAGAACGATGGTTTTTTTATAAAACTTGCAAATAACACAAATGAAATGAAAGGTAAAACGTTATTAATAATTAGACTCACCCAATGATATTTACCTGAATAATTATTTGTCATATCACTTCTAATTCGCGCAATATCTGAATTACCTTCAAATGCGGATATCAAAGCAATTGATTCAAGTGAAAAATAATACTTGCTCAGAATAAAAACACAAACTACAACTAATATTGCGATCAAGATGTGTTCTCTTAAATTTAGTGGACCACATAAAACTACTTTCGAGATACTATCAATACTAGAAGACATTGAAATTTTTGAAAGTATAAGCATAGTTAAAACTACAATAAAGATTGAGTAAGAACTAATAATAAGAATAAAAAAAATTAATTGCTTATTCACAACACCAAGAAGCACTCGGTTCATATCCCATTGAAAATACATTGGAAGTATTCCAATATAAGAAAAAATAAGAAATGCAACAATAACAAATGATGGAATCGAAAACCTAAACAAACTAAATCCTGATAATGCTGCAAACCAAACAATAACAAATAAGAAAGTTATATAATATAGTACGAATATAACATCAAGCATCTTTCGATCTCATAAAATACTCCATCGCATACAGCATCCAAGAGTTACTCCATCTTATCATTTCAGTCTTGTCAACTAACTTAAACAATACAATTTGCTTTACATTATTATAAAAATAACCGTATTTTGTTGAATAGAGCAGGTTAAAAGTTTTGGAAATTGATGTTTCAATTTCAGCTCTACGCTCAACATCCAATTCATCTTTAAACATTGAGTAAACTATAATCATTTCCGCCAATGAATGACTCTGTATCAGGTTATCGCTCCCCCTCACAATATACTTTTTTACAAATGTACTGAAATAAAAATCCTTAAGATCACTAATAATTGAAATTAGATCAAAACTTAAATTTCTACCTAGATGAATTTCAATTTCAGCTAAGCTCCTCAACACAAAGCCTGTATGATAATTATCAACAGTATCATTTTCTGTAGGTGGTCCCGCATACCGATATTTTCTACATCGCATAAAATCGCCAATTGTATACGCTATAGATTTCGTTATTAACTCTAACAAATACGGCTCTTTAGTTATTGAATATTTTTTAGCTAACAATTCAGAATAAAGTAAATTTGCATTATGAACATGATAATTTGATATTGGCGTATACATAAAACAAATTTGATCAGAGGATATATTTTTAAAAGGAATATGCAATTCAATATCATCAACAATTTTCAAAAATAAACCTGACCATTTTTCATCTTCAGTTTTCTTATAGAGATCAAAAATACTATTAGCAACAAATGCTGAAGTAACTAAGTTGGGTGTATCTGCATAAATTTTCTCTCCTCCTGGGAATCCGTACGGTATATCATGAGCCCAAAGATACATACCATCGATTTTTTTATCCATTAGTACTTTAATCAAGTTATCGACTTTTTCTAGTTCCAAATTTTTTCTAAAACTCAACCCAGATATAACTAGTGCAATCCCTTTTGAGAATGTACGCTTTTTGGGTCTAATAATTTTAACAGATAAGCCGCCGCTATAAAAAATAACTCTAGATAGGATTGAATTCAGAACCCTACTAAGAATATTTATTTTTAAACTTGAAATAAATAGTCTAATTTTAAGTACTTTAGGATCAAAATTGATCGTCGATGGATCTACGCCTTTATATTCCATAGAATCTAAGCGAATATAAAGACGTTCGATTTGTTCATTGAAATTCACACTATTTCCTTATTTTTCAGCATATCTTTTAGTAAAAACAACAACAATATATATGAAGCAACCAGCGATAAGCTTAAAACGGCTATAACTAAAATATCATTAGCTAAACATATATAGCCAATTAACATTGGTAAATAAACCAACACAAATCTAACTATTTCCCAAGACAAATAGACCGAGTGGTTATTATAGGCATAAAAAACCTTACAGAAAGGTGAAGCAATAAACTGAAAATAGAAGCCGAAAGAGAGAATTGCTGCATACTTACCTGCAAGACCCCAAGCTTCTCCAAAAACAAATATAAATAAATCCTCCCCCCATAAAAGTAGCGTTATTGAAGGTACAAGTCCTACTAAAGACAAAATTATTGCCATTCTCTTTAACTTTGATTGAATACTCCGATAATCACCTCTCTGTAATTCAATTGAAACATATCTATACAACACATCAGACACACTATTACTTACAACTGTAATAGGCATCTGAACCACTCGAAATGTCAAAGATAACAAACCAGTAAAAGCGGTGGAATATAACAACGTTAAAATGACCATCTTTCCATTATTATAAAAACTATTCACAATTGCTGAAGGTAAGTTTTTTTTCGGAAATAAGCTATACTCCTTTGCGACTTCAATTAAGTTAATCACAGTAATATCAGTCAAACTCATTCTAAAAATTAGCTTTCGTAAACTAAATATGAGAATCATAAAGCCAACAATCTGCCCTACAAGAATAGCCAAAATCAGCCCATAAGCCATTGTATTGTATAACCCTATAGTTATACCGATAAAAGCTGTAGTTAATGATTGAAAAACCCTAGATATACTTATCCCCTTGTACGCATCGAATCTAATGCTTAAATTAATTAATATTGACGTACACGATAATAAAAAAATGGATACAGGCACCAAAAAAACAAGCTGGCCGAATGAATTTATAGTGATTGAAAGGTTACGAACTATAATCAACAAAGAAACTATAAGAGCAGTAAAAATCAAAACAATTAAAAATGACAAAACAGAAAGATTTGCGGCATCGATAATATTTTTAGTTTGAGGTAATCCAAAATCATATCGACCTGTTGAAACAACCACAATGAAGGTTGCAATAGATACAAACAATACTAGTACACCAAAATCATCTGGAGAGTAAAGCCTTGTCAAAACAGGACTAGATGCAATAGGGATAATTTGAGAAGCTATTGTACCAGTCATTAATGTAGCTATGTTTTTTTTAAAAGACATTTCACTCCCCAATATTCTTCACACAGTATTGATGATTTTTCGCTTATTGAAAAAAATACTATGTTTTAGCAAAAGTCTTTTTTAAAAGCATCAATGACTTTATTAACACTTGCATCCGCCATATATGGGTGCATAGGTAGGCTAAATACTGTTTTTGCAAATGATTCCGCTACCGGGTAAAGGCCCAGATCTATACAATTAACAAATGCTGTTTGTTCGTGCATACAAGTAGAATAATAGACCACCGTTGGTATCCCGTTTTTTTCTAGTAAAGACATTATTTCCATCCTCTTTTCAGATACTACTGTATATTGCGCCCACGAACTTATGTAACCTTCAGGTGTTTTTGGTGTTCGAAGCATTCCATCCAGTTTTTGCGTGAAGCATGCTGCTACTTTATTCCTATTAGTTAGCTCCTTAGGAAATTCATTTAATTTCTCTAACAAAACGGCGGCCTGAATAGTATCCAATCGGCTATTCATACCAATACGCACGTTGTCGTATTTATCCGTGCCTTTACCATGAACTCTCAATGATTTAATTAACTCTGCATATTCATCGTTATCGGTAAATATTGCGCCACCATCACCATAGCAACCTAAGGGTTTGGCAGGAAAGAAACTGGTTGTTGCTATATCACCAAAGCTACCCGCTCGTTTACCATTAATTTCACCACCAAAGCCTTGCGCTGCGTCTTCAATAATTTTTAAATTATATTTATCGGCAATCTTTTGAATTTCTGGGTAGTTAGCGGGTAAGCCGAACAAATCTACGGGCATTATGGCTTTTAAATTAAGTCTACCTTCTGCTAACACGGTTTTAATACGCTTTTCTAAATCAACTGGGCACATATTAAAGGTGCTTGGGTCTGAATCTACAAACACGGGGGTTGCTTTGGCGTAGGCGACTGTTTCAGCTGAGGCAAAAAAAGTGAATGTTGGCACCATTACGGCATCGCCTTCACCAATGTTTAATGCCATTAGTGCCAATGTTAAGGCGTCTGTACCATTGGCGCAGGTAATTGCGTGTTTTACTCCAACATATTCTGCAAGCTTTTCTTCTAACTCTTGAACCTCTGGCCCCATTATATATTGGCCATGATCAAGCACATTCTGAATACGTTTATCTATTCGCGTTTTTAGGTGCTGGTATTGGGCGGCTAAATCAATAAATTGCATGCTAATTAACCTTTGTTACGATGTTATTTTCTAACACATATTTGTCTTGGGTATAGGGGCAATGGGCTTCAGCGTTGCCAGTTACGGGTAGGTCTAACTTTTCGCCGTATTCGCTCATCCACCCAATTTGCTTACCAGGCACACCTACTACCATGGCGTAGGCTGGCACATCTTTGTTTACTACTGCACCTGCACCCACAAAGGCATGTTCGCCAATGGTTACACCACAAACAACGGTGCAGTTCGCGCCAAGTGTAGCGCCGCGCTTTACAATGGTATCTCGGTATTCATCTTTACGTTCAATGAGTGATCGTGGGTTATATACGTTGGTAAATACCATGCTTGGGCCACAAAAAACGCCTTCTTCTAAATGCACGTTATCGTATACCGATACATTGTTCTGTATTTTGCATTTATCAGCAATGGTCACTTTATTGCCGACAAAAACATTTTGGCCAAGCGAAACGCCCTTGCCTATTTTCGCGCCACCACACACATGCACAAAATGCCAAACGCGCGAATCATCACCTATTTGGGCGCCTTCATCTACAATGGCGCTTTCATGCTGATAAAAGCTCATACTATTTAACCTTTGCTAATAGCGGGTGCGGGTTTGATGGGTTTTCTACTATTTTAGCTTTGCGCATAACATCTACGGTTTGAATAGCTGCGCGGTTGTCTTCTACGCCATAGCCTTTACCTGCTAAAATACGCTCATAACTTTGGGTGTGAAGGTCTGTAAACCCGCCAGAAAACTCGAGTTCTTCGCCTTCAACATCTATGCTGCGGTAGGTTAGCTTTTCACCTTTTACAGCGTTTTCGGGTAAGTGCTTCGCATCAATTGATAAAAACCAACGAACATTTGCGCGTTCATACTGTAAAAACCCTGAAGATGTTTTCTCATCACGGTAATGTACTTCGTTGTGTTTAATTTCACCGAATATAAAGTGCAACATATCGTAAAAATGTACGCCTATATTGGTGGCTACACCACCTGATTTTTCATCAAAGCCCTTCCATGATTTTAAATACCATTTACCTCGTGATGTTAAATAGGTTAGATCAACATCGAATACTTTATCGGCTGGCGCCGCTTGTACTTTTTCACGCAATGCAATTATTGATGGGTGCAAACGCAGTTGTAAAATTGAGTTAACTTTTGCACCGTATTCTTTTTCATATTGGTTTAATACATCTAAGTCGGCGGTATTCAAAACGAGTGGTTTTTCACAAATCACGTCAATACCATTTTTAAGTGCAAACTTCATGTGCGGTAAATGCAAATAATTGGGGGAAGCCACAGCTATGTAGTCTAGCTTTTCACCTTTTAATTTTTGGTCTTCAACAAAGCCCGCAAACTCTTCAAATTCGGTAAAAAACTCGGCCTCTGGAAAGTGACTATCCATAATACCAACTGAATCGTTAACATCCATGGCAACCACTAAGTCATTGCCTGTTTCTTTAATGGCTTTTAGGTGTCTTGGGGCGATATAGCCAGACGTTCCAATTAACGCGAATCTCTTCATTTTCAACCTTATTTATTTGCCGCTTAAACGGTGCTTATTTCAAATTCAATTGCTAGACATAAATTGCTGTTATATTGCTTCTACAAGCGGATGTCTGCTTGCTCGGGCGATAGTACATATTTTACATCGTACAGCACGTGCTTTTCTTTACCGAAAGACCTTAGCTTTTGCTCACCCCATTCTTTAAATTCTGAATGGTCTACTGCCAGTACGATTGCATCGTAGGTATTTTCATTAAGCTGTGTGATTAAATCTAAGTCATATTCATGCTTAACTTCTGCAACATCGGCCCAATCATCATAAACATCTACATTCATATTAAAACTTTGAAGTTCTTTAACAATATCAATGATTTTGGTGTTGCGAACATCTGGGCAATCGCCTTTAAACGTAAAGCCCAACACTAAAACGCGCGCTTCATCTATATGGATCTTCTTCTTACTGACCGCCTTCACTAACTCGGTAGCAACATACTGGCCCATACCATCATTAATACGACGGCCGGCCAAAATAACTTCGGGCTGGTAACCCACTTCTTTTGCCTTATAGGTAAGATAGTATGGGTCGACACTGATGCAATGCCCGCCGACTAGGCCTGGTTTAAAGGGTAAGAAGTTCCACTTTGTGCCCGCTGCTTCTAATACTTCTTGGGTATCAATGCCTAACTTGTTAAATATTTTTGCAAACTCGTTAATTATGGCAATGTTTAAATCGCGCTGGGTGTTTTCAATGATTTTTGCGGCTTCAGCTACTTTAATAGAGCTTGCTTTGTGCGTACCGGCTGTCACTATTGAACGGTATAAGTCGTCGACGGCTGTGGCTATTTCAGGCGTAGAACCTGAGGTAATTTTCATTATCTTGGTTAGCGTATTAACTTTATCGCCGGGGTTAATTCGCTCTGGGCTGTAACCAGCAAAGAAGTCTTGATTAAAAGTTAAACCCGATACTTTTTCAATAAGGGGTATGCATACTTCTTCGGTTGCACCCGGGTAAACGGTTGATTCATAAATAATTAGATCACCCTTTGATACAACCCTACCTAGCATTTCACTGGCTTTTTGCAAAGGAAGTAGATCTGGTGCGTTATTTTCATCAATTGGCGTGGGTACAGTCACAATAAATATGCCACAACTTTTTAGATCTTCTTCGTTTGAACTAAAACTTAGCTTGGTAGCCGTAGCAAACTTTTCATCTTCAACTTCTAAGGTGCTGTCGTGCCCTGCTTCTAATTCGCTTATTCGGCCTTTATTAATATCAAAGCCCAGTACACTGCGGTGAATGCCAAATTCTACGGCCAGGGGAAGGCCAACATAACCAAGCCCGATAATTGCTATTTTTTTATCGTTAAAGTCCATTCAATGTTCTCTTAGTTAAATTTTAGTAATTTATTCAATTTAAACTGCCTTCTTATTTGATAAGCTCAGTTATGCTTCTGATCTATTTAAAGACAATTCTTCTCTAATATGTTCAATCTCCCGCTCAATCTCTGCATACTCTTTCAGTTTTCTGTGCAAAAACCGTGTCGTCACCTCAGCTTTATCTTCTATGCCTTTAGGTGTTAAAACATAGGCATAGGCTAGCTTGTTTTGGCTGTTTTTAAAGTTTTGGGCTTTTAGCACCCCTACATCCATTAAAGCGTTCACACAAAAGTTAACCTTCCCCAAGCTAATACCCAACTCTTTGGAAAGCTGTCTTTGGCTGAGGTTTGGGTTCTGCTCTAGTGCTTTTAGCAGTTTGTAGCGCAGTTCGTCGGTGAGCATGGGTTGGTGTTTGAGCCTTTGGGTTAGGGGTGTTCATGGGTTGAACGGGGGATTGTATAGCTGTCAGCTGTCAGCTGCAAGCTTTCAGTGGGGTCAAGAGATATTTTGGGGGTGGGATGGTAATTAACTCTGTATTAGCTATACTTAGCTAAGCATTTTTAATGGAGTGTAATTCAATGACACAAGCAAATATGCATGAAGCTAAATCTAAGTTATCTCAACTGGCAGAACTTGCACACCAAGGTGAAAGAGTGGTTATCGCGAAAGCAGGCAAGCCCTATGTTGATTTAATACCCCATAGGAATTCAACCCCAAGAGTTCCTGGTGGTTATAGCATTAATATGGATGCTTTTGATTGTGCCGATGAGGAAATTGAAAGCATGTTCGATTTTTTGGAGGATGAATGAAGCGTATCTTACTCGATACTCATATATTTCTCTGGTGGTTAGATGACGGTTTAGTAAAAAATATAGATTCTGAAGTTTTTAGCCTAATTGCCAACCCTAAAAATGAAGTGTACGTAAGCGTTGCTAGCCTCTGGGAAATAAACATCAAGAAATCAATAGGATCTCTGATAGCACCGAGTGACTTAGAAGATATTATAGAAAAAAAGGGGTTTTCTATTTTAGCTATAAAGCCCTTTCATACAGATCAGGTTGGCTCTATGCCTTATGTCAATTACCCAGATAAAGATAAATTACATAGAGACCCTTTTGATCGAATGCTGGTAGTGCAAGCTCAGGCAGAGGGTATGCATTTAGTTTCAAGTGACAAGGTGTTTCCGCAATACCCTGTGCGGCTCATAAAAAACTAGATTTCGGTATACAACTGCGGGTTAGCTACCTATTTCGCAGTAAAGCACTGCTGTGAATGTTAGTGTCTTAAATTTACTGACTAAACAGGCTATAAGGATTTTTATGCTACCTACAATAACTCACCATGGAGCGGTGACGGGGGTTACGGGCAGTTGTCATCAGTATGAGGCAGCTGGTGTTAATTTACTGATTGATTGCGGTTTGTTTCAGGGCTCTGAGGCCGATGTAAATTTGGCTGATTTTAGCTTTGATGTGGCTCGGGTGTCGGCGCTTATTGTTACGCACTGCCATATTGATCATGTGGGCCGTATACCTTGGCTAGTTGCGGCGGGGTTTCGGGGGCCTATTTACTGTTCGGAGCCTACGGCGGCTTTGTTGCCGGTTGTTTTAAAAGATGCGTTAGAGATTAACCTTGATAACGACCATAAGCTGGTAGAGCTTGCGCTGTTTCGGATTGAATCTCAAATTGTTGCACTGCCCTTTAACAATTGGTTTGCGGTGCATGAGAAGGTTCAAATTAGGCTGCAGAATGCTGGGCATATTTTGGGCTCTGCTTATGTTGAAATTAGTACAACACTAGATAATGGTAAGCTTAACCGTACGGTATTCAGTGGTGATTTAGGCTCGCCAGGGGCGATGTTTGTGGATGCGGTACAATCACCCGAGATAGTCGACACTTTGGTTATTGAAACCACCTATGGTGATAAAAACCACACGAACCGACAAGATCGAGAGGCTACCTTGGCTAAGCTTATCAACAAAGCAATGTTGGACAGCGGCACGCTGCTAATACCGGCCTTTAGTTTAGGCCGAACCCAAGAGCTGCTCTCGCTTATTGAAAATTTGGTGCATCAAGGTTTGATACAAACACCTAATAATGAGCCCTTGCCGGTTATTTTAGACTCCCCTTTAGCGCGAGAGTTGACGGATAAGTATCGTGAATTATCTCGTTTTTGGCCCAACGCCTTGTTGGAACGAAGAGACAAAGGTCGGTTTCCCCTAGCTTTTGACACTTTACTCACTATTAGCCACCACAAAGACCATTTAAAACTGGTTAAACGCTTAGAAAACACGGAGCAACCCGCCATTGTGATTGCCGCCAGTGGCATGTGCCAAGGTGGCCGTATTATGAATTATTTAGAAGCGCTGATTGATAAGCCCTCTACCGATGTTTTGTTTGTGGGGTATCAAGCCCGTGGCACCTTGGGTGCGCAGATTCAACAGGCTAAACACGGGTCGTTTATTAGGTTTAAGAACCAATCGGTCAGGTTAAATGCTAAAACCTATACGGTTTCTGGGTTTTCGGCTCATGCTGATCAGTCTGATTTATTGGCGTTTATTCAGGGTATTCCTGAGTTGCCAGGGGAAATTAGGTTGGTGCATGGGGATGGGGAGGCTAAGGCGGTTTTTGCGGATAAACTACGGGCGGTGGTGCCTGGGGTTAAGGTGGTGGTGCCTTAGGGGCGGCTACGGGTTTTTGGCTGCGGGCTGCGTGTAAGGACAAATCGTTTGGCTGGTTTTTGTAGGAGTGCTCGGAGCTTGCGGAGACGCGAATGTTTTGTGGTTCTCTGTCGTCTCTGCGCTTTGCTTCGAAGACTCCTACAGGGTGCGGCTGTGGTTTTTTTGTAGGAGTGCTCGGAGCTTGCGGAGACGCGAATGCTTTGTGGTGCTCTGTCGTCTCTGCGCTTTGCTTCGAAGACTCCTACAGGGTGATTAATGGCGGCTGTGTTTTTTTTGTAGTAGTGCTCGGAGCTTGCGGAGACGCGAATGTTTTGTAGTGCTCTGTCGTCTCTGCGCTTTGCTTCGAAGGCTCCTACAGGGGGATTAAAGGCGGCGATGTTTTTTTGTAGGAGTGCTCGGAGCTTGCGGAGACGCGAATGTTTTGTGGTTCTCTGTCGTCTCTGCGCTTTGCTTCGAAGACTCCTACAGGTGATTGAGGGCGGCTGCGGGTTTTTGTAGGAGTGCTCGGAGCTTGCGGAGACGCGAATGTTTTGGTGGCATTCTGTCGTCTCTGCGCTTTGCTTCGAAGACTCCTACTGGGTGATTGAGGGCGGCTGCGGGTTTTTGTAGGAGTGCTCGGAGCTTGCGGAGACGCGAATGTTTTGTGGTGCTCTGTCGTCCCTGCGCTTTGCTTCGAAGACTCCTACAAAGTTGATTTGGGGCTGTACTGTCTAAAGCGTTCCTATTTGATTTCTTAGCCAGGTGAATATTTGCTCTTGCGATCTTGGGGTGGCTTTGTCTATGTTTTGAATGCAGGCAAAGACGGCGCGCTGATCTTTTTTGGCTTTTTTAAGCTGCCATTTTATTCGCTTTCGGCTTAGCTTTTCTGGTGTTAACAGGAAGGATTTGTATTGGTTGTTTATCTCGGCGTTGTTGGCTGCAAGCTCTAAGTGAGCGGCGAGGCTTTCTACTATGTATTGTTCTGTTGAGCGGAAACGGTGTGACAGTTGCTCGTTAAACATTTGCTCGTTAGCTTTCGCATGGTTCATCAAAGTTGACTTATGCATTGGGTGTGGGTTGTGCTCTACTTTAAAGACCTTATCGTTAAAGCCTGCTATGGCTGCTGAAAGCTTTTGTGCTTGACTATATCTTGGCCGCTGTTGCTGCCCTTTTGCTTGCAACTTATCTTGTTTTTTACGCTTAATACTATTGATAAAGCGCCCTATTGCGTTCGACTTATGCCATTTGCCGCGCAAAACTACTTTGCTACCTTTTTCATCAGCAAAAAAATCACTGGGTATTACCGGCTTGATTATAAAAAAATCATCATTCATGTAAATGAAGCTATCGGCAATACCAGGTATACGCCATAGGGCTGCGCTGATGGAACGTGTATTGAAGGTGGGTAAATGTTGTTCATAGCCTTCAAATATTTGCTTGTGATCCACTAGTTTTATTTTGTCAGCATAGGGCGTGTTTTTAATCCAATCGCATATGGCTGGCTGCTGCGCATCGGTCACTATATGTATATACCTTACCCATGGCGCGAACTTTAATATTGAGGCAACAGAATAGGCTAGCTCTCCGCAATCGCTATAGCGGGTTGGATGCGCTGACTTTGGTCTTTGCATGCCTTTTTCAGCCAAGTAATCATTCATTTTCTTAGCATGCACGGGGTCTTCACCATTTACCCAAGTGATAACTACGTCTATTGGTGTACTTGATTCATTGGTTTGTTTAGGCAAGTTAGCTTGGTTTATAGCGAATGGTAGAAATGGATTTAATTGGTAATGATCCGCCAAGGCTACCCATTGAGTACGGTTGCCATCTTGGTTGATATTTTGGTCTCGCAAGTTAACCGTTTGCGAATTTAAGGTCTTGGCCGGTGTTTTAACTGGCCGTGATGTAAGTCGCGCACTTGTACCTTTGAGCAGTGACATCATTTTAAACCAAAGATCATCCGCTTTTGGCGTTAAGTTTAAATACAAGTTTGAATTCAACACATCTTCATGAAAACAACCTGGCGGGTAAAGAACACCACCAAACCCTAAGGGCATTAATCCATCGTAGCTTGCCAGTGAGATATGTTCGCGATACCAATAACTGTAGGGTTGGGGGGGGCCCTGTTCGTCATAGCTTATTGCCCGGCACTCATGGGCGAGAACATCCGTTGGAAATTCTAGATGGTCTTGATATAAACGTTGAAGCCATTCAGGTTCATATAATAGATCATCATCGCAGGTGACTATGACTTTATTGGGGTACAACGCTAGCGTTTCTACTAGCTTCAAATGCGGGCTATCTAATGTTGAAAACTTAATCTCAAACTTATTGCCCTGCAATAATTCTAAGCTTTCAGGCAATGAACCCTTATGTGATTCATGCAACCAAAGCACCACTTTTTCAGGTTTTATTGTGCCATTCAATACACTGCGTACGGTAAGGTTTATAACATCAAACCGGCTTGGTATTGAGGTTAGTGATACTATGACTGGGCAATCGCTACTTTCCTTCCGATGCAATGCATCAACATTGAGCTTGGCTAACTTTTTCGAAAGTAAGTAAGATTTTTTTAGTTCGCTAAACTTCATTTAATACCCAGTACTGGTAGACAATTTATTTTAAACTCGTTTAATTAATCGCTTCCAAACAGATCACGAGTATAGATTTTATCTATAACATCGTTTAAATCTTCTGATCGTCTGTTTGCTACGATAACATCTGCTTTGCTTTTAAATTCTGCAAGGTCTGTGAAAACCTTTGAATTATAAAATTCTGCTTCTGTAAAGGCTGGCTCAAAAATAATCACTTCAATGCCTTTACCTTTTAAACGCTTCATAACTCCCTGAATAGCCGATGCTCGGAAATTGTCTGAGCCTGTTTTCATGACAAGTCGGTAAATGCCCACTACTTTTGGGTTACGCTTTAAAATGGCATTGGCAATAAAGTCTTTGCGAGTGGTATTGGCATCTACAATACCACCAATAATATTATTGGGCACATCTTGGAAGTTGGCTAACAATTGCTTGGTGTCTTTTGGTAAGCAATAGCCACCGTAGCCAAAGCTTGGGTTGTTATAGTGGTTACCAATACGCGGGTCTAAGCCTACGCCTTCTATAATTTGCTTTGAATCTAGGCCGTGTGTTTCTGCATAGGAATCTAGCTCATTAAAATAGGCGACGCGCATGGCTAAGTATGTGTTTGAGAACAGTTTTACGGCTTCTGCTTCGGTACTGTTGGTAAATAAAACGGCAATGTCTTGCTTTATGGCGCCTTGTTTTAGAAGCGATGCGAATATTTCTGCACGCTCACTTTGTTCACCTACAATTATTCGACTTGGGTAGAGGTTATCGTGCAGGGCTTTACCTTCGCGTAAAAACTCGGGTGAAAATATGATATTTTTATTGCCTGTTTGCTCAACCAATTGCTGAGTATAACCCACGGGTACCGTTGATTTAATGACCATGGTTGCAGATGGGTTTATAGCCATTACATCGGCTACGACAGACTCGACACTTTGGGTGTTAAAATAGTTGGTATCTGGGTCGTAATCGGTTGGGGTTGCGATGATTACGTATTCAGCATCGGCGTAGGCTTTTTGCTTATCTAGCGTTGCGGTGAAGTTGAGGGTTTTATTTTGTAGAAAGTCGGTAATATCGACGTCTTCGATGGGCGATTGCTTTTTATTTAGCATCGCTACCTTTTCTTCAATAATATCAACGGCAACCACTTCGTTGTGTTGGGCGAGTAACATGGCATTCGAAAGCCCTACGTAGCCTGTCCCTGCTATGGCAATTTTCATTGATTTTCCTTTTGTGGTCTCTAACATTCTTTGTTAATGGGTTAGATATGAAATTTCAAATAAGCCAAATAATACCATTATGTAATTCTGGTCGTCGATTAGGCTTTATGGATAACTTTAGTTTTAATAGC
>NZ_JBKEGY010000033.1:0-33085 GCF_046710285.1 Reinekea sp.
GATAATTTGGTACCTGAGCGGGACGACCTGTTTCAGGCTGCGGGCTTTGGGCTGCGTGTTTAAGAATTAAACCTACCACTGAAACTAGCTTAGGTATCAAATTATCCTTGATCGGGAATCTGAGCCATGGATGGCGAAGTTTAGCGGCGCATGGACGCGCGAACAGCGACCGCTCAAGGATAATTTGGTACCTGAGCGGGACGACCTGTTTCAGGCTGCGGGCTTCGGGCTGCGTGTTTAAGAATTAAACCTACCACTGAAACTAGCTTAGGTATCAAATTATCCTTGATCGGGAATCTGAGCCATGGATGGCGAAGTTTAGCGGCGCATGGACGCGCGAACAGCGACCGCTCAAGGATAATTTGGTACCTAAGCGGAAATCGCCATAGCACTAGAATATGTTTTGCTCGTCTCCGCAGACTCTAATCGCTTATATGGGTCCGCCCGCTGCTGGTAGCTGTATATTTAACGGTGTAAGTCTCAGTTAGAGGTTTAGCCCCTTACCTCTTGCTTAGCGACGCGTTATTATCGGGCTTGTTTTTATCTAACACCTTACAGGCGAGCGAATATGACCCCTTTAATAAGTATTTCTGAGCTTATCGAAGTTACCCAGTCGGGCAGTGATATTATTATTTTGGATTGCCGTTCAGATTTAACCAATCGAGACAATGCCATTAATTTATACCTTGCTGGACATATTCCAGGCGCGATTCACGCTCACTTGGAAGATGATCTATCTGGGCCAATTATTGAAGGCAAGACCAGCAGGCACCCGCTACCGTCACGCGATGCATGGCAAGCTACGTTACGACGTTGGGGTATACAAAAAGATTCAACCATTGTCGTCTATGATCAGCAAAATAGCATGTTTGCCGCAAGGGCCTGGTGGATGCTGCTTTGGGCAGGCATAAACAATGTTAAGGTGCTTGATGGAGGTCTCGACGCTTGGCTTAAAGCAGAACAGCCACTCGAGGAAACAACACCCACACGTACACCTTCCAATATCGACATTAAATTAAAAGATTGGGTTATTACCGCGGACCAACTACTTAACTTACCGGTTCAGATATTGGATGCCCGAGCACTACCACGCTACGCCGGTGAAGTTGAACCATTAGACACCAAAGCCGGCCACATTCCTGGGGCATTAAACGCAGACTTTAGTAAAAACTTACAATCTAACGGCCATTTCCAAACATCAGATGCTCTAGCACAACGATTTGAACAATGTGATGACCAGGTTGTCTGCTATTGCGGATCAGGCGTGTCGGCTTGCCATAATATTTTAGCCTTCGCCATTGCAAGAAGAGAGCTCCCGAAGCTCTATGCAGGCAGCTGGAGTGAATGGATTACAGTGAACAGCCGCCCGATTGCCTCTGGCGTGGAAGGAACTCCGTTATGAAGATTTTTATTCGACTCTTCCTATTCGCATGCCTCAGTGCACACTCCCTAGCCCAGACACACTTCAACGTGCTGGTTTATCATCATGTCTCTGAAAACTCCCCAGCAAGCACCTCTGTAAGCCCTGCGAAGTTTAGAGAACACTTACAGTTTTTTAAAGACAATCAATTTCCAGTTATTGCACTAGACGAAGCGCTAAGTGCAGTTGTTCAAAATAAAACATTGCCGAAAAACGCCATTGCCATAACCTTCGATGATGCCTATCGCAGCATTTATCATAATGCCTTTCCTCTATTAACCGAGTTTGATTACCCATTTACCATATTTGCAGCGACAGACCCGATTGATCAGAAGTTCGCTGACATGCTAACTTGGGATCAGCTCAGAGAGATGAAGCAGGCGGGGGTTATTATTGCGAACCATAGTCGTGATCATGGCTATTTAGTACGTCATCGTAGTTTAGATGAGCTCTGGCTAGCTCAGACACGTTTAAACATCGAATATGCCCAACAAAGGCTTATCGACGAGCTCGGCAACGACATCCCTAACTGGTTTGCCTACCCCTACGGTGAGTTCAGTCATTCGTTACAAGCACTCATCTCAGAGATGGGTTATGTTGGTTTTGCCCAGCATTCTGGAGGCGTAAACTCTGCCAGCAATTTCACCGCACTGCCAAGATTCGCAGCAGCTGGCATATATGCCAATACCAAAACATTGAAGACGAAAATTGAATCCGTGCCTATGCCTATCGATGAAAGCAACCTGTCAGATATGTTAACCGATAATAAACAACCACGGTTCCATGCAATCCTCACAGATATGAGCGATATGAATAGTACCGTAAATTGTTTTGTCGATGGTCAATGGCAGGACACGGTATGGACTGGACAACAAAGCTTTGAACTTGTCAGTACAGAACCCCTAAGTCAGGGCAGGCATCGTTATAACTGTACATCGCCGAGTAAAACACTGGATGCGTTTTACTGGTATTCAAAACCTTGGTTAATTCAAACCAAGGAATAACGGTTTAAGTCAGCGACTTAATCTGGAATTTCGTAATCGAGTACTTCGACCCAATCATTACTTTCAGGTAGGCGCTCCCAAACGGTGCCCACTTGTGACATTTCAACTAACTCACAAATGCTTGGGTCAAGACGCTCCAAACAATCCAGTGGCGCCACACAGGCAGCATTTTCTTCCATGAGGAATTCGTCGGTCTCTAGCCCACTGTAAAAGCGAAAGCCAGTGTCGTTAACATGCTGCGGATCCTCTTTATAAAAGAAACGAATAGGCATCGGACTTTCATTTAGAATCATACTAGACGCTAAGCATAAGTGACCGTTAGACGATGATCCAGAGTGAAGCTCGTTTATCATACTGCGCAATACCTTATAACCTAAGAACAAAAGGGCGGCGGATTATAAGTAAACAAATGAAAATTGCACCCTTGTTTTTTAATTGATTTAACATGAACAAAAAGCAACCTTGAAAATCAATCAGTTAGACGTGTTATTTTTTGTAACTATCGGAGCGTTGAAATGAAACACTGGAAACCTATTTTACTTGCCATCTTGCTACTTCTCCCCTTCTCTGTATGGCAGCTAAGTAAACAAGAACTCTCCGTTAGCACCGTACCAAGCGGATTGACAGATGCTCAGCTCACATGGCTCGACACTCTTGCAGAGCTTACTTACAGCCAGAACAAGTTGCTAAGCTCAGACTGGCACAAGGCTCATACCATGCTCGGTGACACAGTCAAACAAAAACAAAACAGCACTTGGATTCTCAATAAAATGCATCGATATGGTCTATGGGAAAATAACGCACCACCGGCCATTACTGACACAACTCTGAACGAGCTCTTAAAACAAATGGCGCCAGTACCGGCCAGTATTGTGCTCGCTCAAGCTATCATCAGTAGTAACTGGGGGCAGACACCTCAAGCGCGAGTCGCCAATAATTTATTCAATGTGGTTTGTTACGAACCCGAATGTGGCATGGTCGATGACAACTTATCGGCTCACAGCCAATGGAAGCTTTTTAATAGTAAAGCAAGCTCTGTGCGTTGGTTTATAGAACGTTCGTTAAACCAAGAAAGGTTTGAAACGTTTCGCAATGAACGCTTTAAAATGCAACTGCGTGGCGCGCAAATGAATGGCCACTGGTATCGAGATAAATTACCAAAGGAGATCAGTGCAACAATCGCGGAGTTCCATTTAACGTACTGGGGTCAGCTAATCGTTGATGAGATGTAAAGCTATACTGAGTACCATTTCTAAAAATGCCGCGGTATGAGGATTAATCAAAGGGGTTATTTTAATAAGCCTCAGCGAGAGGGATCTCGCTGTGGAGTGTCACATGGATGTGCTTGAACGACTTGTTAAAATAACCCCTTTGGTTGATCCGTACCAACCCACTGCTTCTGTATGGCTGTTCATTAAGCTGGTCGGTAGGCTGCTTTCAGTTCATTAAAGTTAGTCACTACTTCATCCATGACAACCTTATCGAATGGCTGAATACCACTAACGATGAGCTTTTTGTCGCCCTTGCCGACGACCTTATCGCCATCTTTGATGGCAAAGATAAAGTGCACATCACCGCGTTTGCCATTCACTTCTAAGGTGGAATCAACCAATTCAAGATTCGGCTGAGCTATATCCAGTGTGTCTAAGTTAAATGACATACTCTCGTAAATTACTAAAGGACGTTTTGGGTTGAACATTACTTGGTGTTTATCTAGCAATGGCACCAAAATAAATGGGAAATTTTGACCAGAAAATTCAACATAATTACGAATAAAGGCGCTAATCAAAGACTCGTTGTGAGATACATCACCAGAATGCTCAATGGTTGTATATAACTTTCCATTTTCGTCTTTCAACTCTATGGCTTCATCGGCTTTCGTTGGCATAACAATCGGTAGGTCACGACCGACCATACCAGAGAATGATACGGCCATGTTTTGGCTTAAACCATACTTGGATAATGTAATGGCAAACAATAGGTCGCCTGGTACACAAAAGCGCTTCGCATCTGGGTCATGAATTGGATTAAAATCACCCGCAACTTCCTTTGCAAACCGGCTGGCTTGCTCCGCTGATATAATGATCTTATCGTCACTTACGGTATGAAATTCATCTAAAAACACTATAAAACCCTCTAATTACCCTAAAATCACTAAAAATATAACGAAGTTTACTTTGTTAGTCTGCCCTATCTGCCAACAAAATAAAGCCAACAGAGAATATAAGATTTGTGAATTGGAGTTAAAGACGACTTATCGACAAATTTGCAAAACCACATTATGCTCATTCATGACCGATATTATTTGTTCACTGGGTGCTTTATCGGTAAAGAGCATATCTGCATTGGCAATGTTACCCAAGCGCACCATTGCTTTGCGAGCAAACTTACTGTGATCTGCCGCTAACAGCACCTTGCGGCTGTGCTGAATGATCGATTTGGCTACTCGAACCTCACGGTAATCAAAGTCAAGCAAAGTGCCATCTTCATCAATTGAACTTATTCCGATAATGCCGTAATCAAGCTTAAACTGTTGAATAAAATCGAGCGTTGCCTCTCCAACGATACCACCATCGGTCGCACGAACCTCCCCACTGGTCACAATCACGCGAAAATCAGCTTTTTGGCTCATTACGGCGGCGACATGCAAGCTATTCGTTATTACTTGCAAACCCTTATGCTGCATGAGTGCTTGAGCAATCGTCTCTGTTGTGGTGCCTATATTAATAAAGACACTGGCATTATCGGGTATGTGTTTGACGAGATCGCGAGCAATACGCTGCTTTTCGGTGAAGTTCATGATTTTTCGATCACGATATGACATATTTTCGGTCGAATTGACTGGCTTGGCGGCTCCATGAACTCGCCGAACCTTTTGCAGGGCATTTAAATGCGTTAAATCCCTGCGAATGGTTTGCACGGTTACTCCAAAACGCGCAACCATATCCTCTACACGGACAGAACCTTCAGATTCAACCCAGCGGACGATACTTTTTTGGCGTGCGTTCAGCTCTGCAGTCGACAATAGACAACTCCTTTTAACATCAAAAGGCGGTTATTGCCCAGCAGAAGGACCCGCTACAGCGGTTAAGCGAGCATCAAGCGCTTCTATTTGTTTGGTTAACGCTGACAAACGTTTATTAGTTTCTAAGCGTGATGCACTTACCGAACCGACATCCGTTTGCAATACTGACAACTTCTGAGTAAATGCCGCATCGTTGTCTGTTAGCAAGCCCTGCTCTGCCAAGAGGTTTTCTTGTGCAAAGCGAATACTGACAATTTGCTCTTCTAGTTCAGTTAAGGACACCTCAGCCATTTGCTGCTGTAGTGCAGTAACCGTTACTTGTGCATCTGATAACAAACGTTGCTGTTCTTGGGTTTGATTTCCTAGCTGGCCAATTAAAACGGCATTCTGCTCAGAGTTAGATTTTATACCACTCAATGTTGACTCTAGTGTGGCAGCTTTAGCGTTCGCTGTATCAATCAGCTTCGATAAGCTTTTGAGTTCTGCTTGATTATCTTCAATCCAAGCTTTATTGCGTTTGTTGGTCACGTCCCAGAGCTTACGGATTTCGGACATTTGTATATCAGCGTCACTTTTAATCGCTTTAAACTGTGCGTTAATCGCTGTTTCGTTCATTGCGACCGATTCATCTGTTTGCGTTAATGATTGCTCCAAAAATACAATTCGATCGTCGGCTAACACTAAGCGCTCTTCGTAACTGGTGATCGTCTGGTTCAGGCTATACTGCTGCAATGCTAAATAGGCAATGGCTATTCCACCAATAATGACCCAAACTGTATTTAGCCATGAATGGTTCTTAGGTGAACTTGGCTTGCTGGCACGAGGTGCCTTAGCGCTCGGCTTAGCTTCTGGTTGACGAGGAGAGGTACGAACCCGAATGTCATCGCGATCGGGAACCATTCTGGGCAACTCATTCGTTGGCTTAGATTCTGGCATGAAAACAACTCTTCTAATGATAAATAAATTCTATTATCGGAGCATCTAGGTTAGAGAGCAACTAAAGAAGTACAATCAATGAAGCCATTCTTTAAGTTTTTGATGTAATGCGTCGATTCTGACGGGTTTTGACATAAAATCTTGCATCCCTACATCGAAACAACTTTGTCGATCGAGGTCATTGTCATTTGCACTGACTGCAATCACTGAAGTATTGGCAATAGTGTCTTGTCGTGTTCGTATCGCCAGTGTCGTTTCTTGACCACTTAAGCCAGGCATTTGGCAATCCATCAAAATTAGGTCAACATGCTCACCTTCTAGAAGCCCTAGCGCCTCTTCTCCTGAACTGGCACTCACAACTTGAACACCTATTTTACGCAACATGCCACTAAGTATCGTGCGATTTACTTTGACATCGTCAACAACCATGACGACTTTTTCTGCCAATGATTCTAAAGTTGGCGGTTGCTTATCATCAACACCATAAATTGGAGCGTTCAAAGTTAAAATAGCACCACCACTTGGCTTATTCTCTAGAGTAAGCTCTCCTTTAATTACATCATTTAAATTCTTACAAATAAACAACCCTGAAGAGGCGTCGGTCCAACGATCCTCGACACGTTGACTGTTAAGCCATTCAAGTATTTCTACAGGCACGCCAGGTCCACTATCTTCAATCACACATCGTAACATCGGCTGTTCATTAAGGTGATTTACATCTATTTTAACTTTAATGGCGCCAGTCACAGTAGCGGTTAGAGCATTCTCCATCGCTATGCGAATTATTTTCCGAATGTGAAACCAATCTATGTCTACATATTGTGGAATCTTCGAATCGATTGAACACTCTATTCGCTTATTTTCAGTAACAAATAGGTCACTCCAAATATTTAGTATTCTTGAACATTCATTACGAATATTCGTTTTTTGAATGATGGGACATAAATCACCTGCTACTATTTGGGAATAAGCAAATAAGTTATCTAATTGAAAAAAAAGTAACGTTGCAGATTTATCGGCGCCCATGACATCTGGCAATAAGCGACTATCCTCGTCTAACTCTATAGACTCCCTAAGTAACTGAATATGACTAAGTAATGCATGCATAGGTGTTTTAAGTTGATGGCTGCTGGATTTCAAAAACGAGTCTTTCGCCGCTTCACTTCGCTCAACCAAAGCAAATGCCGCTTCTATTTTTTGAAAAGATTCTGCCTCCTGCTCTTTAGATTTTTGCTCAATCGTTCGGATTCGATATGCTAAAGCAAAAGACAGCAATATGGATTCAATAGAAACGCCAATTTCACCCGCATGCAATGTATAAAAATTAAGTGGAAGCGCCCCAGAAATAGCCAAGTTATAAGTTAACATGCCAACAACCATGAATATCCAACTGAGTAAAAACAACCACGCTGCAGAAGTGCCTTTTACCCACGCTATCACTGCAAGAGTCGGTACTAATAATGTAAGCGTTAACATATAAAACGTGCTTAATTTCAACAGCAATGGAGGGTAAATCAACAACGAAATAATTATGAATAAAGGCGTAAAAGAGAACCAAGAAAAGAACTTATCAAACTTAGGTAATAGTTGCTTAATATTTAGAAAGTCACGCGTGAAGCGAAAGGCGCCAAATAAAAACAGCGAGATAAAAACATAACCTAAATTGTGCTGCAGTACTGCGGAGTTATACCATAGATACCTATAGCCGGTGCCGCTAGAGAATACCAAAAACATAAAGATGCTAGCGAGATACAGCGTATACCAGCCGTAACTACCCACTCTTGTGCCTAGGAACAAAAAACCATTATAAAGCGTCATTGCGATCATAATGCCAAACAGTAAATAGATAAACGTCACTTCGGAAACCATGGTTTCAAACAGATCACTTAGCTCACCTAACTGAAGCGGGATCGCCATCGGTGATTTGCCGTATATTTCTACTAAATAACTTTGCTGCGTTTCATTGTTTAGAGGAATCAAGAAGTTACGTAAAGAAAGCCCTCTACTTTCAAAAAGACGAGCATCACCTGTTTCTTGTATTAATGTTATTTCAAACTTATCGTTTGGGAGGTGATTAACTTGGTAGACATTTATATAATCGGTTACCGGATTGCCTAATTCTAACCAAAGCTTATCAGCTGTAGGCCTATTTATAGAAAAATCGATATGCAACCAGATATGACTCTTGGTTTCTCCGTAGCTAGGCCACTGACTCACTGAGCTGAAATATTGTAATTGCTGCCTAATTTCTTGCGCCGATAAGCTTGCGGTTGAGTCTTCGTAAATACTCAACCATTGATACGACTCTCTACCTTCACTAGGAGCATCCTCTGCCAATGCACTGACATTAAACTGCAGAGCAACTAGAATGAGCATCATAGCCATACTTAGACACAACTGTACTCTTTTGACCTTATTCCAACTCAGATACTTATAAATCATGGGGTACAACCCTAATTAATTACTCTAAATGTAGCTAAGAATTGGCTTGAGTCCAACGTAAGCTGAAAAAAGATTCCATTAGCGATTATATTACCTAAAGCGACTATAATTTGAAGCTATAGGGCATTACAATAGAGTCGATAGGGTGTATAACCGCCTTAGTTATCTTATACTGCGCTTGAAATTTCCGCTAGTCGCCCTAATATTGGGGTTAGCTAAGATTAAAAACTTATAAATAAGGGAGAGTACACATGGCTTTTGAATTGCCTGAATTACCATATGCGATTGACGCACTTGCACCACATATCTCTGCTGAGACATTAGAGTTTCACCATGGCAAGCACCATGCGACTTACGTAACTAAGTTAAATGGCCTTATCCCTGGAACTGAATTTGCAGACAAAAGCCTTGAAGATATCATCAAATCTTCTTCGGGTGGCGTATTCAACAATGCAGCACAAATTTGGAACCATACGTTCTACTGGAACAGCTTAAGCCCTAATGGCGGCGGCGAGCCAACTGGCGCTCTTGCTGATGCAATCAAGGTTAAGTGGGGAACTTTTGCAGATTTCCAAGCAGCATTTAACGATAAAGCTGTTAACAACTTTGGTTCTAGCTGGACTTGGTTAGTTAAAAACGCTGACGGTTCTTTAGATATAGTTAATACCAGCAACGCAGCGACTCCGATCACTGGTGACCAAACGCCTCTAATCACTGTCGATTTGTGGGAACATGCTTACTATATTGATTTCCGTAACCTACGTCCTAAGTACCTAGAAGCATTCTGGGCATTAGCAAACTGGGAATTTGCAGCAGCAAACTTTGCTAAGTAAGCTAGCGTAGATTCTATGAGGCCCGCTCTGCGGGCTTTTTTTTATGCCAGTATTTTATCGAGCTGAGCGATCAGCTCTAATAACACCTTCGCCTCTAGCCCTTCACTTTTGAAAGCTTCCTCCGCATAGGGATGCACTTGAGCACCATTAGGTAACTGACAATCCCCTTCAATTAACGCTTTAAGTCGAGCTATATAGACCCATTGCAGCCACTGGGAACAAGCCATGGTGTTCATGCAAAATGGCACGTCACTTTGAAACTGCTCCGCTGTTGGTGGCGTGGCTTGCCAGAGTGCTAATCGCTCCATTTCTACCTGCATTTGCTCTAAAAGTTCCGAAACTACTAATGACACCGAGTAACTCTCACTAATTCAATAAACATTAGCTTAAATTCTAACGTAAATTTGTTATCGATACATTGAGTAGCGTAAAATGCCTCCTATTCATCTTTTTCAGGGTAAACGCATGACAACTCCGAGTTTGGCCGGATTCCTAGAACTCACCGGCGCCAACTTCACTTTATTTGACCTGGGTGTCCAACTCAAAAAAATGCCAAAGGGCGCTTTAAAACAGCTTGATGAAGGCGAGCCCTATCCTAGCCCTTATTTGAACTTTGCATGGTTAGTGATTCTGCTATGGAACCCTGAGAATAAGGCACAAAACAGTTTTTGGTTTCTTAAACTGCCACTCGATGAAATGGGACAATTAGGTACTGCGGTACACAGCGACTTAGTTAACCGCCTTTATCGTTCTATACAAACGCAAGATGAAGCAGAACGTCAGCGATTACTAACCGATCACCCTTATCAATTTACCCCCAGTGATGAGAAAAAAGCTGCATTGCACGCTTATGCGACCAAACAACTCGGTTCACCAGCAAGTCCATTTCACCTTCCCGCTATAAATTACTATTGCGGTACCGATTCTAATCTCGATTGGCAAACGTTGGGGTTACAGGGGATCTCTGATGCACTGGTTCGATTGTCCGATAGAGAAGAGCGAGCACTGATTGAACACATTGCGCACATTCCGAGTGAACCCTTTATCGCGTTAATGCACCAACTAGAACACTGCCAAGCCAGTACTCAACTGGTTCAGGCTATTCTCGGGCGAGCAACCATCTATACACAAGCAGCTGAAATGGTCGCAGTGGTACGTGCCGTATCCCAGAGCAAAGCTAAGTTGTTGGTTCGCCCAGTCATCGAGCAAGGTTTGAAGTTCTTTGCTAAAAACCTCGAATTACTTTTAGCTATTATAACCCGCTACCCGAGTTGGATTAGCGAAACAGATTTTTCGATCCCTATATTAGACCAATTAGCCCAAGTAACCGATATAGATGGCTTCATTCGCACTATTCAGCATTTGTCTATTCAGCCGGGCCAGCAAGGTATTGTCATGACTTTACTTAAGGCACCGAACATTACGCCCGCTTTGGCCAATGCTTTAAGCGCCTTAATTCAAGAGCACAGAGGCCAGCGCGATGTGCACTAATGCTTGTCCTTGTGGCTCAACATTAAGCTATCAAACCTGTTGTGCTCGTTATCACCATCAAGGTATGCATGCAAAAACCGTCGAAGCACTAATGCGTTCTCGATATTCAGCATACGTATTGTGCGATGCGGAGTATTTAATGAAAACATGGACTCCGACTAACAGGCCGGTACTGGATAAAGAAAATTTGGCAGCGACCCAATGGCTCAAACTCGAGGTCATTCAATCTAAACAAGGTTTGAAACAAGGCACTGTAGAATTTAAAGCTTACTATCTAGAGGAAGGCAACGAGTGCCTATTGCATGAGCACTCGCTGTTTAAGAAAACTAAGAACCGTTGGTGTTACGTGAGCGCATTAAGCTAGTCAATTAACCTACGATTACTCACTTGGCTCGTTTAATTGCTTCAACTGTTTAAGTAACGCGGCCGGCAATTGCTTGATCACTAGATGCTCTCTCTCGGCATCAAACTCGATAGCATTCCCTAAAGTATCGTTATTAAAACTAATCGATACTTCCTTACTTTTTCCACTAAAACGAATGAATTTTTTCAGGCTTTTTTGATCAGGTATGAAGTGTTCTTTAATTTCTGGCTTTTTCTCTAGAATATAATTCGACAATGAATCAGCGACACTGCTTTGAGTATCATTGACGAGCTCATCCGAAATAGCTTGGTAAGCCACCGTTTCACCTGATTTAGATTGCTCGACACAATACTCCGCTGCTTTCTTTTGATAGCTAGCGCCCTTCTCCTTTGGCATCGTGTCACTAAAGGCTTTCACCACATCCATAAACAACTTGGTGTCTTCAGTTGGACTCACCGTTTCAGTAAAACCCATGTAGTTAGTTAATCCAGCCTGCAGGGCTCTATCTCCAAACCCAAAGCTCAATGTGATGTATTTTTCTACATCTTCTTCGATTAGGTCGGTCATGTTCACCTGCGCCGCAAAACCTAATTTACTAAAATCAATAACGCTGTTGCCGTGAATGTCTAACTCTGATGTTACGCTTAATTCATCTTTGCTTTTAAACTGACACAACCAGAAAAAATCTCCCTGCTCGAGTGTTTCTTCAACAATTAACCAGTAGCCCTGCGTAGACAGTGACTCATCTTTTAGCAGGGATGCAAAAGACTCTATAATTTGGTGACTGGCGGCAATAAAACTGATTTTTTTACCTTGCAGCGCTCGTATTGAATGGCTGACGGCTCGACCCGTTTCATCGAATTGGCCATATTGTTTACTGCTGCGGCCATAAAAAGACGACTTTATGCGATAGACCAAATCTTCAACGGATTCGTTGAGCTCTAGCTCAGCATCATTGAGGTGTATATCAACTTGGCTCTCGTTGATGGTTAATCCGTGTACAACCGCATGTCTTATGGGCATATCAGCTCCTGAAAGCGTTAAATTAAATCAATTCAAAAAAAGCAGCTATTGTAGCGGGATTAAGCCTAAATTGAATGTTATAAATTAGGCCGATACATTAAATACTTGTCCAGACTCAAATGGCTTAGACAGCAACTTAACAATATTCTTAGCAACGGCATCAGGTGTCGCAAGCTGGCCATTTTCATGAACCTGCTGGAACCATTCAACATTACTAAAATGTTCCGCAGAGGCGCTACGAATAGTGGCCTGCATATTGGTATCCATTATTCCAGGATTTAAGATAGCGCAGTTTATTGGGTAGGCTTGTGCGCTTTGCTCTTGGGCAACAACACGCATGAAATGCTCAACGCCTGCTTTGCTGCCAGAATATAAGCTCCATCCTTCGATGACGGAGGTTGCCGCACCTGAAGAGACAAATGCGATGGTTTTTTCACAGTTCAGCGCTTGAAAGTGCGTTTGAAAGCGCCCTACTATCGAGATAGGCATCGTAAAGTTCACCTCTATATGTTGCCACCATTGCTTTGGCTCACTGGTTGATAAATCACCAATGGGCGAAATTTGAGCGGCGTTCAGAATAAGGACTACTTTTTTCCAACTGCTTTCAGAAAGTTGACTAAACGCCTGATCAATTCCATCAATGGCCGACTCTTTGTGAGATAAATCAACGTCAATGTGCCCTTGTTTATTCCCACTGCGAGAAAACTCAACAATTTCATAATCTAGTTCAAGAAATTGATCATATAGGGCTGCGCCTAAGCCTGCCGAACCGCCAACTAAAATTAGTAAATTTTTCATTGTGATGAACCCTAAGCAAGTGTTTGAATTTTTGCTCACTTTATCACAGACCGAAAAAAACCCAAGTTCCGTTAGGAGCTTGGGTTTACAAATTCAACTGAATTTAATACCTGTTTAGGCTATTCCCAACCTGGTACGCCACTCATGTCGGGTAAATGATGCGCAATACCCTTATGACAATCGATACAGGTTTTTTCGCCACTGGCCAATGCAGTGCTGTGTTGATCTGCAGCTCGCTGGCTCTGCGCTGTGAAATCCATCGCATCGAAGTCATGGCAGTTACGACATTCTAACGAATCATTCGCTTTGAAGCGCGCCCACTCATGCTCAGCTAGCTGTCGTCGCTTAGCCTCATACTTCTCTGGCGTGTTGATAGTGCCAAAAATCTTACCCCATACTTCTTTTGATGCTTGCATTTTACGAGCAATCTTGTAAGTCCACTCATGAGGGACATGACAGTCTGAGCACATTGCACGGACACCTGAGCGATTCGAAAAGTGAATCGTCTCTTGCAGTTCTGCGTATGGGTTGTCTCGCATTTCATGACAGCTAATACAAAACTCTTCGGTGTTGGCATATTCCAGCGCAGTGTTGAAACCACCCCAGAAAATAACACCAGCGATAAAGCCCGCCAAGGTCAAAAAACCTAATGAGTAATGTACTGAAGGTTTTGCAAGCACTTGCCATAAACCCACAACCGTTCCTTTAATTTTTTGCCACATATCGACTCCTTAATGACCCTGGTCTGTTTGTCTTATTATTTCATCCATACTGATGAACTCATTAATTAACAAAGACTTGACCTCTAATTGCGATGCATGGCACTGAGTACAAAAATATCGATTCGGCGATACGTCTGCAAGGAAGTTACCATCGCGATTCATGAAGTGAGTCACGGATATCATCGGAGCTTGCGAGTCAGCCACTCGCTGGCGGTTATGACAAGACAAGCACTTGTTAACCTTTAGATCAATCTGATAGCCATCGATCTTGTGCGGTATCGTTGGCGGAGCCATTGGATAGTCGCGCGTTCGCCGTTGATCATCATTCTGCTCATTTGCCATTCGTGGCGCGGTTTCGTTATCTAACAAGTCAGCTGAACCTCGTAAGGTAGATACTTGGTTTTCTGCCACTGCGAAAGCCATAATGCCAATCAGTGACAATAAGGTTATTAATTTTTTCATGGTCATACTCCTTATACATTCGTCACTTTAACTGCACATTTTTTGTAATCGGTCTGCTTAGAGATCGGATCAGTTGCATCAAGTGTGCACTTGTTAATTAATTGACTAGCGTCAAACCAAGGGACGAAAATTAAACCTTGCGGTGGCTTGTTACGGCCGCGAGTTTCAACTCGAGTGCGTATTTCACCACGACGAGAAGCCACTTTAATTTCATCACCGCGTCGTAAGCCACGATCTCTCGCATCTTGCGGGTGCATATAACAAAGTGCATCGGGTACTGCTTTGTATAGCTCTGGAACTCGTTGAGTCATAGAACCCGAATGCCAATGCTCTAAAACGCGCCCTGTTGATAGCCATAAATCGTATTCTGCATCAGGGCTTTCGGGTGCTGGCTCAAACGGCAATGCAAAAATAATTGCGCGTCCATCGGTGTGTCCGTAGAACTGAACACCACGGCCTGGTTCAACATAGGGGTCGTAGCCTTCACGGAAACGCCACTTAGTTTCTTTACCATTCACAACCGGCCATCGCAAGCCTCGCTCTTCATGGTAAACATCGAATGGGGCTAGATCGTGACCATGGCCACGGCCAAATTCTGCATATTCTTCGAACAAACCTTTTTGAACGTAAAAGCCAAAGTCTTCTGCTTCGTGGTTACCATACTCAGGGTTTACTTCGTCCATCCCATAGCGGTCAACGTTTCCATTCTTATACAAGACTTCGTACATTGACTTGCCTTTGTACTCTGGATTCGCATCAAGCAATTCTGCTGGCCATACGTCTTCAATTTGGAAACGCTTAGAAAATTCCATCAGCTGCCATAAATCTGATTTAGCTTCGCCAGGGGCTTCGGTTAGCTGATGCCAAAATTGCGTACGTCGTTCTGCGTTGCCATAGGCACCTTCTTTTTCAACCCACATGGCAGTCGGTAGAATAAGATCTGACGCTTCACAGGTTACCGTTGGGTAAGCATCTGAAGTCACAATAAAGTTATCAGGGTTACGATAGCCAGGGTAAGTTTCTTCCATCATGTTCGCCGCAGCTTGCATGTTGTTATTTACTTGTACCCAGTAACAGTTGATTTCACCATCTTTTAACATTCGGTTTTGCAAGGCCGCGTGCGCGCCAACTTTCGCTGGAATGGTTCCTTCAGGTAATCGCCATATTTTCTCAGCGAATGCCCTGTGTTTAGGGTTGGTGACCACTAAGTCTGCCGGTAAACGGTGCGAGAATGTACCAACTTCACGAGCCGTGCCACAAGCAGACGGTTGACCGGTGAGAGAGAATGGGCTGTTCCCTGGCTCAGAAATTTTGCCTGTTAATAGATGCAGGTTATAAATCATGTTGTTCATCCAAACACCGCGTGTATGTTGATTCACACCCATGGTCCACAATGACATCACTTTAACATTTGGATCAGCATAAAGTTTTGCCATTTCTAATAGAGCGGCCTCTGAAACGCCTGATTCTTTCGCGGCATAAGATAATGTATAAGGCTTAACAAACTCCGCATAGGTTTGAAAATCAATGCCTTCTGAACCACCCGCTTTATCAGCATTTTTAGCTTTTTGTTCCAGGGGGTGTTCTGGACGTAAACCATAACCAATATCATCATTCCCTTTACGGAAATTAACGTGTTTGGCAACAAAATCTTTATTGATTTTATTGTTTTGAATTATGTAGTTAGCAAGTGCGTTGGCAATGATCAAATCGGTTTGTGGCTTGAAGACCATTGGGATGTCGGCAAGGTCAAAGCTGCGGTGTTCATAGGTCGACATAACCGCCACTTTAACGTGCGGATGTGACAAGCGACGGTCTGTAATGCGCGTCCATAAAATAGGATGCATTTCCGCCATGTTAGAGCCCCACAATACAAATGCATCTGCGTGCTCCATATCATCATAACAGCCCATCGGCTCATCGATTCCAAAGGTTCGCATAAAACCTGCCACCGCTGAAGCCATACAATGCCGTGCATTAGGGTCGATATTGTTTGAGCGGAAGCCGGCTTTCATTAGCTTAGAAGCGGCGTAACCTTCCCAAACCGTCCACTGACCTGAACCAAACATACCGATGGCTTCAGGCCCTTTGTCTTTAAGGGTTTTCTTCCACTTTTCAGCCATGGTGTCGAATGCTTCATCCCAAGAAACTGGAGTGAAGTCACCGTTTTTATCGTACTTTCCATTCTTTTTGCGTAGCAAAGGCTGCGTTAAACGATCTTTGCCGTACATGATTTTGGCTAAAAAATATCCTTTAATGCAGTTAAGTCCGCGGTTCACTTCAGCAAGTTGGTCGCCATGCGTTGCCACAACTTTACCGTTTTTAGTGCCCACAGAAACAGAACAACCTGTGCCACAGAATCGACAAGGTGCTTTATCCCAATGAATTTTATTGTCTTGGCTACTGGCAATCAGGTTCGTTGCCTGAACAGGCAATGAAACGCCGGCTACTGAAGCAGCAGCAGCGGCCGCCTGCGCTTTTACTACATCTCTTCTTGTTAGTTTCATAGATGTCTCCTGCTATGATTCTTGTGGTGCTGTTGATTCGGTTGATGACTCGCCTTGGTTCATAATTAGCGAGGATAATTCTATTTCTTCATCGAGTGCGTCAGTGGTTTCAGCGTGATGAGCAATCATGGCGACGTTTAAAACGCCTTTGTAAGCCTGAATTTCTTCAATGCGCTGCATGACTTTCTTTGCTGTTGGCGCGCTAATAAGTACCACTTCTTTGCCTAAACCATCATTGGCAACACGCTCTACACCCTCAATGCCGTCCATCGCTAAAATTACGGTGGGTAAATTATCTGGACGAACATGAATAACGACACTGACGATGTGCTCTTCTTCATTTTTCATTTGGATCGAAACTGCATTCTTCATGTGTTTTGCCTTTGGTTTAAATCTGCTTTACTTCGATACTGTTTGTTGGGCAAACAGAGATACATTCGCCGCACCCTGTACAGTGTTCTGTGTTAATTTCCGGTACCGGTGTTCTATCTTGCCAGTTAAAGTGAATCACCTCAGATGACTCACAGCTGTCTTTACAGCTTTGACAGGTCACGCCTTTATGAGCCAAACAACTGTCATCTATCACTGCAATGCCCTGAGGCCACTTTTGACCTTGCTGAGATAGCGCCAACGTTGGACAAACCTCTTGGCATTCACCGCAACCGGTACAGCCTCTTTGACTATAGTCAATGCTTGGAAACCCACCGTCGCTTTTAATTATTATCTGCTCAGGACAGGACGTAATACAGTCACCACAACGAGAACAAGCACTTATGAACAGTGACTCTTCAATAGCGCCTGGTGGGCGTAAGGCCGTTTTGATTGACTTAGCACTGAATTGCCCTCTCAGTAAGCTTCGCCGACTAGTATCTCCATGTATCATGATGACTTAAAACGTATGGGAACCAAAAAGTAACTGGGACATCCAAATGATGAAGCCATATCCGCCTACAATTGCCACTGACAACAATGGAAACAAAACAACGGTGATGAAAAGGAAAGCGTTACGCTCTTTTTTCTTTTCTTTAGTCACTTCTGACATCATGAACTCTCCTTATCTAGATGGTTTTTAGTTATTTATGGAGGTATCTTAGATGAGTCCGAGACAAAGCTCGTACCTCGAAAGGGGTACCTCTATTGTTTAATGTCATGAAACAGGTGAATACCACTTTGTTATTACCTCGAAAAACAAATAAATTGAACTGGTTCGGGTCTTTTCCTATCTCAAGCGCGCTAATAGGCGGCTTTTTGATACTAGTTCTAATTTCAAGTATTGCTAGCTTTTCAGCGCAATTGATCGCTAAAGAAGTCTATGGCGACGCCCTAGCCGTGAATTTATCAGGGTCTCTTCGAATGCAGAGCTATCGCATTGCTAATGCAATTCAGAGTAATGAAAACGAGGCTGCTTTACTTGAGTTGGCACGCGAGTTTAGCGATCGGTTAGATTCACCAGAGTTGAAAGGCTACATTAAACAAGAATCTATCGAGCTAGATAACCAATACTTAAAAGTTCACAATCAATGGCAGCGAATGGAATATGACCTATTCAATGATCCGAGGCTTTTTTTGGCTGATGTTGAGGGGTTTGTAGATGAAATTGACATTCTTGTTTCAAGTGTGCAGCAGTGGTCTGAAGAAAAAATAGCCTGGTTACGTGCTTGGCAAGCGTCACTTTTAATCGTCACTTTACTAATTGCATTGGCTTTTTCGCTATTCATTTTACTTCGTTTTGTGAAACCGATGGTTTCGCTACGCCGTACCATTGGGCATATACAGCACGGTCGCTTGGAAGCTCGCTCTAAATATGAAAAAGAAGATGAGTTTGGAGACTTATCCAAGGCCATAAATAACTTAGCCGATGACCTTATAGAAGCAAACGGAAAACTCAGTGTACGCTTAGCCCAAAGTAACAAAGAGCTTGCTGTTAATTACAATGCATTAGAGTTTCTCTTTCGAATCAGTCAGTCTTTGGCCGGCAGCGAACCAAATTTAGACCAATTAAAGGATCAAGTGATCGAAGAGCTTTCACAACAATTTGAATCAGACAGTATTTATTGGGAGCTCAACTATAGCCACTGTAAAGACAATCATGAAAGCTGCTTTAGGGCAGGCACAGACCCGAGCTTTTCACTTGTTTATTGCAGTGCAATTCCGCTTCAAAATTGGCAAAAATATACCATGACGACCATTTGTGAATTGTTTGAGACAGCGCATCAAACCCAGCTAAATCAATACAATAACAACCGTATTGCATTGATGAATGAACGCAATAATCTTGCTAGAGAACTTCATGATTCTTTAGCTCAATCTCTTAGCTTCCTAAAAATGCAGGTTGCTCGCTGGCAAAAACTACAGGCGCGCAATGAACAAGCTGCATTACCCGGCGTGGTTGAAGAAATTAAAGAAGGTTTAGGTGATAGCTATCGAAGTTTACGAGAGCTACTGGTCACGTTTCGCTCGCAACTCGATCAACCCGGCTTAGTGCCCGCTTTAGAGGCGGCTATTGACATGATCAACCGCGCAAACAATCTGTCTATAGAGCTAAAGAGTGATGCTAATTGGCCAATTAGGCTGTCTGCTGCTCAAGAAATAAACTGTCTTCATATTGTAAGAGAAGCACTAACAAATGTAGCCAAACATAGCCAAGCCGAGCATGCCCTAGTCAATTTAAAAGTTTCGAATAGCAACTTAGTCGTTGAGGTAATTGATGACGGCATTGGCTTTGACACAAATACACGTAAGGCTAATCATTTTGGCCTTGAAATTATGCATGAAAGAGCAATTGAGTTGCGCGGCGAAATTACATTTTTGCAGCGTGATTCTGGTGGCATTTTCGTGACGTTAACCTTCCCCCAAACAAAAGTAGGCATAACATGATCAGAATCGCCATAATCGATGACCACCCAATGCTACGTCGTGGTTTATCAGACCTTATTGAATTAGAAGATGATTTAGTATTAGTTGCTAACTTGGGTGATCCTACCCAGGCGGTAAAGGTGATCAATGATACTGAGCCTGACCTCGTCTTACTTGATTTTAACATGCCTGGGCAAGATGGTATTCAAACCTTGCGTCAGATCAAAAATGAAGCGCTTGATGCCCGTATTATCATGTTTACTGTTTCAAACAATCCAAATGATATTCACCAAGCCATAAGGGCTGGTGCTGATGGTTATATTTTGAAGGACATTGAACCAGAGCTACTGATCAAAGAAATTAGACATTGTGCGATGGGTCAACAAGTAATTAGTGACTCTATTCGAGAAATTGTTAAGCAAGCTATTCAAAGTAGAACTCCCGACGGTCGTAATCCAGCTATCTCTGAATTAACTGACCGCGAGCTCGATGTACTTCAACTGGTTGCCGAAGGATTAACAAACAGGGCTATCGGAGAGCGTTTATCAATTGCCGAAGGCACGGTAAAAGTGCATGTTAAGCGCATGCTGGCAAAGCTTCATTTACGTTCACGAGTTGAAGCTGCCATATTCGCACTTGAACACACTCACGACTTATAGGATAGGAGCTGACATGGGCTGCTGTGACCAACCTGGCTTAATGCCACTTGAAGACGGTATTAGTAATATTTTAAAACTAGTCTCCGCTAATCAACAAACTGAAACGGTGCCACTTGAGGAATCGCATAATCGCGTGACGGCAAGTGAAATCAGGTCACTTTGCAATGCGCCAGGCTTCGATAATTCTGCTATGGATGGTTATGCCATCGCTATGTCTGGCTTTGCACTTGCACATGCTTTTGAAGTTCAAGGTAAGTCATTTGCTGGCGACCCTTTCCAAGGGTCGCTCGACCCTAGCAAAACCATTCGGATCATGACGGGCGCCGTTATGCCAGAAGGTGCCGATGCAGTTATCATGCAAGAAAATGCTATCGTGAGTGATCAAGGCACTGTGCAATTTACCAGCACGCCCAAGCCCGGCGATAACGTAAGACGTATCGGAGAAGATATTCAACAAGGACAGATAGTTGTCCAACCCAACACTCGCATTAAGCCGGCTCATATAGCGCTTCTTGCCAGTGCCGGTATTGATCAAGTAGTGGTTTACCGGAAAACTTTAGTTGGATTGCTCTCAACCGGCGATGAATTAAAAACCCCTGGCCAGATGCTAAACCTTGGCGACATTTACAATTCTAACGGACCCTCTATCAAGTCAATGTTGCAGCGCCTTAACGTTGAGGTTATCGACTATGGCATTATCCCTGATGATCGTGATCTTTTTAGAGAAGCGTTTTCACTTGCTGATCAACAATGTGATTTTGTTGTCACCTCGGGTGGTGTCAGTGTTGGTGAGGCTGACTACACTAAAGAAGTTTTAGAAGAAATGGGCAGTATTGATTTTTGGAAGCTTGCCATAAAACCCGGCAAACCTTTTGCCTTCGGTAAATTACCCAACAGTTACTTTATTGGCTTACCTGGGAACCCGGTATCTGCTGCAGTTACGTTTCACTTATTGGCCGCGCAAGCAATTCGGCAACATCAAAATATTGGTTATTCTCCAATGCAAACCCTACCGGCTATCGCCTTGAATAGCTTTAAGAAAACACCGGGTCGAATGGACTTTCAAAGGGGGAGCTGGACTGTAAATAACGATATAATTGAGGTTGAAACCGCCACCGCTGGGCAGGGTTCGCACATACTATCGTCAATGGCCAATGCAAATTGCTATATAGCACTGGAACAAGACAGAGGCCCTGTAAACGCTGGCGAAAATGTCACTATTTGGTTATTTGACGAAATTTTAAACTAGCCAATTTAAGTGCCACTCAGAGCTGGTTCGTTCTTAGTGGCACTAGCTGATACCATTCACTGGCAAATTAGCAGAATGATGCTTTAATTAAAGTATCTTTCACTGCTACCTGAATTGCTGAACATGACCAAAACCGAAACTGCATTAAATCCAAAAACCGGGATTCAAGTAGATATCGATGTTAACCTCGATACGGGTATTGTCTTTGCGGTGATTCAACAAGCAGATTTTCAAGAGTTATTAACCGCACAAACAATACACGACAAGCTCAAACTGGTGGGTGTAGACCACTGGGACATTCAGCCCGGTGCAATCGATGATGTTCTCAATAAAGTTAAAAAAGCTCAAGTTGGTCGAATCATTATCGGTTCAAAAAAGGATGCCTACGTACTTGTCAGTATCAGCACAGATAAAATGCGAGCCTTTGCTAGCATTTTTCCAGCAAAAGGCGGTACTGCGCTTTCTCGAGACCTTTTATTGCAGGAAATATCGAACAAGTCAATTTCCGAGAAGCGCATCCTTGAAAATGCAATTGAAAGTGCACTGAAGGCCACATTTGAAGTCGAATTGGAAATTGCTCGTGGCAAATACCCAATTCGCGGAAAAGATACGGAGTTTATTCAACTGGTATCAGACCAAGAAGAGCAAAGCCTCACCCCTGATGATAAGGATCAAATTGATTTTTTAGCAGGGCGTTTCTACTTAGATGTCACTCAAGGTACACCGCTATTGAAGCGTATCCCAGCCGACCCAGGTAAAATTGGCCAAGATGTTTTTGGCCATTTAATTCAACCTGAGAGTGGTAAAGATGTACCCTTCAATATGCCCTTCGTAGGCGTTAGTCTTTCACCTGACGACGCTAATGTCATTATTGCTGATCTAGACGGCCACCCCGTTTTTTCTCCGCGTGGTGTTAAAGTAGACCCCACGCTACACTTTAAAGACATCAGTTTATCGACCGGCCATGTTGAGTTTAGAGGATCCGTCGAAGTCAAAGGCGATGTAAATCCAGGAATGAGAGTTATTGCTACAGGAGATATTTTCGTTAAAGGCACGGTTGAGCGAGCCTTTCTAAAATCGGGCGCGAACATCATTATTCAAGGTGGTGCAGTAGGCGATGCTGAAGGTGAACGAGCCATTGTCAAGGCAGACTCTAAAGCCTCTCAAAAAGAGGATATTCAAGACTCTGTAGATGACATAAAAATGGATGATGATGTTCCGAGTAATTATGAATGCGAGCTTATTGCTGCTGGAGATATCTCGTTAAAATATGCCAACGTCACTAAGTTAAGCGCGACTAATATTGAAGCCAAAGAATATATTTTCAATAGTTGGACAGAAGCTAGACGTACGGTTTTGCTTGGCCAGAATGGTGGTAAAGGTAAACTAGTGGGTGGCACAACCATTGCTGGTCAATCAATTGTCGCTAAAGTACTCGGCAGTCAAGCCTATAACAAAACCAAACTCCAAGTTGGTAATCATAGCGAAGAACGATTACTCCATAAAAAATTAAAGTTTTTGCATTCAAAGCGTCAAGAACAATTACACAGTCTAAATCAGTTACTGCTTAAAATACCACCAGACAAGATCACAATTGCCAATAGCCTTGAAGCCAAAAAATCTGCAAAAATCAATCAGGCAGTGACAGAGCTCAAAGGTATTCTGTCTGATATTGAGTCACGTATTACTAATTTGGAATCTATGTTTGATTTAGAAAATGAGCCATTTATCACGTCGACAAAAACCTGTTTCCCCAATGTTTTTATGTCGATATATAACGGCCGTTCTATTACCCAACTGGAATCTAACGCTAATACATTCATTCACAATGGTCGTAAAGTTGTGAAGAAAAAATAATTACCCTTTATACTAGGTTTGATAAAATGCTTGTAAAAAATATCATGACTGCCAAGGTTTATACCGTTGAAGCGACCAGTTCTTTTACGACCATGCAAGCTATTTTTGAGCGAGAAGCTTTTCATCACCTTCTCGTCGAAGATCAAGGCTTATTGCTAGGGGTCATTTCTGATCGCGATATTTTAAAGAACATTTCTGAACAGGTTCGCAATGATAATCTAGAGTTTCCGCAAACACTCACCGCCGAAGATATCATGACCACTCCCGTCATTAGCGTTGATCAAGAAACGCCCATTAATACGGCCTCAATTCTACTTCTGGAGAACAACATCAGTTGCCTACCCGTTGTCGATGCAGACTATAATATTGACGGCATTTTAACGTGGAAAGATATTCTTAGGTATCATATCTATAACACGTAAAGCGCAATGGCTAAGCAGTGACACCCAGCTCCAGCTAAGACAAATAAGTGCCAAATTGCATGGTTATAGGGAATTCGTTTGTTTACATAGAAAGCGACTCCGACGGTATAGGCAAGGCCACCAGCCACCAATAACGTCAAGCCGCCAGTGGCTAAATTAGCTACTAATGGCTTCATAGCGACAACCACCGTCCAGCCCATCAATAGATATAAGCCGACCATTAGACCTTTCAAATGCCGTGCAGCGGTCAATTGCAGTACGGTACCGACCGCGGTCAACCCCCACACAATACCAAAGACACTCCAGCCCCATCCGCCTGATAAAGTGATTAAGGTAAAAGGTGTATAAGAGCCTGCAATAAGGTAAAGAATTGCTAAGTGATCTACCTGCCGCAGTGCTATACGCGCAGCAGGCTTCTGAACTGAGTGATATAAGGTAGAAGCTAAGAACATAAAAATTAATGTAGCGCTGTATATTGCGGCACTGACCAATACCTTGACACTCTCGGCCGATGTAGCAATAACCATCATCCAGATAAAAGCGGTAATGGCCAAGGCAAGCCCAAAGCCGTGTGTTAATGCGTTAGCCCACTCTTCGCGCGAGCTGTAAACGGGTAGTTGTTTTGACACACTGAATCCTCTCATTCGAATAATATACAACTGTATATTTATTGTTGAAAATTGCAAGGTTTTTAGTCTATCGCCGTTCTGTGCTAGTAAAATAAAACCATCTGAATATACTGTATAGATGTACAGTTAAATCGGATGGATCACTATGAACCTAATTTCCACGCTTGCTGAGCAAGGCCATATTTGGACTGCCCGTCACTGGCAGGAAACTCAGGTAGCAGGCCTAAATACTGGCTATGCCGCACTCGATGCAGAGCTTCCGGGCAGTGGCTGGCCAGTAGCCGCTGTCAGTGAAATATTGTACCCGCAACACGGTACGGGTGAATTACGTTTAATTTTACCTGCCCTCGCACAGCTCAGTCGGCAAGATACAGGCTGGCAGCTTTGGTTAAATCCACCCTACTTGCCCTGCGCGCCGGCACTACAACAATGGCAACTCAATACTCAACGCCTGTTGCTTGCACGTGCGACCAAGCCCGCTGATCTTTGTCACAGCTTAGAAAAGAGCTTACAAAGCGGCGGCTGCCAGGCGGCGGTGGTCTGGCTTGAGAAACTAGATAAAGCGTTAATGCGCCGTATTCAACTCGCGGCCGAGCAATCGAGCACGCCAGTTTTTATACTCAGACCGGTTCGGTTTTTAAACCAACCCAGTGTTGCTGCACTGCGCATCAAAATTAACAGCCCCAACTCTTTAGATATTGTTAAGCGCCGCGCTGGTTGGCCGCTGAACAACGTCAGCCTTGAACTACCCCTTCACTTTACCAAGTCGCCTTAAGCGATGTTATGGCTGCATGTACATTTTCCACGCTTGGCATTAGAGGCGCAGTTTTTAGGCGACTCTCGAGCACTGCCCCAATTACTATTAGCGCCAGCGCTTCAGACGGTAATTCAATGCAACTCTATCGCCCAAGAGCAAGGTGTACGAGTGGGCATGAATAAGAAAACCGCCTTTTGCTTACTGGCCGATTGCGCCATTGCCAATTACGATTTAACCACTGAAGCCGAAGCGCTTAAGAAGTTAGCGTTGCTTTGCTACCGTCATGCGGCACAAATCACACTAATACCGCCACAGGGTTTATTGCTCGAAACCGGCTCCATGTTAAATATTTTTGAGGGCCTAGACAATTACTGGCAACACCTACACAACCGCCTCGCAGACAGTGGCTTTCAATTTCAGATGAGTACTGGCCATACACCTAATGCGGCTAAACTATTGGCAGAAGCTGGCGTTGCCTGTTGCACTGAAGATAACAACATTGTGCTTCAGGCACTCAATCAATTGGCGGTAGAACAACTGAGATTACCAGCCAACATTGAGAAAAAGTTAATCGCCATGGGTATCCGACAGTACGACAAGCTGAAACAAATGCCCCGCAAGGAACTGGGCTACCGGTTTGGGTTTGAGTTAGTCGATCACCTCAATAAGCTTGAGCGGGATAATCAACCCTCGACTCGTTTTGAGCTGCCGGCCAGTTTTTTACAAACCATCCATCTCAACTACGAAGCCGAGCACGCTAAAGGCTTGTTATTCCCTCTTAGACGTTGCCTTGAGCATTTAGAAGTGTATCTACGCAGTCGGCAATTATTGTGTGAAAGAATACTGATTAAATTAACCCACCGTGATGGTCGTGCCAGCGTACTGGCTATCCCTTCGGTGCGCGGAAGCTATTTACAAGCTGACTGGTTGATTCTGTTACAAACCCAATTAGATCACACAACTCTGATTGCGCCCGTGGTTTCTGTCTCTCTACGCGCTAAAGATTTCTTGCCTTTTCGAGAAGTACCTAAAGACTTACTCGGCGACCGCCCTGTCCAAGCCGATGCCGATTTAATGCAGTCTATTCTAATTGCACGGCTCGGCACCGAACAAGTACACACACTTTCTGTTGAGGCTGACCCAAGACCAGAAGCATCGACGTCTTTGCTTGATTCACGGCAAAAGCAATACACTCTATTTCCAAAACAATGGCCTACGTTTCTCTTGCCACAAGCAAAACCTATTAATATTAATAGGTACCAGGTTATCAGTGGGCCGGAGCGGATAGAAGGCGGTTGGTGGGACGCCACGCCTACGCGTCGAGATTACTACATCGCCACCTTAGATGAGCAAACGCATTGGATATATCGTCGGGATGATGGGCAATGGTTTTTACAGGGGGTGTATGCATAACAATAGCCATTAAAAGAATCGAAAACTGGCTTTCAGTCTATTAGCTTCCGGCTAACTTTATTGAAAAGGTCAAGCTAGATGAATTTAACGCTTGACCTTGAAGCGAGTCAAAGCTTTAGTCTTAAGATTGTTACCCTAAATCAATGGAACCACTATGCACGATCATCACTCTGGCCATCATCACCCTATCCCCGATTCTGGCAGCGCTATCGCCTGGGCGTTCTTTCTAAACTTTGGTTTCACTATTATTGAATTTATTGGCGGCTACTTAACCAACAGTACTGCGATTATGGCCGATGCCATACATGACTTAGGTGATAGTTTGGCAATAGGCCTGTCTTGGGTTTTGAACCGAATCAGTAAGAAACCACATAATGAGGCGTTCTCTTATGGCTATCGGCGCTTTACTTTATTAGGCTCAATTATTAACGGCACCATATTGATTATTGGTTCTATTTGGATTTTCACTGAAAGTATCCCACGTTTATTTAACCCACAAATGCCCATGGTTGAAGGCATGATCGGCTTGGCTATCTTAGGTACAATAGTAAATGGCTATGCGGCCTACAAACTAAGCAACGGCAAAACATTAGCAGACCGAATGCTGAACTTACACCTGCTTGAAGATGTCTTAGGCTGGGTTGCCGTTCTGGTCGTCGCCATTATTCTATATTTTTTCGACTGGCCAATTCTAGATCCAATTCTTTCTATTGGTTTTACCTTATTTATTTTGTTAAATGTCGGTAAAACGCTCTATAAAACCATCCGTGTTTTTCTACAAGCTACTCCCGATACAGAGGAATATCGTGAACTCGAAAATAGGATTAGAAGCATTCCTAATATAAAAGACGTTCATCATTTTCATATTTGGTCTCTCGATGGAGCCCGCAATGTGTTATCAGCGCACGTTGTAATTCATAGCGAGATAGGCATCCAACGTCAACGTGAATTAAAAGCAACTATTCAAGCGTGTTTATCAGAGTATGACTTTGAACACACAACCATTGAGTTAGAGTTTTTAGAGCAAGGCTGCCGAGATGAACCTGCGCAACCGCACTCTCACTAAAAACTCATGAAGGTTAAAACGGCCGCTAAGCTCATACAATAAACAGCAACTAATTGAGCCGTTTTTGCCAGTTGAATATTAAGTGCTGCGCCTTTGCGAATATTAATTTGTAGAAGTAATGAGCGCATCAATGGCGCAACAGCAACAATAGCAAGTATTGAATAAAGCCCTAAGTCAATTGAGACAACAAGATGTAATATCAGACCAACAACTAACAGTAAACGATATAACTGTCTTGCTCGAACCGCTCCTAATTTAACCGCCAAGGTATTTTTATTGGCAGCTTTATCTGTTGGAATATCGCGAATATTATTAACCAACATAATAGCCGCATTAAATAAACCTGCCACGGTGCCGTAGCCAAATACGGTAAGGTTGATGGCTCCTGTGAACAAAAAATAACTGCCACCCACAGCTAACCAACCAAAAAAAACCAACACGGTCACTTCACCTAAGCCATGAGATGCCAAAGGGTAAGGACCTCCGCTGTAAGCGAATACGGCGACTAATGCAGCCAAACCCAACACCATTAAGACCCAATGGCTGTTCAACACTAATACCAGACCAAGAATAAATGCTAAGACACTGACCAAAATTAGCGCCCGACGCATGTGAACGACTGAGATCAACCCCGACTGTGTCGCCCGCACCGGACCAATGCGTTGATCAGTATCGACCCCGGCCTGCGCATCAAATAGATCGTTTGCTAAATTGACGGCAATTTGTAATAGCAGTGCGCACAACAACGCACAAAAAAAGATAAATGCATGGAAATAACCATCGTAGTAGGCCAACCCTGCACCGAGTAAAATAGGTGCCACCGATGCTGCTAAAGTCTTCGGACGGCTAGCCAAAGCCCACGCATTGAGCTGTTTTTTGGATATCAAGAAAATTCACACTTTCAAAGCTATAGTTGATTAAAGAGTGCCATATATCAACCCACAGTCAACCGATCTATCTTAGAATCTGATTACTTAAATTACAAAGGTGTCATCATGCAACAGGTTGTTTCGCAAATACTGCTCCCCATGGTACTTGCTATTGTCATGCTCGGTATGGGCTTAGGGCTTACTACTGCAGACTTTAAACGTGTCGCGATGCAGCCTAAAGCAACGTTTCTAGGGCTTGGCTTACAACTGTTCTTTTTGCCTGCTCTCGCTTTGTTCATTATTACTGTTTTACCCTTATCACCGGAAGCTGCGGCTGGCTTATTCTTGGTCTCGCTTTGCCCTGGCGGTGCTACTTCTAACCTTTTTTCATTTATTGCCAAAGGCGATTTAGCACTCAGTGTCAGTTTAACGGGAATCGTTAGCTTATTATCACCGTTTCTACTACCGCTTTTTTTCTTGACCTTTTTAAGCTACAGCGGTGACTCCTTCTCCGCCTTTCAATTACCTTTAATCCCAACCATTAAACAGCTGGCAGTCGTGACTCTTGCGCCAACGCTGATCGGCATGTCCATTCGCCACTTCGCACCCAATTGGGCTCTGAACACCCAAGGGCTTGTCAAAAAAGTTGCAACCATTGCGATGATATTGATCATTGTTGCGTTAATGGCGACCAACTTTCACGTGGTACAGGGCATGATTAGCCTCAATGCCTTAGCTATTTTGTTACTTTCTAGCACTTCAATCCTAATAGCTTATTGGTTAGCTAGGTCCTTTCAGCTACCGCAGCAAAGCCAACGCACCATTGCCATTGAAGTAGGCATCCAAAATGCAGGCACCGCAATGATGGTTGCGTTAGCTATTATGCACCAGCCTGCTCTAGCCTTTGTTCCGCTCATGTATGGACTGCTCATGAACTTGCCGGCATTTGTATTTGTTGCTTGGTTACAACAGTCCGATAAGCAAGCTGAGGCTGCATTAGTAACAATTAAAAACACTTAACTTTCGCTTAATACTGGTATTCAAACACTCAATCTCTATACTGTACACATATACAGACTTTGTCGATTTAAATGCCTAACGACCCCCAAGCCAACTATGCTGAATTGCACTGTTTAACCAACTTTAGCTTTTTACGCGCAGCCTCCCACCCTGAGGAGCAAATACAGCGCGCGGCAGAATTAGGCTATCAAGCACTCGCCATCACCGATGAATGCTCTATCGCGGGCGTGGTTCGAGCATGGCGACAACGAGAACGCTTAAGTCTAAACATAAAACTCATCATTGGTTCTGAATTTTATATAGATGGCCACAACCTGGTCTTGCTAGCCAGGAACGAGCTAGGCTACCAGCAATTATGTCGACTCATCACTCGAGCAAGGAGACGCAGCGAGAAAGGCGAGTACTGCGTTTACCTCAAAGACTTATCTGCCAAACTGCTATCAGACTGCCTATGCCTATACACCTTACCTCGCCTAGGATCTGATCTTTCGACACTGCAACATCTAAAACATCAATTCCCTACTCGGCTCTGGCTACTGGCAGAAAACAGCTTAGACAATGGCGCGGCTTCATACATGTCACGTATAACCGATTGTGCGGCGATGCATAAACTGCCCATTGTCGCTAGCAGCCAACCACTAATGCATATACCAAGCCGAAAGTTACTCCATGATTGCTTAACGGCAATTAAAGCCAACAAAAGCATTGAGCAGGTTCGCCACTTGCTCAAACCCAATGCAGAAAACCACCTACGCTCAAGAAAAAAACTCAGCCGCCTCTACCCAAAAGACTGGCTTGAACAAACGATGGTAATTGCGAACCAATGCACCTTTGAGCTTAATTCTATTTGCTACAACTACCCAAAAGATACCTTACCAGGGCAATACAGCGCCGAGGAATATTTAGCATTATTGGTTAAACAAGGCGCACAGAAGCGCTTTGGTAAAAACGTTAGCAGCGACATATTGTCGACTATCAACAAAGAACTGGCGTTGATCAAGCTTAAACAATACGAGCACTATTTTCTCACCGTTTATGACATCGTTCGCTTTGCTAAAAGCCAAGGTATTTTATGTCAGGGCCGAGGCAGCGCAGCAAATTCAATCGTCTGTTATTGCTTAGGTATTACTGAAGTAAACCCACAAGAAGCTTCATTGCTTTTTGAACGCTTTATCTCTGAGAGTCGCAATGACCCGCCCGATATTGATGTCGATTTTGAACATGAACGACGTGAAGAAGTGATTCAATACCTCTACCAAAAATATGGCCGTAAGCGTGCGGCGTTAGCGGCTACGGTCATAACCTATCGGCGTAAAAGTGCAATGCGCGATGTGGCCAAAGCACTCGGTATGAATATAGAACAGCTCGACCAAAAAATTGCCAACTATGGCTGGCGCTACCGCGGGTCTAATTGGATAGATCAGATTGTAAATGACGGCTTAGGGTTGTCATCGTTTCAGCTTGATACGTTCAAATATGTGCTATCCGAAATCAAAGGTTTTCCACGGCACCTATCACAACACGTTGGCGGTTTTATCTTAACCGAAGGCTTTGTTAGTGATTTGGTTCCCATTGAAAATGCCTCAATGAAAGACCGCACCGTTATTCAGTGGGATAAAGATGACCTAGAAGCACTCAATTTAATGAAAGTAGATATTCTTGCTCTGGGCATGCTCAGCGCTGTTCGCAAGTCATTTGACTATATTCGCGATGTTTATAAACAGCCTATTCGTATTCAAGATATTCCTCGCGATGACCCTGATGTTTTTAAAATGATACAAAAAGCCGATACCGTTGGCGTGTTCCAAATAGAATCTAGAGCACAAATGAATATGCTACCGCGCCTAAAGCCCGCCTGCTATTACGATTTAGTCATACAGGTGGCCATTGTGCGGCCCGGCCCAATCCATGGCGATATGGTACATCCGTTTTTAAAAAGGCGTATGGGCATCGAAGCAGTTGAGTATCCAAAACCGGAGCTCAAAGAAGTGTTAGAACGCACACTCGGCATTCCTATTTTTCAAGAGCAGATTATTAAATTAGCGATGGTAGCAGCAGATTTTAGTGCCGATGAAGCCAATGATTTACGCAAGTCTATGGCCAGTTGGAAAAAGAGCGGACACATTAGTGCATTGCGCGGAAAACTGACTGATAAGATGCTAACCAATGGTTACCCAGAAGATTACGTTGAACGAATTAATCGACAAATAGAAGGCTTTGGCGAGTATGGCTTCCCTGAATCGCATGCCGCCGGTTTTGCACTCATCGCTTATATTTCGTGTTGGCTTAAATACCATTACCCTGCGGCATTTTGCTGTGCTTTATTAAACAGTTTACCAATGGGGTTTTATTCGGCGTCACAGTTAGTCCAAGACGCTAGGCGCCATAATGTGATAGTGTTACCTGTCAGTATAAACCACAGCCAGTGGGACAGTCATTTAGAAGGCGACTCAGGAGATATTGCTCTGAGGCTAGGGTTAAGGCGTATAAAGGGTCTAAGCGAACGCGCGGGTTTAAGCTTGTTACTTTATCGGCCACCCCAAGGTTATCGCTCACTTAATCAATTGGAAAAGGTACCAGGGTTAACAGCAAGTGACTTAGATGCTCTCGCCAGCGCTGATGCCTTAGCTGAAATAGCGGGCCATCGCTATCAAGCCCGCTGGAAGACAGCGGCGTTATCTATGCAACAAGACCTTCTCCTTGAGGCATTTAACGATGACGGCACCCTATTAGATGCTCCCGATGATTTTGAAAATATTGTTGAGGATCACAACTCAACAGGGCTATCTCTTGGTAAGCACGTGTTGAAGCTACTACGAGAAAAAAGTATTTTGCCACTTACACCGACTGCGGATCAGTTACTTGAGTTAGCCTTGGAGCAACAAAAAAAACGTCATAAAGACCGCACAGATAAAATAAAAATACCCATCGTCGTCAGCGGCCTTATAACCAATAGACAAATGCCTAAAACCGCTACCGGCGTTACATTTTTAACCTTAGAGGATCACACTGGAAATATGAATATTATTATTTGGTTAGCGGTGGCTCAAGAACATCTAAAAATATTAACGACAGAAAAGCTGGTCATCATAAAAGGCTTACTCGAAAAGTCACCCGACAGCGATGTCGTGCATATAATCGCGCAAGAAATAAAAGGCTTTAGTCATGTTTTAGGTGATATGGCGATGCAATCCAGAAATTACCACTAAAAACTATTAGCTACCTAATAAAGCCAAAATATTACTTGCAGATTTATTAGCC
>NZ_JBKEGY010000034.1:0-28136 GCF_046710285.1 Reinekea sp.
AGAATCAATTCCTTACTGAGCCAACCGCTACTTCGTTGAGGCCATCTATCTGATCTCTTCCCGATGCAGCGGAGGCGCATTATAGGGAGGTTTTCAGCTCAGTCAACAGGAAATTCAAATTAATTATTTAAAAGCTGCATTGAGCGATAGAACCCTAATAAGCTGGCTGCTTCTCGCTCTACTGTATAACCCTTCAAAACTAGGTTTTTTCCAGCGATGCCCATTGCCCTCCGCAAATACTCATTACTCATCAGCTCTTGAAGAGAAGTAACTAGAGCAGCTAAATCACCAACATCAATCAATCGACCTAGTTCGTCACTAGTTATAATATCAGGCCATGCACCTGCTCTTGTCGCCACCACTGGCTTAGAGAGGGCCAGCGCTTCTAGCACGGTTAATCCAAAGCCTTCATTTCGACTCAAGGCGACCGCAATATCTATAGCATTAAAATAAAAAGGAAGCTCCGAAAAGTCGACTTTATCTGTAAACAGCACTCGAGACTCTAAACCCCTTTCGCGCAGTTTCTCTATCAATGACTTGTGAAAAGCCGTCTGTTCGGTCGTAATCTCACCAACTATTACCACTCCCCATTCTGGGTTTGCAGGTAACAGTGATAGGGCAGCATCGACTAATAGATCCACCCCTTTCTGCTCTCTTACACGCCCGAACATTCCAATATTAAACTTACCGGGTAGCGCAAGCGGCTTCGATTTATTAAGAGGTAGGTCGGTAAAAAATGCAGTGTCTATCCCATGAGCAATAATGATGTCTGGTCTGGTTGGCATATAAGAGGCAGCTGCACTACATGTCGAAATCAATCCATCCATTTTCGACATTAAAAACCTAGTAATCCATGTTTTTTTTCGCTGAGCAGTGGAAGTGAAAACGATTTTAAACTTACAACGGAATACACGCTTCAAGACGAGAGCTTGCAACATCTCATTATTACGGCGAGCGTGAAACACTCTATACTTTCCTGAGCGCAAAGGGCTTCTGCAGCGAACAATAATCTCTCGCCAGCCCCATACTAGAGCGCCTTTAGGAAGATGATGTTTACCAAAGACAGCCACGGGTGTTGACTTCGACATTTCATGCAACACTTGAAGCATCGTACTTGTCACACCTGAAAAACGGCGGTTCGAATTACCTAATATAAACTCTACTTCTTGAGTATCATCGGCGATTTTCATTAATCTACCTTCTGACTCGATGATTTTAAAATTCCAAACTCGGTCCAAGCCTCTTTATTTTCTACTACATTTTTTCGTATGGCTGCATTAATCTTCCAAGTCTCAGGTTTAGAGTAACCCCGTGGATGATCTAAATGTAAACAAATGGCGCTATACCGAATTTGCTTCGGCTTAATGCCTGCATTAACAAGCCTCTCGCCTAACTCTCGATCTAAACCGCCATACTGCATGCGCTCATCAAAACCATTAACTGCCTTTATGTCAGCTATCCAACCCGAACTATTCATTCCATTCCATGAAGCTTTAGTTGGTGTAAGGTTATTCATAAACTTAACAAACAGTGGCTGGTTAACAAGTTTCAAAAGCTTATGGCTTTTAGGCTGACCCAATGCAACTAAACAACTGCGATCAAAAATTGATTGGTCAATGATTTGTTTGGGGCTGATATTTTCTGATACTGGTGTCGTCAGTTTAATGTAACCACCGGACAAAAACGTATTGGGGTAGGCGAACTGCCGATGAACCCGAATGAAATCGGCTCTCGGAATACAATCGCCATCTGTAAAGATCAGGTAGTCACAATCAGTTTGCGCTATGACTTTATTGAGAATGATCGTCTTACGAAAACCTTCATCTTCGTGCCAATAATGCTCAATTTTAAGCCGCTTACGGACTTTAAACTCATTTAAAAGATCTTCTGTATCTTTGGTTGACCCATCATCAGCAATGAGCACCGTAAAATCTACATCAAGCTGAGCTTCGTATCCCAATAGAACCTTCCTCAACCATTCAGGAGAGTTATATGTAGTAATTACCACGCCTATACGTTGAGGTTCTAGTATTTTCAAGCTTTATGCTCCGCTTCCAAGTATTCCTCAGACTGCATCTCTAGCAGCCTACTTACCGTGCGCCTAAATTCGAATGACAGCTTCCCCGCCTCATAAATATCGTTAATTGGCTTTTCTGCTGTCATTAATAGCTTAACATTACGGTCATAAAACTCATCGACCATATTAATGAAACGACGCGCTGAATCATCATTTTTGCCATTAAAAACGGGCACATTGCTTAAAAGCACGGCATGAAAGCACTGTGCAATTTCAATATAGTCGTTTTGTGACCTTGGACCGTTACAGAGGTCATTAAACTCAAACCAGACAACGTCATCATTCATGCGTCGCGTCATAATCTTTCTGCCTAAAACATCCAATGGCTTTTGCTCTGTCGCCTGCTCTAGGTCTGGGGCTAGACGCTCGAAGCTGTCTTGGAGGTTTTTCTCAGCTGCACTATCTAACGGCGAATGGAATATTTCTACCTGTTTTAGCGTGCGTAGGCGGTAATCTGTCCCACCATCAACATTTAATATATCGGTATGTTGCTCTAGTAGCTCAATTGCAGGCATAAATAATTTACGCTGCAAACCATTCCTATATAGGTCTTTTGGCTCAATATTTGAAGTTGCAATCAATGTCACTCCTTCATCAAATAGAGTCTTTAATAAATTGGCTAGAATCATAGCATCGCCGATATCACTCACAAAAAACTCATCAAAACAAAGCACATGGGCCTCTTGAGCGATCTCTTTAGCAACCAATATTAACGGATTCTTTTTGCCTTTATGGGTCTCAAGCCCCAAGTGTACTCGACGCATGAAGTGGTGAAAGTGCAGTCGTCGCTTGCTTTCAAACGGAATCGCATCAAAGAACGTATCCATTAGGTAGGTTTTACCACGCCCTACTCCACCCCAAAAATAAAGGCCTTTCACTTTTGAACGCGACTTTCCGCTTTTTTTGGCAAACCTGCCAATCACTGACTTTTCTTTCTGATGACGATGAACCAAGCCTTCATAGACTTTTTGTAATGCCTTAACAGCCATTTCCTGAGATGGGTCGTAACTAAAGCCTTCTTTAGTTAGATCTGCCTGATATCGCTCCCATGGGGTATTCATTCATCGCTCCAAATAATTGACAGGCGGATTGTACCGCCTCGCTAATGACAATCAATGACCAAACGGAATAAATGTTTAGTTAGCAATAAGCATGAGAATCTTTGCTACAGTCGCTATACTGATCTAAATAACGCAAATTAGGGAGTTACTATGTTGGAATTACAATGGTCAACATTAGCAGCGGTGATTATTGCTGCGCTGATCGTCGGCTCATTATTAGGTCGGTTGTTCCTAAAAAAGGACGGACAAGATCGATCAAGTTTGCGACGTCAGCTAGATGAAATCAAACAGCAACACCAAAACTATGAAGTCAGTGTGACCGAGCATTTCAGCCGCACCACTGAATTAATTGAACAGTTAAGCCATAACTATGCTCAAATCCAAGATCATTTAAGCCATGGTGCTGAAAAATTCATTAACCCTGAATATAGACTTGAGTCCGCTAGAACGAGCCAAACATCACTTGAAGAATTAACCCCAACAGCAAAATCTAGCACAGAAGAAGCCTTCAGACCGATGGACTACGCTCCAAAGCAGCCAGATCAAGAAGGCACTTTATCAGAAACCTATGGCCTTAAACGCAGTGACTTTGAAGCGGACTCTGCGGAAAACGAAGCTAAATAGTCCTTTGAAGTTTGATAAAAAAATGGCAGATAGATAATCCCCTGCCATTTCACTCTCCTAGCCTTATCTCTTATTCGAAATAGACATATAACTAAATACTCTTATAACTATAATTAATTTAGTCGCAAGCTTTGGTATAGTTCTTCTATCGACACATTAGATGAGCATTTCCATGACGAGTTCCAATTTCACCCATTTAAAGCAACTGGAAGCCGAGAGCATCCATATTATCCGCGAAGTCGTTGCTGAGTTTGATAACCCTGTCATGCTCTATTCCATCGGTAAAGACTCCGCCGTAATGCTGCATTTAGCTCGCAAAGCATTCTTCCCAGGTAAGCTGCCATTCAAACTCCTACACGTTGATACTGACTGGAAGTTTAAAGAGATGATCGAATTTCGAGATCAAATGGCTGAGAAATATGATCTTGATATTTTGGTTCATAAGAACCCTGATGGATTAGAGCAAAAGATCAATCCGTTTACCGACGGCAGTGCCAAACACACTGACATTATGAAAACCCAGGGCCTCAAACAAGCTCTAAACCAGTATGGCTTCGATGCCGCCTTCGGAGGCGCACGACGCGATGAAGAAAAGTCACGAGCGAAAGAACGGGTCTACTCCTTTAGAGATCGCAATCACCGCTGGGATCCAAAAAACCAACGCCCTGAATTATGGAATATTTATAATGCTCGCATAAACCGAGGTGAGTCGATTCGTGTATTCCCATTATCTAACTGGACCGAGCTCGACATATGGCAATATATCCACTTAGAAAGCATCGATATTGTACCGCTCTATTTCGCTGATAAACGACCTGTTGTAGAGCGCGATGGCATGCTCATTAACGTCAACGATGACCGTATGGTACTTCAAGAAGGCGAAAAAATAGAATACCGAAATGTTCGCTTTAGAACGCTGGGTTGTTACCCACTAACTGGCGCAGTTGAGTCTAACGCAACAACGCTACCTGAAATTATCCAAGAAATGTTATTGACCACCACGAGTGAACGACAAGGCCGCGCCATAGACCATGATTCATCTGGCTCTATGGAAAAGAAGAAACAAGAAGGCTATTTCTAGGATTACGGAGCTATACATATGTCACACCAATCAGAATTAATTTCCAGCGATATTGATGCCTACCTTGAGCAGCATCAACAAAAAGAATTATTGCGTTTTTTAACCTGCGGCAGCGTAGATGACGGAAAATCAACTTTAATTGGCCGTCTACTGCATGATTCAAAAATGATTTATGAAGATCAACTAGCGGCGATCGAAAAGGATAGCAAAAAGTCAGGCACCACTGGCGAAAAAATAGATCTTGCGTTATTAGTCGATGGCTTAGCCGCCGAACGAGAGCAAGGCATTACTATTGATGTTGCTTATCGATACTTTTCGACCAGTCGGCGTAAATTTATTATTGGTGATACACCTGGCCACGAACAGTACACTCGAAATATGGCGACGGGGGCCTCAACCTGTGATTTAGCCATAATTTTAGTTGATGCTCGGCACGGCGTAATGACACAAACGCGCCGCCACAGTTTTATTGCTCATTTACTTGGGTTGAAACACGTTATTGTAGCCATCAATAAGATGGATTTGGTCAAATACAGTGAAACTCGCTATCAAGAAATTCGCGAAGACTACCAAAGTTTTTCAAAACAGCTTTCCATCCCCGATATTCGTTTTGTACCTATTTCAGCATTGGAAGGCGATAATGTTGTATCCAAGAGTGAAAACATGCCTTGGTTTACAGAGCAACCATTGATGGAACTGCTCGAAACAATAGAAATTGCCGCGGATGATTCTAACACCCATTTTCGTTTTCCCGTTCAATATGTGAACCGCCCAAATTTGAACTTTCGAGGCTTCGCAGGGACTATCGCTGGCGGCACTGTGAACGTCGGTGATTCATTAACCGTGCTCCCGAGCGGCCAACAATCTACAGTGAAAGAAATCGTAACGTTCGATGGTAATCTACCTTCAGCCCACGTCGGTCAGGCTATCACCTTAACGCTCAACACTGAAATAGATGTGAGCCGTGGCGATACACTCGTGAAGACCAGCGATCAACCACCTATGACCGCTGACGCATTCACCGCCAAACTTGTTTGGATGGCTGATGAAAACATGTTACCGGGCAGACAATACTTTTTTAAAGTCGGTCACCAGCTCGTCGCTGGCACTGTGGTTAAAATTAATGAAACTATTGATGTAAACACCTTTGAAACATCATCGGCCGATTCACTGACTTTAAATACCATTGCAAACGTAACTGTTCAGCTTAATAAACCTGTTATTGTTGATGCATATTCAGATAACCGCCATACAGGGGCTTTTATCGTAATTGACCGTTTAACTAACGGGACTGTTGCCGCAGGTATGATCGAAGAACAAACTCAAATTGCTGCCATTCAAATGGTGACTGAGGTGGATCGTGAACGTCGATATCACCAAAAGCCAGTCACGATTGTGCTAGATGCCCAAGATGCTGCTGAGCGTGCTGTTGAACTTGAGCGAGTTTTGTTTACTCGAGGTCATGCTTGCGTCATTGTTCGCCCAGAAGATGCGTTAGCGGTTTGCCCTTATGTAGAAGCAGCAGGCCTGTTGGCGATTGTTGCTGGAAATCGCGAGCTACCCTTTGGCTTTCTTTTCAGAAACACCGCCTCTGTCGATATTATTGAAGAGCTCACTGAACAAGGAATTTTGCTACCACTTTGATCAAGGTGATTTACTTTTCAACTGCACTCGGTGGTCACCTCAACCACGACCACCGGCTATTTAACATGAGAAAGTGAAGGAGCACTGTTAAACGGGTATAGGTAAGTCAATAAACTGCACATCAACATTAAATTGCTGAGCAAGATGAGCACCCAATGCTCTAACACCCCCTCGCTCAGTCGCATGATGTCCTGCAGCAAAATAATGCACGCCACTTTCTAAGGCTAAATGAACGGTTCGCTCAGAAATTTCACCGCTGACAAACGCATCAACCCCCGCATCAATGGCCCGTTCCAGCTCATCTTGAGCCGCACCTGTACACCAAGCAACGGTCTCAATCTCGTCATTCTGCTCACCGATATGTTGCACATCATAATCCAGTGCTTCAGAAAGCTTCCTTTGCAATGTCGCGCCGGTTTCCATGCCATCTACCCGGCCATACAGTGCCAACGATTTAGGTAGATTCCCACTAATATTCCAGCCTAACTCATTTGCCAACTGCACGTTATTGCCTAAAGTTTCGTGTGCATCTAGCGGTAGGTGATAAGCAAACAGGTTAATGTCGTGCTCTAACAAGGTAGCAATACGGCTGCGTTTAATACCAGCAATAGCTTGGTTTTCGCCTTTCCAAAAATATCCATGATGCACCAAAATAGCTTGGGCATTATGAGCAATGGCCTCATCTATTAGCCGCTGACTGGCTGTCACACCCGTAACGATACGCTCGATAGTCAGCGAGCCCTCTATCTGTAATCCGTTTGGGCAATAATCGTTAAATTGATCAACTTTAAGTAGGTTCGATAAATAAGCGTCTAGATCCAATCGTGAGACAGCCATGATACACTCCTTTAAAATCTGAATTTTTAACAGTGTATGCAAATTTTCAACAATCACAAAGAATGGATTTACTCTGCCACCATTGGTTTGGTCATCGCCGCTGTGTTGATCGGCTTCAATGTGCTGCCTGCTAATGAAAGCTCTTCAAAAGGTTATTCCTCAAGCCTTGATAAAGTTCGACCTTATGTTGTCAGCATTTACTCAAAAACTTCAAATTCAAATGCTGGTAACCCGTTACTGAATGATCCTCTCATATCAAAGTACATCAGTAATCAACAGCAAACCAGCTTAGGATCTGGAATACTGTTAGGCCAAGAAGGTCTAGTAGTCACCAATGCACATGTAATTGACCGCGCATCGAGCATCATTATCCAAACCCATGATGGCCAACGAGCTCCCGCTTTATATTACTGGGTCGACCCAGATTCAGATATCGCCCTGATAAAAACGGCAATTGAGATAACCCCAACTCTGCCCCTTTCTTCAATGGAGGAGGTAAAAGTAGGTGATTTTGCCTTTACTATCGGCAATCCATTTGGCGTAGGCCAAAGTGTTTCAATGGGTATTATCTCTGCAACGGGTCGGCTTAGACCTAACTTGACTAATTTAACCGATTTTATTCAGACCGATGCGGCCATAAACCCAGGTAACAGTGGCGGTGCTTTGGTGAATAGCTTTGGGCAAGTTATCGGTATGAACTCCGCAATTGTATCTTCTACCGGTGGCACTCAAGGCATAGGTTTCGCCATTCCAATACAGTATGTCATCGCCAGAGCAATGCAGCTAAAGCAACAACCATTCAACGTAAACGGCTTTATCGGGATCGATGTCATTGAAGTTCTAGAGCAATCAGTCGTAGCCATTCAAATTGTTTCGGTACTACCTAACAGCTCTGCTGATTTGGCTGGCCTCAAAGTAAATGACGAAATCATCGCCATTAATGGACAGCCATTCACTAACCGACAAGACATCATTCAATATATTCAACGGCTTCCCGCCGAAACAATTGTGACATTTAACGTAAAAAGAAATAATGAACTACTGAGCTACCCTGTAGTTATTCAAACAAAGCAGCCCTAGTGTTTTTAGTTACTCCGCGATAAGCGACCATGCTTGTACTGTTTCTGCAGGTAAATTGACCGATGCCTGTCCATCACTTTCCGATAAATCGTGATCAGCAACTAATTTTTGCCAGCTGCCCTGCATAGGAACCAATAGCGGAAACTCGATGTTTACCTGGGTCCCCCTATTTACGGCTACCAGGACAATTTGCTGATCTAAAATTCGAGCAAACACAAAACAATGTTCATCTGCATGCACGTCTAGAATGGCTCCCGCCTGTAAAACTGGAAGTTCTTTGCGCAATTTTATCCATTGTTGAGTAAAAGCAAATAAGTCTTTATCCCATTCTTGCTCATCCCAAGGAAAAGTTCGACGACAATCAGGATCTGTCTGACCTTCTAAACCAATCTCAGTTGCGTAATATAGGCAAGGTGTTCCGATATAGCTCATTAGTAACGCAATGGCCATTTTCATGCGCTGTTTATTGCCGTGTAACATCGTTATAAAGCGTGCTGTATCGTGACTATCAAGCTGGTTAAACTGCATAAGCTGGTGCGAAAATGATACCCTAGCTCGCGCATCGCGCAACCATTTTGAAAACTCTACTGCACTGATCTTTATTGGGTCCCCGGCAATGTCTAAATTGGCCAAAAACGCCCTAACAGGATGAGCAAAACCAAAATAGTTCATGGCACAATCTTCTTGGTCACCTTGCAACCAGTCGGAGGCTTCAAAGAAATGTTCTCCCAATAACATTGCATTTGGCTTTTCTTGTTTAATCGTCTTACGAAGGAGTTTTAAGTAATGAGAGTTATTTCGCGCTCCAACACCTTCACCAAGCATATGCACAACATCCATTCGCCAGCCATCAATACTATATGGCGGCTGCAGCCAATGGCGTATAACCGAATCAGAGCCAGTGATAAAATCTGATAAGTTCTGTTGGTAACTGAAATCTAACACAGGCAAAGTTCTACTGCCCTTCCACGTTTCGACATCACCTTTAGCATTGAAAATAAAGCGTGACCGATCTTCTTCATTGCCTGCCAAGGCAGATTTAAACCAAGGGTGGGCTAAACTTGTGTGGTTAATGACGGCATCTAAAACTAAGCGCATTTTTTTTGCTTTCATCTTGCTGATTAAAGACACTAAAGCTTGGTTACCGCCGAAGTGCGCATCAACATTGTAATAATCAACCGTGTCGTATTTGTGGTTACTTTGCGAGCTAAAAACAGGGTTCAAATAAATGGCAGTAATACCTAGCCGGTCATATAAGTAATCAAGCTTCGATTCAATACCTGGTAAATCACCTCCGAAAAACTCAAAGCCGCCTGTACTTGATTCAGGTGCATCACCCCATTGCTTTACGACAATATCTTTTCGGCCCAAATATTTATATTCACCCTCTACAGGTGTTAGTGATGGATCGCCATTCGCAAAGCGTTCTGGAAATATCTGATAAAAAACTTGTGAAATTGACCAGTCAGGCATTTGTCGGTCATGAGCATATCGAAACATCTGTATATTTCTTGGAATGTGTTGTTCGATGCCAATTGCAGAAAGCCACTTACTGTCTTCTTTCCAGAGCATCTTAAAAAGGTACAGTGTTTGATCGACATGTCCGCTTTTGTCTACCGTCGCTTCATAAAACAACCAGCCATTTTGCACTTGGCTCAGCTGCATTGGAACAAGATACTCTTCATTATCTGGCTCAATGCGCGCATATACACTTACCGGTTGCTCGCCGTAAATAGCCAGTTTTAACCAGAGTTTGTCGCCTAAGTCTTCGAAATAGCCGGGAATCGCTTGATGAAATGCAAAATTGTCCAATGTTGACCTCAAAAGGTTATGAACCTGATAAATTCTGAGATATGAGCTTTCCGTTAAGGGCCCATAATAGTTATGAGGACAATTTATACAAAGGAAGTCGTTCTGACGAGTTGAATTAGCGTGAGGGTCTAACAATACTGCCAGCGGGAACTGGCAGTATGTAATTTATTAATCTTATGATTCAGTCAAGGCATCGATGAGCATAGTCATCTCATCTCGGGTACCTATTGATATCCGTAAATAATCGCTCAACCCTGGTTTCTTGAAAAACCGAACGATAATCCCTTTAGCGCGTAGTTCATTAAAAACACTTTGAGCGCCTTTGTGACTTGGTTTAGCAAACAAAAAGTTAGTCTTACTGGGTAAGATTGAGAAACCTAACTTAGTCAATTGTTCAATGGTCCATTCACGAGTCGCCATAATTTTATTACAACATTCGACAAAGTAAGCTTCGTCTTCAAATGCTGCGATAGCTGCAACTTCAGCTAATCTATCCAACGGGTATGAATTGAATGAGTTCTTAACTCGATCAAGTGCCTCAATTAAGTGTACTTGCCCCATAGCATAACCAACTCGTAAACCAGCAAGTGACCTAGACTTAGATAAGGTTTGTACGATCAATAAATTATCATACTCATTGATTAGGCAAACCGCACTCTCTCCACCAAAATCAATATAGGCTTCATCAATAATAACCACTGATTCTGTATTTGCCTCGACCAACGAACGAATATCATCGAGTGATAAATAGATTCCGGTAGGTGCATTAGGGTTTGGTAAAATAACCCCGCCATTAGGCTGGTCAAATGCTGAAATATCGATGGTAAAGTCTTTATTCAGTGCTGGTGTCTTGGTTTCAATGCCAAACAGGTTCGCATAAACTGGATAAAAACTGTAGCTCACGTCAGGGAACAAAATAGGCTGTGGTTGCTTGAAAAATGCGACAAAACTATGTGCAAGCACTTCATCTGAACCGTTGCCGACAAATACCTGATCACTTGCTAGTTGGTAGTATTCCGCGATTGTTTTTTTCAGGCGGCTTGAATCTGGATCAGGGTAAAGTCGCAAAGCTAGTATTTCATTATCCGAAATAGCTTGGCGCACTCTGGGTGATGGCGGAAAAGGGTTTTCATTTGTGTTCAACTTAACCAAGTTTTGACCCTTGGGTTGCTCGCCGGGCACATATGGGTCTAACTCACGTACCAAAGGGCTCCAAAAAGTAGACATCGCCTTTATCATTCCTAGTTATGGTTTTATTATTCTCATTTCCGCACTGCGGGCATGAGCAGTCAACTCCTCCCCACGCGCCAATACCGATACAACCTTGCCTAACTCACTTGCTGCAGAAGCACTCGCACCTATAATAGAACTGCGCTTTTGAAAATCATAAACGCCGAGTGGGCTAAAAAATCGAGCGGTACCACTGGTGGGTAAAACATGGTTCGGCCCCGCGCAATAATCACCTAAGGCTTCAGACGTATGGCGACCCAAGAAAATAGCGCCAGCATGCCTAATGTCCGGTAGCCAAGATTCCGGTGATTCAATTGATAGCTCTAAATGCTCAGGCGCTATTTTATTAATCAATTCTTTAGCATTTTCAATTTGTTCAACATGGATAAGAACACCGCGATCGTTTAGCGATTGGATTATCGTCTCGTTTCGCTCCATTGTTGGTAGCAACTTTTCTATTGAGGCTTCAACATCTGCTAAAAACTGAGCATCTTGTGAGATTAAAATAGCTTGTGCATCGTGGGAATGCTCAGCTTGGGAAAATAGATCCATGGCAATCCAATCAGGATTGGTTTTGCCATCGCAAATGACTAAAATTTCACTCGGACCCGCAATCATATCAATGCCGACCTTGCCAAATACTTGTTGCTTTGCAGTGGCAACATAAGCGTTTCCAGGTCCAACTATTTTATCGACGGTAGGAACCGTTTCTGTCCCAAAGGCTAATGCAGCAATGGCTTGTGCGCCACCGATTAAATACACTTTTTCGATTCCAACAACAAATGCGGCACCCAGTGTAAAGTCACTTACTTTTCCATCGGGCGCAGGCGTTGCCATAACAACTTCTTTAACACCGGCAACTTTGGCGGGCATGGCATTCATAATTACTGAGGACGCTAATGGCGCAACTCCACCAGGAACATAAATCCCTACGCGATCCATTGCCGTGACTTGCTGACCTAAAAGCACTCCAGTTTCATCGGTATAGTTCCAGCTTTCTGAAACCTGCTTTTGGTGATAGTTGTACACCCTCTCGGCAGAAATTTTTAGCGCATCTTGTTGTTCAGTGGGTAGCCTATTGAAGGCGGCTTCAATGTCTTGAGCATTTAATACCAGCTCTTGAGCGCTTTCAACGCGAAATCGGTCGAACTTTTCAGAATAAGTTAACAATGCTGCGTCGCCGTTTTTTCTTATATCGGCAATGACATCTGCGACGAGCTTTTGCATGTTGCCATCTGAGACTGTTTCCCAGGCTAACATATCATCAAGGTCGCTATCGAAATCCGAATCTTTTTGATCTAGCTTTTTGATAGTTAGCTTCATTTTTTAGCGGCTCCATTTTTTAAAACAGCCGCTTCTAACAGATCAACAATGGGTCTGATTTTAGCGTCTTTCATTTTTAATGCTAATCGACTCGCGATTAAACGACTACTGACATCGGCAATAAACTCATCAGCGACCAAGCCATTTGCGACTAGCGTATTGCCGGTGTCGACAATATCAACTATCACGTCTGCTAAATTCATGATCGGCGCTAATTCCATGCCGCCGTACAATTTAATAAGATCAACTTGCCGGCCTTGTGATGCATAATATTGTCGAGCGATATTAACAAATTTGGTAGCAACTTTTAATCGACCTGGTCCAAACTCAGCGCCTTTTAACTTACCGGTCATGAGCTTACAGCGGGCGATATTGAGATCGAGTAACTCATACATCTCTTGTGCGCCATGCTCCATCAACACATCTTTGCCGGCGACGCCTAAATCGGCGACGCCGTACTCAACATAGGTGGGTACATCAACCGCGCGGATGATAATAAAACGCACGTTTGGCTGTGTCGTTTCAAAAATTAGTTTTCGCGAGGTGTGGACATCTTCTAATGGTTCAATGCCAGCGGCTGCGAATAAAGGAAGCGTTTCTTTTAAAATTCGCCCTTTAGAAAGAGCAATGGTGATAGTGTCGGCGCTTTGTTGCATGAGATCTCTAATTCACTTTTTAAATTGGCCCTCTCCATAGCGAGAGGGCATAACATTAATTACCTGAAATTCGCTTAATGGTGGCACCTAAGCCAGCTAACTTTTCTTCGATACATTCATAACCACGATCTAGATGGTAAATTCGATCAACTAATGTTTCACCTTCTGCTACAAGACCTGCTAGCACTAATGAAGCAGATGCACGTAAGTCTGTGGCCATGACAGGCGCACCACGTAATTTCTTTTGGTCTTGCCCGGTAATAATGACCGTGTTGCCTTTGATTTTCGCTTGAGCACCCATTCGCTCTAATTCACAAATATGCATAAAGCGGTTTTCAAATACGGTTTCTTCGACCATACCTGTTCCTTGGGCAACAGCATTCAGCACGGTAAATTGCGCTTGCATATCTGTAGCGATTGCAGGGTAAGGCGCAGTGGTGATATCAACCGCTTTTAACTGCCGACCTTCCATATTAATCTCGATCCAGTCTTCACCTTGGGTGATGCCTGCACCGGCTTCTTCAAGTTTCGATATTACCGATTCTAAATGTTCTGGAACCACATCGCGCAACTTAACTATACCGCCAGCAATTGCTCCTGCAATTAAATAGGTGCCCGCTTCAATACGGTCGGGTAATACTCGATGATGTGCGGCATGAAGCGTTTCAACACCTTCAATCGTAATAGTATCTGTGCCTGCGCCCGTAATTTTGGCACCCATCGCAATTAAGCAGTTAGCCAAATCAACAATTTCAGGCTCTTTAGCTGCATTCTCAAGAACAGTCGTTCCATCTGCAAGGGTTGCCGCCATCAATAAGTTTTCTGTGCCGCCAACCGTTACGATATCAAAGAAGATTCGGGCACCCTTCAAACGACCATGAGTACGGGCACGAATATAGCCGTCGGTAACTTCAATTTCAGCCCCCATCGCCTCTAAACCACGGAGGTGTAAGTCGACAGGACGACTACCAATGGCACAACCACCTGGCAAGGAAACATTAGCCTCTCCAAAATGAGCTAACAACGGCCCCAAAACTAAAATTGAAGCGCGCATTGTTTTTACCAATTCATACGGCGCGGTGTACTCAGTAATGGTGCCAGCAGTTACTTCGACACTCATGTCTTCATTTAAAACAACACTGACACCCATGCAACCCAACAAACCAATAAGTGTGGTTATGTCATTTAGGTGCGGTAAGTTACTAAGATTAACGGTTTCTTTGGTTAACAGAGTTGCTGCTAAAATAGGCAACGCTGCGTTTTTTGCGCCAGAAATACGAACTTCACCATTTATGGTCGCACCCCCAGTAATTAGCAGTTTATCCAAAATTCTTTCCTTATCAGGCTTCTTCGGGTGTTTTAAGATCCATCGATACTGCGTGAATTTCGCCGCTCGATATGTGCTCATTTAATAAGGCATAGACCATTTGCTGACGAGGCACCGCTCTTTTACCTTCAAATAAGGCCGAGACGATAGAAATCATATATTTAGCACCTTCCCCTTCCACATGAATGTCGCTTTCTGAAAAGGTATCTAAAAGTAAGGATTTGACTTGATCAGCTGTCATTGGAACTCTCTAAAATAGGTTAATTGGCAAAAGTCAGGAATTATACGCAATGGTTGAACAAATCTAAATCAAAAGCTGCGCATTCTTATGTCAATCTTAATGAAATTGGCAGTAAATCTCACTTAACTGGATAAACTGCCTGATTTTATGCGAAACCTCTCGAATCTCTTTTCGTTATCGGAACTTAGTTGAGCTATAGGCTTCTTCAGTAATGCGCTCCCATTCAGCAATGGTGTCATCTAAGTTGCCATTGGTTTCTTTATAGATTTGCTCAAACTGGGTGCGAAAGGTTACGCCTAAGTTAATTCCATTGAAAATGGCATTTTGCATTTTCCAATCTTCTTCGTTTTGACTGTAATAAACGCTCTGCACTAGTGAATATCGAGGCCCTTCTGGAGACACTACATCCATATATACTCGTGTGTTCTTAACGGTATCCTTTTTGTCATCCTGGCTCGGTAAAACTTCAACTTGATAAGCACCAAAAGTATAGATACCCCCAGCATAGGTGTTAATCATGCTGCGCTTAAAGACTTCAAAAAATCGGATTTTCTGCTCTCGAGAAGCGTCATTATAAGCGTCTCCCATCACCCGGCGAGCGATAATGGTATAACCAATGACGGGCTCCAACACTTCCGTCACTTCATCTAAATAGGCTAAACGTGCAGACTCTCGCTGATCACCTTCATATTTTCGAACAACGGCAAGAATGGCGTTCACCCCTTCTTCTACGCTGTCTTGGGCACTTCTTGATGGCGTGAACGCGAATGACTGGCTAACGAACATCCCTAGGACCAAACTAAATATGAAACGACGTGCTAATAACATGTATATCCCCTATATCACTCTATGTGATTTCCTTTACTCTAATAGAGTAGACCTTAACCTAACGTGAAAAAAGTCACTTTTCACTTACTTTGCCGAAAGAACATTGCAATATAATGCTAAAATCCGTTAAATGCGCGCACGATTTATTTGAGGGAACCGAACAAAATGCTCACTTTTTCACTATCTATCATAGTTGGCCTAATATTTTTAGTCTGGAGTGCCGACCGCTTTGTCGCCGGCAGCGCCGCCATCGCCAACAATTTCGGAGTCCCTCACATTATCATTGGTGTCACCATCGTTTCGCTGGGTACGTCTGCACCCGAAATTATTGTTGCTATTTTTGCCTCGCTCGAAGGTAAGCCTGAATTAGCAATGGGTAACGCCATTGGCTCTAACATTGCTAATATCGGTTTAGTGCTCGGAATTACAGCCTTAGTAGCACCGATTCCAATCAGTAAACGCCTAATCTTAAATGAAAACCTCATACTCATGGTCATTACCGTGGCAGTGGGTTTTATTTTATTCAATTTCTATATTGGCCGAATTGAGTCTTCATTGCTCATTCTCGCTATGGTGATATTCTTAGGCTGGATCTATATACAAAATAAGAGCCAAAACCAATCTTCTGAATTTGAAGATGATATACCCAGCGACATGTCGAACTTAAAGGCCTTTATTTGGTTCGTAATTGGCTTAGGTGTTTTGCTGGTGAGCGCTCGTGTATTGGTTTGGGGCGCTACTGGTATTGCTAAAACTTATGGCATAAGTGATGCAATTATTGGCTCAACAATTGTCGCCGTTGGCACAAGCTTGCCTGAATTAGCAGCTTCTGTTTCATCCGCATTGAAAAAACATCATGACATCGCTATCGGTAACGTTGTGGGCTCCAACATATTCAACTTACTCGCGGTGCTTGCCGTTCCTGGCTTAATCGCACCGTCCGCTTTTGCTCCAGAACTCTTCAATAGAGACTACTTATTCATGGCTGTGATGACCATCGCATTATTCTTAGTGTTGATTATTAGAGGCAAGCAGAATGCGAACATGGGACGTTATTTGGGTGGCCTTTTTGTGCTAATGTATATGGTTTATGGTTATGTAGCATTTCAGGCGATTTAATAAATGAATAACTCTCAATATATAGCAAACGCCAAGCGCACCTTTGATATCGAAATCAGTGCATTACAAGACCTGGCTTCATCAATTGATGACAATTTTTCAACAGCATGTGAAATTATACTAAACTGTAAGGGCCGTGTAGTGGTTACCGGCATGGGCAAATCTGGCCATATTGGTAATAAAATAGCCGCCTCACTGGCGAGCACCGGTACTCCCGCCTTTTTTGTACACCCTGGCGAAGCCAGTCATGGCGATATGGGCATGGTCACTAAAGATGACGTTATGATTGCCTTGTCGAACTCGGGCGAAGTAACTGAAGTTGTCACTCTACTGCCGCTTATTAAGCGCTTAGGCATAAAACTAATCGGCTTATCGGGTAATAATGACAGTAGCCTTGCTCTGGCCTCAGATGCACACCTGTATTGCGGTGTAAAACAAGAAGCTTGCCCATTAAACCTAGCACCAACCGCTTCAACAACAGCGGCTTTAGTCATGGGCGATGCACTTACGGTTGCGCTTTTAGAAGCACGAGGCTTTACCGCAGAAGAATTTGCTTTTTCACACCCCGGTGGCAGCTTAGGGCGTAAACTGCTCCTTAAAGTTGCTGATATCATGCATAAAGGCGATGCAATTCCCGTTGTTGCGCCGAGTGAAATGACCAATAAAACACTCTTAGAAATGACCCGTAAAAGCCTCGGACTGGTGACCATACAAGAAAACGGCAAGCTAGTTGGCTTGTTCACAGATGGTGATTTACGCCGTGCAATCGATGCTGAAACAGATTTTAAAAGCACACCTATTGGCACAATTATGCACAAGTCTCCCGCGACCATTGGCCCTGAACTCCTTGCAGCGCAAGCCCTCTATCAAATGGAAACACGGAAGATTACCTCACTTATTGTAGTTGATGAGCAAAAAGTTGTCGGGGTTGTGCACATGCATGACATTTTACGCGCAGGCGTAGCTTAATGATTCAATCGCGGTCTTTTTTCCCAGTACTCATCGCTATTTTGGCCGCGATCCTCTACTTTTTTTTGAAGCCAGAAGAAGTTCAATATCTACCTGAGCAGAGCATCCAGCTTCCAGAAGACTCACCAGACGCATACATGACCGATGTGAACATTACCCGCTATAATGAACAAGGTATTGCAGTGCTGTACGCTCAAGGCGAATCTCTAGCCATGTACGAAAACCCTCAGCGCAGTCAGTTTAATCAGCCAACAATACATTTGGTTGAAAATGGCACACTTACTTGGAAAATAACCGCAAATACAGCCAATATCGACGAAAATGACATTATAGAATTCCACGAAAATGTCATTGCAACCCAATTGTCGGCTACTCCAGCATTGATCTTAGTGACTGAGTTTTTATCAATTAACAATGAACTCCAAACCATCGAAACTGATTTACCGGTACAACTTACACAAGGTAGTCAACGCGTCAATGCCATAGGAATGGACGCGCAAATGGATACAATGGGGTCTAATATTCATTTTCAATCTGAGGTTTCATTTGTCTATGATCTATAAATTACGCAACACCTGCTTAGCTTTAGTGCTTTTAACCTCGGCTACCGCTACTCTCGCTCTACCAGAAGATCGACAACTACCTATCACTGGCCGCTCGGATGAAAAAACCATTGAAACTGCGACGGGTCTTGTCACTTTATCTGGCAATGTATTTATAACTCAGGGCAACTTAGAGATTTTTGCAGATCACACAACGCTTGAAACCAATCAGACCACCAAACAACTTGAGCAGCTCATTGCCGACGGTACGCCTGCAAGGTTTGTCGACCTACCCAATTTAACCAGCAGTAAAGTTGAAGTATCTGGTTCAAAAATAGAATTCTACCCAAATAAAGACTTAATAATCACCACGGGTAATGCTGAAATAAGCCAAAACGGCAACATAGTTCATGGCGAACGCATAGAATACAATACCGTGACGGGTTTGATGAACATTCACTCTCAGCGCTCTGTCACTGGCAATCCAGAAGATGAACAGGCCGAGCTCATCATCATTCCCGGAGCACTCGATTAATGCCCATTTTAAGTGCCCAGAATTTAGCCAAAAGTTATAAAAAACGCCCCGTCGTAATCGATGTCAGCATTGAAGTCGAAGAAGCTCAAATTGTTGGCCTATTAGGACCGAACGGCGCAGGCAAGACAACGTGCTTTTACATGATGGTGGGGCTAGTTGCCGCAGATAAAGGCAAAGTAAGCATTAATGGTGAAGAAGTTACACATTTACCCATGCACGCTAGAGCCAGCAAAGGACTTGGCTATTTACCGCAGGAAGCGTCTATTTTTCGCAAACTGAGCGTTCAAGACAATATCTTGGCCATTTTACAGATGCGCAAGGACTTGAATAAACAGCAACAACATGAGCGGCTAGAGGGCTTGCTAGAAGAATTCAATGTCACACATATACGGGACAGCCTAGGTATGGCACTTTCTGGTGGTGAACGTCGCCGAGTTGAAATTGCCCGCGCTTTAGCAATGGAGCCTAAAATAATTCTGCTCGATGAACCCTTTGCAGGTGTCGACCCGATTTCCGTTGGTGACATCAAAGAGATTATCCATCACCTTCAAAAACGCGGTGTTGCCGTACTTATTACCGACCACAACGTTCGTGAAACTCTCGATATCTGTGAAAAAGCCTACATTGTTGGTAATGGTCACATTATCGCTGCTGGAACAGCCGAGGAAGTATTAAGCAATCAGACGGTTCGTGATGTATATTTAGGAGAGCAGTTTCGTTTATAAGAATAAACAGTATATTTAGGCGTTATAACAGGTTAATAATTTTAAATCGGTTATCATTAAGTAATAGACACTCCGGTTATGACAATTAGGTCACTAGAAAGTGAGTAGTAATTAAGTATGAAGACATCCTTACAACTTAAAATGAGTCAATCTTTGACCATGACGCCGCAACTTCAGCAGGCGATTAAGTTATTACAATTGTCCACTCTTGATTTGCAGCAAGAAATTCAAGAAGCACTTGATTCGAACCCAATGTTAGAAGTAAGTGAAGATATTACTTCAACCGAGGGCGAGCCGAATGATAAAAACAGCGCGAAAGAAGAAATGCTCAGCCCTGACGATACGGCTAACGAACCAACTAAAGAACTTGAAATTGCAGAAAACATTCCAGATGACCTTGGTGTAGATAGCTCATGGGATGATATTTATACGCATACGCCAACAAGCCATGGTGCGGGCAGCCCCGACGACGACTACAACTTAGAAAACGTACATGGCACGACAGACTCTTTGTTATCTCACTTACATTGGCAATTAAATTTAACGCCCATGTCTGATAAAGACAGAGTTATTGCCGAAGCAATTTTAGAAAGCACGAATGACGATGGTTATTTATCGAGCAAACTCGAAGATATTTTCGAAGGACTGATCGATGACCTATCAGAGGAGAACGATAAATTAGAGTTCGATGAAATCGAAGCTGTTTTGCACAGGCTCCAACAGTTTGACCCGCCTGGTGTTTGCGCAGCCGACTTAGCTGATTGTTTATCAATACAGCTAAAGCAACTGCCAAGTGAAACAGAACATCGCGATACTGCCATCAATATTGTCGAAAACCACATTAATTTATTAGGCAGTAAAGATTTTGCAGGCTTAATGCGAAAAGTAAAAATCAAAGAAAATGAATTACGTGACATTATCTTACTCATTCAAACGCTCAACCCTAAGCCGGGTAGCATGGTCGACTCAGGAAAGTCAGAATATGTCGTCCCTGATGTCATTGTAAGTAAAGATATTAAAAATAATCGATGGCGAGTCGAGCTAAATCCCGATATTGCGCCTAAGCTTAAAGTTAACTCATCTTATGCGTCGATGGTGAAACGAGCAGATAATTCATCTGACAACAATTACTTGAAAGATCACCTTGCCGAAGCTAGATGGTTTATTAAAAGCTTACAGAGCCGAAATGAAACATTGCTAAAGGTCGCCACAACAATAGTTGAATACCAACGTGGCTTCTTTGATTACGGTGAAGAAGCCATGAAACCACTTGTTTTGCACGATATTGCACAAGCGGTCGATATGCATGAATCCACTATTTCTCGAGTCACAACTCAGAAATATATGCACACCCCTCGGGGCATTTTTGAATTAAAATATTTCTTCAGCAGTCATGTTAGTACAGACTCTGGCGGAGAGTGTTCAAGCACAGCAATTAGAGCATTAATTAAAAAGCTCATTGCCGCCGAAAACACTCGAAAACCATTGAGCGATTCGAAAATAGCAACACTGCTCGGTGAACAAGGAATCAAGGTGGCACGACGCACAATTGCCAAATATCGTGAAGCATTGAGCATTCCACCGTCAAATGAACGTAAGAGTTTGACTTAAAACATAAATAGTTCAAATTCGACTTGAAGTTTTGCCAATCAAGGGCAATATTAATAGTAAGAAAACAAATTAGCTTTATGAACAACAGGTAGTTGTTCAACGTTGACCCACTCAAAGTAGAGTCGGTCTTTTATAACTGCAAGAGGAGCAGCCCATGCAAGTCAATATCAGCGGTCACCATGTTGAAGTCACTGAAGCCCTCCACGAGTTTGTCGATTCCCGTCTAGAAAAAATCAAGCGTCACTACGATCAAATTGGGAACGTACAAATTACGTTTACCGTTGAGAAGTTACGACAAAAAGCGGAAGCTTCTGTCAATATTAAAGGAGCCCAAATACATGCTGAAGCAGTTGACGAAGACCTATACACAGCCATTGACCAAATGACTGATAAACTCGACCGCCAGTTGTTAAAGCATAAAGAAAAAGCGGTTGCCCGAGCACACGGAAACTAACGTCCACTATGACATCTTTATCGCAAGTCTTAAGCACCGAACGAACCTTCATTGGTAACTTCGGTGCCAGTAAAAAAAAGGTGCTACAAACACTCGCTGAGCGAATTTCACCATCGCTTGGCGACGTGCAAGAACACGCACTTTTTGACCAACTTATTGCCCGAGAACGTTTAGGCAGTACCGGAATTGGTTCAGGCGTTGCAGTACCACATTGCCGCCTAGAAGGCATAGATAAACCTATTGCCGCATTAGTAAAGCTAGATACCCCGATTGACTTTGAAGCGATTGATCATAAGCCTGTAGATCTAATTTTTGTACTTATTGTCCCGCTTGATGCCACCGATGAGCATTTACAGCTTTTGGCTAATGTCGTCGAAAGAGTCAATAATTCTGCTACACTAAGTCAAATCAGAAGCTGTCAAACGGTCGAATCGCTATTTAGCACCTTTGTAGGCTAACTAAACTAATCTTATTTATCGAGGCTAAACATGACGACACAACCGTTCCGGCTGGTCATCATTAGTGGGCGATCAGGCTCAGGAAAATCAACCGTATTAAACACGCTTGAAGATGCTGGTTTCACTTGTATTGACAACCTTCCACCTCCTATGTTGCCAGAGCTCGTGCGTTGGATGGCCGCATCTGCCAGCAACCGTGAGGTTGCGGTGTGCATTGATGTGCGAGTGTCTTCAGAAGGCATTACTGAATTACCAGATATTTTGGCGAGCCTGCCAAATGCTATAAAAGCCGAAGTACTATTTTTAGATGCTGATGAATCTATATTATTACAACGGTTCTCTGCGACACGACGAAAACACCCGCTAACAAATGATCATCTTTCACTAGCCGAAGCCATTGACCATGAAGCTCAACTTTTGTCGTCAATCGCAAATCGTGCAGATTTAAAAATAGATACCAGCCTTTTATCGTTGCAAGAACTGCGCGAGCAGGTTAAAGAAAAACTCATCGCCAAACCTAAAGGCTTATCCTTGCAGTTTTTGAGTTTCGGTTTTAAGCATGGCATTCCAAAGGACGCCGATCTCGTATTTGATGTTCGCTGCTTACCAAACCCATTCTGGGATAAGAGCTTGCGCCAATACACCGGACGGGATCAACCGATTCAAGAGTTTCTACAAAAAGAAACATCGGTTAATGAAATGTTCGATGATATCGTTCGCTTCGTGACCCGATGGTTACCCGAATATGAAAACAATCAACGCAGCTATTTAACCGTAGCCATTGGTTGTACTGGCGGTCAGCACCGCAGTGTCTATTTAGTGGAGCAGCTTACCGCCACGTTTAAAGCGCAGCACCCGTCAACTCAAATACGACACCGAGACATGGGAAACGATCATTAGTGATAACTGAAAAAATAACCATTATTAATAAATTAGGGCTACACGCACGTGCGGCAGCAAAGTTAGTTGCCACAGCATCTCAATTTAGTTGCGAAGTCAAAATTCAAAAAGATTCTCGGCAAGCCGATGCAAAAAGCATTATGGCCGTCATGATGCTTGCAGCGGCAAAAGGTTCGGAATTAACCTTTACCGTTGATGGAAATGACGACCAAGCTGCATGGGAGGCAATTCAAACACTTATCAACAACCGTTTTGATGAGGAAGAATAATGCCCACCAACCAAGGACGATGAATGTCACACATTCCAGATCAGAATCATCTTGATACCTTACAAACGCGAATAATATTTGCGTTAGAATCTTCAAATATCGGAATCGCCGCAACGATATTACAAAACGAACTCTCTCCACCTGAAATCGCTCACATCCTCGAATCTAGTCCTCGTAAGGTCCGGCACCTACTTTGGGGTTTGATCAATGAAGAAGATCAGGGCGAAGTCTTAGTTCACTTAAACGAGGATATTCAGCAGCAATTCCTCGAAGACATGTCCGCAGAAGAGATTGTCGAAACCACTCAAGATATAGACAGCGACGACTTAGCGGACATCTTGCAGCAGATGCCCTCAGAAGCCTCTCATCGCGTCCTACAGCTCATGCCAAGAGACGAGCGCTCTCAGGTCGAAGGGTTGCTTGCTTACCCAGAAGATACCGCTGGCGGTCTCATGACCACAAACATGGTCACGATTCGCGGTGATGTCACCATAGAAGCTGTTCTACGCTATTTACGAAAAATACAGCTGCCTAAATCACTTGACGTACTTTGGGTAGTCGACCGCCGATTTCATTATCAAGGTTCGTTAGCGTTGACTGAGTTATTGCAAAGCAACTCTCAAGCAATTGTATCTTCGGTCATGGATACAACGATCAAAGCGATAGACGCCACCACCCACGAAGATAAAGTAGCCCAACTCTTTGAACGCGATGACCTCGTTTCAGCCCCGGTAGTAGATGAGGACGATATACTCATTGGCCGAATCACCATTGACGATGTTGTAGACGTGATACGGGACTCAGCCGATCACAACATGATGAGATTAGCGGGTTTAGATGAAGAATCAGACACCTTTGCACCCGTTGTCAGAAGCAGTAAACAACGTGCGGTATGGCTCGGTATTAACATGGCAACAGCCTTTGTGGCCGCTGCGGTAATGAGCCAATTCGAAGCTTCTATTGAAAAGATCGTTGCGTTAGCCGTACTAAGCCCTGTTGTCGCAAGCATGGGCGGTATTGCAGGTAGCCAAACACTCACCTTAGTCATCCGTGGAATGGCTACGGGGCACATATCAAAAGCTAACCTAAGCTGGATGGTCATGCGCGAATTAGGTGTCGGCATTATTAATGGAGCGCTCTGGGCCAGTGTTATTGGCGCCATCACAGTTCTTTGGTACGGGCAGCTATCACTGGCGTTAGTCATTGCCGCGGCCATACTTGTCAATATATGCGTTGCAGTCTTATCTGGTACCTTGCTGCCTTTTATTTTAAAATCCGCACGCATTGACCCTGCCTTGTCAGGAAGTGTTATTCTTACCACCTTAACCGACGTTTTCGGCTTTTTAACCTTTTTAGGGTTAGCCACGGTTTTTTTACTCTAAAGATAAAGGTTTTAACATGAGCGATTTTAACGACACTAATTACGAAGATGACGAAGATTGGGTGTCTAAATCCCAGGTGAAGCGGGACATGATCGCCCTTCAAGAAATAGGCGAGCAACTCATTGGCCTAAAAGCCGCTGAATTAGCCAAGTTTCCGTTGTCCCAAACAATGCTAGATGCAATAGATGAAAGCCGCCGCGTAAAAGGCCATGAAGGTATGCGACGGCATATGCAATACGTCGGCAAAGTCATGCGCAATGAAGATCTTGAAGGTATTCAGCGTGAATTCGATAAGCTCGACACCTCTTCTGAGCTTTTCTTACGCTTACAAAACCAGGCTGAGCGCTGGCGTGAACGACTTATCAAAACCAAAGAAGCTGAAAGTCAGTGGATTGAAGAAAACGAAGGCATCGAGATACAAGCCTTCCGCGCCATCGTACGTGGTGCTCGCAAAGAACAGCCAGATGACCCAAAGGCGCCTATCGTCGCGGGCAAAAACAGTAAAAAACTTCTCCAAATTATTCGCAAAAAACTATTCGCATAGGTGATCCAGTGCCCCAAACGGCTCGTATAAAGCAGCAAACCAACACAATGTGGACTCAATATGGGAACCGTTTTGCAATTTCAGTTGCGAACCGAAGTAAAGGTTTCTGAGGCAATGGATAAAGACCAAGAACGGCTTTACTTTGCCCAGATGCTCGAAAAGGTTGCTGAAAGTCAAGATCGATCTGCGTTTGAAGCTCTTTTTAAACACTTCGGACCATTGATAAAATCATTTGCAGTGTCGTCTAACCTACACTTCCAAGGCGATCACTTGCCTGAAGAGCTTGTGCAAGACGTTATGATGACTATTTGGCGCAAAGCTCCCCTATACGATGCAAAAAAAGCAGCTCCGTCTACCTGGATCTTTACTATTGCACGTAACCAACGCATTAATATTTTAAGAAAACTGAATAAATACCGCAGCGACCTTAATGCCGACGATGTCTGGGAATTAGAGTCAGAAGAAGACTTATTCAGTGATGTTCGCGTATCGCGCATTCAACAACAGGTAAATGAGCAGCTATATACATTGCCGGTAGATCAAAAACAGATAATCTCTAAAGTATTTTTAGAAGATAAGAGTCATCAACAGGTGGCAGACGAATTAGGCTTGCCGTTAGGCACCGTAAAAAGTCGAGTACGACTCGCCATGCAGAAACTCAAATTAACCTTGGGGGCAAATGAATTATGACACAATGGCACCCATCGAATGATCAACTCATCGAGTTTGCATCGGGAAGCATCTCTAGTGCACTGAGTATCGCGGTTGCAACCCATTTACATTATTGTAAAGCTTGCAAAGCGCAAGCTCGGCTTGCCGAATCTGCCGCCAGTGCATTGTTTGACCATCAAACACCACAAACAACGGTCAGCTTAGACTTTGATACGTTAATGTCTAAATTAGACAGCGAGCAGGTCGTTCAACAAGAGGCTCAGCCAGTAAAAGCTGAACCTAGACGCTTTCCTGCTGTGGTAGAAAAGCTCATCAACGGAGAAGTTGAAAACCTCAACTGGTCTTCACCGATGAAAAACTTACATACGACTCGCCTAATGCAAGACGAAAACAATATGATTGTTGGCTTGCACCACATGAATGCCGGCGGACGTGTACCACAGCATACACACAGAGGCAGTGAAATCAGCGTGGTCATTGAAGGCGGCTTTTCTGATGAACTAGGCACCTATGCCGCGGGTGATTTTGTTCACTTAGATGGCAAGCATAATCATTCACCATTAGCGCATGCCGATGCTGACTGCTGGTTACTCACCATAGTTGAGGCTCCAGTCAAGTTAACGGGCCCGTTCGGTTGGATAATCAACCCCTTCTTGAAAGCCTAACCGCTGTCAAATAGTTAGGGTTTATTGCGCACTACCACTTGCAATTTAACCCTAACCTTTTAGACTTTCGCGCCCTTTTCAGACGCGTCGGTGAATTATGTCTATTTGTGGCCTCGATTTTGGCACTTCAAACTCAACAGTTGGCGTTGAGCATCAGCAACAATCGCAAATGGTTCCACTGGAACATGATTCACACAGTGGCAAGTTTGAAACGACTTTACCCAGCGCACTCTTCTTTGATTTTGAAACCGATGACATCTACTTTGGCCGACAAGCCATAGAGCTTTACAGTCGTGGGGAGTTTGGCCGCTTAATGCGTTCCATGAAAAGCATTCTCGGCTCAAAAAATATGGATGAAGGCACGCAAATCAAACACAAGCGCTATGCCTTTAACGACATCATCGGCTTTTTTATGGCCAGCTTAAAGCAACGCGCCGAAGACTATACACAGCAGACTCTCGAATCAGTCGTCTTAGGTCGCCCTGTGCACTTTAACGATGATCACCCAGATTTAGACTTAGCGGCGCAAAACCGTATGGCCGACATTGCGCACTCCGTTGGCTTTAAACAGGTGTCATTTCAATTTGAACCCATCGCTGCTGCTTATGACTACGAGCAACAAGTTGATAAAGAAGAGCTCGCGCTGATTATTGATATAGGTGGCGGCACATCCGATTTTACCCTGATTAAATTATCCAAACAAAACCGCTTAAAGTCACAAAGAGATGATGACCTATTGGCTAATCACGGTATCCACATTGGCGGTACCGATTTTGACCGTCATTTAAGCATGGCAACGGTCATGCCACATTTTGGTTTAAACAGCTGCTACATCGACAAACCAACATTAAAAATGCCACGGCACTACTATGTAGACTTAGCAACGTGGCATCGAATTCACCTGTTGTACGAAGCGAATATACTTCGAGATATTTCCGAGCTTGCGCGCGAAAGCCAAGATAAAAAAGCGATGCTGCGTTTAGGGCAACTGCTCAAGAACAAACAAGGACACAGACTCGCGGCAAGTGTTGAACAAGCCAAAATCGAACTATCACAATACAATGAGACCAGCATAGATTTAAGCTATTTGCTTAGCTTAGAAAGCAATGGAAGCATCGAAGAACCGCTGCAAAGTGAAGTCAGCCAATTAGATTTAGCAAACTCGATTGAAAGCGATGTTAACAAGGTTTTTACCGCCATCGACGATACTTTAATCCAAGCTGGTTTAAAGGCATCACAAATTGATACGCTGTTTACAACCGGCGGCTCTACCGCACTTCCTTCCGTTAAGAAACTTATTTCTCAGAAGTTCAGCCATGCAAAGTGGGTCAGTGGCGACTTGTTTAATAGTGTGGGTAAGGGGTTGTTACTGGATGCACAACGGCGCTACAGTTAAAGACCCCTAAGCTTTAGACGAAACCTTATCCAGCACTTCAAACAACGAATAGTAAGTCAGTCCACTGTGCTTAC
>NZ_JBKEGY010000035.1:0-27057 GCF_046710285.1 Reinekea sp.
GTAAAAAAGAAGAAGCAACGAATGAGCTGAGCTTATTGCTGCCGTTAATACAGCAATATTCAATAGTGGCGAGTATTTTATACTTACGCCAATGGATCATGCCATTGTTTGAGGATATGTCGTTAGAGGATTTACCAGAAGAACAGGCTAAATTTATTGAACAGCTATTGATATTGTATAAGCAGCGAAACACCTCTAGCCGCCGCGGCGAAGAAGAAGTCCCTGACGGCCTGTTAGCCTTAGGGATATCAAAAAAAGAATGGCGAGTGCTGCAATACATTATCGAAGGTAAAAGTAACGATGATATTGCGCAAACAATGTTTATTGCTGTGAGTACGGTTAAAACACATATTAATAACTTGTATAAAAAGCTAAGTGTCGCCAATCGCAAAGAAGCGATAGTGTTAGGCAAAGAGTTAACCAGCTAGTGTTGTTTGGTGAGAAATGGCGCAACCGAGAGCGTAAAGCTTCTTTGTAGCGCCATTGTTCATTGTTAGGCTAGGATAGGAATACCCTGATTCAAACGTTCCCGAGCAATGGTATCGGCTAATTCTGAGGTCGGGCGATTTTCTTTAGCGGAGCGCTCAAACATCTCCGTTAACGTGTCATAGATACCTTCAATATGCAGGTTTACTTTGGCTGCATCGTAAATCCCTAAATGCTCATAACATACGTCGATAATTCCGCCAGCGTTAATGACATAGTCGGGCGCATAGAGAATGCCTTGGTCATGCAAGAGTTGGCCTATAGTGGCTGTATCTAATTGGTTGTTTGCACTGCCTGCAATAATAGTGGCGTTCATGATTTTAAGCGTGTGCTCATTGACTGTCGCGCCCATGGCACAGGGGGCAAATATATCGAGTTCCTGGCTATAAATATCATCAAGATCAACAATTTCTGCACCAAGCTCTCGTTTGGCTTTTGCAAGTGCGTTTTGATCAAGGTCGCAAGCTATGATAACGGCGCCATCGTTATGAAGCAGCTCGGCAAGCCTATAACCCACATTACCCAAACCTTGAATACCAATTCGAAGCCCTTTGACATCATCACGATTATGCTTGAACTTAACTGCGGCCTTAATACCTAAATAACAGCCGTATGCCGTAGCAGGTGATGGATCGCCAGATTTACTGCCGCCTTCTTGGCTTTGTTTTTCATGGTAGCCGGTAACATGCTCAGTACGCTGGTGGATAATCTTCATGTCGTTCACGCTGGTGCCAGAGTCTTCCGCAGCAACGTAGACGCCGTTTAAGCGTTCTAAGGCATCACCGAAGGCGTGCAGCAGAGCTTCGTTTTTAATAGATTTTGGGTCACCAATAATAACCGACTTACCGCCGCCAAGCGGCAAGCGAGCCATAGCGCTTTTATACGTCATACCGCGAGATAAACGTAAAACGTCAGTTAGGGCATCGTCGTCATTGGTGTAGTTATAAAATCGAGTGCCACCTAATGAGGCGCCAAATTGAGTATTATGAATAGCGACGATTGCTTTAAAACCCGAGGCTTCATCGCTGAAATAACAGACCTGTTCGTGATTATCAAAATCTTTATGATCAAAAAAGCTCATGCTTGCTCCATTGGCGGTACAGATTATGTGCCGCTATTTATTGTTATTAAGTTCGCCTTTTGAGAGAACCGTTAGCGATAAAGTAATCTAACTAATTAAACAGTCTAGTCCTTGGCACGAAAATGACGCATTTTCACAAGAACTTAACCGTATAGTCTAGTTGCCACTGCATTTTTAGGGCTGCACTCGCTATATAAGCATTTCATGATAGAATGCGCGGCTATTTTTTAACCAAGTTAGATTTCTGGCCATGTCCATCAAACCTGTAAAACAACCTTCGCTTTTCGAATTTATCTTACTTATCGCCCTTCTATCATCTTTGGTCGCGTTAAGTTTAGACACCATGCTTCCCGCATTTAGCATTATCGCTGAAGACTTAGCCATTTCCGATATTCGTCATACGCAGTGGATCATTACCGCTATTATCGTGGGTATGGCATTTGGTCAGCTCTTTTTCGGTCCTTTGTCTGATGCCTATGGTCGCAAAGGTGCAATACTTTCTGGCATCGTCTTATTTTGTGTAGGGGCTTTGCTCTCTATGTTTGCACAAACCTTTGAAGCATTGCTTATTGGTCGCTTTATTCAGGGCATTGGTGTGTCCGGTCCGCGTATTGCGACGATGGCATTAGTGCGAGATAAGTTTGTTGGTAATGCGATGGCGCGCATAATGTCGTTCGTTATGGTCGCCTTTGTTTTAATACCTATGCTTGCACCACTTGTCGGCCAGGCTATTTTAATGGCGTTTAGTTGGCGTGCAATTTTTGGATTATTTGTGCTGTTGTCAATTATTGCAGGTATTTGGTTGGCTATACGACAGCCGGAGACGTTAGTTCCAGAAAATAGGCGCCCGATGAGCCTTAGGTCCATTTTTAATGGCATAAAGCTAGTGATGTCACAACCTAGAACGCTAGGTTTCTCGATCGCCTCGGGAGTGGTGTTTGGTGGGCTCCTTGCCTATGTTGGCTCAGCACAAGCTATATTCGAAGGTATATACCAGCTAGGTGATAAGTTTCCATTTTTCTTCGCTGCGTTAGCATTGGGTATAGGATCGGCAAGTTATGTTAACGGTAAGTTAGTCATGCGTATGGGGGCATTAAAATTAGCGATCTATGCGTTAATTGGCAAAATTAGTTTGGCTTCTATTCTTGTCGTGCTCGCGCTGACTCAAGATGGCTCCCCCGCTTTATGGCAGTTCATGAGCCTTGGTTTCTTGTTAATGTTTTGTGTGGGTATTTTGTTTGGTAATCTGAGCTCATTGGCAATGGTGCCATTAGGTAAACTAGCTGGTGTGGGTGCTGCCGTGGTTGGGACGACTCAAAACATAGTTTCAGTGGTTATTTCAGTTGCAATTGGCTGGTTTTTCAATGGTACGCTATTGCCGATAGTTTCTGGCTTCTTAGTATCAGCTGTTATTGCCTTGTTACTGGTTATGCTCGTCCGCAATAAAGCGGATGATTTAATCGGTTAATAACCCAAATAATAAGCCTGATGAAACTATCAGGCTTATGCTCCGCTCAATGACTCTCTCGATCAAACACACAAAACGAATAGTCAAATGGATTAGGTCCGTCCTTATCAAAAAACTCACGTTTTACTTCTCGGTAATGAGATAGGTCAATTGCAGGGAAGTACGCATCTCCCTCGACCTCGGCGTGGACAAGTGTGACATAGAGCCGATCAGCTCTTGGTAGGCATAGTTTATAAATTTCCGCACCCCCCATTACGATCACTTCTTCTTGAGCATTAACTAGGCAAGTCGCTTCGGCCAGTTCAATCGCATCATCTAAACTGTTGACAACTTTTACGCCTTCCGCATTAAAACGGGTATCGCGTGTTATGACAATGTTTGTTCTATTGGGCAACGGTCGACCTATGCTGTCATAGGTTTTTCGCCCCATGATGACGGGTTTTCCGGTTGTAATCTGCTTGAAATACTTTAAATCGTTAGGCAGGTGCCAAGGTAGTTTGTTATCTCGGCCAATGACGTTGTTTTCGGCCATTGCCCATATCATAGAAACTCGCATGCTTGACTCCTTATTTTGAAGGTCAGCATTATAGTCAGGTTGATGCTTAGAATCCCATTCTTCTGCCTAAAAGATGCGTCAATTCGCAAATTTGAGATTAGCTCCAGAAAAGGCTGTCAATAAATTGGCATTTCTAGGCTGGTTAAGTAGACTATGAGAACTGAACACCGATCAACTTGCTAATTGGTGCACAACTCTGTGATTTGTTTGGCAAAGTACGGGTTTAAAGTTCTCAATCAGCTAAACTAGTATCCGTAATTATTAAAGAGTTCTCATAATGTCTACATCGAATGCTGCGTCTGTTACATCGCTTGATCAGCATCGCCGGTTTAGTCGGCAGCCAGATCATAAACGCCTCGGAAAATTATCCGATCGCTTTTGCGAACGCATGCCTAACCTTATGAGTGCCTTTTTTAATCATGCCGATGAGTTCTTATTTAATACCGCTGAAAAGTCTGTTGATGGCTTTGCCGCAAATAAGTACTTCGATCAGCTTCGCCAATTACGCAAACAAAAAGATAACCTACAGCAGCTTATTCTGCAGGATATACGCAAGTGGGTCAGTGAGGGCGCCGATCAAGTTATAGAAGCTGCAGAAGCTTCAGATGATTTATCCCTTATGGAAGAGCAAGAGCTTGAGCGAGATCTCGCGATTTCTAGCTTCTCTAACCGCGTTTATGAGCGTGCCGGCAATGACTGGCTCGCGTGGCACGAACGAATGTTAGCCGTCACCTGTACAAAAAAATTGCACGATAAAGAAACACCTTTTACGCCTTATGTTTTTGGTGAAATAGTGTTTAAACAGTTAGAGTCGCTAGACTTCCCTACTAAAACAACACTAATGTTGTTCCGTTTGTTTGATGAAAAAGCAGTTAACGAACTGATCGATTTTTACCAAAGCAGTAATAACTGGCTGATTGAAGAAGGCATACTGCCTAACTTAAAGTTAGAAAACTCTAAGCGCGAGCAAGCTAACGCTATAGACACTTCCGATTTGTCTAAGGTTGCAGCGTTATTATCTGCACAGCAAGGTGCAGGTACGGCCTCCCAAAATCTAGCGGGTTTTGCACCTGGTCAAGGTGGTATTCCGGGCGGCGTGCAAGTCGACCCTGCATTTCTTTCTAATTTAATGAGTTCGTTCTCAATGCTGCAGCAAAATGCAGCACCGGCAGCGACCAATATGGAAGAGTTAAAGCAGTGGACTAGCGCACAAGTTCAGCAAGTTTCACAATCGGTACAGGGTACACAAGAGAGTGGCACTATTTCGTTAGTGGCTATGCTATTTGAATACATCCTCGATGATGATCAGCTTTCGCCTTACATGAAGCAACTGCTTGCGCGTATGCAGATACCCATTATTAAAGTGGCGTTGCTTGATAAAACATTCTTTCAGCATTCAGATCATTCGGCTCGACAGCTGCTAAATAAAATGGCGAAAGCAGCAAACGGTTGGCACAAAAAAGATAATGTCGAAGGTGATGCGTTACTACTGGGCATGGAAAAAATCGTTGACCAGTTAAACCATGACTTTGATGAAAACATTGAACTATTTGCTACCCTGCTTGCAGAGTTTACCGAGTTACAAAGCGCATATCGGCAATCAAGCGACACCAAAGTACGTGAGCTGGAATCTGTTGAAACAGCATTAGTTGTAGCACATGAGTCACAAGACCGAACCAAAATTTTTATAGATACCTTGTTAGAAGAACAAGCGCTACCTGACAACATTGAGAAGTTCTTAAGAAATCAATGGTATCGGCTTATGGCAATTGTCTTTAAAAAACAAGGAGAGTGCCAGGCATGGAAAACCAGTGCGCGGATCGCTCGTGAATTAATTTGGAGCTTGCAGCCAAGTGTACAAATGACCCACGAAAAAAGATTTGTGGCGATTGTTCCAAAAATGCTTTCTGGCTTGCAAGACGGTCTAAAAAGTATGGGGCTTTCTGAAACCGAGCGACAAAATATTATACAATCTATCGAAGATCAACATGCGATCAACGGTGGACAACTTGATGAAAATATTTGGGATTCTCAATCGAAACTCGAAAGCTTCGAAGAAAAAGCAGTCGTCGCAGAGAAAGTTATTGAAGCTCAGCTTCCGTTGCCGGTAGATGAGCCAGTTCAAGAGCTTCGCCAAGCCGACCTAAGTTACTATTTAGATCAAGTGGAGTCATTAGCACTAGAGCAGTGGTTTGATATCGAGCTAAAACCAGGTCAAGTTCAGCGTGGCAAATTAAGCTTGATTGTCTCTGGCGGCGCTAAGTATATTTTTACCGATGCCAAAGGTGACAAAATTGTTGAGCGCTCTGCCATTGGTTTGGCTATGTCTATGCGTGATGAAGTGTTCACTGCAATTGACGAAGACCCATTGTTTGATCGTATGATCGACTCTATTGTTGATGATATAGGCTAACCCGATTCAAAAACTTCTGCTAAGCTAACTCTTTAAGTTTTTAGAGAGTTTTTAGCATGTCGATCATCAGCAAGGTAGCGATTACAGGTGGCACTCACGGCAATGAATTAACCGGAGTCCATCTGTTAAAGCACTGGCGCGAAACCCCTAGTGAGGTGACTCGGAAAAATTTTTCGACAGAGCTTCACTTAACCAATCCTAAAGCCAACAAAGCAAATCGACGCTATCTAGATCAAGACCTAAATCGGCAGTTTAATATACATGACCTAAATAACTCTGAATTAACGGGTTATGAGCACAGTCGTGCTAAGGTGATCAATACGCTGCTTGGACCAAAAGAAAACCCACGTGTTGATTTTATTATTGATCTGCATACCACTACAGCAAACATGGGTATGTCTTTAATTTTTAATACCGACGACCCACTTGTCGTTGGCATGGCGTTTTATGTTCAAGATCAAATGCCGGGTTCAACGTTATTTTTTGACCCAGTTGATCGACTCGAAGATACTTTCTTAACCTCTATCGCCCGTCTCAATGGCTTTTTAATTGAAGTCGGCGCTGTTCCTCAAGGATTGCTGCGCGCTGATGTGTATCAGGCAACTCGCGAAGCCACACGCCATTGTTTAGACTATTTGGAGCTAATAAACCAAGGGATATCACCCGTGCAACCACAAGTGCGTGAAGGGTTTCGATTTATTGAAAAGGTAAAGTTACCTGAAAATGAACAGGGCGAAATCACGGCAATGGTTCACCCAAACCTACAAGATCAAGACTACCAGCCAATTAATCCTGGCGACCCTCTATTTATGACGTTAGATGGGTCAACATTGATTTACGAAGGGGATAAGGTTGTATATGGGGCTTTTATTAATGAAGCAGCCTATTACGATGCACACATAGGCCTAAGCTTCATGGAGAAGGTTCAGGTTAACTTGAAAAGCGATCCAGTAGTTGGCTAATCACGTTAGCTAGATGACTTAAAAATAGCGTGTCGGTACCAGAGCGAAAGTGTGTTTCGCTCTTACTGCCGAGTGCCAATATACCAACCTGACCCGATTTACAGCTGATAGCGCCAAGGGCTATTGAACCCATTTCGACTTGCCCAAAAAGTAAGTTTCGAGTCTCTTCATCAAAAACACCACAACTGCTTTTTTTATCTTTTATAGCGGCGGGGAATTGTTTGGTTAGCGTATGTTTATCGCAGTGTAACCACAAATCTCCGTCCCGGCTTACTTGATGGCTGAGTACCAGTTGAACATCGTCTACATCGAATTTTTCGGTTAATCCTTGCTGCAGTGCAGCCGCCATTTGATTGAGGTCGGTGCATTGAATGAGATTGAGCACTAAGCTTTGTAAGTTTAAGAACAGTCTGTCGTTTCGCTGCGCAACTGCAATGAACTTGTTTAACCGATCGATAAGCTCTCGGTTTTCCTTGCGAAAAATATGGTTTTGGCGCTCTATTAGTGAAATAGCAGTGCCACTGTCGTGTTGCAAATGCAGTCGTTTGAGCAGGTTAGGGTGGTGCTCAAAAAATGAAGGGTGTTTTTTTAAGTAATTAATGATGTCTTCTTCATTTAATTCTTCGGTGTTTAACACTTCAGTCAAGACAAAACTCCTTGATACACAGTTGCGACAGGCCCTGTCATCATAACATTACCTTCACCAGTCCATTCAATTTTTAAAACGCCACCCGGTAAGGTGACCTTTACGCTGTGATCTAGCCAATCATTGATTATGCCGGCAACAACGGCAGCACAAGCCCCGGTGCCGCAAGCCATAGTCTCGCCAACTCCGCGCTCGAAGACTCTGAGTTTTATATGTCCACGATCAACCACTTGCATAAAACCTGCGTTAACCCTTTGAGGGAAATCGGCGTGGCTTTCAATTAGCGGGCCCAGTGTTTCAACGGGTGCGCTGAGTACATCCTTAACTTTCAATACACAGTGAGGGTTACCCATATTTACAGCGCTAATTTGAAGCTTTTTTTCGTTTACTTGAAGTGGATATAACAAGGCCTTGGCGTCAGCATTGAAGGGCACCTTACTCGGGGTTAACCGCGGGCGCCCCATGTCGACAGTGACCTGGCCGTCGTCGCAAATATGCAGCTCAAGGTCTCCACCGGCGGTTTCTACCCGAATGGTTGAGGCTTTTATTAGTTTGGCGTCAACGACAAAGCGTGCGAAGCAGCGTGCGCCGTTGCCGCAGTTTTCTACTTCACTGCCATCGGCGTTAAAAATACGATATTTAAAATCACGATCAGGTCGAGTTGGTGGTTCAACTAATAGAAGTTGATCAAAGCCAATTCCAAAGTGACGGTCTGACCATTGCTCAATTAGCTCCGCGGTCAGCTCAACATCTTGAGACACGCCATCAATAACCATGAAGTCATTACCGAGGCCATGCATTTTGGTGAATTTTAAGCGCATAAGGTGCTTACTCTCCAAGGGATTCTAAAGCCCATAAATCGGCTAGTTGCTCACGCTTGCGTACTAAGGTGGCTTTGTTATCTTTCACCAAAATTTCCGCAGGTCTGCCTCGAGTATTGTAATTCGAGGCCATGACAAAACTATAAGCACCAGCGGACATTACCGCAATCAAATCACCGGCTTTAAGCGACATTTTTCGTTGCTTGCCTAGAAAATCTCCAGTTTCACAGATTGGCCCGACAATATCCCACAGGGCTTCTTTGCCATTGGTGTGGGGTTGAACGGGTTTTATGTCCATCCAGGCTTGGTAAAGTGCAGGGCGGATCAAGTCGTTCATGCCGGCATCAATAATGGCAAAATGATGTTCACCATTGTCTTTTAGATATTCTACTCGGCTCAGAAGAACGCCAGCATTGGCGACAATACTACGGCCAGGTTCTAAAATTAGGCCTAAATTGCGGCTCTTTAGGTGGTCGACTAGCTTTTTGATGTAACCGGTCACATCGGGTTCTATATCGTCTTCTGAGTACTTAACGCCGATACCACCGCCCATATCAATATGTTTAAGCGTGATGCCAAGCTCGTTTAGTTCATCGGTTAATGTTAATAAGCGTTCTATTGCGTCTTCAAATGGCTTGGCTTCAAGTAATTGCGAGCCAATGTGGCAGTCCATGCCAACCACATTGATGTTGCTCATTTTAGCTGCTCGCTGATAGGTGTCTTTAACTGAACGAATGTCGATGCCGAATTTGTTTTCACGTAGACCGGTAGAGATATAAGGATGTGTTTTGGCGTCTACATCGGGGTTAACGCGAAATGATACAGGGGCTTGGACACCCATTTCTTTAGCTACGTCATTGAGTCGGTCTAGTTCGGCATCTGATTCAACATTAAAGCAATGAATGCCAAGTTCTAGTGCTCTGCGCATTTCATTGGCTTGTTTGGCGACACCAGAAAAGACGATTCTATCGGCCTGTCCACCGGCTGCAATTACTCGCTCTAGCTCACCTAAAGAAACAATGTCAAAACCAGCACCGCGTTTAGCTAAACAGTTCAATACCGCTAAATTTGAGTTAGCTTTTACCGCATAACAAATTAGCCCTTGATGATCACCTAAACCTTGCTTATAGGCATCAAACTGTTGCTCTATGGCGCTCTGCGAGTAGACGTAAAGTGGCGTGCCGTAAGTGTCGGCAAGCTCAGTTAACGAGACGTTCTCGGCATGTAGTTGTTCTTGCTGGTATGAAAATGCGGTCATGTAGCGAGGAAACCTTATATTTATTTAATAATGGTGTTTGCAGGTAAATTAGCGTCTATAGGCAGTACCAGTGGACCTTTATTGCCACAAGCAACCAAAAACAATGCAAATAAGCTAAGTGCAATGGCTCTTTTCACGATGCTTCTCTACGAAAAATCAATATTGAGTATACCTAAGTTTACTCGACAGGCGAAGAGTGCTTTTTAACCAGCAGCCCATTGTCTAAAACTGCCACTTTCATCCTACGGTGGCACGATGTTGGCTTTTGGGTTCCGGTGTAAATTTAAGCTGCAAGTTTATAGCTGCCAGCTGTAAGTAAGTTCAAATGATACAATCACGCTGCTGAGCTTTCTTTGCTCAGTCCGCAGTGTTCCGACTTCAACCGCCGCCCAACTGCCGCCGCGCCGCTGAGTTTACCTTGCTCGGTCGCTGTAAATACATCCATGTAAGCTAAGCCTCGCCATCCATGGCTCAGATTCCCGATCAAGATAAACTCAGCACTACAGCTAATGCAGTACCGCTTTTAATTTGTTGCCCGCAGCCCGCAGCCCGCAGCCCGCAGCCCAAAACCGTCTTTAATCTTTTACTTGCAGCTTGCAGCTTCCTAACAACCTCCCTTACACTGCGCTTATCCAACCAATTTAAGAATGGCATCATGTTAAAGGTTCGAATTACCCTGCTAATGGCAGTTTTGTCTTTGGGCGCGGCCAACGCTGAAGATTTTCCTTGGCGTGCGAGTGCTATTGGGATTAGTGTGGCTTCGTTGTTGGTTTGGAACCCGATGCAGTTGGATGGTTTAGGCTTTGATCAGGGTTCGGATGAGTCTTTTGAGCGTACGCGTATGTTGTGGCTTTGGAATATGGATGAGCCTATTGCTGAGTTTGGGCCGGTGACGCTGGATGGGCATTATGAATTTGGCTTTGGTCAAATTGCACCTTCGCCGCAAAATGTTCATTTGGGCTTTACCCCTATTTTGGAATGGCAGCTTAATGCCTTGCCCGGATCTCCAATGCTTGAAACTGGCTTGAGCGCTAATTGGCTTTCATTGACTGAGCAAGCGGACCGTCAAATCAGTACGCATTTCCAGTTTGGTGAAGTGTTAGGCGTGGCGGTGAAAATTGCTGATTGGCAACTAGGTGCTCGCTATCAGCACTTATCTAATGGCGATGTAAAGCAGCCTAATAATGGCTACAACTTTTTTAATGTGGTTGTGAAGTACTGGTATTAATTTACCGCTGAACCTAGCGTAACCTGTGCCCCATTTATGGGGCTATCGTGGGTTCTAGTCGGTTTTTTTTCTACGGATGAATTCAATCATCTTTTTTGCCAAGATCGGAAAAATACCCAATAAAACAAACGACAGTATAATTCCTGGTGAAGCTATGCCTGATAAGCTATCGAGTTTCGCTAGTTGAGTCCCGGCGTTTGCATAAACGGCAGCACCGGCGAGCATCCCCACCAAAGATACCCAGAAAAAGGTCCAGACTTTGAGAGTCGTAAGTGCCATAACCACGTTGATGACGAAGAAAGGGAATACAGGTACTAAGCGTAAGCTGAATAAGTAGAATGCTCCGTCTTTATCAATGCCTTGATTGATCGAGGCGATTCTGTCGCCAAATTTCTCTTGCACCCAATCCCCTAATAGAAACCGAGCGATTAAAAAAGCAAAGGTGGCGCCAATGGTTGCAGATATTAAAGCTAATGCGGTTCCCACGGCTAAGCCAAATATTGCACCGCCACTGAGGGTCATTATGGCTGAGCCTGGTAGCGACAACGCGGCGACTACGATATAAATTACAGTGTAGATGGCGGCGACGAGCACAGGGTTGGCTTGACGATAAGATTCTAACGAAGACTGCTGGTTTTTCAGTTGCTCTAAGGTTAGCCATTGCCCTAAATCAAAATAGAAATAAGCACTGACAACAATGATTGCGATAAATAACAGTATCAATTTTTTCATGCAGTTAACGTACCTCGTTTAACGACCAGTCGTATTCATATTTTATGTTACCGCGATAACCGTTGAGCCGAGCGCGCATTGTTGCATTAACTTTTGGGGCCAGCAGAGTAATAAGTTCTTCTTCATTGTCGGCAAAATCTTCCAAATACCAATCAAATATTTTCGAAAGAATGAGTGTTTTACCGTCGAACCGGATGCCTCGTTGATGGTTGATGAACGTGGCTTCCGCTGTTTCTAATTGCTGGTCGATATTTTCTGCAGTAAAGGCAAGCTTAGATAAGTTAGGACATCCTCTTGCCGCGCAGTTTAAGACAAAGTGGGTTCGGTAGTCTTTGTATTTGGGTCGGATAATATCGTGCTCAATATTATCTAAACTTAATGGTATGCCTGATACTTCAAACCGTTGCTTGGACCAAGGGCCTGTTGCAAGTAGCCCGCCAAATCGACTGTCAATGTCTTTGATTGAGTCGACGGGGTAAGCATCAAGGACCACCTTGACCGTCAGGGCGTTGTATAAGTTAATCCAAAAGGCGTGTTCTTCTTTGGCGTTGAGAGAACGAGTTGAAACCGAACTCAGGACCTTGAGGTAATTGTTAAGCTGAGCTTGATCACTGGAAGTGACGTCTTGATAGGTGAAGTAAGATTGACCAAAGTCATCAAACTCAAGGTAATTGTTCAAAAAATATTGCCATGCAGAATGGTCGAGTACAACTGTGGATTGTCCGTCATTTATAGTAAATGCTGCGATTGGGTCTTTAGCGCTGGAAAGTGGTGCTAAAAATAAGCAAGCAATTAGAAAAGTATAGAGTTTTGGCATAATAGCCTCCTAGTGTATGAGGCTATGACCAAGCAAACGGCGCAAAGTTCTTACTTTTCAACAGGGTCTTCTTTTTCTACCCAGTCTTTACCATTAATTATTTTCCAAAGTTCCACCATTCGCTCGCGATCCAGCTTGAATTCACTGCGTGATTCATCTTGGCGTAACTGAACTTCGCGAATTTCCAAGTTAAACTGGTCTATTTCGAGTTGAATAGCCTTCATTTGCTCTTCGATCTCAGCATCAACTTGCTGGCCACTTCGCTCTTGATTTGCCGCCTTTTCTTGCAAGCTTGCGAATTCATTTTCTTTAATTCGAATTCGATTCTGCTTAACTCGAATCTCCATGTCCATTCGGCTTAACCAGGTCGTCATAGCTCGGTCGACATCAGAAGGAGACCGATAAAATTTCAACAGTTCTTCATCACGAGCACGTTGCATTTCACCGTTAATACGTGACATCTCTTTTGCTTGCTTTTCTGCTTCGCTAATCTGTGGGCTGACCTTCTTAACTAGATTGCCCGCTTCATCTACAATTTCATAGCCATTGGCGACATACTCTGGCGGTATATAGCTTTGTACAAAGAGATTGCCTTGTTCATCTTTCCAGCGATAAAACTGTGCGGCTTGAGCATTGCTCGCAAGCCATAAAGAAGTAAAAATAATAGATACGCAAAGTATACGCTTCATGAATAATTGCCTAAATTCTGTCTAGTTATCACTATATCGTTAATTCGATAAACCACAAGATCTACCCTGTGTTAGTTTATAGCCGTATTGCCGTGAACAACACCTGAATGGCTAGGTTTATACGCCGTGTTCGTTACGGTACTGTTGCATGCGGACTAACGCTGACTCATATTCACCCTTATCGGCTAGGTAGTCCATTATTTGATCAAGTCGGATAGCCGGTAAAATGCGTAAGCCATACTCTTGTTCAAGGGCTTGAATGGCTGAAAGCTCAGAACCTGCTAGTTTTTCCTGACGATCTATGAGTACCACGGCTGCTTCTAAACTGGCGCCAGGGAACTGCTCAAGTAAGGCTAGGGTTTCTTTAATGGCTGTTCCGGCTGTAATGACATCATCAACTAATACTAACTTGCCCTTTAATGGTGCGCCGACAATAGTACCGCCTTCGCCATGGTCTTTGGCTTCTTTACGATTAAACGAAAAGTGCTTATTAATTCCATGGCTATTTTGCAAGGCAAACACCGTTGAAGAAGCGAGTGGAATGCCCTTATAAGCAGGACCAAAAACCACGTCAAAATCTATACCTGATTCAATTAACGTTTTTGCGTAAATTTCGCCAATACGCTGCTGCGATTCACCGTCGTTAAAATTGCCCGCATTAAAAAAGTAAGGACTGGTGCGACCGGACTTTAGTGTATATTCCCCAAACTGCAAAACTTGTTTTTGCAGCGCAAATTCGATAAAAGATCGCTGCCAATCATGTAATGTGTCTGTACTTTTTGTATTTTCTGTACTATTCATTAAGTAGACCCTATAAAAATATAAAAATATCGGACGTAATTGGCTTTTTCAACGTGCCGAGGTCAGCATTATACGTGAAAATCGAGTAACATACGCAGTTTGAAAACTTGAATCAAATATTGAGGGCATTTTCCGTGCGTCTCACCTTATTAGCTGGAAGAATCGAATGAAAGTAATAACCTTGAATGTGAATGGCCTGCTCAATGCAGCAGAGCGAGGCTTTCTCGACTGGTTGACTCATGTCGACGCCGACATAGTCTGCATTCAGGATACCCGAACCAAAGAATATCAACTACCTGAGTCCCTTTTAGAGGTGCCTGGATTTAACGCATTCTTCTTCGATGCCGATGAAGATGGCTATGCAGGTACAGCAATCTATAGCCGAGTTATGCCAAAAGCGGTCATTCGCGGCTTTGGCAATATGACCTGTGATTTACATGGTGGGTTTATTCAGGCCGATTTCGACAACGTCAGTGTTGCTTCAATTTGGGTGCCGCAAGCGACTTATGTAGAAGATGTTGATGCGAAGCTCGATTACCTAGAAGCCTTGCAGCAACATTTCAAAAAGACTCGTCGTAAACGTAGAGATTTTATTTTTACGGGTTCGTTTCATGTTGCCCATCGTTCAGTCGATCTAGGTAATTGGGAGTCTCACCAACGTGAACCAGGCTTTTTGCCTGAAGAGCGCGCATGGATGGATCAAGTGACGGGTCCTATTGGTTTTGTTGATGGCTTTAGAACCCTAAACAAGCGCGATCGCCAACATACGTTTTGGCCCTTTGATGAAGCCCAAGCCAATGGCGCACGTTACGATTATCAATTTGTTACGCCTACCATTGCCGACTACATTGTTGAAGCGTCTATTATCCGTGAGCCACGCTTAAGCCCGCATTGTGCTGTTCAACTCGAATACGATATGGACTTGTAGGGCACAAGCGCTAAAGCTTCCCTAAAAGTTTCTCTAGCTGTCGACAATTAAGTGATTCAATAATTGCTTGTTTGTCGATCAGTTTCTGACCATTTAGATCGGCGACCGTTCGCGCAACTTTTAAAATACGGTGATATGCCCGAGCACTTAAGCCAAGCCGATCAATGGCTTGATCGAGTAGTTTCTTCTCGGCATCTGAAACCACGCAAATTTGTTCTAATTGCTTGCCTTGTAATTCACTGTTTGAGCAGCCTTGGCGAGACTGTTGGGCATGCCAAGCTTGTTCGACCCGCACTCTAATTTCAGCGGTGCTCTCAGCGGGCTGGTCGGACATCAGTAGTTCTTTTGGCAAGGTTGGCACTTCAATGTGAAGGTCTATTCGATCTAAAAATGGCCCGGATAAGCGCGAAATGTAGCGTTGGATCTGCTCTGGTGAATAGCGTTTAGAGCGCGGGTCATCGGCGCCATATCCGCCTGGGCTCGGGTTCATTGCCGCCACCAACTGGAATCCAGCAGGAAAGGTACATTGCCGAGCAGCGCGTGAGATGCAAACCTCGCGACTTTCTAATGGCTCTCGTAATACATCAAGTACATGGCGCGGAAACTCAGGCAGCTCATCTAAAAAGAGAACACCTTGGTGGGCTAAGGTAACCTCGCCGGGCTTAGGTAGGCTGCCACCACCAATTAATGCTGCTGCAGAGGCCGAGTGATGAGGGCTACGGAACGGTCTTTGCTGCCAAGTTAGCGGTAAGTTAGCTACCGATTGCACTGCAGCGACTTCAAGTGCTTGAGCGTCGGTCATCGGGGGTAGCAGTCCAGGCAAGCGAGACGCCAACAATGTCTTGCCAGTACCTGGAGGCCCAAATAAAAGCAAATTATGTTTACCGGCGGCGGCAATTTCTAGCGCACGGCGAGCCGAGGTTTGGCCTTTGACATCGGCCATATCAGGGTAGCTTTTTTGGTTGTGTTCGAAGCTAGGCGTCGGCGAGGGCAGGGTAAAGTCTTTGTCTTTGAGCATGCGACACACTTCTAACAAGTGGGTTGCACCATAAATGCGAGCACCTTGAACAAGTGCAGCTTCTTCGGCATTGTTGATGTTACAGACCAAGGCGCGCTGAGCATTGTGGCAGGCCATTGCCGCAGGCAAAGCGCCCGGCCCCTTACGTAAGTGACCGGAAAGAGACAGTTCGCCCAGCCACTCAAACGGCTTCAATGCATCGGCTTGAATTTGTTCGCTTGCTGCGAGAATGCCTAAGGCGATGGCAAGGTCGAATTGTCCGCCTTGCTTGGGCAAATCAGCGGGTGCCATATTCACGGTAATGCGACCGTTGGGGAAATCAAATTGGCTGTTGAGTATGGCAGAACGTACGCGTTCTTTGGCTTCTCTCACGGCCGCTTCAGCTAGCCCGACAATCGAAAAGGCAGGTAGACCGCCTGAAATATGAACTTCTATGGTGACCAAAGGCGCTTGCATGCCCACATGGGCACGGCTATAGGAAACGGCGAGTGTCATATGCATCCTTGCTGTGACAAATTAACTGTGACACCCTAAAGAACTTGGGTAGAATCAACAAGTTAGCGATGAATGCTTTGTGATCCAACTCTCAATAAAGGTAGATGACTTCTGTGTATATTTTAACGACTTCAAAGCGAATCAAGCAGATCACCTTTTTGCTGTTGTTCTTCGTTGCGGCCATTGGCGTTAGTTATTGGTTATCGTGGCGCTCGGCTCATGTAGTCGGGCCGGCAACTCTGATTGAAAAAATTCGCAGTACACAGCAAGTAACTCTCGATTTAATCGACGTTGAAAATATACGAGCAGAACTTATAAGCACAATCGAAACGCGGCTTATAGACCAACTATCGGCTTCTAATATTGAGCAACCCCGCCAAACCGCTAAACTTATGCTACCTGACGCGACCGATTTCCTTAGTAAAGATAAAATGGTTGTTAGCCAAGTAAATCAGCAGCTAAAAAAATTACCTAAAGCAGAGAATGCCTGGCAACAGTTAAGTGCGGAGTCAGAACAGCAAATGTATCACGTTTTAGATAAATGCTTGCTCATTGCCAGGGTTGAAAGACATTGGATATTGCAGAGTATAGGCGTATGCGAACGGCCGGTTAGTACCTCTAACTAGGCAATTCGAACAAAAATAGGTTCAGGCTGTGAGCTAGGTCACGTTGTTAATCTGATCTGAGGCACAAACTTACACAATTTATAGCAGTAAAATAGTCGGCTAGTTTCTAATTGTTAAGTTGGCTGTAAATGCGTTTGATCACTTTGGTTGTAAGTCTGCTGTTAATATCTTGCCAGCCCAATGGCGTAGGCACTCCAAGTGAGTTAGCAGAAACTATTACTTATCGTAGTGATATACCCAGCTTAAAGCTACCTCTCCCTGCCTTTGATTATACTCCGACTTTACCGGATCATTTCGTCGATCCAGAACATAAATATTATGCCGGACATTATGATGGTATGCCGCTAGATAATGAAACCACCGATGCTGGCGCTACCTTGGGTCGAGTGCTGTTTTATGACACACGCTTATCCGCCAATAACACAACCTCGTGTGCCAGTTGTCACCATCAAGATAAGGGCTTTTCGGACCCACTTAAAGTCAGCGAAGGTTTTCAAGGCGGTCACACGGCTCGACATTCTATGGGGTTGGCTAACGCTAGGTTTTACCCAAATGATGGTTTTTTTTGGGATATGAGAGCAAATACAATTGAAGAGCAAGTTCTCATGCCTATCGTAGATGTTGTCGAAATGGGGCGAGACCTAAATACATTGATTGCAGATTTAGCCACCTATGCTGAGTACCCCATTTTATTTACAGAAGCATTTGGGACGCCAGAGATTACCGAAGAAAAGTTGGCCAATGCACTAGCCCAGTTTGTACGCTCGATTGTGTCGTATCGAACTAAGTTTGATGAAGGCGTTGCTATTAATTGGGATAATTTTACCGAAGATGAATGGGGTGGGTTGGTCTTTTTTACGAGCCCCTTAGCACGTTGTTCTCGTTGCCATATTGGAACTTTGCAAAGCAGTACCTTTGCTTCAAATAATGGTATTGATTTAGTCTCAACGTTAGATCTTGGTTTGGGTAGTGTAACCGGTTTAGCAGAAGATGTTGGCAAGTTTAAAGCGCCTTCATTGCGTAATGTAGCGTTAACGGCGCCCTACATGCACGATGGCCGTTTTGCGACTTTAGATGAAGTGCTGAGCCATTATTCAACAGGTATAAAAGCGCACCCAAACTTAGACAACAATTTAAAAGATTCTGCAGGTAATCCATTTACATTTGAGTCATCGGTTGTGAATAGAAAGCTGAAAGCTTTTTTAAAAACACTAACCGATGAGCCGTTACGAACGGATGAAAAATTTTCGAATCCGTTCGTACAGGGTTGATAATTAGTTCACCATAATATCGTAAAAGAAGTACTTACGACGGAAGCGCTGAAACTCACCATAAGTTTTAGTGTAGTCTAGTGCCTTATTCATTGCTTTGCGTAGGTTTGAGTCTGATTTCCGGAAAGCGAGGCCAACACCATCCCCTACCTGAATAGGATCGCCGACAACTTCGTAAACGCCTTCCAACATAAACTCACCTTCCCATTGTGGGTAGTCAGTTAGAACTAGATCAGCTTCGCCAGAACGAAAAGACGCGCTTACTCCATCCCAGCCATCGAAAGTCAAAATCTGAATGTTGGCACCGTATTTATCTTGCAAGTGCTTATGCTGTAGCGTTCCAGATTGTACCGCGATCTTTTTGTCTTTAACGTCAGACGTTGAAACGCCTTTAAAAAAGTCACCTTTACGCGCAAAAAATACGGATGGTGTTGAATAATAGGCATTACTAAAATCTACAAGCTTCTTACGGTCTGCTTCGATAGACATAGATGACATGATCATATCGAACTTGCCTGCGTTCAAATCATCAATGATGGTATCCCAGGGTGTGACAATCCATTCACAATTAACTTCTAGGCGTTTGCATAAGGCATTCCCTAAATCGACTTCAAACCCAGTTAACTCACCTTTCTCATCGAAGAACTCATAAGGAGGGTAAGGCGCATCGACACCAATACGAATTGTAGAATATTGCAAAGGGGAAACCTGAACTGATGAGAAGTACCACCACGCGCCTGCCGCTAGAACGGCGACCGAGGCTACTACTGCTGAGAGGATAGTTTTATTCATTGTACGCTCGACCTAACTATTATTTAAATTATATAAAGACTATAACGATTTGAGCGAGCATTTTGTATTTAAATGGAAATAAAAATACAAATAGTGTCGTGTTGGTGCAATAAGTTAGTTGTTTCAGGGCAATACATGTTGTTTTGCCCTGAAATAGTTCAAAAAACTGACCTATTGCTTAACAAATTTTTCCTTTATTTGCTCTATTGTTAACAGCAAAGCAGGAACAAAAAGCAAAATAAGTAGAGTGCCAAACAACAAGCCAAAAACGATGCCCGCTGCAATTGGTTTCAAGAACTCCGCATCCAAGCTGGTCTCGAACAAAAAGGGTGTTAAACCGGCCATCGTTGTTACCGTTGTCAATATGACGGGTCTTAAGCGACTGGCAACCGCTTCTTCCAATGCTTGGTAAATTGCCATACCTTCTTTGCGCAGGTCTTGATAAACGCTAATCAAAACAATGCTGTCATTGATGACGATACCCGAAAGCCCAAATAAGCCCAGTATTGATAGTGATGACAAAGGTAAGTCAATTAACCAGTGGCCATAAATTGCGCCAGTGAGGCCAAAAGGCACGGTCATCAAAATAGCTAGAGGCCATATATAGCTCTCAAACACCCAAGCCAAAATGCCATAAATGAGCGCAATGACACCCAGTAAAATAAGCAGTGTTTCTGATATGAACTCTTCTTGTTCTTTTGCATCGCCTGAGAGTTCAACGCTGATTTCACCAAAGCTGGCTTTAAATTCAGGCAGAACAGTTTCTTCGAGATAAATGTACATGCTGTCGCTGGTCATTTGGTCGCTATCTAAGGTGGCCGATACGTTAACTGAGATCAGTCCATCTTGAGCGCGAATACCATCAATACCTCTTTGGTAGGTACTGTTAATTAAATCATCTAGGGGGATCAAGCTGTTATCAGCAGCACGATAGGGCAGCGCCATAATTTCATTTATAGATTTACGTTGAGCTTCTGGCAACATGACGACGACATTTAACGTCAACAGCTCACTTACCTGCGTCGTTGCTTTTATGCCTTCAATGTTTTGTCGAATAAAGGTAGCGACTTGTGCCTCAGAAATACCTAAGTCTAATGCTAGTGGGGTTAAGGTAAACTGCAGTTGCTCATCACCATAAGGGAGCGAGTCGGTCGCATCAGATAATGCATCCAATGCATCTAATCTATTTTGTAAGTTTAACGAAGCTGCTTTAATCGCTTGTACATTTGTGCCACTTAATTGAATGCTGATATCACCAGATTCACCACCCCAGCGACGACCGCGACCAAATGAGATGTTATCAATTTCTGATATAAGTACCGTTGCTGAGCGCCATTGGTTCACTAGCTCTTGATTGGTATAAGGTCTATCTTGATCGCTAATGAGTTCGACATCTATGCGGGCTTGGTTTCCTTTGTTGCCTTGATTTCGAGTAACAATTGCGGTTTTAATAAAGTCATAACCCGTTTCATCTTCTACCTCTTGGAGCTTATTGGTAAGGTGGTCGACGAACGTATTTACCTTGTTTTGGTTTACGCCTTCAGCAAAGGTTACGCTGACAGATAAGGAGGGTGATTCAACTGAAGGTTGAAATTGAAAAGGAACGGTTCGACTGGTCACCATACCCACGGCAATTATAAAGTTAGCCAAAATTATCGCTATTAAAATTGAGCGGTGAGTTAAGCTCCAACGAACTATCGGGCGGAAGTAGTTGTCGCGAATTTTATTGTATCCCGCATCAAGTTTTTGACGCATAGGCCGATCTTTCTTATGGTGGCTATGAGACAAATGCCCAGGCAAAATAAGAAAACATTCAATGAGTGATGCAATGATCGCAATGGTGACGATGATAGGAATGTCTTGTGCGAGTCGACCGATAGGGCCACTTATAAAAGTTAAAGGTAGAAAGGCGGCGATGGTGGTTAAACTCGACGCAAGGACAGGTGGCCACATTTTTTTTGCCGCTTTTAAAGAGGCTTCGTTTGCAGGCATTCCTAATTGTTGATAGGCACGAGCTTGTTCGCCGACAACAATGGCATCGTCGACAATAATACCCAACGCAATCATAAAGCCAAATAGACTGATGGTGTTCATGGTGAGCCCAAGCTGCGCCATGACGATAAAAGTAGCGAAAAAGCTCGTTGGAATACCCAGAGCCACCCAAAACGCGAGTCGAGTATTTAAGAAAAAGAACAGTGATACTAAAACCAACGCCATGCCCAATAGGCCATTGCCAATGAGCAGTGATAACTGTGCTTGAACAATTTTCCAAGTTTCATTGTAGAGATGTAGTTGTATGCTCTCTGGTAAACTAGGCTCAAAAGTTTTAAGCCAGTTATTCATCATTTCAGCATTTTCTAAAGTATCTTCACCGGCGGTTCGTTGTAGTGATACTCGAACGGCTGGCAGCCCCTTATAAAACAATTGGTTTGATTGTCTGCTTTGAACCCGTTGAATGTCTGCAACATCCCCCAATTTGAGCGTACTGCCATCGTCTAAGGTTTTAATTATGGTGTTATAAAGCGATGCTAGTTCGACTTCAGGCGTTTGAGAGCGAAGCTGTAAAGTGAGTGAATTGCCTTCAGAGGTTCCAGCGGGTTGTGCGGTATATTCTTGAGCAACGCTCTGGGCTATTTGCGCCAATGTAAGATTGGCATCCAATAACGATTCCATGGCAACGGAGATTTGTACTTCTTGGCTTGGAATGCCTTGCAAGTTAACTTGCGCAAAACCTTCTGACAACAGCTCACGTTTCACGCTATAGCTAAGATCGGACAACTCATCTAACGATACATCACCGTAGAGTAGAAAGTCGGCAACGTTTTCACGACGTTGTGGAGTTGAAATAACAATGTCACCTGCATCTTCAGGTAAGGACACAGCATTTAAGACATCTTCAATAAGGTCGCTCGCGGCACTTAGACTTTCTGCTCGGTCGGTGATGCTAATAAACAAACTAACACGACCTTCGTTTGCGCTGGTCGTAATGCTATCGATTTCTGGTAATCCGATTAAAGCCTGCTGTAAAGGAATGCCCACAGAGCTATACATATCTTCTGCGCTCACACCACTCCAGCTTGAACTGGCCGTAATACGTTCAAATTCAAAGTCAGGAAAGAATTGGTTGTTTATTTTCCCTACGCTCCATAAACCGAGCACAAGAATTAATATCATTGCTCCGTTGGCGGCAATCTTATGATTGGCGAATGTTTCAATTATTTTAATCATGAACGTTCACCAGGTTGGCGCACCAATGAAACAGCCATACCCGTTACAGGGTTTTTAATGCGAGTGGTGATGATCATTGTGGCGTTGTTGTTTAGCTCTGGGGCGCTGACTAAAAAGCCCTGCTCTGTTTGCCCTACCAGCTCAACGTTGATGGCTTTAATAGTACCTTTGTCAAATAAGTACAGTCTCTGTTGGTCATAAACGGCGGTAATCGGTACTTCAACAGCGGCGCTTTGAACAGGGTAAAGAAGCGTTAATGATTGATGAGTTCCCGGCAAAGCCGCATTGGCTAACGTTGTTTCTGGGACAAAAGTAATACGCTGAGCGCCAGACTCGTTAATGGGCCGTATAGATTGTGCTACCCAGTTGTTTCCGTTTTTATCTTGCGCGGTAATGGTCGTAAGGTCGAGCGTGTCGAGTCGGTAGCGCTGAGGTACACGAACATAGAGTGCAAGTGATTCAGGGTTATACAGTTCTGCAATGGCATCACCTGAGCGTAGTTTTTGCCCTAAGTTTAAAGACAGTTTGGCAACGAAACCGGAAAAATCGCTGGTGGGCGTTAAGTTATCGGTAAGCTCTTGGCTTTGTTTTATTTGACTTAATAGTGAATTACGTTGTGCCTGCGCTTGCTTTTGTTGGTCTGGGTATTGCGCAATGGTTAGCTCTCGGTTTTGTACCGAGAGTAATTGTGTTTGATAAGATCGGAGTGCACTTTCATAATCGGATCCTGAGCTGAGTTGCTGAGAATTGAGACTGGTAAAACGATCAACACTGTTTTTAGCAATGCGCAGTAATTCTTTTTCGATTGCCAGAGTGGCCTTATCGTTTTCATATTTAAGGGCTTCATTACGCTGGCGTGCATCAAGCTCAACTAAGGCAGATTGTTTTTGTTCCAGTGCCTCAGTGATCGATGTATCGGTCAGTGTGGCTAAAAGCGTATTAGCTTCAACCTGTTGACCTTCAAAGACATGAATAGCCGTAACCGTTGCGTTACTGCTAGCGGTAATGGTGGCCTTTTCTTGAGCTTCAATAATACCAAACAGCTTTAGTTGAGCAGAGCCGGTATAGATTTGAGAGCGGAGTACTTCAACAGAGGTTGCGCCTTGTTTGGCGAGAACGCCTGCGCGTAAACCATTGCCACCACCGCGAGTTGGGGGCGTTTCTTCTTTTTTGGCTTCTTCAGTAGTCATTTCTTCTGATGACTCAGCAGATTCTGAGTTTGTCGTTGCGTTAGGGTTGCTTTTTTCACCCTCAGAAGCATTAGGTCGAGCGGGTGCCTCTGCAGATACTGAGCTAGGTGCTGATCTCTGAGCACCTGAATTAGGCGCACTACTTGTATTCATGAGTTTAAACCCAAGAATAGAAATGACCAGGATCAGCAGTGGAATTACAAATTTATTAAGCATAACAACCCTATTATTTGGTGGCAGTGTTCTTAGTTTGATACAGTTTGACATCACAATGTGCAAGAAAGATGAATAAAATGCCAGAAAGAAGTCAATGGTGGGTATATTTTGTTCGTTGCGCCGATAATAGCCTCTACACGGGCATTACAACTGACTTGAATAGGCGTCTGCGTCAACATAATGGTGAACTTGTAGGCGGTGCCCGCTATACTAGTGCCCGCCGCCCCGTCGGTTTTGTCTATGCAACCCTAAGCGATACGCGCTCAAGTGCGAGTGCTCTTGAGTACAAGTTGCGCAAACTACCCAAAGCAAAAAAGCTGGCGCTTATTAGTCAGTACGAAAAAGAGCAACAGGAGATACCCCATGGCTCAAAAGCAGCACAAGCGTAACCCTTACGCTTTCGACCCCATCATGAGAAAAGGTGGCGTTCACGAAAAAACCAACAAAGCCAAACGGCAAAATGAAAAAGCAAAATGGAGAAAGGCGGCTCACAATAGTGAGCCTTTTTTTGCCTTTTTTTCGGCACGATGTTAGCTTTTGGGTTCCGGTATAAATTTAAGCCGTTCATAACAACTCGCTTTGCTCAAACAGTCATTAACTTTTAAATTTACCCCCTCCCCCACGCTATCATCTGATACAGTTAAGGCGGTGGTTTTTTGAGTTTAACTCGCAGCCCGAAGCTCGTAGCCCAAAACATTTCTCGATTTCGCTGACAGCTGGCAGTGTTCCATTACTACAAGGCACCAATATGAACAACAAAATGATCTTCATATCCGTTTTATCTGGTTTAGCCGTACTTTTTATTCTTCAAAATATCTCTATTGTAGAGATCCGATTTTTATTTTGGAGTATGCAATTACCACGTTCAATATTTATGTTTTTGTTGCTAGCGATTGGTGTCGTCATAGGTTGGGTTTTACATGGGAGCAAAATCCGACGGGTGAAGAGCTCAAAAGAGTAGCTGCTTAGCAACACTTAAGAAACCACCCTTACTACCAAAGCGCGTCAATTGGGCTCACTATGAGCCTTTCTTGCGGGCCTGCAACATGGGTATAAATTTCAGTGGTTTTGACCGAAGAATGCCCAAGAAGTGTCTGTATAGCACGTAAATCGACCCCTTGTTTTAACAGTTCAGTCGCAAACGAATGCCGAAACGTATGGCAGCTTATGTTCTTGTGGATATTGGCTTTATAACCCGCTTGATGTATAGCTCTGCGTAAGGTTTGTTGTTCAATAGGCCAACGCAGTGCAACTTTTGTGTGCTCATCGTACGTTAGAGACGTTGCGCTAAAAATAAACTGATCAGAAAACTGCCTGGAGATTGTCTTCGGCTGTAACGTTACATGGTCAACTAATGGTGCATACCCAGCCCCCATGTTCACGTCTAACTGATGATTCAGTTCGCAATTTCGGACTTGCAACGTTAACGCTGGGCATAGCGATTTAGGCATGGGCACATAGCGGTCTTTATTACCCTTAGCATTTTCGATGTGAATAGAATTATTGCTGAAGTCTAGGTTCCGAACACGCAAGTGTAAGGCCTCAGAAACCCTTAAACCACAACCATACATTAATTGACTAGCAAGCCGGTATCCGCTACTAAGCTGAACAAAAATAGCCTTAGCCTCTGTTGGTGACAATACAATCGGTAACTTACGGGGTGCTCTGGCCCTTACAAACTGCAAATTAGCAACGCTTATACCCAAAAACTCCCGATACAAAAACACCAAAGCATTTAAGACCGTTTTTTGGCTGTTTACCGTTAAATCTCTATCGTGAACCAGGTAAGACAAGTAACGCTCCACTTGATCAACAGTGAACTCAGCCTCCGACATCAAACTGTGAAAACGAATAAAACGAACGACCCAGTCACAATAGGTTCTTTCAGTAGCATAACTAAGCCCCCGCTTTTGAATAAATAACCGGAACCGATTGATAAATTTTGCAGGTTTAGCGCCAGAACCACTTTCCCTAAGCGTCATAGAGCGTCCTTAATATTACTAAAACTGTATATTTATACAGTTAAATGCATTGTAAACTTGCGATAGCAATCACAAAAACAAGATATTCTTCAAATAGTAAGGAAATCACCCGAAAATGATCATTTTGATAGATATCAAACTAAAAAAGTTCAATTTGAAGCCTATTTCGTGAAGTTTATACCAAACGAATGTGAAATATATCTAAACTTTTGAGAGAACGAACGAAGGGTGGGGGGATGCTAAAACCACAGTTTAAGAGACATGCAGACAAGTATTTAAATTGCTGTTAATGTAATCAGAAATAAATATGTTTCAAAATGAAACATATAAAACTGTTAGAAACTTAAGGTTGTAAATGGATCAGAATTTAGTTGGAATAGTTTTAGGCGTAGTATTTATATTGTTCTTGGCGGCAAAGTTTTTTGGCAACAATAAAATGCCACCGACTAAGGCATTTAGATGTGCTGGCTGCAAAAAAAACGAGGCCTATTCTAAGCGTACAATCGAAGCTTGGCGGAATGGCTACAAGCGAATTTATTGCCAGGCATGTCATGTTAAGTGGCTAAAGAATAATCCTAACACAAGAAATACAAGCTCAGGCTCTCAGGGGTGTGCAGTAGTTGCAGTAACAATTATTTCATTACCAATATTTACTGCGGTCATCGGTTGGGTCGTTTTCTAACAAAAAGTTGTTGGAAATAGCCCATTTTTACCGCTAAAGCGGCGGGCTATGGACTCGCTGAGGCTCGCCCCAAAACAATGACGTTAGGTGCAGATGAAGAAACTAATCTTACTAATAATTATCGTCGCTTCTGCAAATGCAAGTGAAAGAATGTATGGAATTTACTCTAGCTTAGAGGTCAATCCTGAGTCTGGAGATATTGGTGGAATGGAAGTTTTGATATTGCATAATGGGCGCCCTGGTACATGCAGTGATTCTGCTCTAGTGCAGGTTGCCGAAGGTTGGGTGCAAATGCCAGCCTTGGTAGATTGTTGTCACTGCTCTAATGAAAGAGTCGAGTTTTCAGTTCCCAAATTAGGCACCTTCAAAGGAGCTATCGTAAACGGTGTACTTGAAGGCGAGTTTATTGATTCCGGCTGGGAGCATTCATTACCTAAGGGCAATAGCTTTTGGCAGTAAATCACCTAACAAATTGTAGCACGCAGCCCGTTCCGGGCTTTGGACTCAAAACTCACTGGCGTTCGTTTTTCGCCCGTGTACAAAGACGTTAGGAACTAGAATCTGATAAGAACTAATAGACATAGGCGCCTCAGCCGTTCAGAAAGACTATTGAAAGTTCATTGGAAGAAACTCAACGAACAGGATAAATGGCGTTATTTGCGATCAGTTGT
>NZ_JBKEGY010000036.1:0-26411 GCF_046710285.1 Reinekea sp.
CGAATCAAGTTGGCCTGATAAATCGGATGCTGCGGCGGGATAAAGCCTTTTTAGTTGCGCCATTGTTAGTTTTTCAAGTTCAATAGCGCCAACAAGCTGTTGATTATTTAAGTCAACATTTGCAATAAAGGTGGCTTCACCCCATTGCGCATTTAGCTGCTGAGTGAGTACATTATTCCAACTGCCTTCACCTTGCCAATTTAGATTGTACTCTAAATCGAACCATTGCCCTTTACTGTCAACTACACCTTCGATATAGGCATCGCCGGTATCATTGTGTGCAATAATGGTTGCATCTAAGTTACCCGACCAACGCTGAATACTCTGTTGCAATATTGGATCAACAATAAACGGAGCCGCTAAGTCAGCCAATGGTTCAACATTACTGACACTTGCTGCAACACTTAGCCAAAAATCTCCATCACTCCAATTATAACGACCGTTCATGTCTGTGGTGTTATCAGACCACTGGCTATTCAATGCCTTTATGTTTATTTGCTGTGGCGTTAAAGTCTCTATCTCGGCTGTCGCGGTCAATCGCTGTTGTTCGTAGCTGCCTAGAAAATTCAACTGACCTCCAGCGACAAACTTACTTAATGAGCCATCTATCTTGAGCTGCGCACTGATATCACCAAGCAACGATATTGGCATTTCTAATGAGCGCGCTAAGACAACCTGATTAAAGGCAATAAAGTCTATCAACGACCATTGAGCAACCTCCACCAAACCATTTAGATCTAGATTAAAAGCATCCAAATCACCTTGATAAGAAAACTCCCCATTGAACCACTGAAAATTTTCTAGAGACACTTGCCATTGATTTAGCGACTTTGGCTTTATATTAACGTCGGCAGTTAAAGGCCGATCAAACCATTCCCCACTTAGCGTCGATTGGGTTTCAATAATTGGCTTAGACCAGACATTTGAAAGAACCGTTTCGCCAGTTAAATTTAATTCTAGACTGTTTAATAGCTCGGGCCATTGTGATATCCAAGGCCTAATGAGCGCCAAACTAAAGTCAGTATGAGTTAACTTAAAATCCCAGTTCGGGGTCTGCCAATTCGCTAACCCCGAGCCTTCAACGAAGCTCGGTCCTATACGAATATATGAATTACCTAACTGTATGGAGGCTTTATTTACGTCGATAATATCGAGCGCGGCGTTAAACGGCTGCTGTTCATAGTCACCTAATAAAGTAGCATTGCCCGTTAAACTAAAATCTTCTTTTATACTTTGTGCGGCGAAGTTACCTGAAAGGTTCGCATGCCAGTCAATTGGTAATTGAATATTAAACAGTTCAAGTAAATCACTGTCTAACTCTTTCACCTCAACATTGGTCTGCCATTGATTACCACTGTAAATAAGTTCGGCGCTACCAGAGAGATGTGCTTTTTCGCCAAAAAGCGCATAATTGGTCACTGTCAGTGTTTTCTGATCAACCACCCCTGAAATGGATGCCTGATACTGATCACCTAAATAACCCACTTGTGTTCTTCCTGAGTAGTTAATAACAGGTTCTGTTATTTTACCTTCGATCTTACCCTCGAGCTGACTAGAAAAATCTAAGCTTGGCGGTAATTGCTCAAATAGTGTATTAAAAAATTTACCACGGTTAAGGCTGGTATCGTAAGACAGAAGTAATTGGTTCGTACGCCAATCAACCTCACCCGTTAAATTTAGTGAGTTTTTTCCAGCAATAATCTCGCCCTGATCAATCAATAACCCCGAAGAGGTTGCATCACTTTTAATCACAGCAGAAACAGGAATGTTATTCCATTGGCCCACTGCGTCAACTTGCCCATTTATTCTAGGTGTACGCCAACCTCCGAACCAACGTAATGACCCATCGATAATGCCAGCAGATTGCTCTACCTGAAAATAGTTTAGAAGCGGATCTAAGGTCCACTTATTGACTTCGATATCAAGTTCCGACTCTTTGCGGTTGATCCAACCATTCACTGAAGCAGGCTGACTATCAAGCTGCATCGCTAAATGGTCAAAATTAAACTGACGCTCCTCAATAAGGTAATCTACCTTGCCGAGCATTTGAAAGCGGTGATCATCCCAAGGCAACGATGCTTGCACAACATCTAGTTTTAATTGGTTTGCCGTACTGTAATCAACAAAAATATCCCAGTTGGCTTCAATATCTTGGTCTATCTCCCACTTTAGCCATTGCGCCCAATTCTTTTGTGCCGAGGCAATCATGGCACCCTTGAAACGGAATTGATCTAAGCCTTCGGCACTTAAATGCATGGCTAATTCATTTGCAGACTCATTATCAAGAACGGATACGATAAATCGAGCTGGGACCACGCCCCAATTAATATCAGCCTGAGCACTTAATGCGAGTGACAAACTCGGGTATCGAGGTCGATTGATAACGATATTATCTATTTGTAGTTGCTCTAAACGCATGGCGGGTAGCTGCTGCCATAAATTCGAATAGTCGCGCACAACGTTGGTATCTTGTTTGGTTGAGTCGACTAAATTTACTTCCAACTTGGCCAGTGACACTTCTGGTAGCCACCAGCGGTTTTTTAGTGCAAATCGCCAATTCCAACTCACGTCGAGCTGTTGTAATTGAATGCTCATAGCACTATTGAGTGGAGACCAATTTAGTGATTGGAGCTGCCAACTGCCTAACGAGGCGGAGTGTATACCGTTTAGCTTTAGTTCATCGCCCGAATAGAGGCTATAAGCTGCAGCGCCTTGTTGCGCTAAGCTCACTCGGCCGGCCTCTGTACCAAGCAGCAAGCCTAAGGTGACGGCTACAATAATAAGCAATAATGCAATAACACGTAATGTTATGACCCAACTGTGTTTGGCTATTTTGCGAATATGAATGGCCATTAAAACGCCTGCCCTAAACTCACGTAAACCAAAAATGGCGAATCGCTCGGGCGCGGATTAGCAGGAAACGCAATATCAAAACGAATGGGTGCGAAGCGGGTTAAATAGCGTACGCCAACACCGTAGCTTTGAAATAAGTTTTCATCGATGGGTGTTTCTAATTCGTTGGCTACGCGTGCTAAGTCGTAAAATCCAACAAGCCCCCAGCTCTCGGTTAGATTAAGTCTGAGTTCATTGTTTGAGGTCCAACGATGCTTTCCGCCGTAGTCTGACCCTATAGCGGTAATTGACTGATATTGATAACCACGCAAGGAAGAACCTCCGCCTGCAGTCAATCGTTCAGTAAAAGGAATATCAGCAAACTGAGTATCTAAAACACCACCGGTCCATAAAGCATCCCAACGTAAACGGTGCGCAAGGACTAATCGAGGTGTCGCTGAATAAAAAATTTGCCCGCCTACACCTGTTTTCAGAAACGCAGCATAGTTATCGGTAATTTCAAGCACAGGCTCTAATGATACATTCCATCGCTTGCCTGTGGTTGGCGCGAATGGATTTACCACATCATCGTAATGATAGCTTGCAGGGAATCTAACTTGCCGAAACAATCGATCTGTATCTGCCTGTTCAGTTAATTCACTGTAACCGATACCGTACTCAAATGTATCAACTAGAGACGCTTTTCGTTTTAACGTTGCCGTACTCGAGTACCGTAAGGACTTTACGTCTTCTTCAACCAGTTGCTCGACCTCGTTTCGCCATGAAAACTTATTTCGAAAATCAAAGAAGCTTGGAATGGTTGTCGTGACACCCGCTAGTTGCCTGTTTGATTGTATTACTGCATCAAATGATAAGCCTTGGCCGGCGCCAAACACATTTCGATGCTGCCACAGCCCCGTGACACCAAAGCCATCATCACTGCGGTAGCCAACGGAAGTTCTTAAAGTTCGAGGTTTACGCTGCACTAATGCATACTCGACCGCGACGCCATTGCTTTGCTGGGTCACGGTTGGTTTAACCTGACTAAACAATCCCGAGTCGAATAAGGCAATAACCGATTGATCGACACTTTGCTGCTTGAAACACTGCCCCGCTCGAATACCAGATGAACGAGTTAAAAATTCTTGATCAATCCCTTCCCCACCGACAAATGACACAGTCGAAAATGCCTCAGGGTCAGATACTTTCGTGGTAAAAAAGACTTCAGCGGTGAATTCTTTTTCATTCAACACCACCCGATGTCCTACAGCCACCTGATAATAACAAAATGAGCGTTTCACTAACTTCTGTAAGGCTGCCTGCTGTTGAAGAACGCTAACAGCATTTAATTCATCACCCACTGAAAGCAACTGCCATTTATCATTAAACGGCTGGAAGTTACCCACAACAGAGATTTCACTAATCAGATATCGGCGACCTAAGGTGATGTCGTAAGTTGGCTTCAGAGATCCTTGAGGCTGTTTCTCTTGAATTACCGCATGATAATAACCTCGGCTGTTCAGCATTTGCTGCATGCGGGTTTTCTCTGCTGCAATTATGCGATTATAGCCCAGCTCTAACCCGGTACCTTTTAGCGTTTCTCTATAGGCATTTACTGTGCCGCGTAATTCACTTTGTAAGCCCCATTTAAAAGGTGTGACTGTGACGTCCCATAGAGAAGCTTTGGGCACTGTTTCACCTACCGCCGATTGAATGGCGAGAGCACTGATAATTAGGATGATGATCAGATGTTTCATAGGTCCCTATTTTGAACATCACTTGATGAATACAAGCTGAATTGCTCTCTTATGCTAAATGAATACCAAACTATGCCATTTGTTCATTTCACACAAAAGGCTAACCACACTAGTATATGACTGTTTTATAAGGAATTTACTGGATTATTTCATGAAAAAAGATAAAAAGCGCATAGAAGATGAACAATGGAGCGAAGAACAATTGCTCAGTTACTTAAATTTTGAAACATTCGATGGAACCGATGTCGACTTTCACTGTTTGTATACAGCCTATACACGGATGAATGCTTCTGTATTTGAAGTTTTCATTGACCGCTTTAAAGAAGCTGGGCGTAATTTAAACGCGCAGAATAAGGCGGGCCAGAGCTTGTCAGATATAATCTCGGAGCACAAAAAGTCTGGCGACTACCTAGCGCATTTAGCCAACTAAATCAGTGGTTCCATGGTCAACATGAGGTAGCCGCTTTGCGCTAAGCCTACCTCATAATTATTAGACTAATAGTCTCTTAACAGTTGTAAAGCTTCATCTAAGGTTTTCACACCAATCACCTCGATATTAGCAACCGGCTTTTTAGGCTTATTGCCAAATGGAACGACCGCTCGTTTAAAGCCATGTTTTGCAGCTTCGATGATACGCTCTTGACCATTCGGTACTGGACGCACCTCACCGTTTAATCCTAGTTCACCAAACACCACCCAATCTTTTGGTAAAGGCCGATCTTTTAAACTTGATAATATTGATAGCAAACTCGCCAAATCTGCGGCGGTTTCGTTGACTCGCACACCACCAACCACGTTAATAAACACATCTTGATCACCGGTAAATACACCACCATGCCGGTTTAAAATAGCCAACATCATGTTCAAGCGATTAGCGTCTAAGCCGACTGCTACTCGTCTTGGATGCCCCATGCTGGTACCGTCGACCAAGGCTTGGAACTCGATCAACATAGGACGAGTTCCCTCCCAAACCACGGTAACAATCGAACCACTTGATGCTTCATCGCTTCGATTCAAGAAGATTGAGCTGGGGTTTTTGACCTCTTTAAGGCCAATATCGAGCATCGCGAAGACACCAAGTTCATTAACGGCACCGAATCGGTTTTTAATGGCCCTTAGCGTTCGGTAACGAGAATCACCTGAACTTTCTAACATCACTGAAGCATCAATCATGTGCTCTAAAACTTTAGGTCCGGCCAATGAACCATCTTTGGTGACATGACCTACCAGTATTAACACCGTGCCGGTTTGCTTGGCGTATCGAGTCAACCAAGCTGCAGATTCTCGTACTTGCGAGACACTGCCCGGGGCAGATTCAACGCCGGGCGCGTGCATGACCTGAATTGAGTCAATCACCAGTATTTTAGGTTGAACCTCTTTTGCCGTCTCTGTAATGCTTTCGACGTTGGTTTCTGAGAGTATCTTTATGTCATCACGCGGCAGGTTTAGTCGCTGAGCTCGTAAGGCAATTTGCTGTACAGATTCTTCTCCGGTGACATACAACACTGATAACTGTTTAGCCAAGTGACAGAGTGTTTGCAATAACAGGGTACTTTTACCTGCACCGGGATGACCACCTATTAGTACGGCACTGCCGTTAACTAAGCCGCCACCCAATACACGATCAAATTCGCCGATACCGGTAACAATACGGGCTTGTTCATCTAAATTAACTTCAGAAAGGCTTTGCACTTTTGACGTGGCACCTGCGTAGCCTTGTCGCCGAGCATCTAGATCAAAGTTAGGCCGCCCTGCTGGCGATTTAGATTCACGAAACTCTTTTAGCGTATTCCAAGCTTTGCATTCACCACACTGACCCTGCCATTTACTTGAGTCTGCACCACACTCGGTACAAACAAATTGTGTTTTTACTTTTGCCACCCAGAACTCTTCACATCTGCTACGTTGAGAACTTTATACTGGTTATTCATACAGAAGGCAAGATGGGGAGTCATACTTGCCGATGAAACATTAGCGCGCTGGGAAGGCACGCCGAAGCAGAGATCGCGTTAAAATAAGGGCGCCGTGAACCCATCCATGGGGGCTCGTCATTGGCATCCATGCCAATGAACGCCTTATTTTAACGCGATCTCTGCTCAGGCTTTACATTGGGGCTAATTTAGAAAGGCTATGCCATGTTTAGTATTAATTTATTTTGATCCGTCACCTTTATTTGCTTCGAACTTATCCGTCATGGTCTGTATCTCTTCTGCTGCTTTTACTCGGCACACTGCTAATTGCTGCAAGCGCAACTCTTTGACTGCAGCCAAAGGGTCTTCGTGTACTGACTTAGCTTGAAACTTTTCATATTCAAGGCTGTCATCCGTTGGTTCGTTCGTGCTTTTATCTTCGTTTGACATTAGAAACCTCTCTTTCCAAATAACGCTTAAACTCAAGAAGTACGACTTAGCCCGCAATAGCAGCCATTCGAATCAGTATAGCCTAAATAATTGAGTCGCCTTCCAGCAAAAACAAGCCATAAATTCGCATTTGCGCCCAGCAACTCACGGAGCTGAGGTACTGTAAAACTAGGATGCCAATGCCAAGCCCCCATGGACGGGTTTACGGCGCCCCTAGTTTTGCAGTACCTCGGCACAGCCACCACACACACTGAGGAACTTATTTTCAACGGCTTGCTCTACTTTACATTTTACCTACTGCTTTGAACCGCTTATGATCTAGCTAACAGTCTTTAACAGGTGATAAACATGAATAAGATGGATTGGCATAAACTTTTAACGACAGAACGTCATGGCCATGATGCTTTGTCAAAAGATGAGTTTGGTCGCAGCCATTTTCACAAAGATCATGATCGGATTGTATTTTCAGGCTCCTTTCGCAAACTAGGCGGTAAGACTCAAGTGCACCCTTTAGCGAAATACGATCATATTCATAATCGCCTTATTCATTCAATGGAAGTTGGCAGCGTTGGTCGAAGCCTTGGCATTAGAGTCGCCGAAGAGATAAAAGAGCAGCTACCAGATTGGATAGCACCTGATGATTTAGGCATTATTGTCCAAGCCGCATGCCTAGCCCATGACATTGGCAACCCACCTTTTGGCCATGCTGGCGAATACGCTATTCAAGATTGGTTTAAACGACCTGACAACAGCGATTACTTGGTTGGCTTAACCGATGCTCAAAAATTAGATTTGCAGCAATTTGAAGGTAACGCTCAAGGCTTTCGAATTTTGAGCCAAGTAGAATACCATTTAAACAATGGTGGTCTGCGGCTTACTTACCCAACCTTAGGTGCTTCTCTCAAATACCCCTGGCCTGCTAACCACGCGGGTCCAAAGGGCAAGTTTAGCTGTTTTCAAAGTGAACATCGGATACTGCAAGAGCTGGCAAATAAGCTTGGATTAATGTCTACAGACGGCCAGCGCTTTGCTCGTCATCCGTTAAGCTATTTAATGGAAGCATCCGATGACATTTGCTATGCCCTAATTGATTTAGAAGATGCCGTTGAACTGCAAATAATAGAGTTCGCAGAAGTACGTGATATTTTCCAGGCAATTCAAGGAACCCAAACCTTAGATTTTGATGAAAGCCACGAAGTTTCATCTGGCCGACAGTTATCAGCGCTGCGCAGTGCGACCATTGGCTGCATCGTAGACGCTGTTGTGTCTACTTTTGTCGAAAATATGGATGATATTTTATCGGGCACTTTTCAAGGTGATTTAATATCAGCTTGCCCGCCGACGATAAAGGACGGTATCGCTCGTGCTAAAAACTTAGCCATCAATAAAGTGTTTATGGATGTGCAAAAAACCGAAACAGAGATTGGCGCTTATGCCGTGCTTTCTACGCTGTTAGAAACCTATATTTCTGCTGGTTTTGAGTTCCACCAAAAACGTGACCGCTCAGCGCTGACCTACCGAACTAAGCGAGTATTTGATTTACTCGGCGGCGAAGCCCCTACGGTCCACATGAGTCAGTACGAAATATATCAACGCATGGTTGATACCATCGCGGGCATGACAGACAACTACGCCAGTTACTTAGCTCGCCAAATATCAGCACCAGGATAAGGCGCTATTATTTAGCGCTGTCTGATAACTCTCGGGCGATGGCCTGTAACTCTATCGCCTGCTTTGCCAGCTGCTCTTGACTTAAGGTAAGTTCAGTTGCAAAGCGTGATTGATCTGCACTGATCTCAACAAGATTGCTCGCAGCTTCGGCCATGCTCAATACTTCACCGTTTTGTAATATCACTTGATCTGACAAGCCTTGGATTGCGCTATCGATTGTCTCTATTTGCTCACCCACTAGCAGCAGCTTGTCGCGAGCATTCGCAGACGTACTGACACCGCGATCGACCCCGGCGGAGCTTTTTTTAAGTAACTCTTGTATCTCATCAGCTGACATATTAGAACGATGAGACAAGCTACGAACTTCATCCGCCACCACCGCAAAGCCGCGCCCTGCTTCACCAGCCCGAGCGGCCTCAATGGCTGCATTCAATGCTAACAAGTTGGTTTGAGCGGCTATATCGTTAATCATTCTTGTTGCTGAATCTATCGCATTATTATTCTTTTTAATTTCTTCAATCGCTACCACCACATCATTGGTGGCTTGGCCACTTTCTTGTGATAACTGCTTCACTGTTGCTGAATCTGCGCGTATCTTTTGTACTAAAGCTTGCTCTTTATCTAATGAGCCCGTCATTTCACTCATACCTTGACTAATATGAGCCGAAGACCTAGCCAGTAGATTGGCCTTTTCTTCGATTTGAAAAGACTGTTCAGAGAACCGTTGCTGCAATTGCCTCAACGTTTCAGCTTCAGTTGAAAGCTTTACAACACTTTGTTGAGTTTGCTCCAATATTTTCGCCATACTCTGAGCATTTTTCTCTAAGTTTTTAGCCGATGACTCTAATGCCTGCTGCGCAAGCTCGGCCTCTTTGTCCGTCTTTTTACGCAAATGCAAACTATATCCTTGAGCAATCCAGGCAATCAGCAAGGGTAGCAAATAACCTGAAATAGTCTCAGTACGCATGGCCTTCTCATCTAAGGTTATTACCGGTAACTGAACATCGTTAAGGGCGGCATACTGCAAAAAGGCGAGGCCTAGAAAGTTAACCGTCGCCCAGAACATACTGTTTTTTGTATTACCAATTAAATACACCACAACAATAATAGTCACAATCCACAATATGTGCGGAGAGCTAAGCCCGCCTGTGGAATAAATCAAATTGAAAGTATGCAGGGATACGCCCGAAACAATGACATGAATAACATGCTGCGGGTTGACCTTAAGTCGAATTAAGACACTTGAAAATAACGCGCTGAGCAACACGGCAACCGACGTAATAACTAAAGATGATACTTCTAACTTACTCCATTTAAAAAAACTATAGAAGCCAATCAACCAACCACAGAAACCATAAAAAAGGATCAATGTCTCTACAATCCTACTCTCGATATACTCGCGCTGATCTACAGGCGTAAAAAAATGGAAATACCATCTAACAGGGTTCATAAAACATCGACCTCTATTTATTTTTTAGCTTATACAGTTATATCGTCAGTAACCGAATAGGCTTTAGCAGTTTATGTGCATCTTAAGCAATAAGTGTAGCAGTAGAATCCACTATGGGTGCATGGTTCTGCTGAAGAGTGAGAAAGCGAAGGTATCGTCAAATTCAAACGTAAAAAAAGCCCGCTAAGAGCGGGCTATTAGATCAAACGTTGGTCCTAAATTATTTAGGACTTCGCTTTAGATTTTTTAGTAACTTTCTTAGTGCCTTCTAACTCACGTTCGTATGCTTCAACGTAGTTTCGGCCATAATAAGAGTCGATCAAAATCTGCTTAAGCTCTGCGATCAATGGGTAACGTGGGTTTGCACCAGTACATTGATCATCGAATGCCTCTTCGGCTAGGTTATCAACCTTCGCTAAGAAGTCAGCTTCGTTTACACCTGCCGCTTGTATCGATAATGGAATATCGAGCTCTTGTTTTAACTCATCTAACCAAACCAGCATCGCATCGACACGATCGGTGGTGTGCTCTTGGCTAAAACCAAGGTGCGAAGCAATCTCTCCGTATCGACGTAAGGCATTCGGTCGATCATATTGCGAGAACGCCGCTTGCTTAGTTGGCAAGTTAGTCGCGTTAAAGCGAATCGTGTTGGTCAACAACAGTGCGTTGGCTAAGCCGTGTGGAATGTGGAATTCCGCACCTAATTTGTGCGCCATTGAGTGACAAATACCTAAGAAGGCGTTTGCGAACGCAATGCCTGCAATGGTTGCAGCATTGTGCACTTTTTCACGCGCCACTGGGTCATGCGCGCCGTTTTTATACGAACTAGGTAAGTATTCTTTCAATAGTTTCAGTGCTTGTAACGCTTGGCCGTCTGAATACTCGTTCGCTAAAACAGAGACATAAGCTTCCATGGCATGAGTCACAGCATCGTAACCACCAAAAGCGGTTAAGCTCTTCGGCATGTTCATCACTAAGTTGGCATCAACCACGGCCATATTAGGCGTTAGTTCGTAATCGGCTAATGGGTATTTTTGGCCAGTTGCGTCATCGGTGACTACCGCGAATGGCGTTACTTCTGAGCCTGTTCCTGATGTAGTGGTAATGGCAACGAACTCAGCTTTGGAACCCATTTTAGGGAACTTATAGATACGTTTACGGATATCCATGAAGCGTAAGGCCAATTCTTCAAAGGCGACTTCTGGGTGCTCGTACATGACCCACATAATTTTAGCGGCATCCATCGGCGATCCACCACCTAATGCGATGATAACGTCAGGCTGGAAACTCAATAAAACGTCTGCACCTTTTCGTACTAGGCTTAACGTTGGGTCAGCTTCTACTTCGTAGAACACTTCTACTTCCATGCCTTTATCGCGCAGTAAACCACGAAGCTCTTCAACATGTGGCGTGTTATTGAATAAGTATTTATCGGTCACAATGCATGCACGCTTCTTACCAACTAGGTCGTCCATGGCGATAGACATTGAGCCGCGACGGAAGTAAATAGATTTCGGTAGTTTATGCCACAACATATTTTCGGCTCTCTTGGCGACAGTTTTCTTGTTGATCAAGTGTTTAGGCCCGACGTTTTCAGAAATAGAGTTTCCACCCCAAGAGCCACAACCTAGTGTTAACGAAGGCGCTAACGCGAAGTTGTAAAGATCACCAATACCACCGTGAGAGGTTGGCATGTTCAACAATATTCGCGCTGTTTTCATTTTGTCACCGAAGTAACGAACACGCTCGTTGTTTTCATCTTGGTCGGTGTAGAGGCATGAGGTATGGCCAATACCGCCTAGCTCAACCATCACAACCGCTTGCGCTACAGCATCTTCAAAAGTAGAAGCGCGGAACATGCCGAGTGTTGGCGATAGTTTTTCATGTGCGAATTCATCATCAACCGAAACCACATCACCTTCGCCAATAAGCACCTTAGTATAAGGAGGCACTTTAACGCCCGCCATTTCAGCAATTTTTATCGCTGATTGGCCAACAATATTGGCGTTGAGTGAACCATTGATTAATAGTACTTTACGCACTTTATCGGCTTCGGCTTTGCTGAGTATATAGCCGCCGTAATTCGAGAAACGTTCTTTAACCGCGTCATAAACTTCATCCATCACAATGACAGCTTGCTCAGAGGCACACACTACGCCATTGTCAAAAGTTTTAGACATTAAAATAGACGACACCGCTCGCTTAATATCTGCGGTTTCATCAATAACCACCGGAGTATTACCAGCACCAACACCAATTGCAGGCTTACCAGATGAATAGGCCGCTTTAACCATGCCTGGTCCACCCGTTGCCAAAATAAGGTTGATATCGGGGTGCTTCATCAGTGCGTTCGATAGTTCAACTGTCGGTTGCTCAATGTAACCCACAATATTTGCTGGGGCACCGGCAGCGACTGCGGCATCATGAACAATTTTTGCGGCATAGCAGGTTGCTTTACAAGCACGTGGGTGAGGCGAAAAGATAATACCGTTACGAGTCTTTAAAGAAATTAGCGCTTTAAAAATAGCGGTTGAAGTTGGGTTTGTTGTTGGCACAATACCGCAAATTAAGCCAGTAGGCTCTGCAATAGTAAGGGTTCCAAACTCATCATCTTGTTCGATAACACCACAGGTTTTATCGTCTTTGTACTTGTTATAAATATATTCAGAAGCAAAGTGGTTTTTAATGACCTTATCTTCAACGACACCCATACCTGACTCTTCGGCAGCCATTTTGGCTAAAGGGATACGTGCATCTGCAGCAGCTAAAGCCGCGGCTCGAAAAATGGCATCAACTTGCTCTTGATTAAAAGTAGCATAGATGGCTTGTGCAGCTTTTACCTTGGCAACCAACTCATCGAGTTGTACTAATGCCGGGCTACGTTGTTGTGACATGGATTAATCCTCCAGGATATTTAGAATATTGTTTCAAGTTGCTAGGCTAATGTGTTGGAAGCCTTCGTAACTTGAAGAGTGCTTTAAGCGACACTGATACCTCAATTTCGTTCAAAAAACTCTTTTTACCTTTAACGAGGCAAATTGTAATAAAACTACAAAAATATAAGTTGACCTATATCACTCGACATCCTACTTCTAAACTAAAATCTAGCTGATTTTTCACCTTTTTGAAAATTTTTTACATTAAGGACATCTGGCACTCAGCTTAGGTTAAGTTTTGTTTGATACTCTATGCATTCAGATTGGCTAAGGAACTCCCTACATGAACCCAACCGTTTCACTCTATCGTATATTACTGCTAGCAATACCGCTTTACCTAAGCGTGACCAGCATCACATTTGCACAAGAAAGCAGCTTTTCTACGATTGTCAAAGCCAGCAACGAGGATAGTTTAGCCGATCTCGCCTGTGCTCAAGCCTTTAACCAAGCGCGTGAAGAGGCACTACTGCAGTTTGATGAATCTGCTGCGGCAGATGACCCTCAAGAGCAACTTGAGCTTATTGATCAGCAGCAGACCCGCCGAAAAAGTGGTCACTCTAAAACTATTTGTGAAGTAACAACCAGCTGGCAAAGCAACAGAACAAATGACTTAAGTAGCCTGATCGGCACTGAACAATCTATTTCAGGAGCTTACACTGGCCAATGCTTAGATGAAGCCCGCCGAGCCACCTGTTGGAATCGCATTACCGACCAAGCCAAGCGCGATTTAATGACAAAGTTGTCAGAAAACTACACAAATATCGTCAATGTTCGGGCTATTTATATAGATTTTGAAGGCCGACAACGCGACCAATACCAAGACGGACGCTATACCTCTACCGCGGACGGTGAATTTTATTTTGATATTGTTGCCGCAAACAATGTTTCGAGCATTCAAGTACAACGTAAAGATGCTAAACCAGCAGTTAAACCACCCCCAGAGCCAGCCGCCGACATTGCCAAACCCAAAAAAGATTCCGGCCCCGATTTTGACGTAAGCCTATCTTACACATGGGATGGCAACGACAGCGCAACCTTTAACAGCACCGCCATCAGCAGTGGCCGCTTAGGTGTAGGCATTTGGGCTGACAATCGCTTAGGGTTTGTGGCTTTTTCAGGTGAAGACACTCTAGGCATCGGTACCTCTAATAGTCGCGTAAAAAACAGTTCCGCTAGTTACAGTACAACGGGGGTTGGGATGGGTGTTCGACTCTGGAAAAATCGAGATTTCACTTTAGAAAACCATGTTTACTACGTAGATGCAAAACCCTTTGAAGCAGATATTATAAACCTATGCAGTGACTGTACCGACCGGACCTTTCGCTCAGAAGACTACCTTCAAACCACAATGAATTTTAAAACCAACTCAAAAGGCGTCAATATTGGTTGGATGCTGACATGGAAATGGTTGGACAATACAGTTAATGTCGATAAGCTCTCAGGAGGTTGGTTCGTAGAAGTGTTGTTCTAAATTATGTTTAAAAATCAGTCATCTGAAACGAAAGCCGTTGCCTTTGGATTAACGGCTGTTTTGCTTTGGTCCACCGTTGCTACCGCATTTAAAATTGCCTTGAGCTATGCCTCCCCCATCGTTCTGCTGTTCGGGGCATCTATTGTTTCCTTGGTTCTTATCTCGCTGGTGTTATTACAGCAAAAGAAATTTGGCTTAGCACTTGCTGGCTTAAAAACTTTAAGACTGCGTTCTACGGCGCTTGGTCTCATCAATCCAATTTTTTACTATCTTATTTTATTTGAAGCATATGACCGGCTACCCGCACAAGTGGCACAGCCAGTCAATTACACTTGGGCCATAACCTTGTCGTTACTCAGCGTGCCAGTGCTTGGGCATAAGCTCAGTCGCAACGATTGGATCGGGCTAATCTTGGGTTATACCGGTGTAGTGATTATTTCTATCGCAGGTAAAAATGTGACCGGCAGCTTAGATATCATAGGCCTTGCACTGGCACTACTGTCTACATTGCTGTGGGCGGGTTATTGGTTACTGAATACTAAGTACGCTCAAGACCCTATCATTTCGCTGTTTCACAATTTCTTAATTTGCGTGCCGGTCTTGGGGCTGCTGCTCTTAGTATGGCCAACCGTCAACTTAGATTGGCAATGGCAGAGCTTGGCGGCCATCACTTACGTTGGTTTATTTGAAATGGGCATTACCTTTATTTTTTGGCAATTGGCGCTGAGGCACACCTCTAACAGCGCGCGCATTGGCACGTTGATTTTCATTTCGCCGTTTATCAGCTTGTTTTTAATCTCGGCTATTTTAAAAGAGCCACTGCAGTGGCAAAGTTTTTTGGGCTTAGGGTTTATTATTTGCGGCGTTATTTTGGCACAACGTCGAGTTGAGAGTGCTTAGTTAAGAGTTTCGTAATCACTATTGCCCCATAAATACCTCAGACTTTAGGCGGGGTTCAGCGGCCCATCGCTTGAAATTTCGGTCGCCATAAACCCGTCCATGGGGGCTTGATTGAAACATCCATGTTTCAAACACCCGAATTCCAAGCAATAGGCCGCTTCTATACTATAAGGCAGCGGTGTCTTGTTAAGATCGCTTAGCTAAAGCAGCGCTTTGTTGGCAAAAACCACTCCGGTTTGGTCGGCATACACCCACATATCTGCGGTAATTTTACGTCCGGCAATGTCAAGTTCAACGTTAGTTTCACCTGCCCCTTTACGGTTTGATTTAATTGGAAAAGCGGCGAGCGCAAACACACCAAAATCCATGGTTTGCAATTCATGAACATCTCGGCAACAGCCACTAATGATAATACCTTGCCAGCCATTTTTAATGGCGTTGGCGGCAATTAAATCGCCAATCAAGGCTGCACGCATTGAAGCGCCGCCATCGACAACCATTACGCTGTTGGTGCCATCGGTTGCGGCCAGCTCTTTAACGCGCGAATTGTCTTCAAAACATTTTACGGTGACGACCTTGCCACAAAAGGCGGCCTTGCCCCCGAACGATTGGAACATGGGGGGTAAAACGGTGACATCTTCTGGAAAATCATCGCATAAATCTGGTGTATTCCACATAGTTAGTTTCTCGCCGCTGTTTAGTTAGCATAAACATGCCACATTCAGATGAAAATGCACATCATCACTAGTTATAGTCGGCATCAAATAACGCTACCTGCGCCGATGCACTGTAAAACTAGGGACGCCGTAAACCCGTCCATGGGGGCTCGTCATTAGCATCCATGCCAATGAACGCCCTATTTTTACAGCACCTCAGCTCACCTCAGTCTGCAAGGTATAGCGGCCCATATACTAAATATTTGCGAAACCTATCCTATTTCTTACTCCACTTTAGTGTGAGGCTCGGTGTAGACTAATCGTTCATACTCAGGGAAACCCTATTTCGTGCCCGATTTTTTATTAACACAAGGTTGTCGCCTAGTAGACTTTAAACAAGTCAGAGATCAGCTAATTATTGATTATTTTCTAGCAAACGCTGAACACCTTCGTAAAAGCGGCGGCCCGATGCGCGATACCGCTGCTCAGGTCCAAGCAATGCTTGAAAACTGGCGCTTAAACACCTCGGCAGACACAGATTGTCGTTTTTTGATAATGCAGGAAGATCAGGTCATCGGCAGCATCGGGGTTTCAAATATTGTCAGAGGGGCCTTTCAAGCGGCGTATCTAGGTTACAATATAGGCCAAGACCAACAAGGCAAAGGCATAATGACCGAGGCCTTGGATGCCACCATTGGTTACGCCTTCAACGAATTAAACTTACACCGCCTAATGGCCAATTACCGCCCTGAGAATTGTGCTAGCGCTCGTGTGCTTGAAAAACTCGGTTTCATAAAAGAAGGCATTGCCAAAAATTATCTCATGGTCGACAACCAATGGTGCGATCATGTACTCACCTCAAAAACAAACTCAAACTGGACAGCAAAACCTTGAAAGGAAACCTTATGCGCTCTGCTCCTATGCCAGCATTGGTCGGTCATCGCGGCCTACCCACTTTAGCTCCCGAGAACACCGCCGCTAGCATTCGCAGTGCCGTTGAACAGGGTATCGAATGGCTTGAACTCGATGTCACCATGGCAGGTGACGGGTCATTGATTGTGATGCACGATCCTGATTGTCGACTATTTGGTGAGCCCGATATCAAGCTCGCCGACTTAAATAAAACGGCACTGCAAAAAATAGATGCTGGGGCTTGGTTTGATGAAAAATTCACCGGCGAGCCGATTCTTTTTTGCGATGAGATGCTCAGTTTAATTCGTCAAACCGGTGCGCACTTAAACTTAGAGATCAAAATTAATCCAGACCTCGATATTGTTCGCCAAGTAGACAACATTTGGGCTGAGTTGACACAAGCCTCTGACCTTTTTGATCGTCTATTGATTTCAAGCTTCTCTATACAAGCCTTAGAGCACTTGCGCACCCTGAACCAAAGCTTAAAGATTGGCGTGTTATATGAAGCCGTCCCAGATGATGCAATTGACACAACTAAGCAGCTTCAAGCCACCACCATTCATTGCAACCAAGGCCTTCTAGAGCAAGAAACCGCTAAACACCTAATTGCACACCTACCCGTTTATTGCTACACCGTGAACGACACTGAAACATTAGAAAAGTTACTTTCTTGGGGCATAAGTGGTGTTTTTAGCGATAGAGCACACGCCAGCGACCTAAAAGAAATAGTGGATAAATATAGTTAAGCCCAAATTCCAAGCAATGGACCGCTTCTCAACGTTGGGACAGCAGTGATGTAACAGGCTTAACCTGCTGGCTTACAAGATAGCGGCGCTAAACTGAATTTGCCTTGGCAGATTCATTCGTGCTGTTATTATCTACTTACTTTGCCACCCAAGCCGTAGGTTCCTCATGTCTTTTATCTTATTCCGTAATGCCAATGTTTATGCACCGAGCCCATTAGGCTTAAAAGACGTATTGGTGAGCCACGGGCGTATCAGTGAAATCGCTGATACCATCGTGTTAGAGGCTAGTTTTGAGGTTGAAATTATCGATGTTGAAGGTCATATTTTGTGTCCTGGCTTTGTCGATACTTTAACTCATGTCACCGGCGGTGGCGGTGAAGGCGGTTTTGCCACACGTACGCCGGAAATGAACTTATCTCATGCGATTGCTGGCGGGGTCACAACGGTAACTGGCGCTTTAGGTACCGATGCCGTTTGCCGCAGCCATGAAGAATTGGTCGCAAAAGTAAAAGGGCTAAAAGAAGAAGGCTTAAGCGCATACTTTTATACTGGCAACTACCATTACCCAGTTAAAACCTTAACCGGCTCAGTACAAAAAGACATCATGCTCATTGATGAGTGCATTGGTATTGGTGAAATAGCCATTGCCGATCATCGCGGCAGCCAATTAACTTGGCGAGAATTGGCCAGTGTGGCTGCAGAAGCTCGCGTAGGAGGCATGTGTGCTAAAAAAGCCGGTATTGTCAGTGTGCATGTCGGTCCAGGTGATGAACGTTTAGATAGACTGTTTGAAGTAGCCGAAAAATCTGATATCCCCCTTAAACAGTTTTACCCAACACACATCAACCGAAGCGAATTGCTGTTAGAACAAGGTGTTAAGTTTAACCAGCTCGGGGGTTACATAGATTTTACCGCCAGCAGCACACCTGACATATTAGCCAGCGGTGAAGTTAAATGCGCTCATGCTTTGAAGCAGGCCATTGCGGCCGGCGCCGATGAGAATAGAATCACCTTTAGTACCGATGGCCACGCAAGCTTACCTAACTTTAATAGCAAAGGTGAATTAGTCAGTTTGAAGGTAGGCGCAATGACATCCATGCATGCCGAATTCAAAGACGCGGTGCAAATTGAGCAAATCAAACTTGAAACAGCGTTAAAAGTGGTCACGCAAAACCCAGCAAAAGTGCTACAGTTAACGTCTAAAGGTCAGATTATCAAAGGCGCTGACGCCGATATACTGATACTCAACAATAACAGCCTCGCGATCGAATCCGTCTTGGCCAAGGGCCAATGGCTCATGAAGCAGACCATTGCAGTTCGCAAAGGCACATATGAATAGTCAAGGAGTCTCTGTTTTGTCCCAAACCTTAGGTTTTATTCTGTTACCGGGTTATTCCTCAATGACATACGTTTCAGCCATGGAACCGCTATTGATGTGCAACGAACTAATGGGCGAAACAGTCTTTGAAACCTTTACCGTGGCGCTTGATGAAAATAAAACCCTCTCTAGTCTGGGCAATAGAATAGATACTCTGTATTCGTTGAACGATGCACCAGCAGCAGATCTTTGGATTGTTTGCGGATCCTCTCCTGCTCGCCACCCTGCAACACCGGGCCTTGAAAAATTCATGATAGACAAAGCCATGCATAGCGCCGTAGGCGGCATTGCATCGGGCAGTTACACTTTGGCCAAAGCTGGCTTACTCAACGGTTATCGTGGTGTGGTGCATTGGATCTCCTACGAGCAACTGTTGAAAGAACATAAATCTATTATGCTCGCGAACGAGCAATATTGCATAGACCGCGACCGTTTAACCAGCCGTGGCGGTAGCTCTAGCTTAGATTTAATGCTGATGTGGATCGCCAAGACTGTTGGTGCAGATACCGCAGAAGCCATATCCAAACACTTCGTAAATGAACGACTTGGCTTACCGACCGACAGCATTCCACAAGTGCTCAGCGAACGTACTCGCGCCGAACAGCCGAAACTTGGTGAAGCATTGGAGTTAATGGAAAACAACATTGAAGAACCTTTAACCACCGACGACATTGCCTTTCACGTAAAAATCAGTCGTCGGCAGCTTGAAAGGTTGTTCAAAAAGCACCTAAATGCGGTACCTAGTCGCTATTATCTGCAAATTCGCTTAGAACGTGCACGAAATCGATTATTTAGCTGCTCAGAAAGTATTGCCGATATCGGCCTAAGTTGCGGATTTTCCTCTGGCGCGCACTTTTCGACCGCCTATCGGAATCAATATGGTTTAACACCGTCCGAAGACCGTAGCCTTAACCAAAAGATGCAAATTGAGAAATAGCGACGCTTATTTTCATATATGACCACTTAGACGGCATTAGCCTATAAGGCTCTGTCGCGAAACCGTAATGCTAAAGCGGCACTTTTTCATAGAATAGACGTATCAGCATTTGTTTTGAGTGCTACAAAAAACACAACAGCAAGAGACCTAAACATGACTAAAATAACCCGCGCGCAATTTGATGATGTAATGGTACCTAACTATGTACCTGGCAAAGTAATTCCAGTGAAAGGCGAAGGTTCACGTATCTGGGACCAAGAAGGTCGCGAATACATCGATTTCGCAGGTGGTATTGCCGTCAGCGCTTTAGGTCATGCGCACCCTGCTCTTGTTGAGGCGTTAACGACTCAAGGCCAGAAGCTTTGGCATTTATCTAACGTGATGACTAACGAACCTGCCATTGAGTTAGCGCAAAAAATAACCGACAACACCTTTGCCGATAAAGTATTTTTCTGCAACTCAGGCGCAGAAGCCAACGAAGCCGCTCTCAAACTAGGCCGTCGTCATGCTTTCTTAAACACGGGTCCTGATAAGCACGAAATTATCTCTACGCTACAGTCTTTCCATGGTCGCACCCTATTTACCGTCTCTGTTGGCGGCCAAGCTAAATACAAAGAAGGCTTTGAACCTACACCAGGTGGTATCAGCCACGTTCCATATAACGATTTAGCGGCAATGAAAGCGCAAATTTCTGATCGTACTGCGGCGGTAATCCTTGAGCCGATTCAAGGCGAAGGTGGTATCACACCCGCTACTCAAGAATACCTAGAAGGCGTACGTAAATTATGTGATGAGCATGACGCGCTGTTAATTTTTGATGAAGTTCAAACCGGTGTAGGCCGTACGGGTCACCTCTACGCATACCAAGCCTATGGCGTTGAGCCTGATATTTTAACCACAGCAAAAGCACTGGGCGGCGGCTTCCCAATTGGCGCTATGATCTGTACCGATAAAGTTGCTGGTAGCTTAGCCTTTGGAACACACGGTTCAACTTACGGCGGCAATCCATTGGCTTGCGCTGTTTCATTAGCCGTACTTAACATCATCACCGCCGATGGCGTATTAGATGAGGTTGTCGTTAAGTCTGAGCGCATTAAAGCTGCACTGGTGAAGATCAACGAAAAACATGGCATATTTAAAGACATTCGCGGCATGGGGTTATTAATTGGTGCTGAATTGAATGACGACTGGGCAGGCAAGGCTAAAGACTTTGTCGGCGCAGCTTTAGAGGAAGGCCTAATGATGCTCGTTGCAGGTCCAAACGTGGTACGTTTTGCACCAAGCTTAATTATCCCAGATGCCGATATTGATGAAGGCCTAGCTCGCTTTGAAAAGGCAATTGAGAAACTGCTGAATAGCTAAGGCTATTGGCTAGCTTCTTTTTCGGGCCGCGAATGAGTGTCACACTGATTCAGCGGCCCTTCTTTTCACTAGCGACCATTGAATAGAGGATAGGTTATGTTAGTTGTTCGCCCTTCGACCTTTGTCGATCTACCAAGCATAGAACGGTTGTTAAACGAAACCGACGCTCGGGTAACAACCTTGCCAAAAGACCGCGATAAGCTGTCTGAAAAAATCAGCCAATCTGATGATGCATTCAGTGGTGGAGGCGACTCAGACACCCCTGCATCATTTTTATTTGCTCTGGAAGAGACCGAAACGCAAGAATTACATGGTACCTGCGGCATTGATACCCAAGCTGGTAATGGTTACCCATTTTTTAACTACCGGTTAGATGAAGTCATTCATGCATCTCACCATTTAAACATTAGCTCGCGTGTACCCATCTTATTTTTATCTCATGAACTCACCGGCAAAACCTTGCTGCGTTCATTCTCGATAAACCCAAAGCTAAAAGAAACCGAAGCGTTTGAACTGCTTTCACGCGCACGGTTACTTTATATTGCTGCACAACAAGAACGCTTTAACCCTGAATTGATTGTTGAGATACAAGGCATCTTTAATGAGAAAGGTGAATGCGCGTTTTGGGATGCTGTTGGCCGTAACTTTTTCGATTTAGATTTTTTAACAGCCGATTATTATTGTTCGGTAAAATCAAAAACCTTTATGTCTGAACTCATTCCACAGCATCCGGTATATGTCCCCCTACTGCCCGATGCTGCCCGTGCAACCATTGCCCAAAATCACGAAGCAGCCAATCGCACCTGCCAATTGCTTTATCGCGAAGGCTTTAACCGATCAAAATTTATAGACCCGTTTGATGGCGGCCCTGTATTAACAGGTGAGCTGCACCAAACCTATACGATGCGTACCTTAAAAAGCAAAAAAGCAAAACCTTCCAATGTCATTGGCGGGTTAAAATATTTGATCAGCAACCAGTCAGCGAGCGATTTCCGCTGCACAATCGGCACCCTTGTCGATGGTATTGGTCAAACCATTCGAATCCCTTTAGAGGTAGCCGAAGCACTTAATGTGCAAGAAGGCGACTCTATTTCATATTCACCGTTGTAAGGAGTTATTGCTATGTACATTCGCCCCGTACAACCGGATGATTTAGAAAACCTTTTTATTCTGGCCAAAAATTCTGGCGTAGGCGTGACCTCGCTGCCAGATAATAAACAAAAGATGCAAGCGAAATTAGAACGTTCGCTGAGCTCATTTGATAAATCACGCCCGGTACATGATCGCCAATATTTGTTTGCGTTGATGGACGAAACCACCAATAAAATGGCCGGTATTTGTGCTCTCGAAGCGGCCATCGGACACGACGAAGTTTGGTATAACTACCATGTTGGCAAATCTGTTCATGCGTCTACAGAAATCGGTGTCCATAAAGTGACCCGCACCCTGTATTTAAGTAATGACTTAACTGGCAGCTCAGAAATTGCGACCTTGTTCTTGATGCCTGAATATCGCGGTAACCAAAACGGTCAACTGTTATCTCGCAGTCGCTATATGTTTTTAGCTGAATTCCCCGAACTGTTTGGCGACAGCATCATTGCAGAAATGCGTGGCTACAGTGATGACCAAGGCCAGTCACCCTTTTGGGAAAGCTTAGGTCGACACTTTTTCCAAATGGAATTCTCTGATGCAGATTATTTGACTGGCTTAGGCAACAAAGCGTTTATTGCAGAGCTCATGCCGAAGTTCCCTATATACGTACAGATGCTGTCTGAAGATGCACAAAAAACAATTGGCAAGGTACACCCACAAACAGAGCCTGCTTTAGCCATGCTCATGTCAGAGGGTTTCGAATTTAACAACTATGTTGATATTTTTGATGCTGGCCCAAGTGTTTCGGCAAAGATAAAAGACATACGAGCAGTGAAGAAAAGCCGACTATTTAATGTTGGTATTTCAGATAAATCACCCGCACCTGATCTTGCCGACAAGCATGGTTTGCTACTAGTAAGTAACCGAGCTTTTGAAGATTATCGCGTGGTACTCGTCAGCAAAGGCGCGGCCGGTGATGACAGTATTTGGCTGAGCAAAGCTCAAGCAGAAATTTTAAATGTTCAAGATGGCAGCCAAGTGCGTGCTGTTTCCTTGCGACCAACGGAGAAAGATAATGACTGATTCAAGCCTTTATATTGATGGACAATGGCAAAGTGGACACGGCCAAGCATTTGATTCACTAAACCCTGTTACACAAGCATCCGTTTGGCAAGGCAACTCAGCAACCGCTGAAGATGTTGATAAAGCAGTAGACAGCTCACGCGACGCTTTTAAGTCATGGAAAAAAACAACCCTAGATGATCGAATTGCTATCTGCCGTAGTTTTGCCGCTTTACTAAAAGAAAACACCGAGCGCCTCGCTCATGTTATTGGCAGCGAAACAGGCAAGCCGCTATGGGAGTCTCGTACCGAAATTGGCGCGATGGTCGGTAAAATTGAAATTTCGATAAACGCCTATCATGAGCGAACCGGTACAAAGACCACTGAATTACCAGACGGTGCGGCGGTACTTCGTCATAAACCTCACGGCGTTGTGGGTGTATTTGGCCCTTATAACTTTCCTGGTCACTTACCAAACGGCCACATTGTTCCTGCCCTAATTGCAGGCAATACCGTTGTATTTAAGCCAAGTGAACAAGCGCCGAAAATGGCGGAAGAAACAGTTAAGTTGTGGCAACAAGCCGGGTTACCTGCTGGTGTCATTAACCTAGTTCAAGGCGCTGCTGAAACAGGGATTGCATTAGCTAACCACATTGGCATTGATGGCTTATTTTTCACCGGTTCTTCAACCACCGGCGAAATAATTCATAAAAACTACGCTGGGAATACTGGTAAAATTTTAGCGTTAGAAATGGGTGGTAATAACCCATTGATTATCGATAACGATATAAACGAAGAAGGTGCACTGCACCATATTCTATTTTCTGCCTTTATCTCAGCTGGCCAACGTTGTACCTGTGCTCGTCGTTTATTAATTCCAAATGGCGCTAAAGGCGATGCGTTCTTAGAGAAGTTAATAATTGCAACGGCCGCTTTAAAAGTCGGTGCTTTCGATTTAGACGATCAGCCTTATATGGGTTCTGTTGTCTCATTACAGGCAGCCGACCAGCTACTCGCCGCACAAGCTAACTTGATTGCGAAAGGCGGTAAAAGTTTATTAGAAATGAAGCGCCTGCAAGAAGGTACAGCTTTATTGTCGCCGGCCATTATTGATTTAACCGATGCAACCGATGTACCTGACACAGAATACTTTGGTCCGCTATTGTCAGTTTATCGTTTTGATGATTTCGACCAAGCCTTAACTATTGCTAACAATACGCGCTACGGCTTGTCAGCAGGAATTTTAACCAATAGCCGTGAGCGTTATGAATGGTTCTTAGAAGAATCACGTGCGGGCATTGTTAACTGGAACAAGCCAACGACCGGTGCTAGCTCTTCTGCGCCGTTTGGTGGTGTGGGTGCTTCGGGTAACCACCGTGCAAGTGCTTACTATGCAGCAGATTATTGCTCTTACCCAGTTGCATCTATGGAAAGCGCAGACATAACTAAGCCTGGCGCATTACCACCAGGAATGACGTTATGAAATCATTTGAACTTAATTTAGACGGGTTGGTTGGGCCAACCCACAACTATGCGGGGTTGTCTTATGGCAACATCGCATCCAAGTCGAACACCGCCGCCGCTTCAAATCCTAAAGAAGCCGCCAAGCAAGGCTTAAAAAAAATGAAAGCTTTGGCCGATGCGGGCTTCAAGCAAGGTATTCTTTTACCACATGAGCGCCCAGCTATTTGGGCACTCAAAAACCTAGGTTACAGTGGTTCCGATGCGGTAATTTTAGAAAAAGTCGCCAAAGAAAACCCTGCTATTTTAAGTGCGATATCTTCTGCTTCGTGCATGTGGACAGCGAACGCGGGTACCATATCCCCCAGTGGCGATACGGCCGATGGCAAAGTACATTTCACCGCTGCCAACCTAAATGCAAAGTTCCATCGTTCAATAGAGCATGAAACCACAACACGCATGTTGGGCGCTATTTTTAACGATCAAAAACACTTCGCACACCACCCCGCTCTGCCTGCCATGGCGGCCTTTGGTGATGAAGGCGCAGCAAACCATACTCGGTTCTGCTCAGAGTACGGCGGCCCTGGTGTTGAGTTTTTTGTTTATGGCCAACAGGCCTTTAATGAATCGCACCCAGCCCCTAAAGACTTTCCAGCACGGCAAACTCTTGAAGCCAGCCAAGCAATAGCACGCTTGCATGGTTTAAATGAGGCGAATACGGTATTTGCACAGCAGCGCCCTGAAATTATTGATGCCGGTGTTTTTCATAACGATGTTATTGCTGTCGGCAATAAAAATGTATTGTTCTACCACGAACAAGCTTTTGTCGACACTGACCGAATACTCAAAGAACTTGATGACAAGCTCATTGGCACCACGTTAATTCCTGTTTGCGTACCAACTTCTGCCGTTAGCCTAAGTGCTGCAGTTAAATCTTACCTATTTAACAGCCAACTATTGAGTCAAGCTGATGGCAGCATGACCTTAGTCGTACCGGGTGAGTGTCGTGAAATTGCAGCCGTTTCTGAATATTTAGATCAGCTAGTCACGATGGACAGCAACCCGATCAATCAAATCCAAGTCTATGACCTTAAACAGTCAATGCAAAATGGTGGCGGACCCGCATGCTTGCGATTACGCATTGCACTGAACGAACACGAATTTAATGCCATGCACCAAGGTATTATTTTGACCGATGCCTTATATGGCAAGTTGAATCAGTGGGTCGATACTTATTATCGAGATCGATTAACACAAGCAGATTTAGGCGACCCTAAGTTACTGATAGAAAGCCGCAATGCGCTTGACGAGTTAACACGCATAACAGGTGTGGGTTCTATTTATCCATTCCAACGCTAGTTAAGCTACGGGTTGTTACGGGCCACCCAAAGGGTTTGTTTTAACAAGTCGTTCAAGCACATCCATGTG
>NZ_JBKEGY010000037.1:0-25616 GCF_046710285.1 Reinekea sp.
ATAGTGAGATCTAGGTGCTCCCTTCCATTTTTCTAATCTGCGATGTAGTACTCAAAAACTATGACCTCAACACACCAAATTTTTGATAAGCTCAATTGATATTTTCAGCATGGATGCAATGTGAATGTTTTGCCACCTAAATAAAGCCAGCCTACTTATATCTACTATTTTTTTAACGTTAACTGGCTGCCAATCTAACCCGAAACACTCCGCTGAAGTTGAAGCATTAATTCAACGTACGCTCGACAACATGGTTTTTGTTGAGGGTGGCAGTTTTATGATGGGAAATATTGGTTATGAGGTTCCTGAGTCTGACCCTGAGGGCGAATGGGTGACGATGGAAGATGGTCGGCAAAGTTATCGGAAGCCGTTTCCTGGGTGTAGCGATTCTTGTTATCCAACTCATAAGGTGACGTTGACTGGGTTTTATATTAATAAATTTGAGACGACGCTTGGCGAGTATGATGTTTATTCGAAAGAGAATGGCCTACCTTTGATTTATCCTAAGTATAGAGGTGACCCAGAGGGTTTCATACCTTCCAGCGCTATTTACCTTGGTGTAAATTGGTTTGATGCTGATAACTATTGCAAATGGCTTGCTGAGATAACTCAGCTTCCTTTTAATTTACCAACTGAAGCTCAATGGGAATATGCAGCACGCAGTCGAGGTAAAGCAGTTAGGTTTGCCACTGACAATGGAGAGCTTGAGCCAGGCCGAAATTATAGACCCCATTCTAGTCAGTTCGGTGCGTCAGCACTCATTGATCCTCCTGGGAAATACCCCCCAAACCCACTCGGAATTTACAATATGACTGGCAATGCCAATGAGTGGGTTAGGGATTGGTATCATGGATTGTATTATGAAATTTCACCTGAACTGAACCCTACTGGGCCGATAGATGAACACGAGTGGAGTTACAATAAAGTATCACGTGGCTTTGGAAGAGCAAACTCAAACTGGCAATCAAACCTAGTATTCAGGAGACTAGCTGATAGCCCAAAATATTGGAACAATGGATTTCGCTGCTCACTGGACAGCAACATTCGGTATCTATAACTATTAGCCATAGTGAGATCTAGGTGCTCCCTTCCATTTTTCTAATCTGCGATGTAGTACTCAAAAACTATGACCTCAACACACCAAATTTTTGATAAGCTCAATTGATATTTTCAGCATGGATGCAATGTGAATGATTTGCCACCTAAATAAAGCCAGCCTACTTAAATCTATTATTTTTTTAACCTTAACTGGCTGCCAATCTAACCCGAAACACTCCGCTGAAGTTGAAGCCTTAATACAACGCACTCTCGATAATATGGTTTTTGTTGAGGGTGGCAGCTTTATGATGGGGAATATTGGTTATGAGGTTCCTGAGTCTGACCCTGAGGGCGAATGGGTAACGATGGAGGATGGTCGGCAGAGTTTTCGGAAACCGTTTCCTGGGTGTAGCGATTCTTGCTATCCAATTCATAAGGTGACGTTAACTGGGTTTTATATTAATAAATTTGAGACGACGCTTGGCGAGTATGATGTTTATTCAAGAGCGAAGAATCTTCCGCTGATACAACCAAAACGCAGAGGTGATACTGGTAGCTACACGCCAAGTAGTGCAATCTACGTAGGAGTTAATTGGTATGATGCAGAAGGTTACTGCAAGTGGTTAGCGGATATTACGGATTTGCCAATTGACTTGCCTACTGAAGCGCAATGGGAATACGCTGCTCGCAGTCGAGGCAAAGCAGTTAGATTTGCTACTGACAATGGTGAGCTTGAACCTGGGCGTAATTACCGTCCATATACGGGGAATTCAGGCGCTTCAGGCCGCATTGATCCTCCTGGAATATATCCGTCCAACCCACTTGGCATATACAATATGACAGGCAATGCAAATGAATGGGTAAGAGATTGGTATCATGGTTTATATTATGAGATTTCCCCTGAACTGAATCCAACCGGCCCTATAGATGAACATGAGTGGAGTTACAATAAAGTATCACGTGGCTTTGGAAGAGCAAACTCAAACTGGCAATCAAACTTAGTATTCAGGAGACTAGCTGATAGCCCAAAATATTGGAACAATGGATTTCGCTGCTCAATAAACCATGATAAAAAAAACCGAGAGTAAATATTATTTTAAAAATATAAGCTACGTTTACCATGCAAGCCTTTACTCGTAGCTTTACCCCTCTAGCCACTTAAAGGATTTTGATTTAACTCTGGATTAAGGCATCCGCAATTAGACGGATTATCTAATCCATTCCACCATTTTCTAAGCCATCTTTCGTCCTCACTATCACTAAGGAAGTCAACTAGCTTTTGTTGCGCTAGTGCAGCGTCATCGCATTTCTTGCTTTCGCTTCGACCATTCACTGACTTACCGTGCATGTGTTCTAGCACCTCTTGAAATTCACGAACTGTTCTGACTCCAACCTGCAATAAATGTAAAACGGCTCGTTCTCTCTTTTCAGCAAAGCCTGAAATACTCAGCTCCTTAAGGAGATGTGCTGGTGAATTAACTAACACAAATAAAATCCGGCCTTTTACTTCAGGAGGCGCCAGAGATATTTCAACAGAGCTTTGCTCCAAACTATTGATTAACTTATCTATATCTTCGAATGAATCATTAGCATCGATAAAGTCATCTACGATGTTTTTTGTGTCGACAAATATGTTCACAGCTAGGTTTGCTGCCTCAAGCCCTATTTTCATTGTATTGCCTTGAAAATAATAACCGTTCTTAATTAACTCATAAGACCATGCAATGAAATGGTTATAAGCATCCTTCGCAAATATATCGACAAAACTAAAATCCACTTTCAGTAACTGCTCATGAACCAACTTAATAAAGGACCAGACGTTTTTCGCATCAACAGTAAACTCTATTTGCCCACCAGCGCCGTAACCAACACACAATGACGATTTGACTCTAACTAGAAAACGTTGAATATCTCGATCAAACCCTATCGTAAAGTCCGCCTCACCACCAATCCCCGCGTACCCACTAAGCATATACCCTACCGAACCCAAAGTATTAAAATCTGGTGTGGTTTTCTCCGGCTGGCTCCAATCTAAACTGCCTGTCAAACCAGCCTCTACTTTCGCGCCCGCAAAAGCTGATGCGTTTGCACTGGCGCTAGCTGGATTTCGACCTATCGTGAGTTGCCCCTTTTGTGAGTTCAATTCCAGTTTTGCAGCTAAACCTACAGTCAATCCTGCCCAGCCGCCAACTTGGCCTTCGAGTTGTAAGCGAAAACGTCCTAAGTCTAATGCCTCCGTTTCATTTTTAGCTACGGTTTCTACTAGTTCAAGCAATACAAACTCTACTCTGCGGTTTAGTCGAGTTTCACTTTCTGTATTTATCAAGGGCGTACTTTCGCCCAGTGCTACCATGTATTGTTGTGCGAACTCTTGTGGTATTAATAATGGCAAAATGAGTTTTACGCGTGCTAAATATCGTTCACAGTATGAAAAATACGCATGAATTAAAGCTTCATCTGAACTTAGGGAAGAATTTAAATTGATATTAGAATGGTTGGTAATCGCTTTTCTCATATATTCACGATGATGATCATTCCAATGTTTTTGATTAAATGAATTTAGCCAAATTTTGGCGTTACGGGTTAAAAGGCCATAAACCATTTGCGCTCTTCTTGCGCTGATTTTTTCATTATATTGCTTGGAACCAGTTAGACTTGCATGGCCGATAATTGAAAGCTTATAGCGATCATTGGTAAGTAATTTTTTAAGGATGCCAAAATGAGACAGCACGCTGGCGAGTTCGACAATATCTTCAAGAAATAGAAACTCAGAGTTAACGTCAAAGTGCAAACGCTCTGGTATACCATTGGTAAACTCAGCCCATTTTGAACTACGTCTTATTACTGGTACATTAGGTTTTACGTGAAAACCTCGATCATGGGGGAAGTAGACAGACCCCGTTAACTTACCTTCAGCTAACGCCACATCCATTTCAGCTTTAACTTCACCAGCCAAAACACCTTTTTTTAAATCAAATTCACCGGTTATACCTAACCCAGATTTCCAGCGCATTAGGTTCGCAGAAGCACTTGCATCGTAGTAAGCTGGCGGTGTTTGCTTTCGTCGAATTTTATCGACTAATCTAGATTTGGCTTCATTACTATTGCTACCAGATAAATCATTATAATTACGCCCTCGCATCGGGCTATCAGCCTCCCACAACTCTCCACACAATTTCTGTGCATGCCCAAAGTCTTGAAGTACTAACGGGTCGCTTTCTAACAGCTCTACTACCTTTTTTTTCTTAGCATCATGTTGACGCCAACTTATTTTTAACGTTTCATTCAGAGTAGTTATATAATCATCTAAGCTTTCTAATTTTTCCTCAAACAGCTCTGCCAATATTGGAGAAAATGCTCCTGCTAAATGCTTAGTCGAAAACTGTCCTGATTCTGATATTATTTCTAACTTAATATTGGCAACGGCCTGCGAAAACGCATCTTTGAATGCATTATCGTTTAAAGTGCCGTCTTCATTTTTTAGCCTAGCCACATCATCTGGGCTAACGTTATCATCGACAAGAAAGTAGAAGTTTCTTGATTTATTGGGATCTTGAAGGTTTATAATTTTACCGGGGGCATAGTAGATATCTCGACTGCTATGGATGCGATGTATTTCCATCCATGCTGTATCGTCTAATCCAGAACCTGACATAACCGATGAAATTGACTTATCAACCTTTGCTTTAACAGCATCAACTTTATTTTTGGCGGCTTTATCGTTTGGATTTTTACTGAATTGATTCTGTGCATCTATTAATTCACGGATAAGGTCATTGTACTGATCAGATATCGATACTATTTGGTCTAGTTCAGACTGGCTAACCGCCATTAATGCATTCATGTTTGGCACATAAAACACATCGGCTAGCTTCGCTTGCTCGACTATCATGTCAGCGCGTTCGGTTTGGCTAGAAGGTAGACCTTGATGTATGCTTTTAGATTGAAAGATTTGTGTTTGAGTACTCACGCTAAAGGTATCCTTACCTATTTGTGTAAATGTTTTTCCAGTGACAAACGATAAGGCCCGCTTGCTACATTAATGAAGTTTGCTTGTCCGTCTTGTATTACGGTTTGATGATGCTCGCCATCGGCAGAGTTTAACCACGCAACTGATCCATCGTTTAACTGCTCGCCGGTATCGGTATTAAGTTGTACTTTTACATCCATATTAATTTGTAAATACTCAGACCAATTGGATATAATGTTGTCGCGTACGGCTCGAACTCTTAGATAATAAGGAGAAATATTGTCGTGTTCAGTGTAACTCTGGGTTTCACTTAAAGCTTTTGGAGCACGCCATAAAATATTATTGATACCAAATCCAAGCTCAATACTCTGCTCTACTACTTCCAATTTTTGGAATGTTCCATCTGGGTTAATCTGTTCAATTTCTAGTTGAATTACTGAGTTATCGTCAAATCCTTGCACCGATATACGGATATCGACAGCTTGGCTCAGTTTTATGAATTCTTTTTGCCATGAAATATGGCGTATGGCTGGTGTTTTATCGCTGACTAGTGGCTCAAGATCATCCAGCGTAGATAAGTCTACCTCATTCAGGCTTTCGGGTTGATTTTCGCCACCAATGTCATAGGCGACATCACCACTAAAATTAACGCTACCTGATGAACCATCTATGGTAATTTGGCTGCCAAATAATTTTATATTTCCTTGACCATCAATTTTAAAACCGCCTGTGCCGTTGGTTAGGGTTATATCGCCCTGCCCTGTTCCTTTTATTTGAATATCGTTACTTGCTTGTATCCCGTAACTACCTTGGTTTATTTTTACTACTTGGCTTGCCTGGCTACTAACCGTAGAGGTTTGTTCACTTTGAATATGAATTTTCCCTTGATTAGTTTTTACAGATATCTCACCTTTAGCTGATTGACCAATATCTTTTCTTGCCTGCAAAGCACCTACGTTTTCAGCCTGCCATTGTTGAGTACTTTCACTTTCGAAGTGTATTGCGTGTTCGGCCTTTAAATGGTGATCGCCTGCGGATTGTTGATTGTAATTAGTTTGCGCAACCCATTGCTGAAGTGCTTTTGATGAAAGTTTTATCATGCCGTATTGTGATGCCAATGAGATGTAGTGCTGTGCTTCTTCGGCATTCATCTCAAACGACACTTGACCATCAAGACTTTGCAATAAAACGGAAGGCAGTGCATCGTCGAAACAAAGCTCATTTTTAGCGGGTGTCACAATACGGTATTGACTGCTGTTTTTCTGAGTAACCGGACCTTGCTGAGTTTGCTGTGGTGCAAAACCTAACACACAAAGTCTATTCGGGTCGTTATTGAGAAGGCTGACTAACACCCTACTTTGATCTATTAACGGGAAGTGCCACCCAGTTGGCAGCGCGGTATTCGCCTGTGCGAATGGCACCATACGTTCAATCGCTGGGCTAGCCATGCCATGGGCAAGTTGCTCAGTATTATTATGTGAAAATTCCATACGCAGTTGGTAGCGACCTTGCTCATCTATCTGAGCATAATCGAAGTTACTTTCTATTGTTGCGGGAAAAATAGATGGAAAACTGGGAAGCTCGGGTTTAGTGGGCGTGTAATTTGATCTACGACGAATGAGTAAAGCACTAACGTTCAGTTGTAATCCTAATTGTGGAGACCGCCCTTCGTATGCTTCGCCTCGGTGCTGTAGCGTCGTCACGGTAAGCGCATCGTTATCTCGATTTTCTCGCCACTCAAGTGGTACGGTAAGACTATAACCCACCGCTAAGGTGGGCCAACAACCCGAGAGTTGCCAGGTTTCTTTAACATCGTCATCGTTAGTTTCGTTATGATCCCATTGAGCTATTAACGGAGAATCAACACCATTCATCACTGCTTTGCGTTGCTGCTCATCACCAATAATATTCGCCAAAAACTGGGTTTCTACCAGACTATTGGCAATGTATATTTGCTCATCATGGCCATCACTAGCAAACCAAAAGAAACAATTAAGTTCAGCTAATAGACGCTGAAAAAAACTTAACTGAGCCTCTTGTGCTTGCAAAACAGACGGTTCTAATTCTGTTTCAGAACTATTTCCCAACCAATGAATTTGATCTGCCCCATAGCCTAGCTCTTGCAATAGTTGATCAATGATTTCTCGACGTGACTTGCCTAAGAATAAGCGCGTATTAGAATAGTGAGCACCCAATGCAAGAATGGGTTTCAGTGTAAGGGTGCAATCATTTAAGTCGTATGTGGAATGAGTTATTTGACCCGTCACATATCGATGATCACCAAGTGCGTTCGTAAACACCAGTGTCGCACTCTGCCCCATAAGTTCAGACGCAACAAAAAGGAAGTCTGCTCGATCAAGTGTTATTTCAAATTGAAATGGAGTGGAAAGCTTTTCATAGCCCGCATAACGCTTAACAAAAAAAGTTCGGCCACCGAACTGGCACTGCAGCACAGAGTTTAAATTCATGATCATCCCTTAACGAACACCAGACATCCTTGAATGGTGCGAAAATATTCAACGCCGTAATGGTAACAGGGAAATGGATGGCGACATTCAAACTTGGTCACAATTTTGAGATCGACTTGCCGATTAGTTCTTAGCTGCGGGCTGCAAGTAAGGGTGGAGAAGAACGGTGCCCATTGGGCATCCGCGAGCTGCAAGCTTCAAGCTGCTAGTAAGGTCAAAAGAAAGAGGCAGCTGCCCTTACTAACAGTTACCGTCAAACCCGTCCTTGCGCTCCGGTATGAATTTAAGCCGTTCATAACAACTCGCTTCGCTCAAACAGTCATTCACTTTTAAATTCAAACCCTCACCCAAGGCCTAGCCTAAAGTGGCTTATCTTTATGTTTTGACCTTACCCGAAGCCCGAAGCCCGAAGCCCGAAGCCCGAAGCCAAAAACAATATTTTACTTTTGCCCTTACTTGCAGCTATAAACTTGCAGCTCTCCCTTGCCTCAACTAAAGGTAATAACTGGGCCTTGGTCGTCTTCTGTATTTTCTAGTTCGCTGACAACATTGCTGGCTATTTCTAGGTAGTAATCGCGGTTTTTAGAGTTTGAACTGGCAACTACGGTTGGTATGCCGTTGTCGGTTTCGGTTCGAATGGCTATGTCTAGTGGGAGTTGGCCTAACAGGGTTGCGCCGTATTCGTTGGCTAGTTTTTGGCCGCCTTGCTCTCCGAATATGTGTTCTTCGTGGCCACAGTTACTACAAATGTGTATGGCCATGTTTTCTACGATACCCAGGACCGGTACTTTGACTTTTTGGAACATCTCGATGCCCTTCTTGGCATCTAGCAAGGCTAAATCTTGCGGGGTGGTGACGATGACTGCACCATCAACTTTAGCTTTTTGGGCAAGTGTTAATTGAATATCACCGGTGCCGGGTGGCATATCAATGACTAAGTAATCTAAATTATCCCAGCGAGTTTGGGTCAGAATTTGCTGTAGCGCGCCAGAGGCCATTGGGCCACGCCATACCATGGGGGTTTTATCGGTCACTAAGTAGGCCATCGACATGGTTTGTAAGCCATGCGCCATCACGGGTTCAAAGAAGTTTTCCTTTTGAACCTTCGGCTTAGTGCCTTCAGCTACGCCTAACATTAAACCGACTGAAGGGCCGTAAATATCAGCATCTAGCAAGCCAACGTTATGGCCTTGTGATTTCAACGCCAAGGCTAAGTTCACAGCGGTGGTACTTTTACCGACGCCGCCTTTGCCTGACGCTACGGCAATAATACGCTTTACGTTTTCCATGTTTAATACCCAAACAACCAATTTACCTTCCTATATAAGGGTAAACCGTTCGAATGCAAGAACAACTCAGGGCGGTTTAAGGTGAGTCAACATTGTCATTGCTTTGAAATTCAGTAGAATCAGCACTTCGGCTTAAAAAACCCATCATTTCGGATTTTTTTCATCCTTAACTAATAGGACAGCACAAACCCATGAGCGATTCACGCAATATTCTAGTCACCAGCGCCCTTCCCTATGCCAACGGTCAGCTTCACCTTGGTCATATGATGGAACAAATTCAAACTGACATTTGGGTGCGGTTTCAAAAGAGTATGGGAAATACATGCTATTACGTGTGTGCCGATGACACCCATGGCACTGCGGTTATGTTACGTGCAGAAAAAGAAGGCATGACGGCTGAGCAGTGGATAGAAAAGATGCACGCCGACCATGTTGCCGATTCTCAAGGCTTTTTGATTGGGCATGACAACTACTACAGCACTCACTCACCAGAAAACAAAGAGCTTTCTGAACTGATTTATGGGCGTTTAAAAGAAAATGGTCACATTAAAGTCAAGACCATACGCCAGCTATATGACCCGGTCAAAGAGATGTTCCTTGCTGATCGTTTCGTGAAAGGTACTTGTCCAAAATGTAAGGCTGAAGACCAGTATGGTGATGCCTGTGAAGTCTGTAGTGCTACATACGAACCAAACGAGCTAATTAACCCTAAATCTGCTTATTCGGGTGCGACGCCCATTGAAAAAGATTCAGAGCACTATTTTTTTGACTTACCTCAATTCCAAGACTTTCTGCAAAAATGGACACGCTCTGGCACTTTGCAAGACAGCGTCGCCAACAAACTTTCAGAGTGGCTAGATTCTGGTTTGAAAGCATGGGATATCAGCCGTGATGCACCCTACTTTGGTTTCGAAATTCCCGGTACCACCGGCAAGTACTTTTACGTTTGGCTAGATGCCCCAATTGGCTACATGGCCAGTTTTAAAAACCTTTGTGATCGCACCGAAGGGTTGGAGTTTGACGATTTTTGGGCCAAAGACGCCAAGGCCGAGCTGTACCATTTTATTGGTAAAGACATCATAAACTTTCACGCTCTATTTTGGCCAGCAACGCTATCAAGTGCCAACTTCAAGACTCCTGATGGTGTTTTTGCGCATGGTTATGTCACCGTCAATGGTGAGAAAATGTCCAAATCGCGCGGTACCTTCATTATGGCGCAAAGCTATTTGAAATTTTTAAACCCAGAATACCTGCGTTATTACTATGCAGCAAAACTCGGCTCGGGTGTTGAAGATATAGATTTAAATCTTGAAGATTTTGCTCAACGCGTCAATACCGATTTAGTCAACAAAGTCGTTAACATTGCTAGCCGTTGTGCGGGCTTTGTGAAGAAAGCCGGCGGGCAACTTTCAGCTAATATTGCTGAGCCAGAAATGCTAAAAGAGTTTATTGCCGCCGGCAGTACCATTGCCGACTTATATGAAAAGCGTGAATACAGCAAAGCCGTGCGTGAAACCATTGCCCTTGCTGACCGCGCCAATGAATATATTCAGGCCAAAGCGCCTTGGTCGATGGCGAAAGAAGAAGGCAAAGATCAAGAGGTACTCGATGTTTGTTCAATGGGCATTCACCTATTCCGCATCATTGCGATTTACCTAGGGCCAATATTGCCAGACCTAAACAGCAAGGTTTGCACCTTTTTGAATGTTGAAACACTTAACTTCACAGACCGTACTACTGTGCTGACCGAACACAGCATCAATAAATTCAAGCCGTTACTCACGCGCATCGAAATGACTCAAATAGAGCAACTTATCGAAGCCAGCAAAGAAGACGCCGCCATTGAAACCGGCAAGAAGCCCGAAGTAAAAGCGGTCGCAGAGAAAAAGGTAGAGCCAAAACAGCAACAAAAGAAAGCCGACAAGCCAGCCAGTACTGACGGCACCATAGAATTCGATGATTTCGCCAAAATAGACCTACGCATCGCAAAAGTCACCGCCGCCGATCACGTTGAAGGCGCCGATAAGCTACTGCAACTGCAATTAGATGTCGGCAACGGCGAAACACGCCAAGTATTCTCTGGCATAAAAAGTCATTACCAGCCAAAAGACCTAGTCGGCAAAAACGTTGTACTGGTTTATAACCTAAAGCCAAGAAAAATGCGCTTCGGCATAAGCGAAGGCATGGTACTAGCCGCAAGTGAAGGCGAAGGGTTGTGGATAATGGAAGGTGATGAAGAAATAGCGCCAGGAACGAAGGTTTCTTAAGGGCGGTTTTAGGCTGCGGGCTTTGGGCTGCGGGTAAAGTCAAAACAAGGTCAACGGCTTGCAGCTATTTCCATCTTTTGACCCTACTTGCAGCTTGCAGCTTTTAACTCGCGGACTGCCCCTCGGGGCAGCCGTTCTGCTTTTCAAGCCTCATATTCCAAAATACCATAAAAACACCTGCATTTACCTCTTGTTTGATATAACAATTATTACGATAATAGCGCCCGTATTTTTACGCGTAACATGCCCTAATGAGTGATTATATTCTTCTGTTGGTCGGTACGGTGTTGGTTAACAACTTCGTGCTGGTGCAGTTTCTTGGTTTATGCCCTTTTATGGGGGTGTCGAACAAGCTTGAGACGGCGGTGGGTATGTCGGCGGCTACAACTTTTGTGTTGACGCTTTCGAGTGTTGCCAGTTACGTGGTGTATACCTATTTACTTGAGCCGCTTGGCTTAATCTATTTAAAAACCATCAGCTTTATTTTAGTGATTGCCTTTATGGTGCAGTTTACGGAAATGTTGGTGCGTAAAACCAGCCCTTTGTTGTACCGTGTGTTAGGTATTTTTTTACCGCTTATTACCACTAACTGCGCTGTACTGGGTGTCGCGTTACTCAACATCAGTAAGCAAAATTCTTTAATCGAAAGCTTTTTATATGGTTTTGGGGCTGCTCTGGGCTTTTCTTTGGTATTGGTCTTGTTTGCTGCCATGCGTGAGCGCATTAACCTTGCAGATGTGCCGAAACCATTTAAAGGCGCGGCCATCGGATTAATATCTGCTGGCATTATGTCTCTCGCCTTTATGGGCTTTGCTGGATTGGTGGCCGGTTAATCATGATAACAGCTGTTGTAACCTTACTCATTTTAGCCGCTATTTTCGGAGCATTACTCGGCTTTGCTGCTGTGCGCTTTAAGCCTGAAGGCAACCCCATTGTTGATGAGATTGATAATATATTGCCACAAACACAGTGCGGTCAATGTGGTCATCCTGGCTGTCGCCCATACGCCGAAGGCATTGCCAATGGCGAAGATATCAATAAATGTCCTCCCGGCGGTGAATCAACTATTCAGGCCTTAGCCGATTTACTCGATGTAGAGCCAATGCCGCTCGATGCCGAACACGGTGTCGAAAAAACGAAAATGATCGCCGTTATCCGCGAAGCTGAATGCATAGGCTGTACAAAGTGTATTCAAGCTTGTCCGGTTGATGCCATTTTAGGTGCCGCGAAGCAAATGCACTCCGTCATCGAAAGTGAATGCACCGGCTGCGATTTATGTGTTGAACCCTGCCCGGTCGATTGTATTGATATGGTGCCAGTCGCCGTTACGCCGAACAACTGGCATGTCGATAAACCCCTTAGCTTGGCTGAGATTATCGCGACCGACAAACCAACTCCTTCGAGTAAAAAAGGTGAAGCCGCATGAGTCAATCAGCAATTATTGCTCGCAGCAGTGTTTGGTCAATTCCAGGGGGCATTCACCCAGAACAACACAAGTTAGAATCGAACCAAACGGCAATAGAAGCTATTCCAGTGCCGGCGCAGCTTTGGCTACCATTGAGCATGCACATTGGTACAGAAGCCATTCCTATTGTTCAAGCGGGAGATACGGTTCGCAAAGGCCAAGTAATTGCCAAGGCACAACCGGGTATTTCAGCCAATATTCACGCACCAACCTCTGGTCGTATTCTGGGCATTGCAGACCATTGTTTTGCCCATGAGTCAGATTTGCCGCGCTTAGCCATTCACCTTGAAGCCGACGGCCAAGATGCATGGCGTGACCAAGAGCCGTGGCCGAATTGGCAAGGAAAAACAAAAGAAGAAATACTCGTTCGAGTTCGCGAAGGCGGTATTGCTGGCATGGGTGGCGCAGGCTTCCCAACCGATGTTAAATACCGTAATAAGCACACCCCCATACATACCCTGCTGATAAACGCAGCTGAGTGCGAACCTTACATCACCTCTGATGACCGCTTAATGCAAGAACGCGCAGTGGAAATCTTAAAAGGTGCGCAAATATCAAAATGGTTGCTCGATGCCCAAACCATCATCATTGGTATTGAAGACAACAAACCCGAAGCCATAAGTGCCTTAGAAGCTGCCGCCAATACCTTGGCTTTTGAAATTGCCATTGCGGTTGTACCTACTAAATACCCTTCTGGCGGAGAGCGACAACTCATTCAATTGACCACCGGTGAAGAAGTCCCGCACGGCGGCTTACCTAGTGATTTGGGTGTGCTGTGCCAAAACGTGGGCACTCTATACCAACTGTATAGAACGGTCGTGTTCGATGAGCCATTAATCTCTCGCATTACCACCGTAACGGGCAAAGCCGTTAAAAAGCCAGGTAACTATGAAGTATTGATTGGCACCAGCATGAAAACGGTTTTGGAGCATGCTGAAACAAACCTAAAAGAAGCCGACCGTATTATTATGGGAGGCCCAATGATGGGCTTTGCCCTACCAAACATTGAAGCGCCCCTGCTAAAAACCACCAACTGCTTATTGGCACCTACGGCTAAAGAATTACCAGCACCCATGCTGGATAACCCATGTATCCGCTGTGGAATGTGCGAGCAAGCCTGCCCAGTCGGGCTATTACCACAACAGATGCTTTGGGCAGCTAAAAATCGCGAACTCGATGCGGCGGAACTGCATAACTTGAACGATTGCATAGAATGTGGCGCTTGCGCATACGTTTGCCCCAGCCGAATTCCTTTGGTGCATTACTACCGCTACGCCAAAGGTGAGCTGCGTCAAGAAGCAGCTGACAACGCGCAAAGTGAACGTGCTCGAATGCGCTTTGAAGCACGTCAAGAACGCCTTGAACGTGAAAAAACTGAAAAAGAAGTACGCCGAAAAGCACGAGCAGAAGCCGCAGCTAAAGCGTTAGCGGCAAAGCAAGCTCAGCAAGAAGCAACTGATTCAGGCGCAACCGTTGCAGCAAAAGACCCAAGTGACGACCCAATAAAAGCAGCCTTAGAACGTTCAGCCGCAAAGCGGAAAGCAAAAGCCGATGCCACCCCGAAGGAAACGGAATAATGATGCCAATTTCATCACCACACACCATTGGCCAAAACAGCGTCAGCAAAGTAATGATGACGGTGTTTGCTGCCTTAATTCCCGGCATACTTTGTTTAATTTATTACTTTAGCGTCGGCTATGCCATCAACTTAGTATTATTGCTTATCACCACCTTGACCGTTGAAGCGTTAGTCTTATGGCTTCGCAAGCGACCAATTATGTTCTTCTTAAAAGACGGCTCGATTATTGTTACCGCTGCCCTTTTAGCAGTTGCTTTACCGCCACTTGCACCTTGGTGGTTGACTGTCATTGCGGGTGCTATTGCCGTGCTGTTTGGTAAGCATCTTTTTGGTGGCTTAGGGCAAAACCCTTTTAACCCGGCCATGGTGGCGTACGCCATGGTGCTTATTTCATTACCGGTTTTTATGACCACTCGTTGGGCTGATATTGATAACCCAAGCGGCTTGTTTGACAGCTTAACCATAATTTTTGGCTTTGCCGCTGATCAAATAGATGGCTTTACTGGCGCCACTCCACTCGACTACTACAAGCTTAATATAGAGCGACTAACCTCGGAAGAAGTCTATACAAGCCCATTATTTGAGAACTGGGGTGCCAGCGGTTGGACACCTGTTAACATCGCCTTTTTATTGGGCGGTATTTTATTATGGTACAAAAAGATCATCACTTGGCATATTCCGCTCTCGCTATTAGGTGCGCTTGCGCTAATGGCAGTCTTATTCAGTACTGATGCTGACCTGAAAGTGCCATTTACCTTACATTTGCTGGCAGGTTCAACCATGTTGGCGGCATTTTTTATTGCCACCGACCCAGTCTCTGCCGCGACCAGTAATAAAGGTAAGTTAATATTTGGCGCTGGAATTGGTATTTTAATATATTTGATACGCACTTGGGGTAACTACCCCGATGCCACGGCTTTCGCCATTTTATTGATGAACTTTGCGGCCCCACTGATTGACCACTACACTCGGCCACGCGTTTACGGCCACAAAACAGCAGTTAAAGGATTCAAAAAATGAATGATGCCGATAACGATACAAACACCGTCACTATGGCGCAGTCTATTCGTAAAGCGTCTATCGGCTTAGCCATCTTTGCCTTATTTACAGCGGGTATTATTGCTGTTACACAAACTATGACGGCACCGGCTATTGTGATAAATGAAAAAGCATTCGAAGCAAGGTTGTTATTGTCCTTATTACCACCAGAGACTCAGGCCGATGATATTTTAGACAGCGCTCAACCGTTTCAAGCTGCTGGCATAGAAAACACCTTACTGCTGAATGTTGAACCTGAACAAGTGTTCTACCAAGTCGTCAACGAACATAACCAAGTTGAAAGTATTATATTGCCTGTTATCGCGCCCGATGGTTACACAGAAGGTATTCGCTTAATTGTCGGCATGACGAACCAAGGCATTATTACCGGTGTTCGTGTGACGAAACACAAAGAAACTCCCGGACTTGGCGACCAAATTGAACTTGAAAAATCACAATGGATACTCAACTTTGATCAATCTAGCTTAATGAACCCCATGGAAACTGGCTGGAAAGTGAAGAAAGACGGTGGTGCTTTTGATCAAATGACTGGGGCGACTATTACCCCTCGTGCTATTGTTAAAGCGGTCTATAAAGCATTGCTTTTCTTCGAGCAGCAACAAAGCCTACTACTAACACCCAAAGTAACTACTGAGGAGGCTAACGCGTGACTACGTCTGTTAAAACCATTGCAAGTAATGGCCTATGGTCTAATAACGCTGCCTTAGTTCAGATTCTTGGTTTATGCCCTCTTTTAGCGGTCACTGGCACAGTCGTCAACGCGCTTGGCCTTGGTCTTGCTACCATGGTGGTTTTAGTTGGCTCTAACGTAGCGGTATCCTTGATTCGTAATTACGTGCCCGATGCCATTCGGCTTCCCGCCTTCGTCATGATTATCGCTTCTTTCACAACCTGCGCAGAATTACTCATGCAGGCTTATACCTATGAGTTGTATCAGGTGCTGGGGATTTTCATTCCGTTGATTGTCACCAACTGCACAATACTTGGCCGCGCAGAAGCCTTTGCCCGCAAAAACGCCTTACTTCCGTCGCTATTAGATGGTGTGTTTATGTCTTTAGGTTTTCTAGCAGTTTTATTAGTACTTGGCGCTTTGCGTGAAATTATTGGCCAAGGTACGCTTTTTACTAACATGCACCTCATTTTTGGCGAAGCCGCACGTGATTGGCAAGTCGTTTTGTTTCCAAACTATGTTGATTTCTTATTTGCTGTACTGCCGCCGGGTGCCTTTGTGGGTCTTGGCTTAATTATCGCGGTTAAAAACTTAATAGATGACAAACAAGAGCAAAAACGTTTAGCCAACGCAGAAAAAATTACCGCCGGTAGCAAGCGAGTACGGGTGACTGGAACCATAGCCTAACCATGAATAAAGCCATTCGCACCGAAATATTCACGCGTTTTAGGGAGCAAAACCCAAGCCCTAAAACCGAGTTGAATTACAACTCTCCGTTTGAGTTACTTGTTGCCGTGGTGCTATCTGCACAGTCAACAGACAAAGGGGTCAACAAAGCCACCGATCGGCTTTATCCCGTTGCCAATACACCTGAAGCTATTTACGCTTTAGGCGTCGATGGCTTAAAAGACTACATTAAGACAATAGGCCTGTTCAACACCAAAGCAGAAAACGTCAATAAGCTCTGTAAAATGCTTATAGAATTGCACAACAGTGAAGTACCTGAATCTCGAGAAGCCCTAGAAGCGTTGCCCGGAGTGGGCCGTAAAACGGCCAATGTGGTCTTAAATACAGCCTTTGGTCAGCCTACCATGGCCGTTGATACGCATATTTTCAGAGTCAGTAACCGCACCAAAATCGCACCAGGCAAAAATGTCATTGAAGTTGAAAAGCGCCTCGTTCGGCTGGTTCCGGAGGAATTTTTACTTGATGCCCACCATTGGTTGATCTTGCACGGTCGCTATACTTGCGTCGCCCGTAAGCCAAAATGCGGCAGCTGCATCATAGAAGACCTTTGTGAATATAAAGAGAAATTGACGGATTAACCGTTAATAAGCGTCATTCACACTTCTAACAAGTTAGTGGTATGATTAAAGTTCGCATTAAAAAACTAAACTGACTTGGACCTTTATGAAAAACGTTGGCTTTGTTGTAACTGCCAGTTGTGACCTTCCTGCATCAATGCTAGCTAACTACAAAGTTACTGTTCTGCCAGTTGAAGTCTCAAGCGCTCAAGGGGTAAAGGTCTCAAACCGCACTATATCTGAACTTTCACAGTTTTATGCTGAACCACAACCAGTATTTAGTGAAAAAATAGGCATCTCACGTCAGGCTTTTATTGATGTCATTTGCGATAAACTTATTTACGAGTTTGATCATTTAATTATTTTGGCGCCCGATGAAAGTTTTAGTTCCTGCTTACATATTGTCCGTGAAGCACTGTTCGAATTTCATCATGAAATCAAACAACTACGTGCCCAAGCCAGTATATTTTTACCTTTTAAAGTTCGAGTCGTTGAATCGCGTCAAATACTGACTGGCTATGGCGTCAGTTTATATGAAGCACTACGCTTACGTCATGAAAAAGCACAAAATGCAGATCAAGTGAAACAACATCTTGATGAGTTTAAAACCAATATTAAAACCTTTATGCTGCCTGGGTTAAAGCACCCTGAATTAGTTCGCTCACCTTTTCGTTTATCTTGGTTAGAATTAAAAAAGTTAAAAATCTCCGGAAAACATCCAATCCTGTACTTTCACCCCGATGAAGTCACCATCGGCCGCATGATCGACTCAAAAGACCGGCATATAAATTTTTTTGATTTTTTATACGAGCAATTAAGTCATTCAAAATTAACCAATCACATTGTCAATATCAGCTTTGCTGGTTCATTATCACAACTGAGAATTTTACAGGGTTTTGATGATTTTCATGCCGATGTAAAAGAAAAAGGCGGTAAGTTAGTTCACTCTATGATGAGCCAAACTGCTGCCTCTAGCTTAGGCAATGGTGCTATTAGCGTGAGCTTTGCTTGTGAGCCACGCAAGGCTATGTTCTAGCCGCTGTTGTCCTATAAATATCTCACAGTTTAGGCTAGGTTCAGCGGCCCATCGCTTGAAATTTCGGTCGCCATAAACCCCTCCATGGGGCTTGATTGAAACATCCATGTTTCAAACACCCGAATTCCAAGCAATGGACCGCTTCTGAAATATCGGTCGCCAGTGAAGTTCTAGCTACTTTGATTATCGACGCCCTTGCTGCATTAAGGCTAGGGTTTCAGCTGCTTGGGTTAGGCGCCAACGGCCATTACCATCGAAATCTATTGCTCCGATAAGCCTTAAACGTTTTTTTAATGCATCGAGACTATCTTGGCCAATTTTGACATCAGAGACAGCGTGACTGCCCTTCCATTGTTTCTTAGCCTCTATCAAAACATCTGCCTGTAGTTTTCCAGCGAGTAGTGTTTGAATTCGAGCTTCCGTAATAGGTGATAATAGTGCAGCTGAAAGCCAATCAAATACATCTCTAATATCGTAGTTCAACTCACCTGAAAACTGTTTTAAACGGCCTTCTCGGAAGGCATTACAGTTAAATTTGGCTAGCCATGGGCCAGCTTCGACGTCAAAATCAAGAGAGGGTCCTGAGGAACTGTGCGCTACTTTTTCAATACGTCGCTTTAATTGATCTATTTGAGATTTGAGCTTGCCAATAATATCGTGATCTACTCGTTTTGAGTCTGACGTGTTTGTCATCTGATCGATTTTCACCCAGCCAACCGATGGATGGTTTTCTTGAGCGAGCTCCAAACCACGCTCTACGGCATCACGTAACTCATCGCCATTGGACCAATAAAAAATTGACCCGGTTTTTAATGAGCTAATAAAACCTTCGCGCCTTTTTTGATCAAACTGATCGGTTTCTATTGTACGACTACCGTTATAGACAAAACTAACGATGGGTTTACGCATTGCTTGAGCAGTTGCATAAACTTGATGTAGGTTACTAGTGCCTTTTTCGGTGATAGGGCCATATTCTTTACCAATGAGTATAAATAGATAATCGGCATCGTTTAGGCATTGATTGTTTAATTTTAACAAATAATTTGCAGGCATCGAGGGAAACGACAACCCAACAGGGATTCCGCTTTGGCCAACAATGGCTTCATAGATAATTTTTCGTTCGGTTTCTAAATGGCGCTCTAGAGAAGCGACCATAACCATCATGCGGTTATTTTGCATAGTATAAATACAGCCAATGCCAAGTTCCTTTCGTCAACAAATTTTAGCATAGCCTTGTCATAACGACTAGCGCCTATATTTTTCTGACTCAGTAAAGGGCGGCAATGGCCATTCGGTTCCTTCCATTAAATTAATAAACTCCAGCAAGATCATTGCTGTCAAACCCCAAATATGTCTTCCTTGGTAATGAAAGTGTGGTACCTGGATAGCAATACCGTGTCTTTCGAATGGGATTAGTTCGGGTGTTGTTTGTGCAAAAAATTGCCATGGCACACTGAAGATATCGGCAATTTCATCAGGGTTGGCAATGCTGTTTGTTGCGTCGTTTAACGTCGCTAAAACAGGGTGAACCAATACGCCATTTTTTGACAATGCCGTCGACAAACGACCATGGATGTGAAATTGATTTGGCGTTAAGTTAATTTCTTCGTGTGTCTCTCTAAGCGCAGCATCTTCTATGCCGTTGTCGTAACACTCGACCATGCCGCCCGGAAAAGAAACGTCTCCGGGATGGCTCTTTAAATGTGCAGCACGAACCGTCAGCAAAATTGCGGGCTCAGGTTGCAATACAACAGGGATCAATACGGCTGCATGTTTTAGCTCGGTATGCATCAACGTTGGCGTAAAGGTTCGCATCTGCTGTTGGATTTTAATGTGGAAATTATCATTGTTCATGTACCAAGAATGGCACAATCCTATTAAAAATGTCGTATCTTTTACGACATTTTTAGCCAAGCTCGGTAAATATGCACTGGTGTAATTGCCAGTCGACAACGGCAAACAAATGCCCCTTACCAACCTCTTCAATTGTCTTATGACCATAGCAAGCGTTATTCGCTGGCATCACGATGGTGTCATTTGTTGACCAAATTGCGGTGAATGGTCGATCTACTAACTGAGCTTCTGCTATTTCTAGGCTTTGCAGCCAGTCGCAGCCTGGGGCCATTTGCTTAGCACTTCTTGAACCAAGCTTTTCAATGTAACCTGCCAATAAAGTGCCTTTATGCGGAGAATGTACGGTTATCAGCCGAAATGGATTAGTGCTTAGGTTCGCCAAACAATATCGAGCGGCTAATCCACCCATACTAAAGGCAACAACACTGATGTCGACAGAGGGCCTCTCCTGCTCAACCTGTTTAAGCTCTGTATTTAAATTATCAGCTAAGACATTGAGAGATCCAAACAAGGCGGTCATTTCGACGAACGAAGTGGTATAGCCACGCCGCTCTAATCGACGAGCTAAAGGTGACCACATACCGGCATTACAAAAAAAACCATGCACTAAAATCACGTGCTTTTGCCCCACCGGGATATCTGTCTCGTGCCAGTTTTTTGGTAACAACTGCAAACCCATAAACAACAATACAAAAGCCCACCACTCACCAAGCCATAACAGCAACCACTGCTTAGTATTTAAAACCTGTGAGTTCAAGTAAAAACTGGTGTAAGCAGACAAAGCCCCAATGGCGACAAAGCGAAGCAACAACATGCTTGCAACCGCCCATGTTAAGTCACCGATTATCCAATATAAAAGGCCCGCTTCAGCCAATAACCAAGCCCACAGTGCCAATCTAACGGTGAGTAAGTTTCTCAAGTTGTTTGCCATTCGATAATATTCTCGCTTTTTAAGTGTTGAGTAACTATTGCGGTATGAACTGAGGTTGAAATATATATTTGAGCTTGCCATAACAACTGTATAAATGTACAGTTAACTTTCATTAATCAGCCAACCTATCGAGAGATTAATATGAATTATAAAACACTAGGAGAGCAGATGGCGAACGCCGCTAAAGAAATGCTGAAACTCAATGCAAAATTAGATTCTGTTCTTGAAAAATTAGTAGAAACCGAATCACTGTCAGAATTGAAAGAATCAGTGAAAGCACTACTCGATGCCGATCAATGGGACGAAGCTAAGCTAAAAGTGATCGAAGGCTCTAAAATCTCTGAAAAGCATATTAAATTGGTCGCTGAAGAAGAATCTCTTAGACTGTCACTGGATGCAATTCGCCAACAAATGATCGATTTATCTCAAAATGGTGCCAGTGATGACGCAGATACGGCCAGCGAAGCATCGGAAACGCCTGCTTTGAACGTTGTTAACGGCTAATTTTTTGTTTTTAAAGAAATAACTCGTTTTTTTACCATTCGCTGTTCACTTTTTATGAGCGCAGCCGCTAAACTCTTATGTATTAGTATAATGAGTTTAGCTTGCGCATGAATAGTACGACAACCATCATTGCAGTCTTAATCATTGCTGTTTTTTCAGCAATTATCATTGCCATGATGGTATCTCAAGCACGTCACAAGGCTCTTGAAGCCAAAAACCATCGCACGCGAACGCTTGCCATGCAGAAAAAGCGACTCAATAATTTGCTTCGTTCATTGCCGCCTAGCTACTTATCTACTGAGCTACGTGACTTTTTATACCAGGCTATTTTACAAAATCTAAAATCTCAAGCGGCCTTGCTTCCTGAGAAAGATGACCTCATAAAAGATGAGATATCCGAGTTAGCCGCTGAACGAGAGCGAGTAAAAACACACCCTATAACGGGGCAAACTACCCTTCTCTCAGCAGACCAAACCAGCGTTTATCGAGGTTTACTCAAATCCCTGTCTCAATTTGTTCGCGGAAACTACCAAACGGGCCGCCTAAATAAACCCCATGCTGAAAAAATGCTTACCCAGATTGACGTAAAGCTAGATGAAACGGCAATCGAGTTTTTTGAGCTCAGCGCCAAATCATTTTTGCAACAAAACAAGTTCCGTGAGGCAAAAAATGCTTACCAAAAAGCTTTAAGCACAATTGAAGAGTCAAAACACCAAGAACAGTTTCAACAACAAAATTTAGTTCTTCGAAATAGTTTAAACAAGCTTATCGAGGACTGGCGATCGTCAAGAGAAGACTTTTCTAAGAAAAATGCAGAGAGACTCGCAGGCCAAGTAGGTGAAATGGTCATAGAGGAAGACAGCTGGAAAAAGAAACAATCCTATGACTAATTACTGCTGCCCTATAAATATCTCACCGTTTACGCAGGGTTCAACGGCCTACGGCTTAAAATTCCGGTCGCCGTAAACCCGTCCATGAGAGCTTGATTTGTTATTGTCGCTCGTTTCGAGGTTGAACAGTAAACTCTATTGGCGCCGTCAATGACATGGTCACTAAGCTATCTACTGTGACATTGTAAACACTACAGCTAGTGTCAGCACACTGACCCTGTAAGGCAACTTCACCCATAGGAATGGTTTCTAATACTTCCTGTTCTGGGCCAATGCAGATCATTTTACCTGCAGAAAAGTTTGCTTGGCCTGCATCTAGTGTCACAAGCACCGACCACAAACACTGTTCAAGGGCTTGGATATCACCTTTCGCTTCACTGAAAACTTCCGGTTTTACTGTAATTAGGCCACTTTGCTCAATTTGCTGATCAAATAAAGCATGGGCAGTTATTTCTTTTACTGATGCTTGATAGACGACATCGGCCGCAAAACCCGAAACACTAAGCCCTAGGCTGACTATCAATGCGGAAACCATTTTTTTGGTCATTCACTTAACCTTCTGTCAGTAATTTTACGGCGTGTATAATAACAGAATTAACCCATTGCTAAACATCGTTTATTAGTAAATGTTTGATTAGGCGCAGCTATTAACTTGCCATGCAATGTTAACCTTGATTGATCAGAAATATCACTTTGAAACAATCTCTATGTTGCGTATCCTAAATGTTAACGAAGCTATAGTTAAAGTGTTATGAATATTCGACTTTTTATTTTTTTGGCCATTGTCCTAATCTTAGTTGCATTGGCAGTTATGTTTGAGTTAAAGCGCGATGATCCGTGGGATTCAGATGTCTTTTTTAGTGAATTAAATCATTTACCTAACATGGAATCGAGTAACGAAACTACTAACGTCTAAATGGCTCTTTAGCAAAAAAGTTTTAGAATGATTGGATCAAAAAATCTCACAGCTTACGTAAGGTTCAGCAGCCCACAGCTTGAAATTTCGGCCCCCATAAACCCATCCATGGGGGCTTGATTGAAACATCCATGTTTCAAACACCCGAATTCCAAGCAATGGGACGCATCTAAACTATGGGACAACAGTGTATTTGTCTTAATAATTTTTTATATCCACTGCATCATAAAGTGCGGTGGTAGTAAGGTTCGGTTTAATTAATGTCCAACTTTAAATAGGGAATTTAAATGGCTGGTATTCTTTCTATGATTCTAGCGGGCGGTGAAGGTACGAGACTTGCACCTTTAACTTCTGTTCGCGCAAAACCTGCGGTTCCATTCGGCGGTAACTATCGTATTATCGATTTTGTTCTAAACAACTTCGTCAACTCAGACTTATTGCAAATATTTGTGTTGACGCAATTTAAGTCTCACTCTTTAAATAAACATATGAGTCGTCGCTGGCAAATTTCTGGTTTGACCAACCGTTTTATCGATAGCATTCCGGCGCAAATGCAAATGGGAAAGCACTGGTATCAAGGCACGGCCGATGCAATTTATCAAAACGTTTCGCTTATTGAGGGCTTAGACCCCGAAATAGTATGCGTTTTTGGTGGAGATCACATCTATAAGATGGATGTTCGTCAAATGATTGATTTTCACCGCAGTCATGACAATGCAAAATTAACTATTGCTGCTATTCCCGTACCGGTGGATCAAGCAGATCAATTCGGGATAATTGAGATTGATGAACACAACCGAATGATTGGCTTCCAAGAAAAACCGAAAGAAAACGCCAAAACAATTCCTGGGCGGCCTGGTTATGTTCTGGCTTCAATGGGCAACTATGTGTTCGATTCATCTACTTTGGTAAGTTCACTCAAGGAAGATGCCGAAGATATCGACTCTTTGCATGATTTTGGCCACAACATTATTCCAAAACTGCAGCCTAGCGGCGATGTCTATGTTTATGACTTTTCTACTAACCACATTCGTGGCGAGCCAGATGGCACTAACGGGTATTGGCGAGACGTTGGCACCATAGATTCACTCTATGAAGCTAATATGGATTTATTAGAAATCACCCCACCGATAGACCTGTACAACAAACATTGGCCAATGCGCAGCTACCACCCGGCTGTACCGCCAGCTAAGTTTGTTCACGACTTAGAAGACCGCATGGGCCATGCCATTAGTTCAATTGTTTCTGCTGGTTCAATTGTTTCTGGTAGCACCGTGCATCATTCAATTTTAGGATATAATACGCATATTCACAGTCACACCTACATTGATGATTCTGTTCTTATGGGTAATACCGACGTAGGGCGTAATTGCCGCATACGTAATGCTATAATCGATAAAGATGTGACTATCGCCCCGGGCACTATCATTGGCGAAGACGCAGATTTCGACCGGTCACGGTTTCATATTTCGCCTAACGGCACAATTGTCATCCCGAAAGGAGCTCGCGTTGGTTTCGAATAACCGCCCGCTTAAAATTCTGTTCATCGCATCAGAAGTTGAAGGCCTCGTCAAAACAGGAGGGCTAGCCGATGTGGCTTATGCTCTCCCAAAAGCCTTGTTGGCTGCGGGACATGATGTACGTATTGTTATGCCCGCTTACCAGAAGACTCAAGAAACTTGGCAAGCATGGCCATCAGAACTAAGGATGTTAAAACTCAGTGAGTTTTATTCCAGCAAGATTCGCTTCCGTTCTGGTGAGCATGAAGATATACCCATGATAGCCATAGAACACCCTGAAAGCTTCGCTCGCAATGGCATCTATGACGATGGTAATCATGGTTTTGACGACAACGCCAAGCGCTTTGGCGTGCTATCTAAATCAGCACTGTATTGGTGTAAACACGCTAGCTGGCAGCCAGATATTGTACATGGCAATGATTGGCAATCGGCTTTGGCTATTTTCTATTTAGCTGAACACTATAAACACGATGAGTTTTTTGCTAATACTCGTTCGGTATTGTCTCTGCATAACGCGGCATACCAAGGTCACGCATCAGATAAATGGTTACAAACCGTCGGCATTCATGAAAAGTTCTTTAACTTAGATGATTTTGAAGACCACGGACACCTGAATTTACTCAAAGGCGCTTTGAGCTTTGCTGACAGCGTATGCACCGTTAGTCCTGGTTATGCATCAGAGCTACTCACCCCTGAAGGTGGACATGGTATTTACTTTAAGTTTCAGCAGCTCGACCAATTAACAGGCATCCTAAACGGCTGTGATTATAGCCAATGGGACCCTGAAAACGACCCATGGCTGGCACACCATTACGCGAGCCCTGAAGATTCCGGTAAGGCTGAAAATAAGGCTGCA
>NZ_JBKEGY010000038.1:0-24123 GCF_046710285.1 Reinekea sp.
GCTCAATAACAGTCAAACGTTTTTCGTCGTTAACCGTTGCTAACGATGCGAATACCTCTTTAACCTGATCAAACCATGTTTTCACGCTGCGACTGATCGTGACATCTCCACTCACTGAGGCAAGCGCTTCACGCATAAACTTCAGGTGTCTATGCAAATAACTGACGGTAACGATCGATAACCCCCAGCCCACCAGCGCGTTATTCGCATCGTTCCATTCTGGTCGTTGGGTATTCATCCATAAGCCGCCATTGGGAACAAAGTTACTTAGCTTCGCTAACCAAAGTGTCAGCAGTTTCTCGATAAGGTTGGTGTGAACAACTTGCCCTTGCGGGTTAAGCAATAGCTTGCCATCTGTGCCTATGTTTCTAACACGAGATTGAATTAAGTTATTAAGCTCGTCATCAAAACGAATACTGTCGTAAGGGTCATGCTTTAATTGTGCAAAAGGCTTAATGCGATAGGGTACATTGGCAAAGCTGTATTGGTTATGAGCAAAATTTTCAGCCAACCAATTCGGTTGCATTTGTGCTTGCAACTCTAATAACTTTGATAAGTAAATAATTTGGTGGTCACTCCAGTAACCAATATTTGCCCATTGGTTATCGGGCTCTGGCTCTTCCCACTCAATGCCATTACGTGTCACCCGGTAGGGGTTATAACCATCCACGGTGGTTGCGTTTAAAAACGCGCTGATCATAGAAGGTAAAAATTTAGGGTAGGTGTATGCCAACGGTTCCCAGTTTTGAAAAATGTCACGCCAGTTACCTTGGTAATCCTTAATGGATTCGCCTTGGTCATTTTTTAAGTTAATAGAGAATTTATTCCACGGCCGGCTCGGGTCGCCATGACGACGACTGAAGCTGATCGGCATATACTCGGCGACCAAGCGTTTTAAATCGACAGATTCACATTGCTGACTCAGTTTACCTAGCTCAAGAATTGTTAAAGTGTCAGGTACTGTTGCCCACCAGCTATGATCGGCCAATGCTTTTTGCCGCACCACGACAAATTTTTGTAAATCGCTTTTTTCAATGTTGTAACCCGCTTCGAAAAAACCACCTCGCATCATATTGAATAAGGCGTTAGCTTGATGATGCACCGTCGTGAGTTCGTCTTGAGTGGTTTGTAAACCATCCGTTTTGGCTAAGAAAGCTTTTAAATAGTTTGAACCGGCAACGATATCTTCGTTAACTAGGCTATAAAGATTTTTTGTCGCTAACATCTCTGCAAGATTTTTGATGGCGGGTGCGTCTTGCGTAACTTCACAAACTTGAATCCACTCTACTTGCTGACCCGGTTCTAGTATGACATCCCCAGTCATGAAGTAACTGCCACGTTGACCGCGTTGCCGAGAAGCGTTATCTATCGCTTGGCCTTGCACAAACTGTTTTGGGGCATCACTACTGAGGCTAACTGTCGGTTTAAATTCATGACCTGAAACACTGTGCCAAACACTATTCGACAATAAACTCTCCGCTGGCTCGGCTAAGTCAGTTAAACGAGAACTCAAATAATAAGCAGCGACATTGCCTTGATAACAGTCTGCCGATTTGTAGGCATCTAGCAGTACGCTGTTATTGTTCTGCAATTCGGTAGTGATATTGGCTGGTACAATATTTTGCAAACCATCGAGAATAGATAACGACCGAGTTTTGCTACTGCTATTGCTTAAGGTCACGGTACGCACCATGCCAAAGGCATCACTAAAGGACCAGCCATATTCAAAGGTTAGACCGTCGTTGGTTTCACTAAAAAACAACTGATCGCCGAGTGTATTTTTGTAGAGTGCTCGATGGTCAAAATTCTGCGTCAAACTATGTGCCTGGAATGGCTGCCAAAGGCTAGTGCTTTCTTTTATCAATGTCAGCGGCCCAGTACAGTGAGCCATATCTGATATTTTGTCTTCTGTATAATAAGGGAAAAAAGAACGTTCTGAATTCTGACGTCCGGCGGTTAAGCCGCCATTACTAGATATAAATAGCCAGTGATCGTAGGCACTCACCACCGAGATAAAGAAATTTGGCATTTCATGGTAATTATCAATCTTGTAAAAACGCTGACCTCGATATTGACAAAATTGCCCCTGAATCTCCGCGCTATTCTCCGAAGGAGTAGTTAGTTGGGAATGCTCTTTTTGCGTTGACATGATATTTCCTCAAGAATACTAAATTTTATAAACTATAACTCGCGTCACTTTAGCCATCGATTCAACACCCTACTCTGAGGTTATCATTCGATCGCTCGTCAATTTATTCACATTCAAATATAGTGTAGTGGTATTTGAGCTGAATTTGGCAAACCACCCGTCCCGATTCTTGAGTCGATGCTTCTTGAAGCGCTTGATAATTTTTAAAATTTTTATCAAGTTCCCAAGTTAAATCTCACACCGAAAATATTTACTCGGTGTGAGATTATTCAGCAATGCTAGCTAAAACTGATAACTAACATGACGTACTTCTACTTGAAGATACCCACCGTTAAATGCTTCAACAACAAAAGCATTGATTACCGCGTTTAAATTTAAAACACCACTCCCATCTAGACGGTTGTTATTGGCCAAAAAGTCACTAACCGGTATGGCATAACTGACCCAGTCAGAATTTACAGGCAAGCCCTGGCTTGTCTCACTTAAAGCAACATCACCAACATTTGGCCAACCACTGTCGATTTTAATCAGTACATCGGTAGCCGTGCCTTGATCGACAATGCGTAGATCAAATACCACATTGGCATTTGCTAAACTGCTGATATCAATCGTGCCACTAGCAGCACCAATAGAAATATTACCGCCTGCTTCATGAGTGCCATTTAGCACTCCGTCTAGCACACTGATCGTATCCGTCGCTGCTTCATTATAGCCGTGATATAGATAAGCATCGAAGTCGGTTGCGATTTCAGAGCTCAATAGGTTCAGTGGTCGAGTAAAGCGAACATTCCGTACATCGACTTGTAGATCACCACCCGCAAAGGCCTCAATCACAAAGGGGTTAATTACCTGTGCAAGGCTAAATACCCCACTACCATCAAGACGGTTATTGTTATTCACGAAATCCGCAACATTAATATGATACGAGTACCACTGTTCATCGCTCGGCAAGCCCGTGTTTGTTTCACTTAAAGCAACATCGCCGACGTTTGGCCAACCACCATCCATCTTGACAAGAATATCACTTGCATTACCTTGGTCGATTACACGTAAATCGAAATGAAGCTGTCCTTCGGAAAAATCTGATAAATCCATCGCACCGGAAACAGAACCAATAGAGATATTGCCCCCACCGTTATGTCGACCCGACATAACGCCATCAACCACAGAAAGGTTATCATCACTCGGCTCGCCATAACCTTGGTAGAGATACGCATCAAAACCCTCACCAATCACATCGGTTAACAATTCCAATTCGTAACCTAAAGGATTAACTTCAACAGGAATGTAGTCACCTTTGGTTATTTCTAAGTCTTTGATCTGAACGTGTAAGTCGGTACCTCCGGTTTGTTCAAACTTACCAGGTATTTCAATTTGGCTTAGATCAAAACCGGGGGCGTTAAGTAGCATATCGGCAACCGGAATGGAAACGTCGGTCCACCCATCTGCACCCTGTTCACCGAAGTATTGCTGATCTAAAACAATGTAGGCAAAACCACCGCTCGTATCACTAAAGCCAACTGTTAAGCCAGTTGCCATACCGTCCAACCAACGTAACTTAAAGCGATAATCACCACCGCCGTATGGCGTCATATCGAATGTTTTTCCTTGATCACCATAAAGGTACATGACCCCAGTATTATTAAACTGCAGGTCGATAGCGCCATCGATTAATTGGTACTCATCACCGCCATCAGCATCGTCCCATTTCGCCATTTGCCAATCACCCGCTAACTTGGACCCAAAAATAACGAGTGGATCGGCATCGAAGTCCGCTGCGATTGGTAAGTCAGGTTCGACAACACCACTTTCTAAGGTATAACTGCCTTCTTTTCCTTTTGTACCACAGGCAATACCCGATGCATCTTCAGCACACTGATAAACACGCACATAATCAACCTGCATGGCGGCTTCATTAATTGCTGCATCTACACCACCCTCATTTACGTTCGCCGCCCATGCCCCACCTATGGCTAGGTTAAGAATTAGATGGAAGTTTTGATCAAAAGGGGCGGCAGAAGTACCGCTGCTTTGCCATACTCCATTTTCATCTTGGTAGTGAGTGAACCATCCTTCTTGTGTTTGTGTGGCAAAGTGTTGATTGTCGACGAACCAGCGAATAGCGCCTTCTTCCCATTCAATAGAATAAATGTGGAAGTCATCCGCTGGATTAATAGAGGCATCATCAAAGTCGTATTCTACGCCAGTATAGACATTACCGGGCCAGGCTCGGCCATAATGCAGCGTGCCATGTACGCGGTTTTCGACTTTGGTCTCACCGCTTTCTTCATCAACATAATCTGCTTTAAGATTAACCGCTTCCATAATGTCTATTTCACCTGACATGGCCCACCCACCAAACGCCCAATCGGTTGGTAGCATCCAAATAGCCGGCCAAGTACCCTGACCTTCGGGTAATTTTGCTCGTATTTCAAAGCGTCCATACTTCCAATCGTGCTTGAAGTTAAAACCACTCACCTGACCGTCTGAATAATCCAGAGGACTAACCGAACGTAAGCGCGCAGATGTAAACGCTTTAGTGCTCAGTTCATTTGGGTCATAGTCCGCATCGTCAGGATTATAAATAGGCCCTGTGAATTCTTCACGAATTGCTTTGATAGTTAATACACCATTGTCGACATAGGCGTTATCAGGATCATCCACATAGCATTGCTCTTCATTGTTTCCACCACCCCAACAATTAACTTCAAAAGCCCATTTGTTGTCGTCAATTACGCTGCCCTCGAATTCATCCGCAAAGACCAATTCCCAACCCTTTTCTGCCGGATCAAATACTGGCGTTTCAGGTTTACAGCCACTCAAAGCCAATGCGGCGATAGACAAAGTAAATAACGATGTCGTTTTTATTTTTATATTTCTCATTACCTTTCCTTTTTATTTGGCACTTAAACCCATTAAGTGCTTACATTTTCACGAAAAGAAAACTAAAAAGATCGAATCCAAAGACCCTAAAACGACAACGTTAAGCCGCTAAACCTATGATCTATTACTGCTGAGTTCTCTAACCAGTGAATCGAGTGCTCTGCGCTAACTAATAAAGATAACAACGCACGAAGTGATCTTCCGCTAATTGAGATACCGGCGGCATAGAAACCTTGCATTTATCTATTGCATTTAAACAACGCTCCGCGAATGGGCAACCCTTGCTATCGGGTTTCCACAACGGAATGTCAGCTTTACGAGCCATTTCTTTTCTATGTTTACGAATGCCTGGCTCAGGAACTGCGGAAATAAGTAGCTGCGTATAAGGGTGTTGAGGATTTTGTGTCACTGAATCGCTATTGCCCCACTCCACCATGTGACCGACATACATTACCGCCGTACGTTCAGCAAAATATCGCGCAGTCGCTATGTCATGAGTGATATATAGAAAGCCAATACCGTCTTTCTTCATATCTTCCATTAAATTAAGAATGCCTAAGCGAATCGAGACATCCAACATGGAAATGGGTTCATCGGCTAAAATGAAGTTCGCCCCCACGGCTAACGCTCGAGCAATTGCCACTCGCTGCCGTTGTCCACCTGAAAGTTCATGAGGGTATTTATCGGCGGTTTGCTTTGCGGGTGATAAACCTACGCGCTCAATCAGTTCAATCACGCGGCGTTCAATTTCATCAGACTTTAAATCGGGATGATGTATTTTAAGCGGTCGCGCCAAATGATGCCGAATGGAATGCACTGTATTTAACGAACCAAATGGATCTTGAAAGATCATCTGTACTTCTTTGGCATAATCTCGTTGACTGAGTTGATTCTTCTTTTCATTTATATCAACATCTTGCAACCAAACTTTGCCACTGGTTGGTTCATATAGGCGACACAGTGCCCGAGCACAGGTGCTCTTACCGCTACCTGACTCGCCAACAACGGCCAACGCTTCGCCCGCCTTCAAAATAAAACTGACTTCATTTACCGCGCGCATATATTGTTTGTTAAATAAGGCACTGTCTAATGCAAAATCTATGACTAAGTCTTCAACATAGATACTCGGTTTTTCTTTAACAGTCTCAGTAGTTACAGCGGTCATAGGCTGGCCTCCAATTCTTCAACAACATGGCAAGCAACATAACGCTCAGTATTACTTTTGAGCTTTTTAAAGTCAGGTTGATGATCGATGCAAATATCAAGGCAAGACTGACAACGCGCTTGGAAATAACAACCCTTCGGCGTTTCAAGTAAATTCAATGGACTACCTGGAATGCCCTCTAAGCGAATTTTCGGTCCATGTATAGTCGGAAAAGAACCTACTAAACCTTTGGTATAAGGATGCTTAGGGTTGTCCAAAATATCGGTAGCAACAGCCATTTCAACTAGTTTACCGGCGTACATAATGCCAATGCGATCGGCTATCTCACCCATTAACCCCAAATCGTGGCTGATAAACAAAATGGCAAAACCAAACTTATCTTTCAACTCAAATAGTTCATCCATTATGTCCCGTTCAACAACAACATCTAAGGCTGTTGTTGGTTCGTCCATAATAATAAGTTTGGGTCGCAAAATGAGTGCAATGGCGATTACCACACGCTGGCGCATACCGCCACTTAACTGATGAGGATACGATTCCATTCTCGACGGATGCAGCCCCACTGTTTTTAATAACTCTTCACCCTTTGCATAAGCTTCTGCTTTCGTGACTTTTTTATGAGCCAAAACCACATCTATCAGTTGAGCACCAATGGTGATAACCGGGTTCAGTGCATTCATAGCGCTTTGGAACACCATTGCGGTTTCATTCCAACGGAAACTACGCAACTGCTCTTGAGTCATTTTTAAGACATCTCTATCTTCAAAAATAATCTCACCTTCTGAGATTAATGCAGGCGCACTATGTAAATTGGAGATTGCAAACGCTAAGGTACTTTTCCCACAACCAGACTCGCCAGCGAGCCCAACGGTTTCACCTGGGTGAATATTAAATGAAACATTATTGCAGGCTCGGGCATTGCCTGAATCGGTCACATAATCAACACAGACATTCTTTATTTGTAACAAGGGTTGCTTCACGTCAATCATGATTTCGCCACCTTACGTTTTGCATCGACTTCGGCCTTCATGCGCTTCCAAATTTTAATGTAGCTGCCCGTTCTTAGCTTCGGGTTTGAAACCTGATCAATAGACATATTCAACAAGGCAAGCCCACCACCAACGGTCGCGACAAATAGACCAGGAATAATAAAGTCCCACCAAGCGCCAACATATAAAGCGGCGGTTGCCTGAGCCCAGTAAAGCATGGTGCCCCAAGACACAACGGAAGCATCGCCTAAGCCTAAAAATTCGAGCGTGACTTGCATACCAATAGCGTAAAGTGCCGTGCCAATAAACATGCCGGCGACCAATGAAATAAGGTTCGGAATAATTTCAATAACAATAATGCGCCATTTACTTTCACCCATCACTTCAGCCGAGGTAATAAATTCTTTGCGCCGCAGTACTAGGGTTTGTGAGCGCATCACTCGTGCACCCCACGGCCAAGAGGTAAAGCCAATAATAAGTGCAATAATGAGTGGCCCTACCTCACCTAAGAAGGCGGCTAAAATAATCAGTAACGGCAGCTGTGGTAGAACAAGAAAAATATTGGTAACCGCCATCATTACCTCATCGACTTTGCCGCCCATGTATCCAGAAGTCACGCCCACTAATAAGGCCAAAATTGTGGTCGTAAGCGCAGCTGAAAACGCAACAACAAGCGATACTCTTCCACCATATAAGACTTGGCTAAACACATCTTTACCGGCGCGAGTGGAACCGAACCAAAGCTCGGCTGAAGGTGGTTGATGACCGCGGGCAACACGACGATTCGGGTCTTTATCCGTTAACAACGGTGCTGCCAGACAGGCTATTATGACGGTGGAAACTAGAGTGGCGCCGATGATTCCAGCTGGATTCCCACGAAAAAATCTTCCCGCTGTGGCTATAAATTTTTTAACCGCGCTCATAGCATCGTTCTCTCGATTAGGTTTACTTTCAATTTCAGTTTGATCTAAATGGCTCATGGGTCTTCCTTACTTACGAAGACGAGGGTCAAGTAACAGGTACAGTAGATCGGCAATAAAGTTTGCGATCAGAACGCATACGACAATCAATAAGAACGTGGCTTGCATTAATGGGTAATCACGAGCGGTCACGGACTTAACAATGAGTTGACCTATACCTGGGTAGTTATAAACCTGTTCAATAATGACTTGCCCAGCGACCGCGAGACCCAATGCCATGGAAATAGCAGTGACAACCGGTAAGATGGCATTGCGAGCAGCATAGTGAGTCATAATACGACGATCACTTAAGCCTTTCGCTTTGGCCATGGTGATGTAATCTTCACCCAAAATATTGACCATGGCATTTCGCATGGTGAAGATCCAAGTGGCTAACATAGAAGCAATTAATGTCACCATCGGTAAAACCGCATGGTGTGCGACACTTTTAATAAACACCCAATTCCAGCCCACATCTAGGTCGGGATTTGATGCAAACCCTAACGGAAACCATTTAAGTGTTACGGCAAATATAAAGAAAATAAATAGTGCGGTGACCGCTTGAGGTATTGAAGCCAGGAACTGAAAAGAGACAGGCATAAAGCGGTCAAAAAAACCACCGCGATTGTATGAAGCATATAAACCAATCATGCAGCCCCCGACAATCGAGAATAGAGAAGCGACACCTACGAGAAATAGAGTCCAAGGCAGTGTGTTATTAAGTATTAGCTTCACATCAGTAGGAAATAGCATAATGGTTGGGCCAAGATCTAAGGTCACCACGCTTTTTAAATACTGAACATACTGAACCCACAGAGGCCCATCAACAAAACCAAGCATTTCTTTAAACGCGGCTAGCTGTTCAATAGACATTTTCCCGCCGGCGGCAATAAAAAGGGCATCGACTGGATCTCCAGGCATTAACCGTGGGAGTACAAAATTAAACGTGATCGCCACGAATATGGCCACCAAATAAAAACCAAGTCGCCGAAGAATAAAACCCATTGTCCGTTCCTTCTTAACTAAGCATAAATAAAAATCTTTTATTTTGATGATTAGCTTTAAATCAATCTATTTACAGGAGGCAAGTTCTGCCTCCCGTTTGGTTACGAATGCGCCGTTAGTCTGGCGCAAACAATGTCATCGTTACTTCGAATATAAATTTTCAAATACGATTAACTTAGTACCACCATCGTAGAAAACAGGTCGTACATAGGGGTTTTCAGCATTAGGGAAGCCTTCAACACGCGTCGTGTTGTATTGGAACCAAGTAGCGTTAGACATCACAGCAATGAAGGGTAAATTTTCTGCGGTAAAGGTCATCAATTCATCAAGGATTTCCTGACGACGTTTAGGATCATCAATCACGCCATATTCATCAACCAAAGCACCTAAAGCATCAGAAGCCATGCCATGACCCGCATGCCAAATTTGCCCGACTCGCGCAGGATGATAATATTCACGATACGCGTTTATTGCGGCTACTTGGTTTGTTGCTGACCAATTAAAAACCACATCATAAGTGCCATCTTTTGCAGCGCTATCATAAGCAGACCAATCGACTAGCTTAGTGCTTGATTTGATGCCGATATCATCAAGATACTCAGTTGTCATTTGCACCATTTGCACAACATCGGTCCAACCAGCCGGAATCAAAATTTCAAAATCTATCACCGACCCATCTGGGTTTTCTAGATAGCCATCACCATCAATATCCTTATAGCCAGCCTTTTTCAGCAACGCTTTAGAAGCTTTAGGGTTGTACTTAGCAAGATCTGCATATTTTTTATTAATGGATGAATTCATAGACGTAGCATGCAGTTGGCCAAGACCCACGACGGTATCTTCGGCTGTTGGGTAACCGTATGCGGCTAAATCAACGATGGTTTCTCGGTCAATTGCGGTTGAAAAGGCTTTACGGAAATTAATATCATTGAACGGTGCTTTACGCGTGTTGAGATACATATTCCATAAGTCATTCGCTGGGTACCAATAGCCATGTGTTTTGGGGCTCGGCTTGACATAGGTTTTATCGATATCGGCCACAAAGTTTGAACCCCAATCAATTTCATCGTTCATCAATGCAGGCAATATTTGTGAATTATCCGAGTATTGGCGGAACTTAATGCAATCTAAGTAAGGTAGCCCTTGATCAGCTTTGTAGTAATGCGGGTTGCGGCATACTTCGATTTGATTGGTTTTTACCGCCTTCACTTCTGTGATAGGGCCAGAGCCGACTGGGTTTGGGTTGGTAAATAATATTTTATCTTCAACCGTCGAAAATACATGCTGCGGAACGACCCACATAGCAGGCAAATACCAATCGATCGTTGTATTAACTTCATTAAAATTAACTTTCGCGCGGGTTGCGCTGAGTTTTTCGATATTCTTGATCACACCATTCGTCCATTGCCCAGCGAGATCTAGCTTGGCGTCATCTTTACCTAAGTTTAAAGAGAACACTAAGTCATCTGCATCAAGTGCTTCACCATCAGACCATGTCAAACCTTTTCGCAGATCAATGATGATAGACATTTTATCATCCGCGTATTCAAATTTTTCTGCTAGGCGGAAGTCAATATTTCCTTTTTGAGTGTTATAGATCCAAAGAGGCTCATACATCGTGCCGGTTACCACATCGGCCTGCACGCCATTAAGCGGATTAAAATCTTCAATAAAGGTGGTCGTGATCAATGGCACGGTTAAGGTACCGCCTTGAGCATGATCGGCTGCATCTGCACTTATTGAAATACCTGCAGCTAATGCAGATATTGCAATGACTGAACTTAATTTCTTCATGTCTTACCTCGTTTCTTTTTATTGTCATGACTGAGAGTTGGTGCTTTCAAGCTAGACAAATTGACTTCAATCAAACAATGAAAGCGCTTACATCACGCTTTCAAAAAAAGCCCTCATTTGATTTGACCTGCCGAATGAAAGCGCTTACATTTCTAACAATAATATCACTACTTACAATGGTCAACCCATTTTTAACCTATCAACTCGAGGATAATCGTATGATTTTCGTACAAACTAGCCGTAAATCTGGTGCTAAGTTAGTCGAGCGTGTGACCGACGGCTGGCACCCAAACAGATCGGAAAAGCCCGAAGTATCAGTCAACCCAGAGGTTGTCTATCAAAAGCACTTAGGCTTGGGTGGCGCCTTTACTGAATCAGCAGCCGTTAATTACCAGAACTTAGATGACGCTAGCAAGAAAGAATTTATGACGAATTACTTTGATCCTGATCAAGGTAGCGGCTACAACATTGGACGCATCCACATGAACAGCTGCGACTTTTCTCTGGGTAACTGGGCCTGCCAACCCACTCCGGAAAGCGAGTTTTCGATTGAGCATTATGAAGCAGCAATATTACCCATGATACGAGACGCGCAAGCGATGCTAGGCCGTAAAATCAAACTGGTGGTAAGCCCTTGGAGCCCGCCTTCTTGGATGAAAACCACAGGAGAGATGAACAACGGCGGACAGTTAAAACCAGAGTATCGAGAGCAGTGGGCTAATTACTACGTTCAATTTATTCAAGCGCTACAAGCCAAGGGCTTCGATATTTGGGGGCTAACAACTCAAAATGAGCCCGAAGCTGTTCAGATTTGGGACAGCTGCATTTATTCCCCTGAAGAGGAACGCGATTTTATACGTGACCACTTAGGCCCCGCGCTACACAAAAATGGATTACAAGACATCAACATTGTCTGCTGGGACCATAACCGCGACAACTTGTATCAACGTGCCAGTATTATTTTAAGCGATGCAGAAGCTGCCAAATATGTTTGGGGCTCTGGGTTTCATTGGTATATGGATAACGCCTTCGATAATGTTCAGGCCGTACATGATGCGTTTCCTGATAAGGGGCTTTTGTTCACTGAAGGATGCCAAGAAGGCGGCCCTCACCATGGCGAATGGGAAGTCGCTGAACGTTATGGCGAATCAATTATATCTGACTTCAACAGATGGACTTGCGGTTGGTTAGATTGGAACCTGTTGCTAGACCACACCGGTGGACCCAACCACGTCGGCAATTTGTGCAGTGCACCCATTTTAGCAAGCCGAACAGGAACAGAGATTGAAGTACAGCCATCACAACTATACTTACAGCACTTGTCACCGCGCTTTATACCTGAAGGCAGCCATAGAGTGTTATCCGCGTCATCGCGTGACAACTTAAAAGTTGTCGCATTTAAACGCCCTGATCACAAAATTACTTTAGTGGTCATGAACCAAAGCAACCAAGGGTATGAGTTTCAAATTGGCCTATCTGGCCAATATCTGCAAACGGACATACCTGCGCGTTCAATGCAAACTTATGTGATATAAGCTGATATAGCTTTTTGATAATTTAATAAATAGCCGGTTTCTAATTTTTAGCAAGCTGGCTGTTGCCTAATTAGTACAATTTCTACAACTAGGCGACCTCAATTATTTATCTCCCACCCAATTTTAAATTTTCTAAATCAATTACAAGCACCCTAAAGCGTGACAGTGGTCACAATATAAAAACTTCCTCTTGCTGAATCGTTCAATTTCAATAAACATCTGCTTTTTTATCAAATTGGAAGTTTAGGGATGAACAAATATATTATTACGCTTTTTGCAGCTTTAGGAGTATTTGGCTGTTCACCAGAAAGCGCGACACCGCCCCAAAATGACAACGTCAAAGTTACTCACCGAGTATGTGCCTTTGACGAATCAGATGATGACCTTCTAAAAAGTAATGTTGGCATTGATAAATCACTAGACTGGCTATACATTCACGGCCTTGTTGTCGCTCCCGGCGATATTGATTTAGACAATATAAGCGAAGATGAAGCCCTTCTTGCTCCTTTTGCGGTATCAGCATTTCTTGCTCCTGGTTTCGCTGACATTTTTAGTGCGTTTAATATTATGTATATGTGCACCGAAGCAAGCTATGCGCTTGATCAGTGCCAGTGGCAACTCGATAATGAAGGAAAAGAAATCCAAGTTTCAACCGTCGTTGATGGCAATCAAAACTATACCGCAACCGTTGTTGCTAACGATGGTAGCGGAGAACAAACCCAATTGATTATTGACGGGGTCATTGGTGACCTAGGTAATTTAACCATATCTTTTTATGACGAAGGTATTTTAAGCGTCACTCGTGAATCAAGTCGTAGCTCTTCAGGAACTGAAACCGTGCGATATACGTCTGAAAGCGCTAATTGGACAGCCACCGAAACGAAGGCGTGCTCCGGTTCATTAGAATATGAATCTATTGACGATGACAATGTTACTACCACCGTCGATGCGACTTGGTCATTAAGTGGATCTAAAACCTCGGGGAATCTCGAATTTTTTACAACAAATATGGATGCGACCTATCGCATGAGTTGGTAAGCTCCGCAAAGGGAAACAACAATCAGCATTTGTTAACGACGTTGTCAGTACTTATAGGTACTGACAACTTTGTACCAAAGATGTTAGGGCATTTAAACTGGAAAATTGACCTCAGGTAAACACTCAAAGCCGGGCTTGGCGAATAAATAACCTTGCATCAACTCAACGCCAGCTTCTTTTAACCACCTAAATTCCTCATAGGTTTCTATCCCTTCCGCTAAGCTAGTCATGTTTAAATCTGTAAACATGGACAAACAATTCTTCACTATTGCTTGCCGAGTTTTGTCTTGGTCGATGTTGCGAATCAGCGCCATATCGAGCTTTATAATATCAGTCTGAAAATCCGCGAGCAGGCCTAACCCTGCATAACCAGCACCAAAATCATCGGTCGCAGTTTTGAAATTTAACGCCTGATAATACTCAACAATGCTCTTAATATGGGCAGTATCTTCTATTTTTTCTACCTCAGTAAATTCAAACATAATATTTTCTGTTGGGAAGTCGTACTGCTTGGCGGCTTCCAAAGTTGTGCGAATACAGCGCTCCGGCTTATAAATTGCGTTAGGCAGAAAATTAATACTCAACATCGTTGTCATGTTTAACTTTGAGGCTAATGCGATTGCTTTTATTCGACAAAGTTGATCAAAAAGATAACGGTTATGCTCTGTCACCTTTGATATTATAGCGTAGGCCGACTCATTATTTAGCCCTCGAACTAAAGCTTCATAGCCATATATACTTTGGTTCGTGCAATTTATGATAGGTTGAAAGGCCATAGTAAAGTCAAACTCAAGTTCTTTTTGATCACCGCAAACCTTACAAAGCACCCTTTGCGCGTCTATGGGCTGGTCTTCCATTATTAAAACCTCAGAATTACTTTTATATTAGATTAGCTTTTTTTAGCCAATCTACAAGGAATCACGGCGTCTTTTCTCATGGCGAACAGAGGGAGTAGACGGCTAAGGTACAGCTTTAGCGCGGTTTCCAATTGACATCAAATGACCGGTTGAGTAACACTTAGGCCTCGTATCTTTTCTAAAGAACACCATGATTACCATTAAGGAAGTATCTGAGTTAGCAGGCGTATCTCAAGCCACCGTTTCTAGAGTGATCAATGGCAGTGATCGAGTGACGGATGCCACCCGCACTAAAGTGCGCAACGCAATGGAAAGCTTGGGTTATCAACCCAACTCGGCAGCACAATCTCTGGCGTCGAGCCGTTCAAATACTTTAGGCATGGTCGTTTCATCTCTCGATGGCCCCTTTTATGGGCCCGTTATGTCTGGCGTAGAAGAGGAGCTTCGTCTCTTTAATAAGCATGTCATTATTGCCAGCGGTCATGGCACTGAAGAAGGCGAAACAAATGCGGTTCAATACTTATCAAGCCGCCAAGTCGATGGCTTGATATTACTTACTGAATGTTTAGATGCTAACTTTTTATTGGCACTAAATAAAAAAATTCCCATCTACCTTATTAATCATCACATAGAAGGTTTAGAGCATCGGAATATGTGGCTCGACAATGAAGGGGGTTCATACTTAGCCACCCGATTCCTTTTAGAACAAGGGCACACCCAGATAGTGTATGTGGGGGGGCAACCTCATAAGCAAGACGCCAATGAACGGGCAGCTGGGTTTAAAAGGGCGATGAAAGAAGCCAAAATCGCCATTACCAAAAACTCAATTGAACGAACAACATTTGAAGTGGAAGGCGGTATTGCGGGCATTGAGAAAATCTACAAGCGGGGAATACCCTTTACCGCGGTTGTAGCTGGCTCAGATGAAATGGCGATTGGGGTTTATGAGTGGGCCTCTAACAATGGTCTAGATGTTCCAAATGACCTTTCAGTTGTCGGCTTTGATGACGTTAATTTAGCTTACTATGTTCGCCCGAGACTCACGACGGTGAATTTTCCTGCATACGAAATGGCCCGAGCCAGTGCACGAATGGCCGTTAATGAGATATACAAAAAACTCCCACCCCACGGCATTGAATTTAAAACTAATTTAGTGGTACGTGATTCTGTTAAACCACGTACCTAATCAATTAGGCTACTTTAACCGCTCGACTGCGCTCGGCTGCATATTCTTCGTATGTGCCTTGGAAGCTAACCAATTGCTGATCTTTCACGTCAATAATATGGTTCGCTAACGAAGAAACAAACTCTCGGTCATGGCTGACAAAGATGAGCGTACCTTCGAAATCTAGTAACGCATTGTTTAGAGCTTCAATGGCTTCCATGTCCATGTGGTTGGTCGGCTCGTCCATCACCAGTACGTTGATTTCTTGCATCATCAACTTACCGAACAACAAACGGTTTTTCTCACCACCTGAACACACACGAGCCTTTTTATTAAAATCGTCAGCGGTGAACAACAAGCGGCCTAGCATGGCACGAATCATCAAGTCATCATGTTTTGGCAAGCGCCATTGCGCCATCCAATCAAACAGGGTTAAGTCGTTATCAAAGTCTAAGGTACTGTCTTGCGGACAATAACCAATGGCGGCGTTTTCAGACCACTTGATCACGCCCGAAGTCACCTCGTATTGATTCATTAAACAACGAAGCAAGGTTGTTTTACCCGCACCATTTTCGCCAATAACGGCTAAACGTGCACCGGCTTCTAAAATTAGGTTGCCATCTTTAAACAACAATTCGCCATCAAAGCCATGCGAAAGCTCTTCGATAATTAACGCTTGGCGATGTAACTTACGGTGCTGTTTTAAAGTGATGGAGGGTGTTTGACGGCTTGACGTTTTCACTTCGTCCAGTGTGATTTTTTCCATCTTCTTTGCACGCGAACTGGCTTGCTTGGCTTTAGACGCATTAGCAGAGAAACGGTTAACAAAGGCTTGTAGCTCGTCTATTTCAGCGCTCTTCTTAGCATTTTCAGTCAATAACTGCTCTTGAATTAACGAAGAGGCCGCCATAAAGGCTTCATAGTTACCTGGGTATATACGAAGCTCACCGTAATCAATATCGGCCATGTGCGTACAAACAGAGTTCAAAAAGTGGCGATCGTGCGAGATAATAATCATCGTGCACTTACGCTGGTTTAACACACCTTCCAACCAAGAAATAGTGTGAATATCCAAGTTGTTGGTCGGTTCATCGAGCAACAAGATATTTGGGTTAGCAAACAACGACTGCACTAACAATACACGTAGCTTCCAACCTGGCGCTAAGGCCGACATTAAGCCGTAGTGAAAGCTAGGGTCAATACCCGCTTCAATTAGCAGCTCTTCAGCACGGCTTTCAGCTGTATAACCATCGAGCTCGGCAAAATCGGTTTCTAAATCGGCTACCCGCATTCCGTCTTCTTCGGTCATTTCAGGGTTGCTGTATATTGCGTCGCGCTCTTGCTTGATTTTCCACAAACGGGTATCACCCATAATCACCGCATCGACCACAGAATACTGCTCAAAGGCGTACTGATCCTGACTTAAGGTACCAATAGTCTGGCCCGGCGTAATTGAAACGTTACCCGAGGTAGGCGTTAACTCGCCGCTGAGGATCTTCATGAACGTGGACTTGCCGCAGCCATTCGCGCCAATCAGACCATAGCGGTTGCCATGACCAAACTTCGCAGAGATGTTTTCGAATAAGGGCGTCGCCCCAAACTGCATGGTGATGTTTGCTGTAGAAATCAAAAAAGAGTACCCGGTCGCCTATAAATACGGGAATTTCACCCACAGCGCCATTTTTTAAGTGGTGTCAAAAAAGGCCGCGAACTATATAGAAAGACAAGGCTAAAGTCGAGGTAATTGTACGTTTTTTACTCAGCACATTGAACACGTCTGCTGTTGAGCTGGCCCCCAATAATGGACTCTGGTTAACTTGCTAAGTGGTTACTTACCACAGGCATTTAGACTGAATATTAAAAGGCCGAACCAAATATTGGCAAATGCGATATTCAACTTCACAACATCACGAGCAAACGACGGAATATTGGTCCACAAAAAAAGATAAGCTATTGCGATAAGTTCTACTATGAGCCAAACAACAGCGGCAATTAAAATACCTTTATAACAAGATAAATCACTGATCGTGAAATACAAATATACAAAGCTACCCACCATCCCCAAACAAGTCAGAGTTAGGACCGTTGTGGAAACAATATTTCTCCACCGCGGGTATCTGGTAGAGAGCAGCTTTTTTTTCAGTTCTTCAAAACTAGATTTCATAGCCGTTCCTCAAAATAAATAGCCACCTAATGTGTGAATCTCGAGCCTAGCGAGTCTATGGCGAGACGAAGCTTGCGAATATTTTGCGGGTTCGGTGCTAGCGATTGTTATGTAGGGCTAACACTGGACCACTCAGTTTGGAGCATTGCCATAATGACAGTGCTCCACCATCTACCTTTAAAAAATCTGTTTTCGACAAAACGAGCTTCTTCTCGCATTCCAAGCATTTTACACAACTGAATTGCTGGGGTATTTTCAGAAATTGTTTCAGCGAAGACTCGATGTAAATCATGCTTCTCAAAACCAAACTTCAACAGCGCTGACATAGCTTCTTTTGCATACCCAGTTGATTGAAATTCACGACCAACTCCGAAACCAATTGAGGCTTGTTTATCTAGCTCAATACGGAGCCCAACGGTACCAATAAACTCCCCTGTACTTTTAAGTACGATTGCCATCTGATACTTACTTCGGTTTATTTCCTCCGCCTGCAAAACAAACTGTTCAACTAAGTTCCGTGATTTTTCGACAGAACAGTCTTCCTCATTATAAAAACGCTGATATTCTGGGTCGCTTGTTAGGTTGCAATAGGCAACTACATCGCTTCTTTCAAAGTTGCGTAGAAATAAACGTTTAGTTTCAATAATCAATCTTTATGTCCTCAGGTATGAAGGGCTACTTAGCATTGCTCGCATCCACGAGCTGTTGTTGTGCCAGATTAAGAATCCGTTGGTTTTTCGAGTTAGCACTCTCGGTAAAATTACCACCACTTTGAATACAGTTCCACCTGACAGAGTCACCGCAATTTTGTTCAATACTTCGCATTGACGCTCTCGCAAACTCTAGCGGGAGCCAATAGACAAAGAGACCAAAATGACAATCTCACTGATTTTACCAATGTCGGCATTTGCCCTGGCGGCATCTATTTCTCCCGCACCCGTAAACTTGGTTAGCTTCAGCTTCGGGGATTGGCGCTTATACGAGAGGTCATCATATTTGCGATGCTCTATATGACAATTTGCTGGCTGTCACTGAGTTGCTGGGTTTATGCTGGAGTCTACTTGCGTCGCTACATTCAACGACCCATTGCCCTGGTTGTACTGAACCGAGCACTGGCACTGTTACTTGCCGCCACCTGTATCTATCTGCTGACTGAGTAATGATTGTCGGTATTGCTTTGGCGTGGCAACCAGCAATTTTTTGAAGGTGCGCTGAAAAAAGCGGCTGGTCAGCAAAGCCGACATTCACTGCAGTTTCGGCGATAGGCTTGCCACGTTTCAGCTCCCATTGCCCGTATTGGATCCGATAATTGATCAAATAGGCGTGTGGAGTGAAGCCAAAGTGGCGTTTAAAGGAGCGAATCAGATGCCCCGGGTATATCCGGTAAGCTCGCACAAGGTATCCAAAGAAACCTCCAGTGACGCATGAGTCCTTAAGTACTCAGCTACCGCTTAGTTTGACGTTTGCTAGGCATGGGTCAGTTTGAGACCAACAATACCTGCACAAATAAGCCCTAAACTTACTAGCTTAAGAATGTCCGTGGACTCGCCGAACAATAAAATGCCTAGAAGAGCCGTACCTACAGCACCAATACCAACCCATATCGCATAGGCTGTACCGACGGGCAACGTTTTCAAAGCTATACCTAGCAATAGAAAACTTGCCACCAGTGACATCACCGTGCCAACAGTAGGCCATAGTTTCGTAAAGCCATCTGTGTACTTTAATCCAATGGCCCAACCAATCTCCAGAAGCCCTGCTATAACCAAAATAAACCAACTCATAAATACCTCTCAATTAGAATTGGGGCCGTCCCCTAACGAAGTTGAGAGGTGAGGTCGTCCTCACTTCAGAATGAATACCTAACGCCGCTGTAAGCGGACTAAAATAGTGGGCTATAATGTGTAGCAGAGCGAAACGTAATCCACTGTTTTAGTTCCGTTTAATTTCCTTGTTATGCGCAATTAAACGTATACACATTATTATTAACAAGTGTATTAGAAAATTCAAAGCTTAACTGCCCTGCATACTTAAAACCTAGGTGTTTATAGAACTTATTTGACTCGTTTTCAACCCATGTATAAAGCCAAAAACTGTTACCAAATCGTTGCCCGACCTCAGACAGAAATTGTCTACCTAAACCTTGTCCCTTAAAATTCCGGTGCACATATAGCTTTTCAATTTCAAATCCATTTATTTCACTTTCAAACTGTGAGTCTAAATTGATAAGAATGAACCCTTTAAGTATTCCTTCTTTTTCGCTAACTAGTAACCGATAGTTAGGTTTCTCTAATAGGCTTAAGAAATATGTTTCTGTAAATGTTTCAATAACATATTTTGAGTATTCTGTTCGAATACCTTCGACAGCATACGTTTCAAGCCAAACTTGTATGCTCAAAACAGCTAAATTAATACAGTCTTCTGTTTGTGCGTATCGAATCACCGAAACTCCTTTGCCCATAACGCCTCGTTAAGAGGCAAATAATATGTTGGCTAAAATAAGCGACGAAGGAGCAAAAGCCAACATATTATTTGTCCTGCTTGAACGGCTTGTTATACCTACCTTATTGATCTTTTCTAATTAAATAAGTTAAGACCAAATGCGCACTTCACCCTATTTAATACTTGATTAGATTCTTCTTCGGCTTTTTGGCTACCAGCTCTAAGAATGTCTATTAATTGAGCTTTATCTGACATAAACATTTCCCTACGCTCTCTAATTGGCTTTAATATACTCTGCAAGCACTCTTCTAGAATTTTTTTGGTTGCTCCGTCACCTAAACCACCGGTTTGGTACCTACCTTTTAGCTCATCAACATAAACTGAGTCAGAGTGGAACGCATCTAAATACGTAAATACAACATTACCATTAATTTGCCCAGGGTCTTCAATATTTAAATGATTAGGATCGGTGTACATCGACTTTACGGCTTTCGAAATTTCCTTTTCACTTGAACTCAAGAATATACAGTTACCCAAAGATTTTGACATTTTACTTTTACCATCGGCACTTGGTAAGCGAGACACCTTACTTAATAATGGCCGGCACTCCACTAGAATATCATCTTGTGCAATATAATTTAGTTTTCTCACTATCTCATTTGTTTGCTCAATCATTGGTAATTGGTCTTCACCAACAGGAATTAAAGTGGCTCTAAAGGCGGTAATATCTGCGGCTTGGCTAATCGGGTATGTTAAAAAACCTGTTGGAATTGAGCGACCAAATGACTTAGCTGAAACCTCACTTTTCACCGTTGGGTTTCTCTGTAGTCTAGCAACAGAAACTAAGTTTGAATAATACATAGTCAATTCAGATAACGCAGGAATAGCTGACTGCAAGCAAATAGTTGTTTTTTCAGGTTCAATACCGACAGCTAAATAATCAGCGACAACGTTCAAAATATTGGACGATACCTTGTGTGGATTATGGCCGTTATCGGTTAAGCCTTGTAAATCTGCAACTAAAACGGTTTGCTCATAATCATGCTGCAGCTCAACTCGTTGCTGAAGCGAGCCAACAAAATGCCCCAGATGCAACTGACCAGTTGCTCTATCTCCAGTTAATATTTTTTCTTTTTTAATAGTTTTTTGAGAATTGTGCATAATATGCCTCCTAATAGTTATACCATCGGGGACATAAATGAGATTATTCACAAGCAGTCTTCCGACGGCTTTGAATAGATGTGATTCAGCGCCGCTCTATAAAATAGAGCGCCACCATGAAATTGAATTAAAGTTGTATGAAGTATTTTCTTGCATTTGGTGACATTACCATTCATCAAAAAATAACTCAATGAAATTTAGCTTAGCGGGTATAACGCTCCTAAACAGTGGCGAAAAAACGCGAAGCGTTTTTGAGTCCAATGCCCGCCGCGGAGCGGTTGTATTCGGGCATGAACTGCTTTGGTTTGTTAGTTGCTGGGACCACCGAATGCTTGTTTGAACCCAAGCATTATTATTGTAGTTCCGCAGAAACGGTCAAACCAAGCTTTAAAATTTTGAAATGCCTTAGACACAGCTGGCGAAGAAAAAAGTATTGCTACCGCCCCATACCATATCGTAGCGATAACGAGCACTACACATAGCATTGCTACTAGCGTCGAAAAGTTAACGTTTGTCGGCGCAGCTGCGGAGAATACTGCTGCATAAAAAGCAATAGACTTCGGATTGGCGATATTAACAATTAGACCGTTGCGAAAAGATGCTTTAATACTAACATTCAATTTTAAACGAGAAGCGCTACTAGTCTTACTCGCGTTTTTAATCAACTTAATTCCGAACCAGATCAAATAAACTGAACCAAGGAACTTGGCAGTTAATGCTAGCCAAGGAAATAGCTTAAAGACTGCCCCTAAGCCTAATATTGCACTAGCAGCCCAAAACAAATTTACAACCACGATGCCTGCCACAAGAGCTAACGCATGCTTTCTAGACGATGATATTGCTTCATGAGTAACTGCTACGAAATTTGGACCGGGAATTATGATGCCAGCGATATATATAGAAAAAACTATAAAAACGGAATTCCAATCAACCATTATATTTCCTTAACCTATTAACGAGCCTGTAGATTAACTCAATTCTACCGAGCACTCTCAACAGGCTTCTCAATTATTTTATTACTTACCAATTTGCCACATTATGATACTTTTTCAACTGGTCATTTAGTTTTTTTGTCTTTGAAGTCGGATTTCTTGACGATGGGTTGGAAAGCGCACTCTGGTGCAGCTGTTTTGCTAATATTTCTACGGGAAGTGTTGGCTTTTATGCCTGTTATACCGCTAATGCGCCGTATTTAAACCATTTCTCTATGTTATGGACCATACAAAAGAGCTTCCATTGCCCATCTACTTTCTCTTGGCCTCGTAAGCTAAAGCGATTGAGGCCTTTATTTGTACCGATGTTGCCAAACACTGGCTCAACCACGGACATTCTGTGGCTGTATATCTGTTTGCCTTCCGGACTATCGACCCGCCTTTTCATCCATTCAGTACAAGGCTTTCCTGTAGCCTTTTCTTCTGTAAAAGACACAAATCGACCATGTCCTTTACGGTCTAGTGGGGACTTCGGATTTTCTAAACACTTTTCTATCAATTTGCACCCTCGGCATTGATTCAACCTCGCTTGAAAGCCAATTAATTTAAGCCCGTCGTCAAATAATCTATCTGGTACGTTTCTTAGCGACTCGCCCGCAGGACAAATACAAGTTCTTTTAATCGGGTCATATTCAAATTCAGTATTTGGGAAAACGACTGCTCGGGCCTTTACTGATTTTGGGCGCTTTCTTTTACCATATGTTTCTTTTTGATCGGCAAACTTGGGGTCTCGGCTTCTGAACTTGTTATCAGGGATGTACGCATTGATATCATGGCGGTGCAGCATGTTCATATTGGCTTCGTTGGCAAAGCCAGTGTCTGCGGTCACAACCACTTGTTCCGCATAAATATCTTCAGAGATCCCAAGGCGACGGTATCGTTGCAATACAGTTTCCATTACGGGGGTTAAGGTGTGGTGTTCTTGCCCGGCACCGAACGCAGTGCCATCAATGATGATTTGGTGTTTCTTATCTACCGTTGCAACACCGTTATAGCCTTGGATGGTGCCTTTACTGGTGGTCATCTTGGCTGATTCGTTATCGGTGATGTTACTCTTAACTTCCTTTTTTTGTTTCCCCTGGCCCTGCCTTGGGCTGTTCGTCTTTAGGAACTGATCTATCTTTTCAAAGTTTTTCTCTAAGGTGTTTATGGTCTGCTCAGTGCGTTGTTTACGATGCTCACTGGCTTCGGTGTTTTGTTTGTCGTGTTTTTTATGTTCTTTAAGGTGATACTTTATTTGTCGTTTGAGTTTGGCGCGCTTCTTTTCTAGTTCGTTAAACTTACCGCTCCATTCTTTCGCGGCATCAGAACGCATTTTACATCCATCAATTGCAAACAACTCATTGCCGAGCAATCCCTCTTCATGACAGATCAATAACACTTGTTCAAATAAATCGGTTATCTTTTTAGGGTATCGACTGACAAAGGCAGCTATGGTTGTGAAGTGAGGCACAGTGTCGCAAGAAAGTGCTTTAAAAATAATGTTGGACTCACAACACCACTGAATCTCGCGAGAAGAAGTGATCCCTTTTGAATACGCAAACAAGATAATAGATAACAGTATGGCTGGGTCGTAAGCTGGGCGGCCGCCATCATCATTCGAGTACAAGTCATCAAAAATACTGAGATCGAGCTTGCTATGAATTAAATAATGAATGGCGTGTTCAAAGGTTCCAGACTGTAATTGATCGCGATAGTTAATCACGACCATGGAGCTTTGGTTAAAATCATAAGGAATGAATTTTGGCATAAACAAACTCCGTTTGAGTTACGCCATTTTAAACCAATTAATAAAGGTTTTGGAGGTTTTTATACAGCCTGAACG
>NZ_JBKEGY010000039.1:0-22410 GCF_046710285.1 Reinekea sp.
CTCTACTATCGCGCTCTGTTATTTAGGGTTGAGCCATGATTCATCTTCACAACATTAGTAAACGCTTCGGCGAGGGTCCCAATGCGGTGAACGCGCTAAAGAATATCGAGCTCGTTGTACCCGCCGGTCGCATCTTTGGCGTGATTGGCGCATCCGGCGCGGGCAAAAGCACGTTAATTCGCTGTGTAAACTTGCTGGAAACACCAAGCTCGGGCGAGGTTATTGTCAATGGGCAGAATCTATTATCGCTTTCTCGGCGCGAGCTGAATCAAGCACGCCAGCAAATCGGTATGATTTTTCAGCACTTTAATTTGCTCAGTAATCGCACGGTTGCGGAAAATATTGCCTTGCCGTTACAGCTACGTCAGGTCGATAAGGCAAGTATCCAACAGCGAGTCTTGGAACTGGTGAACCTCGTTGGCTTAGACGGCCGCGAACAGGCCTATCCGGCACAATTGTCCGGAGGACAAAAGCAGCGAGTGGCGATAGCGCGTGCCTTAGCCACTAACCCTAAAGTTTTATTGTGCGATGAAGCGACTAGCGCATTAGACCCGGCCACTACAAAGCAAATATTGGCTCTACTTGGCGAAATTAATCAGCGTTTAGGCATCACCATTTTGCTGATAACGCATGAAATGCAAGTGGTGAAACAAATTTGCTCTGATGTTGCCATTATAGACGGCGGTGAATTGGTTGAGTCGGGTCGTGTTGGCGATATTTTTGCTCAGCCAAAAACAGAGCAAGCTAAGCGCTTTATTGCTGCTACTCAGAACGATGATATTCCGCAGGCGTTGCAAGCTGAATTAAAGCCCGGCGGCGCAGCGCTTGCTGTGCGTTTAACTTTTTCTGGTGTCGCAAAAGATACTGAACAGCTGCATCAACTGGCACAGCACTATCAGGTTGGTGTTCGGTTCTATCAATCCGATTTAGATTACGTCGACGGGGCCTGCTTTGGCCATTTGATTTGCGCGCTGACCGGTGAGAACGCCGCGCAATTGTTGTTAGCCTTAGACGGCGTGAAAGTAGAGGAGTTAGGCCGTGTTTGAATGGTACCAAGCAAACCAGCGTCTCATTTGGTTGCTGATTGAGTCTTCATGGGAAACCGTAGCCATGGTATTGGCGTCTGGTTTTTTCTCCGTTTTATTTGGCCTACCTGTGGCGGTGTTGTTACGTGAAACGGCACGCGGTGGCTTATTCCCGCATGCTTTAACGCATAAAATATTGAGCACCGTGGTTAACGTTGGTCGTTCCATTCCTTTTATCATTTTATTAGTCGCCATTATTCCATTTACTCGTTGGTTGGTGGGTACTTCTATCGGTACAGTGGCAACGATTGTGCCCTTGGCGGTCGCAGCTATTCCATTTGTTGCTCGCCTTTTTGAAGGTGCGTTAATGGAGGTGCCTTCTGGGTTAACCGAGGCTGCGAAAGCCATGGGCGCCAACAGTGCCCAGATAGTTTGGAAAGTGCAGCTTCCAGAAGCACTGCCAGGCATTATCAACGCTATAACCATTACTTTAGTCACACTGGTGAGTTACTCCGCAATGGCCGGCGTTGTTGGCGGCGGCGGGCTAGGGGATGTCGGCATTCGTTATGGCTACCAACGATTTGATGCGGGTGTGATGTTGATCACCATTGCACTGTTGGTTGCCTTTGTTCAATTTATTCAAACCATTGGCGATGCCTTAGTGCATCGCGTTAACCATCGAGAGTAGGGAAGATAAAATGAAAAGTTCATTGATTGCGATTATTGCATCCGCAACAATATTAGTGGGTTGTGCTAAAGAAGATACGGGCGAGACTATTAGGCTTGGTGTTATGTCTGGTGCTGAAGCACAAGTTGCAGAGGTAGCCGCACTGGTTGCAAAAGATAAATATAACTTAACTGTTAAGTTGATTGAATTTAACGATTATGTCACGCCAAACTCTGCTCTAGAAGAAGGCTCAATTGATGCCAATGCATTCCAGCACAGGCCATATTTAGATGCGCAAATCAAAGACCGTGGTTATGAGTTTACTGTTATTGGCAAAACGCTAGTGTATCCGATCGCGGCTTACTCTGAGTCGCTGACCTCCATTGAAGAATTAGAGTACGGTGCCAAAATTGCTGTTCCTAATGATCCAACTAACTTAGGCCGCGCCTTAATTTTACTTGAAACGCAAGGGCTCATAACATTACGTGAGGGTGCGGGATTATCTGCAACTGTATTGGATATTGAAAGTAATCCAAATAATTTTGAACTCATTGAGTTAGAAGGCCCACAGTTACCACGCGCCTTGGCGGATGTCAGCATAGCGATAATCAACAATACTTTCGCCTCAGAAATTAATCTGAATCCAAACGATCACGGCTTGTTCGTTGAAGATGCTGACTCTCCTTATGTAAACCTCATTGTAGCTCGCACAGACAATGCCGATAATGAGCATTTGGCGCAATTTGTTCAGGCCTACCAAACCGAAGAAGTACTCACAAAAGCCAACGAGTTGTTTAGCAATGGCGTTGTGAAAGGCTGGTAAGTTTTCTTAACGTGGTAACACAAATAAGCCCGAGCGAAAGTCTGTTCGGGCTTATTTTTTATAGATTATAGTTTGTCTTTAGACTTAAAAGTCGACACTCAATTGATCAAGATGAAAGTTGTTTAACGTTAATATACATAAGGTTCAATCGACGCACCATAAACTGTATAACCCGCTGTGCCCATTTCAGAGTCTTGACTCTCAACTCGCATTACGCCATTTATATAGATTGGATCATAGGTATTATCAACTCGTATGCCTTCTTGCATAATCACGTATACAATTTGATTCGGCGGCGGTGGAGGGGTATGAATGCAGGCGCCAAAATATGGAACGAGTAAAAAATGGGTTATTTTGTCGCTTTCGAAGTCTAGCGGCACAATAAAGCCAGGAATTTTGACCTTTATATTATCGTACTCTGTAACCATCGGTGCATCGTACTGCAGTTGTTGCAATTGCTGTATGAGTGTATCTGCTTCTAGTGAGCCTGGTGTAATATTGTCTACATCATATTTGCTGATCAATTCGTTTTCTAGCTCGTCTAAATTATAATCAGCTGGGATTAATTGGTCCCAGCTTACTGGAATGTAGGCTGACCCTTGATCATTTGCGTAGCTATTTAAGCATGTAAAAGCCAATATACAAATTGTAACTAGGCCTAGTTTGGAAAGTTTGTGTATCATAATAAGATCCTCAAAATTTGGGTTAGCATTGGCTTAGACAGTGGCACTTAGACCATCGCTCAATGACTGTCGATACGCTCGGTAACCTGGAATTAGCCCTAGTAAAATGGACACCACGAAAAAACCAATTAACACTAAAAGCATAGTTTCATTCGGCCAACTAACGGTTAGTTCTATTCCAAAGCGCGGCTGAATAACAAGGTTTGCGCCAAGCATTAAGACAATATGAAATAAATATCCGCTAATTAATCCGAGTAGCCCATATAGTCCAGATTCAACCATTAATAAACCTAATAGGGTGTGTCGCTTTGCGCCTAGCGCTCGGAAAATTGCAATTTCTCTACGGCGTTCATTTAAACTTGAAATGATGACGGTGAGCATGCCTAATAAACTTGTAATTATCACCATGATTGATACGGCAATCAGTGCATTTTCTGCGATAGCGATTAATTGCCAAAGCTCTTGCAGGGCGGCTCCTGGAATGACTGCCATGAGCGGCTCAGATCTATACTCATTAACTGCCCTCTGTAGTGAAAACACTTTTAAGCGTGAGTTCATACCTACTAAAAATGCGGTAATCGTCTCTGGAGTTAAATCCAATTCCAATGTATCGGCAATACTTGTTGTTACACCTTGACGTTTTACTCCCGAGCGCCAATCTACATGCAGTGCGGTAATGCCTTCTAACGGGATATGTAACGATTTATCGATAGGCGTCCCAGTTGCTTGAAGTATACCGACCACAGTGAATGGGCGGTCATCATGTTTTTCAAAAGACGTTGCACCCGTTCCATGGGCAATAATAATTTCATCGCCGACACCATAATTTAATTTTTTTGCGACTTCAGAACCTAATACAACTTCAAATACCGTGTTAAACCAAACGCCTTCAGATATAGAGAGCGACCGATCACGTCCATATTGATAGTGCTTAAGATAATTATCATTTGTGCCAATAACTCGATATCCCTGATGTGAATCACCTAATGAGATAGGGATAGTCCACTTCACATCCTTATTGTCATTAAATTTTTCATAACTAGACCAACTTATATTATTGGTGGCGTTGCCCATTCGAAAGACAGAATATAAAAGTAAGTTTAGGCTGCCGGTGCGTGCGCCTACAAGCAAATCTGTGCCAGATAGGGTATTTGCAAAACTATCTCTTGTATCGCTGCGGATACGGTCAACGCTGAGCAATAAACAAACACTCACCGAGACCATAAAAAGCGTGAGCAGCGCAGTTGTTTTACGGTTCCAAAGACTCTTTATAACTAAATTAATCCAGTTCATAGTGAGTCTCCTGTTGTTGTCTTATTAAGGCTATAAACGTGATCGAAATAGCTGCTAAGCCGCGTGTCATGGCTTACAAAAATGAGTGAACTTTTTATGCTTTGACATTGGTTAACTAGAACTTCCATAAAATTATGAACATTGTCATGATCTAAAGCTGAGGTGGGTTCATCGGCAATAATTATTTCTGGTGAACCAATGATGGCGCGTGCTGCAGCAACTCTTTGTTGTTGACCAATACTGAGTCGTGAAACTGTTTCATTAAATAGATGAGAGGGCACTTTTAATTGATCTAACCAATGCTTAGCTTCCTCGATTAAAGCTGGTGAATTTTTGCTTGTTGCATTTCGACGTAAGGCAGATAATTTTACCGGGAGCAATACGTTGTCGATCACTGATAAATAAGGAAGTAAATTAAACTGCTGGAATATATAACCAATATGGTCAGCCCGAAATTGATCTCTTGCCGAACTTCCTAACGAAGAAAAGGGTTGATCAAGTAACGTAATCTTACCTTTCTGAGGTGATAGTACTCCACTTAACAAGTTCAATAGCGTACTTTTTCCGCTGCCACTGTTTCCTTGAATGAACAAAGACTCTCCAATTTTTACTGATAGTTTTTCTATATTTAGAATGGGCGCAGAAGTTGGTTTCCAAGAATAAACCAATTCATTTACTTCAAAAGCATTATAAGTGTTCATTATGTTTTAGTTGGGGTGCGTAAACACCCCATCTCCTAAAGTTAGAATGAAATCAAAGCGTTTTTTGGCGAAAGCTCTATTGAGCCTTGTCCAGAGTCCACAATATAATCGACATCTAAATCGGTTAAATTTTCAAATAGTGAAAACAAGTTTGTGCTTATGCCAGAAACGTGTTCAGGATGTTTACAATTAAATGTCCAGACGGCTTCAATATCTGAATGCCCATGTTCTTCATCATCATGCTCGTGCTCATCGACATGCTCGTGTTCATCGCCATGCTCGTGTTCATCGCCATGTTCGTGTTCATCGTCATGGTCTGAATGACCATCAGGTTCTAGTTCAAAAAGTTCAGAATGAAGCTCTACGTCTAAAAACTTACAATTTGCACTCTTAGGCAGGCTAAACAACTTACCGCCGAGCGCCAACTGGTTTGAAGCGGATTCAATGGCGTCAAACTCATGCGTTTCATGAGGGGCGTGTTCAAAACCAATAATATTGAAAGCAGGAGACTTTAATTCGATGAGAATCAAATTTTGGTCTTGAGCAATTCCTAGTGTGGCAGAACCGTGCTCATGGGCTCCATGGCTACTGTGTTCCTCTGCATTGATAGAAGACATAGCAAGGAATAATGCGCTTACTACTAGTGTTTTATTCATTTTAATCGCCTAAAAGATATTGGCGTCATCCATACTGAGCACAAATAGGTACTCTATTAAGGATTTACACCAAAATTAATTAACGCTTATTTAAAAGCGGGTATTTGAAATTATTAATAATTTGAAGTTTCTAGGCTAAAACTGGGGGCGCGCGTATTTGTGTCTTGGTAGAGGCTTTGTAAGCGCCAAACCCTGCGACTACAGGAGTCGCTATACTGGTTAATATAGGGGGAAAATAGGCTGAATAATCTGACGTTGATAAAGCTAAGACGTGGCTAGCATGGTAAGTATCGCAATCAACATGCGTAGACTCATGGTCGTGAGCTATATGAGTTTGTTGATGAATAGGCACAATGATGTTGTTTGACAGAAATAAGCCAAACATAAGTACAGCTAACAGTGTGCGAAAAGGAGTTGTCATTCTAGTCAGTAATTAAAATAATCGGCTACTTTACTACTTTAAAGCCACAATTTAAACGCTACTTTACAGAAGAGTGCTTAAGTGGCGATTTTGAGGGGAATTGAATAGAGCCAAGACCAAAAAGACCACTGAAAGCACTATTTCTCTATTTAACCACTGGGCGGCGGCAATTGTGGTCATTTTTAAGTTTAGTTCTGGTTTTACCCGCCGATACTCTAGAAAGCTGCTATTGAAATACACTCTATTAAATAGTGACTATACTTTTAAAATAACTTATTTGTTATATAAACTCCGGAGAGGCCAATGAAGAACTTGACGCTCACATTTCGAATATCAGCCTTGGTAGTGATATTAGTATGTGCTCTCGCGCTGTTATCAATCTTTATGGTCGTTGGTATTCAGCAAGTAATTTCTAGTATCTCCAATGATAATGTCTATCGACGCTATGATACGAGCCTAAATGAGGCATGGCAGCGTGTTGAAATCAGTTATGAAGCAAGTGCAGATGTGGGCAACCGCTTTACCGCAAGAGCAGCAACAATAGAAGAGGTCGATGCTGCTGCTGAGTTAACACGCGAAACATTGTCTTTATTGGAGTTGGCTGTATTAGATTTAAGCGAAGAGAGAATTAATCATTGGCACGAGGCAATGGCAGGCAGTGATATCAGCTCCATTAAAGATGATCTCTCACTGTTTACAGAGAGTTTTACTCGGTTGGTCGATGCTTATGAGACGATTTATGATAGTTGGGCCAGTAAAGCTGGCTTTTCTGCTCGTAAAAGTGCTCAAAAAGAAATTGATGCCTCAATTGAGCAAATGAATTCCCAAATGCAAAAAATCAGTCAAAATTATCAACAATATATGTCGATATCCGCACAAAATACGATTGAATCTCAGCAAGCAAGAATGAGTTTTGTGCTTATTCTTGCTGCGCTCACTATATTTGTAGCGATAAGCATTTCAATTTTTCTGTTGCGTAATATGAAAAGAGATTTAGCGCAAATAGTCGAAGAGACCAACTTTGTTGCAAAGGGTGACTTAACACGCCCTATACATGTCTCTGAGCATAAAAATGAAATCGGGGATGTAAATCGCTCGATAAATACTATGCAAAATAAGCTACAAAGCATGTTTAGCCATATTCATGAGTTATCTCATGAGCTGGGCAATAGCACAGGCTTACTTGAAGTCGATGGAAAAAATAGACGTGCTGGGGCAGAAAAACAAAAAGAAAAAATCGAAGCGGTATTATCAACTTTTAACGATGTTGAACAGGTTTCTCAACAAGTAGGACATAATGCTTCACGAGCCATTGATCAAAGTGATAGCGCGGCGCAACTGGTGGAACGAAGTGAACATATTATCACTGCTACCGCGACTGTAATTGAGACATTAGCAGTAAAAATAGAAGACGCTGTTAATATTATCTCAAACTTAAACGCCCAAACAGAAAACATTCAAAACATCTTAGGTGTTATTAAAAGTATTGCAGATCAAACCAACTTGCTTGCGCTTAATGCAGCAATAGAGGCTGCACGAGCGGGTGAACAGGGCAGAGGCTTTGCTGTTGTCGCCGATGAAGTGCGCACATTAGCCATGCGCACTCAGCAATCCACACAAGAGATTGAAGCCACGTTAGCCTCCTTAACGGAGGGTACTGTCAAAGCAGTTACAGCAATCAATGAGAGTAAAGATGTCTCAGAAGAGAGTGTTTTAAAAGCAGCAGAAGCAGCAGAAGTGATAATTAGCATAGGGAAAACAGTTAGCGATATTCGGTCGATGTCGAGTGAAACTCGGGTTTCTGCGCAAGACCAAGTGAATTCGCTTAAGGAATTAGCTGAAATCATCAATGACATTGCTGAGGTTGCGAACGATAACGCCTTTCAGGCCAACGCCTCGACAAACATCACAGACACATTAAGCGTTTTGAGTCGAAAACTACTAGAGTCACTGAGTGAGTTTAGAATTAAAAAAAGCTGAGTGTAAATACAAACTCTGACCCACTTAAAAGGGAGTCAGAGTTTGGGTTATATCAGCAAGGTAGGGGGGCATTTCTGCGTGAATAGAACCACCATGTCAAGACGATGCAACTCACGTAAAAAACCAAAAACCCTGTAAACGCCGCACTCACACCACCCGTTAATTCGAACGAAGTGCCATAGGCTTTAGGAATAAAGAAGCCACCGTAAGCAGCAAAGGCAGAAATAAAGCCGAGCACTGCCGCTGACTCTCTATTTGATTCTTGTTGCACTTGCTGTTGGTTTTCTTTACCCAGTGCTCGTTCGCGTAGTGTTTTAAACATAACAGGGACCATGCGGAATGTAGAGCCGTTGGCTATCCCTGAGGCGATAAACAAAACTAAGAACGTCGCAAAGAAACCGTTAAAGGAGCCGCTGCTTGTTTCACTAGGAAGAAACTGCATCACGCCCACAACCCCCAATGCCATGGCCAAGAAAACTACAAAGGTCACTCGAGCACCACCAAGCTTATCGGCTAAGATACCGCCCACTGGGCGCGCTAAAGCACCCAAAAGTGGACCTAAGAAGGCGAGTTTAGTCGGGTCAACCGCTGGAAATAACTTGCCCGAAAGTAGAGGGAAGCCTGCTGCAAATCCGATAAAACTGCCAAAGGCACCTAGGTACAACCAGCACATAAGCCAGGTATGGGTTCTTTTGAAAATAACCGATTGATCTCTAAATGACGATTTAGCCGAAGCAATATCATTCATGCCAAACCATGCTGCCAGCGTTGCAATTATAATGAGCGGTACCCAAATAAGTGCGGCATTCTGTAACCAAAAAGATGTTGCTTGAGCTGTATCAGAGACTAAATAGAGCGGATCACTGTTAACAGGGCCTAACAAAGATGCTGAAATGACCAAAGGACCTAACAGTTGCATACCAGAAACGCCAAGGTTACCTAAACCCGCATTGAGCCCCATAGCACCACCTTTCTCTTTTTGCGGATAAAAGAAGCTAATGTTCGCCATGCTCGATGCAAAGTTACCACCGCCAAAACCACATAAAAGTGCTAATACAAGCATAACTAAATAGGGCGTATCTGGATTTTGCAAAGTAAAACCTAACCAAATACAAGGTAACAGTAACGAAGCCGACGACATTGCCGTCCAGCGTCGCCCACCAAAGATAGGTACCATAAAGCTATAGAAAACGCGTAAGGTCGCACCGGAAAGTGACGGCAGAGCCGCAAGCCAAAATAGTTGGTTGCTAGAATAGGTAAAGCCGAGCTGAGGCATTTTTACAACCAAAATACTCCAAACAGACCAAACCGCAAATGCTAAAAATAGGTTAGGAATTGAAATCCATAAGTTACGTTTTGCAATGCGTTTACCAGTCGTTTCCCAAAACGCAGCGTCTTCTGGACGCCAGTCGGTTAAAACAAATTTACTGGGCGTAGAAAGTTCAGGTAAGTCGGTTGATGCAATTTGTTGTGACGTTTCGACAATTTCTGCTTTGTAAATTGCATAATGCATCCACAATAAAGCTGAGGCCGAAATGAAAAACAGCAACATAAAACAACTTTGCCAAATTCCAACGACATCATTAAGCATGCCGAAAGTTATGGGCAAGAAGAAACCACCAAGACCGCCAATCATACCGACGACACCACCAACACTGCCAACATGCTTAGGATAGTATCTAGGAATATGTTTAAACACCGCAGCTTTGCCGAGTGACATAAAGAAGCCAAGAATGACGACTAAAACGGAAAATAAAACCGGCCCCGTTGTCATGCCAAACTGAATAGGGCCTTCGATGCCTTCAACGGTGTAGCGGGTAGGTGGGTAGCTTAGAATAAAGGTTATGATAACCGTTGAGGTCAACGTCCAATACATGACTCGTCGAGCGCCGTATTTATCAGATAACCAGCCACCATAAATACGGAATATTGAACCTGGTATGGTAAACAGGGCAGCAATAAGACCTGCCTGGACTATGGTTAGACCATAGACTTCCATTGCATATCTAGGTAACCACAACGCTAACGCGACAAAAGCACCAAAGACGAAAAAATAGTACAACGAAAATCGCCAGACCCTAAGGTCTGCAAGGGGGGCTAATTGTTGCGATAAAGAATTGTTTTCAGCTTTTCTTTGTTTTAAGCCAGGATCTGGTTTCGCTAAAAGTAAGAAGCCAACACCTGCAATAATCATCACAACAGCATAAATTTGTGCGGTGCCTTGCCAGTCAAAGACTAACAGCATCAGTGGCGCCACTAAGTTGGTCACAGATGAACCTACATTACCTGCACCAAAAATACCTAGAGCCAAACCTTGCCGTTTACTTTCAAACCAAGAAGAGGTGTAAGCAACACCGACGATAAATGAACCGCCAGCTAAGCCTATGCCCAGTGCTGCAATCAACATCATGACATAACTGGTCGCAAGGCTTAGGCCGAATATCGACAGACCAGAAAGAACCATTAAGGTAGCAAAGACATAACGACCATCAAAACGGTCAGTTAATACACCCAAAAATAACCTGCTCACTGACCCTGTTAGGATAGGGGTTGCCATTAATAGCCCAATTTGGCTATCTGATAATCCGAGTTCGTTCTTTATTTTTATTCCGATAATTGAGAAAATGGTCCAAGCAGCAAAGCACAGTGTGAATGCTGTTGTTGAAAGACCAAGCGCCCAATACTGATCCCTTGAGTTAACAGGGTTTGCATTGTTCATATAGAGTTACCTATTAATTAAGTATCTAAGCCCAATATGTTATGAACCTTTTTGAGTGCCAGCATTGAATCTGTACAAGAAAAGTCGCAATGCTGTCGCTTTCTAAAGCCGAATTCACTAAGGTCTATGTAGGTGCTAGCACTTAGGTTGTGCCGTGCTAACGTTTGCTTTGTGCAGGCAAGCTTGCAGCCATCAATGGCGATAATTTCTTCGGCCGATACTGCTTTTTTGACCAAAGAGGGAACATCGCCACCTAAGCCTGCGATGCAAGACATTTCGCAATAACCTTCTCGATCTAGGGCGATCGCAATGTCGTTCGCTAATTGCGCAACATTGGAGCACCCCGAACAAGAATAGATAATAGGCTTTTTAGTGTTCACTTGAGGCCACATTTTCTAAACCCTCTATAGAGGCTTCTCTGGTTAATTTTTCTATGTACTGAGCAATTGCTTGCCGCTGAACTGAATCGTCTAAAAAGGCCGACACCTGACTTTTGACAGCATCAAATTCTAGTTGCTTACCCTTTGTGTTTTTATGAACATTAATAATGTGTACGCCATATCGTGTTTCAATTGGGTGTGCAAGAATACCAGGGGTTGCGATAAAAACCTTTTTTTCGAACTCAGTAACTGTTGAGCCTCGTTCAAGCACGCCTAAAAATCCATCAGACTCTTTGCTTGGGCAATCAGAAAATTGTTGTGCGAGTTGCGCAAAGTCTGCTTTACCTTCATTTAGATCTTTAATCCAACTTTTTGCTTTGTTGATTAATTGGGCTCGTGTATTTAAATCATCAGGGGCGGCACCTAACAAAATATGGCTGGTCTCAACATAGGGCGTGGTGGTGAATTTACTCCTATTCTCTTCAAAGTAGCGTTTGCATTCTTCTTCGCTGGCTTTTGGAAAGGCGACATCAGCATTTAGGACTTCGTCTATGTAGTCTTCTTTATCTTCACGTTCAACTGGAATGCCCAATTCTATAGCACGTTGCAGTAACAGCTTTTCGATAATTAGCGCATTGGCGGCTAAACCAAAAGCGGCTTCCTTTGAATCCGCTGGGTGATATTGCGCCTCTTGCGCAATAGCATCTGCATCAATGACTACTTCATTTACTCGGATCATGGTGCCTCACTTAGCGTTAGCAAATCGACGACGAACAATTTGATAGTTGCGGAAAATATAGGTGACCGGAACACTCCAAATATGAACAAGACGGCTAAAGGGAAAAATCACAAATAAAGTTAAACCTAAGAAAACGTGTGCTTTGTAAATCCAATGTACTTCTGAGATAAATTCACTGGCTGTGACTGGGTTAAAAATAAGAATGTTGCGAGTCCAGCTCATTAGCTTAAACATTTCAGCGCCATCCATGTGTCCGGTTGACACAAAAATAGAAGTCAATCCAAGCAGCAGTTGGAGGTACAACAATAATAAAACGGTAATATCCATGGTTGAGCTGTTTGCTCGGATACGATCGTTGGTGAGTCGGCGTACAATCAACATGGTTAAGCCAATAAAGCACATTACACCGAAGAAACCGCCAACACCAATTGCAACAATCTGCTTCGCTTCAAGACTAATTCCAAAGATGTGCCACAATTCATAGGGGATAACTAAGCCAGCAAAGTGGCCTAATAGAATCATGATGACGCCAACATGGAACAAAACGCTGGCCATTCTAAAATACTTATTGGAAAGCAACTGGCTAGAACTAGACTTCCACGTGTATTGTTCACGATCATAGCGTATTAAGCTGCCAAGCCAAAAGATGGCGATGGCGATATAAGGATAAATACCAAAGGCAAAGTGGTTCAATGTATTCATAATTATTGCTCACTATTAAATGGCTGCGCGGTGTTTGTTGTCCAGCTTACTGGCACAAAGTCAGCTTTACTTTGTTGAGAAGTTGGTTTGTTGTTAGTATCGCAAGCATCGGAATCTGTAGCCCCAAAGGTTACTTGTTCTTCCTCCCATACCGCATCAATTGCTTTATCGGTATAGTCTGGAACTTCATCCTGCATTTGTTTGCGTAGGTCAGTTAAATCTACCGAAATGCCCGACAATTCAATTAGCGCTGCAAATATGAAGCGATAATCACTGTCGCGTTTTTCCAAGCGACAAAACAACAGTGCAAGCACATGGGCAATTTCAACTAACCCTAATGGTCCGTTTATCTCACCTTGTGTCGCTAAAAACTCAAGGTAAAGCGGTAAGTGGTCTGGCAATTCATTTTTATTGAGCATTAAGCCAGCTTGTTGATACTGATTAACTAGGTCGACCATGGCTTGCCCGCGATCACGCGATTCACCATGGATGTGTTCGAAAATCAATAACGAATGTGAGCGACCGCGATCAAACAATTCATCGTACTCGGCTTGGCGGCCGAGTAGGTCGTCGGTATTAACATTCAGACATAGCTGAACTAAATTATTTTTATTTTGGTCAGACAGTGTGCTATTTTGGATGATTTCAACTAAATCATCGTGATGTTTTTGCAACTCTACTGTTGGATAGTCAAGTAGGTGTGAAAGGACTGAGAAAATGCGCATTTTTAGTCCTCCAACTTAACAGGGATAATTTCGCGGTTAACCGCTTTATTACCACCAAAGAGTTGCACAGCACTGTCGCCACCGCTGCAGCCATTGCCAAAAGTAAAGCCGCAATCACCTTTCAAATCGTAAGCTTTTTCTGCATAAGCTCTATGACTGGTTGGGATAACAAAGCGATCTTCATAGTTCGCAATGGCCATGATTTTGTACATATCTTCAACTTGTGCTTGGGTTAAGCCAACTTGTTTTAATACCTCAAGGTCTTCTTCTTTGTCAACTTGCTGCGAACGCTTATAGGCACGCATTGCAATCATCTTTTCTAATGCATCAATGACTGGCTTTTCTTCGCCGGCGGTCAATAAGTTAGCAAGATATTTAATAGGAATACGCAATGAGGCTAAATCAGGAATAATCCCGTTCATGCCAACATGGCCGGCTTCGACGGCTGATTGAATAGGTGACAATGGTGGAACATACCAGACCATTGGCATTGTTCTGTATTCAGGGTGTAAGGGTAGAGCAACTTTCCAATCCATCGCCATTTTATAGACAGGGGATTCTTTTGCTGCGTTCAACCAACCTTCTGGAATACCTTCTGCTTTTGCTGCTTTAATCACTTCAGGATCATGTGGATCTAGGAAAAGACCTAGCTGAGCTTCGTATAAATCTTGCTCGTTTTCTGTGGCAGCAGCTTCTGCGATTCTATCAGCATCGTAAAGCAATACACCAAGATAACGAATACGACCCACACAGGTTTCAGAACAGGTTGTTGGCTGTCCAGCTTCTATACGAGGGTAACAGAAAGTACATTTTTCTGACTTACCGCTTTCCCAATTGTAATATATCTTCTTGTACGGACAAGCCGATACACACATGCGCCAACCGCGGCATTTGTCTTGGTCAATTAATACAATACCGTCTTCTTCACGCTTGTAAATAGCGCCAGAGGGGCATGCTGCGACGCAGGCTGGGTTTAGGCAGTGTTCACAAAGGCGTGGCAAATACATCATGAATGTATTTTCAAACTGACCATAAATGTCTTGCTGAATTACGTCATCAAAGTTTTTGTCTTTGCGACGTTTTTTAAACTCGGTTCCAAGTATTTCTTCCCAGTTCGGACCCCAAACAATCTTCTCCATGCGTTTGCCGGTAATTAGGCTTCTTGGCCGAGCAACCGGTTGGTGTTTCGCATCGCCAGCGGTGTGTAAATGCTGGTAGTCAAAATCAAATGGCTCATAGTAGTCATCAATTTGCGGTAAGTCTGGATTAGCAAAAATATTGGCCAATAGACGCAATTTAGAACCAGAGCGTAAGTTTAACTTGCCTTTTTTATTGCGAATCCAACCGCCATTCCATTTGTCTTGGTTTTCCCATTCTTTTGGAAAACCAATGCCAGGCTTGGTCTCTACGTTGTTAAACCATGCGTATTCAACACCCTTACGAGATGTCCAAACGTTTTTACAAGTAATTGAGCAGGTATGACAACCGATACATTTATCAAGGTTGAGCACCATGCCTATTTGAGCGCGTACTTTCATTGTCGTTACCCTTATTCAGTATCAAGCCAGTCGATTTTTGACATTTTTCGCAACACTACAAACTCGTCTCGGTTACTGCCTACGGTACCGTAGTAGTTAAAGCCGTAAGATTGTTGTGCATAACCACCAATCATATGCGTTGGCTTCATAACAATTCGTGTCACTGAGTTATGAATACCGCCACGAGTCTTGGTCGTTTCAGCGCCTGGTACGTTTACGATCCGTTCTTGTGCGTGATACATCATGCTCATGCCAACGGGTACACGTTGCGAAACAACGGCACGTGCTGCAATAGCACCGTTAACGTTGAATATTTCAATCCAATCGTTGTCTTCGATATCCGCTGCGGCTGCATCGATTTCGCTGATCCAAACAATTGGACCACCGCGTGATAGCGTTAGCATGAGTAGGTTGTCAGAATAGGTTGAGTGAATGCCCCATTTTTGATGTGGGGTAAGCCAGTTCAATACAATTTCTTTATTACCGTTGCTGTTCTTATTTAAGACAGGTTGCACCGTTTTTAAATTAACAGGTGGTTTATAAACACATTGCATCTCACCGAAGTCGAGCATCCAGCCATGGTCTTGATAAAACTGTTGGCGGCCGGTTATTGTGCGCCATGGGATAAGCTCATGAACGTTGGTATAGCCTGCATTGTATGATACATGCTCATCCTCTAGGCCAGACCAAGTAGGCGCCGATATAATTTTTCTCGGTTGTGCCACAATGTCACGGAAGCGTATTTTTTCATCTTCTTTAGGTTTTGCTAAGTGTGTATGGTCTAACCCTGTGATGGTAGACAAGGCATCCCACGCCTTAACGGCAACCTGACCATTGGTTTCTGGCGCGAGTGATAAAATAACTTCACAGGCATCAATGGCTGAGTTGATTTTTGGACGGCCATTGTTTATCTCGTCGTTGACATGACTGCCATTGAGCTCACCTAAGAATTTAACTTCGTCCTTGGTGTCCCATTTAATACCTTTACCGCCATTACCAAGCTCTTCTAAAGAAGGTCCTAACGATGTGAAGCGTTGAAAGGTATTGGGGTAGTCACGTTCTACAACCATGATGTTTGGCATTGTTTTACCTGGGATAGGTTCGCATTCGCCTTTCCACCATGCTTTGGTATCGTAAGGTTGAGCTAGTTCATCTGGAGTATCGTGTAACATCGGCACGGTTACCACATCTTGCTCTACACCTAAGTGGCCAACACAAAGATCTGAATACTTTTTAGCAAGACCTTTGAAGATATCCCAATCGCTACGCGATTCCCAAACTGGGTCAATGGCAGCAGTTAAAGGGTGAATAAACGGATGCATATCAGAGGTATTTAAGTCATCTTTTTCATACCAAGTTGCGGTTGGTAATACGATGTCGGAATACAGTGCGGTAGTAGACATACGGAAATCAATGGTGACCCATAAATCAACTTTGCCTTCCGGCGCATCATCATGCCATTTAACATCGCTGGGTTTACCGATACTGTCATCGCCTAGATCTTTACCGAGCAAGCCATGTTTAGTGCCTAAAAGGTGACGCAACATGTATTCGTGACCTTTACCGCTCGAACCGAGTAAGTTTGAACGCCAAACAAACATGTTTCTTGGGTAGTTTTTAGGGTCATCAGGGTCAGTACAGGCAAAATCTATATCGCCTTTTTTAAGTGCATCCACTACATAAGTTTGCACATCAACATTTTGTTTATCTGCTTCGGCTTTAACCCACAAAGGGTTGGTGTTTAATTGTGGCGCAGAAGGTAACCAGCCCATGCGTTCAGCACGAGTGTTGTAATCGAGAATACTGTCTGACCATTTTGATTCATCAGCTAACGGCGAGATAATCTCAGTCATACTTAATTTCTCATAGCGCCATTGATCTGAATGCGCATAGAAGAATGACGTGCCGTTCATTTGACGAGGCGGTCTAGACCAATCCAAACCGAAGGCTAATGGCAACCAACCTAATTGAGGCCGTAATTTCTCTTGACCAACATAGTGCGCCCAACCGCCGCCACTTTGACCAACACAACCGCACATCATCAACATGTTGATTAGGCCGCGGTAGTTCATGTCCATGTTGTACCAATGGTTGAGACCTGCGCCGACAATCACCATGGAACGGCCATTGGTTTTATGGGCGTTTTCACCAAATTCATAAGCTACGCGAATGACATCTGCACGTTTAACTCCGGTAATTTTTTCTTGCCATGCAGGAGAGTAAGGAACGTCATCGTCATAAGTCTTAGCTGTATTTGGGTCGCCAATGCCTGTGTCTACGCCATAGTTTGCAAGCATTAAATCGTAAACTGTTGCGACCTTCGCTGTGCTTCCGTCTGCGAGTGTCACGGTGCGTGATGGGATTTTACGTAACTGAATGGCATCGTGTTCGGTATGTTGGAAGTAGCCGTATTCATGACTCTGGTTGCCAAAATATGGAAAACTCACATCGACAATTTCATCGTGCTGTTCTTTTAGAGAAAGTAACAAGTTAGATTCAAAGCCTTCACTGCTAGCTTTACTTTCTAGATTCCACTTTCCAGATTGCCCCCAACGGTAACCAATGGCACCATTCGGTGACACCAACTTGTTGCTTTGGTTGTCAATGGCAATTGTTTTCCAGTCTGGGTTATTTTCTTCACCTAAGTTATCGACTAAATCAGCGGCACGTAAGAATCGACCTTGTTGATAGCGACCTTCAACTTCGTCCAAAACGACCAACATTGGAATATCGGTATAACGTCTTACGTAATCGGTGAAGTACTCGCTTGGCTTGTTGACATGAAATTCTTTTAGAATGACGTGACCAAAGGCCATGGCTAATGCCGCATCGGTACCTTGTTTAGGCGCTAACCAAGTATCACCAAATTTAGCGACTTCGGCATAGTCTGGAGTAATGGCACAGGTTTTGGTGCCCTTATAGCGTACTTCCGTTAAAAAGTGAGCATCGGGAGTACGTGTTTGAGGAACGTTAGAACCCCACATAATGATGTAACTTGAGTTATACCAATCAGCTGATTCTGGAACGTCAGTTTGCTCACCCCATACTTGCGGCGATGCAGGCGGTAAATCGCAATACCAATCGTAAAAACTTAAGCAGTTGCCACCAATAAGTGATAAGTAACGTGAGCCAGCGGCATAAGAAACCATAGACATAGCAGGAATAGGGGAGAAGCCTGATACTCGATCGGGGCCGTAAGTTTTTGCAGTATAAATGTTAGATGCAACAATGAGTTCTTCAACTTCATCCCATGATGCGCGTACAAAGCCACCTAAACCTCGGCGTTCTTTATAACTTTTCGCTTTTACGGGGTCTTCTACAATAGAAGCCCAAGCTGAAACTGGGTCGGTATTTTCTGTTTTTGCTTGTCTCCATAGCTTCATGAGCGATTTACGCATTTTGGGGTATTTAAGGCGATTAGCGCTGTAGATGTACCAAGAATAACTTGCGCCGCGAGGGCAACCACGAGGTTCATGGTTTGGTAGGTCAGGGCGTGTTCTTGGGTAGTCAGTTTGTTGAGTTTCCCAGGTTACAAGACCATCTTTTACATAAATTTTCCAGCTACATGAGCCAGTACAGTTTACACCGTGTGTAGAGCGAACAACTTTATCGTGTTGCCAGCGGTTACGGTACCCTTTTTCCCATTCTCGGCTCTCAGTAGTGAGTGATCCGTGATTGTCTGAAAAAGGTTCTTCTTTGTTTTTGAAATATCGAATCCGATCAAGGAAATGGCTCATGAAACATGCTCCCGAAATGTTCTTAGTTTTTTATTAGTCTTGTTCTATAGAATAAACTCTTTACCTCCATATGAAATACCTCGTTCAAGGTACTTCTGTTGCCCTCAGTCAATTTAAGCAAGATTACTTAAACTTTCAAATCATAGTTCAATAAATAGCCTATCACTTATGGAGTAGAGGGGTTGATTTAGCGCACTAAAAGCTTAAACAAAATCACTAGCCACTTTTAGAAAATAAAATTAGTGCCAATATGAAGTATGGGGATTTCTATTAATACATTTTTTTGGAGTGATGGATGTGGATACTTGGAGCGGAAGTACTAACAGAGCAAAGCTAACAAACAGGGAACAGCAAGTTCTAAATTTGATCCTAAAACAGCTAACCACTGGAAAAATATCAGAACGTTTGGGCATCACCAGTGGCACAGTTAAAACTCACATAAGAAGTATTTTTTCTAAGTTAAGAATTCACTCTAGAGAGGAGGCCGTTAGCCTTTATGGTCGAAAGTAGTTAATGATCAAAGCTTAACTAGGTGGTTCAAATATATCAGCTAAACTCTTGAAAATACTTATAAATATTACAAAAAAAATTGGCATTTCTAATGATAAAATGCATTTAATAGTTTTATAACGAATTAGTTGTTTATAACTTTGAGTGTTGATCATAAAAGGTTAAAAATACTTGAGCGGCTTTAGACAAATATTGATTTCTTTTCCAGCCCCATGCCATATCTAAATGAATCGGTGGGTCGAATGAACGCACGCAAAGTAGAGGTTCATTTTCAACAATCATAGCTAAACAGGTGGCGACTCCCACTTCATCACGCACTAAACGCATTAAGAGGCCAATTAGGTTGGTTTCAAACTGAATATCTAAGCTAACCTTTGCGTTACGCGCTCGGGTTTCTACTGAATCTCTTAAAAAATAACCTTCTCGAAACATAACCAATGGGTGTTGACTAAATTCTTCAATGGTTATTGAAGTCTTTTCTGCCAGTTGATGATCAACTGGTACACACACTAATACCTGGTCACTTAGTTTAGTAGCAAAGCGTATATCGTTATTATCTTCGTCATGTTGCAGCAAGGCTAAATCTAGCTTACCCGCACAAACCATTTGCTCAAGTGTTTGAGTTCCGCCTTCTACCAAGCGAATACGAATGCCAGGGTAAGCGCTTTTAAAACCTAATAAAATGGCAGGTAAAAAATAAGTTGATATCATCGCTGGCGCGCCAATATTTATAATGCCTTTTTCTAACCCTTGTAACTCAGTTAACTCTCGTCCCGCATCAGCCAGGTTTTCTAATATTTGATGAACGTGTTTTAGCAGAACTTTGCCATCGGAAGTTAACGACATGGCGCGATTATTTCGGTTTATGAGTTTTAAACCTGTTTCTTCTTCAAGTTTTTTAATCGCAATGCTTAAAGCGGGCTGAGCAATACCCAGTCTTTCGGCTGATTTTGAAAAACTACCAGTAATTGCAATGTCATTAAAGTACCTTAACCGAGTAATACTGTTCAAATGCATAGGTGTTAACTCAAACTTATTTATAAAATAAATATATAGAAATTATAATATATATATAATATTTGTATTTAAATAGTTGAAGTATAGTTAAGTGACTTTTAAAACAACATAACAAGGTATAACCCAATGGCTAAGACTGCATTCACGTGGCAAGACCCGTTTTTATTAACAGCACAGATTAGTGATGACGAACGCATGATCATGGATGCCGCTAAAGACTATTGTCAGGGGGAACTTGGCCGACGTGTGCAAATGGCTAACCGAGAAGAACAGTTCGACCCGGCGATTATGCTTGAGCTAGGCGAGCTTGGAATGTTAGGCGTGACCTTGCCCGAGAAATACGGTTGCACTAACGCTAGCAATGTTGCATATGGTCTGATTGCCCGTGAAGTAGAGCGCATTGACAGCGGTTATCGTTCAGCCATGAGTGTGCAATCTTCATTAGTTATGCACCCAATTCACGCATACGGTAGTGAAGAACAACGCACAAAGTACTTGCCGAAGCTAGCTTCAGGTGAGTTTATTGGCTGTTTTGGTCTAACCGAGCCTAACTCAGGTTCCGACCCTGCTAGCTTAGAGTCAAAAGCGGTTAAAACCGACAATGGTTATATTCTGAATGGCGCAAAGATGTGGATCACTAACTCACCAATTGCTGACATTTTCGTCGTTTGGGCCAAACTAGAAGGGGTTATTCGCGGCTTTATCTTAGAACGTGATATGAATGGACTCACGACGCCAAAAATTGAAGGGAAGTTTAGTCTACGTGCTTCGGTAACCGGCGAAATTGTGATGCAAGATGTCTTTCTACCTGAATCTAATATATTGCCAAACGCATCTGGTTTGTCTGGACCATTTGGTTGCTTAAACAAAGCTCGCTATGGCATAGCATGGGGAGCCATGGGCGCTGCCGAAGCTTGTTGGTTTGCCGCGCAAAGCTATGTGATGGACCGCGAGCAGTTTGGCCGTCCTTTAGCGGCAACGCAGCTAATCCAGAAAAAACTAGCCGATATGCAAACAGAAATTAGCCTTGGCCTACAAGGTGCTTTGCGTATGGGGCAGTTAATGGACGCTGATGCATGCCCAGTAGAACTCATTTCATTGATGAAACGCAATAACGCAGGCAAAGCCCTAGACATAGCACGAGTTTCTCGTGACATGCACGGCGGTAATGGAATCAGTGATGAATATGGTGTGATTCGTCATGTCATGAACTTAGAAGCGGTCAATACCTATGAAGGTACACACGATGTACACGCCCTCATTCTGGGTCGAGCCCAAACGGGCATTCAGGCATTCTTTTAATGGCCAATCAACAGCAAGAAGGCGCACTAACAGGCACTAAGGTGCTTGATTTAAGTCGCATTTTGGCGGGTCCCTGGGCTGGCCAAATGCTGGCTGATTTAGGGGCCGAGGTGGTTAAAGTAGAGCGACCGAAAGTAGGGGATGACACCCGCACTTGGGGGCCGCCTTTTTTGGAAGCTAGCGATAAAAATCAAGATGAACGGGTTGCCGCTTATTTTCACAGCGCTAATAGAGGCAAACGCTCCATCGCTATCGATTTTACCCTGCCAGAAGGCCAAAAACTTGTACAGCAGTTAGCACTGCAATCTGATGTTTTCATAGAAAACTATAAGTTTGGCGGCCTTAAAAAGTACGGTCTTGATTACGACACACTAAAGGTTATTAATCCGAAACTTATTTATTGTTCCATTACAGGTTTTGGCCAAACCGGACCCTACAAAGAACGCGCCGGTTATGATTTTATGATTCAAGCCATGGGCGGGTTAATGAGTGTTACTGGCGAACCCGATGGCTCACCGATGAAATCTGGTGTTGCGCTGACAGATATTTTAACCGGCCTTTACGCCTCAAATGCAATTCAGGCCGCGCTGCTGTACCGATACAGAACAGGCGCTGGCCAACATATTGATATGGCCTTGCTTGACGTACAAGTGGCCGCCATGGCCAATCAGGCAATGAATTATTTGGCAACTCATAAATCACCCGAACGCTTAGGTAACGCACACCCGAATATAGTGCCTTATCAAGCCTTTGCGACCAGTGATAACCATTTCATTTTGGCGATCGGTAATG
>NZ_JBKEGY010000040.1:0-21558 GCF_046710285.1 Reinekea sp.
GCCCATACGCTTACCTGGAGGAGCAGTTACACCTGCGATATATGATACGACAGGCTTAGTTACATGCTTTTTGATGTATGCGGCTGCTTCTTCTTCAGCAGTACCACCAATTTCGCCAATCATAACTATCGCTTCAGTTTTTGGATCTTCTTGGAACAACTTCAAGATATCGATAAAGTTAGAACCCGGAATCGGATCGCCACCAATACCAACACAAGTAGACTGACCAAAACCATGATCTGTTGTTTGCTTAACAGCTTCATAGGTTAAAGTACCTGAACGTGAAACAATGCCCACTTTGCCTGGTAAATGAATGTGACCTGGCATAATACCAATCTTACACTCACCTGGTGTGATAACACCTGGGCAGTTTGGTCCAATCATCTTAACGCCTTTGCGATCTACATACTCTTTCGCTTCTAGCATGTCGATGGTTGGAATGCCTTCGGTAATGCAGACAATTAGCTCTACACCACTGTCAGCTGCTTCAATGATTGCATCTTTACAAAACGGAGCAGGAACATAAATAACAGATGCATGTGCACCCGTGGCTTCAACTGCTTCACGAGCTGTGTTAAATACAGGCAAACCTAAATGTGTTGTTCCACCCTTACCAGGAGAAACACCGCCGACCATTTGTGTACCATATTCGATAGCTTGTTCACTGTGGAAAGTACCTTGTGAACCGGTGAAGCCTTGGCAAATTACCTTAGTATCTTTATTAATTAATACGCTCATGCTGCACCTCCGGCTGCTGCGACGACTTTTTCAGCGCCTTCTTTCAGAGAACCAGCTGCAACAATATTCAAGCCGCTTTCTGCTAATTTCTTAGAACCTAATTCTGCATTGTTACCTTCTAGGCGAACAACAACAGGCACTTTAACACCTACTTCTTCTACTGCGCCGATAATACCTTCAGCAATCATGTCACAACGAACGATGCCACCAAAAATATTAACAAATACTGCAGCTACATTTTCATCAGACAAGATGATTTTAAATGCTTCTGCAACGCGCTCTTTAGTAGCGCCGCCGCCAACGTCTAGGAAGTTAGCTGGCTTACCACCATGTAGGTTTACGATGTCCATTGTGCCCATTGCTAGGCCGGCACCGTTTACCATGCAACCGATGTTACCATCGAGTGCAACATAGTTAAGTTCCCACTCAGCGGCATCTGCTTCACGCTGATCTTCTTGTGAAGGATCGCGCATAGCTAAAATTTCTTTTTGACGATAAAGCGCATTGCTGTCGACAACCATTTTGGCATCTAAACAATGTAAATTACCTTCGTCAGTAATAACCAAAGGGTTAATTTCTAACAACGCTAAATCTTTTTCTTCGAACAATTTAGCCAAACCTAAGAAGATATGAGTAAATTGTTTAACTTGAACGCCTGTTAGGCCAAGCTGAAAAGCGATATCGCGCGCTTGGAAAGGTTGAGCACCAACCATAGGGTCGATTTCTGCTTTCAAGATTTTTTCTGGTGTTTCTTCAGCGACGGTTTCAATTTCAACACCGCCTTCTGTAGATGCCATAAATACGATACGACGAGTTGCGCGGTCAACAACCGCACCTAAGTACAGTTCGTTTGCTATGTCTGTACAAGATTCTACTAATATCTTGCTGACTGGCTGGCCTTTTTCATCCGTTTGAAAAGTAACCAAGTTTTTACCTAACCAATGAGCTGCAAATTCTTTAGCTTCTTGCGCAGACTTAACTAGCTTAACACCGCCAGCCTTACCACGACCGCCAGCATGAACCTGAGCTTTAACAACCCACATATTGCCTGGGATTTTACCGACCGCTGCTTCTACCTCTTCCGGGGTGTCACAAGCGAAGCCATCAGAAACCGGAAGACCGTATTCTCTGAAAAGCTGCTTACCTTGATATTCATGAAGGTTCATTATCTTATCCGTTTTTTAAAGGAGCAATTGAGGAATTTTTTATTGCTATAAGTTTCTTCGAAATTAGCTCTGTCGTTGAAAGAAAGAACGGAGATAATTCTCCGTTCTTAATTAAATTATTAGCGCTTTTTGCGGTTCACTTTGTGAATCGCCATATTATCAACTGCTAGCGCAGCTTCATGCACTGCTTCTGATAACGTTGGGTGTGCAAAACATGTTAACTGAAGGTCTTCTGCACTTGAGGCAAACTCTAATGCAATAACACCTTGAGCAACCATTTCAGATGCATTCATACCAAAGATATGCATGCCAAGAACGCGGTCTGTTTTAGCATCAGCTAAAATCTTAACTTGTCCATCTGTCGCATTAGCCGCTTGAGCTCGACCAATGGCAGCGAATGGGAAAGCACCCGATTTATACTCGACGCCGTCTGCTTTAAGCTCTTCTTCTGTTTTACCAACCCATGCTATTTCAGGGTGTGTATAAATAACATTTGGAATAGCGTCATAGTTCATTTGAGCATTATGACCAGCAATTATTTCTGCAACCATGATGCCTTCTTCAGAGCCCTTATGCGCAAGCATTGGACCACGAACAACATCCCCAATTGCATAAACGCCAGGTACCGTTGTACGACATTGATCATCGACAAAGATGAAACCACGTTCGTCTAATTTCACGCCACAATCAGTTGATAAACAACCTTCAGTGTACGGTCGACGACCCACAGCAACGACTAACTTATCGAAAACTTCAGTCTTTTCGCCTTCTGAATCTTGGAAAGTCACTTCGACTTTCTTACCTTTCATTTTAGAACCCGTAACGCGAGCTCCTAAACGAATATCTAAACCTTGTTTAGTAAAGGTTTTAAATGCGTCTTTAGAAATAGCTTTATCTGCTGCTGCAAGGAAGGTCTCCATTGCTTCTAAAACAACAACTTCTGATCCTAAACGAGACCAAACAGAACCTAACTCTAAGCCAATAACGCCCGCACCAATAACACCTAAACGCTTAGGTACTTCAGGGAATTCAAGTGCACCCGTTGAGTCGACAATGACTGAGCCATCTAATGGCGTTGGTGGGATATCAACAGGGACTGAGCCCATGGCTAAGATGACATTTTCAGCCTGGATAGTTTCGACCGAACCATCGTTCTTAGTCACATCAACCATCTTGTTGGCTTTTAACTCACCCTTACCTTCTAAGGTAGTTACACCGTTGCCTTTAAGCAATCCAGCAATACCCGTCGTTAATTGGTCAACAATACCATCTTTACGAGCAAGCATTTTAGAAACATCCATTTTAACCGATTTTACATCGATACCATGAATATCTAGCCCGTGATTAGCTTCTGCGTACATTTCAGATGATTGCAACAATGCTTTAGAAGGAATACAACCCACGTTTAAGCAAGTACCACCCCAAGTGGTTTTGCCGTCTTTCTTAACCCATTTTTCAATAATGGCGGTTTTTTTACCTAACTGGGCTGCTTTAATTGCTGCAACATAGCCTGCTGGTCCTGATCCGATCACAACCACTTCAAATTGATTTGCCATGGTAATAGATACCCTTATTGTCTAATTAACGTCGAGCGGGTTGAGTTACCCGCTCAAATTTCATGAATTTAGTAATTACAGCTCTAACAAAATACGAGCTGGGTCTTCTAGCATGTCTTTAATAGCCACCAAGAATGTAACGGCTTCTTTGCCATCAATTAAGCGATGGTCATAAGACAACGCCAAATACATCATTGGAAGAATTTCAACCTTCCCATTAACAGCCATAGGGCGCTCTTGAATTTTATGCATTCCTAAAATTGCGGCTTGCGGTAGATTCAGAATTGGCGTCGACATAAGAGAACCAAAGACTCCACCGTTAGAGATCGTAAAAGTGCCACCTTGCATCTCATCGATGCCTAGCTGGCCAGCTTGCGCTCGCGTTCCAAAATCTCTAATCGTGCTTTCAACACCCGCTAGACTCATGCGATCTGTATCTCGTAAGACAGGTACAACGAGTCCGCGATTACTAGAAACCGCAACACCAATATCTTGGTAGCCGTGGTAAACGATGTCGTCTCCGTCAATAGAAGCATTCACTTCTGGCTGACGCTTTAATGCTTCCGTTGCAGCCTTTACAAAGAAAGACATAAAGCCTAAACGCGTACCATTGTGAGTTTTTTCAAACTGATCCTTATAGCGACTGCGTAGCTCCATAATAGGCTTCATATTAACTTCGTTAAACGTCGTTAACATCGCTGTATCGTTAGTTGCTTCCAATAACCGCTCTGCAATTCGCTTTCGTAATCGCGTCATAGGAACTCGTTTTTCAGATCGCGCACCGCCAGCGGCTGGAGCAACGGCGGCACCTGAAGAAGAAGGAATCATTCCTGGCATGCTTTGAGATGGCGCAGAATTTGCTGCTACTGGGGCTGATCCAGACGCGGCGTTGACAACGTCTTCTTTGGTAATTCGACCACCTTTACCTGTACCCTTAATAGCATCTGCCGTCAAATTAGCTTCATCAGCTAAACGACGCGCCGCTGGGCTCATTGGTGTATCACCATCGGCATTTACGACCGCGGCAGAGCTGACTGTTTCTTGATTAGAAGTATCTGCGGCAACCGAAACATCACCAGCTTCAAACTGGGCGATTACTTCTAAGCTTAAAACGGTATCACCTTCATTTTTCGTGATAGCCGTTAAAGTGCCGTCTGCGGGTGCAACAACTTCTAGAACAACTTTATCGGTTTCTATATCTACAAGTAACTCATCTCTAGATACAGGTTCGCCAGGTTGCTTATGCCAAGTTGCGATAGAGCCATCTGCAACAGACTCCGGGAATTGTGGTGCTTTAATTTCAATAGCCATGTAAGAATCCTTTAAGTCTTTACCTGACGATTACTGAATATTCAGAATCGCGTCATTTAAGAATTTTTCAAGTTGCTCTAAATGCAACGACATATATCCAGCTGCAGGAGAAGCAGAAGCTTCGCGTCCGGCATAACGAAGATACAATTTCTCATCAATGCGACTGAGTGCTTTGCGCATATGATGCTGGCTTGAATACCAAGCCCCTTGGTTCATAGGTTCTTCTTGACACCAAACAACGTCTTTCACCTTTTTGAACGTTTTTATAACTTCTAATAAACGATCTTCAGGGAATGGGTACAGCTGCTCAATTCGAACAATCGCAACGTCATTAGCTTGTTCTTTTTCGCGTTTATCAACTAAGTCATAATAAACTTTTCCAGAACACAACACTAACCGTGTAACCTTTTTAGCGTCTATTTGCTGGCTAACTTCGCTAATGACCGTCTCAAATTTACCATTGGCAAGCTCTTCAAGGCTGGAAATTGCATCCTTGTGACGAAGCAAGCTTTTCGGAGACATGACTACTAACGGCTTACGTAAGTTTCGAATCGCTTGACGACGCAGCATGTGGAACACTTGCGCTGGTGTCGTCGGTGCGATCACTTGAATGTTTTGCTCAGCGCATAACTGTAAAAATCGCTCTAGTCGTGCAGATGAATGCTCAGGACCTTGCCCTTCATAGCCATGCGGTAACAACATAGTCAGACCACACAGCCGGCCCCACTTATTTTCACCTGAGGTAATAAACTGGTCAATTACTACTTGAGCACCGTTTGCAAAGTCACCAAACTGAGCCTCCCAAACAACCAATGCATTCGGCATTGTCGTTGCATAGCCATACTCAAACGCTAACACAGCTTCTTCTGACAAAAATGAGTCATAGATTTGGAACTTTGGCTGATCTTCAGACAAATGCGCTAGTGGAACATAGGTACTGCCATCTTTTTGATTGTGCCATACCGCATGACGATGCACGAAAGTACCCCGCCCTACATCTTGTCCGGTAATACGAACAGGCTGGTCGTTTTTCAAAATCGTCGCATACGCTAGGGTTTCAGCGAAACCCCAGTTAATTGGCAATGCCCCGTTGGCCATCTTAATACGATCATCAATGATCTTATTAACCTGTCTCTGCATTGAGAAGCCTTCAGGAACGGTATTGATTTCCTTCGCTAACTCTTGAAGCTCTTTTAAATCCATACTGGAGTCAAAATCATCAACGACAGGCTGATTTAGATAAGGAGTCCAATCTACAAACAACTCAGAGTTTGGCTTTTTAACTAATGCCTTAGCAACATGCTCACCTTTTTCTAAGGCATCACGGTAATCATTTGCGACCTGTTTGACGTACTCGTCCGTTACAACACCCGATTCAACTAACTTGGCGGCATAAAGCTCAAACGTTGTTTTATGCTTGCGAATAACGTTATACATCACTGGCTGAGTCATTGCTGGCTCATCGGCCTCATTGTGGCCACGACGACGGTAACAAACTAAATCTATGACTACATCTCGCTTAAACTGCTGTCGGTAATCAATCGCCATTTGCGTTACAAAAACTACAGCTTCTGGATCGTCACCATTAACATGGAAAATAGGTGCTTGAACCATTTTAGCAATATCGGTGCAGTATTCAGTTGAACGTGCATCTTCTTGCTTAGAAGTGGTAAAACCAACTTGGTTATTGATAACGATATGAACGGTACCGCCTGTTCCATAGGAGCGAGTTTGAGACATTTGGAATGTCTCCATCACCACACCCTGGCCCGCAAAAGCAGCATCACCGTGAATATTCACAGGTACTACTTGAGTACCGACTGTATCTTTTCGTCGATCTTGACGCGCACGTACTGAACCTTCAACAACGGGTGCTGCAATTTCAAGATGCGATGGGTTAAAAGCTAACGCTAAATGCAATTCACCACCAGAGGTCATCACATTCGACGAAAAGCCTTGGTGATATTTAACATCACCAGAGCCCATGCTCTCAGATAAGAAAGACTTGCCTTCGAATTCTTGGAATAAATCTGCCGGATTCTTACCTAAGATATTGACCAACATATTTAGACGGCCACGGTGTGCCATGCCGATGACGACTTCTTTAGCACCGTAAGAGCCACTACGTTGGATTAACTCATCCATTAATGGAATAAAGGCTTCACCACCTTCAAGGCCGAATCGTTTTGTGCCTGGATACTTAGACCCAAGGAACTTTTCCATCCCCTCTGCCGCACTTAAACGCTCTAAAATATGTTTTTTAGCTTCTACACTGTATTCTGGTTTGGAGCGAACCGACTCCATACGTTGTTCAATCCAACGTCGTTCAGCTGTATTAACAATATGTGTAAACTCAGCACCGACTGATGAACAATAAGTACTGTCGAGTGCTTCTAAAATTTCTTTTAACGGTGCTTCAGTTTTGCCGAAATAAAAGTTTCCGCACTGATAAACAGTCTCGGAGTCAGCATCAGATAAACCATGAAACTGAAGCTCTAAATCTGGGACTCTCGGTCGCTCGACTAAATTCAGTGGGTCGAGATTAGATTGCTGATGACCTCGAAAACGGAATGCAGTCGCTAACTGGTGTACACGAACTTGCTTGCGTTCATGTTCAGTTACAATAGATGGCGCTAAGGTATCGGCGGCTAAGTTTGGCGCTTTCCCTAGCAATAAAAAGTGATCGCGAACCGGCTGATGTGGCGTATCAGTGGTTACTTCATCATTAATATTTGGGAGTTTGTCGAAAACCGAGCGCCATTGCTCTGGGACAGAGTTGGGGTCAGCCAAGTAGGCTTCAAACATTTCATCAAGATAGGTTTGGTTGCCACCTGAAAAATGAGAAGACAACCAGAGTTCTTCCATTGAGGCGTTTTGCATTAGTGAACCCTATATGTTCAAACTTAATAAAGTGTTAGCAGAAATTATACTACTAACCCAAAACAACAAAGACACAGCGAAAAGGCAGTCGAAACTGCCTTCTTTGCTTAATTTAAGTTGCGCTACTTAATAGCATAGACCGTATATGGCCAATTGCTCGTGTTGGGTTTAATCCTTTAGGACAAACTGTCACACAGTTCATAATGCCACGGCAACGGAAGACACTAAATGGGTCATCCAACTGCGACAATCGTTCTTCTGTTGCAGTATCACGGCTATCTACTAAAAAGCGATACGCCTGCAGCAAGCCAGAAGGCCCGATAAATTTGTCGGGATTCCACCAGAATGATGGGCATGCTGTAGAACAACAAGCACATAATATACATTCATATAAGCCATCTAGCTTTTCACGCTCTTCCTGCGTTTGCAACCGCTCGATTGCTGGCGGAGGCGTATCATTGATCAAGAATGGTTGTACTTTCTCATACTGCTTATAGAAAGTACTCATATCAATAACCAAATCACGGATAACTGGCAAACCTGGTAGAGGTCGCAAAACAAGTGTTTTGCTTTCGCCACCTACATCAGACAATGCGGTAATACAAGCTAACCCGTTGGTTCCGTTGATGTTCATACCATCAGAACCACATACACCCTCGCGACAAGAGCGACGATATGAGACGGTCGCGTCTTTTTCTTTTACTAGATGCAATACATCCAACACCATTAAGTCTTTACCCTTTGGGATTTCAACTTCGAAATCCTGCATATAAGGCCGCTTGTCCGTATCTGGGTTGAATCGATAGATACTTACTTTCATCTCACAAACTCCTAGTACGTGCGGATTTTAGGTTGGAATGTTTCAACCGTTTTAGGGGTAAAGTTAACATCGCGCTTGCCCACTGACTTATCAATAGGGTTGAACAATGAGTGGCACAACCAATTTTCATCATCTCGATTTTCAAAATCATAACGAGCATGTGCACCACGGCTTTCTGTACGCGTATCGGCAGAAATAGCGGTTGCTTCAGCAACTTCCATTAAGTTAGACAGCTCAAGTGCTTCAATTCGTGCCGTGTTAAAGGCATTTGAACGGTCTGCCAAAACGACATTTTCTACCCGCTCACGAATTTCGATAAGCTTCTTGCGGCCTTCTGCCATTTTATCGCCTTCACGGAACACACCAAAATGCAATTGCATGGTATTTTGTAGATCTTTCTTAACTTGGTCTACATTTTCACCGGTCTTACGTGAATCAAGTGCCGTTAAACGAGACATCGCTTGTTCTACATCAGACTCAGAGGCGGGGTCGCTACTGAAACCTTGACGTAATGATTCTTCGATTTGAATACCCGCTGCGCGACCAAATACAACTAAGTCTAATAGCGAGTTACCACCTAAGCGGTTGGCGCCATGCACAGATACACAAGCTGCTTCACCGCAGGCATACAAGCCTTCGACAATAACATCTTTGCCGTGCCCATCACGCATAATCGCTTGGCCACCAATATTGGTCGGAATACCGCCCATCATATAATGACACGTAGGTACAACGGGGATAGGGTCTTTAGCTGGATCTACGTGTGCAAAGGTCTTAGACAACTCCATAATACCTGGAAGTCTTGATTGCAACAGTTCTTCACCTAGGTGATCTAATTTCAAGAACACGTGATCGTTTTCTGGACCGCCCCCGCGACCTTCTAGAATTTCCATAACCATTGAGCGTGCCACAACGTCACGACCGGCTAAATCTTTTGCGTTTGGCGCATAACGTTCCATGAAACGCTCGCCATCTTTATTGACTAAGTAACCACCTTCACCGCGGCAACCTTCTGTCACCAATGTTCCAGCACCATAAATACCGGTTGGGTGGAACTGCCACATTTCCATATCTTGCACAGGGAAACCTGCACGCAACGCCATACCAATTCCATCGCCGGTATTAATAAGTGCGTTGGTTGTTGAGGCATAGATACGCCCGGCCCCACCTGTTGCTAATACTGTTGCTTTTGCACGAATATGTACGATATCGCCAGTTTCAATTTCAATGGCGATAACACCCACTACTGCGCCTTGGGCGTTTTTCACAAGGTCAACTGCATACCACTCGTTTAAAAAGCTTGTGCCTGCTTTTAGATTACCTTGATACAAGGTGTGCAAAAGAGCGTGACCCGTGCGGTCGGCAGCTGCGCAAGTACGTGATGCCTGAGTTGGGTTTTCTGGACCTTTAGACTGACCACCGAAAGGACGCTGATAAATACGTCCTGATTCAGTTCGCGAGAAAGGCAAGCCCATGTGATCTAATTCAAAAACAGCCTGCGGACCCACTGAACACATATATTCAATGGCATCCTGATCGCCAATATAATCCGACCCTTTTACGGTATCGTACATATGCCAGCGCCAATCATCATTAGGATCTTCACTTGCAATCGCACAAGTAATACCACCTTGTGCTGATACGGTGTGAGAGCGTGTAGGGAATACTTTAGATACGACTGCCGTATTCAAACCTGATTCCGCTAACTGCAATGCTGCTCGCATACCAGCACCACCACCACCAATTACGATGGCGTCATAGGTCATTGTTTTAATAGTTGCCATTTCTTATACACCCCAAACCGCAGAAAAACCGACGACAAAATAAATAAAGTTAGTGAGAGCGATAACAGAAAGTACTAAAAACCGCGCCCAAGCGTTTTTGACGTAATCTGTTGCAATCGTCCACATACCAACCCAAATGTGCCCCACTAACGACAACAACGTTGCTAAAGTGAAAATCTTAACCCAAAAATTAGCAAACAATGCTTGCCAAGTTTCATAAGTTACTTCTGAGGCGAATAAAAAATAACCGAACAAAAAAACGGTATAGGAAGCTAGCACAACGGCTGATACGCGTTGCATCAACCAATCTAATAGGCCACTTCGCGATAAACTTGTAATACTTGTTACCATACCCAAACCCCCAACAAAATAATGGTTACAGCGGCTAGCGCAAATACGACTTTCGATGCAATCGGTCCAGTTTCGAACGACTCGAAATAACCGGCATCCATACATAAGTGTTTAATGCCTGCGATGAAATGGTACGCAATTGCAGACAATATTCCCCAAGTAATAAATTTCGCTAATGGATGCGTCATAATCTGCGACACTTGCTCAAACCCAACTTTAGATTCAAGACTCTTCGTGAGTGCCCACAGCACAAAGCCTATGGCTACAAATAGAATGACTCCAGCTACACGATGCGTAATAGACGCTAACGCGGTCACCGGAAATCGGAACTTCGATAAATCGAGGTTGACGGGACGATTATTTTTCACGGCAGTAGTCTCATGTTTTTTCTTATGCGGCCCCTATAAAGAGGGGAGTTGGTGGACTAGAACTCGAAATAGCCATTCGAATTCAAAAGCGGCATGATTATAGATAGCCAACTTACGAATTACAAACGTTTACAGCCTTTAATTAACATTAGTTTTTAAGAAAAACAGCTATATAGCCTAATGAACTCGATGGCCTGCTCAAATACTAGTCACACACCCCTACTCTAGACTATTTTTCACCTTTAGATCATCGTCTATTGGTATTATGATGAACTTTATGAACAATATGGTACTAAAGACCAAATTGACTTTCGATTGTAAAACTCTATAGTAATGCGCAATTTAGTGCCGCTCAAAATACAAACCTAAACTTGGCGGCACCTTGTTAACCCTATATTTTCAACGCTTCCTAAGCCTATAAACTACCTAAGAGAGGAGACCTCATGGCTGACAAAATTGCCAAGCTGGTCATTGAAGGACAAGACCCTATTGAACTACCGATTTATTCGGGCACATTAGGTCCAGACGTTATCGACGTCCGTTCTTTAGCTGCAAATGGCCTGTTCACCTATGATCCAGGCTTCATGTCTACCGCATCGTGTGAATCAGAAATCACCTTTATTGACGGAGACAAGGGTCTTCTACTACATCGCGGTTACCCTATCGAGCAACTCGCTGAAAAAACAGCTTACTTAGATGTTTGCTTCTTACTTTTGCATGGGGAACTGCCTAACCCTGAAGAAAAAGCCAAGTTTGAAAACGTAATTATGCACCACACCATGGTTCATGAGCAGCTACATGATTTCTTTACGGGCTTCCGTCGCGACTCCCACCCCATGGCAGTTATGGTTGGTGTAGTCGGCGCATTAGCGTCTTTCTATCACGATTCCCTAGACATCACTAATGAGAAGCATCGCGAAGTTGCCGCACATCGCCTAATATCTAAAATGCCAACGCTTGCTGCAATGGCTTATAAATATTCAATCGGCCAACCCTTCACATACCCACGCAATGACCTAACTTACGGCGGTAACTTTTTACACATGATGTTCAGTAACCCATGTGAAGACTATGTAGTTAATCCTGTTTTGGCTCGCGCTATGGATAAGATATTCATCCTACATGCAGACCACGAACAAAACGCTTCTACTTCTACAGTACGTCTCGCAGGCTCATCTGGCGCGAACCCATTCGCATGTATTGCTTCAGGTATAGCAGCATTGTGGGGGCCTGCTCATGGTGGTGCAAACGAAGCCGTTTTAAATATGTTAGCTGAAATCGGCGATGAATCTAATATCGATGAATTCATTGCTCGGGCTAAAGACAAGAATGACCCTTTCCGTCTAATGGGGTTTGGTCACCGTGTTTATAAGAACTTTGACCCACGCGCACGTGTTATGAAGAAGGCCTGCGATGATGTACTAGCAGAATTAGGCATGGAAAACGATCCACTATTGAAAATTGCCAAACGTTTAGAAGCAATTGCATTAGAAGATCCTTACTTCGTTGAAAAGAAACTATATCCAAACGTCGATTTTTACTCGGGTATTATTTTTAAAGCCTTAGGCATTCCAACCGAAATGTTTACAGTATTATTTGCTGTAGGCCGTACTCCTGGTTGGATCGCACATTGGAAAGAAATGATTTCAGGCCCCTATAGAATCGGCCGCCCTCGTCAGCTTTATACAGGCGAAACAGTACGCGATTTAGACTAAGCGTTATATAGAAACCGGCGAAAGTCGGTTTTTTTTCATCTTTTATTATAATGCCATCAACATACTTAGTATCACGTTTAGAAATATTACCCTGCTCTCTAATTCGGCTTATGGCCGAAACTATTGAGAGGCCTATCTAATCTATCCTCGCTTTTAGCCCATAAAAAACGACTAGAACCTTTCAAGCACAAATCAAATGGCGAAAAAAAACCCAACCTATATCCGCTATAGATCGGGGTTTTTAATGGCCGAAGCTAACTCTCTATCGGTTTAACGCGATCTTCAGTCTTTAGCAGGCGCTTTTGGCTTCTTAGGCGCTGCTTTTACTTTAGCCTTGGCTTTGGGTTTCGCCTTAGCTTTGGCTTTTGGTTTTGCCTTGGCTTTTTCTTGAACGGTCCATTTACCACCGTCAAAGTAAGCTGCCCAACCCGTCGCCTTACCATCGACCTCGCTCATCACATACTGTTCTTTAGTTTTGCGACTGAAACGGATAACCGAAGGGTTGCCATCTCCATCCGCTAAAGGCGCGTCACATAAATAGTGATACTTCTCTGGCAACTCAGCCTTATGCGGTACAATTTCTGCTACCAACGGCGGTCGAGTCTCACGGTTTTTCGGGAACTGGCTGGCGGCCAAAAACATCCCTGCCGCGCCATCGCGCAAGACATAAGTATCTTCAACTTTTACGCATTGCAGTTCAGGCGTGGGAATTGGATCCATTTTAGGTGGCGCAGCTTCGCCACTACGCAGAAGTTTCCGTGTATTTTTACATTCTTCATTGGTACAGCCGAAGTACTTACCAAAACGACCACTTTTTAGCTGCATTTCGTTACCGCATTTGTCGCATTCCAAAACTGGGCCTTCGTAGCCTTTGATTTTGAATTCGCCCGCTTCAACTTTAAACCCAGAACAGCTTGGGTTGTTACCACAAATATGCAGTTTGCGTGTTTCATCGATCAAATAGCTATCCATAGCTGTACCGCAGATATTACAACGCTCTTTTTGGCGCAGCTGATTTACTTCGGCTTCGTCATCGTCGTCTGCTGATATAGCTTCTTCACCGGGCAACAAATTAAGCGTGCCTTTACAGCGTTCTTTTGGCGGCAAGCTGTATCCTGAACAACCCAGGAAAACCCCCGTAGAGCCATTGCGTACCATCATAGGTCGAGCACATTTCGGGCAAGCAATATCGGTTAAGGTGGGTTCATTTGAGACCATCCCACCTTCACTTTCATCCGCTTCAGCTTTGGCTAGTTGGTCTGTAAAGCGCTGATAAAACTCATTTAGGACGGTTTTCCAATTTTTATTACCCGTGGCAATTTCGTCCAAATACTCTTCAAACTGCGCCGTGAACTCATATTGCATTAACTCTGAAAAAGAATGAGTTAAACGATCAGTGACAATATCACCCATTTTTTCAGCGTAAAAACGGCGACTTTCTAAGCGAGCGTACCCCCGATCTTGAATTGTAGAAATAATCGAGGCATAAGTTGATGGTCGCCCAATACCGAGTTTTTCTAGCTCTTTGACAAGAGACGCTTCAGTAAATCGAGCAACTGGTTTGGTAAAATGTTGTTTTGGTTCAAGCGCTTTTAAATCAAGGGTTTCATTTTCTTTGAGATCAGGAAGTTCAATAATATCGTCACGCGTTTGCCCGCCTCTCATAACTCGTGTAAAGCCATCAAAAACCAACACACGACCTTTGGCTTTTAATTCATAGCCGCCAGTTTCAACAAATAGATTTGAGCTTTTATATTTGGCTGGCGTCATCTGACAGGCAACGAATCTCTGCCAAATCAATTCATAAAGCCGCTGTGCGTCCCGCTCTAACTCTGTAAGCGATGAACTCATGCGAGTTACACTCGAGGGCCGGATTGCTTCGTGCGCCTCTTGTGCGCCTTCTCGGCTACCATAAACAATGGCGGACTCAGGCAAATATTTCTCGCCGAACTCCTTTCCAATAAATTCACGTGCAGATTCAACCGCTTCTGCACTTAAATTAGTTGAATCGGTACGCATGTAAGTAATATGACCGGCTTCATACAAACGCTGAGCCATCATCATGGTTTTCTTAACACTAAAACCTAGTCGGGTACTTGCTGCCTGTTGCAATGTAGACGTAATAAACGGTGCAGCAGGCTTAGAAGACGTAGGCTTGTCTTCACGCTTGGTAATGGTAAAGGCTTGTTGCCCAAGGCGCTCAACATGCTCTGTTGATTGCGCTTCGTTAACAGGGCGATACTTTTCATCAAGATACTTCGTCACTTCGAAGCGAACGTCTCCCAATGAGGTACCTAACTGTGCATGTAAATCCCAAAACTCTTCTGGAATAAACTTACGAATTTCTTGTTCGCGCGACACAATGAGTCTAACGGCAACAGATTGAACACGGCCAGCGCTCAAGCCACGAGCGACTTTAGCCCATAATAAAGGCGATACCATAAAGCCAACAACACGGTCGAGGAAGCGACGCGCTTGCTGGGCATTTACTCGATCAATGTCTAATTCACCAGGCTTTTCGAAAGCCTCATTAATAGCCTTTTTCGTAATTTCGTTAAAAACGACTCGCTTATACTTCTCAGGCGCCTGGCCTATAGCTTCTTGTAAATGCCAAGCAATTGCTTCCCCCTCGCGGTCCAAATCGGTCGCGAGATAGATACAATCGGCATCTTTGGCAATTCGGCGCAGTTCATCAACCACTTTTTCTTTGCCCGGCAAAATTTGATAATTTGCAGCCCAATCATTTTTAGGGTCGATGCCCATTCGATTGACTAATTGCTCCTGCGCTTTCGTCTTTTTATAGACGGCTTTATCTTCAGGCGACATTTTACGCGTCTTTGCAGCCTGTGCAGCACGAGCTTTTGGATCTACCGGCTTGCCTTGACCGCTGGTCGGTAGATCACGAATATGTCCGACTGATGACTTCACAATAAAGTCAGGACCTAGATATTTATTTATGGTCTTAGCCTTCGCAGGCGATTCCACTATGACCAGAGATTTTCCCATGCGCTATAATTCCGCTAATGTGTTCTTTTTATATAAGTAACTCAGGTTTACACTTTCCGCAAGCGGCGAAGGTTATAACTGATTAAAATTTCACGTCAAGTAACAATGCAAATTCAAGGGAAATCTATGTCATTTTGGGGATTTATCGCACTATTATTGCTAACTTGCATCATGGTTGGTGCTCTGTATATGGCAAAAAAAGCGACGAATAAAGAATTAGAATTGCAAAAAAGACGCAATCGGATTCGAGAAATTCGCAGTGAATTAGCCGATATAGACGAGCTTTTACAAACATTATTGCTTTACGATCGCGATGTAAATTTACTTTACAATCTAGTAAATCGCATGGAAAAAGATATTTCTGAAGGCTTAACCTTGATACCAAACTCACCCGATTTACTCGAAGAAAAAGAATCACTGCTTAAAATTCGACCAAAAATCATAGCACTTACTGAAGAACCTCTCGAACCAGAAATACCAGGCACAGATCGGCAAATCTTCTTAGTTAAACGCCACTTTTCGCAAACACTGAAACTCATCAGAGACTTTTACCAGAAAGGCGATATTGATGAAATTTCATTCAATCAACATCGTAATCGACTCTTACTCAACTCCATAATGTTAGAGTTTAATGCGTATGTACGCCAAGCTGAAGAAGCAAAAGCTCTAAATAATCTTGGCATGGCAGCAAATTTTTACAAACACGCGAAAGACATCTTACATAAGTCTGATGTGGATATTCCGAATAAAAACAATGAAATCAAACGTATATCTAAAGAAATATCAGGCCTTTATGTCACCCATGCCGATGAAGAAATGACCAAAGATAAATAATCAAGAAGCAAAAAAACCACTCAAGTGAGTGGTTTCTAAATTTACTTAACGCTTAAACTCGTTCAATAACCGTACTAATACCTTGCCCTAGCCCGATACACATGGTCGATAAACCAAACTGCGCATCTTTTTGCTCAAGAACATTTAACAAAGTACCGGTAATACGCGCACCAGAACAACCAAATGGGTGCCCAAGTGCAATGGCGCCGCCATGTATGTTGACACGATCATCCATGCGATCCATTAACTTTAGATCTTTCAGCACTGGCAACGCTTGCGCTGCAAAGGCTTCGTTCAACTCAATATAATCTATATCGTTGATTGTCATGCCTAGTTTCTTTAAAGCCTTCTGAGTCGCCGGTACTGGACCGTAACCCATGATAGACGGGTCAACACCCGCCAAGCCCATAGAACGGACGACAGCGCGCGGCTTAAGGCCTAATTCTTTAGCTTTCTTAGCAGACATTACCAACATTGCAGATGCGCCATCGGTAATTTGACTAGAAGTGCCCGCCGTAACCGTACCTGATTTTGGATCAAATGCAGGTCGTAACGATGCTAAACCTTCAACGGTCGTTTCTGGGCGAATCGTTTCATCATGCTTAATGATGTAAGGATTGCCCGCGGCATCGTGCCCTTGTCTGGCGATTATTTCATTATCGAAATGGCCAGCTAATGTTGCTTGGTGAGCACGCTGATGAGATCGGAAACCAAACTCATCCTGTGCTTGGCGAGAAATACCATGCATCTTAGATAGAAGCTCAGCAGTCAAACCCATCATACCAGCGGCTTTTGCGGCTTTATGAGATAAGCTTGGGTTTGGATCAACACCGTGCATCATGTCAACGTGACCCATATGTTCCACACCGCCGATCAAATAAACATCACCATTATCAGATTGAATATTTGCTGTAGCGATATGCAAGGCTGACATTGAAGAACCACACAAACGAGACACAGTTTGCGCCGAGGTTGTATGTGGGATCACTGTCAAAAGCTGCATCATACGAGCAACGTTCCAACCTTGCTCTTTAGTTTGGTTGACACAACCCCAGATAATATCTTCGATATCGGCTGGGTTTAAATTTGTATTACGTGCAAGCAACCCGTTAACTAGGTCTGCACTTAAATTTTCAGCGCGTGTGTGTCGGAAACTACCGCCTTTTGAACGGCCCATTGGCGTTCGAGCGAAATCTACAATTACCGCATCATTATCTTTTAAGCTCATTATTTCACTCTCCCGTTAACCGTAGAATTTTTCATTATTGGCTGCCATTTCACGTAGCTTCGCAGTTGGCTCATAGAGTTTGCCTAGCGAGCTGTACTTATCACATAATGCTACGAACTCAGCCACACCCATGTCGTCAATGTATTTAATCGCACCACCTCGGAATGGAGGGAAGCCAATACCATAGACCAAGCCCATATCAGCTTCAGCAGGTGTATTCACAATATTATCTTCTAAACAACGCACTGTTTCTAAGCACATTGGAATCATCAAGCGATTAATAACATCTTCATCAGTCATTTCTTGCTGAGTTTCGACAACACCCGCGACTAATTTATGTGCGACTTCATCAGAAAGTTTTTTCTGTTTACCTTTCTTATCAAGTTCGTACTTATAGAAACCTTGGTTATTCTTTTGGCCATAACGATTTTCTTCAAACATGACGGCCATTGCAGATCTGAAATCTTGCGCCATACGATCTGGGAAGCCAGCAGCCATCACTTCTTGTGCATGTACGCCAGTATCAATACCAACTACATCTAGCAAGTATGCTGGACCCATTGGCCAACCAAACTTCTCCATGACTTTATCAACACTTTCAAAGTTAGCACCGTCGCGCAACAACATGGCAAAACCACCGAAGTACGGGAATAAAATACGGTTAACTAAGAAGCCTGGGCAATCATTAACAACGATTGGAGTTTTGCCCATTTTTTGTGCGTACTTAACAACAGTTGCAATTGTTTTATCAGACGTTTTCTCGCCGCGAATAACTTCAACCAATGGCATTCTGTGCACTGGGTTAAAGAAATGCATACCACAGAAATCTTCTGGCTTTTTAAGCGCCGTTGCAAGTTCTGTAATAGAGATTGTCGAGGTGTTTGATGCTAAAACTGCGCCATCTTTAAGGTGTGTTTCTGCTTCCGCTAGTACAGCTTTTTTAACTTTAGGGTTCTCGACAACCGCTTCAACGACAACGTCTACATTGCCGAAATCGCCATATGATAAGGTTGGTCGAATACGCGTTAATGTTTGTGCCATTTTAGCAACATCCATACGCTTACGGCTAACGGCTTTTGTTAGAAGATTAGTTGCTTCATCCAGACCTAATTGAATACCAGCTTCGTTGATATCTTTCATTAGAATGGGCGTGCCTTTATAGGCGCTTTGGTAGGCTATACCGCCACCCATAATACCGGCACCCAATACAGCCGCTTGAGAAACATCACCTGCCAATGCAACATGATCTTTGGCAATTTTCTTAATCGTTTGGTCGTTTAAAAACAAACCAATTAAGTTTCGGGCAACAGGCGTTTTAGCCAATTTCGCAAAACCTTTGGCTTCAATCGCTAAGGCTTGATCGCGATCGAAATTTGCATGTTTTTGGATTGTTTTAATAGCATCAACAGGCGCTGGGTAATGCTTGCCTGCTTTACCGGCAACAAAACCTTTTGCTGTTTCAAAAACCATCATTGATTCAATGGCGTTTAAGGTCAATTTGCCCTTCTTCGCTTTCTTACGATTTTCGAAGTCAAGCTCGCCAGAAACAATACGTTGCAATAACTTGAATGCTTCTTCTTGTAACTGAGCAGGTTCAAATACGGCATCGACTGCGCCGTCTTTTAATGCTGCGTCTGCGCGTTTTTCAGATCCACCGGCAATCCAGTCAATTGCATTATCGGCACCAATGACACGAGATAAGCGAACAGTACCGCCAAAACCAGGATAAAGACCTAATTTAACTTCCGGTAAACCGACTTTCGCTGCTGAAGACATTACTCGATAATCACAAGCCAAGCACATTTCCATACCGCCACCGAGTGCAATACCATTTATTGCGACAACGGTAGGAATGGTTAAATCTTCAAAACGACTGAATATCTCATTAGCTTGCAATACAGTTGCGACAACTTCGTCCTCTGTTTGCTCAAACCACTGAAGAAATTCTGTGATATCAGCACCAACAATGAAACTATCTTTAGCACTGCTAACTAAGACGCCTTTAGCAGTAGAGTTTGCAATTGCTAAGGTTGCTTCGTTGAGTTCGGTGAGAGTGGCTTTATCGAACTTATTGACCGATTCATTCTTAAGGTCAAACACCAGCTCAGCAAGACCACCGTCACGCTCTTTAACGGAAATACTATTGCCTTGGTAGATCATGAACTGTCTCCATTTATCTTTGTTTGGTTGCGAATTAGGTTATCGCTTATTTTCAACTTTCATGCATCAATCGCTAATTTTTAGAGATTAGAATGACACTCCGCGACGAAATCAAACGCAAGTTTCAAACGACTGTTTGATTTAAATCACACAATACCCCAACAATGCGTTAAGTCAACTGTTTGAATAGGATAGTTGAATAAGAATTATTCGCCGTGAATTTTTCTATTAATGAGCTTAGCGGCTGCTGTGAGCCAGTTAGATAGGCGTTCAAAGGTGATTGAGGGGTCTTTTTCGTCCCAAGAGATGGCGGCTTGAGTTATATCGACACTGACGACAGTGACACTGAGTGGCAACGTATCTACAAACGCAGCGATGCTATGCATTAAAGACTCTGACAAGCCAACGCGTTCGTGCCATTGCCAACCCTCAGGTAAATAAATGCCAGCTTCGCCTGTAGTGCGGATAACGGTATAAGGCTGGGTAGGTGTTTTTACCAGAGCAAGGTTTTTAACATAAATTGTGACTATTTCTTTACTATCATCAATTCGCCCCAACTCGGTGGTATTAGGTATTTTTAGACTACTAATGCGAAACCCAGACATAAGTGCCTGAAATCGCAACTTGGCAAGAAATTGATCGCGTGCAGATGGTCGCATCCACATAAACGAACCGACTAGCATTAACATGGCCAAAACCGCGATGAGCAGGCCCATCTATGGTTTTGATCCTGTTAGTGTTTCAAACTCTTTTAACGGGTCTGTTTCATCTAAGAACCGGCCTTTAAGCTTTTTAAGCTGTGATTCTAGAGAATAAGAAACGCTTGAAGACAATGTAAAAAAGCTTAACAAAGCTTTAAGATTGGAATCGCCTTCACAGGCAGAGTGCACACGCTGCCAAACCGCCTGATTGACTAATTGAAGCTCACGATTCAAAGACACGAGCCCATCTAAATTCCAATCAGCTTCTTCGTGATCTTTCATATTGTAATACTGTCGTAATAAGTAGGTTCCTACACTACGAACAATAAACTCTTCTTGGCTTGCGAATGGTAAGTGGGTAAAGGCCATAGGCTTTAAATTTTTTAAGATCGGACAAGCACTATTTGCCATAACCAAGCCCATTAAAGACCGCAAACCTTCTTCTAAGCCAGTTGTTTTGTGATACTCACGATTACTGGTTATTACTGAGACTTCAACTTTCGTGAATCCTGGCAACTTGCGAAAGTCTTCAACAATTGGCTGAATATCTAAAGCCGCGGGACATCGCTCAATTTGAGTGCGATCCAATGGGCAGTTTGTACACTGGCAATACTCCAACTTTGTCCACGGCGCAGGGTCTACAGGTATACGCTCTACTTTGATCTCTTCGGCCGCGGCAGTCTCAATACGTAACTCTGTACCGTTTTCAATAAACTTAAATAAATAAGTGATACTCATCTATTGCTCCATATCTTGGCTACACTATCAGTTAACTAAACTTTCAAGTTCTGCCCAACGTTCATAGGCGTGATTTAGCGCTTGTTGAACAGATTCTAGTTTCGCTAGCACTGTAGTAGTAACATTTGAGGACTGATTGTAAAAGTCAGGGGCGGCTACGTCTGCTTCCAATGTCTCAATTTCTAACTCTAATTTTTCTATC
>NZ_JBKEGY010000041.1:0-20874 GCF_046710285.1 Reinekea sp.
ATTTTTACCATGGTTATTTAGCTTATTACCAAGGTAAAAATAACATCTACAAAGAGGCTATTTCAAAGCTTTAAATTCAGAGCATGGAAGATTGAGAGCTAATTTTGCCATTGAGGGTATAAAGATGGATGCAACGATAGGTAAATGCTGAGCAGAATAGACTGATAAGCCGCTAAGATTAGCGGCTCTGATGTGAAAAGCGAATAAAGACTAAACAGGTTGCCCTTGCTGCCGTATGCGCTCATTGAGCCAATCGAGTATCACCGGGAAGTGATCAACCCAGGCATCATCGTGTTGTAGCATGGTGAGGCTGTTGTAGTTGCGTAAATTACCATCGCCTTTGGCTAAAATAAGCATTCGGCCATTGTGGGTGCCTAGTTCACGCATAAATTCACGAACATCGGCAGTATTTGACCAATACCCTTGGCTTCGAGAGGCTAAATACAAGCTAGGTGGTAGCGTGAGTTCGCGTAATTTGGCGGCATAATTGAATTGATCCTCTTCATCAATCCAATCACCCTCAGACCAATTTAAAAACGTACGATACCAGCTAAGGGCTTCGGTTTGCATACCATGAGGAGTCCAATTCAAGGGGACATCACCCCGAACAGACCCCAGTAGGCTCATTAATTGAGTCCAAACCAGCTTTGAGCTGATGCGATGACTGGCACCTGAAATTCTCGTACTGCGACGCGCATTAAAGTGCACAAAGCCTTCGGTTAAGTCGCGTACTGATTTATGTTTGGCAAATGCTGATAACAACATCACTGAGCCAAAGCCTTGCCCAATAACATACAGAGGTCGGCCATTAAGAGACTTCTCAATATGCGCAAAAATTCTCTGAATATCTTCTTCGATGATATCGTGGACACTGTGCTCTAGATGGCGACTAATGTGAGGCCAGCTTTGCCCGTGCCCGATGAGGTCAGGGACATAGCAAGTAAACCCGAGCTCTGATAAGTAATTTGCTAATCCATGGCCTTCGCCAATATATACATCACCCGAGTTACCTAAGCCATGTAGCATTAGCACCACCGCTCGCGATGAATCTTGCTGCTCTATGCGGCGCAGAAACAGCTGCCCGCCATGCACTGTTGCTATTTTTAGACGTTCTTCTCGAATCGTCGGTGTCATTGAGCAATCACCTTTTGCCATTGTTTATCCATACGTTTTGCTGAAATAGGAAAACGTGTGCCCAGCTTTTGGGCAAATAAGGATACTCGGTATTCTTCGAGCATCCAGCGATATTCGATCAATTCTGGTAAATATTGCTGCATTTGCAGACTGGTTTTGTTTTTACTGCTGAAACGTTGCCAGAATTCGTTTAATTCGTCCACTATCATATTTTCAGAAGCGGGCACTCCAGAAGAGCGATTAAGCCTCACTTGCGCGCCTTGCAAGTATCGCAATAACTGACTAAATACGCTGCGCTCTGTTTGACTGATGTAACCAGGGTATATTAAATGGTCGAGCTGGCTTTTAACGTCAGTAAACATAAAGGCGGTTGTAAATGACATTTTACCTTTCAGTTGTTTTCTAACTTTATGATGCTCTAATAATTGTTCATGTACTTGCAAGGCTAATTGTTCACCTTGCTCAATGATCTGTGATCGCCCTGCTTCGATCCATGTCAAAAAATCTGCCTTACTACGTGGCAATGATGAATCATCAGCTAGAGTTGCCTGAACAGCCCCCATCAACATATCTTGCTTAAGTGCATCCGCTTTTCCAAAAGGCGCAAACAACAGAGCCGACTCTTTAAATTTTGGAAACTTCTTCGCTAAATAGGCTAGCTGCTCTTTGTATGCAAAAAATGCTAACCGCCATAACCCTAGCTGATGTTGATGTGTTGACCAAGTCGCACTGGTAAAACGTTCACGACTCACCGAATTCAACTTATCGACCAGCGCTGGGTACATCTGAATTTTAATACCCGCTTGAATATGGTGTTCAAACTCTGGTAAATCATCAAACACCCATTCTGTATCGTTGATGATTTTTTCGGCTGCTTTTTTGGGCTGCGCAGTTTGGTTTTGTGCGGCGTCGTTTGCCGGTTTAATTAGCTCGTCAACGTCTCTGCCGGCTGCGACAACCTTGCCATTATCATCAACCACTTCATAGCGAAAACGTAAGTGCTCAGTTAAGGTTTCTTCCGGCCACTGATCTTCAGGAACACGCACACCCGTCATTCGGAATAGGCGTTCTGCCACAACTTTATGAATGGGCGCATCGGATGGCTCAATAGACTGCATTAATGCTTCGACATAATTTGGCACCGGAACAAAGTTACGTCGATACGACTTCGGTAAGCCTTTCAACAATGCAGTGATTTTTTCCCGCAATAAGCCGGGGACTAACCAACTCAATTGGGGCTTTGATAACTGCGCTAATGCGGCTGCGGGCACTTTAAGCGTTACGCCATCATGTTCGTGGCCAGGCTCGAAACGATAATCGAGTGGTAACACCATACCATTCATACTTAATGAATCTGGGAACTCTTGATCACTGACGTTTGATGCTTTATCAGAAATTAGTAACGTTGGATCAAAGTTTAATGAATCTTTTGGTTCTTTCTTCAGCCAAGCATGAAAACCGGCATTGTTGACAATATCGTCAGGTATTTTCTCATCGTAAAACTGAAACAAGGTTTCTTCATCAACCAGTATATCTTTTCGTCGTGCTTTATCTTCTAGGTCTAACACGTCGTTAAGTAAGCGTTGATTGTGTTTAAAAAACGCAGCCTTAGTAACTAGCTCGCCCTCAACTAACGCACTTCTGATAAATATTTCGCGCGATAATACTGGGTCTATTCGACCGTAATGAACAGAACGTGAAGCGACAATCGGCAAGCCATAAAGTAATACAGTTTCTTTCGCGCTTACTTGACCCTGCTTCTTCTCATAATGCGGTTCAGAATAATTTCGTTTAACCAAATGCGAGGCTAAAGGTTCAACCCAGCGTGGTTCTATTTTTGCCACCGTACGAGCAAATACTTGCGTGGTTTCTACCAGTTCAGCCGCGACAAACCACTTTGGTCCACGCCGACGATGCACCGATGAGGGGTGTATTACACACTGTCTTCCGCGTGCCGCAGAATAGGTTTTTTCTTCTTTATAGGTGGCTATTTGGCTTAACAAACCGGTTAGCAAGCCCTTATGAATATTTTCATAGCCTGCCGGATTTTGATTTACCTTAAAGCCTAATTCTTTGCACATTAAGAATAACTGGCGATGAATATCGCGCCATTCACGCATGCGTAAATAGTTTAGAAACTGCGTTTTACAATACTTTCTTAAATGGTTTTGCGATAGTTCTTGGCGCTGCTCTTCATAGCGATTCCACAAATTAACAAAGGCGATAAAATCTGAATCTGGGTCCTTATCTTGTGCGTGTTTTTCGGTTGCGGCCTGTTGCTTGTCTTGCGGGCGCTCACGTGGGTCTGGCACTGAAAGCGCACTGGCAATAATCAATACTTCGTTTAACGAGTTATGCTTGTTGGCGGCAATCACCATACGACCAATACGCGGGTCTACCGGTAAACGCGCGAGTTCTTTACCGACGTTCGTCAAGGTGCCATTGGTATTTACTGCGGCTAATTCATTTAGTAATGTATAGCCGTCTCGAATCATGCGTGCATCTGGCGGCTCTACAAATGGGAAGTCTTCTACTTGGCCTAAACGCATGTGCAACATTTGCAAGATGACCGACGCTAAGTTGGTACGCATAATTTCAGGGTCGGTAAAGGCTGAACGTGTTTGGTAATCTTCTTCACTGTATAAACGCACGCACAAACCAGGCGCAATACGACCACAACGCCCTGCGCGCTGGTTCGCCGAAGCTTGCGAAATACCTTCGATGGGTAAGCGCTGTATTTTGGATCGGTAACTGTAACGGCTCATTCTCGCCAAACCAGAATCGATCACGTAATGAATGCCCGGTACCGTTAATGATGTTTCGGCTACGTTGGTCGAAAGCACAATACGACGGCCACTGTGGTTTGAAAAAATCCGCATTTGCTCACTGGCGCTAAGTCGAGCGTAAAGCGGCAATAATTCTGTGTTAAAAAGATTCGCTTTTTTAAGCGTGTTAAACGCTTCTCGAATTTCTCGCTCACCCGGTAGAAACACTAAGATGTCACCACCGCGCGATGCAGTCTCGCCACTTTTTTCAAGTTGCTCTATTTCTTCAACCGCTTCTAAAATAGCACTGGGTAAATCTGCGGAGTAGTCGTCTTCTTCGGTGCTCATTGGGCGGTACAAAACATCAACCGGGTACGAACGACCACTTACTTCAATGACTGGCGCATCATCAAAGTGCTTAGAGAAACGCGTAACATCAATTGTGGCTGAGGTGATGATCACCTTCATGTCTTTACGCTTAACCAATAGACGTTTGATATAGCCTAAGAGAAAGTCAATATTGAGACTGCGCTCATGGGCTTCATCAATTATCAGAGTATCGTATTTACTTAAATAGGGGTCGAACTGTATTTCGTTTAATAGAATACCGTCGGTCATCAGCTTTATGGCGGTTTGGTCGTTTGATTCATCGGTAAAACGAACTTGGTAGCCCACCAGCTCTCCGAGCTTTACATTAAGCTCTTCAGCAATACGGCTAGCGACTGAACGTGCGGCTAATCGACGCGGCTGGGTATGACCAATCAACCCTGCTATACCTCGCCCTTCAAGCATACAGAGTTTCGGTATTTGTGTTGTTTTACCTGAGCCGGTTTCGCCGGCTATCACCACCACTTGGTTATCTCGAATCGCACTGCGTATTTTGTCGGCGTGCTCAGTGACCGGTAAGTCATCGGCGAGCTTAATTTCAGGTAAGCGCTCTAAACGCTGTTTATAGGCCTCACTGGACACTCTAAATTGTTGATCTAAGCGCTGTAAAGCTTGGTCAGTTGGCTTATGCTGCTTTTGCATGGTTTGTATTTTTCGACACTTGGCCAACAGCCCATGACGGTCTTTTGCCATACAGGTCGATAAAGAAGCTCGAACGTGCTCAATGGAATACAGCTTATGTGTTTCTAACTCTGACATGTTGACCCGATGAATAAAACAATCAGTCAATTATAGGGGATGCGAAGGTAGGATGGAACGCCACTGACACGATGAACACATCAGCGGCGTTTTTGTCTATGGATTAACTGCTTGGGCGCAACTCACGACGTAGTACTTTACCGACGTTGGTTTTAGGCAGCTCTTCTCTAAATTCGAACAATTTAGGAACTTTATAACCGGTTAAGTTTTCGCGGCAATGGGCAATTAAAGACTCTTCTGTCACGTTATTGCGAGCAACTACGAATACCTTAATAGCTTCACCTGATTTTTCGCTAGGTACACCAATGGCAGCGCATTCAACAACATCTGGGTGGCTTGCTAACACATCTTCGATTTCGTTCGGATAAACGTTAAAGCCTGATACAACGATCATATCTTTCTTTCGGTCAACAATGCGCATATAACCGTCTTCTTGCAGTACGGCAATATCACCGGTTAACAAGAAGCCATCTTTGTCGATTGTTTTCTCAGTATCTGCAGGACGATTCCAGTAGCCTTTCATCACCTGAGGGCCACGGACACATAATTCACCGCGCTCACCAACAGGCTGCGCAGTGCCGTCATCGCCAACAATCTTAATTTCAGTGCTTGGCGCTGGAATACCGATGCTACCTATTTGCTGGAAACCAGGTGGGTTAAAGCTGATCACCGGTGAAGACTCTGTCATGCCATAGCCTTCGAAAATTGGACAACCTGTCGTTTGTTCCCATAAATCTGCAGCCGCATGTGTTAACGCCATGCCACCAGAAATAGTGAATTTCAACGAGCTTAAATCTAACTTTTTAAAGTCTTCACTATTACATAGTGCAACAAATAGGGTATTCAAACCCACAAACCCAGTGAACTTATTGGCAGCTAACTCTTTAACAAATGCCGGAATGTCACGTGGGTTCGGAATTAAGATACTGTGATTACCAGTATACATTAAGACCATGCCATGTACGGTAAAGGCATAGATGTGATAGAGCGGCAATGGCGTAATAAAGGTTTCTTGGCCATCGACCAAACTAATTTGAAAGAACTCATAAGATTGCAGCATGTTGGCAATTAAGTTGCGGTTAGTCAGCATGGCGCCTTTTGCGACACCGGTAGTACCACCGGTGTATTGCAAAATAATCGGGTCTTCATGACCAATTTTCACTGGACGGTATGAAAATTTACGACCTTCGCTGAGTGCATCTCGGAAAGAAACAGTTTTACTTGCGTCATAAGCAGGCACCATTTTCTTAACACGCTTAACAACTGTATTGACAATAGCGCGCTTAATTGGCGGGTGCAGATCGGCAATCTCAGTCACAATGACAGTTTCGATGGGGGTTTTTGACTGCAATCGCTGAACTTGTGCTGCCATTGCTGCGTAAACAACAATCGCTTTAGCGCCAGAGTCATTCATTTGATGCTCTAATTCACGATCGGTATACAGTGGGTTGGTGTTAACAACCACAAGGCCTGCGCGCATCGCACCCCAAATTGCAACTGGGAATTGCAGTATGTTTGGTAATTGCAGCGCTATTCGATCACCAGGCTCTAAGTTAGTGCTATTTTGCAAATAGGCAGCAAACTGACCTGATAGTACATCTAATTCGCTATAAGTGATGGTTTTGCCCATGCAGGTAAAAGCAGGCTTATCGCCCCATGATTTAACTTTTTCATTAAATAAATCAACAACGGTGTCGTACGACTCTGGGTTTATTTCTGCTTTCATGTTCCCAGGGTAATTATTGTGACGATAAATCTCGCTCATGGTGTCTCCAATTAGTCTTTTTTATTATTTGGTTTTTAAAGTTGGGTGAAATTGTGCTCTGTTGTCGTTTAATGTTCAATAGTCTGTGATGTATATTCACAATTGAAGTGAATAACAACGGAAACAACGGCTCATTTAGGCTGTAATCTGATCGTTAATTGTTCGATTTCTTATGCTCTATCGAATTTGTCTGACCACTCCACACACTTTCACCTTCCTTGAAGACTCGAAACTCACCGGGAAGCATCTGATTCCAGGTTTCATTATTGGTCAAGGGCGCGGTTGCTATGACGGTCACAATATCGTTTTCGGTGGTAACCGACGAAAAATCTACCTTAACATCGTCATCGCATAAATGCGCCTCACCAAAAGGTGAACGACGCGTTATCCAGTTTAGCTTAGTAGAGCAAAACACGTACAGGTATTCACCATCAGATAACAGAACATTACTCACCCCCGCTTGGTTAATTTTGCCACACATCGCCATTAACAAACCCGCAATTTGCTCAACAGAGCTGTTTACGCCGGCTTGTTCACGCAATGCACTTAACAGCCAGCAAAAGAGCTTTTCACTGTCGGTTTGGCCTATGGGTTGAAAGGCTGAAGGGGCGGGAATAGCATTTATGGGCATTTGGCCATTATGCGCGTAGGTCCATGGTTTGCCCCACAGTTCGCGCTGAAATGGATGCGTATTTTGCAAGCTAACTTGACCGACATTCGCTTGCCGAATGTGGCTAATGACCACTTTACTCTTTATTGGATAGCTGGTTAAAAACTGGGCGATTTTTGATTCTGCCGATGGTAAATAGTCTTTAAACTCTCGAACACCGCCGTGCTCATAGAAGCAAATACCAAATCCGTCTGAATGAGGACCGGTTTCTCCGCCACGACGGATTAAGCCTGTAAAACTGAAGACGATGTCGGTGGGCACATTTGCACTCATCGCCAATAACTCACACATAAACTGCCTTAAACTCAGAAAAGCCGGCTGAGTAAATTACCCTTTTTCGCGGTTTTAATCTATGTCCATCTGAGTTTATGGCTTATCTTCGTCTTCCTCTGCAAAAGGGTCGTCACCATCTAGCGACAGATCTAAATCAGCTAGATCATCGTCTATCGAACTGATATCAAACAAATCGTCATCTTCACCCTCTTCGAGCGACTCTAATTCATCTGGGACTTGTTGTTCGGCAGCATCATCGAGCATGTCTTCCATGTTGGCCTTAGGCGCTTCTGTTGCTTCTGGGGTTGGTAAATCTTCATCGTCTTCATCTTCAACAATGTCATTCATGACCGGTGCATCAATGAATTCATCGTTATCATCATCAGAAATGCTCAAATCTAGATCTGAGTCATTGCCAGCGGAATCTAAATCAGCGAAATCATCATCGCCCAATAACAGTTCATCTTCTGAGGCAGAAGTACGCGCTTTGGACTCTAATCGACGATAAAACAAATAGGCAATCACCAGTATCAATAAGCCCGGTATAGACAGCAGTGCATACAAAAGCATATTTGATTCGCCCTCTTCTTCCATGGCTTCGTCTTCCCATTGTGCATCTGGACTGAGTTCAACAACCGGAACTTCTTCGATAATTGGCTCTACCGGCTCAACAGGAACTTCTTCCTGTACCGCTGCGGCTTGCTGCTCAGCCCACTCTGGCGTCATTAAAAACTCACCCGATGCCATTGGCGGAATCATTAATTGGATGCTTTGTGTTGGCAACATAACTTCACCGTCGCTGGTCAATAACTTGCCTTCAAGCGTGGCGGTGTATTCGCCTATTTGCGCATCAAATGGCAGCTGCCAAACGTAGTAACCGCCTTCGGCTTCAACGAATTGACCAGAAATATTATTTTGCTCACTTTGAGCTTCAACCATGGCTTGAACGGATTCAACTCGATTTAAACGTTGATTCGGATACAAGCGCCACTCGTAATGGGTTTTGGTTAGTAACACTTCCGATGTAAAAGGGGCCACGTATCGTAGCTGGCGATACATCATGCGGCTAAAAGTGCCGCCATCTAAGATCAATTCAATTTCTACAGGGCGATGATTTTGCATAGGCTGTATTTGAGCGCGAATCACGCCATTTTGAATGTTTGCGCTTACTGGCAACTGATTCACTTTAAGATCAACCTCCATTAATCGACTCACATCGTCATCAATACGTTGCCCTTCAGGACCCACAATCTCCGCTTCTAAAACGACGGTACTGCCTTGCGCAACCGAAGATTGGCTAGGTTTAAGCCATTCAATGCTAATGTCGGATAACACTCGTATCTCTGAGTCATCGGCAATAGAACCTTTAACTTGCCAACGGCCTGACATGGGCGATTCCATGGACACCTGCGTATATCCGGGTCCAACACGCCAACGTTGATCTGCAGGTGCAACGGCGGAAGTTTCTACCCCTGAAGGTGACACTAAGCTCACTGCGCCCGTATTATGACGCATGAGCACGGTTACCTCACGAATACCTGAATCAACACTAAAACCTTTGTTGACCATCGGTATTTGATTCGTCGGGGCTGCTTCGGCCATTACACTGAATAAAGAGTTGGCTAAGTTTTGAGTGGTATTCAACGAATGGTGCTGCCCACCGGATTGATCAGACAACTGCTTCAATAACGAACTATCAGCGTTCTCAGAAATACCAATGGTGTGAATAACCGCATTTGCGGCAATGAAATTAGGCACAACCCAGTCAATTAACCTCGTACGCTCAACGCCATTCACCTCTTGGTTAGGCGCTATATCAACACGACCATCGGTAATTAAAATAAAATGCACAGGCCCGGTATAAGTCGAATAGCCAAAGTCGTAAGAAGATTTTTCTAACGCACCGCCAATGTTGGTGCGAACAGCCGGTGCATTTAGCGTACTCATCGCCGCCAAGGCATCACGTTTCCACTGCGCATTAACATCACGATGCGGAACCACCATATTTACGTACTGTCCAAAGGTCCAAATACCCGCTTTTTCACCGCTCGGTAACGCCTCAATTAGCTGACTAATCGCATCAATCCGGCGATTCTCAGGGTCACTCTGGGCCATACTCCGAGACACATCGAGCAAAATTCGAACATCGGCTTGCGCCTGCAAAGGCAGCAGCCAAGCCGCCAACAAGACAAAAAGCCCAATAAATTGGTGAGACCGTTTTAAATGATTTCGAAAAAACATGCACAACCCTTAACTGGTTCGCTTAAAAAATAGAATAGCACTACTCACCTGTAGCGGCGAGGAAGAGAGAAACTGAAGGGGAATTGAGAGAAGCTGCAAGTTTTGAGCTGCAAGCTGCGAGTGAAAAGCAAAAAATTCAGGCTATGCCTGGAACTGATTGAATTTGTAGGAGCGCTCGGAGCTTGCGTAGACGCGATTATTTTAACCTTTGCTGGCAGCTGATAGCTTGAAGCTTACAGCTCTAGGTTGCCTAAGGGCAACCTAGTCTCGATGAAACTCTAACCACTCTTCGACGGCTTGCTTAAAATCTGGCAGGCCGCAGCTGGCGGTGGAATCGTCTTCTGATAGGCTGGTATCTTCGGGTAGCTCTTCGTCGCTGTCATAGGACGCGGTGACTTCTACGTCTTCTTGGCTGAGCGATAGCGTGAGTTCACGGCCGAATATCGTTTTTTGGGCGAGCTGGGTGTTTTCTATTGATTCGATCACACTCAGTAACTCTTGAATTTTGGCGATGCTGTCGCCTAACTCATCGGTTATCCAACGGCCAATGGCTTCGTGACCCATCGAAAATTCTGCGACGGGTTTGTTTTGCTCATTATAATGGTATTCGTAATCCATAGTGTGCGCCTAGTGGTGGTGACCACCTTTACCGTGTACATGCCCATGAGCCACTTCTTCAGGACTGGCGGCTCGAACATCGAGGACTTCTATTGAGAAGTCGAGTGTTTTGCCCGCCAATGGATGGTTTAGATCACAATCGGCGTTGAACTTACCTACTTTAAGAATAGTAACCTGCTTACGACCTTGATTGGTTTCAATAATCGCAGTCATACCCGGCTTCCATTTTTTTGCCCCTTGAAGATGTTTAATCGGAATACGCTGCTTAGCGTCTTCTTTTATTTCGCCATAAGCCTGCAATGGGCTAAGCGTTACATCGACTTTATCGCCTGCTTCTTTGCCGACTAGGGCATCTTCGACACCTTCTAACATGCCTTTATGGCCATGCAAGTAAACTAATGGATCGGTATCAAAACTGCTTTCAATTTGATTGCCCGCTTCACTTAAAGTGTAGTGCATTTCAACAACGGTATCTTTACTAATGTTCATGTCAATGTCCTTTAAGCTTGGCTTGGAATAGGAGGAATAGGCGGTACAACGTCAGCGTTTTGCGCTCGATGACGCATACAATGGTCAATTAACACTAACGCCAACATAGCTTCGGCAATGGGCACTGCGCGGATACCTACGCAAGGGTCGTGTCGACCTTTGGTCACCACTTCCATGGCCTCACCTTTGCGGTTAATGCTTTTACCCGGGGTGGTAATTGACGAGGTTGGCTTTAACGCCATGCTCACTAAAATATCTTGGCCAGTACTAATGCCGCCCACAATGCCACCGGCATGATTCGATAAAAATCCTTCTGGCGACATTTCATCACGGTGCTCTGTTCCCAGTTGATTCACCACCGCAAAGCCATCACCAATTTCAACGCCTTTCACGGCATTAATGCTCATCATGGCGTGGGCAATTTCGGCATCGAGCCGATCAAAAATGGGTTCACCCCACCCTGGCGGTAAACCAGTGGCCACTACGGACACTTTCGCGCCAATAGAATCTTCTTTTTTACGCAGCGCGGTCATGTACGCATCAAGCTCTTCAAGCTTGTCTGCATCGCCACAGAAAAATGGATTGGTTTCAACTAACGACCAATCTTTAAGCGCCATTTCAATAGGCCCAAGCTGACTTAGGTAACCTTTAATGTCGATACCAAACTGCTGCTTTAAGTACTTTTTAGCAATCGCACCTGCTGCTACACGCATGGCTGTTTCACGGGCAGAACTGCGCCCACCACCCCGATAATCACGGAAGCCAAACTTTTGATCGTAGGCATAATCGGCGTGTGCCGGACGGTAAGTATCGGCAATGTTTGAATAATCTTTGCTGCGCTGATCTGTGTTTTCAATCAATAAACCAATGGGCGTACCCGTGGTTTTACCTTCGAACACGCCCGAGAGTATCTTCACTTCATCGGCTTCACGGCGTTGCGTTGTGTGCTTGCTGGTACCGGGTTTACGGCGATCAAGATCACCTTGGATATCGGCTTCACTGATCTCTATACCTGGAGGGCAACCATCAACAATAGCGCCAAGGGCTTTACCGTGGCTTTCTCCAAAGGTGGTGACGGTAAATAACCGTCCAAAACTGTTACCTGACATAATTGTTAGCTCTATTCGTTAATTCTGTAGTTTTTGAAGTTCAACGGCGCTGACGATAAACACACCATGGCCACCGTGCTCAAACTCTGGCCATATCATTTCAAGTTGCGGGTATGCATCCATCATCGCGACGGCGCTGTTGCCGACTTCGCACACTAACCAACCACCGTCGGTTAAAAAGCTAGCGGCTTGGGCCATCATTTTATGGACTAAATCTAAGCCATCTTTACCAGCAGCTAAGCCCATGCGTGGCTCGTGATGAAACTCTTCAGGCATATCGTCAATATCATCTTGATCAACATACGGTGGGTTAGACACGATAAGATCGTACTTTTTCTCATCGAGTCCAGCAAACAAATCACCTTGATAGACCTGAATTTGCATACCTAGCTCTTTGTCGGAGATATTTTCTGTGGCAATGCTTAAGGCTTCATGGCTGAGGTCTGAGACATCAATCGCGGTGGTTGGAAACACCCGCGCCATGGCGACACCCAAACATCCTGAACCAGTACATAAATCGAGTATATTCGCTGGCTCATGCATTAACCAAGGTGCAAAACGTGCAGCTACTAGCTCTGCAATGGGTGAGCGAGGAATTAATACCTGTGGCGTTACCTTGAACGGCTCGCCCATAAACCAAGCTTCTTCCAACAAATAAGCCGTCGGTATTTTAGAGACACAGCGCGATTGAACGGCTTGATATAAGGCGTCAACTTCAACGCTGAGCACCGTCGCCGCTAAAGCAGCTTCGGGTACATCCCAATCGAGCTTCATGGTGCGTAACACTAAAAAGCGGGCTTCATCCCACGGCGTTAAAAAGCCATGACCGTAAAAACAGCCTTGATGCTCCATTTGGCTAGCGCAAAAGCGAACCCAGTCGCCTAAAGTTTTCAAGGCACCGGTTTGATCAATATGTGGAAACGAAATGGATGGGTTCTGCATAATACTCGATCATTTTTGAAAGTGAGTCGATTATAACGAGCATTGCCGCAGTTAAACAGCTTAAAAAATGAAAGCTATAATTTCATTTTCAACCACGCCGCGATTACCTCCGGCTCTTCCATATGCACATGGTGTGAACCTTTATGTTTTTCTATATCTAGTTGAGGCACTGCCTGCTCTCTTTGCTTAAAATCACCCGCATAACCTGGCCAATTTTGAGCACCCGTTAAGTAGACGTAAAGCGGGCATTTTACTTGGCTTAGCCAATACAATACTTCCGCTTCATTTAACCGCCATAAACTTTCTTGCCGCAATTGCCGGTCGTATCGGTGGTACCAGCCGGTATCAGTCATACCTACTGCACGCTTAGACATGGTTTGTGCGGCCTGCTCCGAAAGAGGAAACGGACCTTTTAGGCGAGACTTCCAAATGGCTTCGTATTTAGGATAAGTCTTGGTGGGTATAGGTTTGTGGCGTTGGGTGTATACACGTTGATAGCGCCTGAAGTTTTCTTCGGCGTCTGCCGACAATGGTCCTAACGCATCAATGCTAAATACAGCCTTTATTCGTTCATCGACCGCCGCTAATAATGTGGCCATTATACCGCCAAGGGAGTGACCGATTATAATCACCTCTTCCCAAGCTAATTCATCGATAATGTCGCCTAAGGCGATTAGGTTAGCGGGTAAAAAGGTGCCATTGTTGTAAGGTAAGGCAGCAGATAGACCATGCCCGGGCAAGTCAATTGCCCAAATTTCTAGCTCTGGACAATACTCACTAAGCGCCGCAAAAGACATCGCATTATCTAGCAGGCCATGAAAGGCCAGTACTTTGCGGCCTTGACCGAACTTAACGCCCTGCACTCGCCCATTTAACAATGAGAATGTGTTCATTCAATGCCCATTTCTAGCAGCAACTTGTGGATACTGTTGGCGGTATCTACTGGGTACTCCAATGGAAACATGTGTGTACCGTCTACCTTTTGGCCTCTCAGCCCTACTTTTTTGGTCATACGCTGGTATTGATTATCGGTCACGGTATTAGTGGAGTTACCCACAAGGACACCCGTCGGTACTTTAATTTGCTTACGGCTCGCGGCTAAGTTGTGCGGCACGGTTCGGTAAATCGCTAACTCAATATCGAGTTCATAACCCAACTCTAGCTCGCCGCTGGCCGTTTCACGCAATGCTGAGTCTATATAGTCTTCTAGGCATTGCGGATGAAAGTTGGCGAACATCTTGCGAGACTTAAAATAAGCAACGGCGCGCTCTCTATCTGGCCATTGAGTGCGGCGATGTTTAGTACGGCCTGCTGGGGTGATTCTATCCATTTGACCAATACGTTTGGCGGCACGCACCATGATAGATTCAAAACGGCTAAGTGAAGGAACATCAAGCATAACCACCGCTTTGAATAAGTCTGGCCGTTCAATCGAGGCCATTAAGTTTAAGGCTCCACCCAATGAATGCCCAACACCAATAATTGGCTCGCTGGCTTGCCGCTCAATACTGTCTATCAACTGTTTTTTAAGCTGTGGCCAGTTATCGGTGACGGGATAATCATCATGATGGCTGAATAAGGGTAACTGACAAAGCCGATAGTTTTTGCCTAACTCATCAAACATAGTTTGATAGCTGGCAGAAGGGATACCGTTAGCGTGTGCGAAGTGAATTAGTGATTTCATAAAAACGAATAGGTTTATAAAGGCGATTCACTACACTGTATCGAAAGCGGCTGCAACATTCAAACAGTTGTTTGAAAATGTCTGCTTTGGATAAACTGAACTTCCATATAAGGGGCATCACTGCTTTGCTTAGCGGCTAAATACAATATTTGTCAAGTGCTACCCATCGAACTGTAGGCGCCCGTTTGAGCAACAAGTGAAGTTACAATATTTTGAAAAAGTATAAGGTGCCTTCAAGTTCACCGGTAGAGCTGCGGGCAAACTGAGGAATTTGACCCGCCTCGGTGTAGCCTATTTTACGGTATAGAGATGAAGCAACATCACCTACACGCGTATCGAGTACAAGCAATGACAAACCGATCTCATCTGCCACTTTTTCCATAAGTGACATTAGCTTTTTACTAACGCCTTTTCCTCTAGCACCGGTATGAACCATGAGTTTTTCAACTTCACCCCGATGCGAACCATTAGGTTTGGAGCAAAGTGATAACTGAACTGCACCTATTATACTATCGCCGTCATAAGCCAGAAATAACTTTCTCAAACCCGAAACTAGACCTGACTCTACAGACGACCAATACGATTTTACTTCTTCTGCGTCGACAGGTTTTAAGAACCCGACAGAGGCTCCACTGTCAATACAATCGATTAACAGTAAATGTAATTCGTCAACTAACCCTGAGGTCGTGCTTACTTCTTTTATTTCCACGAAACTATCCTTGTATTATTGCGCGCTATGACTGTGTAGGGTAAGGCTTGTTTTTAATTACCGTCGATTTTAAGTAGAGCCTAGCTCCATTCTCATAATGTGTTGAGGACCTGCTTTACCGCCATCATAGAGTTCACCACTATCTTTAAAACCGCCACTCAAATAACACTTATAAGCGCCTGAGTTTTTACAGTTCACCGTCAAAGCAATTGATTTTCTTTCCGGGTATACTTCTTTTAAAAAGCTTTGAAGCGCTGCAACAGCAGCTTTACCATACCCCTTTCCTTGATTTTCAGAATTAACGAAGAATGCTCTTAAGCCTAGTTCATCTCGTATGGTAAATGGGTAGCGATCAGAATATTCTGTATCAATGTTAAGAAATCCTACTATCTGCTCGTTAAAAATTATGACGTGGTAATTCCAGCCACTTACCTTCTCGGATAAAAGCTCTTCGATAGTTCCAACAAATTTTACTTGTTCTGAGTTTACAGCCAGTTTTTTAACAGCACTGATATCAGCATTAGCTAATTCTCGTATTGTTATCACTAAATCATATTCCTTTAATTACAAACGCCACCATTAACCGCGCGAGTTAGAGCACGCTGGGCGACCGAAGGAAGCGAATTTAATAATTTTGTTAGGGCTTTGCCACAAGGTTGAAACCTATTGGGTAAGAATGAAGCCCATCAAAATCCCCCTTACTCACTGTTACACCATTACTTTTGGCTATAGCGTAAACCATACCCATATGAAAGAAGTAATTAGGAACTATGTATTGATAAATAAAATTTGACTGACACAACTTTATCTCAGAAAAACCCGCTTTATCAGTCAATACCTTGTTATCATCAAGTGAACTAATTTCTGGAAGCTTATTTAACAGTTTTTTTGTTTCTATTATTTGGCGAACGACTGCTGTTTTCCCCATCTCATCAGACATCAATGAAATAGCTTCTTCCTCTAGCAGCGGGCAATACCCCCTTAAAACAAAATTTGCTGCAATTTTTGCGTTCATTTCAAGAGAAAACATATTATCAGCTAAAGACTTTGAGAATAGCTCTGGAGGTACTTTTTCAATTATACTTTCTAACTGCAATAGGTAGCCCATGAATAATTGTTTTATAGTACAACTCATTCTCACCTCTAAAACCTAACGAGGCTGTAGTAAAACCTCGCTCATTTTAAACTCACTAATTGTGGCTAATTTTTGCACCCCAAATAGGTGATATATACAAAAATAGCTCGTTTTCTTTTCTGAAATTCATTTCAGAGCACTCTCCTCACAGATTGTGTTCTGAAACTTAAGCTATTCTACACCCTGAACACCCCATCAAGAGGCAAAAAAAAGCTTGCTATATTGTCTGAAGAACAAAGGACACCAAGCTGTTTTTGTCCTTTTGAATGGTTTAATAATTAACATTTTTCGCCCTAATTAAATATAATGCGAATAGTGAAATTAGAATTGAATCCAAGATTAATGTTACCGCAGTTTTTTCAATATACTGGACGCCAAAAATTAATATTATTGAAATAAATGCAATTTTACTGAGGCTTACAATAACTAATGATAAATTTCTATATGCAGGTCTAAATGCACCATAAATTAATAGCGCCCCCATTAAAAAAATTAGAAAGCCCCAACTCCTTACAACTACCTCTGCCAGTGGTTCGGTAAGAGTTTCACCAAACATACTTATTAAGACCGCTTGAGGAGCTAAAACTGCAAATATCATAGAACAAGTGAGGACGCCTGCAACAACCATGATCCATTTAATATTGGTAAAGATTATGTTCAAATTTACTCCAAACTATGTGTGTTGCCTAACGAGCCTGTAGATTAACCGTATTCAAACGAGCACAACCCACAAGCGTCTCAATTATTTTATTGCCTACCAATTTGCCAGATTATGATACTTTTTCAACTGGTCATTTAGTTTTTTTTGTCGTTGAAGTTAGATTTCTTGTCGAATGGCGGGAAAGCCCACTCTGATGTGGCTGTTTTGCTCGTTTAAGCTCGGTTTGATGCCGCCTTATGCGACTCGTTAAGCCGCTAATGCGCCATATTTGAACCATTTTTCTATATTATGGATGATGCAATAGAGCTTCCATTGACCATCTACTTTATCTTGGCCTCGTAAGCTAAAGCGATTGAGTCCTTTATTCGTGCCAATGTTACCGAACACTGGCTCGACCACTGACATTCTGTGACTGTATATTTGTTTGACTTCTTGGCTATCAACCCGCCCTTTCATCCATTCGGTAAAGGGTGATTGGGAGCTTTTAGCAATGATAAAGCTGACTTGCCTACCGGCACCCTTTCGATGATCGGCCGCACTGGGGTTTTGCATGCATTTCGATTTTATTGCGCAGTTTTTACATTGGCTTAGTCGGCCCTCAAAGTAGATTTTCTTTAGACCGGTGTCGGTTGTTCGTTCACCTCGATTGCTAATCTGATTGCCTTCGGGGCAAATACAGGTTTTGGTTTTTGGGTCAAAGATAAATTCAGTCGCAGGGATTAGATGCGCGCGTTTCTTTTTTGATAAATCTGCCTTTCGCTTTCCGTAAGTTATCTTTTGACCTTGGAGCTTAGGGTCACGGCCTCTGAACTTATTATCTGGAATGTAAGCATTTATATCGTGCGTATGTAACATCTTCATGTTGGCTTCGTTGGCGAAGCCAGTGTCTGCGGTGACAATCACTTGTTCTGCATAAATATCATCGGATATACCAAGTCGGCGATATCGCTGTAGAACGGTTTCCATAACTGGGGTTAGGGTATGGTGTTCCTGACCTGCACCGAACGCGGTGCCATCAATGATTATTTGGCGTTTCTTATCAACCGTTGCAACACCGTTGTAGCCTTGGATGGTGCCTTTGCTTGTGGTCATCTTGGCCGATTCATTATCGGTGATATTACTCTTAACTTCCTTTTTCTGTTTCCCCTGGCCCTGCCTTGGGCTGTTCGTCTTTAGGAACTGATCTATCTTTTCAAAGTTTTTTTCTAGTGTGCTTATGGTTTGCTCAGTGCGTTGTTTACGATGCTCACTGGCTTCTGTGTTTTGCTTATCGTGTTTCTTATGTTCTTTGAGATGATACTTTATTTGTCGCTTGAGTTTGGCTCGCTTTTTCTCTAGTTCGCTAAACTTACCGCTCCATTCTTTCGCGGCATCAGAACGCATTTTGCACCCATCTATCGCAAATAACTCATTGCCCAATAAGCCTTCTTCATGGCAGATCAACAATAATTGTTCAAATAGGTCAGTAATCTTTTTGGGGTATCGACTGACAAAAGCAGCAATGGTCGTAAAGTGAGGAACTGTGTCGCATGAAAGCGCCTTAAAGATTATGTTGGTCTCACAACACCACTGAATTTCGCGAGAAGAAGTTATGCCTTTTGAATACGCAAACAGGATTATAGATAACAGTATGGCAGGGTCATAAGCTGGGCAACCACCATCATCATTCGAGTACAAGTCGTCAAAAATAGTGAGATCGAGCTTGCTGTGAATTAGATAATGGATAGCGTGTTCAAAGGTTCCAGACTGTAATTGATCGCGATAATTAATCACGACTATGGAACTTTGATTGAAATCATTAGGAATGAATTTTGGCATAAAACAAACTCCGTTTGAGTTACGCCATTTTAAACCAAATAAAGGGGATTTGTAGGTTTTTCTACTGCCTGAACGCTTTTATAACCGGCAGGCAAAGTGATGATTGTTTTGTGCGATAATTTGCGAAGCAAATGCACAAAAGAAGCAGCGCTTTGACTGTCCAGCCACGTAGTGGCGTTGGTTGATAAACTTGTTATGCATTTCGTTGGCTAACAATGATGTATTGACCGGGAGAAACTTTAATTGGCTCAGGGAACCCCCTACCTAACACTTTAAGCCCATCTTCGTTAGAACCCTCGGCATTCTCAAAACCAACATTTACAATCTTTTCGAAATGTTCGTATGACTCCCAAACAACAGTATTGATGTATTTGACCGCGCCATCATCCTCTCTGTTTATCGATTTAAAGAATGTGGAACTAACAAATCCTTCCTGCTCACTAAAGTAGTCAACGTACTCGTTTCTTACACTCTCGGCAATACCCTCCATTCCGCTTGGCACTGTGATTGTATTAATTACGCTAACTTGCTCCATGTTAAAATTCCCTAATAGATGCATAACAGTTTATCTATGGACTCTCTCCGTTTTGCCACCCAATAATTGTAACGCCTTGTGACTGCATTTATCTATTCGGTTTCACTCTTAAGAGCGACCAAGATGGTATTTGCCTGCACTGCCCTCATTATTCCTACGACACTTCAATGCCAAAACTGTTATCAGGGTCTAGCGCAGTCAGTCTGGCTGACGTTCATCTTATCGTGCGCAAAATCGTTGGAGATCCTCTTTATATTAACTTCTTATTTTTTTCTAATCCTAACCGGTATCAAACAAATACCTTACCGGCCATAATCGCCCACGCCATCCTGGCTTGTTTCGCTGCCATCGCAACAGCAACTACATTGTCGGGTCGACGTTTTCTTAATTCATTAATCCAGTCACACTGTTTTCCTCGCCCTCGATTAGCCATCAGTAAGACCGATCTGGAACACTGAATGAGTAAGGTGCGTAAGTATTGGTCACCTGCTTTGGTAATACGCCCTAATTTGCTTTTACCGCCACTGGAATATTGCCTAGGCACTAAGCCTAGCCAGGCTGCAAACTGCCTTCCGTTTTTAAATGCGGCGGCATCTCCGGCCGTGGCGACAATGGCCGAAGCACTCAGTGGACCAATGCCATCTAACCCCAACAACGCCTTCGCTTGCTCGTCTTGTTTGACCCATTCTTCAATGCGTTTGTTGAAGTATGTTTCACGCTCCTCTTCACGCGCAATGGCCGCCAATAACTCATGCAACATTTCAACCACTAACGGCTCAAAGTCATTCTTTTCAAATATCGCCGCTAGGTTTTTGTGAATGGCCTTTGCGCCTTTCGGCAGCGATACACCAAACTCTAATAAATACCCATGTACTTGGTTAATCAATGATTTCCGATGCGACAAACATTGTTGTCGCAACCGATGCATCATTAATACCGATTGCTGCTGCTCTGTTTTTACTGCAACAAAACTCATTGATGGTCTAGTGACAGCCTCACAAATAGCTTCAGCATCGTTTAGATCATTCTTACCTTTACGACGATAAGGGATAACATATTTAGCATTCATCAGCCGCACATCATGACCAAGCTTCCGTAATTCTAGTGCCCAATATTGACTACCACCGCAAGACTCAATACCAATTAAACAAGGTGGTTTATTTGCAAAAAATGTCAGTAC
>NZ_JBKEGY010000042.1:0-19154 GCF_046710285.1 Reinekea sp.
ACGCCGAGGTGGCTGAGGGACCGGCCTCGGTCGCGGTGAATACGTCCCTGTACGCTTAAGATCGCCATCCATGGCTCACATACCCGTGGCCAATCCCCCAGCCACCTCGGCTGAGTTCGGTGCTTAATGCGAATGTGATTGAAGAGTATTAAAGCTGTCGGTAAAAAGTTACAACCTAATTTAGTTAGGGCGTTCGGGGTTGATACTTGCAGTTAAAAACTTGCCGCTAAAATAAGCAGAGTTGCCGTCGGCCCGTTGATCGGATATCTGAGGCATGGATGCCGAAGCTAAGCGGCGCAAGATGCGCGAACAACGACCGCTCAACGGGCTGACGACGACTCTGCGGACCGTTTCCACAAACTGAAGACAAACCACCTTAGTTAAACTCACAGCCCGAAGCCTGAAGCTTTAAACCATATTCCCTCAAACTTGCAGCTTTTCTGCTAAATCTTGTTAAACTAGGCGTATTGAAATAGAGGCAGAAACCTTGACAACGCAAGCCAATCTTAAAGATGATTATTTATTTGAAATGGGTATAACCCCTTGGTACCCGCGTGTCCATTTAGTTAATGCATTGGCTCCATTGGATCTCATTCAGAATCAAAGAGAGGCTTCGCCTGAGCAGCTTACAGAAGTATCAGCTCAAACCTCAAATAATGAGCTAACGTCAGCACCAATAACTGATCTACAGGCTGAACAGTCACCAATTGTTGAGCAAGTCGTTAAGCCTATTGCGTCTAAACCAGCTACTAACCAAGGCTCTGGGGAGAATGTGCGGTTCGGGTTGGGGGTCTACGTTGTTGGTAACTATATTATAGCTAGCTCACTGACTAGTCAGCATGAAACATTGCAAGACCAAGCCTGGCGTTTGATGCAGAACATATTGCGGGCTATTCGTAATGAAGATCATCCATTGGCTTATCACCACTCTATATACTGGCCGTTTTTTCAAAACAAAAGTGCAGATCAAAGTCTTAGTTCAGCTCAGGAATACGTTGATGAATTTATTGGCCATTTATCTGAGCAGTATAAAGTAAATAAGATTATCGCTTTCGGTGGCGTATTACCTAAGTTAAAGCAGTGGTCACCCAGTTCAGATACATACAAACCTGAAGTTCATTTGGTTTTACCTTCACTGTATAAAATGCTTGATAACCCCGCCGAAAAAGCCAAAGCGTGGCAGCTAATACAAACTTCGCCATTTAAATGATGTTCCAATTCCCCACTAAAATTCAATTAGAGCAAATAATAAAGGCAAGTGACCGCGATGCTGAAACTAGCCTATATGCTTCAGTAATCAATCGCTATGCAGATCAAAATAAATTAAAAGTATATTTGGTGAATGGCCTTTTTGTTGGCTTCCTAATTGAAGAAATTATTCTCCCAGAAGCAGAGTTAATTCAGCTTTTTATTTTTTCTGAGTTTCGTGAAGGTGGGTTTGGACATTCATGTATGACGGAGTGGATCGACTCCCTTGTTGAAATGAAGATTAAAAAGGCTTTTTTAGAAGTGCGAGATGGAAATGGTTCAGCGATAAGACTTTATCAAAAACTAGGTTTTGATAAAGTTGGTAGGCGAAAAAATTATTACCAATTAAATCTTGGCACGTTCGATGCCATTTTAATGGATAAACAATTTTAAATTCGCTTTGATAGAAAATGACTTTTGCCCCAGATATTTTGGTTTGTGTTATTGTTATATTAATTATTGTCTAACAGGAGATTAATTATGCGATCAATTCAATATGAAGTAGTTCGAAATGGCGTATCGTTCGGCTCAGTGCTCGCGATAACGATGTCGTGGACAGCCAATCACTCTATACTTTGGGCAATAATTCACGGACTATTTAGTTGGTTTTACGTGTTATATTACGCACTATTTAAGTAAGGTTCTTTGTTGTTTCTCTAATGAGTAGCGAGGTTGGTAGAACTCTACTTTCGAACCGGTCCGGGTTAAGTACCATCATTGCCGCTAATCTGCCTTTTTCTAAGCTTGGCTGATAGACTGTACTGACCGCAGGGTGGTTAACTCTAGCGGCAGGCGTATCATCAAAACCCACGATACTAAGTTGCTCTGGCACAGCTATTTTCATTTCACGTGCTACAGACAGTGCCGCTAACGCAAGTTTATCTGACATGCAAAGCAGTGAAGTTGGTCTAGGGTTTTCAGACAAAGCGCTTCTTGCAGCTGCAACACCCTCACTCCATGAGCTTTTCTTTGTATCCCGGATTCTTTTAAACGAAATAGGTCGACCAGCTTCTACACTTGCATCTAAATATGCATCTAAACGTTGCCTAGATACCGATATAAAAGGATCTAGTAGATCAGAAGGTTGAAGTGGCTCATTATTAGTTTTGTTTGAAAGACGTAAGCCAATGACTGCGACATTGCCGTCAGTTGTATTGAATACATGTTGTGCTGCCGCTTTAGCCCCACCGTAATTATCAATATTTAGTGCAAGATGATTGGTAAGGCTAAAGTCAACGGTAACTATTGGTTTTTGTTGGCCTTCAATCCGGTCTAACAACCCCATATCTTTAGGTGGGCCATAAATTATGTATCGTTCTGGAATTGATTCTAGCGATTTTTCTTTATAGAACTCCTCTCTTCCAGGCATTAACAACATATTGACACGAGCATCATCAAGAACTTGTGATACACCTTCTAAAAACTCAATGGCGCAGGGATCAGAAAAGTTATAGGTCAGTTTTTCAGCAAGCATAATGCCGACTACACCTGTTGCTCCTGTTCTAAGGCTTCTAGCCGCCGGATTAGGACCATGATAACCAATTCGAGTGCACTCTTCTAAAATCTTTAATCGCAATTCAGAGGAAAGTTGATCGGGTCGATTAAACGCATTAGAAACAGTTGCAGTCGAAACGCCTAAGATCTCTGCAACTGACTTAACCGTTAGTTTTTTTCGTACGGGTTTAATCGACATTAAATTTCTCTATGTTAGTAATTAGACTTGCCAAATTGTGCATTGATAGGGCTTAAGAGTAGAGCTTACTTCGTGGCTCGACCAAACGATAGCAGCACCATCATCAACATCTGGGCATAGCTCACTGTGCTCTGAAAAGTTTATGGCAACTATCAATTTTTGAGAAGAATCAACTCGTTCAAATAATAACACAGGATCACCAGAGTCAAGCCAATTTATGCTGCCCGTTAAGAGTGCGATATTATTCTTACGCCATGCTAAAAACTCTTTTATAAAGTGAAGCATGGAGGCCGAATCTACTTCCTGTTCTGAAACAGCGAGGGATTGGTGAGATTGATCCGCGGGTAGCCATTGACGCGTTAGTTCTGAACCAAATCCAAGGTCGGCTTGGTTCTCCCAAGCCATAGGTGTTCTGCAGCCATCACGCCCTTTGAATACTGGCCAAAACTCAATACCGAATGGATCAACAATTTTATCGAAAGGTACATCAGCCTCAGGTAGGCCTAATTCTTCCCCTTGATAAATACAAGGCGTGCCACGCTGCGTTAATAGGAAAACCAACATTGCTTTGGCTTTAGCACTTTTATAATTGCTTCCTTGTGTCCAGCGCGTTGCGCTACGAACCACATCATGATTACTCAGCGCAAAGCAAGGCCAGCCATCCTTTAACGAATCTGCAATTCTCATCATATTATCTTTTAAGTAGAGCGGTTCACACTTGTCACTCAGCAGTTCAAATGTATATGCCATGTGCAGTTTGTCACCATTACTTGTATATTGGGCCATATAAGACAGGCCATCGGGAGCGCCAATTTCGCCGACTGTTGTGGAGCCTGGGTAAAAATCGAGGAGGTTACGCAACCGTTTTAAAAATTCTAAATTGTCATCTCGACACATTTGGTGAACGTGGTGTTGTTTAGAAAATGGGTTGTTCGGGTCAACACCGACAAACATTTTTTCTGGGCTATCTGCAACGCCATTATCAGCTAATGTCTCATCGTGAAAATACATATTGACTACGTCTAAACGGAATCCGTCGACACCCAATTCTAGCCAAAATTTAGCCGCGTTCAGAATGGCATCTTGCACTTCCATACTATGAAAATTTAGATCTGGTTGACTGGTTAAAAAATTGTGTAAAAAGTATTGTTGGCGGGGGGTATCCCACTGCCATGCGGAGCCACCAAACAAAGATAACCAGTTATTTGGAGGCGTACCATCTGGTTTAGGGTCGGCCCAAACATACCAATTAGCTTTGGGGTTGGTTTTATCAGCTCGGCTTTCTTTAAACCATGCGTGTTGGTCTGATGTATGACTATAAACTTGATCGATAATAACTTTTAGACCTAATTGATGTGCTTTGACGACGAGGTCTTTGAAATCTTGTAAAGTCCCAAAAAGAGGATCGACACCACAATAATCTGAAACATCATAGCCAAAATCTTTCATTGGCGAGGTGAAGAAGGGAGATAGCCAGATGGCATCAACGTTTAGACTCGCAATGTAATCCAGCTTACTGGTGATTCCGGCAAGATCTCCAATGCCATCGTTGTTAGAGTCTTTAAAACTACGTGGATAGATTTGGTAAATAACCGCGCCTTTCCACCAGGTGATATTATTTGTCATTTTAATAAACCTACTGTTAGTGAGTTAATGAGATCCAAAGTTGCTGGTAGGGAGTAATAGCTATATTGGCATCTGCTAGTACAGCTGTGTTTGTAATCAAGTCGACGCCAGCCTTTGATAATCCGAGTGCCTTTGGGTCTATTTCAAATTGATGTTCCGACACGTTAGCAATTACTAAAATAGACTCAGCTTCATACTTGCGAGTAAATACAAACAGACGTTCATGCACCGGGTGAGCTATTTCTATGCTGCCAATACCGAAAGCTCGGTGTTTGGTACGGATTTCAATTAAATGCTGTAAGCCCTGATACAGGCGACCTTCAAGGCTCTCTGTGTCATTGCGTTTGTCGGCACGAGACTTATCAAACGCGACACGATGAACCCAGCGACTATCATCTGAATGATTAGGATTGTCTAAATAAGAAAAGTCATTAGTTGTCGCTAACTCATCGCCTAGATAAATTAGAGGGATGCCTTTAAACGCTAACATTATGCCATGTAGCAGAAGGGCCCGGCGAACCGCAATATCATTAGAGCTTGAATTGGCATCAGCGTTGCTCTCAATCCCAACTAGAGATGCTAGAGTGCCTGAGATCCGACAATCTCCATTGTCTGGGTTATATTGAAAGGGTACACCCATGGCAAAGCTACCAGGAAATTTTCCGGTATAAAATTGATTCAAAAATGCTCGATGGTCGTGCGGATTTATTCCTACATTCCACGCATCTTGATCGGCAAAAGCCCAGCCAATATCGTCGTGGCAACGTAAATAGTTTACCCATGCCGTATGCGAGGGTAAATCTGTTCTACGCATAGTGCCCTCGATTAACAGTTTAGTCTGTCGGGTTGCCAGAGATTCCCATAATAGAGCCATAAAGTTAGGGTTATAAGAAAGCGGACATTCATGCGGTGAGATGTATTCTACAACTTGGTCTGGTGCAACAATGGCTTCGGATTTTAACAATACAGAAGGAGCCGCTATATGCATAAATGCATTGAATGCCTGTATAAGTTGATGAGCTTTAGGTAGATTTTCACAGTTGGTGCCAGGCTCTTTCCAAGTAAAAGCTAAAGCATCCAATCGAATCACTTCAGCCCCCGCATTTACGAGCTTTAGCATTTCTGAGCACATTGCCGTAAATACTTCAGGGTTTTGATAGTTTAGATCCCATTGAAAACTGTTAAACGTTGTCCAGATGTCGGCTTGAATTTCATGGCACCAAGTGAAACAGCCTTTTCGTTTGTCTGGAAAAATATCACGTAGGTTTTCGGAGTATTGTTTTTTTTCGTTTTGGTCATTAAAAACCCAGAAATAATTTTGGAACCGTTTGTTACCCTGTTTTGCCTTCACTGCCCAATCATGTTGGTCAGATGTGTGATTAAACACAAAATCTAAAACGAGTTTAATATTATTTTGACGTAATTTAGTTGCAACTTGTTGTAATTGGTCCATTGTTCCAAGCGACGGATTGAGCTTGCCGTAATCTTTAATAGCATAACCGCCATCGCTGTCACCACTGGGAATATCAAACATGGGCATTAGATGTAGGTATGTGATACCCAGTTCTTTAAGATAGCTGGTCTGATTTTCTAACCCAAGAATGTTAGTCGCGAACAAATCCACATAGCCTGTAGCACCTATGCACGTTTCGGATTCAAACCAATTTACATCGATTGTGCTCGGGTTGGTATGGTTGGAAAACCAATGTTTTGCGGCGGTTATTGCACATGTTTCTATGTGATAGTAGAAGTCCCAATGCTGAGTATAAAGTGGTGATAAACATTGATATAAGCGATTAAAGCCATGTTTAAAATGCTGCCAGAAATCTTCCCACTTTTTTTCCGAGCAGGCAGAAGGTGCGCATAAGCGCAACTTAGGCTCTAGTCGAACTAGAGCCGTTTCTATTTGATAGTTAATAGGATCGTACAGAGACATAAACGTCGCTTCCAACAAAAATAAGCTTGGGCAAACGCCCAAGCGTTCGATCAACCACCTTTAACTGATCCAGCTAAGAGGCCACGTACAAAATAGCGTTGCATGGATAGGAAAATAATGATGGGTACAATAATCGAAATAAATGCACCACTGGTCAGTATTTCCCAGTTGTCACCGCGCGAACCGAGCAGTTCTATTAATTGTTGAGTCATAACTGTTTTGTCCTCGCCTTGGCCTAAGAATACCGCGGCAACAAGTAAGTCATTCCATGTCCATAAAAATTGGAAAATGGCAAAAGAGGCCAGCGCTGGCATTGATAGTGGCAAGATCATTTTCATAAATATTTGAAAGTGAGTGGCACCGTCCATGTAGGCAGATTCAATAATATCTCTTGGTAAACTCGCCATATAGTTCCGCAATAAAAATATAGCTAAAGGCAAACCAAAACCTGTATGTGCTAACCAGACGGTGAGGTAAGATTTGGAAGGTATGTCAAAGGTTTTTCCAATGACTGCGAATACCTGCAATACCGGGATTAGGCTCATCTGTAACGGCACGACAATGAGACCTATGATCATTGCAAGAAATACAAGCCGGCCTTTGAACTCCATCCAAGCTAGCGCATAGGCAGCAAACGCTGCGATTAGAATGGGAATGAATGTAGCCGGTAATGTAACGGTAAAGGTATTTATGAAAGCACGACCAATGCCTTCTGACTGCAATACCTCGCGATAGTTATCAAAAGTAAAGCGAGGTGGCGTTTCAGCGGTGTAAAAAAGTCGTGGACCTCGTGTGTGAGTAAACTCATCGTCTGAAAACCAGACGACGTTGCCATCGGCACCTACAACGATATTAGAGGTCTCGTTAAATTCAGTTTCGGTGTCGGCATCAAATTTTCCAAGCTCGTCTGCCCTTGGAGCCCAGCTACTAATAATGCCAGCTTTGTTCGCTTCAAATATGGATGCTTGGATCTCATATCGGCCATTATTAAATTGTTGCTCTGAAGCTTTTGGTAGACGATAGACATCATTCTGTACAGTGCTTGTCAAAGCAGACCACCAACCTGTACTAGAAAGCTGATCTTTATCACGTACTGAGCTTACTAATAAGCCGAGAGTCGGTAGCGTCCATAAAATAACAAGCACCAATACAACTAAGTGTTTTATAGATTTCGCAACGGTAGATTGATTACTTTCAAGCGACATAACTATCTCCTATTGTTCACTGTTGCGGGCGGTACGAATGTTATAAATCATCACCGGTAAAACGGCGACCATCAAAATAACGGCTACGGTACTGGCGGTTCCTGAGTTCGCGTTACGGAACATTTCGTTGTACATTAAATTTGCCAGTACTTGTGTTCCCCATTGACCATTCGTCATGGCGTAAACAATATCAAATACTTTCAAAACGAGAATGGTGATGGTGGTCCAAACAACAACGATGGTCGGCCAAATTTGCGGTATGACAATTTTGAAAAATATCTGTAATTGACTTGCCCCATCCATGGTTGAGGCTTCGATTGTATCTTCTGGAACGCCACGAATAGCTGCGCCTAAAATAACCATAGCAAAGCCCGTTTGAATCCAAACTAGAATGGCCATTAAGAAAAAGTTGTTCCAAAGTATAATCGAAATTAGGGCTCTTGGCTGGCCGCCAAAGGCCATAATTAGTGCGTTTAATAGGCCGATTTGATCTGCCTCTGGACCGCGGAAGTCGTAAACAAACTTCCAGATAATCGACGCTCCAACAAACGAAATTGCCATTGGTAAAAATATAAGTGTTCGTGCTATTTTGCCCCACCAAATGTTATCGGTTAAATAGGCGATAACTAAGCCAAACCCTGTTGCTAATGTAGGAACAATTAAAAGCCAAAGAACGTTATTGCGAATAGAAATATGAAAGGCATCACTGCCAAATGCCCAAAAATAATTTGCAAAGCCCACGAAATTTTCACCTTCGCGGTCCATAAATGAAAGCTGTAGCGAACGAATAACCGGATAAACTAAAAAGAAAGCCAAAAATAGCAGGGCAGGTCCTATAAATATCCACGGCCGAATTGATTCACGCAAACGGTCGCGGCGTATTTGTTTCGTAGCAGGTAAACCATCGCTAGCGAGGAATTTGTCGATAAATATATTGAGGCCAACATAAAATAGTATGCTGCCACCAATGGCGAGGATAATAGCTGTAAGTGCTGAAATTATTTGCGGTAACACAGGCCCACTCCCTATACTTTTGAAGTAATCTATAAAAAAACCGCCTCAGAAGAGGCGGCAAAGCAGAGATGTATTACTTGATTTCTGACCAGCTTTTTTCAATATCGTTAGCGACAGATTGAGCGCTATCGCCACTGACAAAGTCGACCATACCCGTCCAGAAAGAACCCGCACCAATAGCGCCAGGCATTAAGTCTGAACCATCAAAGCGGAATGTAGTCGCATTTAGAAGAATATCGCCTAATGCACGTTGAGTTTCAGATGCATATAGATCGGTATTTACGGTTGTGTTCGCAGATAGGAAGTTACCTTTTTCCATCCATAGCTCATGCGCTAATGGAGTCAATAGATAATCTAGTAGCGCGTCGGTCGCTTTGTTCGATTTCGTGATGCCTGCAATCGTGCCGGCACCTAAAACGGGCTTGCCTAAGTCCTTAGATTCATAAGCAGGGAAGTAGAAGAAATCGGCATCTTCACCAACTACCGTACCTTCTGGGAAGAAAGCAGGTATAAAGCTAGCCTGACGGTGCATGAAGCATTTCGCTGGAACCGAAAATAGGTCTTTTGGGCTATCTCGGAAATCTGTAGTGCCGACTGCTTCTGCGCCACCGGTGACATACTTATCATTTTTAGCAAATAGACCGAAGGTTTCAATCGCGTTAACAACTTTAGGGTCGTTAAATGGAATTTCATTTTTTACCCATTGGTCGTAAACGGCAGGCGTTTGTGTGCGAAGCATTATATCTTCTACCCAGTCAGTCGCAGGCCAACCTGTGGCTGCACCCGAACCTAAACCAATACACCAAGGTGTTTTGCCGTCCTTAACCATTTTATCTGACAGCGCTAATAGAGCTTCCATTGACTCTGGAACTTCATAGCCGTTGTCAGCGAAGTTGTCTGGTGAATACCAAACCAGACTCTTCACATCGGCACGGTAAAACACACCATAGAAGTCTTTTTTGCCCGATTTATTCGAATAGGTTGCTAAATCAATCCAACTTTGCCCAGCTGCATATGTGTCTAAAACGCGCTGTTTTACTGAGTTAGATACTGGGGTTAAGTAGTCACGCGCTGCCATATCTGCAGCTAGTCCTGGCTGTGGGAAAAAGGCAATGTTCGGTGGTGTACCGGCTTGCGCATCAATTAAAATTTGCTGTTCGAAACTATCAGAGCCGTTGTATTTAATGGTTGCGCCAGTTGCATCCGCGAAAGGCTGAAATACACGACGAAGATAATCATCTTCAGGTGCGAGCCACGGGCCAGAAACAGTGATGGTGACGCCGGAATAGTCTAGTTTATCGAATTTATTTAGGGAGTCCCAGCTATAAGCACCACTGCCGCGAGTTGGTGCCATTTCGGCTGCAAAGAGGGTACCAGTCATTGTGCTTACAATGGCTGCAGTTAAGGCGGCTTTTTTCCATGTTTTCATAGTCTTGATACCTTTACTTGTTATTGTTGTCTATCAGAAGCGGTTTAGTGAAAAGATCACTTAATCATCTTAATCGTTTAAGAAGAGTTAAAGCAAGGGACCTTATAGAACATTTTGGCATGTTGGTGAGTCTTAATATTACTTAACTTAAACGATTAAGACGGAGGGTCAATAGATGATATATGATCGTTACTTTCGGTATCAATCTAAGTGGTAACGTTTGAGCTTCTGGTTCTCTGGCTTGGTTGCGATCAGCGTTGCTCTAATTGGAGCAGGGTGACCTTCAATTGTTAGGTTGTTGTTAGTTGGATCTAAATAATCTTCTAGGCTTTGCCCAGGCTTCCAGTCTGAGGGGCGTTGTTCATACGAAGTCGTCACGGTTTGATCAACAATTTTAATACCCACAAAACCCATCTTATCTAACCAACTAGCGAGAGTCTCGGCGGTCGGCAAAAACCACACATTGTTCATGCGAGCATAACGACCAATTGGAACTAGAGATTCATTTGCCCCTCCCGGGATGACGATTGTTTCCAGCACCAGTTCGCCACCGGGTCTAAGAGCGCCTTTTAGTTCGTTGATATGATCCAGCGGTGAGCGGCGGTGGTACAGCACACCCATAGAGAATACTGTATCGAATAGCTCCAAGTTTTGGGTCATCCCCTCTAATGTGAACGGCAGCACAACATGGCTTGGATCTGCGATATATTTATTGATGGCTAAATGTTGCACCACCGAAAGCCACGAAGGATCAATTCCTGCAACTGTGCGTGCGCCTGCTTGCTTCATACGCCAGCCGTAATAACCATTGCCGCTACCAACATCGAGAATATGGCGGCCGGAAAGGTCACTAATATGAGGGGCAACCCTGTCCCACTTCATATTGCATTGCCATTCAGAATCAATGGTGACATCGAATAATTTAAAAGGTCCTTTGCGCCAAGGAATTAAGTTTTTAAACAGCTCACGCAGGTTAGATGTATTGCACGGTCCATTTACTGTTACGACTTTACCTAGCTCAATGGTGTCTATATCGAGCGCAGGGAGAGCATCTAAGTGCTTAAGTAGTCTGGGTAAGTTGCCATCATTTAGGTTGCGCCAAAGCTCATCAAGCTGGGTTTGCAGTGGTTGCACCCAAGGTTCTAGCGCTGTGTTTTCAATGTGGTTAATAAAAGGCTTAAAATCTATCATTTGATCGCTATAAAAGAGGCAAAGTTAAAAGACTGGAACCATTGGCTTACGGTGCTAAAGCCGGCTTCGGTTAATCGGTCAATGTGGGCTTGTGCTGTCTCAGGCAGCAAAACGCGTTCAATAGCTTGCCGCTTTTGGCTGATTTCGAGGTCGCTATAGCCATTTGCGCGTTTAAAATCATGATGGCGGTCAACGAGTAAGTTGTTGAGTGCTGGATCTTCCATGGTTAGCTTTTCAGATAAAATTAGTGCGCCGCCAGGATTCATACCATCATATATTTTTTGAATAGTTTCGGCTCTTTTGTCAAGAGGTATGAACTGTAAGGTGAAGTTCAAAACCGCAAAACTGCAGTTTTTGATTGTGAGCTCAGCGATGTCGGCACAGATTGATTTTACCGGTATCGGTGAATCCTCCGTATCCAGAAAGTCAGCGCTGCGTTGTAACATCGCTTCTGAATTATCAACCGCATACATAATAACGCCGGGAGCTGTAACTCTATGGCGCATGGACATCGTAGCAGCGCCAAGTGAACTGCCTAGGTCGTAGATATTGGAATTGTTGGTAGCGTATCGTTCCGCCAATATCCCAATGCAGCCAATAATATGACTATAGCCTGGAACAGACCGCTTGATCATATCAGGGAAGACAGCCGCAACCTGATCATCGAAACGAAAGTCACTTAGGTTTTGATGAGGTGATGCGTAAATGTTATCGGTTTCTTGGCTCATGGTTTCAGATAGTTGTAAAATTAGGAGCGGCATTGTACATCGGGTAGTCGAAAAAATAACCCAATCAGTTATACTGCGCGCCCAGATTTTTTAACTAATAGAGATTCTTCATGTCCACCATTGCTGACGAAGTCGCAAATCGGCGAACTTTCGCGATCATATCCCACCCAGATGCTGGTAAAACAACCATCACGGAAAAGGTACTTTTGTTTGGGCAGGCGATCCAGCAAGCCGGTACCGTTAAGGGCAAAAAATCCGGACAACATGCAAAGTCAGATTGGATGGAAATGGAAAAAGAACGTGGTATCTCAATCACCACCTCTGTTATGCAGTTTCCATACAGTGGCAAGCTTGTCAATTTATTGGATACGCCTGGTCACGAAGACTTCTCTGAAGATACTTATCGTACATTAACGGCAGTGGATTCTTGCCTGATGGTGATCGACTCGGCAAAAGGTGTCGAAGCACGAACGATCAAGTTGATGGAAGTCGCGCGCATGCGCGAGACCCCTATTGTTACGTTCATGAACAAACTGGATCGTGATACACGGGACCCTTTTGACTTAATGGATGAAGTTGAAAGCGTCTTGAAAATGAGTTGCGCACCCATTACTTGGCCTATTGGGATGGGCAAAGAATTTAAAGGTATCTATCACCTCCTTAAAGATGAGGTTGTGCTCTATCAAAGTGGCATGGGTCATACCATCCAAGACAGTCGAGTGATCAAAGGCTTAAACAACCCTGAGCTAGATGATGCTTTGGGCGGGTACTTAGAAGAGCTGCGTGAGCAGGTTGAGTTACTCGAAGCTGGAAATAAATTCGATCTAGAAGCGTTTTTGGCTGGCCAGTTAACGCCAGTGTATTTCGGTACCGCATTAGGCAACTTCGGTGTAGATCATATTCTGGACGGGTTAATAGAGTGGGCGCCTGCGCCTATGTCGCGTGAAACCACCGATAGGGTTGTTGAAGCTAAAGAAGAAGCGTTAACTGGGTTTATCTTCAAAATTCAGGCAAATATGGATCCGAATCACCGAGATCGAGTCGCGTTCATGCGTATAGTTTCTGGTAAGTATGAAAAAGGCATGAAGATGCGGCATGTTCGCGTTGGCAAAGATGTTCGTATCTCAGACGCCTTGACCTTCGTTGCGGGAGATCGTGCGACCGTCGAAGAGGCATACCCTGGTGATATAATTGGTTTGCACAATCATGGTACGATTCAAATCGGCGATACTTTCACGCAAGGCGAAGACTTAAAATTTTCGGGCATTCCAAACTTTGCACCAGAGCTGTTTCGCCGTATTCGACTTAAAGACCCATTAAAGCTTAAGCAGCTTCAGAAAGGCTTAATGCAGCTGTCTGAAGAGGGTGCAGTGCAGGTATTTCGGCCGTTACGCAATAACGACTTAATCGTGGGTGCAGTCGGTATCCTTCAGTTTGATGTAGTTGCTCATCGCTTAAAAGCAGAATATAAAGTAGAGGCTATGTATGAACCCATTAGTGTCGCGACAGCGCGCTGGGTTGAATGTCCCAATGAGACTACCTTGGCGGCCTTTCGAAATAAGGCTTACGACAACCTAGCATTAGATGGATCGAATAACCTAGCTTATGTTGCACCAACAATGGTGAACCTTCAAATGACGCAGGAGCGCCATCCTGATGTCATTTTCCGTGAAACACGAGAGCATTAAGAGGGTTGCTATGTTTCTGTATGTATTGGTGTTAATTGCAATGACAGCAGGGGCTGCAACCTTATGCTTTCAGTTTATGAATAATAAACTGGCACTTCAGCGCATATCTATATATGATGCGCGCGGATTTTATATGGTCGCAATGGTGTTTATTACCTTTGTTTTGACCAGTTTGGCATATTTTTGGGGTGACATCCGTTTTAGTAGCGAAATCACTGAAGTTAGTGGTGCCGTTATTGGGGTGTTAGTCACTCTTTTAGGCTGTTTAGTCGGTTTGGGGTATGGCCTGACTAAATTGAAGGAAGTTGATTCTCGCAGTTAATTCAAAATTGGCTTGCGTTGGGCGTTTGTATTCTGTAGGATTCGCGCCCTCAAATTGGATTAACTTCCCCTGAGCCCCCCACTTTTCTAGGCGGAGTTAAATGAAAACATTTGTAGCAAAACCAGCTGAAGTAAAGCGCGATTGGTACGTAATCGACGCTGAAGGGCAAACACTAGGACGTTTAGCGACTGAAATCGCTCGTCGTCTTCGTGGTAAGCATAAAGCGGAGTTCACTCCTCACGTTGATACTGGCGATTATATCGTTGTTATAAACGCGGAGAAGGTACATGTCACAGGCCGTAAGGTTAAAGACAAAATGTACTACCGTCATACTGGTTACCCTGGTGGCTTGAAGTCAATGAGCTTCGAGAAGCTGGTCGCCCATAAAGGCGAGAGCCCAATTGAATTAGCCGTAAAAGGTATGATTCCACGTACACCGCTTGGCCGTGCCATGTTGAAGAAGCTGAAGGTCTATGTTGGAACTGAACATCCACATACAGCCCAACAGCCCAAAGAACTTAAGATTTAATGGGGAATAACATGACAGCAGCAACTCAACAGAACTACGGTACTGGTCGTCGTAAGACGTCAAAGGCGCGTGTATTTTTGCGTCCTGGTAAAGGTGACATCGTCATCAACAAGCGTACTATCGAAGAATACTTCGGTCGTGAAACTTCTCGCATGATCGTTCGTCAGCCTCTAGATTTGGTTGAAATGAGCGACAAGTTTGACCTTTACATCACTGTTGCAGGTGGTGGTTCAAATGGTCAAGCCGGTGCGATTCGTCACGGCATTACTCGAGCATTGATCGAGTATGATGAGAATCTTCGTAAGCCATTACGTGATGCAGGTTTCGTAACCCGCGATGCTCGTATGGTTGAACGTAAGAAAGTTGGTCTACGTAAAGCACGTCGTAAGCCACAGTTCTCAAAGCGTTAATTTATACGTTTATCAAAAACCCGGTATTTACCGGGTTTTTTTTCATCTGAATTTAAATGACACGCCCGGGTAGACAGGTGTGCAGCTGTTCAACTTTAGTGCGACTTTCGAAAGCTTTCCTTGTCACAACCCATGATTTTCTTTAGTATTCCGGGCATTTTCGTAAATGCAGAAAGTATTTCTTTCGTTAGAGGATAATAATAATGACACAAGACGGCGTAAATAAAGGTCGACGCCGGTTCCTCTACATTGCTACTGGCGCCGTTGGTGCTGTGGGAGCAGTGGGAGTAGCCACACCGTTTGTTAAATCTTGGTTTCCAAGTGAAAAGGCGAAAGCCGTTGGTGCACCGGTATCTGTAGATATCGGAAGTATCGAATCAGGCGAGATGCGTATTGTTGAATGGCGCGGAAAACCTGTTTTTGTCGTGCGTAGAACAGCAGAAATGATCGAAACTTTAAAAGGTGAAGCATTAAAGTCACGATTAGCCGATCCAGAGTCTGAAGTTGAGCAGCAGCCTAGTTTCGCTCAAAACGATACTCGTAGCCTATCTGAAGAGCTGTTAGTTATCGAAGGTGTATGTACTCACCTTGGTTGTTCTCCGAAGTTTACTCCAGAAGTAGAGCCGCAAGCCTATGATGCTAAATGGCAGGGTGGCTTCTTCTGTCCTTGTCATGGTTCTAAGTTTGACCTTTCTGGACGCGTATTTTCAGGCGTACCTGCGCCAACAAATATGGTCATCCCGCCTCATAAGATCGAAGGCACGTTACTGACTATTGGCGAGGTGGCATAATCATGAACTCCTTAAAAGATCACGTTAAAATTGTAAGTATCCGAAACAGCGCTTTTATGCGTTGGATCGATAAGCGCTTGCCAGTATCTAATGCTTATGAAAAGCATATGTCGCAATACTTCGCACCAAAAAACTTCAACTTTTGGTACGTCTTCGGCTTATTGGCAATGGTTATCTTTGTTAACCAGATCCTAACCGGTATTTGGCTTACTATGTCTTATGTACCAAGTGCAGAGGGAGCATTTAACTCAGTTGAATACATCATGCGTGATGTAGATATGGGTTGGTTGCTGCGCTATATGCACTCAACAGGGGCGTCTTTCTTCTTTTTGACTGTATACCTGCATATGTTCCGCGGCGTGCTTTACGGGTCGTACCAAAAGCCTCGCGAGCTAATTTGGGTGTTCGGTATGTTTGTCTATCTAGTGATGATGGCTGAAGGTTTCATGGGCTATGTATTGCCTTGGGGTCAAACCTCTTTCTGGGGCGCACAGGTTATTATTTCGCTATTTGGTGCTATCCCAGTTATTGGTGATGGCCTTACAGAGTGGATTCGTGGTGACTTCTTAATATCAGGTATTACACTAAACCGATTCTTTGCCTTACATGTTATTGCTTTGCCATTAGTATTGGCTCTTCTTGTTGTTCTGCATGTTCTTGCGCTACACGAATCTGGATCAAATAACCCAGATGGTATTGATATCAAGAAACACATGGATGAGCGCGGGGTACCTTTAGATGCTGTGCCGTTCCATCCTTACTTTACTGTTGGTAAAATGCCACAAGTTGTCTTGTTTTTAATGGTCTTTAGTGCGGTGATCTTCTTCTTCCCTGAAGGTGGTGGTTACTTCTTAGAGCATCCAAACTTTGAACCGGCTAACGCGCTAAAAACGCCTGAGCACATTGCACCAACATGGTATTACGGTGCTTTCTATTCAATTTTGCGAGCGGTTGATTTTAATATTTTCTTTATTGAAGCTAAGTTAGGCGGCTTTATGGCCATGGGCGGTGCGATTGCCATTCTATTTGTCCTGCCTTGGTTAGATAGAAGCCCGGTTAAGTCTTGGCGCTATAAAGGATGGATGAGCCGGTTTGCCATTGTGATTTTTGCTATTGCCTTTGCGGTTCTAACCTACTTAGGCGGCCAGCCTGTTACGCCTATCAATGGGTTGTTGGCAAAAATTGGCACCTTAATTTACTTTGCCTTCTTCTTGTTGATGCCTTGGTATACGAAGTGGGAAACAACTAAGCCTGTACCAGAGAGAGTGCCAGAATGATTAAAAATATACTGACTGCTATCGCGATTTCTCTACTATCTACCGCAGCTTTAGCTGCAGGTGGTAACGTGCAGCTTGATCATATGAAGCCAGATATGTCCGATAAGGTATCTATGCAAGAAGGTTTGCGTACCTATATGGATTATTGTGCAGCGTGCCACTCTTTGGGTTTTGCTCGATATAACCGCGTCGCTAGAGACTTGGAAATCCCTGAAGACATCATGATGAGCCAAATTGCTTTCGCACAAGATGCAAAGTTTGGTGATTTGATGAAATTCGCCATGACTGAAAAAGATGGTAAAGCTTGGTTCGGCGCGGCGCCGCCAGATTTAACAATGGTAACGCGCGTACGTGGTGTTGATTGGGTATACAGTTACATGCGTGGCTTCTATAAAGATGACAGTCGCCCCTATGGTGTAAATAACACGGTATTTAAAGATGTCGGCATGCCGCATGTCTTAATTGGTTTGCAGGGTTTATGTGCAGTTAAGCCTGATCATGTCGATCATAATGCAGTTGATCCACTAACCGGCGATGCTCTACATAGCGACGCTTGTAGCTCATACAAGCAAGAAGGTTCATTAAATGCCCATGAGTATGACGAAGTTGTCTATAATTTAGTTAACTTTTTGAATTACATGGCTGAGCCGTATCAACAAGAGCGAAAAATACTTGGCTGGAAGGTGTTAGCTTTCCTTCTTGTGCTGTTTGTATTTGCTACTTTGTTGCAGCGTGAGTTGTTTAAAGATCTAAAACACTAAAATTAGTGAATTTAGGCCTATCTGAAGAGCGCAGCATTGTCTGCGCTTCTCGTGTTTTTAATATCTAGTAAATTTAGGAGTGTGCCTAATGGGCGTTGTTGCTAAGCGATCTTCAATGACTTTTTATTCTGACCCTGCGTGTCAATATAGTCATAGAGTTCGAATTGTGTTGGCTGAGAAAGGCGTAACGGTCGATATTAAAGATCACGAACCTGATTCTATTCCAAAGGAAGTCACGGATATAAACCCGTATAACAGCCTTCCTACGTTAGTTGACCGTGACCTTGTGTTGTATGAGCATCACGTGATGATGGAATACCTCGATGAGCGCTTCCCTCACCCGCCATTGTTGCCAGTGTATCCTGTGGCACGGGGCGAGTCTCGCCAGATGATTACGCGTATCGACCGAGATTGGAGCGCAGCCGTTGATGCCATTGTTGCTGCTAAAAGCAAAGACAGTGTGACTAAGGCGCGTAAAGAGTTACGTGAAAGTCTATTGGCAATTTCTCCTGTATTTGCTGATAAGCCTTATTTTATGAGTGAAGAATTTACTCTGGTTGATTGCTGTGTTGCGCCTATATTGTGGCGTTTACCTTCGTTGGGTATTGATCTTCCCGAAAAGCCTGCTAAAGATGTTTTAGCTTATATGGAGCGAGTGTTTGAGCGTGAATCGTTCCAAATTAGCCTTTCTGAAGTAGAGCAAGAGATGCGTGACTAATGAGTGACATGACATCAAATAAGCCCTATATGATTCGTGGTGTGCATGAATGGATATTAGATAACGATTGCACCCCTTATCTGGTCTTGTTAGCTGGCTACCCAGGAGTTGAAGTTCCTCAAGATTTCGTCCGTGATGGGCAGATCACCTTAAACATTAGTCCAACAGCAGTTAAAGAGTTGGAGCTAGGCAATGAGGTGATTTCCTTTACGGCACGTTTTGGAGGTGTTCCTACGCAAATTATGGGCCCGGTCGATGCGGTTGTTGCAGTTTTCGCGAAAGAGAATGGGCAGGGGATGGGTTTTGAGGTCGAACCGCCTTCAGATCCGGATGAACCTAAGTCGCCTCCAGGGGCCGAAAATAAGCGGCCTTCACTGAAAGTTGTTAAATAATTCCTTTCTTTGGTTGACTGAGCTGAAAACCTCCCTATAATGCGCCTCCGCTGCATCGGGAAGAGATCAGATAGATGGCCTCAACGAAGTAGCGGTTGGCTCAGTAAGGAATTGATTCTTAACGAAAAAAGTTCCGATAAAGAGTTGACAGTCAGGAGAAACGCTGTAGAATTCGCGCTCCTTGAAACGGCAAGCC
>NZ_JBKEGY010000043.1:0-12645 GCF_046710285.1 Reinekea sp.
TAATGACGCTCAATTTAAACGTTTTTGTGATGTTGGAGGTTGCCAACACTTATGCGAAGACGAACGCTTTGCAACCAACCAATCGCGTGTTGCCAACCGCAAAATGCTTATCCCTATGATTCAAAAAGTACTCAAAACCAAAACACGCAAATGGTGGTTAGAAGCCTTAGAAAAGGTTGCCGTACCTTGTGGGCCAATAAATAATCTAGAGCAAGTGTTTGAAGATGATCAAGTCCAGCATAGAGGCCTGAAATTATCATTAAAACACCCAACACTCGGCACAGTACCATCAGTTGCCAACCCAATAAGGTTCAGTGAATCTCCCATTACTTACGACCAAGCCAGCCCATCTTTAGGTGCAGATACCAAATCTGTTTTAAAAGAGAGTCTTCAGGTATCAGATAAAATACTTCAGGAGCTTAGAGAGAAAGGTGTTCTGGGTTAATGAATAAATAATTAAGCAGTAATCGCAGTTGCGCATTTAAGATAACCTCTTTATTGCTTCCGATACTGTTCAGTACTCGACATATAGTATTAGCCCATATAGAATACACCTTATGTTAACTAAACAGATAAAATGTCATGAAAATCGATAACCCAACGCCGTTGTTTCCTAAGCAAGATGACTTCTCTAGCTTTGATCTGCGTGATTATCCGAATATTAAGCCTGCGCTCAATGAACCTTGGAAACTTGAAGATTGGCAGCAAGCTTTTGATTTTTTGGCGTACATTAACCGCAACAAGTCTAAAAACACCTTCACTAGATTTCGCAGTGAAATAGAAAAGCTGCTGTTGTGGTGTTTTCTTGTGAAACAGGAACCTTTGGCGTCACTAAGAAAATCTGACATCTTGGAATACATCGATTTTTTCTGGAGTCCGCCTAAGCATTGGATGGCATTTAACAATTATGATCGATTTGTTTTATCTGAGGGCCGATTTCTCGTTAATGAGAAATGGATGCCTTATAAGGTTTCAACACCTAAAGCTTCGGTTATAAAACCCGATAAATCTAAATATCGACCATCGCAGCAATCGTTGGCGTCACTGTTTACGGCCAACAATGCATTTTATAAGCATTTAATTGATGAAGAATACCTTATTGGTAACCCTGTACCCTTGGCTAAAAAGGACTGCCGTTACTTCATTAAAGACGCTCAAGTTAGGAAAATTAAGCGCCTCAGTGAGGATCAATGGGAATTTGTGCTGACAACAGCCATAGATTTGGCTGATAACGATGTATTTTATGAGCGCAGTTTATTTCTAATAATCACGCTAAAAGCTCTCTTTCTAAGAATTTCTGAGTTGTCAGACCGTGATGAATGGAGCCCAACCATGGGTGATTTCTGGAAAGACCATGATGGTAACTGGTGGCTCAAAATATATGGAAAAGGGCGCAAAATACGAGATGTTTCTGTACCGAATAACTACCTAGATTACCTACGGCGCTACCGATTAAGCCAGAGTCTACCTGCACTGCCCTCACCTAGCGAACCCTCGCCTATCATTTTCAAATTACGAGGTCCAGGCAGCCCCACATCACGGCAACTCACGCGTTTGGTGCAAGAATTATTTGATAAAGCTTATGACAAAATGGTTAAAGAAAAAGGTGTCGAAGATTCACAGCAGCTTAAAGAATCATCAACGCATTGGTTAAGGCACACTGGAGCTAGTATGGAAATTGAGCGTGGCCGAGACATGAAAGATTTATCTGATGATTTAGGTCACTCAAGTATGGCAACGACAGATACGGTTTATGTTCAGTCTGAAAATAAGAAGCGCGCTGAGAGCGGCCGAAATCGTAAAATATAATATTTGGATGATATTTTTTAATGTTGAATTATTAGCTAGATTATAAGCCATCATGAGCCTGTAGATAATAATCTGGCTTGCTTAATTCACCTGTGAGTTCCGGAAACTTTTAGATAGGCATACTTTACAGTTATCTTAATAGTTTAAACTCAATTCCTAGCTTAATATTATAGTTGTCAGTTGTATATTCTCCGAATCCTCCATTATCAACTAATGAATAATATTTTTGACCTTTTATAAATAACCAGTATCGATTACTTTTACCCAATTCAGGCTTTATGTTAATTGAAATTCCGGGCTGGGGCTGGTTAAGATAGGATACCTTTTTAACTGCAATTCCGGCGGACAACCAGTCTATAGGCTTTAGTGTATAGCCTAGCTCTACCTCTATCGTAGAAGGAATGCTCAATATATTTTTATAGAAGCTTGTCGAGCCCGTTAAATAAAGAGTCGAATTCTTATTTTCATCGGTCGAAACATAGTTTAGGCCAATCTCTATTCTATCGGCCAGAGAGGTACCTATAATTACTCTGACGTGATCCGAATCTAATTTTGAGGCTGGCTCATTTGCATAGATCGAACTTGACACTAAAAGTAAAAACAGAAATTTTTTTATAATAGTAACTCCTGCTTTACACTCACACATGACTCAAGTGAATCTGTCGTAATATAATTAACACGTAGATTAAATGCTTGTATTAAGTCTTTCCTTGTATTGACACCGTAGAGTCCAATTTTTTTATTGAAGTACTGGAGCCGTTGAACATTATCATTGCTAATTGAAGAAACATCCACCCCTGAAAAACCATGTTCTAATCCTTGAACATAAAATGAGTTAGCTATTAGCAACTCAAATTTTGGACTATAAACCTTAGAAAAAGGATCCGTTAGAAAATCCTTCATAAAAACAGTGCCTTTAATCCGAGAGAGATCATCATTATAAATTTGATAGATTAAGTTTATCGTTTTTTGTTTGGGTCTATCCTTAAACTCAATATAAATTGTAAAATCTGTTTCAAAAAATTGTAACAATACGTCTTCTAACGAAGGAATATCATCTCCGTTTTTAAGCATACAGTTTGTAGAGAGATCTTTAAAATTAAAATCAGCTATCCCTTTATCAATTGGGCAATTCATACCAGGCTTTGATTTCGCATTGTTTGATAACGCCTTATCATGGAAAACCATTGCTACATCATCTTTTGTATGAAAAATATCTAACTCAATACCATCTGCGCCAATGTTAAAAGCGGACAAAAATGAGTCCATCGTATTTTGAAAATTATCATCAACAACATTGCCTCTATGTCCTATACATTGGACATCAGTCAAATTTATCTGACCCACACTATCACAAGAAGACATGAAAATTGGAAGCCATAGGATAATGGCGCATTTTATAAAGGTATTTGGTTTTCGATTAATATAAAATGACATAAACTTTGCCATGTACCTTAGAAAAGAAAAAGTTAACTACCATAAGAGGATAAAATGCAATAGCTTAATACACCCGATGCAAACATCATAAATAGCTTTGCTCATACAATTATCAGTGCTTATGATATATGCAGACTGATTCATTATCCAATATATCACTATATGCACCTAACCCATTTTAATGATATTCAACCATTAGTTAAAGATTGTCTGCTGCGGATTATCATCCTAATGTCTTTGATAACAAGGACTTAGAAAATAGCCCCGCTCATTGGAAGGCCCAATAATTGAGGGCTCTTCCCATACAGTTGCCTTACAACCTAATTAATATCGCTTAATCGTCTCCAATAAGTTTGCCTAACATGGCGTGATAAATCTCTCGATCGCCTATGTGGCCAATCAATTTACCGTTATCTTGAACCAATACACCGTGACCAGATTGATATCGAAGCGCCATAACGGTTTGCATTGTGGTATCTAGTGGCACCACCAATGCACGAGATTTTCCTACATCGTCCGTGTTTCGGCTTTCTTCAGTATTCCATAAAGATAATGGGACTTTTGAATCGCCATAGCGCATATAACTATCTTGTAGGTTTTGCTCGGATGAAAGCCAGCAGTCATCTCGCATGCTTAAACAATAGTCGCCATTAACTTGTTTTATTTCATCAAGTGATCGCATCAATGCATGAGCGTTTACAACATCAACAGGGTTGATATGCGCTACGAATTCGCGAACATAATCTGTCGCTGGTTTCATGACGATATTTTCAGGAGTGTCATGTTGGACTATTTCACCGTCTTTCATGATTGCTATGTGGTTGCCTAGCTTTAATGCTTCATCTAAGTCATGGCTAACAAACAATACTGTTTTGTTTAGCTTTTTTTGCAACCGTAACAGTTCATCTTGTAACTGGGTACGAATGAGCGGGTCTAATGCAGAAAAAGGCTCATCCATCAAAATGATATCGGTTTCCATTGCAAAAGCACGGGCTAAACCTACACGTTGTTGCATTCCACCAGACAATTGGTTTGGTTTACTGTCCGCCCATTCTGCTAGGCCAACGAGTTCTAATTGCTCTAGAGCCTTGGCTCGAACTGTGGCTTTATCTAAGCCCTTTTGTTCCAAGCCAAATGCAACGTTTTCTGCAACGGTTAACCAAGGCATTAATGCAAACTTTTGAAACACCATGGTAATCAAGTTCATTCTGGCTTGTCGGCGTTCATCTTCTGTTAAATCGTGAAAATTTTGAACGCCTTGTTCTGTTTCAAGAAATACTTGGCCTCGTGCCAATGGATTCAACCCATTAGCGGTTCGCAATAGGCTAGATTTACCAGAGCCAGAAAGACCCATAAGCACGCAAATTTCACCCTTGCCTACTTTTAGACTCGCATTTCTGACCGCGGCCGTTAAGTTTGTTTGATCTTGGATATCTTGTAGCGAATCGCCGTTATCCAAAAGCGGAAATGCGCGCTCTGGTTGTTTACCAAAGACAACATCAACATTTTTAAATTCAATCATTACTTATGTCCTGTCGTTTATTTGGTTTTAAAAACACGGTCTAACATGATGGCTACCAATACAATCGCTAGTCCAGCTTCAAAGCCAGTTGCAATATCAACTGTATTCAATGCACGTACAACGGGCTTACCTAAGCCATCAGCTCCAACCAAGGCTGAAATAACAACCATTGATAAACTGAGCATAATGCACTGAGTGATACCGGCACGAATACTAGAAATAGCCGCAGGGATCTCAACTTTAAGAAGTAAACTTCTGTTTGTGCAGCCAAACGCCCGCCCTGCTTCTAATAGCTCTTTAGGTACTTCTGAAATACCTAAATAGGTTAGGCGTATAGGTGCAGCAATGGCGAAAACAATGGTCGATATAAGACCAGGCACAACACCTAAACCAAATAGAGTTAATGCGGGTATTAAATATACAAAAGGAGGTATTGTTTGCATTAAGTCCAGTAGTGGACGTAGAAAACGATATAACCAAGGCCTGTGAGCGGCGGCTATGCCAATAGGCACGCCAATAAGCACACATGAGCCCGTGGCATAAATAATAAGGGAAAACGTCTCAATAGACTCTTCCCAATATCCTAAATTCCAAATAAGAAGTAGAGATAATACAAAGAACGCAGTTACGCCTTTATTGCGCTGTCGCCAAAACACTAAACCAGCAACAATGCCAATAAATAGCCAAGGAGGCAGCATTGATAAACCATCAACTAGGCCTTCAATCATGGTATCTAAAATATTTGAAACAGCATCAAAAAACGAACCGCTGAAGTCGATCAACCCATCCATTGAGCGTTCAGCCCACTTACCGATAGGTAGTTTATTTTCAGTTATAAAACTCATATTAACAGTGTCTTATTCCATTTATTAAAAAATCCGGATTTGTCTTTACCAACCCGGATTAAGAAGTCTAACTATTCAAAGCTATATTTTTAAATGCGCTTTTACTGCTGGTAAAGCTGGCTTACCTTCTATTGTAGAAACACCTTCTAGCCAGGTTTCTAATACAGCTGGATTAGCCTTCAACCAATCCATCGCGGCAGCTTCTGGCTTTTTACCATCATTTAAAATGCCAGCCATTACTTCGTTTTCAGCTGCAAGGGTAAAGGTTAGGTTTGTTAGTAACGTTCCAACGTTAGCGCACTCTTCTGTGTAGCCTTTACGAACGTTTGTGTGAACACTAGCGCCGCCAAAATCAGGACCGAAGAAATCATCACCACCGCTCAAATAAGCAAGCTCGAAGTTTGCGTTCATTGGGTGCGGCTCCCAGCCTAGGAAAACAACCCAGTTATCACGCTTAGTTGCGCGCTTAACTTGCGACAACATGCCAGCTTCGCTAGATTCAACAACTTCGAAGCCTTTTAAACCAAAAGCATTTTGATCAATCATGTCTTGAATCAGACGGTTGCCATCGTTGCCTGGCTCAATACCAAATATTTTGCTGTCAAACTTTTCAGCGAACTTAACAAGATCTGAAAAGTCTTTAACGCCCGCATCAAATACATACTTAGGAACCGCCAAAGTATACTTTGCACCCGTTAAGTTGGTATGGATAGTTTCAACTGTACCTGCTTCACGGTATGGCTTTATATCGCCTTCCATGGTTGGCATCCAGTTACCTAAGAAAACATCGATATCACCGTTTTCGATAGATTTATACGTCACGGGTACAGACAACAACTGCGTGTCCGTCTCATAGCCCATACCCTCTAATACGGTAGAGGCAATTGCTGTGGTTGCTGTAATATCGGTCCAACCTACGTCAGAAAACCGAACTGTTTCACACTGATCTGCTTGCGCTGTTAGTGCAGCAGTCGCAACAAGCATGGGTAGAATCATCTTTACTCTCATTGTGTTTCCTATCTTTTTAGTTTTCATTTTTCCAACTTATTGAAAATATTGCAGAAATTGCATTCATTTCAATAAGCTGATTGAAAGGCAGTGCTTTGGTTGTATCCAAGTACTGCCTTAAACTTTTGGCGCTATTAAATTTTATTAATAGCGCTACCTAGACGTTGTCGTGTTTGCCATTGCGTATCCATTTTAACGTCTACGTTAACGGCCGGCGCAGCTTGGCCAAATAAGATTAGATCAGCTACTCGTTCTGCAACCATAATTGTCGGCGCATTCAGGTTTCCGTTTGGAATAGTCGGAAAAATTGATGAGTCAACAACACGCAGCCCATCAATACCATGTACTCTGGCTTGAGGATCAACGACCGCCATTACATCTGTGCCCATTTTGCACGAACAAGATGGATGATAAGCACTTTCGACATTGCTACGAACAAAGGCATCAATTTCTTCATCCGATTGGATATGCTCGCCAGGTTGAATTTCACCGTCGCGATATTCATCGAAAGCCGGTTGAGCTATTATTTCACGAGTTTTACGTACGCAATCTCGGAAGCCCTCTCGATCAATTTCATTCTCTAAATAATTAAACTGTATTAAAGGTGCATCGTGTGGGTTAGCCGATTTTACGCGCACGAAGCCACGGCTCTTAGGTTTGTTATGACCGATATGCACTTGGAAGCCATGGCCATCAAAAGCAGCTTGACCGTCGTAACGCATTGCAGCTGGTAAGAAATGGTATTGTAAGTCGGGCCATTCAACGCCTTCTTTTGAACGAATGAAACCACAACTTTCAAAATGGTTTGTGGCGCCTAAGCCAGTTTTAGTGAAGAACCACTGAGCACCTATAAGCCCTTTGTTAAACCAATCCAACTTTCCATTTAAGGTAATAGACTGCTTACATTTGAATTGGAAATAGAACTCCAAATGATCCTGTAGATTCTCTCCAACACCAGGAAGTTCATGTTTAAGTTCGATACCAGCTTGCTTTAGGTGTTCTGCATTGCCAATGCCTGACAACTGCAACAAGTGCGGTGAACCAATCGATCCAGCACTTAGAATGACTTCTTTGTTGGCATGACTCGTTTTGATTTTACCTTTGTGCTCATAGCGAATTCCGGTTGCTTTGTTAGCTTCTAAGTCGACTCGATGTACTAAAGCATGCGTAATAACATCTAGGTTATCTCTTTGCATTGCCGGACGTAAATAAGCATTTGCAGTAGACCAACGGCGACCGTTTTTTACGGTCATGTGCATTGCACCAAAACCTTCTTGCTGCGCGCCATTGTAATCACTTGTGAATTCATACCCAGCCTCTTCACCTGCTTTGATAAAAGCAGAGTAAAGTGGGTTTTTCATTTCATTACCGTTGTTCACACCTAATGGACCGCGATCTCCTCGATAGTCATCGCCACCAAAACTCCAGCTTTCTGCCTTTTTAAAATAAGGTAAGCAATGTTGGTAATCCCAATCATGGGCGCCCTGCTCTGCCCATTCATCAAAATCTTTGGCGTGTCCACGCACATAAACCATGCCATTTATAGATGACGAACCACCAAGCACTTTACCGCGTGGACAATGCATTTTTCGGTTATCTAAAAAGGGTTCTGCTTCTGTTTCAAACTGCCATGCATACTTTTTTGTATTCATCGGAATAGACAACGCAGTTGGCATTTGAATAAAGATGCTTTTATCACTGCCACCGATCTCCACCAATAACACCCGATTGTTCGCATCTTCAGTGAGTCTATTTGCTAAAACGCAGCCAGCAGAGCCAGCACCCACAATAATATAGTCGTATTGTTTACTCATTATATTCCTGCCGCCTTAGTATGGGCTGTCAATTGAATTCATTCCCACATACACCGCTTTTTGCTGGGTGTAGTGGTGTAAAGTCGACATACCGTTTTCTCTACCGATTCCCGATTGCTTATAGCCACCCACAGGCATTTCCGCTGGACTGTTACCATAGGCATTGATCCAACAGATACCGGCCTGTATTTGATGAATGACTCGATGTGCTCGTTGGATGTTCTGGGTGAATATACCTGCAGCAAGTCCAAGCTTTGTATTATTTGCGCGTTTAACTACTTCGGCTTCATCACTAAAGGTTAAAACAGACATCACCGGACCAAAAATCTCTTCCTGGACGATGGTCATATTGTCTTCACAATCTGAAAAAATAGTTGGCGCGACAAAGTAACCATTAGGCGCATCGCTAGGTGTTAAAGTAGTTCCACCGCACATTAAAGTAGCGCCTTCAGCTTTACCTTTTTCGATATAGCTCATTACTAGCGATTGATGCTTTTTAGAAATCAATGCACCGAAGTTAACGTCCGGGTTCATTGGGTCGCCAATAACGATATTGTTTGCAGTGCGCTCTAATAAGCGTTTCAAAAACTCTTCTTTAATGGCTTTGTGAACAAACACTCGGGTACCATTGGTGCAAATTTCACCTTGGGTGTAAAAGTTACCCAGCATGGCAGCAGATACCGCCTCATCAATGTTGGCGTCATCGAAAACGATCAACGGTGATTTACCACCCAATTCCATCGTAACGTCTTTTAAACTGGTGGCTGCGGCTGCCATCACTTTTTTACCTGTTCCCACTTCACCGGTAAACGATACTTTGGCAATATCGGGGTGATGCGTTAACGCCTCCCCTACTCTATGATCACCTTGTACAACGTTAAAGACACCGGCAGGTAAACCTGCTTCGTAGAAAATTTCGGCCAACTTCAAGGCACCTAGTGGGGTTTCTTCAGAGGGCTTGAATACCATGGCGTTTCCGGCAGCTAACGCAGGCGCTGCTTTCCAACAAGCAATTTGTAATGGGTAGTTCCAAGCACCGATACCGGCACAAACACCCAGAGGTTCACGGCGCGTGTAATAGAAGTCACCGCCTAAATCTTGCTGGTTACCTTCAATTGATGGTGCTAGTCCAGCAAAAAACTCAATGGAATCTGCTCCTGTGACAACATCAACAACACTTGCTTCTTGCCATGGCTTACCTGTGTCCACCACTTCGATAGCAGCCAGTTCATCATTGTGCTCACGTAACAGAGCGACTGCTTTTAATAAAATTCGCGAACGCTCCATGCCAGCCATTGCTGACCATTGCGCAAAGCCTCGTGCTGCAGAGGCAACAGCTTCATCTACTAAACGCTGGCTAGCTTGTTCGACCTGATAGGCCAGTTCGCCAGTGGCTGGGTTTATAACATCGAAATATTCTTTGCTATCACTGGCAACATAGCACCCATCGATAAATGATTGATAAATTGGCTTGCTCATATAACTTCCTTCTCAGTCTCTTCGTTAGATTGACTGTTAGATGACTGATGTTGCTTGACGATGCTGTGAATAAAGGCCATACAATAGTTTGCCGAATCCTCAACAGAAATTGGGTTTGCGCTCAATGCTCTTCTTAGCCACAGGCCATCAATTAGAGCCGCCGTTGACTGTGCGGCTTGATCAACTTGCTCTGAAGGCAATATTTGACGGAACGAATAACGTAAGTTCGACAATAGGCGGCGTTCGTTTACTTGTTGTAATGCTGCAAACTGTTTGTCGTGTAGCGCTTGCGACCAAAAAGCTAACCAGGTCTTAGCGCTTTTATCTGACGTTTGAATTTGAGCGAAGTTGGCTTTTACAATGGCTTCTAAACGACCAACAGGGTCATCAGCTTTTAGCTGATGCAGTTCTTTCATTAATTCATCATGAAGCGATTGCAATAGAAAACGAACGGTTGCTTCTAAAAGCCCCTGCTTGCCGCCAAAGTAATGATTAATTATGCCTGTAGAGACACCAGCTATCTTTGCAATCGAGCTTATTGTCGTGCCACTAAATCCAAACTGCTCAACAGACAGTAATGTCGCATCAATAAGTTGGCTTTGACGCAGTGGCTTCATTCCCACTTTGGGCATTCATAGATCCTCTACAAGTCGATAATTATTATTAATTGATCGTTCAATATAAAATAAATGATAACGAGTTTTGTATAGACATCACAAGGTTAAATGATAGAGAACTATTGAAATTAGTGTTTTTTTCTTAGTTATCTAATCTTTAAAAATCACCAATAGCCACGTATATAGATGCTTTAATGGATATTTGTTACTTTAATATTTAGTGTACGAATATATTGTAAGCGTTCGTTATTTGGAGTAAAAACAGCAGAGTTGGTCAGTAAATATGCAGGTTTTTAGGCGGGTAAGACGGGTTGTGCTTGGGAAAAATAGTTTTATTAATAGTTGGCCCATAAAAAAGCAGCCCTAAGGCTGCCTGTTTATTCTGCTGTTAAGCTCGCTTTATTAAGGAGCCTTTGCATAACGCAAGTATGGTAGTTTGATATCAATTTCACCAAACTTCTCTTTAGCTTGATCGTCGTTTAAGCCTAACGCAACAATAACATCTTGCCCTGGAACCCAATCTGCTGGTGTCGCAATTGGTGCACCATCTGTAATCTGAATGGCATCTAGCGCTCTTAAGATTTCAGCAAAGTTACGTCCAACCGACATTGGGTAAGACATGGTTAGGCGAACTTTCTTATCCGGACCAATAATAAATACGGTTCTGACTGTTGCGCTGTTTGCTGGGGTGCGGTCATCTGGAAGATAAGCTCCAGCCGGCAGCATGTCATACAATTTAGAAACCTTTAAAGACGTATCGTCAATAATTGGGAAATCTGCTGGTGCGCCAGAAAATGCTTCAATATCGTTCTTCCATTTAACGTGCTCTTCTACACTGTCAACGGATACACCCATTACTTTGGTGTTGCGCTTCTTAAACTCAGGCACTAATTGCGAAACTGCTCCGAACTCAGTTGTACAAACAGGAGTAAAATCTTTTGGGTGTGAGAATAGAATGGCATAGCCTTCGCCAATCCAATCATGAAGACTTAATTCACCTGCAGTTGAATCAACAGTGAAATCTGGTGCGATATCATCAATTCTAATAGACATAATTGTATTCCTTTTGTGATTAACTAGATTGCATTGAACTTCATAATCAATGCACTGCTTCATATAGATTAGATATTTCTAATATTAACTTTAGCGATACTATCTTTAAAAATCAAGTAGGGTAAGTAAATAAACCCTATGTAGTCGATAGCATAAAGCTATTAGGTTAACGTAATCAAAAACTTGGCTTCTTCTAAACGAATGTTATCTAAAATTTGATTTTTTTAATAAAGCAATTCATAGGAACTTCGTCGCTGGGCAGCTCAAGTTGAGCTAATAAAGTAGGTAAACTATGGAATTTGCGACTCATTCTAAACTCCTCCAGAAACTTGATCTTCCCTTTGTGTGTAAATGAACTGCACTAACAAAAAACATCATAACTTAGTGCCTGTGCTTTCTCTATTGACTAGACGCTTAATTTACTATATGTAAAGTTCATTGTTTTTTTGCTTTTATTTCATCCGAATTTCAAGTTTTTGCGTATAAAAACTAACTTCAAAGAGAAATTTTTATGAAATACACCCGCTTACCTTTATTTATATTGCTGATCTTTTCAGTTATGACACTCGCCATCGCTCAAGGTTGGATTCCTAGTGGGTTAGATTTGCTTGAATCATTGCGCAATAGTGTTGGCGAGCAGTGGTTTTGGTTGGTGGTTTTTTGTATATTTTTAGAAGCACTTATTATAATCAGTTTGTATTTTCCAGGTCAGTATATAGCGGCAATATTAGTGATTTTGTCAAGCCCAAGCACAAATGATGTCCTGTTACTCAGCCTAGCAATGGTCATAGCCACAACGGCAGGTTCAGCGGTGAATTATGCGATAGGACGATATTATTCAACTGAAAGAACGACCAAGCAGATATCCTATAAAACATTATTACCTGCACTAATTCACTCAAGTGGCTTAGCCATTTTTACGTTTAATTGGGGTTTACAGCGTGGCACTAATAAACTTATTTTAGTGGCTGCACTATTAAATCTACCCTATTACTTGCTCATTATGGTCGTTACTGTAACTTTTGGAGAGCAAATAATAGCGGCGACAGACAACCCTATAA
>NZ_JBKEGY010000044.1:0-12563 GCF_046710285.1 Reinekea sp.
AACTTGTAAATTGTTCATAACAGCCTGAAGCTTTTCATAACCATCTAGCCGGTATTGCCCCTGAAACCCAAATTGCAAAACACTGTAATAGAGTTGAATTACTGCTAGATTACTTTTAAAGTCCTGCTTATGCTGTTCAAGCTTTTGAAAAAAAACAATCCCCGCACATGTATCACCAAAGTACTGCACAACGAGTGGTTGAGTCATCCAATCGTACTTACCCTGCCAACGTGACGACATGACCATTTCGTCTGCATAAGCGGCCATGGCGTACTTAATATCATGCACTATGGCTACAGTGAGTTGAATTTCGAAAAATCGTCGTTCCATTGCAATAAAGGTTGCTTCGACAGATTGGCGCAACTCAATGTCAAGATCATCTACGGCGCTTGGGTCAGTTAAACCGGCTAACAAATTAAAGATGGGCGCGCATGCATCGTTGATTGCGGAATCGAGCTCCAAGAAATCTTGATTCATTCGCTGCGCTCCACAACGAGTAATTCAATGTTGGCTTTTGAAAAATCAGCTAAGCAAAATATTGCAAACTCAGCTTGCCCTCTAATTTCTTGCCACAATGGACCTTCTTGGCTCACTTCAAAATATTCAAAGCCGGATTTAATACGAACTTTTTGAGGTAAGCGATGGCAATGTTTAATTTCAACACCGGCTAAACCACTCGCTACTAACAACTCTACTTTTTCTGGTGCGGCTAATTTGCACATTTGAGTAAAATTTTTAATCCACTCTAAATCGGTCTGCTGACTATCTACAGCGAGGTAAAAATGGCATCGGTCAAAGCTAAACTCATTTATCGGCGTTGTTTGGTACCGACCTGGTGACAATAGGGTTAGCTGTACACTGGAATCAGCTCGTATGGTTTGCGTGCTTAGCATTTCGCGAATTTGATCCAAGAGCTCTATACTGATATCACCCAGTTTTTCATGCTGGTAAACTGTTGCATGATCTATAAATTCTGGTCGCAGATAAACTGCACAGTGCTGATGCAAGCGACCAAGTAACTCGTAAAATAATATCGGGTGATTATTAAGATTCGAAAGTAAGTTACGCGCTTCAAATAGAAAATCGACAAGTTGTTTATTAAAGAAAAAGTCGCTAGTTTCTATGGAGGAAAAACTGGCAATATCTCCTAGTTTTGCACGCCTAGCGGTAAAATCTCGAACCTTCGCTGCTAATAAGTCAACGGTGTTTTGCAATAGGCTCGCGATATACTGACTACCTCGAAGTTGCAAACAGGGAGGTACGAATTTTTGAACGACTTGATAGGCTCCATCAAATAGGCGCTGTACCCTTAGACATTCTATGGCAGTTACTTTGTCGCTTCGCTCTAAAGCAGAAGATAGCTTTAAAAGCGGTTGTGCCAACATAACTTCACGTTGACGTGAAAAATCATTTTCATCTGTTAACTCTTGGTATAATGCAGTCCAGCTTGCATTACGACCTTGACCGGGATAACCAGCTACATCTTCAACCAAATCATTATCGGCCAAAATAATACTAACTGAATAATCTTGGTTTTCATTCCTAAATAGTTCTAAGCTTAACAAACCATGAACTTCACGGTGGTAATCGACCATTCGACCATTAGGGAAGATTGCCTTAAGATGTACTATTTCTAAGCGACCTTCTGTAAGCGATACTTCATCCCACGACAGTGAAATAACACCCCAATTGTTGCTTTGAAATGCATTACGTTGAAAGTTTATTACTGAAGATTGATACCGATCCCAAGCCTGAAAGTGTTGCTGCCCTAAAAAAACACCTTCAGCCCATACTACTTTTTCTAACCCTTTCATCTTAGCTTCCTTGCTATAAGCGCTCTAATGTAAGCTCTGATTCCGTGAGCTCGATGGCCATTAAGGTCTTTCGTTTGAATGCGTTATTGCTAATAGTTTGGAAGGTTTTCCATTGCTTACCGCTGTAATCTCGATAAAACGCGACCAAGCCAAGCGCTTTTGTAGCTTTAGCTTTCGTTAAAGACACAGATAAAGATGAATCAGGATCTACAATCAGCTCTTTACGACTTACTAAGCTTAGGCCTAATGTTTCAGAATCGTTTTTCCATAAAGATTCGTAACTGGCATTTTCAAAGGCAGAAAGTTCGTTCAACTGGTAAAACCGAACTAGAACAGCATAAGCTTGCTGATCTTCACCGAGATTTAGGTTTTGCGTAGAATCAAGCTTAAAATTTAGACTGGGCGTGGCACAACCGAATAACGATAGTGATAAAAATAACACTAAGAAACTGCGGCGCATACTAAAGCGTTCACCGATATACGGCATAAAAAAGACTCCTTTCAAATTTATCCTTTTTTCAGACTAGGCTGAAACTGCGGAGCACTTTACCATTGGATGCCAACGAGTAAAGGGTTCGACTTGTGATCAAACTAACACTTTGATGAAGTTTTTTAATTATTTTTTGTGATTTGCGATGAGGATCATGTTTTAGAGATCAGTAGAAATCAGAAGTGTCGATTAACTTTGAGGATATCGCTCAGCCAATATTTCACACTGCGTTAATGAAATGGCTTTTGCCCAAGCAACCGACTCTGCAAATATTTCATGTGCGGGGCTATTTTTGTCGTTTAGGCTTTCGAGTAATTTTTCGTTATCAGGAATACTTTCTACTTCCATTTTCACAGCCACAAAGGCGATAAAATCGGGGTCGTTTTCGTAGGCACCTATTTCGTGGCGTAGCTGTTCTAGCTCTAATGCACCTAGTAAATAGTGTATTGAGTCATTTAGCATGGCGCGGGCTACTTGGCCCGCGCGTTTTGCGGCTTTTATACCTTGTTGATCACTCATGGCTTTGCATCACAGGGCTACTCGCCATTGCACGGTTTCGTTGGCGAAAAACGGGACGATGGGCTCACCATTGGGCAATTCAATTTCTGCCGGTATTTGCCAAGGTTTTTTTACTAGCGTTATGGTTGAACTGTTTACAGGTAAACCATAGAAGTTTGCGCCATATACGCTAGCAAAGTTTTCGAGCTTGTCTAAACAGCCCAACTCTTCAAATACTTGTGCGTAAAGCTCTAGTGCGCTCCAAGCCGAGTAACAGCCAGCACAACCACAGGCGGTTTCTTTATTGCGTTTTTCGTGGGGTGCGGAGTCGGTGCCTAGAAATATTTTTGGCGTGCCAGAGGCTACAGCGGCTCGCAATGCTTGTTGGTGTGTGTTGCGCTTAAGTACTGGCAAGCAGAAGTTATGTGGCCGTACACCGCCCACTAACATATCATTACGGTTTAACAATAGGTGTTGTGGCGTCACAGTTGTGGCAACATTGTCTGAGGCTTGCAGTACAAAATCTACGGCATCTTTGGTGGTGATATGCTCTAGCACTACTTTTAAGTTGGGATTTTTCTCAACGATGGGTGTTAGGTGACGGTCGATAAATACTTTTTCACGATCAAATATATCAATGTCAGATGTCGTCACTTCACCGTGAATTAACAGCAACATGCCCTGCTCTGCCATCACTTCAAATACTGGCTGTAAATTCTCCAGCGAGCTTACTGCCGCGCTTGAGTTGGTGGTGGCGCCTGCGGGGTATAGTTTTGCGGCAACTACGCCAGCAGCTTTTGCCTCGGCTATATCAGCTACCGATGTTTTATTGGTCAAAAAGATGGTCATTAACGGAGTGAAGTCTGTGCTCTTTGGAGTTGCTTGTTCTATGCGCTCTCGGTATGCAATGGCAAGCTCAGCATTGGTGACTGGCGGTACCAGGTTTGGCATGACAATCGCGCGCTTAAAGCAACGGGCGGTCGCTGGGACGGTTTCTTTCAGCATGTCACCGTCACGAAAATGCAGGTGCCAATCGTCTGGGGCTATTATTGTGAGTTCGTTTGTCATTATCGTGCCCTTAAAATATCTTTGAGTTCCATCAATTGATCACGTAGCCCTGCGGCTTGTTCAAACTTCATGTCTTTCGCGGCTTTGTGCATTTTATCTTCAATCTTAATCATTGCTTTGGAGAGTTCCGCTACGCTCATGGTCATATAGCTAACCGCTTCGGCGTCTATCTTCTCTACTTTCTGGCGTTTCTTGGCCATAGCTCCGGTTCGGCCTGGGGCTTTTTGAGTGCCGTCTATATAGTCGGCAATGGTTTTATTCAACGCTTTGGGGGTGATGCCCATTTTTTCGTTGTGTGCTATTTGCGTGTTGCGGCGGCGATCGGTTTCGGCAATGGCGCGTTCCATTGAGCCGGTTATGCGGTCTGCGTATAAAATTGCTTTACCGTTTAGGTTACGTGCGGCGCGACCCATGGTTTGAATAAGTGAACGGTCACTACGTAGAAAACCTTCTTTGTCCGCGTCTAAAATGGCCACTAATGAAACTTCGGGCATATCTAACCCTTCTCGCAGTAGGTTGATACCGACTAAAACATCAAATTCACCTTTACGTAGGTCGCGAATAATTTCTACCCGTTCGACGGTATCAATATCGGAGTGCAAGTAACGTACACGCACTCCATTGTCTTGTAGGTAGTCGGTTAAATCTTCGGCCATGCGTTTGGTTAAGGTGGTTATTAGTACTCGTTCACTGACGGCGGTGCGTAAGCGAATTTCTTCGAGAACATCGTCCACCTGAGTTTGCGCTGGACGTATTTCAATTACTGGGTCTATTAAACCTGTAGGCCGAACAACCTGCTCGACAATTTGTTGCGCGTTGGCGGCTTCATATTTACTCGGTGTGGCAGAAACATAAATAGCTTGCGGTGCAAAGCGTTCCCACTCTTCAAATTTAAGCGGTCGGTTGTCTAAGGCCGATGGTAATCGGAAGCCATACTCAACTAAGGTTTCCTTGCGCGATCGGTCGCCTTTGTACATGGCGCCTATTTGCGGAATCGTCACGTGAGATTCATCAATCAGCATCAGTGTTTCTTTGGGAAAATACTGAAATAATGTTGGCGGTGGCGCACCCGGTGCAGAGCCGGATAAAAACCTTGAGTAGTTTTCAATGCCGTTGCAGTAGCCAAGTTCGCGCATCATTTCTAGATCATATTTTGTGCGCTGCTCTAGGCGCTGAGCTTCTACAAGGCGATTGTTTTGTTCAAGAATCGATAGACGTTCTTTTAGCTCAATTTCAATTTGGTCTACGGCTTCGAGTATGGTTTCACGCGGAGTCACATAGTGCGTCTTCGGGTAAATGGTGTAGCGTGTTAATTTTTGCAGTACTTCACCCGTCAGAGGGTCAAATAAGCTTAACTTTTCAACTTCTTCATCGAACAACTCTAAGCGCACGGCTTCAAGTTCAGATTCTGCTGGGAAAATGTCGATAATATCTCCGCGTACTCGATAACTCCCTCGGCCAAAATCAATATCATTGCGTTTGTATTGCAGTTCAGCCAGCCGGCGCAATACTTCACGTTGATTAATGGTATCGCCCTTGCGCAGGTGCAAGACCATTTTCAAATAACCTTCGGGTGAACCTAAGCCGTAAATAGCAGATACGGTTGCGACAATTAAAACATCTTTACGCTCAAGTAAGGCTTTGGTTGCCGATAATCGCATTTGTTCGATGTGTTCGTTGACGGACGAGTCTTTATCAATGAACGTATCAGATGAAGGCACATAAGCTTCTGGCTGGTAATAGTCGTAGTATGAAACAAAATACTCTACGGCATTGTTTGGAAAAAACTCACGGAATTCTGAGTACAGCTGAGCTGCAAGGGTTTTATTGTGCACCATCACGATGGTTGGGCGATTAACCGCTTCGACCACTTTTGCCATGGTAAAGGTTTTACCAGAGCCGGTAACCCCAAGCAATGTTTGAGCAGCTAGCCCTGAATTTAAGCCTTCGACTAACGCTTTTATAGCCGCAGGCTGATCACCCGCGGGTTCGTAGTCAGATACTACTTTGAACGGTTTCATGGTTTCTCCCATACCGTTTTATCAAAATAAAAGCGGCTGATATAACAAAGGTCAGCAAGCTGACCTCGTAAAGTAATGTTGCTGCTATGTCCAAGCGGCCTAATAAATAACCCGAGTGAAATGGGTGGCTGTGTCGAGATGCTATAAAAATAGGGACGCCGTAAACCCTTCCATGGGGGCTCAACATTGGCATCCATGCCAATGAATGCCAGATTATTACAACATCTCAACACGGCTAAGTATTACCGCAGCTAACAGCTAAGTTTCTTTATAATACCGCTGCAATAGACTCACACACGTAGATCATGTTTTTGTCTGACAAACCCGCAACGTTTATGCGTCCACTGCCTACTATGTATATTCCGTATTCTGCTTTGAGTTTAGCAACTTGCTCAACGGTTAAACCAGAAAATGAGAACATTCCGTTTTGACTTTCTATAAAACTAAAGTCTTGGTCAACGCCTAAGTTTTGCAGTGCGGTGACAAATTTGCCACGTAAAGCATGGATATGTGTGCGCATATAGGCAACTTCTTCGATCCATTTTGCGCGTAGCTCAGGGTCTGTTAATACCGCAGCTACAACTTTTGCGCCGTGCGCTGGCGGGTTTGAATAATTTGACCGTATGATTGTTTTTACTTGGCTGAAGGCTGTTTCGGCAACATCATTGTTTGAGCCTACTAGGGTGAAAGCCCCTACTCGCTCATTGTATAAGCCAAAGTTTTTACTAAAAGAACTGGCGACCAATAATTCGGGAACAACGTTGGTAAAGGCGCGTAAACCAGCCGCATCTTCGTCGATACCTTTAGCAAAGCCTTGATAGGCAAAGTCGAATAAGACAACGAAGCCACGTTCAGCGGCTAAGGCGGCTAATTGCTGCCATTGCTCAAGTGTTGGGTCAATACCGGTTGGGTTATGACAGCAACCATGCAACAGAACGGCATCACCTGCTTCGGCCTGTCCTATATCGGCGAGCATGCCTGCAAAATCTAAACCATGGCTTGCGGCATCGTAATAGCGATAAGCTTGGGTTTCTAAACCGGCGCTGTTAAAAACGCTGTTGTGGTTTGCCCAAGTTGGGTTGCTGATCCAAATTTTATTGACGTTAAGCTGGCTGGCCATAAAATCAGCAGCAATGCGCAATGCTCCGGTACCACCGGGTGTTTGTGCTGTACGTGCTAAGTGATCAACCACTATTGGGTGCTGTTCACCAAACAAAAGAGTTTGTACTTGCTTGCCGTATTCAACGTCACCACCAATGGCTAGGTAACTTTTAGTGGTTTCCTGCTCAATCAGTCGACGCTCGGCTTCTTTAACGGTTGCTAAAATTGGCGTTAGCCCATCTTCATCTTTAAAGACACCGACACCTAAATTCACTTTTGTCGTGCGTTCGTCTTTAAGAAAAGAATCGTTTAACCCAAGAATTGGGTCAGCGGGAGCAGCAACAACACGTTCGAACATGGGTTAATCCTTCTAACAAGCAAGAGTGTGATTTAAAGTATACAACGACCGGAAATCCTTTGGCACTAGAAATTCCGGCAACAGAGTTATGCATTTGATCCAATAGTTGAATAAGATTTGAGTACCTTAGTAACTGGGCACAAGAAGGTCAATTCCACTAACTTTAGCCGAATTGGGTCTAACCTAACCGAGTCATCTAATTCGCCCTCTGGGTCTATATCACCAATGATCGGGTGCCCAATGGCTTGAAAATGCGACCTAACTTGGCGTACGCGCCCGGTTTGTGGCCAAACATCGACAACAGACCGGTTGGGTCTTTCGTCATATTTAACTTTTTCGATATTGGTGATGGCTTTCTCGCCTGCTATGTCGATATTGATGCGATCTAAATCTTCTATGTTGCCTGCCACATCAACGCGGTAATGCACTGCTGAGTCTTCAATAAAGTCGACTCCAATAGATTCGCTAATGGCCGCAGCAGCTTTGCGAGTATGCGGAATCAAGACTAAACCCGACGCGCTGTAGTCTAGGCTCGACAGCAGCACAGTGTCTCGTGGTTCATCAAAGGCAAAGGATAGGTTGCGTATAAAAGAATTATAGTCGCCCCAGTCGTCACCCTCGAATGGCATGCCAAATGGCTTTTGCCAAACACTGTATTGACCATAATCTTCGATCAATTCGGCGTGTAATGGTTTGGCGCCCATCAAGGCTTCATCGTAAAAGATTTCAATTTGCTCGCCCACTAATATGTCGGTCATGGCACGGCGAACTCGAGAACGTTCGCCTTTTTTGTCTACGCGCCAAATGCCACCTTTACTCATGACGTCTTTCAGTCGAGACTTTGATAAATTCACATTACTGAGCAAAAACTCGATCAGTATTTGTGGATCACCTGCTTCAACTTCAAGTACCGCATCTATCTTCATAAATCATAGGACCTTAAAATTTAATTTTGCCTTTAAGCTTATCAAGTTCTGCCTTGGCTTTGTCTTCGGCTTCTTTCTTAGCTGCGGCTTCTGCGGCTTTCTTTTCTGCTTCAATCCGAGCTTTTTCGGCGTCTAATTTTTCTTTCGCTGCATTGAGTTCAGATTGAATCGCCGCTTTCGCTTCATCTTCTATACGCTTAATTTCGCTTTCAACCTTAGCTTCTAAGCGGGCTAATTCTTGCACCACCTTTTGCTCAAACTCTCTGGCTTGCTGCTCGGCTTTTTGCTGTATGTTTTTAAGCTTTTCAAGCTCGGCATCGACTGGTTCTCGCAACTTCGCAACTTCCGCTTCTAGTTCTGTCCGCAAAGTGGCTAGCCACTTATCGTATTCGGCTTTGGCTGTTGAGCTAAAAGCATCACCAAGTTGATTATCAAGTGTTGAGCTGATACTGATTTTTGGTTTGTTTGCCGGACCTGATACATCTATATAGACATCAAACTGGGTTACTTTTGATAAGGCAGTGCGTATTAGTGCATCTGTTTTAGTGTCGCCCGTTAATGTAAATTCATTCTCTCTAAAGGCTAGAGTGATGCGCCCTTTTGCCTGCCCTTCATTTATCACTATCTGGCCATCTAAATTGGCAGGTTTTGGAGACCAAGAAAGCGTTGAACCGGCTATGGTTGTCGATTGCTTAGTAAGCTTTATGCCTCGACCTAATAATTTGACTGTATCAAGCTCTACACCGTCTCGGCGGTCCAGCGAAATGTCTACCTGCATGGCGATGTTTTCACCTTCGCCGCGCTTAATTTGAAAGACTGTTGGTTTACCGGTGATATTTTGCTCGCCCGTAACATCAGCCATGGTCATTTGCCAAGGCCAACCTGCGGCTTTAAACGATACGGCGCCTTGATCGATTAAAAACTCAGGGCTTGGGTCTGGATGCGGGAATCGCACGTAAGTACCTGATAATCGCTCTTGCTTGGGCTTCTCTTCTTCAGTACTGCGCATTTTATTTAATCGCGCCAACCAAGGTTGAGCCGTTTCATAGTAACCTTGATACTGCTCAAATTTACCGATGACGTTTTCACCCAATAATAATTTCGATACTTTAAGCGCGGTTTCTTTATTGATTGGGTTATTGGAAAGTAGAGTTTGCCAATCTTCCGCGGGTGCCGCCTTGATTTCATTAACGGCTTGCTTAGCACTATCAACAGACTTAGTTATTTCAGATTTCAATTGCTCGATCGCTAACTTATCGGACCCAACCTGTTTACCTAAGGCTTTTACTTCTGACTGTATTGTTTTAAGCGCATCTAAAGAGTCTAATTTTTTAGCTTCTAGTGAGGCAATTTTTTCTTCGTACTTTGCAAACTCTTCATCGCCAGGCAGTTTAGCCACGGCGGTATCGACGGCTGATTTTGAGGTAGTTAAGCTTTGTTCTGCGTTCGCAATAGCGGATTTTGTCGCCGCAGTAGACTCTTCAACTACCTCTTTAGGTGTCGGGAATGCACTCGCTAGAGATTCTTTGCGTGATTCAATCAAAGCTGCACCGGCTTCTTTAAGGGCACTGGGTTCTTCGGCATTTTGTTCAACCAATTTACCTGGGCGTTTACGCTCAACGTTGGTTGCAATGCCCTGCACCCGAATATCGTTAATACGTACGCGGCCTAAAAATAACTGAGCTAAGTTTACGTCTAAAACGGCTTCTTCAATGACCAGACTGTTATGGGTTGGTGTGTTCTTATCTGTAACTTGAACATCGAAAATCTTGAAGCCTAATGGCGATAAAGTAAGGTCTACACTGGCAACGTTAACTTCGGCGCCATTTATATTAGTCGCCGACACTTCAATGCCCTTTTTCACCCAGTTGTCTATAAATAGAAATCCAACAACTAGCAACAGCGTAGTAAATACTATAAAGCCGATCAGGCCACTTATTCTAAATATTTTCATTATAATCCCTTAGCTTACGCGACTATATAAGTCATATAGTTTGCTGCCTTTCAAAACCTGAACGACTTTCAACTTATCTACCCAAGGCAACATACGCTCACGATACTTATTGATACTAAGTCGAAACAAGACGGCCACAGGGAAAAATAAAACCAACGACACCGCTAAACTGCCGAGGGTAATACTGTGGTTAAAATGCGCAACCTGCCACCACTGAGACTGATATAAGTCGGTCCAAAATGGCGTCAAACTTGGGTTTGATAACCAAGCCATCCCTAACTGATGGAACCATGGGTCAAGTAAATAGGCTAATCCTGAAAAAACAGCCCAAAATACAAAAAAAGTAGAAATATGCACACGCAAGATAAAAGCGAGCAATAAAATAATCGCGTTATGAACTGACCACAGTGGCGTTAAGCCAATTATCATAGCGAGCGCAGCAGCAAATGCGAGTTGCCACGGCCCTACCGCCGAATTTAGTGCTTTAAAGACTTTCAGTACCATATCAATCATTTAAGGCTTCCTTGTTACGTTGCTTTTTAGCGATAAATTTTTCTATTACTCGTGCCGCTGCGGCCATTCCAAATGAAGCCGTGACCATCATGGAGGCTCCAAAACCTGTCGCGCAATCTAGGCGAGTACTGTTACCCGCCCCTGGCTTAGTTGCACAAACACTGCCATCTGCCTGAGGATAAACGAGTGCTTCGGTAGAATACACACAATCAATACCAAATTTACCTTTGTCAGCTTTTGGAAAACCATAATCTTTGCGCAATAGGTTACGTGTTTTAGCTGCCAATGGGTCTTGAATGGTTCGGCTTAGGTCATCAATTTTAATACGGGTCGGATCGGTTTGGCCACCGGCACCACCAGTAATAACAAGGTTGATTTTGTTGCGTTTGCAATACGCGATCAGCGCGGCTTTAGGCTTTAAACTGTCGATAGCATCAATAACGCCGCTGACGTTATCACCTAGGATTTCAGCGATATTATCGGGCGTTAAGAAATTTTGGACAGTATCGACACGACACTCAGGGTTAATAAGCCGAATACGCTTAGCCATGGCGTCTACCTTCATCTGGCCAACACTACCTTCTAGGGCGTGTATTTGCCGGTTGGTGTTACTGACGCAGATATCGTCTAAGTCGACCAACACTATGTGGCCTACGGCGGTACGCGCCAACGCTTCTGCAGCCCAGCTACCCACACCACCAATACCGATCACCACAAACTTACTTTGCGTCAACCATTGCGTAGGTTCCACGCCAAACAAACGTTGCGTTCCACCGAAACGTTCTGCCACACTGTCCATTTTTACATCCACACAGATTAAAACCGACGTATTATAACAGCCTATGATGGCGAATAGAGAGGTGATTCATGTTTTCTAAGGTAAATCGCGAAAATACCCATGCAGCAAAGTGGGAACGCTATAAAGACAAGGGGCTTTTCCCGATGTGGGTCGCCGACATGGACCTTGCTTCACCTGATGCCATTCAACAAGCGCTTATTAAGCGAATGAACCATCCGGTTTACGGCTATACCCATCCTTGGCCGTCTTTAAATGAGTCAGTCGTGCAATGGTGCGCAACTCAATACGATTGGCAAATAAACGCAGACTGGATCGTTTGGATGCCAGGCGTGGTGCCAAGTTTTAACCTAGCTTGCGATGTTTACGGTAAAAAAGGCCGAGTACTGGTGCAAACACCTAACTACCCGCCTATGTTGCATGCGGCCAAACTTCAAGGTTGTGAATCAGTTGAATTGCCAGTTACTTGGCAGGATGATAAATGGCTATGGGATTGGGCCGAACTAGCCCGTGAACTTGCACACCCAGATTGCCACCTGTTTTTATTGTGCAACCCAATGAATCCGCAAGGCACTGTATTAACGCCGGAAGAAATGAACAAGCTTGCGCTGTTGTGCGCTGAGCACCAAGTGGTGATGTGCAGCGATGAAATACATTGCGACCTTATTTTAGATGGCAGTCGCCATACCCCTGCAAGCTCGATTCCCGCAATACAAGAACAAAGCATTACGCTAATGGCGGCAAGCAAAACCTTCAACGTGGCAGGCTTTGGCTGCTCATTCGCCATTATTCCAAATGGCGATCTACGCAAAGCATGGCAAGCACGCTCAAGCGGCATCATGCCTGACCCTAACTTTGCAGGCATGTTAGCCGCTGAAGTAGCGTTTTCACAATGCAACGATTGGCACGCAGAACTGCTAAAACATTTAGCCAGCAACCAACAACGCGTCGCTCAGGTCATCAATAACCTAGAAGGCATGTCGTTTAAGCCTCAATCGGCGACTTTCTTAGCATGGATAGAAAG
>NZ_JBKEGY010000045.1:0-12046 GCF_046710285.1 Reinekea sp.
TTACTATAATTTCAACCATAGTTTTTCTTCCTCAATAATCGTTGCTTAATATAAGTCTACAGTGGTTTTTAGCTGATGATTAAGTCTATTTATCATCGGGTGGAAGTTTAATTACGAAGTTTTTTTCAGAAAAATCGGCCGAAACTTTTGAAACATCAAAAGAGTCACGAAATGACTCCATGGTCAGCAAATGACTAAATTCTGAGTAAGGTTTTAAGGGGTTCAACCAATCAAGAAGCTCGTTATCTCTTAACGTTAGAGGAAATGATTTTGCATGTATATCCATGAACCCTTCATGAGGCGGTAAGGTGATAATCGAAGTATTAACTTGTGGTAAGCCCTGAGAGTTGATTCTTAATTTGGATACGGCACCAAATAGCATAAGTGGTTGACCGGTAGGTTCGACTAAATGTTGAACTTTACGAGCAATTTGTACTTTCGAAGGGTCTAGGCCATTGCGAATACAATCAGAGTACTTCATTTCTCCTTTGTAAATGGGTTGCCACTCACAAAAACCAGAACCAACAACAACACTTCGTACACTCCTAGGTTTTTGTAAGTGTAGAGGAGATATGCCGACTTTACTGGCTTTAGAGTTAAAGCTAGTAATGGATGTATTAACCGAACCATCGGGGTTTGTCGCTAACCACCAAGTTGAACCCATGAGTTTTGGACCTAAACGTGTGGGCGCTAGCGTTAATACTTTGTCTGTTGGGCGTAGAAAGGGTTGCTGAATGATGTCTGAGATCTCTTCAGGGCTGTAGCCGGCTATCTCAAATAGAGGCAGCAAGAGTGGATAGTCAGTTACATTGTAGATAAAACCACACATAAATTACCCTCTTCTCTAAAAATCCGAACCCCAGCGTTGTAAAAATGACTGAAAATTGGTCTGGTGCGTTTTCTCAGGGAACCTCACTTGATACCAAAGTATAGACATAGCAGCCACTAATGGCTGTATGTGTAAAACGGCGCTTTCATCTATGTCTAATTTGTTGAGAAATTTAGAGCTTAGATCCTTGTTCATGTTGAATCCTTGTAACGCACAGACAATATCGACAAGCCGGTCTCCTGGCGCAGCATACTCCCAATCGTTCAAGTAAAGTTTCGATTCAGTTTGAAACAAATTACCACCGTGCCAGTCGTGATGGCACAAACTAGAATCAGTGGGAAATTGGTATGTATTTCGGAACTTAGTTAGGCACTTTAAAAAATCAGAATCTATTTGCTTGCAGTGATTAAGTAAGTGCTCCAATTGCTCGTTTATATTTAATGGAGGTACATCTAATGTAGTGGTGTTAACCGCATGAACAGCTCTAATCAAATAGCAAAGCTCTTCAAGTTGGTCTGAGATCTCAAAATGTATTCTCTCTATCCAAGGGGTGAGTAAATAGTGGATGCTTTTAGCGGCTGGTTGTAGGCTCCATTTCTGATCATGAATATGCTTTAAAATTGATAGCTCTCTCTTTCGATTAATACCGAGCCTTATTGCATGGTCAGAATTTACTCGTAAGGCATAGCGACCTTTGGTCGATGTTAGCTGATATAAAGCATTGGTGAGACAGGCATCTTGACGACTCAAACTAATGTTTTCGCCGAGAACAGGGTTTAATTCTTCAAGAATTTGATCAAGTAACATTAAAGGCTCTAGGTTTTCGTTTAAAAGTCTGTAAACTATGCCTCGTTCTTGCCGGGGTGCCAAGCAATTGTATTGCGAGTCGCTGAGAAAAACCCGTTGAACCTGAACCAGTTTGTACTGGCGTAGGGAGCAAAGACTTCTTTGTGCTAAATTGCGTATGCAATTATCCCTCATCTATTCTTAGATACGCTGGTATCAATATATTATTGATACAGGAATTCGAATACATGAAATACTCTTTTGTTCTACCCACCTTGCTAGTTGCCGCGAGTGCAACTGTTATGGCCGCCGATAATAAATTAACCGTTTATACCTATGAATCATTCACCAGTGAATGGGGGCCTGGTCCTGCATTAGAAAAAGCATTTGAAGCTCAATGCGGTTGCGATGTGGAATTCATCGGTTTAGAAGATGGCGTGGCCTTATTAAACCGACTTAAGTTGGAAGGTAAGCAAAGCGGTGCGGATATTATTTTGGGCTTAGATGATGCGTTACTAGCGGAAACGAAATCTCTTGGTTTACTCGCCGATCACAATGTTAATTTGTCTGGCTTGAGCTTACCTTATGAATGGAGTGATAATAACTTTGTACCTTACGATTACGGACACTTCGCATTTGTATACGATAAGACGAAGTTAACAACAGTACCTTCATCACTGCGTGAGTTAATAGAAGAAAGTGACGTAAGCGTTATTTATCAAGATCCGCGCGTGAGTACGCCAGGCCAAGGTCTAATGTTATGGATTAAATCTGTCTATGGCGATAAAGCCGATGAAGCATGGCAGAAGCTACAAGCCAAAACGGTCACGGTCACGCCTGGTTGGAGTGAAGGCTATGCCTTGTTCCTTGAAGGACAAAGTGACATGGTGCTGAGCTATGTAACTTCGCCAGCTTACCATATGACTTGGGAGGAAACAGATCAATATCAAGCAGCAGAGTTTGAGGAAGGGCATTACACCCAAATCGAAATTGCCGCTGCATTAAAATCAAGTGATCAGCTTGAACTTGCGCAAAGCTTTTTGAGTTTTCTAGTGAGCAAGCCAGCGCAAGATGTCTTTGCTGGTACAAACTGGATGTGGCCAGTTTTAGAAAATGCTGATAAACCTGAGGCTTACGAAGCTCTATTTCACCCTAAGTCACTTTATTTTACTAGTGACAAAGTAATGGAAAATCGCCGTAGCTGGGTAAAAGAATGGCGTAATGCAGCCAGTCAATAATAGCTTGCCTGTTATACTTAACCGAGTTGCCATCAGTTTATTGATGGCAACATTGGCATTAGCTTGTCTAGGGTTATTTTTGCACCCTGGGCAAGGCTATCCATTGTTTGGTTATTTTGATGCTTGGCTTGTACGAATAATTAAGTTTTCTTTCTATCAAGCTTTCTTATCTGCTTTTTTATCAATTATTTTTGCCATACCGTTTGCACTCATCTTGTCTTATCGTTCATTTCGCCATAGTTGGATTTTAAAAGCACTGCTGAACCTTTTCTTTATAATGCCTGTGCTGACCATAGTACTATCAGTTGTCTCATTCTTTTCTGGTTGGTTGAATGTATTTAGTTTAGCTGGAATTATTATTGCCCACATGCTGCTAAACATCCCTTATGCATTGCGAGTTTTTTGGCAGCGATTGGATCGAGTTTCTATCGAACATCGAATCTTAGCGCAGAGTATTGGAATGTCTTGGAGCCAGCAATTCAAAGTGTTGCAATGGCCAATTTTGAAGTCGGCGATGAAACCTATCTTTGTGATTGTGTTCCTTTTTTGCTTTAGTAGTTTTACTATTGTCCTAACTTTAGGTGGAGGTCCAGCCAATACCAACTTAGAAGTTGCCATTTATCAAGCATTGAAGTTTGATTTTGACCCGCAAGCTGCAGCAGTTTATGCAATTATTCATGGCATTTTTGCAACAATGATGATGCTAAGTTTAGGTCGGCGTGAAATTTTTAGTATTGAGTTTTCTAAGTCAAATAGCCATCAATATGCTAGGCCAATGTACATTCAGCTAGTCGCCATTGTGGTTGTCTTACTATTATTGGCATCGCCTATTGTCAGTCTCCTGCTACGCTCCTTTAGTGCGAGTTTTATTTTTCCAAATAGATTTTTTGAGGCAATAACGAATAGTCTTCTAATTGCGTTTTTAAGTGCCGTGGTTTCCATGCTGTTAGCAATTTTTCGTTGTAGCAGTCGCGATACTAAACTCAGTCGATTATTGGATTTTGGCGTATTGCTTGTACCTTCTATGGTTATTTTAACCGGTATTTTTTTAGTCGCCTTACGTTTAGGGATTGCTTATAAGGTCACTTGGGGGTTAATTATTTGGATGAATGCTTTGATGACTTTACCTTTCATTACTGCGCCCATACATACGCGCTACCGGACGATTCAACAACGTTATCATGATTTATCCTATACTCTCGATCTTAACTCGGTGGCCAAAGCAAGGTATCTATATTGGCCTCTAATGAAGTCAGTGTTACCGTGGGCATTTGCATTGTCGATGGTACTGAGTGTTGGTGATTTAGGCGTAGCGGCTTTAATTGGCTCAGCACAATTTACAACTTTACCAATTCTAATTTACCAAGCAATGGGCAGTTATCAAATGATATTGGCTACGCAGTTATCGGTTATTCTATTGATGGTGAGTGTCGTTATACTCATGGTAGGTGAATGGTTAGGCGAGGAAAAAGATGTTAATCGTTAATCAAATGGAAGTTGCCTTTGAAAACTTAGCGTTTCAATGGGACTTTCAATTACCTCAGGGAAGCTTTTTAGCTGTAACAGGGAAGAGCGGTGTTGGTAAATCGACACTGTTGCGTTCTTTGATTGGCTTGAATCCTTTGCGTGCAGGTGAAGTTTCTTGGCAAGGTGAAAATTGTCTAAATAGACCGGCAGCAAAATCGCCGTTCGGAATTATGTTTCAAAAAGATAATGTCTTCGAGCATTTAACTGTTGAGCAAAACTTGGCGTTTGGGTTAGCTGCCAGTGGCAAACTTAACACGATTGAACAGGAAACTTTGATTGAGGCGGCTCGACGATTTGATCTAAGCGGTCAGTTGAATCAGGTCGCTGCGAGTTTATCCGGTGGCCAGCAGCAGAGAGTAGCCTTAGCACGGGTTTTCTTACAAAATAAGCCCGTACTTTTGTTAGATGAACCTTTTGCTTCATTAGACCCTGCATTACGACAAGATGGCTTAAAATGGGTATTAGAGCTGCAGCGTGAGCAAGGCACTACCATTATTATGGTCACCCATCACCTTAACGAAGTTGCGCATGCAGCTCAATTATTATATGAAGGTTTTTCCGCCAGCAATTGGCAGCTTTCTGGGCTATGATAGCCTAAAAATGCTTAGGCGATTTGTTGTTATGAGAATTGGCTTTATTGTTAATCCTTGGTCCGGAATTGGTGGTTCTGTTGCATTGAAAGGCAGTGACGGCAAAGATGTTCGAGAAGAGTCCCTAAAACGTGGCGCAGAGCAGAAGGCCATGTCTAAAGCGCAAACCATGTTAACGACCTTTTTGCAGGACCAACCTACGAATGCTCATGAATGGTTCTCCGCAGAGGGAGATCTAGGTGCATCGTTGTTGCATCAATGCGGTATTCAACCTCTTCATATATACCCCGAGCCATTACCGACCCAAACCGAATCAATTGATACCCAAAACATAGTGTCTTGGTTTATTCAAAATCAAGTTGATCTTGTTGTATTTGCAGGCGGTGACGGGACGGCTAGAGATGTTTGTTCCGTCGTAGGGGCTAGCGTCCCCGTGTTGGGTATCCCAACTGGGGTTAAAATTCATTCCGGTGTTTTTGCCGTGACTCCTCACGCAGCGGGAGAAGTGTTATCCAATTTGTTAAATGGTCAGTTGACCGATTTACGCATGGAAGAAGTTAGAGATATTGATGAAGAAGCATTTCGCCAAAATCGAGTTGCATCTAAATATTTTGGTGAAATGAAAGTACCAATCTCTGCTGAGTTTATGCAGCATGTGAAAGTAGGTGGAATAGAGCAAGAAGATCTGGTGCTAAACGATATTGCAGAGTGGCTGGATGAAACTCACCAGTCTGATTGTGTATATTTTATGGGTAGCGGAAAAACTATCGATTTCTTCATGGAACGGAGCAAACTCTCAAATACCTTGCTGGGTGTCGATGCCGTACTTAATGGCAAGGTTATTAAAGCGGATTGCACAGAGCAAGATATTCTACACCTTGCACAAAAATTTAAAAGCCAAGCCATCATTAGTATTATTGGCGGCCAAGGGCATATCTTTGGGCGCGGCAATCACCAGTTTAGCCCTCAGGTATTGGCGACTCTAACTAAATCAGCTTTTACTATTATTGGGACTAAGGCTAAATTAAAAACGCTAGAAGGTCGTCCATTATTGATTGATAGCGGTGATCGCAATACGGATTTAAAATGGGCTGGTCTCATTACGTTGTTAACAGGGTACAATGATGAGGTTTTATATCCTTTGGTAGCTTTATGAATTTATATGGTCGATTGTTTCTTTTTTCTCTTAAATCTCTCGTTCAAAAAGGTGATTTCAAACCCTTAGTAACGATAAACAGCAATTTTCGAGTCTGGCCGCACGATATGGATATCAATATCCATTTAACGGCTGCGCGTTATTTTTCATTTGGTGATCTCGGCCGAATGGGGTGGTTACGTCAAAACGGCTTGTTAGCGAGTTTTTTTAAGCAAGGCTACCGAGCAGTATTGAATGCCCAAGAGCTGACTTATATTAGAGAGTTCAAGCCGTTCAGCCGAGTTAATTTAGAGGTTGAATTAAAGTGCTGGGATGATAAATATGGCTACTTTGAACAGCGCTTTTATTGCAAAGGCAAATTATATGCTGTTGGCCACGCGCGCATGGCTATATTACACAAAGCCAAGGTGATCTCTTATAGTACTGTTTTTTCTAGATTTGGCCATGCGGTGCAATCACCCGTTGAAACGGAAGCCATTCGTGATTGGAAAGAAACGTTATCTGCTAAGAAGAACCATTTCTCCTAATGAATAAATTATCGAACCGCTCTGCATTTTTGAAAGGTGCTTTAGACTCCTTACCGATGATAGTCGCTGCAATACCCTTTGGCTTACTATTTGGTATGTTAGCACCGACCAATGGCATTGCCGCCTGGGTTGCAATTGCTATCTCTGCGTTGGTTTTTGCAGGTTCAGCGCAGTATGTAGCCATTGGGTTATTAGCCGTTGGCACCCCAGCAATACTCATTGTTTTAACCACTTTTATTGTGAACTTACGCCACCTTTTATATGCCTTTGCTATGTTAATCCCAACCAAAATTTGGTCGAAAAAGCAAAAGGTGCTAGCTAGCTTTTTCTTAACCGATGAAACATTTGTGATTTTTAATCAGCGCTATATGGCAGGGTTAGACGAGCAACAGCGATTCCCATATTACATGGGCTCGGCTCTTTTTATGTATAGCAATTGGCAAATTTGTACTTGGATAGGGTTGTGGGCAGGTTCGTCGCTGACGGGCGTTGAATCTTTAGGGTTAGAGTTTGCCATGGTGACTGCCTTTATTGCAATGATGACACCCATGTTGAAGCGCAAGCGGAATGTCGCCAGTGCGTTTATAGCCTTTGCACTAGCCTGGCTATTCAAAGACATACCCCATAAGCTAGGTATTATTTTGGCTGTATTGTTTGCGGCTTTAATTGCCTCCCGAATTCCTGAAACAGAAGGGGATGAAAAATGACTCTCGTTTTGATGATCATCGGCATGATTATTGTGACTTGGGGTATCCGGGTGACACCTGTTTTATTGCCTAGGTTGAATTTGTCTCCAGCGGTTTTAACGGTGCTGAATTGTGTCCCCGCGGCTGTGTTGTCTGCCTTAATTGCAGAACCGTTGTTGGATCCAGTTGCTAATACTGGTCAGTTGTTACAACCTGGCATCCTTGCGGCGAGTTTGTGTTTAGTCTTGGGTCTAATTGGTTCGCCTATGCTACTGACCGTTATCCTTGGGATGGTGAGCTTTTGGTTACTTGGAATCTGGATTTAGGTCAAAACCTGTACTAGGTAGATGAGTGGGGCAGCGACTTTTTTGATGCTAAGATATCGCGTCATTCTATATGTACATTGTCACCTTTAGCCTCTGTTAATCGGCTTAGCCTCTAAGCGCGAACATTGTTAAACTAACCAAATTAGATAGTCAATTACATCAGGACATAATTATGAATGTACAGCAAGGTCAAACAGGCATCGCCCTCGTTGTGGTGCGGCAAGATGAATACCCTACTTGGTTAACCCAACAGTCAGAGCAGACTCAGCGCTGGTTAAATGGCAACCACTTCACAGCTCCAGGCATGCTATCGATCCCAACAACGTCAGGTGATGTCGATTTTGTACTCATTGTTTGCCCTGATTTAGATTCGGTATGGGCATTATCGAGTGCGGCGCTAGAATTGCCGAAAAATGATTATGTGCTGAACGCTCAGCTGCCTATCACGCAACAAGAGTCACTAACTTTAGGCTGGTTGTTGGGTCAATATCAGTTTGATCGATACAAAACCACGGCTGATCGAGCTACGCTGTGTGTAGAGTCTGAAGATATTATAAATAAGGCTGTAAATACCGCTAAAGCTGTTGCCCTGACGAGAGATTTAGTTAACACCCCAGCGGGCGATATGATGCCAGAGCATTTATCTGAGGCAATACAAAATCTCGCAGTAGAGTTTTCTGGTGAGTTCAGCGAATGGGTGGGTGATGAATTGCTTGAGCAAAACTACCCTACCATTCATATGGTTGGGCGCGCTTCGAGCCACGCACCGCGCTTGCTCGATTTGCGTTGGGGTAAGAAAGAGGCTCCCTTATTGACGCTGGTTGGTAAGGGCGTATGTTTTGATAGCGGAGGTTTAGACCTAAAGCCAGCCGCAGGTATGCGTTTGATGAAAAAAGATATGGGCGGTGCCGCTCATGTGCTTGGCTTAGCTTCACTGATTATGGCATTTAATTTACCCGTTCGTTTACGTGTACTGGTGCCAGCGGTAGAAAATGCCGTCAATGGCGACGCTTTTAGACCGGGTGATATTGTGAAAACTCGTCTAGGGTTGACGGTTGAAATTGATAATACCGATGCAGAGGGCCGATTAGTGCTATGTGATGCTCTTGCAGAAGCAAGCAGTGAAAACCCAGATCTCATTATTGATTTTGCAACCTTAACGGGAGCTGCCCGCGTTGCATTGGGGCTTGAAGTGCCAGGGTTTTATGCAACAGATGATGCATTTGCAGAGCAGTTGGTGCATTCGGGTGCAAATTCAGAAGATGCGATGTGGCGTATGCCTTTGCATCAGCCTTATGCGGATTATATGAAGGGCAGTATTTCAGACCTCGTAAACTGTTCTCCAACCCCTTTTGGTGGGTCAATTACCGCTGCACTGTATTTACAGCACTTTGTTGCAGAGGCGAATTGGATTCATGTTGATGTAGGTGCTTGGAATGATCGAGCTCGACCAGGTCGACCTAAAGGCGGCGAAGCTATGGGAATTCGGGCGACCTTTGCTGCATTGCAAGCACGCTATTCACGTTAATTTGGTGAACTGCGTCAATATTTTGGGTATATTTTTACATTAAGTCGTTAAAAGTCGTTATCATGCGGCTTTTTTTATGCTGAGTAGACTTTAATTCAGTGTAGATTTTTTAGCTCCCATCCAATTAAAGGAATAATAATGAATAAAGCTCTCATAATTACAACCGTTGTCGTTGTAGGTGTTGTAGCGGCAGGCGCAGGATCAATGATGCTGGTTGATAGCCAGATTGATAAGGCGGTTAGTCAGTTTGAAAGCCAATCAACCGATTTAATGACTATAGATATCGTCAGTGATAGCAGTAGCTTCATAGATCGTCAATTAACCTTAAAGATTGGAGTGGATTTAGAAGGTGAGGCCGTTAATGTCATCTTGAAAAATGATATTCACAAGCGACCTTGGGGTACTTCAGTTGAGCATGCCCTTACCTTAGACCCTTCTTTTATTTCTGCGGTAAATGATGCAAAGGCAGCGGAATTCCTGTCGACTAACTTCATCAATAGTCCGATGTTAGCGGGTAATACTAATATCACGATGTTTGGTTCTTATCAAACTAACTTGGCTTCTTTTTCTATTAATGAACCTTTAGAAGGCTTTGAAGTGATCTTCACGCCTTGGTTGGTCAATGTGAAAGGCAGTATGAAAGGCGACATTTTACTTAATTCTAACTGGAACGGAATGAAGTTGGTCAGCACATACAATGAATTTGAAGCGTTTGATTTAGATTGGAAGCCAATGACCATGCTAGCCGATGGTAAATACCATGGCGGTAATACCTTTGTTGGTAAGCAGTCTATAACAGGCCAAGGTGTAAGCCTTATTACCGAAACAGAGTATGAAAGCATGAACGTTCAGGTGGGCGATTTTGCATTAGTATCTAGCAGTGATGTAGAGAATAATCGTTTTAATGGTGACTTTCGTTGGGATACCAGCAGCTTAACGTTCGACGTTGATGGCAGTGTCTTTACTGTGACAGATATTGTTATGGCCGCTAACATGGGTGGCTTTGACGTTGATAATCTAACCGAGTTGAGCCAAGAGCTAAACGCCATGAGCTCCACTGGAGGCTTTGACCTTAGCCCAAGCCTAATTCGCACAGGTAATAAAGCTTTACAAGATGGTTTTAGCTTTGGCCTTTCAGAAGTGAGTGCAATGGTTGATGGTAAGGCAGCAAAGATGAGCCTAGAAGCTTCATTGCCGGCGAACCAAGTCGCTGATATCGGTAACATTTTCTCCTTGATGGGTTTGATACCAACCGTATTTGCTCAAGCAGATCTTAAAATACATAAAGATATAGCAGAGATGCCAGAATTATCAGAACAAATGTTCAGTTTAATGATGATGGGCGCATTAATCGAAGAGAATGATGATTACGTACTTTCTGCTAGCTTTGAAAATGGCGCAGCGACTTTAAATGGACAGCCTGTACCATTACCGTTCTAATATAGAGTTAAGCAAAATGAAACGGAGTGTCAGGGCAACCTAGCACTCCGTTTTTTTTGCGGTTCCAAATATAGCCACCTTCGATGGCTCTACGAGAAGTATACTTATTCGCGATAACACTGCAGTCCTATAAATATCTCAGACTTTACCCGGGGTTCAGCGGCCCAATGCTTGGAATTTCGGTCGCTATGAACCCGTCCATGGGGGCTTGTTTGAAACATCCATGTTTCAAACACCCGAATTCCAAGCAATGAGCCGCTTCTAAACTATGGGACAGCAGTGTCGCGATATATCGTTTACCGACACCCCTAAACATCGAGAGGGTCGTGTGAATGGCACTCGGATTGTCTTAGTCGCCGCTTATTGCGAAGAGTTTAGTGTCCTTTTACTGGCGTTAAGCTCAAATCAAAGATACAAAATGAAACGAGAATGAATGAGATCTTTGCACCTATTAGACTAAGCTGTAGCGATGGTTCAATGGCTTTTTATTAGGTGCTTTTATGTCTATGAGTATTAATAACAATTCAATTTCTTCGTCGGCCTTATCGAGCGCTTCTAGCCGTGTTGATAAAAGTAATCAGCAGATGAGTTCTGGCTTGAAAATCAACAATGCCGCCGATGATGCAGCAGGGCTATCTATTGCGACTGGTTTAAGCTCTCAAACTCGAGGCCAGCTGCAAGCTATCCGCAATACCTCCGATGGCATCTCGTTAACCCAAACGGCTTCGGGTGCGTTAAAGGGTGTGACTGAAAACCTGCAAAGAATCCGAGAGCTTTCGGTACAAGCTGCAAACGGTACCTATTCTGATGAAGATAGAGCGCTACTTAATAAAGAAGCGCAAGGTTTAATAGAGCAAACCGAATCTGTACTTGAGTCGGCTAATTTTAACGGCGTTTCCTTATTTGGTGCAGCTTCAGATCAAGCTTTTCAGGTGGGACCGAACAGTGGCGATACTTTGGTTGTAGAGGGTGACAACTTACAAGAGCGTGTTGCCAATTTAGGGTTGAGTTCATTGGATTTATCAACGCAAGCGGGCGCCAGTTCTGCGATTGAGCTTAGCGATGCAGTATTGGGCTCTATTAGTGAATCTGCGGTATCGTTTGGTGCGCTCGAAAGTCGCTTTAATTCTCGAATACAAGACCTCGAAGAGCAGTCCCTTAACTCAGCAGAATCTACCTCACGTATTCAAGACCTTGATTACGCGAAAGCCAGTAGCGAACGAAGTGCTGCTTTGATTCAAGAGCAGGTGGGTATCGCCATGCAAGCACAGGCTAATAAATCTGCAGGTAATATTTTGGCTTTATTAGGTAGCTAATAGTTTTTAGTGGTAATTTCTGGATTGCATCGCCATATCACCTAAAACATGACTAAAGCCTTTTATTTCTTGCGCGATTATATGCACGACATCGCTG
>NZ_JBKEGY010000046.1:0-11713 GCF_046710285.1 Reinekea sp.
GTTTAGATCATTCTTACCTTTACGACGATAAGGGATAATATATTTAGCATTCATCAGCCGCACATCATGACCAAGCTTCCGTAATTCTAGTGCCCAATATTGACTACCACCGCAAGACTCAATACCAATTAAACAAGGTGGTTTATTTGCAAAAAATGTCAGTACATTCGCACGGCGCATATTTCTCTGGCTGATCACTTTTCGATTTTCATCTTCTAAGTGAATTGAAATTAAATGTTTGGCTATATCAATTCCACAAAAATCTGCAACGTCTTTCATGATGCTCTCCTAACTGAACTCACATTGGTGAGCCAGAGTATAGAGGAGAGAAGTCCATACCATTATTACTAGGCCACCGCTTATTTTTACGGAGCACATATGTATTTATTATTTTTTATCTTAAGACCTCTACAATCCAGTAATCATGGAACTTTAGGGACTATATGTCAATTTAAGTAAACCTTATAAATAGGCGCCCGCCGAGGTATCTAAATTTCTGCGGCGCTTGCAGTGCCCGTGATTCTTAGGCTTTAGATTATTCATTCAAATCACCCTATCTTTCTACCACATGTTTTTAAGCTGGTGCTTACATAACTGGTAATTCTCTGATTATGTAAGCACTTTGAGTTCAGTTTTGTGATCAATTTCAACAAGCTAATACGGAGGTGTAAACTTTATGCCCCACTTACAATATGGCTAGGTTAGCTCTCCAAGGTCTCCAAGCTCAATTGCCCATCAGCTAACCACTCATTGGTTACAAAATTTTAATTTCATTCAGAAAGATTAAGGCATAGAATAGTTTAATCATTAAACTATATCTGTATTGAGGTAAATTTTGCCCAACTTGCAACAACCTACACTCGAAGACACTGTTGAGTTCGGCCAAGCCTTTCGTCACTTCATGGGCAGTTTAAAAGTGAATGTGCGCGATAAGGTCAAGGCTGAGCTGGGGTTCGAGTTTACTGACTTCCCTATTTTGTTCTTAATTCGTAATGGTCGGGTTTACCCAAGCCAAATCAGTGAGACGATGCGTATGTCGGCGTCTATGATTTCTCACATGATCGATAGAACACTGAAAGCTAAATTAATTGAGAGACAAATAGACTCTGAAGACAGCCGCAAAATACGCCTCAGTTTAACACCCGAGGGTGAGCGTATATTGTCGCTGGTAAATGATGTTTACCTGAAATTCATCTTGGATGCTGGCGTTAACCAAGCAGATTTACAGCAAGCAACGGCTGTCCTTAAACAATTGGCCCCTTTTTGCCACACCACCCTGGAGAAAAAATGAATTCTGAACCTACAACAGTCATAAGCCCTAGAGAACGCAGAGGCGCTTTAATCGGGGTTTTACTTGCTCTTTTCATGGCGGCGCTTGATCAAACCATTGTCTCTACGGCAACGCCTATGATTATTAAAGATTTATCCTTTCCAACTAACTGGATTACTTGGTTAACCACCTCATATTTAGTAACCGGTACGGCTCTCTTACCGATTTGGGGCAAGTTATCTGATCTTTATGGTCGTCGACCTATGCTACTCACCGGCATCGTTATTTTTGTTATTGCATCGATCTTATGCGCTATTGCTCAAACCCCTATTGAGTTGGTTTTGTATCGAGCCTTACAAGGTGTCGGTTCTGCAGCTATTTTTGCGAATGCCTTTGCGGTGGTTGGTGATTTATTTGAGCCCCATGAGCGGCCAAAGTACCAAGGCTTGTTTGGCGCAATGTTTGGGCTCAGTTCAGTTATTGGCCCATGGATTGGTGGCTTGCTAACTGACTTAATTAGCTGGCATTGGGTTTTTTTAGTGAACATCCCCGTAGGTGCCATTGCTTTTTTCTTTATTGCTAAACGTATGCCCTTGTTGCGACACACCTCTGGACAGCACATTGATTTTTTCGGGGCGGCACTATTGTTGCTGTTTGTTATTCCGCTGTTGCTGGCGCTTTCATTAGCGCCTACGAGCTATGCATGGGCTTCGGTTGAAACCATATCTATGTTTAGTTTGTCGATTATTGCGTTTACCTTGTTTATTCGCCATGAACTAAAAAGCGACGGCGCCATAGTAGATCTAAAACTCTTTGCCAACAAAACCTTTGGTTTAACGGCGTTGGCCTCTTTTGTGTTAGGTGCGGTGTTTTTAGGTTCTATCGTTTTTATTCCACTTTACATGGTGAATGTTTTAGGGGTCAGTGCGACTAGTTCGGGCGCTACTTTAACGCCGTTAACGCTGGGCTTGGTATTTGGCAACATTACCAGTGGACAACTGGTGTCACGTATTGGCTCTTATAAACCCGTGCTTATTCCAAGTTTGGTGGCACTTATCTTTGCCTATTTGTGGTTTGCATTAACGCTTGACGCCGAACAAACGCAACTGCAAATCATTATAAAGCTCGTTGTATTGGGTATTGCTTTAGGGCCTACCATTCCGCTCTACACGCAAATGATGATCAATGCGGCCCCGAGAAATAAAATGGGCGTGGCTTCCGCATCTGCGACCTTTGTTCGGCAAATGGGTAGTAGTGTTGGGCTTGCGCTTCTAGGCACAGTATTCAGTGCCTATTTGGCAAATGCGTTCATGACCGACATTGCACCTCAACTCCCGAGTCAGCTGCAAAGCCAAGTCGTTGCTAGTGATCAGGTGGATACGGAGCATCAAGCTGCATCGATTAATTTTGAACAAATTCGATTAACCGTACAAGAGAATGTTGCTGACCCGGTTGAACAGGCGGCGGCGTTAGCGCAGGTCACAACGATAGAGAATAGCTTTAAGGTGATTTGGGCAGAAGCGACTCGGAAGATATTCCAATACGGATTTCTCATTGTGATTTTAGGCTTGGCGATTACGCTTATTATCCCTGAAATTCCATTTTCTCGGCCAACGAAGAAAAAGCCGGTCGTTACGGAATCGAATTAACCTAAAAACTAACAGGCACAAAAAAACACTCGTTGCTTACACAGCGAGTGCTTTTAAATAGAGTCTTACTTAGCTGGAATATTGTCGAAATCTGATTTATCGTGACGTTCTTTCAACTGATCAGATGGCTCACCCCAAGCACTATTAACCTTGCGACCGCGAATAACACCTGGTCGTTTAGCAATTTGTTCTGCCCAACGCTTAACATGAGTATAGCTATTCACATCTAGAAACTCTTGAGCATCGTAAATAGTGCCAATTACTAACGTGCCATACCATGGCCAGATGGCCATATCGGCTATGGTGTATTCATCTCCCGTCATGTACATATTGCTAGCTAGGTGCTTATCTAATACATCAAGCTGGCGTTTTACTTCCATGGCGTAACGGTTGATTGGGTACTCATATTTTTCTGGTGCGTAAGTGTAAAAGTGGCCAAAACCACCACCTAAAAATGGTGCACTGCCCATTTGCCAGAATAACCAGTTCAAACATTCTGCTCGGCCTGCGACTGTTTTTGGCATAAAATGGCCGAACTTCTCTGCCAAATAAACCATCATTGAACCAGACTCGAACAAGCGAATCGGTTCATCACCATTTTTATCAATCATTGCTGGAATTTTTGAGTTTGGGTTTATCTCAACAAAGCCACTACTGAATTGGTCACCCTCTCCAATATCAATGAAATAGGCATCGTATTCCGCGCCATCAACACCTTGTTCAAGTAACTCTTCTAAAAGTATCGTTACTTTTACGCCATTGGGCGTTGCTAACGAATGCAGCTGTATTGGATGTTTACCAACGGGCAAAACTTTCTCATGAGTTGGGCCAGATACAGGTCGGTTTGTGCTGGCAAACTTACCACCGCTTTCAGAGTCCCAAGTCCAGACGGCTGGCGGGGTATAGGTTGGATCAGACATGTATAATTCCTTTCAAGTAATTCGTATGGCAGACCATTGAAGCTTAGAATAGTTCAATATTAGTCACTTAGAGATGGCGTCGAGTATAGAAATATCAAGGCTGTGAGCTAAACCGCCACTCTATAACATTAGTGTTGAGTGAAGTTCTCTACTAGTAATGCGTAAACCAATTCAACATTGACATCATTTATGGGGTGGTCGTTAGAGGAATGAATATCCCCTGCTTTATTACCTAAGGCAATACTGACAAATTCGGGCTTGTTGTCATGCAGTAAAAATACAATTTTTTTGTCGAGGGGCACGCAGTCTACTGTGATGGCATCGGCTTGAATGCCCTGCTTACGAAGCGCCGCATCGATTACACCTAATATGGTATCAATGGTGTCATTTGCGACATCGAATTTATCATTGGCTTGAGCGACAATGGTGGAGATTTGTTTAAGCTTGGCTTTCATTTTGTTGTCTTTACTTATTTCGGCTTCAACGGGAATATACCTAAAATACAGGTATTAATTAATGTTTATTTTTTGAAACTGACCTGGTGGTGAAGTTAATTGGGCTTTGACAATTTTTTGATTCATTGCAGAAACTTGGCATTCGTAGTAATACTTCTCTTTTTCAACACCTTTAATAACAAGGTCTATAAACACTAAATACTGTTTCGAGGTATCATTGTAACGAGTTGAGTATTCATCTAAATTTGATGCTAATAACTTAGCACCGAGCTGCTTTTTTATTTGGCTACGACAGGTTTCAACGGCTAGCTGCAAACTGCCCTGGGCTTGGCCTTTAGGCGATTCATTGCCGCCAAAAATAGATTGCGCAGTTGGGAATTTTTCATAATTATTCACAATGAAGGTAATTACCATTAAGACCCCAACAATCGCTAAACCTATGACTAAGGGTGACTTTTTCTCTGGTGTTTTAGGCTTTGTCATCGAAATAACTCTCCATTCGCTATTACCCACCCTTGCAAGCACAAACGCTGCGCATAAAAAAACGCCACTTATCGAATTAGTACCTAAAGGTAAAAATAGATCAGTGGCGCTTATTTACTAGTGCTTATACTGCGCGAACGTTATTCGCACAAGGGCCTTTCTGGCCTTCACCCACTTCAAACTCTACAGCTTGACCGTCATTCAAAGTAGCGTAACCGCCACCTGCTTGAATTTCAGAATGGTGAACAAACAAATCTTTACCGCCGTCTTCAGGAGTAATAAATCCGAAACCTTTGTCAGCATTAAACCACTTAACTGTACCTTTACTCATATTCTGCTCTTTATATCTAGTCGTTATATAATTCTGATCTTGTGATTTAAATGACAAAAAAAGAACCGGAACCTCATTGTACACACAACCCAACCATAAAGCCGAATTTAAAACGCCAGAAATTGGCTTATTTGGCGCTTATTGATGGGCTATTTCCAAAAACAGTTCATTTTTAAACCGTGTTTAGAAAAAACAGGCGCTTGGAATGCAATTATGGGCGTTAATTAGTGTCAGTGAGTACGAATAAGGTTACGACTTACTTCACCCATAACAAAGTAGCACAACCGGGTAAAAACTCATCGGCTTCCAAACAGGCAACCTGTGCAGTACCTAAATTAACGCCGCGCGCTTCATCGCCCGCTAAATGGCGCGCTAACCGTGACAGCAAAGGGTTATGCGCCACAACGAGTTGGTTAGGTAAATCTGCACGGAGAATGTCATCGATAATGGGCTCTAGTGAGCAATCTGGCGTAACCCGATCATCAACTTGCCGGTGTTTCACGTTCAAACCCTGCTCAATTAATATATCGGCGCTTTGCAATGCACGTAAATAAGGGCTAACGGTCATTTGGTCTATCTCTGGTAATAACCGTGCTTTACTGGCCACCGCGCCCCGCCCTGTAGGGGTTAAGGCACGGCCTGCATCGTTGGGTGAAAAAGGTTCTGCATCACCGTGGCGCATTAAATAGAGTTTCATTTTTCAGTATCTGGCTTTTCGCCTGGCTGTTCTTCCGCTTCATCTGGCACAGCTACTTCGACTGGAGCTTCGGGTTTTATAGGGGCGTCTGGCCAATCTGCAAATGGAAAGACCTTCTCATCTGATTGGAACGTAAGGTATTTCGTAATTTGAGCCTGAAACAGGGTCAATTGGCTAGAAAACTTCAGCAATGATTCTCTTGGCTCATCTTGAAACCACAATGAGCCCCACTGAATAAGTGAAATTATAACCATGACAACGGTGGCAACTCTAAAGAATACCCAAAACAGTATTATAAAGAGAAGTTTAAAAATATGGTGCTCGCGATCTTCAACTAACATTGTAAATCTCCTTAAAGGCCATCAGACATAAATTCTACGTCTTGTGCCAAATCACCTGACATTAACTTACTCGAAATAGCTGATATCGGCATGTCTTCATAGATAACCGCATACAAGCCTTTTACTAAAGGCATATATATACCCAGTTCGAGTGCTTTGTCATTAACCATTCGTAATGTATTTATACCTTCAGCAGTTTCGCCAATTTTTTTTATGGCCTGTTTTAAAGTAAGTCCTTCACCAATGTAGTAGCCAACCCGATAGTTTCGGCTTAGAGAAGACGTACAGGTTACGATAAGGTCGCCGACACCGGCTAACCCTAAAAATGTCATTGGGTTGGCGCCTAATCGCACGGCAAAGCGTGACATTTCAGCCAAGGAGCGTGTAATTATGGCCGCTTTGGTGTTATCAGCCATGCCTAATGCGGCGGCTAAACCAGCGACTATGGCATAAATGTTTTTAATAGCGCCTGCCATTTCAACACCATAAATATCTGGGTTGCCATACACTCGAAACGACTGGCAGCTAAGCATTTCTTGCACTTCAGCACGCAGTTTCGGGCTGTAGGACGCGATAACCGTTGCGGTTATTTGGTCATCGGCAATTTCTTTCGCTAAGTTCGGCCCTGAAATGACACCAATTTCATGTGCTGGCGCTACTTCTTGTAGAATTTGGCTCATTAATTTAAAAGAATTAGGCTCGATACCCTTGGTCAAACTAATAAGCTTGGCATGGGGTTGCAAAAACGGTACAGCTTCTTCTAATACTGACCGAAATGCCTTGCTGGGCACTGCCACGAACACATAATCGGCGCAACGAACTGAATCTTCTAGAGATAGGCTAGGTACTAAATTTTTATGCAGTTTATAGCCGGGTAAATAGCGTGAGTTTTCACGGCTTTCTAGGATATCGTCAGCTTGTTTTTCGCTGCGCATCCAGAGGCTTACTGAGTGATTGTTTATTGCAGATATGTTGGCGATTGCAGTTCCGAAACTACCCCCACCTAATACTGTGACATTGTAAGATGGGGATTGGTTTGTATTGGACACGCTTATTCCTTAATAATTTGACTGTTCAATGCAATCAACTAGCTCTTTGAAGGCAACCTTATTTTTTTCGTTGAGTGACATTAAAATTTTGTGTGCTTCAAGCACCCTAGCCTGGGCACTTTGTTCATCGGCCGGAATAACTTCGGCTTCAGCCAACGGTAGTTTTGCGTTATCAACATCTGCTGAAGATACGATGACATAAACTCTATCGCGGAAGCCCATGGTTTCTATTACACGGGTGATATCTGGGTTAGAGCTAATCAACGTTGGCAGTTCTTTCATTTTAGTTACAGCAACGCGTGATATTTTAGCTAACAAGCCCAAGCTGGTGCTGTCTATGCCTTCAGCATCGGATACGTCAACAACCACCGAAGAAAAAATAGGATCTTGTAACATCAATTGTAAGCAATTATCAATTGTTGTACATAACGTCATGCGCACATCACCGGTCAGTTTCACTAAATAACTGCCTTCTCGGTTCGCAATCAATACACGCCCATTACTCATGAACTAACAACCTTATAAATCTTAATATAGTTCAACGGTTAGCACGGTAATATCATCCGGTGCCCCTTTCGTTAACCCTTCTTTCCTGAGCTCATCAAGAAAATCGTGCATAGTATGGTTCGGCTGCATCACCAACTCAAGTAATCGCTGCTCTTTTTCTAATAATGAGGGCTCTTTCATCAATTCAAAGATACCATCAGACAATAGCGTCAAATGTTTGAAGCCTGCTAAATCTATATGATGACTTGCATAAATGGCATCGTCAAAAAGCCCTACAGCCAATGCTTCAGGTTCAATCGTTGTACATTGTTGATCAAAACAGAGGATAGGGGCAGGAAAATGTGCCGCCATTGCGTAATCCATACGATGAATTGAGGTGTCAATCACACCGTAGAACATAGTCGCATGCTTATTGGTCTGTGTTTTGAGTAAATCGAGACTAATTTGGCGCAATACTTGGCCAGGATTCATGACGATATCGGAGGTATTATTTTCAAATTCATCTTTATAACGATCAATTTGAGTCTTTATTAATAAGGTGATTAAAGCTGAACTAGCACCGTGGCCAGAAACATCAGCAATATAGAAAACAAACTGGTTTGGGCTAATTTCGAAATAATCAACAGAGTCGCCACTCAAATAGGTTGAAGGCTCCATGTTATGGCGTACTTTGTAACCATTTTGCTCTAGTGGAAACCTAGGTAAAAGTCGCTCTTGGACGGCTCTTCCGGCTTGTAGATCGAGTTTGAGTCGATCTACATGATCTTGCAACTCTTGATTGCGAACTTCAAGCTCTTCACGGTATAGGGTGTTTTCTTTAACTAAAAGTGACCGTTCTAGAGCACGCTCTACGGTATGTTCAAGTACGCTCAAATCTACAACGGGCTTCATTAAGTAATCGGCAGCTCCTAGACGAAGTGCTTCAACAACATCGGTCATAACGCCGGCGCCTGAAACCACAATGACAGGGGTGTCATCTGAGGCATTCATAATTTGCTTTAACACCAACAAACCATCCATGCCTGGCATTCTTAAATCGCAAATAACTAGGTCGGGTTTTTCGCGCTCGAATAGCTCTAATCCAAGCGCACCATTGTTAGCTTCTATAACTTGGTAGCCACTGTCTTCAAAATAAGCGGCAATAGATTCTCGCACCGCGTTTTCATCATCTACAATTAATAACGTCGCACTGGTCATCGGCATTCGATACTTAAAATTAGGCTGTCGAGGCGCCACCGTAGCCTTACTAGGAACTAAACGCAATAGTTTTGACAGCGGCCACTATATCGGATATTTGTAACACTTAATTTTGAAAGACAGAAACAAAAATAGAGATAAACCCAGGAGCGTTAAAATGAGCCTATCTAGCAAAGACTATGAAGAAAAACGCGATTTTATGCGTATGACCTTAAATGCCAAAGCATCCATAACCACCAGTGATGGGGCTACCTTTGACGTTAAAGTGGTCGACCTAAGTGCAACGGGTATGCACCTAGAAGCGACTAAGTCACTGCCTATCGCCGCTGAAGTCACTGTGAATGTAGAATCACCCAATGCCCAGTTTCAGTCAATGACGGCTATATGTGTCGTAGTAAGATGCATCGAGTTAAGTGAAATAAAGTTTGATATTGGTTTAGAAGTGAAATCGCTTACTTAAAAACCTTCATCTAAAAACTCGTCTTCTTCGTCAAAATCGGTGCTATTGTCTAAAAAGTCGTCGGTTTTGATTTGACCATCATTTACATCAAATTCGCGCGTCGATAAATAAGCTTGGCGGTAAATTATGTATTTGTCGCCGCTGATTAGCCCTTCAGCAGAAATTAAATCAGCTCTGGTTTGTACAGCCGATAACAATGTGACACCTGTTTTCTCAGCCGTTGAGATAGGTGCGTAGGTTATGGGGTTCAATGCAGGGTCAGCCAAAAGTCCTAAAGCATCACGCAATGACGATGGTCCAAAAAATGGCACTACTAGGTACGGCCCAGGCCCTACCCCCCAGCTACCGAGGGTTTGCCCTAAATCTTCACGTTCAACCGGCAACCCAATTTTGCTGGCCACATCAAATAACCCGCCAATGCCTACGGTTGAGTTGATAAGTAAGCGCCCAGTCGATTGAACAGCCCCTTTACCCTTGCCTTGCAAGCCATTGTGAACAACGTTGCGCACTTCGCCTAAGTTGGTGAACACGTTGCGCACACCGCGTTCGGCAAACTCTGGCATTATAAATTGGTAGGTTTTTGCGACAGGTTTAAGTAAAAATCGATCTAAAACATCATTAAAACCGTGCGTAACACGATTGACCGGTTCAAGTGGGTCGTCGGAGGCTGCAAAAATGGGGTTGGCGGCACTCACTAGCGTCAGTGCCAACAAAATTGAAAGGGATTGAACCCTTAAGCTGTTTGATGCTCTTTTAACCATGATGTTAATGATTGTTCCGCCTTTGTCGTCAATCCTTGAGTGGCAGTTTGTGCCAGCTTTGGTTGCGACACGCTTGGCTTCACTGCTTGAGCTTGGATTTGAGCAAACTTTGACGCTTTAGACAACTGTAAATTGTGAGTCTTTACATCTGTTGCTTCAAATTTGGGACGTTGGTCAGAAGCTTTAATAAGCTTTTTCTCTACTTGCGCAAACCGTCGCCCTACGCCGATTGCACCTTGATTGACCATTTTAATTTCACGCGTGAGCATAGACTGCGTCTGCAGTAGCTTTGCTTCTAATCGACGAATGCGCCGTTGGTTGCTATAAAAAAATACACTCGCCAATAGCAAAATAAACAGCGTAAATGAAGCGTCCATGAATGAGCTAGGTAAAGCTGAAAGAATAAAGTCCATTGGTTCTCTCCAATTTATTGACAGTTTATTCTATTCAGCACATTTCAGGCCAACATTAGAGTTCTGCGAGCTCTGCCCATTCGGTTTCAGTCAATAAATTTTTAATTTCGATTAAAATTAACAACTCATCATTTTTATGACTGACACCTTGGATGTAACGCGCATTGTCGTTATTACCAACATTCGGTGCTATTTCAATTTCTGATTCACGCAAGTAAACCACTTCAGCAACGGCATCGACTAAAATACCCACGACTTGATCATCAGTCTCAAGCATCACTATTCGCGTGCTGTCGGTAATATCGGTAGTGGGTAAACCAAATCGCTCCCGCGTGTCGACCACAGTGACGACATTACCGCGAAGATTAATAATACCAATCACATAGGAAGGTGCACCTGGGACTGGCGCAATTTCGTTGTAACGAAGCACTTCACTAACTTGCATTACGTTTATTCCATAGGTTTCATTTTCTAAACGAAAAGTCACCCACTGGAGAATAGGATCATCTCCGGCTTTCAATGTTTGTGCTGTCATTAAACTTCCTCCACAACATTCATCAACTTACTATAGACCACATTTCGTAATCCGCTATGCATTCAAAATGCGATTAAATTCATCTAGATCAACCAAGGCGCACATCTCAGATATAATGGTTCCGGCCAGCCAAGGTCGACTGGTTCTGCTCGAACGCCATTTAACTAAGTCTGTCGTCAAGGTAATTGAGCCTTCTATCGAGTTTGCACCGAAAGCCCAATCAGAATCATGCACGCCTACGGCGAATTTAATAAGATCCCGATTCTCACGTTTATGCCGCTCTGGCATGACTAGCTGGCCAGTATCGACCACTCTAATATTTCTATCTTTTGCTACCGGTAATAAGCCCATAAACCAATCTGGTTGATCAAACAAGCTGGTTAGCTCACGATCTAGTGGGTGAATATTGCCGAGTAACAGCAATGGTACCGCGAGCTTTAGCCCTTCAACTTCAAAAACCAAGCATTCAAAACGACCTTGTGCCCATTCAGGAGGCCCGCCTTTCGCTCGCTGAACCACTGGTTCTGGTTCTGGTTCTGGTTCTGGTTCTGGTTCTGGTTCTGGTTCTGGTTCTGGTTCTGGTTCTGGTTCTGGTTCTGGTTCTGGTTCTGGTTCTGGTTCTGGTTCTGGTTCTGGTTCTGGTTC
>NZ_JBKEGY010000047.1:0-11231 GCF_046710285.1 Reinekea sp.
TAGGGAACTGGTTCACAACTTTAGGTATTTATCTGGAGTTCATTCGCCAACGTTAATAGCTCATAATAAATACACCTTTGAGGTCTATGCGCAGCAAATCAAAATGAAGATCACCGATCTACGTCGGCAAGCAATATTTCAACATCGAATTCATTTTTGCGGAATAGAATACACTGACATTAGGTAGCTAAGATAACAATGCTACCGTCAAACTCAGTCACTTATGAAACTCATTCCTAAATTAAAGTGATATCTGGCATTCCCTTCAGTTTACGCTTAGCTTGGAACTAGTAAGTTGTTATTGAAAAACTTCTTGCTAAGGCAAATACAATAAAAATAATGCCGATTTGAAAGCTGAGTTAACGTTGTCCAGTTTTCAGCGCTTGCTGGAGAAAAGAATGTTCGCACGTAACGCTGCTGTCGCTTTAACACTAATAACCATCGGGCTAGTTTTTACATTGTGGTTAAAGTCTCGCAATGAAACACCGGCAATACCGTTGAGTTCTGCCTCAATGAGTACTGCAGTGGATGATAGTAATGAGCACACTAATACGGCACTACCGCTTTTAACTCAAAGTCTGCCAAGCCAACGCGCAAAGACCGAAACCACATTAGAAGAGCCATTGGCAGAACAGTACGACGACGTTGCCATACAATTTGCTGAGGCGATTCAATACCCCAGTGAATCACTGCCCATATTTGATCCCACCACCGTACAAAAATACATACCAAACCAATCTGCGCCCATTCGTTTTGAGGAAAACGATGTTTTACTTTCCCTTCGTAGTGATCATTTACGCTTCTCTCCAAGTCAGGCAATTACCGGTTCTGTTAGTGTGAAGGGCGAGGCTAACGCGGAGCTGAGATTAACTCTTATTCAAGCAGGACAAATTATTGCCGATATCATCGCGACACCTAGTGAGCATGAGCAACCTTTTCAATTTCCACCCCTTGGTCAGCGTTGGCAAAATGATGAACTGCAACTGGTGGCTACTTTAACCTCTAGTGCCAATGAATGGGTTGTGTCTACACCGATTCTACGTGAATATTTCGATGCAGACAGTGCTCAATTAACTAGCATAGAGCCAAGTCGAGTCGATGGTGCTTGGCTCATTATTCCGGTCAACCTGCGCGTTGAATCCCCGGGCTTTTACCGTATTGAAGCAAACCTCTATGCCGCTTCAGATAACAGACCATTACTGCATCTTACAACCGAAGGGGAGTTGACTGGGGGATCAGGACAGCTGCTTTTGAGGGCGCATATTCGTGCGCTAAAGGCAATGCAAGATGAAGGCGATTATTTACTGAAACACATTGCGTTAGAGCAAATGCCATCACCTCCTGATTTTGAGACTACGCAGGGTCTTGTGTCTCTACCTTCAATCACGATACAAGGTCATCCATTCAATGACTACACCGATGAACCCTTTCTTGATGCTGAAGCCCTGGCTAGATTAGAATTTTTACAATCAATGTCTAAGCAATAAAACGATTTTTCGAATCATGTCATCGACGCAAGCTCGGCCGATACTGATTAACCCAGGCAATGGATCATGCCTACTAAAACTAAAATAAAAATAGGTACGAAAAGATGAAGATAAAACTAAAAGCAATAAGGCTATTAACCGTTTTTTCTGTGATTTTAATTGGCTTCGCCCAGGCTGATATTGGCGGCAAAAAAGTCATTTTGATTCATGGCTTTAACCCATTTCATATAGTCTCCCCTCCCTCAGACAATGGTCAATCAGATGCTGCTGACTATTGGGAAGAAATAGACCCAGCGTTTGTTCGCCAAGGTGGTCCGAACAGCAACATAATCCATTGGCCCTCGCACAAAAGACTAACCGGCTCAGGCGGCATAATCAGCATTATCCAACCACAAATCCAAGCCTTACTGGATGAAAACTACTGTGCTAACCAATGCGTCATTGTTACACATTCAACTGGTGATTTAGTTTCCCGATTTTTGATTAAAAATAAAAATTCAATTTTCGGATCATCGCAAGCTAGCAAGTTAAAAATTGCGGCTGTGGTTGATTTAGCAGGAGCCGGCGGTGGTACCGAGCTAGCAAATTTTGGCGTAGGCGTTTCTAACGGAGTCAATTTCGGCGGCAGTATCATCAGTGGTTTATTGGAATACGCGGGCTTCTACTTTAGTTTTGGACTCAATGTAGGCGTGATGAATGACTTACAAACATCGGTGGCGCGCAACCACGCTACCAATGGCTTCCCTGCCATTCCACATTTGCGTGTTGCTGGCACAGGCAATGAAATCTTTGGCTTTGCAACCAAGCCAATAATACATGGCGCTGATGACTCGGTGGTTCCTATGCACAGTGCTTGTGGTGCTGCTTATGCCTATGGTTACGACTCCTGCAGTCGAGATACTCGCAGCGATGGCAAAATAACCTATATTAGCAATGCGCCTAGTGCGAGCCAGCTGTACGACTATCATTACCCTATTATTATGAGTGAAACGATTGCCCACAACGAAATGAAGTCCAACACGACTGGTAACAAAATGACTTCTATTCGATCTATCGAATCAGCTTATAATAGTAGCACTGTAAATAATCAAGCAATCAACATTGATGATTACGAAAAACGCGAATGGTGGGACTGGTGGTCTAAGTACCGATATATATCAGGTTCCAGCTCTAGATCTGTGTCAACTATGCTGGTGAATTCAGTAATCCAATAATCACCTATTAAACAGACATAAAAAAAGCGCACCGAGGTGCGCTTTCTTGAACCTAGTTCGTTTAAGCTTCTGCTACAACGATTAGGTGAATTTCTGATGTAACTTCAGGGTGAAGTTGCACAGCAATTTGGTATTCGCCCACAGAACGAATTGGACCATCTGGCATTTTAACTTCAGATTTCTCAATCTCTACGCCCGTTGCAGATACAAGATCAGCAACATCACGAGGACCAATAGAACCGAATAACTTGCCTTCTTCACCAGCATTAGCTGTAACAGTTAGCTCAACTTCAGCTAGCTGATCAGCACGCGCCTGTGCAGATGCCAATTTTTCTTGCTCAGCTTTTACAAGCTCAGCACGGCGATCTTCAAATAATTTTATATTGTCAGCAGTTGCAACAACCGCTTTGCCTGTAGGGAAAAGGAAATTACGAGCATAACCGCTTTTTACATTTACGGTATCGCCCAAAACGCCCATTTTACCAACTTTCTCAAGCAGGATAACTTCCATCTCGCTTACCTCATTCGTTGTTTGCCTGTGCGTTGCTTGGCAACTTTGATCGAATATCGATCATCGCATCTATAATCGCCGCACAAACTAACACCGGTACAATGATGTGATTAAACAGTATTAGCCCGATATAAACCGCCACTAACCACTGTCCACCTAATTTTGTTTTTGCTATAACTCCGTGAACTAACGCAAGACCTGCGAAAATAAACGGAATTCCAAACAGCATTACTGCTGCACGCTGTGTCATCCAAGCAATGCCGACTAACACTATCAATACAACAATTTCTTGCTTATTGAATCGCATATTCTGCCATTCAATTCGAAAACCACCTGGGTTATATAAACCCGATTGCCAGTAGCGTCCTAACAACAGCATTAAATATGATTCCAGCAACATTGACGTCATTAACAAGAATCCGGCTATTGCCTTCGAGCTTTCTAATAACTGCCACAACGGTAAACTAGAGTCACCTCCGGTTAACGCCTGCTGAACTATATTCATGATGCCGTCAATTTGATCCGTAAATAGGTTTTGCAGGCCATTGGCCAAAACAAGCGCTATTAACGAACCCACTATCAACGTATAACTCCACTTCTGCGTTGCCCTTAGCACCATGGCCAGAACAGCGACAAAAGGTAGAGCCAGTAATGGCAGCGGGATACCTGACATGAGCCAAGACACCATCGCACCTGCTAAGGCCGCGGCTAAAACGCGAGTACCGTAGGTGGCGCCATACCGTAAAGTAGTTAACGCAACCAATGCTGCGCTTAACGCGTACAACATTGGAATTGCAGCAAATAATGCTGCGAGCATGCCTGTGTGCAGCGGGCTTTTCATCGCAAAGCGTGCAAGTCCTAGCACAGTAACACCCTCCTCTTACTCAGATTACTTATGTGAATCTGTGTAAGACAACAAAGCAAGGTAGCGAGCGCGCTTGATGGCTGTTGCCAATTGACGCTGATATTTCGCACTTGTACCTGTAATACGACTAGGTACAATCTTGCCAGTTTCAGTAATGTAACCTTTCAATAGATCAACATCTTTGTAATCTATCTCAGTAATACCTTCTGCAGTGAAGCGGCAGAACTTACGACGACGGAAAAAACGTGCCATAGCTATAGCTCCTATTATTCTTCAGCCGCTGAATCATCTTCAGCAACGTCATCGGTGGCTTCATCTTCAGCGCGCGGTGCACGAGCAGCGGCCTGAGCTTCATCTTTCAATTTCTTAGCTTCAACAGATTTCATCATTGGCGATGCATCAGTTACAGCGTCTTTACGACGAATAACCATGCTACGAACGATTGCATCGTTGAAACGGAAAGTGCTCTTAAGGTCTTCAATAGTTTCGTCAGAAACTTCTACGTTTAATAGTACGTAGTGAGCCTTGTGAACATTTTGAATTGGGAAACCTAACTGACGGCGGCCCCAATCTTCTTTGCGGTGGATAGTACCGTTTGAATCTGTAACAACAGACGTATAACGGTCTACCATTGCAGGTACTTGCTCAGACTGGTCTGGATGAACCAGTAGAACGATTTCGTAATGGCGCATAAATGCTCCTTCCGGGTTAACAACCTTCTGAGGCTACGATAAACAGTACACACAGTAAGGTAAGGAGTAACGTGTTCTATAAATTAGTAAAACACAGTGTTTTCTACTCAGTTCGAGCAGAGGGCGGGCATTTTATAGAAACAAGGTGATTTAAGCAAGAGGATGCGGGTCAAACACACACGTTAGGCAAAGAAACTCATATTTTGAAAGGTAAGGATAAATTAGATTAGTCTAAGCTTACCCGCACAACCTAAGGCTAAGGCACAAGGAGAAATTATGCTGTATGTCGGTATTTTTTACACTAATCACAAATGTTTTTAGGGCTAGCTCACAAAAAAAAGCCCTAATAAGGCATTCAACTGGTCAAATAGAGCTTTAGCGTGTCGGAAACCTTTACACGCCAGAGTCATGATCTTGCTTTTTGCTCCCACTTTCATATGACAAGCCCTATAAATACAGCCTTACTGCAACATGGCCTACTCTTTGCTTACTCCTATTATTCTACTGATAGATTTATGAAAGGATTTTAAAATGAAACAAGTAAAGCTAATTTTAAGTGTTATGTTTTTTGCGCTTATCGCAAGCCCCGCGTTCAGCAATATAATTGACTCTTACTTAGTAAACACTCAGGTAAGCGGCCTAAGCCAGACAAACTACACCCATGACCTCAATGATAACGGCTTTGTTTTAGGCAGCGCACTGTCTGGCACACTTACCATTGATATCTATAATGAGAAAGAAAAATGGTATGATGCTGCTATTTTTCAAGTTGAAGATTTCGACTTTGACACGGGTGGCTTTACATTCGGTAGCTCATTTATGAACAATCTTGAGGTTAGTGCACTAGGTGCATTAAATGCAGATGGCCTATTAGATGTAACAATTTGGTCTACGGGTAGCTTCTGGATAGGTGAGTCTGTGTTATCAATCATTACTGAAGTACCTGAGCCAGCAACTTTTGGCCTAATGATGATCGGCTTACTTTCACTTGTTTTTGCACGTCGTCGTGCACAGTTTCAAGCTTAATTTAATTTTATTAAGTTAAAGCATTAAGCACATCTTTATTTATAAGGATGTGCTTTTTTTTGCCTCCACTATTTGGCCACTATTCCTGTGACGCCCGAAACTCGCTAATACTCTTGAGAATAGCCTGCTTATCTACCGGGTTATTTTGCACTTCATCCAAAAACTTATCAGCGTAGTCACGATAGACTTCTTGCTCAATAAACAACTCTAGCAATCCAGGGTCCAGATGATTGTCGCACATCATTGCGAGCATGATATGTATACTTTCGCCTAGCGTTTTTGCTCTTTTATATGGGCGATCGTTTGCCGTCAATGCTTCAAAAACGTCAGCTATGACCATGGCGCGTGACGGTAGGCTCATTTGCGCGGCCATTAGCTTCCTTGGATAGCCTTCGCCATCCATTCGCTCATGATGACCTGTGGCTATTTCAGGTATCGCTTTTAACGCAGTAGGAAGTGGGAGCTCTTCGAGCATAATGATCGTTTGAATAATATGCTCATTAATCTTAAATCGTTCTTCGGTGGTTAAAGTGCCTTTTTCTACTTGTAAGTTATACAATTCGCCACGGTCATAAAGCAGCTCAGGAACATCCATTTTGAAGCCCCAAGGGTTCCCCTCACCAAATCTATTACCCTCTGACCTGATAATTTTGTGCTCTGCTTTATTCGCCAGCAGATTTTCAATGACTGGCAGGCTTTGCGGCGGCTTGGGCTTTCGTTCTAGCTCTGCCCACGACAACCCCAACTGATCATTTAGCGTTCGGATCCAAGTCCGCTGAGAAATACCGGCCAATCTGACCTTTTTCTCATTAGACATAAACTCGGAGCCTACGTTACACGAGGCGACGAATTCAAATTCATCATCAAGCTGCGCTAACTGCTTTTCTTTAGTGGCCTCCAAATCTGCAAGCTCAGCTGATGAAACGACCTGCCCTTGCAAAGCGAGTAGATCAACCTGCTTACTATAAAACTTGGTTTCTTCATATTGCTTTAACAACTCAAAGCGAGTGCGTATTTCATCGATACGGTTTGTAATGGTTTCCAGTTTAGTCGCTTTATCGACCACAAACTCCGGGGTTGTCACTTTACCGCAGTCATGCAACCAAGAACCAATCCTAATAGCTTCCCAATCATCTTCATCTAACTGGAATTCGGCATACTCGGGCAGCATTGATGCTTCAGCCTTTGCGACTAACATCTGCGTGAGCTCTGGTACTCGCTCACAATGACCGCCAGTATAATGTGATTTTGCATCGATCGCACTGGCAATCAACTTAATAAACGAGTTAAGCAATGCTTTTTGTTGCTCATAAAGTTGATAATTCTCCAAGGCGGAGTTGGCAAACTGAGCGAAGACATTGCCAAACCTAACTTGCTTGATATCAAGCTTAGTTTCTTTTTCACTAATTAAGACAATAAGCCCTAACGGCTCTCCAACCTTAGAAGACAAAGGCAACAATAAGCATCGTGAGCGGTTGTTTAACCTAGCGAACCGTTGATCTTGGTGAATGAATCTCAAAGGGCTATTTTTTAACGCGACGGCTAATGTGTAGTCCATACCGGGTCGGTCTGACTTGTCTTTATATATTTCCTCCAAGGCTAACCGACTAATAGTTGACCAACTTTGATCTGTAACCGGAACGTGGGGTTTCGTTGAACTATCTAGTTCACTAGAAAGCAGATAGGACTCACTCTCCTGATCATAGCAATACAAACAGCCGTAAGGTGTTTCCATTGCAAGCGAAGACTCCAACAATAAGGAATTGTATAGGTCTTGATGCGACAAGCTATTTTGAATTTTTAGCGAAATATTAGAAAAACTTCGAACCGTTTTCTGCAATCTCAACATCGAATCAGCTAAAACAGATACCTCAGTAATTGGGGAATCCGTGTGTATTTTTTTAGAGAAATCGAACCCTGCTAAGTGCGCTGCTTCTTCACTTAATAGTTCAATACTTGCCGAGAGTCGCTTTGAAACTAACCAGACCATCATGAGCGCTAGTGAAATAATAATTAAGCCAACAAATAGAGAAATATAAAGCTGATTATAAGTAGAGCTGAAAACTTGCTTTGAGCTTACGATAGACAACAGAAAATAGGTCTTATTGCTGGCAGTGCTAATTACCTTACTCGATGCATACCATGACTGCCGACCCGCCTCATAAATAGTCGACCCCACTTCTAAATTACTTAACTCAGGAGATGAATACTTTGATGATTCTAAATCAGACAACAATAAAGTATCTAAACTAACCAATGAACTAAGAATTTCGGTATTATTTGAAGATATAACATTTTTATTCTGATCTAAGAGAAAGTAGTCGGCTTCTGGAAAATAGTTGATTGACCCTAGTTCGTTACCAATTTCCGACAAAGATATATCAACACCTAAAACAAAGTCATTACTGTGTTTTGCTAAAGTAATCCCTAAAACATTCTCAGTAAAATATGCATAAGGCGCTGTATGCACTATATTCTGAGATCCTTTCGCTAAACGAAACCATTCCCGAGTACGCGGATCTAAACTGTATTTTGAATCATGTGCTGCTAGATAGCTGCCTTGACTGCTCAATTCATAAAGGGACTTATTGGTAATGCCTTCTGGGCCGCGCTCAACATATTCAAGGGTATAAAATGCATCAGGTCCAAGCATGGGGTGACGATTACGATCTGCATGTCGGTATATCATAAAATCACCATCGTCCCAGCCAATATAGACGGCCATGGTATTGGCATGACGATTTAAAATGTTCGTCATAATAGGCGAAATGTTGGATCGATCCTGATCCTTCAAGCTTGAAATAACTTGCTGTTCGCTTACGCTGATCTCCACTTCAATGGGTAAAAACATAGACTTTAAGGTCACCGCTGAAAAGTCACCAATAACATCCATTGTTTGCTCGACATTTGATTTAGCTAAATCGAGACTCAACTTAAAGTTTACCGTTACAACAACCAGTCCAAACACAAGAAAAAGACTAGTAAATAGAAAAATTAGAGTTGTCTGCAGGGGTCTTTTTGTTAATACTTTCATTGTGTATGCTTCTTTAGCGATAATGATCAAACCACTTTATCGAGTGATTCCTAGAATTGATTTATTCCGCTAAAGACTAGCTGCAAAAATGATTTGGTCAAGATTTATAGATATATGAGCAATCCTTACAGTAGGGGTTATTGTTATAAGAACGGCCGGACTTAGTGATGCTAAAAATAACAAATAAAGCCTTCTGACTAAGTAGTGAGAAGGCTTTTCTAAGAAGTTCTAACAAAAATCTGAATATAGTAGAATTACTTTGTAATCACGGTATCAATTACATGAATAACGCCATTTGAAGTTTCAATGTCGGTCGCAATAACTTTAGAACCATTGACGTATACCTCACCGCCCATAACTTTAATGTTAAGCGTGCGCCCTGTAATAGTTGTTGCTTGATAAATCCCGACCACGTCTGCTGCCATTTTTTTACCGGCAATTACATGCAGACCTAAGATACCAGTGAGTGCTTCTTTATCTGCAACCAACGCATTTAATGTATCTGCTGGAATTTTAGCAAACGCTTCATCGTTAGGTGCAAATACAGTAAATGGACCTTCTTCTTTAAGCTTTGCAACTAAATCTGCAGCTTGCACAGCAGTGACTAGAGTCGTGAAGCTACCCGCAGCAACGGCAGTGTCGACAATGTCTTTTTTCATTCCGTGGCCATCCGCAAAAGCGAAGTTACCAAGTGTTAAGGTTGCGGTTACGATTGAAGCTAAGATAATTTTTGATAATTTCATGTTTTATTTCCTGTCTTTCTTGTTGGGTTCGATAGTTATACGCACGACCATTTCCAACTGGATCATAAGAAAATAAAATTTTTATACTCGGTACTCTATCGGATCAAGATAGGTAACCTTATCCTCCACTACTTCCATTACCAAGGGGGGAATTGGGCAATCAAAACATTCACCCAACACTCTTAACGCCTCATACTCTCTAAATGCAATTCTGCCATTAGATTCAACAATGTCAGCACAGGCCTGTAAAATAGTTTTTCGCCACATAAAACTAATTGATTCAAGGTTAGCTAATGCCTTGGCTACCTTATCGTAACCTACCTCTTCTAACGTACTATTCGCTTGATACTCCATTTGAAACCTAGAATAAACACTTTCACGCATTCGTTCGGCTTTCTCTTTATCGGGGTTAAGTTCAACTAAGGCGGTAAAAACAATGTCTAAATCGCTCTTAAACTGATCAATTTTAGAGCTCAATCGTTGTTGCGGTTTTGGTTTTTGGGTCTTTAAGCGCAGCTTGGTTAGCGTGAGAGTAACCCATTCGACAAAATCGATCCTGCCGTCGAGATTGGCGAGTTGCTCTAGCCGGTCGACAAACACGACTCGTTCCTGCTCAGTCATTCGCTTTAGCGATGGAATGGCCATTTCTAAAATCGGTAGCCGAAGTTGCTCATCCATTTGTTTAGTAAACGGCCACATTTTCTGCAGCGTATCAACAACCTCAGGATCAAGAGATTTTATTTCATTCAATATCCCTTGACGCTGATGGTCATTGCCGAGCAATATCTGGCAATACAAATAACTACGGGCACCCGCACTTTGGTGTACCCACATTTTAATTTGTTCAGGAATGTGCTTGTAAAGTGTTTGAGCATACTCAACATGATCAGGCGTTACTTGGCCTACCATTGCCGAAAAACTAGCAGCAGCCATGGTCGCCTCAAATACATTCGGTGCAGAACGACCGACACTTTGCTCCGCAGATTCAGTTTGTCGTCTTTTGGCTTTATTTTTAACAAGAAAATTAGGATTAACGCGCTTTATACGCTCACTCAAAGGCGGATGCGTGGATAATTTTTGAGACAAAGAAACTGATTCGCCAAAGCAAAAATGCGACATGTCTTCTGCGTGCTGATGCCCTAGCAATGAACCCTCAGTCGATTCTTTAATTTCAAACAAAGCGCCTGCTATCCCGTCTGGATTACGCGTAAATTGCACCGAACTTGCATCGGCTAAAAATTCCCGTTGCCGAGAAACGGCAGCCTTGATCATTCTACCCACCAGCACGCCGATGTAGCCGACCAGCATTAAAGCGATACCTGCGCCAATAAAGACTATTTGTAGCTTATTGTCATCTTTTGAGCGTCGACCAGAATAGAATGTTGATTCAAGGAAAAAACGACCGACCTGCCCTAAAAGAACAAGACCGCCCAGCGCCGCCATTAAACGAATGTTTAAGCGCATATCGCCATTTAAAATGTGTGAATACTCGTGGCCAATAACGCCCTGTAGTTGGTCCCTACTAAGCTGATTCAAAGCGCCGCGTGTAACGACCATCACAGCTTGATCTACTCGATACCCAGCAACAAAGGCATTAATGCCCTGTTCTTTATCCATGACATAAAGCTCAGGTACTGGCATACCTGCTGCAATCGCCAT
>NZ_JBKEGY010000048.1:0-10689 GCF_046710285.1 Reinekea sp.
TTGGTAAGTAATAAAATAATTGAGAAGCCTGTTGAGAGTGCTCGGTAGAATTGAGTTAATCTACAGGCTCGTTACTTTCAGATTTAACTTACATGGATAGATGGAATGAACTTAATTGATAGTGTGATAGTTGATGGTTTTTGGGGTGAAAGATCCCTTGAATTTAACTTTTATGATGATGTAAATTTCGTTATTGGTATTAACGGTTCAGGAAAAACTACCGCCATCAACATCATTGTAGCTGCACTTGGGGCAGATTTTCAGGAGCTTGATAGGCTAGAGTTTTCTAAAATAACCATAAAGTTGAAATCTAGATCAAATAGAAAGAAACCATCTATTACTATCACTAAGAAGCCTAATCGAGAAACACCATTTTCGTCCGTTGAATACGAGCTAAAAGAATCTGCTAGCGAAAAACCGGTTAAAATATCACTTGATGAATTCGAAGAACAAATGCTAATTAGGCGCTATCCTCGCCACTTAATGGAAAGGGAGCTAATAAGGCGGCATGGGCATAGTTTACGAAGATCCCTTAATAATTTGGTAAATGTGAGTTGGCTATCTGTTCATCGGGCTAGCTCATCAAGTGACGATTTTGAAAAAGAAAACAATGAATCCACAGTGGATAGAAAACTTAAAGAACTGACAAATCGGTTAGTTAGATATTTTTCCACATTAGGTAAGTCTGGGTCTGAACAATTCGAAAATTTTCAGAAAGAAGTCTTTCTTTCAATGTTATATCGGAAGAGTGGAAAAGCTTTCTTTTCAACCGCGAAAGAGATCGATATAGATGAAGAGAAGCAAGCCCTTGTTGGTATTTTCAACCAGTTTCAGGTAAAACCAAAAGAATTCACAGGACGAATTGAAAGCCATTTCGATGCGTTGGCAAAAGCAAAGGAAAAACTATCTTCGGATGAGACAACTGCTTTAACGAATACAGACATTTCTGTTCTAATTGGCACTGAACGAATTGATTACATTGTCGAAGAATGGGAGAAGTCAATTGCTAAAAGAAAAGTAATATTCGAACCTAGAGATACATTTTTAAAAATCATCAATTCAATGATGCAAAGAAAACAGTTTTCCATTAACTCTCAAAACGAGCTTCAAGTTACAACACAGTCTGGTAAAGACCTTTCATTACACCGCCTTTCCTCAGGAGAAAAGCAGCTTTTAATTGTATTGGGTGAAGCGCTTTTGCAGGGCAAGAAAACCTGGGTATATATCGCAGATGAGCCTGAATTATCTTTGCACGTAAAGTGGCAAGAGAGCTTAGTTGAAAATTTGAGGACCATTAATCCGAATGCACAAATTATTTTTGCAACCCATTCTCCTGATGTTGTTAGCGTTTTCGACGACAAAGTATTTGATATGGAGAAGATGTTTTAATGTCATTTTCTAGAACAAATTCAGGAATATCAAATTCCCACCTCTTTTACGGTGTCGACCTTATTGTATATACGGAAGGTGGTAAAAAGTCATTTTCAGCCGAAGAAGCACTTAATGGAGAAGCTAACGAATCCTCTATCGACGTGAAATTTTGGAGTGGGATATTTAATTCTCATGGCTTAAATAAGATTGTTAAATTTCGAGCAGTCGGTTCGAAAACCGCATCTTCCGATATCTGTAAGAAGATTGAGTCAGGGGAAATCCATAATGTTGTAGTAGCAAAGGATAGAGACCTTGAATTCTTTCAGTCTACGAATATTGATTCACCTTATATCCTATATACGAAGGGATATAGCTGGGAGAACGATGTTTTTGTTGAAGAAAACACTAGAAATACGATAGCGAGCCTAATAACTGTAGAGGAAATTCCCGAACAACTTGATCATGATATTTCAGTTGCATTCAGAGACTTTAAATTAATAGGGAAAAGACTGCTTAGATTGGAATTGATTTTCCAATCGCAGGGTGTCAAGTTCATTACGGGCGTTGGTGGCGAGAGATTTTGCAATCCAAAGAAGACACCTAGATTAGACAGGGGTAAACTGATGCAATATATTGAATGTAAGAAAACAGAAATTACGCGGCCAGCTTTTACACATATAATTACTAGTGAATACTGCCCTCTGCTGTGTTGCTATGGGAAGTTAATTGAAGATCTTTCCTACAATGTAATTACGTACGTTTTAAAAAAAATATCTAATCATAAAAGCACTCCAAAAAGTATTGTTGAAATGCTAATGCTTGATAAGTACATTCAAAGTGTTCGTGATACAAATGACGAGTACTACAGCAATCTAGTTTCGAGGCTAAATGCCGTTGCTTAAAGTAACAAACATAGGCACGAGCGACTCGTGAACTCGCGCGTGCTATGAACGTTACAGTCGGAAGGGCATTTGAACCTGATGATCTAAGCCAGTACCAAAGTTGAGCTTTGCTCGTAAAAATTTGTGGCTTTGAGTGCAACAGTTTACAAATTACAAAGGCTAGCTTGTACGCAATAGTCATCGCTCCCAAGCTAGGGTAGAGTGAGTAGCCTGCCTCGTTAAGCTGGCAAACGAGTTTAAAGGCCATCAAGCTAAAATATCGCGCTAGAAGCGAAGTTTGATGGAAAACTATAAATTATTAAGCACGTAGGCACGTGATAGTTAAGAGCCACAGGCCACAAGTTGTAACAAGCAATACAGCCTTAAATACACCGCTTCGCGGTTGGCTGTGGACTCGCATCCGCTCGCCGCTAAGCTTTGCGTTCAAGCTGTAGAAAAACTCACATTTCAGAAAACCTTCCGTTAGGAGTGTATGCTGAAATTATTTTCAGGCAAGAAAACGGGCTATTATTGTAAATGTTGACCTATTTTAGGTCCAAAAATAGCCTAAAATTAGCGAATTTAAAATGGTCGAGGTTTTCCTATAGCCTCGTTAGGTGCTAAATAAATGGCTAGACCTAGTTTGCTCTCGAAATACACTGAGACAATGCCAAGAGACTATTTTGGCAGGTTTGAAGCGCTTTATTTGAAGCATATCTATGAACGAGTTCAACTTCGCTGCCCAATGGCCGTGGATGTTGCAGTGGAATATATGTGCACCAGCACACGTGGCTTTGGACACAATAGATTTCGGTCAAAAATATCAAGACAACTTAAACACGTTAAATTGTCGAAACAGCAAGAATCACGAATGTTGCATACAATTCTAAATAGGTTCTCGGCTGGAGATATTGATGAACAGTTTATTGAGCAGCTAAGGTTTGCTCTTTGGCTTAACAGAGAGCAAACAACTGGAGTAGCAAATGGGCTTCTGTCATGTGAAAAGAGCTATGTGCAGAAATATGCCAAAAAGGTACTAAGACTTGGAATCTCGAGCGTTCAACGAAACACTTAACAATAAGTTGTTAGAATTAGCCTACTTTTCTCCGCCAAATCGGCGGGCTATGGACTCGCTCACGCTCGCCCTAAACTTTGGCGTTAAATTTACAAAGAGGTTGAATGCAACTTTTCAGCATTAGTCGTATAAATACAAATTTTGGCATCTTTCGTGTGTCAGGTGATTGGTGTTTTAATAAGCCGGAAGTTGAAACTATAAATGTTAAATCTATTGAAATAATGGGAACTGATGGTTGGGATTTATTAGATATATGCAGCGAAAGTAATTCTCAACTAATTAATAATTTGCTACCGCTACTTTTGATTCACTTACTTTTCAAAAGTAGCTCATTGTAAACGTAAATATTATAAGTTGCTTAAAATGGTAAAATAGTTTTCTCGTTTTTTGCAAAGTAGCACAGAAAATCAAGCCAACTATTATACCACTTAGCTAAGCGTTAATTTTCGTAGGTGAATATGAGAGAGATCGTAATCAGAAATATCAAGGAACGTTTCAATGTCCTTAACGAACTTGCTAGCTCTTTAACTGAGGTGCAATTCTCTTCAAAGTTAGATGTGCCAAAGTATAAAACTATTGAAGATCACCTATGGTGTGTTGTCGGTGCTCGTGAAAGTTATTTCAACGCGTTATTAGCCGGTGAGTGGCAAGGCTTTAGTTGTTCCATAGCTGACGACAGCGATAAAGCAAACTACGAAAGAGCATTGCAGCAGACACAAGACCGATTTGATAAAGTGCTCTCTGATGTCGATTGGACTGAAAACACAGAAAATGTCCTAGCCAGTCTTTACGAGCATGAGATTATGCATGAAGGTCAGATTATACGATTAATCTATGGATTAGGTTTAGAAATGCCCCAATCAAGTAAGTGGGCTTAAAATTAACAAACACCAGCATCGGACTGGTGAAAACAACGTATTAGCTAAAGTTCTGTTGAAGCTCGGTTTTGAATCGCTTTTAAATAAAACCCAAGCTGTTAGGTTAGCTTCGCGTTATAATTTTTTGGAGGCGTTGTGTTAAAAGGGCTGAATCACATCACTATTGCTGTAAGCGACTTGGCGAAATCTTTCGACTTTTATGTTTCAATTCTAGGAATGAAGCCCGAGGTATCCTGGGAGTCAGGCGCTTATCTATCTATAGCAGACCTGTGGGTATGCTTATCATCAGGAGAGGCTTTACCTGCAAAAGACTATAGCCATATTGCCTTCAGTGTCTCAATCATCGACTACGATAGATATTGTGCTCAGCTACAATCGGCGGGTGTAAAAACATGGAAAGACAATATCAGCGAAGGGGATTCGATATATATCCTCGACCCTGATGGTCACAAATTAGAGATTCATGTGGGTAGTTTGCAGAGTCGGCTGTACGAACTGAAGATGAAACCCTACAACGGGTTAACGTGGTACTAAAATATAACAATACACAGGTGCTCGAACAATCAGAGCTTGTAAAGAAGCTTACGCGAGATTGGAAAGATGATTCGTTATTCTATGTCTGGCGACTGATTGCTTTGAGCGAGATACCCTATGTGCTCAGTATCTCGACTATATAAGTAAGCTTATTGATAAGGTTTTCGGGAAACTTGCAACCCTCTTGGTTTCTCATTAAGTAGTAAGCTTACTCATTAGGCTTAGGTTAGCCACTGAGTTGTTTTTGAAGCTGCTCCAATTCTTTTGACAGTCTATATCAACTGTGTTTAGTATGACCGTAATAATAAAAACAACGGCTGTCTATGAACAGCTTATACGGAGAGTAAAATCTAATGCTGACCGTTTCAAACGCAAGTTTGAGTTTTGGTGGTATTCGTGCACTTGTTGATCTGAGCTTTACAGCGCGCGAAGGCGAAATCACTTCTATTATCGGGCCGAACGGTGCCGGTAAAACCAGTCTATTCAATATCATTTCCGGCTTCTACCAGCCTCAGAGCGGTGCGATTCTTTTTCAAGGTGAGGACATCACTCGCGAGCGTCCTGATCGTCGTGCTAAGCGTGGCATGTCCCGTACTTTTCAAAACTTAGCTCTGTTCCGGGGCATGTCGGTACTCGATAACATAAAACTTGGTGGACACACTAGGCTGAAGTCTGGTTTGTTCAGTGGGGGCTGGTATTACGGTCGTGCGCAGCGTGAAGAAATAGCCTTCCGTGAAGAAATAGAGCGCGACATTATCGATTTTCTGGAACTAGACCACATCCGAAAAGCGCCCGTGGCTGCACTGCCGTATGGCTTGCAAAAGCGTGTTGAATTAGCACGAGCACTTGCGATGAAACCAAAGTTGCTGATGCTCGATGAACCCGTAGCCGGAATGAACCGCGAAGAAACCGAAGACATTGCCCGTTTTATACTGGATATACAGGAGCAGTGGGGTACCACTATTTTACTGGTTGAGCACGACATGGGCATGGTGATGGATATTTCTGATCAGGTCGTAGTGCTGAATTTTGGCAAGCAGATTGCCGCTGGAGCACCAGCCGACGTTCAGTCAAACCCTCAGGTCATTGAAGCCTACCTGGGCAGTAGTGAAATGGAGGTGGCCTAATGGCGCAGGTCATTCAGTATTTGCTCAACGGTATTATGAACGGGGCACTGTATGCGCTAATTGCCGTCGGTATAGTGTCGATCTTCAAATCTACAAAAGTTGTTAGTTTTGCGCATGGGCACATCATTATGTTCGGCGCTTATTTCTATTTTACATTCTCGGTGATTCTGCCCGGTGCCGAGTTTATGCCAGATTGGGTTGCCAAATGGGAGCCGGAATGGCTGCTCGCGTACAAAGAAGGGGCGGTGATGTTTTCGCCCAAGGCCGCCATAGCGGCTTGGGTAAGTAATTTGCCGCGTATTATTTTGGGAGTGGTGGGTTCACTGGTCTGCAACGCGTTGTTGGCTGTGTTTATTGAACGCGCTTTTATGCGACCGTTGATCGGCAAGAGCAGCCTGTCCATGATTCTCTGTACCGTAGGGTTAATCTGGGTGTTGGAAGGCAGCGCCAGCCTAATTTGGTCAGCTGATATCGATCAGGTACCCCCGCTTGGGCCTAATTTTCCTATCCGCTTTACAGTTTTTGATGCGCAAGTCTTTCTGTTCAGCTCATCCGCCATTAATTTCGTAATTGCAATCACTCTGTTTATTGGACTGTTGCTGGTTTTGCGCTACACCCGTTCTGGCGTTGCGGTGCGCGCTACCGCCGAAGATCAATCTACCGCTTATGCCATGGGTATTAATGTGCCCGCCGTGTTTACTACAGCTTGGGTTGTTGCCGCCACAACTGGTGCTATCGCGGGTGCTATTCTGGCCAGCCGAAACGGTTTGTCACCTACACTGGGTTTGTTCGGCTTGTCGGTATTGGCTGTCGTGTTGATGGGCGGTTTAGATTCCTATGCTGGTGTATTCATTGCCTCGATGATTATTGGAATATTTGAAGCCTTTACGCAATGGAAGTTTGGTGGGGAGTACGCTGAAATTGTTCCCTACGTGTTGGTACTGCTAGTAATTATTTGGCGGCCGAACGGGCTCATGGGTCAGGCGGAGATTGAGCGAATATGATTACCGGAAACTTTAAAACCAGCTACGCCGCCGACGAGAGTCTCTGGAATAATTGGGCCAAACGAACTGGGTTCGTACTCTCGGTTGTTTTTCTTTTTACGCTGCCGTTGTTTGCAGACAACTATGTGTTATTGCTGGCAGGGCAAATTGCTATTTATGTTATTGCGGTCACAGGTGTTAACGTTCTGGTTGGATACACTGGGTTGATGTCACTTGGGCATGGCGCTTTTTTCGCAGTGGGTGCTTACACCACTGTTGTTTTGCATCAGTATGTTGAAAATCTTTTCCCGCTCATCACCTTGCTTATTTCAACTCTTATTGCCGCAGGGTTTGGTTTTTTATTTGGCTTGCCGTCACTGCGAGTTAAAGGGCTCTATTTGGCGGTAGCAACTCTGTCGGCCAATTTTATCATCTTGTTTTTTATTCGTCAGGATTGGTTGGCCGCTTGGACCGGAGGACGGCAGGGGATCGAAACACCCAATGCCATGTTCTTCGGGCAGGAAATGCTCAGTAATACCCAAAAATATTATTTTATTATTCCGGTCTGCTTGGTCATGGTGCTGTTTGCGCAGAATCTGTTTCGCACTCGGTTCGGGCGGGCACTAATTGGCATTCGAGACAATGATCACTCGGCAGAAATTCTCGGTATTTCTCTATTTGCTTATAAACTAAAAAGCTTTGCGATCTCCGCTGCCTATTGCGGTGCCGCTGGCTCATTGTGGGCGTATTTTTTTCCGGCCATACTGCCTGAAGATTTCAGTTTGAACCTCTCTATTACCTTGGTGGTTTGTCTAATAGCGGGTGGTATGGGGCGCACGTTAGGACCGGTGTTTGGTACCTTGTTGATACTGATGATTCCGGAAATGCTGAAGATAGTGAGCGGTTGGATCACAGGCGGCGATGGTAGGGCGTTGATTCATTTCAGTTCTATTCGGGACATTGTCTTTGGCTTAATGATTATTCTATTTCTAATTTTCGAACCCATGGGTTTGGTGTCGATATGGGATCGATTCTGGCGCGTTGTCGCACGTTGGCCATTCTCAAAATAAAAACAAGAGGGAAACACTCATGTCTATGAAACGTCGTACCTTTATTAAAGCAGGCGCAGCCTTAACGGCAGCTAGTTTAGCCCCAGCGATTGTTCGCGCCGAAGAAAAAGTTTGGCGGGTTGGTGGTTCGTTACCGATGACCGGACCGTTTGCCACAGCCGGCCAACTGGTGGCACCGGCACTAGCCGACTTTACCATGATGGTGAATGATTCCGGCGGAATTGGCGGTAAACCCATAAAAATTGAAGTAGAAGATTCCGGCTACGTTCCGAAAAATGCCTTGGCTAACTTCGAACGCGCACGCGCCAGTGGCCCATTACATGGTTACTTCGGAGACTCAACCGGTTTTATGGAGTTGGTAGGTCCATCTTTGACTGGCGATAAAGCGGTCATGATGATGTCGACTTCTTTTGCCTCATCTCTGGCCGATCCAGCCAAACGACCCTATCAGTTTATGGCCGGGCCCAGCTATCAAGATCAGGTCGAAATTCTGCTCAGAGACATTGCCAGCAAAGGCGGTAAAACCGTTGCACTGGTTTATTCCGATTCTGAATTCGGACGTGATCCAATTCCGCATGCGAGAAAAGTTTGTGCAGAACTGGGGATTAAGATAGTGCTGGAAGAAGTGACCAAAACGGCGGGTGCCGATATCGAATCGCACGTGACCAAGCTGGCTCAAGCAAATCCAGAATACGCTATTCTTCAGGGCTATGTGACAGGCGTTTGGCCACAACTTATTGGAGCGGCAAGAGCTTTTGGTTTGCCAACGCAGTTCATGGGGACCTTCTGGGGCATGGAAAAAGTTGTCGCCGATAAGGTTACTGATCAAGCTGGCCCTTTCCTTGATGGATATCAGGGTGTGATGCCGTATAGGTACTTCTATGACATGCAAGACGCGCCTTATTACCAAGAAGTCAATGCTTGGAAAAAGAATCAGAACCCAGACTTCCCCGGCTACATAGTAACTTGGGCCTTGGAAGCTTATATCAATCTGTTGATTTGGAAAAAGTCGATGGAGATGACCATCGAGGCTGATAAACCGATCACGGCCGATAATCTCATGGCCTCTATGCGTGGCATAAAAGATTGGGACAGCGGCGGCTTTTTCGGTAAGCCGGTGTCGTTAGCCGAACACAAAATTGGCCAAGGTCGCGTTTATCGCTACAGCGCAGAATCTAAGTTATTTACGCCGGTGTCTGATTGGATTGAAACCTGATCAACTATGGATCGGTTAACCGATCTAGGTTCCGCTCGATAAACGTCAACTAGGACCAATGAATGCTGCAAATCAACAACATCAACGTGAATTACCATCACGCCGTTCAGGTATTGAAGGGTTTTTCTATCTCTGTGAGACCGGGGGAAATCACCGCGTTGCTGGGGGCGAACGGGGCCGGTAAAACCACGGTCCTAAAAGCTGCCTCAGGTTTGTTAGCCTTAGAGGACGGTCATATCGAAGCGGGAGATATCATCTTTGATGGAGATTCCGTACGTCAGTTAAAGCCTCATTTACTGGCGCGTAGGGGTTTGGTGCATGTAAGAGAAGGGCGTCGTATTTTTGCCGACATGTCGGTAGAAGATAACTTGAAAGCGGCGACCTATGCACTGACGGGTCGCAAAGCGCTGCAAGGTTTTGATCAGGTCTATACCTATTTCCCACGCTTGAAAGAACGTACACGGCAACTCGCCGGTTTGCTTTCTGGCGGCGAACAACAAATGCTCGCGATGGCTCGAGCACTGATTGCCGAACCCAAACTGATTCTGCTCGATGAGCCTTCTTTAGGCTTAGCACCCAAGCTGGTGGAAGAAATATTCGCCATCATTGCGCAGATAAATAGTGAGCAGAATGTCAGTATGCTGCTAGTAGAACAGAATGCACGGGCGGCATTTTCTGTTTCGCATCAGGGCTATATTGTTGAGAATGGCAAGGTTGTTCTAGAAGGCCGTATTGATGAACTGAAAGCCAATAAAGACATTCAGACTTTTTATCTGGGCATGGGTGATGCCGACGGCGAAAAGTCTTTCCGAGATGTTAAACATTATAAGCGACGCAAGCGCTGGCTGAACTGAGGAGAGAAGATGAAATCGTATTACAGCCTGACGCAAATATTGCAGATGAATGCCGAGGCTTATCCGAGCGAAATTGCTTTGCGGCAAAAAAAACATGGTATTTGGCAGCAGCAAACCTGGCAAGACTTCCTTACCGTCACTGCGTCTATTGCGGCTGGTTTGATTGAGTTGGATGGTGAGCGCGGTTGCCATATCGGCATTATTGCTGAAAACTGTGAAGACTGGGTGCTGGCACAACTGGGCGTTAACTTTATGGGTGGCGTGGTTTGTGGTGTTTACCCAACCAGCCCGTCTAATGAAGTGGTTTATCTGTTGAAAAGTGCCGACTGCACAATGGTGTTCTGTGAGGATCAAGAACAGGTTGATAAAGTCTTGATGATTGAAGACCAACTGCCTTTGCTGAAACACATTATTGTTTTTGATCCGAAAGGGTTGGACAAATACGATCATCCAAAACTCATCACTTTGAAAGAATTACAGGCGTCTGGTTATCAAGCTTTACAGAGAAAACCGGACTGCGTTAACGAACGACATGATCAACAGGTCGCCGATGACACAGCGCTGATTGTTTTCACCAGTGGCTCCACAGGATTGCCGAAAGCGGCGATGATCTCTTACCATAATATTTGGCATGAGATGTTGGTTATACGTGATGCAATTGAAACCGAGCCCGGTATGAACTTATTGAGCTATCTGCCCT
>NZ_JBKEGY010000049.1:0-7662 GCF_046710285.1 Reinekea sp.
CGGTGTTGGTGCGGGGTTCTTTAATCAAATACCTGAATCCGATGGTGTTGTGCGTAGCGCTCCCTTAGTTATTCGCTACCAAGATGAATTGTATCCAAGTTTAGCGTTGAAAACGCTGGCCCACTTTTTAGATGACAGCCCAATTATTGTGCAAGCATTGGGCGGTTATATAAATAAAGTGATTGTCGGTGATTTAATTATTGAAACCAATGAGCAAGGTGGCTTGCCAATCAATTATCGTGGCCCTAAAAATACGATACCCACCTTCAGTGCATTAGACGTGCTGCAAGGTAAGATTCCTCAAAGTGCGTTTGAAGGTCGTATGGTTTTGTTAGGTTCAACGGCCATTGGTGTCTTTGATTCGCATTCAGCGCCGTTTGGCGCAGAGTTTCCGGGGTTGGAAATTCAAGCCAGCGTTATTGAAAACATAGCGATGGGTGATTCATTGCATCGAAACGCTAATCATAAGTTAATCGATATAGTGACTATTTTGTTGGGTTGTTTGATCATTGCTGTGGTGATTCCATTTACCTCGCGTTCACCAACACGGGTGCTGTTTTATTTAACACTCATCTTTGTTCTTCTATACGGTAACTATTTTGTTTTTTCTACTTTTAATCACTGGAATAATCTCTTCTACCCCATGTCCAGTTGGACTTTGTGTTTTGTTTTGATCATGTTATATCAAGGTTTTATGGTTGAGGCTCGTTATTCACACGTTCGTTCTGCGTTTAAGCACTATTTATCTCCCGCCTTAGTTGACCAACTAACGGCAAACCCCGATTTATTAAACTTTGGTGGTGAAGAAAAAGAGCTGAGCATTTTGTTTAGTGATATCCGCAGCTTTACTAACTTATCGGAAACGGTGACCCCGAGTGAATTGTCGCGCTTCTTACAAGCCTATATGGACCCGATGACCGATTGTGTTTTAAACAACAATGGAACTTTAGATAAGTATATTGGCGATGCGGTGATGGCTATTTTTGGTGCGCCGGTGCCGTTTGCAACGCATCCAATTGATGCCTGCCAAGCCGCGGTAGATATGATCGAAGCGCTTGAATATGTGGTAGATCGTGTACCCGATTTAGAGCGATTGTTTCCGGTTAGAGCGGGCATTGGTGTGCATACCGGAACAGTCGTTGTCGGCAACTTAGGATCTAGTCAGCAGTTTAATTACACGGTAATTGGCGATGCCGTGAACTTGGCGGCACGTATTGAAAGCTTAACCAAAAATTACGGCGTCGACATTATGATCAGTGATGTCACCTATGAACGTGTCAAGGAACATTTTGTTTGCCGAGAATTAGACCGAGTGAGAGTGAAGGGTAAGCAAGAGCCAGTCGATTTGTATGAGTTGCAAGGCAAGCAAGTGTCTGTAGCGCAAGCTGACTTTAATAGCCAGTGGCAGTTGGCGTTAATCGCTTACCGCCAGCGCAAGTTTAGCGAAGCTTTGGCGGCTTTCAGTGCGTTAGACCAAATGCAGCCGAAAAATGTAACTTTGCAGCTTTATTTAGAGCGTTGTGAGCATTTTATAACTAACCCAGTCGCCGATGACTGGGATGGCGTTTACACCCATACCTCTAAATAGGCACTGCGGTGGTGTACTTAATGCGCTCCATCGCGAAACTTGAACTTACATCTGCTAGCTTAACTTTGCTGACTAGGTTTTTATAAAACTCATCATAAGCTTTGATGTCTTTCACCACCACGCGAATCAAATAATCTACTTCACCACTCATACGATATGCCTCCACCACTTCAGGCAATGAATCTAACGCGCCATAAAACTGTTCAATCCATTCATCATTGTGTTGATTGGTCTTAATAAACACAAACACATCGATGCCTAAGTCGAGCTGTTGACGATTGAGTAAGGCGACACGTTTCTCTATGTAGCCATTGGCTTCTAAGTTTTGAATACGACGCCAGCAGGGGCTTACCGTTAAATTAATACTTTCAGCGATGTCAGCAACTGAGGTAGAGGCATCTGTTTGTAGCAGGTTTAAAATCGCCTTATCGGTGCTATCTAACATAATATTGCCTTATATATTCACTTTATAGAAAAATATACCCCTAAAGTACGATAATGTCGAAATAATGGCCGTATTTTTCTATTTCATTTGGCCTAAACTAGTGTTAATTAACCAATTAATTTAAGAAGTTAACATCTATGTCTATTCAGCCACTTAAAAACTCAAACGATGTCGAAACCATGTGGCAGCGTATCCACGAACAGATTATTGGCGAAAATGATGATCGGCTGTACGCCGATTGGACCGCCAGTGGCCGTTTGTACCAGCCGATAGAAGATCGTATTTCAAATACGGTAGGTCGCTATATGGCCAATACCCATACCGAAGAAAGTGTTACTGGCCGCACCATGACGCATTGGTATCAAGAGTCAGTTCAACATATTAAGAAACATGTTAATGCTAACTCAGAAGATGTTCTCATTAGCGTCGGAAATGGCATGACAGGTGCATTAGCCAAGCTGATTCGTATGCTAGGTTGGTGGGCACATGAAAATCATAAAACATCAGCTCTTAGTTCCATGGATGATCGCCCATTGGTCTATATAACCCACCGGGAGCATCACTCTAATCAGACTATGTGGTTAGAGAGCCTAGCTGAGTTGCGTATTATTCCTTCGTTGGCAGGCGATTACATAGATATAGAATGGTTAGAAAAAGATTTAGCCAAAGAAGCTCATCGTAAAGTCAAAGTCGCTTCGATTACGGCAGCCTCAAATGTCACGGGGATTGTCACTCCGTATCACAAAATTGCTCAAATAATGCATGAGAATGGCGGTCTTTGTTTTGTCGATTTTGCCGCATCTGCACCTTATGTTGATATAGATATGCACCCAAGTGAACTTGAATCGCTTGATGCCATTTACTTCTCACCGCATAAGTTTTTAGGTGGGCCGGGCACCAATGGCGTACTGGTTTTTAACGGACGGTTATATACCAATGATGTACCTGAATTACCGGGCGGTGGCACAGTGGTTTGGACGAACCCATGGGGCGAACATCGGTTTGTTAGTGATGTTGAACAACGCGAATCTGGCGGTACACCAGGTATATTGCAAACCATTAAAGTGGCGATGGTGGTTAAATTAAAAGAAGAAATGGGCGTCGAAAACATACTCGCCAAAGAAAAACTGATAAATAGTGAATTTTTTGCGCGACTGCATGGCATTGAGGGCGTTCAGGTGTTATCAGGGCATCATCGTGACCGGCTTAGTATTTTTTCAATTATTTTCGAGCAAGTTGATTATCATCAGGCGGTTACTATTTTGAGCGAGCAGTATGGTATTGAAACTCGTGGTGGTTGCGCCTGTGCAGGTACTTACGGGCACCATTTGCTGAATATAGATCATTGTATGTCGAATAAAATTACCGATGAAATCAGTGAAGAGCATCAGGAGAGCAAGCCGGGCTGGGTTCGCGTGAGCTTCCATCCGTCTATGTCCATTGCTGATGTACATCGAATAGCCGATGCCATAGCGGAAGTGGCCACTGGCAAAGCAACGAATACAAATAGCTTAAATTTCGCCCCTGTGCCTAACATTTGGCAAAGCTTGTTGAGTTGACACTGGGTTTAACAGTAAGCTAGTGGCCATTATTTTTTTTGAGAAGACATTATGGCCACCTTTACCCTTGCCACTGCCGATTCTTTAAAAGCTGCCCTCGAACAACAAGAAGATGTGTTAACCGCGAATCACGCAACGCGATTGCACCGTGCTATTAGCTGGTTAAAAAGTGCCGAACAAGCACAGAGTATCGATATTGAATTTATCTCGCTATGGATTTCGTTCAGTGCATGTTTTTCTGTCGATGATCTTGGCGATGAAACACTGGAAGCTCACGCATCTTTTCAGCAGTTTATCGAACTTATTGTGAATAACGATTCCGATAACAAAATATACAGCTGTTTGTGGGAGGAGTATTCCGGTCATGTTAAATCGCTGGTGAAAAATCCGTTTGTATTTCATCCATTTTGGGTGGCTCAACGCAACGGAACAAACTTCTGGCAAGAAGAATTTGACCAATCTTCAATTAAAGCCCTTAACGCTCTAAGCCGTAAGCGAGTGCCAGAATTGTGCTCGATTGTTTTAGATAGACTGTTTGTGTTACGAAACCAAATTATTCACGGCGGCGCAACCTTTGAAGGCCGCGTTAACCGTGAACAAGTTCGAGACGGAGCAGGGCTGTTGGGCACCTTAATGCCCTTGTTTATTGAGATAATGCTAACCGCTAATGATGAAGCTTGGGGTGATGTGCGCTACCCCGTTATTAATCGTCATTAATTAGTATTGGCTAACTGAGCAAAGGCATCGCGGGTAAAATTAACCGGCGTATCGCCTTTGATCAAAACGTTATCTTCAATGCGAATACCACCAAATGGCTTCAGCGTTTCAATTAACTCAAGGTCACAACCATGGTCTTCTATATTGGCTTGCATGTGCTCGAGTAGCATGGGAATAAAGTAAAGCCCAGGCTCAATAGTGATCACCATACCGTCTTCTAGGCGGCGCGTTAAACGTAAGAATGGCGCTTCTTCCGGTGAGGCTTTAAGAGTTCCTTCAAGGTCTTGCTGTTTGCCGCCAATATCATGTACTTGCAAACCCAGTAAATGACCAATGCCGTGCGGGAAAAACACTTGCGGTATGCGTTTTTTCAGCTGGGTTTCAACATCGTGTGAGCAAATACCCGTCTCGTGCAAAATAGTTGCAATGCCGGTTAGGGATAAATGGTGTACGTCTGAGTAATCTCTACCGGCTGTACAGGCCGCGCACAGCGACAGCTCTAACGCTTCCATCTTTTCAAGCAAAGTAGCAAACAAGCCTTTGTCATTTGTGATGGTGCGGGTGATATCACTGGCATAGCCGTTTGTTTTTGCACCAGCGTCAATGATTAAGGTATTGTGCACCTCTGGCGCGGTTCGTTGCTTTTGTTCATAGTGCAAAACAGCAGCAAATTGGTTCAACCCAACAATGGCACTGTAAGGTTCTTCTGATTGCATTTGCTGGCTGGCCACTAAAAAGGCTTGGTGAATATCTACTTCACTTTTACCATCAAAAAACGCTTTCTCTGCAGCAATATGGCCTTTAACCCCATCAATGTTAGCCTGAATAAGTTGGTCAATTTCCCATTGTGTTTTATAGGCGCGATTATAAGCAAGCGCATTAACGATATGGCTAGGATTTACAAAACCTTCTAGAACTTCGGGCAGGTTATTTGGATCGTTAGATATTATAACGTTGTTGGGCGGTAAGTGTAGCGCCCACTCAGAAGAGGTAGCTGCTCTGATGTCCCAGTGTTCTGTCCAACTGCCTTTGGGTGCATTTGGAACCACGTGCCAAAAGTCTTGTTTGGCAGGCCAATACAGCACCGGTTTTTGACCGGGTTGAATTAATATCCAAGTATGCGGATCTACATCGTAGGGTAGCCATTGCTGTGCAAAAGGTGCGGGTTTAAAAGGGTGACTTAAATCGTCATCGGCATAATAAGTTAAGCCGCCACTGTGAATTAAGATGGCATCCAGATCATGTTTCACACATAAGGCATCATACCGCTCTTGTAAGGTTTTTAAGTGTTGTAAATAGTTTGGCATGACGAACTCCCGAGTGAATGATATGCTCAATGGCGGGAGTGTAGCCTAGTTCGATTCGATATGTCATGTTGCCCGACTTCGAACGACCCAATAACAAAAAACAACCAACTGAAGGTGTAATTGTACGAGGTCTATTTTAGACCTAGCTCGTCGATGTTCACCAAATAATAAGAAAGGATAAACCGAGAGTGAAGAGCTTTATATTAAAAGTAGGGTTGGCGTTACTTGTAATCATAGTTGCGTTAGCCGCTTACTATAAAACAGAATTGAAGCAGTTGTATCACACCGTCCGATTATTTCATGCCGATGTTATTGTTCAAAATTTCTCACAAATGGAAACTTTGGCCCCTTCGGTCACCATTGCACGTACAGAGCCGGTTATTGAATGGGGCTCGGCACCTGCGGAATTACCTGAAACCTTTTTGTACGAAGGGGAAGAGGTTGATCTAAACCAATGGTTGGAGGAATCAAGCTCGACTGCGTTAGTGGTCATAAAAGGTAACGATCTTGTATATGAAGATTACTTCCAAGGGACAGGAGAGTTTGATCCGCGTATTTCTTGGTCAATGGCTAAATCTTTCTTGAGTGCTATTTTTGGTGTCGCTGTTTATGACGGCCTGATCCCAGACTTAAATGCCCCAGTAACAGATTACGTGCCTAGCCTCATTGGCTCTGGTTATGAAGGCGTGAGCATTAAAAATGTGCTGCAAATGTCTAGCGGTATTCACTTCAATGAAGACTATAGTGATTTTAACAGCGACATTAATCGCTTTGGTCGCATCATGGCGCTAGGCGGTAGCTTTGATGACTTTGCTGGCTCATTTTCAAGCAATAGAGAGCAGGGCACGTACATGCATTATGTCAGTATTGATACGCATGTTATCGGCATGGTATTAAGAGCCGCTACGGGTAAATCAATCGTTGAATATTTTGATGAAAAGCTTTGGTCTAAACTGGGTTCAGAGCGCGATGCAATTTATGTCACCGATAGCCGTGGTGAGCCGATGGTACTGGGTGGCCTAAACCTTATTTCACGTGACTACGCTCGCCTTGGTAAGCTGTATCGCGACTTCGGTTTTTATAATGACGAGCAAGTCATACCAGCGCAATGGATAGAAGACAGTATTACACCCGACGCCTCTCACCTTATGCCAGGTAAGCGCACTAGCTCAAGTACCAGCCTAGGCTATGGTTACCAGTGGTGGATTCCTGAGAATGCCGACCAAGAATTCTTTGCCTTGGGTATTTATGGTCAATACATTTATATCAACCGTGCCTTAGATGTGGTGATTGTTAAAAACAGTGCCGATATCGGCTTTATGGATAGGGTTCCAGATCCTGACTATCTCGCTATGGCCGCGTTTAGAGCCATTGCAAATTCAATTAGCGATAAGGAATAAAACGTATGACTGATTATAGCGTTACCGGTGGCTGTCTTTGCGGTGAAGTAAAATTTAAAATTACTGGCCACCTAAACTTATTTCAATATTGCCATTGCTCAAGGTGCCAAAAAGTAACAGGGACAGCCTTTGCGACAAACCTGTTTGTAAATGAAGATCAGTTTGAATGGTTAAGCGGCGAAGACAAATTAACTCAGTTTAAGTTGCCCGATGCAAAATATTTCAGCACTTGTTTCTGTCGAACCTGTGGGTCAAATTTACCTTGGCAACCAACGGGCACAACAAGGCGTGTTGTCCCTGCGGGTTCATTAGATCAAGACCCAGAAATAAAGCCAGCGCAGCATATTCATTTTGCATCCAATGCACCGTGGCACATTCATAATGATAGCTTGCCGACCTTTGATGAAATGCCGCCCAGAAAGCCAAAGTAAAGTTTGCTTCGAATTCGGGTGTATCGCTAAATTTTAGTCGATACCCTGTTGTTTAAAAGTTGTGACGCCAATCGCGATCATAAAAAACACCACCGCCATTGCCACAATGGCAGGGCCGGTGGGGGCATCAAAGTGCCATGAACCTGCAATACCCAGCCAAACTGAAAGTATGGCAATAATAGTTGCTAGTACACCCATTTGCTCAGGTGTTTTAG
>NZ_JBKEGY010000050.1:0-4961 GCF_046710285.1 Reinekea sp.
GCCGTACTCCAGTATTGTCGGAAATTGAAAATGAAGTTATCAATGATTGGCGTTTATCGCTATGAGTATGGTTTCTGTCAAAATAATGACTTCAGGCCATTAGCTCGGCAAAAAACACTTTTAGACCCTCAGCACCGGAGGATTCCCAGGTTTTAAGGGCAGCGGTTCCCACTATAGCGAGGTCTGCAGTGCCGCGTAAAAAGTCCATATCGGCCTTGCAACTAACACCAAAGCCCACGCCAATAGGCAACTCGGTATGTTGCCGACACCTAGCTATAAGACTTAGCACATCATCACCCATCGTCGTTTTTGAACCTGTAACGCCCTTGCGTGCTACCACATAGACCATTCCGCGGCTGGCCGCTCCTAGTTTTGCAAGACGCCCATCGGTGCTGGTCGGAGTCATTAACACAATAGGCTCAATTCCCTCTTGTTCAGATAAACGATGAAGGTTAGCGAACTCCTCCACAGGCAGATCAGGCAAAATATAACCCACTCCACCTGCCTCTTTAATACGTTTTACAAAAACCTCTTCGCCCATTTTAAACGCAGTGTTGTAATAACCCATCATCAAAATCTTAAACGGAAAGCGTTGACTAGCCTGATGCATAAATTCAAAACATTGATCAATCGTTGTTCCCGATTTCAAAGATGCTTCATTGGCTCTCACAAAAAGAGGGCCGTCTGCACTGGGCTCAGAGAAAGGAAACTGAAGCTCCACCAAATCAACACCAGCTTCAGCCATGATTTCTAGCTCTTTCATGTTGTCTGCAAAAGAGGGATAACCGCACACCACGTGGGCCATCACTAGTAAGTCTTTGTCTTTTTTGCGTTCAGTAATGTAGGTTTGCAGTCCCATTATTTTTTCTCCGACCGATACTGATCGGCTTTGCCAGCAATAAATGTTTTCCATTTAGAGTCATCAAGGGCATCCGCGATCGTAAAGATATCCTTATCACCACGACCAGACTGGTTAATCAAGATAATCTCATCCTTGCCCATGCTTGGTGCTTCTTTTATGGCAGTGACAAATGCGTGTGTACTTTCAAGGGCAGGTATAAGCCCCTCGGTTCGCATGGTCAATGTTAAAGCCTCTTTGACCTCAATGTCTGTGGCCGCCTCAAAGCGCACCTTACCTTGCTCCCAGAGATGGGCAAAAATAGGGTTGATACCAATATAATCTAAACCAGCGGCGACAGAATGAGTTTCATTCATATTGCCTTCATCATTCTGCAAAAAATATGTCTTGTAACCCTGGGCAACACCCACAGAGGCATCGTCATAGGCTAATCTTGCTGAATGCATGTAAGAACCAACTCCATGTCCACCGGCTTCACAGCCAATTAATTCAACGTTATCGTCATCAAAAAAGCCCTGGAAAATACCCATAGCATTAGACCCACCGCCAACGCAGGCATAGACACGGTCAGGTAATTTTCCCGCTTGTTTTAATATCTGTTCGCGCGCCTCCAGACCGATAATAGATTGAAACCAACTCACCATTTCTGGAAACGGGTGTGGACCACAAGCAGTACCCAAAATATAGTGAGTGTCAGCCATATTGGTTACCCAATCTCGCATGCATTCATTAACAGCATCTTTTAATGTCTTCTGGCCATCTTCAACCGCAATGACTTCGGCTCCGAGGTTTTCCATCCAAAAAACGTTTGGGCGCTGTCGAGCGACATCAACAGCTCCCATGTAGATTTTGCAATCAAAGCCAAATTTGGCAGCCATGGTCGCAGTGGCAAACCCATGTTGGCCTGCTCCGGTCTCAGCGATGACTCGACGTTTGCCTAATCTTTGGCATAGTAAACCTTGCCCCATAACATTATTAATTTTGTGGGAACCCGTATGATTAAGGTCATCTCGCTTAACGTAAATTTGCGCACCACCAAGCTTTCGAGACAAGTTTTCTAGATGAGTAATCGGTGTGGGGCGGCCAGAATAATTTTGCAGCAGGGCAACATAATCTTGCCAAAACTTTGGATCAGCTTTGCATTCACGAAAACAGGCCAGCAGCTCCTCGATAGTTGCATGTAGGATTTCCGGAATAAAAACGCCGCCATACTCTCCGTAGTAGCCTTCGCGGCCATCAGAGAAATCGAAAATATCCATTAAAAACCTCAAGAGAACGCGGAGACTGCTTTTATCCCCGCTGTTTGAAAGAAAACTAATCAGCCGTCCATTTTAGCCAAGTCATGGACAACGCACAACGATTGTACGTTTTACGCTCCTAGTAGGTGTTGCGTAAAAAAACCCCAATCGTGACCCATTTGCCTAGTATAGTCAGAAAACCCAACAACCCCAGTATGTATCGTTGCTAGGACGATTTATCCACAACTTTTGCAGGCACTTATGAAATCAAAATAGGATTAAAAGTGCAAATAAACACAAGATGTAGTGGATTAACACTTGCAAGACACACCATGTAGGATAAACTCACTTAACAGTTTCAAGGATGAATCTGGAATATTTTCAATACAAATTCAGGTGATCTGGTTAAAAAATTGGGCTAATAATAATTGTTAGGCAGTTTTAGCTAGTCAAGCATTAAAGGGCACACAATGAGCGCACCAAAACTAAAAACAATTAAGCCAACAAAAAACTCTCAAGAAATCGTTATGCAGGCTGCATCTTTGGATATTTGGGATAAAAAATATCGCCTTAAAGATAAGCAGTCAAATCCCATTGATGCTGATATAGATGCAACCTACATGAGAGTTGCCAAGGCATTATCGGATGTTGAGGACGAAGCTCAACGCGAAAAATGGCAAGAACGTTTTGTTTGGGCTCTCCAGCATGGTGCCATTCCAGCAGGCCGTATTATTTCAAATGCAGGTGCGCGAGCTTACAAACCTGCGACCTCGACGATTAACTGTACAGTGTCAGGCACAGTGCCTGATTCAATGCTCGGCATTTTAGAGCGCAATCTAGAAGCAGGCTTAACCTTGAAAGCCGGTTGCGGTATTGGTTACGAATTCTCTACGTTGCGCCCTAAAGGAGCCTACGTATCTGGCGCTGGTGCCTATACGTCTGGCCCGTTATCGTTCATGGATATCTACGACAAAATGTGTTTCACCGTGTCCTCCGCAGGCGGCAGAAGGGGCGCTCAGATGGCAACCTTTGATGTTAGCCATCCCGATGTGTTCGATTTTGTTCGCGCCAAACGTGAAGACGGTCGTTTGCGCCAATTTAATCTATCTCTATTGATTACTGAAGAGTTTATTGCAGCGGTGCGTGCAGACGGCGATTGGGATCTAACATTCCCTATCAGTGCCAAGGAAGTCGATGGCGGCATTGACATGAAAGGGGATAATGTCGTTTGGAAACATTTCCCCACGACAGACGGTTATGTAACTAATGAACAAGGCTTGGTGGCCTGCCGTATTTACGAAACAATCCGCGCTCAAAAGTTATGGAATGCGATCATGTCATCAACCTATGACTATGCTGAGCCAGGTTTTATTCTTATCGATCAGGTCAACAAGAATAATAACAACTGGTTCTGCGAAGATATTCGCGCGACTAATCCCTGTGGTGAACAGCCTCTTCCTCCCTACGGTAGCTGTCTGCTAGGATCTGTCAATTTGACCAAGTTTGTACGCAACGCATTTACCGAAGATGCATTTTTTGACTGGGACGAATACGCAGAGGTGGTCGGTGTATTCACGCGGATGCTTGATAACGTTGTCGAAATTAACGGTCTACCCCTTGAAGAGCAGCGCAAAGAAATTGAATACAAGCGACGTCACGGTATGGGCTTTTTAGGATTAGGCTCAGCGATGACTATGCTACGCATGAAATATGGTGAGCCAGACTCATTAGAGTTCACTGAGCGTGTGGCTCAAGATATGGCCGTGGCAGGACTTTATGCAGGTTTAGAGCTGGCGCGTGAAAAAGGCCCGGCGCCAATTATGGAAGATGAGTTTGATGTCACCGCTGCACTCTTATTTAAACAACCGGACTTAGCAAAGGATGGCATTAAGGTTGGCGATAAAATTAAGGGTAAGGTACTAATAGGCAAGTATAGTCGGTATATGCAACAGGTAGCCAAGGCTGATCCCAAACTTATTGAGTCTATTATTGAAGATGGCTGTCGCTTTAGTCATCATTCATCCATTGCCCCAACTGGCACTATATCTCTGTCGTTGGCGAACAACGTTAGTAATGGCATAGAGCCAAGTTTTGCTCACCACTATTCTCGTAATGTTATCCGTGAGGGCAAGAAGTCTAAAGAAAAAGTCGACGTTTTTTCCTATGAGCTACTATCTTACCGCACGCTGGTGAACTCTAAGGCCATGCCCTTTAGTACAGATGCCGAAGAAGCCTTGCCTGAGTACTTCCTGAGTTCAGAGAACATTGAACCTAAAGCGCATGTTGACGTTCAAGCTGCGGCACAAAAGTGGGTTGATTCTTCAATCTCCAAAACTATTAATGTACCAACCGATTGCGAATACGAAGCGTTTAAAGACATCTATCTGTATGCGGCAGAAAAAGGACTTAAAGGCTGCACCACCTTCCGCTTTAACCCAGAGGCATTCCAGGGTGTATTGGTAAAGGAAAGTGATTTGGAAAATACCACTTACAGCTTTACCCTTGAAGATGGCTCTACCGTAGAATTTAAAGGTAACGAAGAAGTTGAGTACGACGGTGAAACCCATACCGCCGCCAATCTATTCGATGCGCTGAAAGAAGGTTACTACGGTAAATTCTAATTAACTAAAACTACATCCGCAGAGCACTGCGAGGACAATAATGAACAAGAAAATTGAGAAAAAGATCGTCGGCTATAAAGTCGTTACAGCGAAAGATGTAGCGGCAGAGACTGCCGTAGAAGCAGATAGTAATATTATTCAGATGCACGAAAAGGTGTCACGCCCCGAAGCCTTGGCAGGTAGCACTTATAAAATAAAAACGCCGATGTCAGATCACGCTATGTATCTCACTATCAATGATAT
>NZ_JBKEGY010000051.1:0-4870 GCF_046710285.1 Reinekea sp.
GCGCGTAAGCGTGGCTTAGATGCTGAGTGGGGGCATAACGGATTACTAAAAACGCGTTATACCGTTTCAGCTTTTGAGTATTTCCCTCAATTAGATAAAAATTTGCTCTATAGTAGTATGGCGGATGATGGCGCTTGGTTTGATACTTGGCCTCTGGTTCAACATCTGCCGGTCGGTGAGCGTCCATTGAAGATGACGTTTGGTGATGGTTCTGAAATGACCTACGACGAAAAGCAACAATTCCTTGACGTATATGATGACTATGGTATTCCGATTGAGTGGGAAGTGGGTGATGTGGCGCTTATTTGTAATTATCGTTTCGCCCATGGCCGCCCAGCTGTTCATGTTAAAGAAGGTGAGGAGCGTGAATTAGGCGTGCTTATCGGTGACGCTTTTGATAGATTACAAACCTTTAATGATAAGTGGTAACTGGCGACGGTTATAGATCGTGCCAGCTTTCTAATGAGTTGGTGACGAGACTTGAATGCGTGCTTTAATTGATGAACTTTCTGCCCTTCTTGGTACATCCCCCCTTTTTTTAGGCGATGACATTAGTGAAAAATACTATGCTGATTGGAGCGGTGCAGAGCCCCGCGCTCCAGCGGCATTAGTTAAGCCAAATACTACTGACCAGCTATCCAAAGTTATGGCCCTGTGCCATCAGCATGATCAGCCTGTGGTTGTTCAAGGCGGGTTAACGGGCTTGGCCGGAGGCGCCACACCCTTAGATGGAGAGCTTGCCATTTCTCTTGAGAGAATGCAGGGTATTGAAGAGATAGATCCCATTGGTATGACCTTAACTGCTCTTGCCGGAACCCCTTTACAGGTTCTACAAGAAGCTGCTGCCGAGCATGATTTGTTCTTGCCCTTAGATTTGGGGGCTCGTGGTAGTTGTCAGATAGGTGGCAATGTTTCGACTAATGCAGGTGGGACGGAAGTCATTCGCTATGGCATGACAAGATCTTTGGTATTAGGCCTAGAAGCAGTTCTGGCTGATGGCACAGTGATCGACGCAACCAATAAAATGATTAAGAATAACTCCGGTTATGACCTCAAGCATTTATTTATCGGTTCTGAAGGGACCCTAGGGATAGTGACGCGGGTTGTTCTTCAGCTGCAGCCAAAAGCAGGCAGTTCCCATACGGCACTCTGTGGGCTTAATAGTTATGAATCTGCAACGCAATTGCTTGTTGAGCTAAAGCGAAGTCTTGGATCAGGACTTACTGGTTTTGAGTTAATGTGGGACAACTATTACAACAAGGTGCTGGAAACAATTACTAGCTTGACTGACCCATTAGAGGGTACATTTCCTTTTTACCTGTTGGTCGAATATAAAGACAATGATGCTGAATTGGGATCAGAGCGTTTTGAGTCGGCTCTCTTCGAGCAGCTGGAGTCAGGAGTAATTACAAATGCAGTGATTGCAAAATCACATCAAGACGCGGACATTTTTTGGCAAATACGTGATGGTATAGGTGAGCTTCTTCAGGTTTTGGGTCCCGTATCAAATCAGGATGTTAGTCTGCCAATTAGCGAAATTGGCATTTTTGCTAAGGACTTAAAGGAGCGCTTGGTCGCTAAGTACCCTAATATTAGTTTATTGTTGTTTGGGCATATTGGCGACAACAATTTGCATGCTGTTGCCTACACCGGACTTGAAGAAGATAAATTTAAAATTAATCATGACATTATGCTCATGATAGGTGAGTATTCTGGCGCTATTACCGCAGAGCATGGGATAGGCGTGTTGAAACGAGATTATTTATCGCAGTCTCGCTCTGAAAGTGAAATTACCCTCATGAAAACACTTAAGTCCGCGATGGATCCCAAAGGAATTTTAAACCCTGGCCGAGTGATTAAATAAGCAGGCTATTTCTGTCACACCCGAGTTAGTAATATTCAAGTTACTAGGGCAAAGCGTACCTAGTGACCCAGCCTCAAATTTCCTGCTTATATTGAATGCAATTGACTGAGAACTATTTACAATAGTATTTCAGGTGAAAACGCTTTTTAGGATATTTCGATGATGTTAGGAAAACTAATTGCCGGTAGTCTTGGGTTTATGGTGTCGGGACCTTTTGGTGCAGTATTGGGGCTATATGTCGGCCATCAATTTGATCGTGGGGTGGGAGGTTTTACTCGTCCGGTTTCTGCGGCCGATCAGGCCCGCATTCGTGCTGCTTTTTTTGAAACGGTATTCAGCTTATTGGGGCATGTTGCTAAGGCTGATGGCCGCGTTTCAACTGTTGAGGTCTCTCAAGCGGAAAGCCTAATGGTTAAAATGAACTTAGACGCGGTTGCTAGGCGTCGGGCCATTGACTTATTTAAGGAAGGATCCGGTGCTAATTTTTCGGTAGACGATGCCATGCAACGATTTATGGACGTCTGTGGCAGAAACAATAATCTAAAACAACAACTTTTGAACTGTCTCATATCTTTGGCTGTGGCAGACGGTGATTTACACTCAGGTGAGCAGGATGTGCTGCGTAAAGTGGCAAGTCATTTAGGGTTCTCTTCGGCATTATTTGATCAATTTATCCAGATGATCAAAGCTCAGTCACAGTTTGGGGGCGCAGGGTCTGGCGCAGGCGGTCAAAGTCGACCATCACGAAATCGGCTAGCGGATGCCTATCAGGCGCTAGGTGTCTCAGATAAAAGCTCAATGGGGGAGGTCAAAAAGGCTTATCGAAAGCTAATTAGCCAGAATCATCCCGATAAATTAATTGGTCAAGGAATGCCTGAAGATATGGTTAGTCTAGCGACTCAGAAGACCCAAGAAATCCAAGGAGCCTATGATTTAATCGTTAAACACCTCAAAGAATCTTAGTGATGGGGTTGTAAGAGGTAAGGGTCTCATTTGAAGAGAAATAAAAAGTACTATTATTCATAATGGTTTGTTGACCTCACTGCAGTGCCTACCTATAATGCTCGACCTCTTAAGGAGGGTGGTTTTATGTTTAAACCACGGTGTCGGTGCGGGATGGAGCAGTCTGGTAGCTCGTCGGGCTCATAACCCGAAGGTCGTTGGTTCAAATCCAGCTCCCGCTACCAATTTTTTATTAAATTGACACCACAAGTAGTGTGCATTTCATGATTTATTGTCTATGCTTGCATTACGTCAGTAGAAAAAGGGGTCTCGCTTGTTAAGCATGACATTTTCTACGCTGAACATCCGCGTCAGGTCTGACGCAAATCGAGGAGCCCCATATTGGGGCTTTTCTTTAGCATAAGATAAATGGGCCACGGCCCATTTTTTGTTTGTCAGGAGAGTGCGATGGCTGTGGCCGACGTTAAGATAAAAGAGTTACTGCAGCCAGTGATTGAGGCCTTGGGATGCCAGCTTTGGGGTGTTGACTTGCAATCTGGTGCTAAGACTAAATTGTTAAGAATTTTCATTGATCGACAAGATGACTTAATCGGCATCGAAGATTGCGAGAAAGTCAGTCGTCAATGCAGCAGTACACTTGATGTTGAAGATGTTATTAATGGTGAATATATTTTAGAGGTATCTTCTCCAGGTATGGATCGTCCGTTATACGAGATCGGACATTACCAAAAGTTTGTTGGTGAGGACATTTCACTTAAATTGCGATTCCCATACGAGGGTAGGCGCAACTTTAAGGGCCGTTTAACTGCAGTTGATGGCGATGAAATTGTTATGGTGGTGACAGATCATGAATTTCTGTTTCCGGTTGAAGCTATAGAAAAGGCTAACGTGGTTCCTCGATTTTGAGGCATGTGGAGTTTATTAAATGAGTAAAGAAATTTTAATGGTTGCAGAGGCCGTATCCAATGAAAAGGGTGTGGACCAAGAGATAATTTTTGAAGCGATTGAGCAGGCATTGGCAACAGCAACAAAAAAACGCTACGAAGAGGGCGCTAATATTCGCGTGGTGATCGATAGAGAGACAGGCGATTATGATTCTTTTCGTTGGTGGGACGTTGTTGCAGACGATGTTATGGCTGAACTTGGTACTCAGTTTACGACTGAAGAGGCGATCGAAAAAGATCCGACGTTGAAAGTAGGTGATACGTTCGAAGAAAGCGTCGAGAATATTGTGTTTGGTCGTATAGCGGCACAAACGGCTAAGCAAGTTATTGTTCAGCGTGTAAAGGATGCTGAACGTGAGTTGGTTGTCAATCGCTTTAAGCATCGTGTTGGTGAGCTACTTAACGGAACTGTTAAAAAGGTAACACGAGATCATATTGTGGTAGATTTCGGTGAAAATGCCGAAGGTATGCTGCCTCGTGAAGAGCTTGTTGGACGAGAAATATTTCGTATTAATGACCGAACTCGAGTTATTTTGCTGGGTATTAGAGAAGAGACTCGTGGTCCGCAGCTTTTAGTGTCTCGCGCTACACCTGAAATGTTAGTTAAATTGTTTGAAATTGAAGTGCCTGAAATTTCAGAAGGAATTATCGAAATCAAGGGCGCGGCTCGGGATCCCGGTCAGCGCGCTAAGATTGCTGTTAAAAGCAAGGATGCGCGGATTGATCCAGTTGGCGCTTGCGTCGGCATGCGTGGAGCTCGGGTCCAGGCGGTTTCAAATGACTTAGACGATGAGCGAGTTGATATTATCTTGTGGGATGATAACCCTGCACAGTTAGTCATTAACGCAATGGCGCCAGCAGAGGTTGAGTCATTGATTGTTGATGAAGACACTCATTCTATGGATGTTGCGGTGCAAGCTGATAACTTAGCTCAGGCTATTGGGAAGGGCGGTCAAAATGTTCGCCTTGCCTCTGAGTTGACTGGTTGGGCCATTAACGTAATGACTGTTGAAGACGCGTTAGAAAAGCAAGAGGCTGAATCATCAAACTTTATTGAAAGCTTAATGAAGGCACTGGATGTTGACGAAGACGTTGCGGT